>NZ_BSTL01000180.1 GCF_030269485.1 Actinoplanes sp. NBRC 103695 | reverse complement strand
CGCCGGTGCGCCGACCTGCACACTTAACATCGGCGTGAACGCTGCGCATCGCGTTTGACGTGCGGAAACGCCTACTCCAACGGCCTGGGGGTCAAGGGGTCGCAGGTTCAAATCCTGTCAGCCCGACAATCTTGAAGGGCCGCTAGCCAGGGTATAAACCCTGGTCAGCGGCCCTTCTGCCATTCTGCTAGATCCGGATTTTCCTACTAGG
>NZ_BSTL01000179.1 GCF_030269485.1 Actinoplanes sp. NBRC 103695 | reverse complement strand
GACGCGGCCATCCATGATCTGCTGCGCTGTCAGGCGCGGGAACGGGCCGGGCGGGCCGAGGACCCGACCGCGGTCGTGCTGGACACCCAGTCGATCCGGGCGGCGAACCACGTGCCCGCCGCCACCGGCAAAGACGCCGGCAAGAAAGTGCCGGGACGTAAGCGGGGCCTGGCCGTGGACGTGCTCGGGTTGATCATCGCAGTCGTGGTGACCG
>NZ_BSTL01000178.1 GCF_030269485.1 Actinoplanes sp. NBRC 103695 | reverse complement strand
CGTCCGCGACTACGAACGACTACCGCAACATCACGCCGCGATGGTCCAGTGGGCCATGATCAACATCATGACCCGCCGCCTCGCCCGCCACCACGCCACCTGAAACCCTTATTTACCAGGGTCTAAGAGGCGGCCAGCGCTGATCCGTGTGGGTTGATGTTAGGCGGCTATCTCGGCGGGTTCGAGGTCGGGTTGGGTGTCTTGGCTGGTGGTGATGGGTGTGAGGCG
>NZ_BSTL01000177.1 GCF_030269485.1 Actinoplanes sp. NBRC 103695 | reverse complement strand
CCCGGTCCTACCACCGCGAGCGCGGCAGCGACGGTGAGCGGGCAGCCCGGCCGCCTGGCAACCGGACCCGGGCAACCCGGACCCTGGCAACCCGGACCCTGGCAACCCGGACCTGGCAACCCGGACCTGGCAACCCGGACCCTGGTAACTCGGACCCTGGCAACCCGGCCGACCCTATGCTCGGCCGACCCCACGCTCGGCGGAAGCGCCGGCAGCAAGCGCACGCACCGGGAAGACC
>NZ_BSTL01000176.1 GCF_030269485.1 Actinoplanes sp. NBRC 103695 | reverse complement strand
ACGCCGTCAGTTCCTCCATCGCCAACGCGGCGTCGGCATAGTCAGGCTGCCTCGACGCATACTCGTACTGGGCATCGAGATTCTGCGCTTGCACTCGGAACGACGGCGGTGCCGGCGGCGGCGGCGGAAGGCTACCTCCGCGCGACGCACCCCTGCGGGAGCGTGACCCTCGGCCGGTCCCACCATTGAGCCCACCACCGACCAACTCGGCCCGCGGCTCGCCTTCTCCGCCGGCCCCG
>NZ_BSTL01000175.1 GCF_030269485.1 Actinoplanes sp. NBRC 103695 | reverse complement strand
CGGGGCCGGCGGAGAAGGCGAGCCGCGGGCCGAGTTGGTCGGTGGTGGGCTCAATGGTGGGACCGGCCGAGGGTCACGCTCCCGCAGGGGTGCGTCGCGCGGAGGTAGCCTTCCGCCGCCGCCGCCGCCGCCGGCACCGCCGTCGTTCCGAGTGCAAGCGCAGAATCTCGATGCCCAGTACGAGTATGCGTCGAGGCAGCCTGACTATGCCGACGCCGCGTTGGCGATGGAGGAACTGACGGCGT
>NZ_BSTL01000174.1 GCF_030269485.1 Actinoplanes sp. NBRC 103695 | reverse complement strand
CCACCATGATCCAGATCGCCATGATCGACAACACCGCCAAACGCCTCACCGCCGAAACCACCCCAACCTGGCGATACGGCTAAACCCACATAACACGCAAAGTACGTGAATCAGACGTCCTCTGAGAGGGCATCTGATCCTCGATCAGGTTGATTCGCGTTTGCCGGCTGTCAGCGGGCGTGCTGGTTCGTTGGCAGTACATGGGGATGGAGCGACGTCCATATCGATCGGACCTGTCGGATGCTCGG
>NZ_BSTL01000173.1 GCF_030269485.1 Actinoplanes sp. NBRC 103695 | reverse complement strand
AACTCGGCTACCTGAGCCCGGACGAATACGAGACCGCCTGGCACACCCAGACCGAGCCAGATAACCTCACCCCTGCCCCGACCGGAAGCAGGTAACCACCGCTCCGTCGAAACGGGGGGAACTCACCAGGCCGGTTACCGTCAGCCGTGGCAGGTCTAGCACGATTGTGTCGTAGGGGCTGGTCGTGGGGTCGAGGTCTTGTATTGAGCCGACTGCGGTCACGACGTGGGTCTGGCCGGTGTCGGCGGCGAG
>NZ_BSTL01000172.1 GCF_030269485.1 Actinoplanes sp. NBRC 103695 | reverse complement strand
GACCGAGCCCGAGGCCGGGCTATTCACCCTCGCGACCCCCGCCGAGCCAACCAGAGCCCCCACCACCAGCGCACCTGACTCCAGCCCCAACATGAAACCAACCTAAAGCGCGCTTATCGCCCTCTCATACTGAGCTGACCAGGGGTGGGCCGATTGTTGAGGCCTTTGTGATGGTGTCCAGGCCGGTTACCGTCAGCCGTGGCAGGTCTAGCACGATTGTGTCGTAGGGGCTGGTCGTGGGGTCGAGGTCTT
>NZ_BSTL01000171.1 GCF_030269485.1 Actinoplanes sp. NBRC 103695 | reverse complement strand
GACGCGGCCATCCATGATCTGCTGCGCTGTCAGGCGCGGGAACGGGCCGGGCGGGCCGAGGACCCGACCGCGGTCGTGCTGGACACCCAGTCGATCCGGGCGGCGAACCACGTGCCCGCCGCCACCGCCGCCACCAGACGCCGGCAAGAAAGTGCCGGGACGTAAGCGGGGCCTGGCCGTGGACGTGCTCGGGTTGATCATCGCAGTCGTGGTGACCGCGGCCTCGGCCACCGACAACACCATCGGCGTGGCCC
>NZ_BSTL01000170.1 GCF_030269485.1 Actinoplanes sp. NBRC 103695 | reverse complement strand
TCCGCCGCTTGTGCTCAGCGGTGAACGCATCCCGCGCCGCCTTCTCCCCCGAGGAGAAAGAGTCGTCGACCTTGCTGTCGAGGCCGGCGAGGATGGCTTCGACGTCTTTCTGGGTGGCGTCGAAGACGGCCTGCAGCTTCGCGGTGACCTGCGCCCGTTTCGACTCGTCCTTGCCCTGAGCACCTTGCTGACCTTTACCGACAGCGTTGCTGGCGGCGAGTTTGTCCCCGCGCATCCCCGCCACCGCCTGCGCCC
>NZ_BSTL01000169.1 GCF_030269485.1 Actinoplanes sp. NBRC 103695 | reverse complement strand
GTCGTCGTTCCGGTCGGTCACATCCGGGCTCGCGGCCTGAACCATCTCGGCCAGCACCGACGTTCCCGCGCCGCGATCGTGGAGCTGCGCGGCCATATCCAGCAGGACGTCCGACCGGCCCTCGGCCCGCGTGCCGAGGAAACTCCGCACCGTGCCCGGCAGGCCGAGGCGCCGCCCTCGGACGTCCGGCCGCAGCAGCCGCACCGACGGGACCTCCGGCACCCGCTCGCCCATCCCGGTGACCCGCAGCAGGAA
>NZ_BSTL01000168.1 GCF_030269485.1 Actinoplanes sp. NBRC 103695 | reverse complement strand
CGACGCGGCCATCCATGATCTGCTGCGCTGTCAGGCGCGGGAACGGGCCGGGCGGGCCGAGGACCCGACCGCGGTCGTGCTGGACACCCAGTCGATCCGGGCGGCGAACCACGTGCCCGCCGCCACCACCGCCACCAGACGCCGGCAAGAAAGTGCCGGGACGTAAGCGGGGCCTGGCCGTGGACGTGCTCGGGTTGATCATCGCAGTCGTGGTGACCGCGGCCTCGGCCACCGACAACACCATCGGCGTGGCCC
>NZ_BSTL01000167.1 GCF_030269485.1 Actinoplanes sp. NBRC 103695 | reverse complement strand
CACCCGTTGCCGCCGATCGAGGAAACCCTGCCATCGGTCTACCTGGGACCGCTGGACCAGACCGACGGGCGGCGGGGCGGGTCGTTGCCGTCCGCGGACTCCGCGATGGCGTTGCCCCTTGAAGCCGATGCCGTGCCGGTAGAAGCGTTCCCGGTGCGAACCGACCGCCGCTACGAGCGGGACGACGCCCGAAACCCGTTGGATTCGCCGGTTGCGTCGGACGATGTGGACAATGACGCGCTCGACGGGAGTTCG
>NZ_BSTL01000166.1 GCF_030269485.1 Actinoplanes sp. NBRC 103695 | reverse complement strand
CGGTGTACTACTACTTTGCTCTGTGGCGCGATGACGGCACCGACGCGGCCATCCATGATCTGCTGCGCTGTCAGGCGCGGGAACGGGCCGGGCGGGCCGAGGACCCGACCGCGGTCGTGCTGGACACTCAGTCGATCCGGGCGGCGAACCACGTGCCCGCCGCCACCGGCAAAGACGCCGGCAAGAAAGTGCCGGGACGTAAGCGGGGCCTGGCCGTGGACGTGCTCGGGTTGATCATCGCAGTCGTGGTGACCG
>NZ_BSTL01000165.1 GCF_030269485.1 Actinoplanes sp. NBRC 103695 | reverse complement strand
CACATCGGGCAGACAACATCAGCCAATGACAATCCGCCGCGGGTTCTTGCGCCGGGGACGGGTCCGCTGGTGTTGCGGGCGGGCGTCGATCCCGCAATGGTGGGGGAACTGCTGATCCGGTTGCGGGCGGTAGCGCTGGAGTATGGCAGCCAGGTCCGGGAGGCACTGGCGCCGCATGCGGGTGAGCGGGCGTATGTCGAGGCGATGCGGGCGTGGAACTCCTTCACGGCGTTGGTGGCGTCGTTCGCCGGGCCT
>NZ_BSTL01000164.1 GCF_030269485.1 Actinoplanes sp. NBRC 103695 | reverse complement strand
GCACAGCCCGCGGTGCCACCGCACGCATACCATCCGCCGTGCCGGCAGAGAGCGCCTCACCCGAGGACACCCACGACCGGACCGAAACCAACGCCGTAATCGCATCGTCATGACGGACCAGGACATCGGCCAGACTCGGCACCGTCAGCAGATGCGTGACACGACGCCGACCGATCACGCCCAGCAGACCAGCCGGATCCTGCGCAGACTCCGCGACCACGACCACGACACAAGCACCCGCGATCAACGGCCCGA
>NZ_BSTL01000163.1 GCF_030269485.1 Actinoplanes sp. NBRC 103695 | reverse complement strand
TCCGCCGCTTGTGCTCAGCGGTGAACGCATCCCGCGCCGCCTTCTCCCCCGAGGAGAAAGAGTCGTCGACCTTGCTGTCGAGGCCGGCGAGGATGGCTTCGACGTCTTTCTGGGTGGCGTCGAAGACAGCCTGCAGCTTCGCGGTGACCTGCGCCCGTTTCGACTCGTCCTTGCCCTGAGCACCTTGCTGACCTTTACCGACAGCGTTGCTGGCGGCGAGTTTGTCCCCGCGCATCCCCGCCACCGCCTGCGCCC
>NZ_BSTL01000162.1 GCF_030269485.1 Actinoplanes sp. NBRC 103695 | reverse complement strand
TCGGGTCCTCGGCCCGCCCGGCCCGTTCCCGCGCCTGACAGCGCAGCAGATCATGGATGGCCGCGTCGGTGCCGTCATCGCGCCACAGAGCAAAGTAGTAGTACACCGCGGACCAGGGCGGCAGATCGTTCGGCAGGTACGCCCACTGACAGCCGGTCCGGTTCTGGTAGACGATCGCGTTCACGATCGCCCGCAGGTCGTAGCGGCCCTCATGTCCCGACGGCGACGGGCGTTTCGCCTTCCACGCCCGCAGGA
>NZ_BSTL01000161.1 GCF_030269485.1 Actinoplanes sp. NBRC 103695 | reverse complement strand
ATCTGCTCGCGCAGTGTGGTGATGGCCTCGGCGGTGACGGCTTGCCGTTCGGTGAGCAGGTCCAGGATGGACTGCATACCGTCACGCAGCCCTGGTGGTGGTGCGCCAGGTCGCCGTGGTGGTGCCGATCAGCCGGCGGGTCAGGTTCGCAGTCGACGCCCACAGGGTGCGCGACACGCTGGAGGCGGGCAGGATCTCGTACTCCCGCACCAGGCGCCGGTGCAGCATCAGGGTGCCGTGGGTCTGCTCGACGAC
>NZ_BSTL01000160.1 GCF_030269485.1 Actinoplanes sp. NBRC 103695 | reverse complement strand
ATCTGCTCGCGCAGTGTGGTGATGGCCTCGGCGGTGACGGCTTGCCGTTCGGTGAGCAGGTCCAGGATGGACTGCATACCGTCACGCAGCCCTGGTGGTGGTGCGCCAGGTCGCCGTGGTGGTGCCGGTCAGCCGGCGGGTCAGGTTCGCAGTCGACGCCCACAGGGTGCGCGACACGCTGGAGGCGGGCAGGATCTCGTACTCCCGCACCAGGCGCCGGTGCAGCATCAGGGTGCCGTGGGTCTGCTCGACGAC
>NZ_BSTL01000159.1 GCF_030269485.1 Actinoplanes sp. NBRC 103695 | reverse complement strand
GCGCGTCCATCCAGACAAACGTGTACGGGCCGGCGTCCAGCGGCCGGTTGCGGAACGCTTCGACCTGGGTGTCGAGGTGGCGGGCCATCTCCGAGACCTGACTCTTGGACAGCTGTTTGATCCCGAGTTGCTCGACCAGTTTCTCCACCCGGCGGGTCGACACCCCCAGCAGATAGCTGGTGGCCACCACGCTCACGAGGGCTTGCTCGGCGCGGCGGCGGTGCTGCAACAACCAGTCCGGGAAATACGAACCGG
>NZ_BSTL01000158.1 GCF_030269485.1 Actinoplanes sp. NBRC 103695 | reverse complement strand
GCGCGTCCATCCAGACAAACGTGTACGGGCCGGCGTCCAGCGGCCGGTTGCGGAACGCTTCGACCTGGGTGTCGAGGTGGCGGGCCATCTCCGAGACCTGACTCTTGGACAGCTGTTTGATCCCGAGCTGCTCGACCAGTTTCTCCACCCGGCGGGTCGACACCCCCAGCAGATAGCTGGTGGCCACCACGCTCACGAGGGCTTGCTCGGCGCGGCGGCGGTGCTGCAACAACCAGTCCGGGAAATACGAACCGG
>NZ_BSTL01000157.1 GCF_030269485.1 Actinoplanes sp. NBRC 103695 | reverse complement strand
GCTCACCGTTGCTGCGGCCGGTCGCGGCCGTGGCCGGGCGCGGTTGGTGGCCGGGCGCGGTTGGTGGTAGGAGCGGACGTGAGTGGTAGACCAGGCAGGCGGTGGTGGGCCAGAGCGGTATTTCGGCCCGGATGCCGCGCTGGGCTACCACGGTCCGCGCGCGTGGTAGCTCAGAGCGGTCAGCGGTCTCGGATAGCGCCTGGTCCTACCACCGGCCGCGCGAGACCGGTCGGCCAGAGCGGTCGTGGCGGGCCGT
>NZ_BSTL01000156.1 GCF_030269485.1 Actinoplanes sp. NBRC 103695 | reverse complement strand
ACTCGGCACGAGGACACACAGCACTACGACGCGGAGCACCCAGCACACCCATACCCAGACCAACACATCGATCTTGATCAGAGTGACGGACGTTCACTCCAAAGCATGTGCGAAGTCCAGGGCTAGACGCAACGCCGTTCAGTTAGGCGGTCGGGTGGATCGTCAAGGCGTGTCTGAGGCATAGAGCAGCGGAGCTCCGGTATAGAGGGTGGTCACTCTAAGACGCCCTTGAACCTGGAGCTCCGCTGGCTGATCA
>NZ_BSTL01000155.1 GCF_030269485.1 Actinoplanes sp. NBRC 103695 | reverse complement strand
CGCGAATCGGGCACGAACCGGTTCATGTCCGAGCCCGTCCAGCGCAGAAGTCTCGGCCACGTCCTGCAGTCCGGACGTGGGCATGACACGGACGCCGGTGGCCCGATCGCGGGTCACGACCTGGTGATCTGGGTCGAGGGTGATGGTGCGGCTGTCGCGCAGCATCTCCCCCGTGGTCGGCACCTGGATCGCCGGGAGCAGGGCACGCAACTCGACAGAGGCGGAATCGTAGGCCAGGACCGCAGCGTAAACCTTAC
>NZ_BSTL01000154.1 GCF_030269485.1 Actinoplanes sp. NBRC 103695 | reverse complement strand
ACCCAGTCGACGGCCTTCATCACCGGCTTCGACAGCGCCTGGAAGAACGACTTCACCTTGGTGGCGATGCCGCCGATGCCGAGGATGGCGGCGAGCGCGCCGATGAGGACGGGGATGGATTTGGCGAGGGCTGCTTCGATGAGTCCGGGTACGCCGCCGGCGCCGCCGCCGGCGATGGCGATGACGGCGTCGAGGACGGCGTTGACGAATTCGATGATCTGGGCGCCGCGTTCGATGATGAACGTGACGATGTCGATGA
>NZ_BSTL01000153.1 GCF_030269485.1 Actinoplanes sp. NBRC 103695 | reverse complement strand
GGGTCGACCTGCCGTCCAGCACCTCACCCCGCCGGCCGTTCAACCGGAAATGCGGCACCTCCAGCCGCTCCGACAACTCAGCAACCTTCGCCTGCAACGGGCCGACGAAATCGGCATCCCACGACCCGCCGAGAAGCCCTTTGCCCGACGCCCGGCTCCGCACCGACACGAACAGACTGCTGGAGGACGGCTCGAAGACCACCGCACGCGGCGGCGGGTCGATCACCCGCCAGCCGGGCCCCAGCAACGCCACGGTGGTATGCGGCTGCT
>NZ_BSTL01000152.1 GCF_030269485.1 Actinoplanes sp. NBRC 103695 | reverse complement strand
GGGTCGACCTGCCGTCCAGCACCTCACCCCGCCGGCCGTTCAACCGGAAATGCGGCACCTCCAGCCGCTCCGACAACTCAGCAACCTTCGCCTGCAACGGGCCGACGAAATCGGCATCCCACGACCCACCGAGAAGCGCCTTACCCGACGCCCGGCTCCGCACCGACACGAACAGACTGCTGGAGGACGGCTCGAAGACCACCGCACGCGGCGGCGGGTCGATCACCCGCCAGCCGGGCCCCAGCAACGCCACGGTGGTATGCGGCTGCT
>NZ_BSTL01000151.1 GCF_030269485.1 Actinoplanes sp. NBRC 103695 | reverse complement strand
CCGCGCTGGCGGCGGTCGTGGTGATCCTGCTCGGTGGCGGTGTGGTCGCCGGCACCTGGTTCTTCGACGATGTGCAGCTCACCGAGCCCAAGGCCGAGGACCAGGTCACCCAGCTGTTCGCGGCCAATGACAAGACGCTGCTGGCCACCGTCGGTGACACCAACCGGTCCCTGCTGCCGTACCAGAGCATCAACCCGATCATCAGCGAGGCGGTGATGGCCGCCGAGGACAAGGGGTTCCTCGACCATCACGGCATCGACATGAAGGGCATCATGCG
>NZ_BSTL01000150.1 GCF_030269485.1 Actinoplanes sp. NBRC 103695 | reverse complement strand
AGCTTCAAGAACTGGCCGGATGGCTGACAACCGAAGCCTCCGGATGGGAAAGCGCCTACGAACAACTGGTCACCGAGCGGTCTCTGCCTCTTCCGGTGACGTGGAACGGGTTTATGCGGGCTGTAGCTGATCTTCAGCCGTTGACGCGAGGTAAGGTTTACGCTGCGGTCCTGGCCTACGATTCCGCCTCTGTCGAGTTGCGTGCCCTGCTCCCGGCGATCCAGGTGCCGACCACGGGGGAGATGCTGCGCGACAGCCGCACCATCACCCTCGACCC
>NZ_BSTL01000149.1 GCF_030269485.1 Actinoplanes sp. NBRC 103695 | reverse complement strand
GGCCCCCGCGGCAAGGTATACAGACAGGGTTGGGCCTTCGGTCGTGCTGGTTTAGTCACCTTCGCTCGTACTGAAGGCCCTTCCCCATGTCACGACACCACGCCGTACAGGCGCGCACAAGACATCGGATCTTCGCCTCGTACCGACGGCCGGAAACCCTTATTTACCAGGGTCTAAGAGGCGGCCAGCGCTGATCCGTGTGGGTTGATGTTAGGCGGCTATCTCGGCGGGTTCGAGGTCGGGTTGGGTGTCTTGGCTGGTGGTGATGGGTGTGAGGCG
>NZ_BSTL01000148.1 GCF_030269485.1 Actinoplanes sp. NBRC 103695 | reverse complement strand
GCTACAGCCCGCATAAACCCGTTCCACGTCACCGGAAGAGGCAGAGACCGCTCGGTGACCAGTTGTTCGTAGGCGCTTTCCCATCCGGAGGCTTCGGTTGTCAGCCATCCGGCCAGTTCTTGAAGCTCACTGTCGGCAGCCCCCGTCAACAACCGCACCACGTCAGGAAAAGACAAACCCACACCCGCAACGGCACCATCAACACCCGGCTGCCGCACGCCCGAACCATCCCGACCACCACCGGTGATCTCGACCGCCGCCGGGAAGAACCGCTGCTGCTGGTAGAAGCCACCCCCGCCACC
>NZ_BSTL01000147.1 GCF_030269485.1 Actinoplanes sp. NBRC 103695 | reverse complement strand
CCACGGACCGGGGGGTGCAATCGGCTGCCTTGACAGGGGGTGGGCCCAGTATGGCCTCTACCTGGGCGGCGGCCTGCACCAGCGACCTGGCCGGCTCACGATCCCCGCCGGTCAGGAACGACGACAATCCGCTGCTGATCGGCGACATCGCGGTGTGGGTGTCTGGCCGTCGCGGGCGGGACGTCGCTGTGGTGGTGGTGGTGGCCTCGGCGGGCAGGGGTGCGAATCGGGCGCTGTCGAAGGTGCTGGGCAGACGTCCCGCATCGATCCGGTCTGCGGACAGCGGCAACACCGCGAGGTCGTCGGGGTCGCTGACGATGA
>NZ_BSTL01000146.1 GCF_030269485.1 Actinoplanes sp. NBRC 103695 | reverse complement strand
GACACCCCAGCCTTCTTCGGCACCCCCCGCACCGCGCACATCCTGCACGACCTCCGCCCCGGCGCGGCAACCCTCGCGTGGGGACGCCAGCCCGGCGAGGACGCGCACATGGTCGTGATCGAACGCGACACCCACGGAAACCTCCACATCTACGACCCCGCCATCCCCGGCCCCGCAGCAGTCACACCATTCACCCTCGACACCCCGGCCGGACTACACCCCACTCTGACCGGACCAAGCCGCTACCCCGTCAACACCGACGGCGACCTCGCCCAATGGGATATCCACCACCAGCAGGCCGTGTTCGGACCAGACGACAACCAAACCCGCACCCCTTCCGACGGACACACCCTCGACGCCCT
>NZ_BSTL01000145.1 GCF_030269485.1 Actinoplanes sp. NBRC 103695 | reverse complement strand
CCGATTACTCGACTCCTGCGCCGTTGTCTGACTGGCCGGGTGTCTCCGGTGGTACGTACCCCTCGTCTTCGGGGTATGCCGGCCCTCAGTCGTTGACCGGTACCGGCTTCGACTACACCGGTTTCAACCCGTACCCCCCGTCCTCGGCGCCTGCTGCCCCTAACCCCACCGGTGGCGACCACGACTACCCCTACTTTGATGACGGCGGCCCGGACGTGGCTAACTGGCCCGGCATGTCCGGTTCGGGTAGTCACGGTGGTGGCGGGGGCGGCTACTACCAGCAGCAACGGTTCTACCCTGCGGCGGTCGAGATCACCGGGACCGGCCCAGACCGGACCGGACCGCCGCAACCAGACACCGACA
>NZ_BSTL01000144.1 GCF_030269485.1 Actinoplanes sp. NBRC 103695 | reverse complement strand
GCCTGTCCGGGGTCCGGCTCGTGGTCTCCGACGCCCACCGCGGCCTGGTCAACGCGATCGGCGCCGCCCTGCCCGGCGCATCGTGGCAACGCTGCCGCACCCACTACCTGCGCAACCTGCTCGCCAAGGTCCCCAAGAGTGCGCAGCCGTGGGTGGCCACCCTGGTCCGTACCATCTTCGACCAGCCCGACACCGACGCCGTCCGAACCCAATACACCCGCGTGCTGGACACGATCGGAGAACGGTTCCCCGACGCCGCCGAACACCTCGACGACGCCCGCGACGACCTGCTCGCCTTCACCGCGTTCCCCCACGAAATCTGGAAACAGATCCGCTCGAACAACCCCCAGGAACGCCTGAACAAAG
>NZ_BSTL01000143.1 GCF_030269485.1 Actinoplanes sp. NBRC 103695 | reverse complement strand
CGCGTTCGATCACGACCATGTGCGCGTCCTCGCCGGGCTGGCGTCCCCACGCGAGGGTTGCCGCGCCGGGGCGGAGGTCGTGCAGGATGTGCGCGGTGCGGGGGGTGCCGAAGAAGGCTGGGGTGTCGGGGGTGCTCAGCAGTGCGGCGGCTTCGTCGACGGGTCGCTGACCGGAGTCGACGGGTCGCAGACCGTAGAGGCCGTTATCGCTGCCGGAGCGGGTTTGCAGCGCCCGCAACGCCGCCACGGACCGGGGGGTGCAATCGGCTGCCTTGACAGGGGGTGGGCCCAGTATGGCCTCTACCTGGGCGGCGGCCTGCACCAGCGACCTGGCCGGCTCACGATCCCCGCCGGTCAGGAACGACGACAA
>NZ_BSTL01000142.1 GCF_030269485.1 Actinoplanes sp. NBRC 103695 | reverse complement strand
CAAGCCGCTACCCCGTCAACACCGACGGCGACCTCGCCCAATGGGATATCCACCACCAGCAGGCCGTGTTCGGACCAGACGACAACCAAACCCGCACCCCTTCCGACGGACACACCCTCGACGCCCTGACCGACCCACCCACACACACCTACCCCACCGGAGGCAGGACCGGCGAAGAATGGGCAGCAGGGTTCCAGAAAGCAATCCTGAAGCTACAAAGCACGAAAATCTCCGGGGAGAAAGCAAACGCGGAGGCGGGCATCGGAGTCTCTGACCGGTGGAAGCGCGCGAAAGGGATGCAAAAATTCAGCAAGGCGGAGTTGGACGTGTTCGCCCTGTTCCGGATGGAACTACCTGCGGGCCACCCGGACAAAGACACTC
>NZ_BSTL01000141.1 GCF_030269485.1 Actinoplanes sp. NBRC 103695 | reverse complement strand
ATTCGCAGGAGGAGCAACAGCAGATAGCGTATTCGCAGGAGGAGCAACAGCAGATAGCGTATTCGCAGGAGGAGCAACAGCAGATAGCGTATTCGCAGGAGGAGCAACAGCAGATAGCGTATTCGCATTACGAGGATTACGAGCCCGATTACTCGACTCCTGCGCCGTTGCCTGACTGGCCGGGTGTCTCCGGTGGTACGTACCCCTCGTCTTCGGTGTCTGCCGGCCCTCAGCCGCTGACCGGTACCGGCTTCGACTACACCGGTTTCGTCCCGTACTCCCAGTCTTCGGTGTCTGCCGCTCCTAACCCCACCGGTGGCGACCACGACCACCCCTACTTCGATGACGGCGACCCGGACGTGGCTAACTGGCCCGGCATGT
>NZ_BSTL01000140.1 GCF_030269485.1 Actinoplanes sp. NBRC 103695 | reverse complement strand
AGCCGTCCGCGACCCACCGCGGCTACGACCCGCAGAACAACCTGCCGGCCGCTCAGGAGCGCTGGCAGTACACCCTGAACAACATGGTCGAGAAGGGCTGGATCAAACCGGCCGACATGCCGGCCGCGTACCCCAAGGTGAACAAGTTCGACCCGAACGCCTGCCGTACCTCCTGCGGCAGCGACAAGGCCAGCGGCAAGATCGTCAAGTACGTCAAGCAGGAACTGCGCGCTATGGGCGTCAGCGACGAGGAGCAGTCGAAGGGTGGTCTGCGGATCACCACGACGATCGATCCTGAGGTGCAGAAGGCGGCCGAGACCGCCGCGAACCGGGCGAACGACGACTCGCCGCTGAACAAGTTCGACAAGACGTACAAGACGGCCCTGG
>NZ_BSTL01000139.1 GCF_030269485.1 Actinoplanes sp. NBRC 103695 | reverse complement strand
ATCAGCCAGCGGAGCTCCAGGTTCAAGGGCGTCTTAGAGTGACCACCCTCTATACCGGAGCTCCGCTGCTCTATGCCTCAGACACGCCTTGACGATCCACCCGACCGCCTAACTGAACGGCGTTGGTTCTAGTGGTGCCAGGGGAGTTGGACCGGCTGCGGTGGGATGTGGCCGGACAGGAGGTCGGTCAGCAGCGGCGGGAGGCCGAACGGGTGGACCGTCTCGGTTGTGGAGCGCAGGTCGGGGAGGGTCCACCAGCGGTGCTGAGCTACCACTGTCCGCGCGCGTGGTAGCCAGGAGCGGTCAGCCGGGCGGGATAGCGCCCGGTCCTACCACCGCGAGCGCGGCAGCGACGGTGAGCGGGCAGCCCGGCCGCCTGGCAACCGGAC
>NZ_BSTL01000138.1 GCF_030269485.1 Actinoplanes sp. NBRC 103695 | reverse complement strand
AGTGTGTCCAAGACCCCAACACTCAAGAAAGGCACTGTGATCACCAACCACTAGTGCTCACCCCAACCATTCACCTTCGTTCTTTTACTTTTTGATTTGTTTTTCACCATATTTGAATTCCAAGCCCCGTTCTAGGCCGCCAATAATTGATCTATTACTGGGATTTCAGCGATTGCACCTGCTAAGGAACCGACCTTTGTCCTTCTTCCTCCTCCACGTCGGTGCATTTCTCCCTTTAGAGGCCAATAATCTTTGATTATGAGAGATAACATTCTCCCCCGGGGGTGCAATGATGAGAGGACACACGTTTTGCTGGGTGTCAGGCGTTGATTTCTGAGCAATAGTGGTTGGTGATCACAGTGCCTTTCTTGAGTGTTGGGGTCTTGGACACACT
>NZ_BSTL01000137.1 GCF_030269485.1 Actinoplanes sp. NBRC 103695 | reverse complement strand
GGTCGCGTCCGCTGGCGTGGTGTAAGAGGCGGCCAGCGCTGATCCGTGTGGGTTGATGTTAGGCGGCTATCTCGGCGGGTTCGAGGTCGGGTTGGGTGTCTTGGCTGGTGGTGATGGGTGTGAGGCGGGCTTTGCGGAGGATGTCGAGGCCCATGTAGCGGCGTCCTTCGACCCATTCGTCGGTCTGTTCGGCGAGCACGGCGCCGACGAGGCGGATGATCGCGGCCCGGTTGGGGAAGATCCCGACGACGTCGGTGCGGCGGCGGATTTCTTTGTTCAGGCGTTCCTGGGGGTTGTTCGAGCGGATCTGTTTCCAGATTTCGTGGGGGAACGCGGTGAAGGCGAGCAGGTCGTCGCGGGCGTCGTCGAGGTGTTCGGCGGCGTCGGGGAACCGTTC
>NZ_BSTL01000136.1 GCF_030269485.1 Actinoplanes sp. NBRC 103695 | reverse complement strand
TCTCCGTCAGACTGCACCGTCAGCACCTCGAGACTGCGAACTGGACGGCCTGGGCCTGCGCCCTCTGCAGATCGGTCCGCGGCCGGGACTGCTGCTTGCCGAGCTTCTCCAGGAGGCGATGTTTCTTGGCGACGTCGGCCAGCAGGTGGCGGTTCGCGTCGACGAACGCCTCCACCCCCGGGAACGTGCCGTCCTCCGCCTGTGTACCGGTGAACGTCCCGGCCTCCGCCTGGTCGAGCGCGTCCAGCACGGCCACCATGAAGTCGTCGAACCTGGTCTCGTCGTCGTTCCGGTCGGTCACATCCGGGCTCGCGGCCTGAACCATCTCGGCCAGCACCGACGTTCCCGCGCCGCGATCGTGGAGCTGCGCGGCCATATCCAGCAGGACGTCCGACCGGCCCTCGGCC
>NZ_BSTL01000135.1 GCF_030269485.1 Actinoplanes sp. NBRC 103695 | reverse complement strand
GCGCTGATCGGGGTGGACAGGCTGGTGGCGTTGTAGGCGCGGGCGCCTTCCAGGCCTTCCAGCACGTCTTCCTCGGTGACGCCGAGGTGTACGGCGATGTCGGCCACTGTCGGGGAGCGGCCGAGGCTGTGGGTGAGGGTGGCGTTGGCCTCGGTGATCTGCAGGCGTAGTTCCTGCAGGCGCCGCGGTACCCGGATGGACCAGGTGCGGTCGCGGAAGTGGCGCTTGATCTCGCCGATGATGGTGGGGATGGCGTAGCCGGCGAAGTCGACGCCGCGTTCGGGGTCGAACTTGTCGACCGCTTTGATCAGGCCGACGTTCGCGGTCTGGATCAGGTCGTCGGTGGGCTCGCCGCGGCCGGAGTAGCGGTGGGCGAGGTGACGGGCCAGAGGCAACCACGCCTCGAT
>NZ_BSTL01000134.1 GCF_030269485.1 Actinoplanes sp. NBRC 103695 | reverse complement strand
TCAGCCGGCGGGTCAGGTTCGCAGTCGACGCCCACAGGGTGCGCGACACGCTGGAGGCGGGCAGGATCTCGTACTCCCGCACCAGGCGCCGGTGCAGCATCAGGGTGCCGTGGGTCTGCTCGACGACCCACCGCTTGGCGACCGGCACGAACCCTGGCCGAGTGTCGGAGCGTTTAACCTGCTCGACGGTGATCCCGAGGACCGCCCCGTGGATCATGACGTCGTCTTTGAACCCGGCGTCAACGTAGGCGCGGGTCACGCTCGGGGTGTGCTCGACGACCTTGTCGAGCAGGGCCACGCCGATGGTGTTGTCGGTGGCCGAGGCCGCGGTCACCACGACTGCGATGATCAACCCGAGCACGTCCACGGCCAGGCCCCGCTTACGTCCCGGCACTTTCTTGCCGGCGTCT
>NZ_BSTL01000133.1:320-413 GCF_030269485.1 Actinoplanes sp. NBRC 103695 | reverse complement strand
TGCGAATACGCTATCTGCTGTTGCTCCTCCTGCGAATACGCTATCTGCTGTTGCTCCTCCTGCGAATACGCTATCTGCTGTTGCTCCTCCTGC
>NZ_BSTL01000133.1:0-222 GCF_030269485.1 Actinoplanes sp. NBRC 103695 | reverse complement strand
GCGAATACGCTACCTGCTGTTGCTCCTCCTGCGAATACGCTACCTGCTGTTGCTCCTCCTGCGAATACGCTACCTGCTGTTGCTCCTCCTGCGAATACGCTACCTGCTGTTGCTCCTCCTGCGAATACGCTACCTGCTGTTGCTCCTCCTGCGAATACGGCCGCTTTGACGGCGCTACCTCACCCTCGCTGGCCGGCCACCGTTCCCATGTCTGAGAGTCGA
>NZ_BSTL01000132.1 GCF_030269485.1 Actinoplanes sp. NBRC 103695 | reverse complement strand
CCGTCCGCGACTACGAACGACTGCCACAACATCACGCCGCGATGGTCCAGTGGTCCATGATCATCATCATGACCCGACGCCTGGCCCGTCACCACCGCACCTGAAACCCTTATTTACCAGGGTCTAAGGGCTCGCAGAGAAATAACACGTTGGTTTGATCTTTATGTGTGAGTTCTTCGTGCGTGGCGGTGGCGGCGAGCAGGTTGACCAGGGAACTGGGTGGGGTCGGTGCGGCGGCGATGTGGGTTCCGTGTTCGTCGAGGAGGCGCCGGGTTTCGTTGATTGCTCTGCGGATGGTTGAGTTCCCCCCGTTTCGACGGAGCGGTGGTTACCTGCTTCCGGTCGGGGCAGGGGTGAGGTTATCTGGCTCGGTCTGGGTGTGCCAGGCGGTCTCGTATTCGTCCGGGCTCAGGTAGCCGAGT
>NZ_BSTL01000131.1 GCF_030269485.1 Actinoplanes sp. NBRC 103695 | reverse complement strand
CGAGCTGCGCCTTCAGCTTCTCCTTGTCGGTGACCTTGTTCAGGTCGATGCGGCCTTCCTGGCCGGAGATGAAGTTGATGCCGGCCTTGTGCGCCGCCTCGGCCACCTTGTCCGAACCGAGGTCCGCTGCCAGGTGGTAGAAGGGGAAGTTGTACGACTGGATAGTCGCGTCCTTCAGCGGGCACCGCCGCTCGTCACAGGTCAGCTTGGTGCGGCTGGAGTTGTTGATGGCGTCGCCGCCGATCTTCTTCGCCTTCGAGTCCCAGGTCGTGTCGAACCCGTACCCGGCACTCAGCGCCGCGAGCAGCGTGTAGATCTTGAAAGACGAGCCCGGCGGCCGGCCACCGCCGATGAAGTCGCCGGTGTCGTTGTAGTTCGGGCCGGCGTAGTCCCAGCCGACACCGTCCGGGCCGCCGTAGTAGGCGA
>NZ_BSTL01000130.1 GCF_030269485.1 Actinoplanes sp. NBRC 103695 | reverse complement strand
TCGCGATACAGACGCACAGCACGCGCCCTCAGTTCGTCGGGGTACTTCTTCGGTGCGGCCACAGAACGTCCTCCCCATGATCAGTCGATCATGTTTGAGAGGCTCCACCAAACCGGGGGGAACTCAATCATGACCTCATGCTCAAAGCGGTAGAGGCGAATACCGATTTGCCGTGAGTTCTGCTCTATGTGCGGCGGTGGCCTGCCGCCCCCGTGCAGCAGCCCGACGGCACCGTGCACCAGCGGGACCGTGGTACCCCGCAAGGGTCGGCGGTCTCACCCGTGCTGGCGTACCTGTTCCTGCGCTACTCGGTCGACACGTGGATGGCCCGGACGTTCCCGGCCGTGCCGTTCGAGTGTTACGCCGACGACGGTGTGGTGCATTGCGTCAGCGAAAGTCAGGCGCAGTACGTGTGCCGGGCGATCGGGAACAGGATGGC
>NZ_BSTL01000129.1 GCF_030269485.1 Actinoplanes sp. NBRC 103695 | reverse complement strand
GCTGAGCTACCACTGTCCGCGCGCGTGGTAGCCAGGAGCGGTCAGCCGGGCGGGATAGCGCCCGGTCCTACCACCGCGAGCGCGGCAGCGACGGTGAGCGGGCAGCCCGGCCGCCTGGCAACCGGACCCGGGCAACCCGGACCCTGGCAACCCGGACCCTGGCAACCCGGACCTGGCAACCCGGACCCTGGTAACTCGGACCCTGGCAACCCGGCCGACCCTATGCTCGGCCGACCCCACGCTCGGCGGAAGCGCCGGCAGCAAGCGCACGCACCGGGAAGACCCGGCAATGCGCGCTCTCACCAGACTTCCAACGCGAAGAGTTCTAGTGGCAACGCCGTTCAGTTAGGGCGGGACGTTGGCTGTCAAGGGTCGGGGCTGATGACGTCGATGCTGGCGGTGGCCTGGTAGCTGCGCCGGTCGATGTTCGGGCCGCGGGCTTGGTATTTGGAGTTCGAG
>NZ_BSTL01000128.1:295-466 GCF_030269485.1 Actinoplanes sp. NBRC 103695 | reverse complement strand
TTGAAACCGGTGTAGTCGAAGCCGGTACCGGTCAACGACTGAGGGCCGGCATACCCCGAAGACGAGGGGTACGTACCACCGGAGACACCCGGCCAGTCAGACAACGGCGCAGGAGTCGAGTAATCGGGCTCGTAATCCTCGTAATGCGAATACGCTATCTGCTGTTGCTCC
>NZ_BSTL01000128.1:0-196 GCF_030269485.1 Actinoplanes sp. NBRC 103695 | reverse complement strand
CTCCTGCGAATACGCTATCTGCCGTTGCTCCTCCTGCGAATACGCTATCTGCCGTTGCTCCTCCTGCGAATACGCTATCTGCCGTTGCTCCTCCTGCGAATACGCTATCTGCCGTTGCTCCTCCTGCGAATACGCTATCTGCCGTTGCTCCTCCTGCTGCTGTTGTTCCTCCTGCGAATTCGGCCGCTTTGGCGGC
>NZ_BSTL01000127.1 GCF_030269485.1 Actinoplanes sp. NBRC 103695 | reverse complement strand
GATCGATGCGGGACGTCTGCCCAGCACCTTCGACAGCGCCCGATTCGCACCCCTGCCCGCCGAGGCCACCACCACAGCGACGTCCCGCCCGCGACGGCCAGACACCCACACCGCGATGCCGCCGATCAGCAGCGGATTGTCGTCGTTCCTGACCGGCGGGGATCGTGAGCCGGCCAGGTCGCTGTCGCAGGCCGCCGCCCAGGTAGAAGCCACACTGGGCCCACCCCCTGACAAGGCAGCCGATTGCACCCCCCGGTCCGTGGCGGCGTTGCGGGCGCTGCAAACCCGTCCCGGCAGCGATAACGGCCTCTACGGTCTGCGACCCGTCGAGTCCGGTCAGCGACCCGTCGACGAAGCCGCCGCACTGCTGAGCACCCCTGACACCCCAGCCTTCTTCGGCACCCCCCGCACCGCGCACATCCTGCACGACCTCCGCCCCGGCGCGGCAACCCTCGCGTGGGGACGCCAGCCCGGCGAGGACGCGCAC
>NZ_BSTL01000126.1 GCF_030269485.1 Actinoplanes sp. NBRC 103695 | reverse complement strand
CGGGTGCTGGGCCGTGGTGGTTCATGGTGTCGGTGGGGTGCGGCATTGGTGTGCCTTGAAGAGGGACGTGGGTGTGTACCCGGGTGTGGGCTGACACTGGGGGATGTGGCGAAGGCTGACTGCGCGAGTTTCCCGGTTCTGATCGAGGCGGGGAAGGCGGTGTTGCGGCGCGGGTCTGATCCGGATGTTATCGACCGCCGGCTGCTGGACCTGGTCGGCGGCACCAGGGTGCCGCCGCCCGCGACAACCCTCTTCGTGTCCTCGGCTGACCTGCGGGATATGGAGTTTCTCGCGGAGCTGAGGAGCTATCTGCACAGGGAGCTGAGCCGGGATCTGCATCCGACGGTGTCGTTGTTCGATCCGGGGTCGTTCACGCTGGTCGATGATTTCGTTGTGCTGGACGCGGCGCGCCGGTCGTTGGGTGCGGATATCAACTTGCCGGCCATGACGGATGTGCCCGACACCGTGGCTGGTCAGGTCGTGCGGGTGGACGATTCCGTGCGGCGCCTTCTTCCGGTC
>NZ_BSTL01000125.1 GCF_030269485.1 Actinoplanes sp. NBRC 103695 | reverse complement strand
CGGCGGCGGCGGCGGAAGGCTACCTCCGCGCGACGCACCCCTGCGGGAGCGTGACCCTCGGCCGGTCCCACCATTGAGCCCACCACCGACCAACTCGGCCCGCGGCTCGCCTTCTCCGCCGGCCCCGTCCCGGGTGACGACGGACAGCAACGGCCCCTCGTGCGGCCGGCCGTCCTTGAACAGCTGGAAGGCGTTCAGCAGCCGATGCTGCCCTGCCACCAGAACGTAAGCACCCGTCCCCGGATGCCGGATAGGCATCAGAACCACATCGTCCGGCAGATCCGCCGGCCTCGGCGCATCCATGGACACCATCATGTCCGGCGTGACCACCATGATGGTGCCAGGCACGGTGAACGCCCCACCGAGATCACCATTACCGGTCCTCGTGAGTCCATCAACGCCGGCGACGGCCACCCCAAGGTCCGGCCGGCCATCACCAGCCTCATCCGAACTCCCGTCGAGCGCGTCATTGTCCACATCGTCCGACGCAACCGGCGAATCCAACGGGTTTCGGGCGTCGTCCCGCTCGTAGCGGCGGTCGGTTCGCACCGGGAACGCTTCTACCGGCACGGCA
>NZ_BSTL01000124.1 GCF_030269485.1 Actinoplanes sp. NBRC 103695 | reverse complement strand
CATGGTCTTGTGGGCCATGGCTAACACAATGTCCCGCGGACTGGCCGGAGAATCCACCCAAACCTGGCGCGACTAAACAGGTACATCGCAGACGATATCCGGCACTCACGGATCAGATGCCCTCTGACTGGCGTTTGGTTCTGGTTCAGATAGGTGAGAGCTGATTTAGAGTCACCGGGCCAAGTTGGATTCCGTGTCCGAATCACCCACTTGAGCAGCGATAAGTCCGCCCTGTGGTCAATCGATAAACCCGGTTCATTCCCTCGATCGTGTCTGGTTCAGGTTCGGACGGATATCGACGCACCCGACGTCCGTGGTCCTGCCCTGCTCGAAAGCCTTCCTGGACATCATGACCGCCCGCGCCGCCTATCCGTCCGACCTGTCCGACGCCCGCTGGGCCCTGATCGAACCCCGCCTGACCGCATGGCGCCAAGCCCGCACCGACGCCGGCGTCAAAGGCCGCGTCGCCACCCACGACATGCGCGAGATCTTCAACGCCATCCTCTACGTCAACCGCACCGGCATCGCCTGGCGCCACCTGCCCCACGACCTGCCGCCCTGGCAATCCGTCTACT
>NZ_BSTL01000123.1 GCF_030269485.1 Actinoplanes sp. NBRC 103695 | reverse complement strand
TCGGTGACACCAACCGGTCCCTGCTGCCGTACCAGAGCATCAACCCGATCATCAGCGAGGCGGTGATGGCCGCCGAGGACAAGGGGTTCCTCGACCATCACGGCATCGACATGAAGGGCATCATGCGGGCCGCGTGGAACAACTTCACCGGCGGTGACACCCAGGGCGCCTCGACGATCACCCAGCAGTACGCCCGGCACGCGGCGGAGCTGAAGGAGATCAGCTACAACCGTAAGCTGCGCGAGGCGGTGATCGCCCGCAAGATGGAGGACCACTACTCCAAGGACGAGATCCTCGGCCGCTACCTGAACTCGGTGTACTTCGGCCGGGGCGCGTACGGCATCGAGGCCGCGGTGAAGGCCTACTTCGGTAACAGCCGCTCGGCGCTGACCCAGCCCGGCGCCAAGGGCGCGATCACCCCGGCCGAGGCCGCGGTCATCGCCGCGGTCATCAAGCAGCCCGAGCCGTCCGCGACCCACCGCGGCTACGACCCGCAGAACAACCTGCCGGCCGCTCAGGAGCGCTGGCAGTACACCCTGAACAACATGGTCGAGAAGGGCTGGATCAAACCGGCCGACATGCCGGCCGC
>NZ_BSTL01000122.1 GCF_030269485.1 Actinoplanes sp. NBRC 103695 | reverse complement strand
GTCCCACGAGTTGCCAGCGATGTTGCATCGGACCCTCACGACGACACCGCCGGACGCGGCATGGATCACGGTGCCCCGTGCGGCCATGATGTCGACCCCGTCGTGACCGGGACGGTCGGCGGTACGGAACCCCGAGCCCACGGTGCCCGCGACGGGGCGGGTCCACCCGGATGCGGAGATGGCCGCGCCGTCACACACGGGCAGCGTGCCGCCGGTGTACGCGGAGACGATCTCGGTAGCCCGCGCCTCGTGTTTGGCGTAGGCGTTCGGGTACGCCGATTTTTGCACCCGCTGTGCCGCCTCCGTGAGCGGCATGGTTTGCCACCCGGGCACGGCGAGGAGGCGCTCGTAGAACTTCCCGGCGGCGTAGTCGGGGTTCATGATCTGCTCCGGGGTGCCCCATCCTTGCGACGGACGCTGTTGGAACAGTCCCAACGAGTCGTCCGGCCCGCCCCCGATGTTGATCAGGTTGGACTCTTGCAGCGCGGTTGCTACGGCGATCACCCACCCGCGCGGCGGCACGCTCATGCGCTGACCGACCGGGCGCTGACCGACCGCGACGATCACGGCAGCGTTGCTCGCCTGTTCGGCCGTGAGCCCGTCCGGGGTCGCGCCGGGG
>NZ_BSTL01000121.1 GCF_030269485.1 Actinoplanes sp. NBRC 103695 | reverse complement strand
TCAGGCGTTCCTGGGGGTTGTTCGAGCGGATCTGTTTCCAGATTTCGTGGGGGAACGCGGTGAAGGCGAGCAGGTCGTCGCGGGCGTCGTCGAGGTGTTCGGCGGCGTCGGGGAACCGTTCTCCGATCGTGTCCAGCACGCGGGTGTATTGGGTTCGGACGGCGTCGGTGTCGGGCTGGTCGAAGATGGTACGGACCAGGGTGGCCACCCACGGCTGCGCACTCTTGGGGACCTTGGCGAGCAGGTTGCGCAGGTAGTGGGTGCGGCAGCGTTGCCACGATGCGCCGGGCAGGGCGGCGCCGATCGCGTTGACCAGGCCGCGGTGGGCGTCGGAGACCACGAGCCGGACCCCGGACAGGCCGCGGGCGGTCAGGGAACGCAGGAAGGCCAGCCAGCCGGCGCCGTCCTCGTCGGAGGTGATCTCGAGGCCGAGGACTTCCCGGCCGCCGTCGGCGTTGACACCGACCGCGACCAGGACGTGGACGCCGGTGATCCGGCCGTGTTCGCGGACCTTGATAACCAGCGCGTCCATCCAGACAAACGTGTACGGGCCGGCGTCCAGCGGCCGGTTGCGGAACGCTTCGACCTGGGTGTCGAGGTGGCGGGCCATCTCCGAGACCTGACTCTTGGACAGCTGTTTGATCCCGAG
>NZ_BSTL01000120.1 GCF_030269485.1 Actinoplanes sp. NBRC 103695 | reverse complement strand
TGTGCTGGACGCGGCGCGCCGGTCGTTGGGTGCGGATATCAACTTGCCGGCCATGACGGATGTGCCCGACACCGTGGCTGGTCAGGTCGTGCGGGTGGACGATTCCGTGCGGCGCCTTCTTCCGGTCTTGACGGTTGATCAGCGGCGGGCGTTGCGCACGTTGAGCGCCGACACTGGGCTGGCTGGTCCGGGCAAGGTGGAACGCTTTCTGGGGTTGGAGCCGCCGGGGCTGACCGGTGAGCCGGATCCGGTTGCCGACCATTCCGCGCAGCTGGGTGTGCCGTACGCGGCTTTGGGTGACGGGCCGGGTCGGCCTCTGGCGGCGGTTCTCGGCTCGTCGGGGCGGGTTTCGCTGGCCGGGCTGCGTGATGCGGTGGGCGGTGAGTTCACGCAGGTGGCTCCGTCGGTGGTGGCGAATCAGTTGGAGTCGGGGGACGCGCTGGTTGCTGCGGTGCATGGTTGGCCGCCCGGCGCGACGCAGCCGCAGATGGTGTGGTTGTACCGGGGCAGCGACGGCAAGCCGCATTGGGCTGTCGAGGGGACGCCGGAGTTGAGCCCGGACGGGTCGGGGGATCCGCGGACCCGGTTGCTGGAGCAGCCGCATACCACCGTGGCGTTGCTGGGGCCCGGCTGGCGGGTGATCGACCCGCCGCCGCGTGCGGTGGTCTTCGAGCCGTCCTCCAGCAGTCTGTTCGTGTCGGTGCGGAGCCGGGCGTCGGG
>NZ_BSTL01000119.1 GCF_030269485.1 Actinoplanes sp. NBRC 103695 | reverse complement strand
CCACCGGCGCGGCAAAGGACGGAAGCCCTTCTCCGCAGGGCGCCGGGTAATCGTCTCGACGTCGATGCCGTGCTGGGCCCCGCGCCGCCAGACCGTGGCCTGATATCCGCCATCAACCCAGACCTTGCGGACCGTTGGATACGCGACAGCAACCTCGTCGAGCAGACCGCGCCCAGCGGCGGTGTCGGACACCGACGCGGCAGTGACCACGACGGCCAGCAGCAACCCGAGCGTGTCAGTGACAATGTGCCGCTTGCGTCCCTTAATCTTCTTCGCCGCGTCGATGCCCTGCTCGGATTCCCTTACGTTGCAAGACGTTTTGACGCTCTGAGCGTCGATGACCGCCGCACTCGGCGACTCGTCACGACCCTGCGCCTCCCGGAGCCGACGACGCAGAAGATCATGGATCTGCTGCGTAGTTCCGTCCTTCTCCCACTTGGCGTAGTAGTCGTACACCGTCTTCGCCGGCGGAAAATCATGCGGCAAGTACTCCCACGCAATCCCAGTCCGAGTGACGTAGAAGATCGCGTTCACGATCTCCCTCAGATTGTGCACCGGACGGTTGATCCCGAGCCCTGGACGGGCAGCCCGCCACCGCGTCAGAACCGGTTCGATCACCGCCCACCGAGCATCCGACAGGTCCGATCGATATGGACGTCGCTCCATCCCCATGTACTGCCAACGAACCAGCACGCCCGCTGACAGCCGGCAAACGCGAATCAACCTGATCGAGGATCAGATGCCCTCT
>NZ_BSTL01000118.1 GCF_030269485.1 Actinoplanes sp. NBRC 103695 | reverse complement strand
GCCTGCAGCTTCGCGGTGACCTGCGCCCGTTTCGACTCGTCCTTGCCCTGAGCACCTTGCTGACCTTTACCGACAGCGTTGCTGGCGGCGAGTTTGTCCCCGCGCATCCCCGCCACCGCCTGCGCCCCGGTCGCCGACGCATCCGCCTTCGCCCCAGCCAAGGTTTGCGCCTCAGCCGTCCGGACCTCACCGGGTGCGGTCGCGGCGTGTTCCTCGCCGGCCTTCTTCTCCTGCAGGGCGCCGGTGAACTCCGGCTCATTCGACTTGGCCAGCTGTTCCTCGGTGACCTGGGCGTCGGTCATCTGCTGATCGACCTGCGCCGGCCCGGCCGAGAAATCCGTCGCCGCCGCCGGGGCCCTGTCCGGCACCGCGTTGGCCGCATTCGGCGCACCCGGGTTACCCGGCGCCGGCTCTTGAGCAAGAGGGGTGACCGGCTTCTCTTTCGCCGCGGACGTGTCGGGGGCGGCTTTGGTGGTGGTCTCGATCTGCTTGGCCGACTGTTCCTTACCCTGGCCGACCTTGCCCTGGACCTGACCCTTGACCGCATCAGCCTTACCCGAATCACCGAAGTTGTCAGCCTCGTCAAGATTCTTCGGCGCCTGATCGGCGATGGCCTTGTTGACCGCGGCGATGAACGCGGCCTTATCAAACGCACCCGGCTGAGCGGCATTCATCTTCTCCGCATTCGCCGCCTTACCCTGCGCCTGCTTATCATCGGCCGGCGGCTTCGCGGCGGCCTGCGCGGCGCTGGCCTTCGAC
>NZ_BSTL01000117.1 GCF_030269485.1 Actinoplanes sp. NBRC 103695 | reverse complement strand
GGCGTCAAAGGCCGCGTCGCCACCCACGACATGCGCGAGATCTTCAACGCCATCCTCTACGTCAACCGCACCGGCATCGCCTGGCGCCACCTGCCCCACGACCTGCCGCCCTGGCAATCCGTCTACTGGTACTTCACCACCTGGACCACCGACGGCATCTTCACCGAACTCAACTACCACCTCAACGGCTTAGTACGTAACAAATCCGGCCGCACCCCCGCACCATCGGCCTCCATCATGGACACCCAGAGCGTGAAAACCTCCACCAACGTCCCCGCCGCCACCCAAGGCATCGACGCCGGCAAGAAAATCGTCGGCCGCAAACGCGGCATCATCACCGACACCCTCGGACTACTGCTCGCCGTGATCGTCACCGCCGCGTCCGTCAGCGACAACACCATCGGCACCCACCTGCTCGACCACGCCACCCGCACCTATCCCACCCTGACCAAGGCCTGGGTCGACGCCGGATTCAAGACCACCGTCGTCGAGCACGGCGCCGAACTCGGCGTCGACGTCGAGATCGTCACCAAGGACCCCCAGCTCAAAGGCTTCAGCGTCGTCAAACGGCGATGGGTCGTCGAACGCACCATCGGCTGGCTCATGCAACACCGCCGCCTGGCCCGCGACTACGAAACCCGTCCCACCGTCTCCGCCACCATGATCCAGATCGCCATGATCGACAACACCGCCAAACGCCTCACCGCCGAAACCACCCCAACCTGGCGATACGGCTAAACCCACATAACACGCAAAGTACGTGAATCAGACGTCCTCTGAGA
>NZ_BSTL01000116.1 GCF_030269485.1 Actinoplanes sp. NBRC 103695 | reverse complement strand
GCGGATCATGATGGGCCGAGGCGTACAGCTCGGTGTGCTGGACACCGCCGGTGCCCGGTTCGCGCTGGTCACCGGCGTGCCGGGGAGCGCACACACGACGCTGCCGCGGAGGCGTCCTGCGGGTCGGCCAGCCGGCCGGCGACAGCGTGGCCGCCGGGCTCGGCGCGGTGCTGCAGTCGTCCGGGAACAGTACGAGAGGTTCCCGAGCTGCTGCTGGCCGACCCCCCGTCGGCGCGCAGGGGCGTGAGGCCGTGCAGGCCCACTGGGCCACGGGCACGGTCGGGTAGCCCGGAGGGATCTCACCTCCGGGCTACCACAGAACGGAGCGTGACAGTCTCCCGTCACTCCGCTCTTGTCACCAGAGGATGCTTAACCCAGGCCCAGTGGGCGAAGTAGCCGACAGGATGCTGCGTGATGACGCGTTCCCAAGCCGCGTGGGCTTTCGTGACAGCATGTAGCCGTTGTACTTCTTGCGGATCCAACGCACCAGATAGGAGTTAATGCGTGCCAGGAGCGTGAACATCGCGGAACGGTAGAACTGCCCGTAGTAGCGCATCCACCCACGCACGATCGGTTGATTCGTGCGGCGAGATCGGCCCAGCCGAGTTCGGTGCGTCGGTGCAACCGCCACCCCCGCACTGTGCGGCTCAGCCGTTTCAGGGCTTCCTTGCTGATCGCGGGCAGGAACGCGGTGAACACGCTCCCGCTACGATCCCGTGCTGAGCGGGCTCGGAACGTGTACCCGAGGAACGTGAACGCGGTGTGCTTGTAACTGCTGCACCGGGTTCCGTCCTTGCAGTACCCGATCTTGGTTTTGTCGGGATGCAACCGCAGCCCGACTTGAGCCATCCTGTTCCCGATCGCCCGGCACACGTACTGCGCCTGACTTTCGCTGACGCAATGCACCACACCGTCGTCGGCGTAACACTC
>NZ_BSTL01000115.1 GCF_030269485.1 Actinoplanes sp. NBRC 103695 | reverse complement strand
TAGAGCGCATCTGACGGATCATCACCGGTTGCGATGATCGATCGTTGTCTCGTCGTGGCTGGTGATTTAACTGATGAGGACTGGGAACGGCTTGAGCCGTTGCTGCCGAGCATGGACCCGCAGCGTGGCGGCCGGTGGCGTGATCACCGGCAGGTGATCAACGGGATTCTGTGGCGGATCGAGAACGGCGCGAAGTGGGACCAGATCCCGGACCGCTACGGGCCGGCGAAGACCTGCTACGACCGGTTCGCCCGTTGGGAGCAGGACGGCACCTGGGCCAGGATTTTGAAGCGGTTGCAGACCAACGCGGACGCCGATGGGGACCTCGACTGGTCTGCACAGGTCGATTCCAGCGTCGTGCGTGCTCACCAGCACGCCGCGGGTGCCCGTAAAGGGGGCTGAGTCCCGCCGAATCGAGGGCAGTGCAAGGGATGGGTCGCTCGCGGGGAGGACTGACCACCAAACTGCACCTGCTCGGTGAAGGTCGCGGCCGGGCTCTGGTCATTCGGCTCACACCAGGGCAGGCGTCGGACACCAAAGAGCTGGTGCCGTTGCTCGAAAACGTGGCCGTGGCACGGCCCGAGGGTCGTGGCCGGCCCCGTAAGCGGCTCGATCATCTGCTGGCGGACAAGGCGTACGGGTCGAAGGCGAACCGGCGGTCGCTGCGGGCCCGGCGGATCCCGCACACCATCCCGGAACGCGATGATGTGCGCAGGAGCCGGGCGAAGAAGGGATCTCGCGGCGGTAGGCCGCTGAACTTCAACGCCACACGGTACAAAGACCGCAACCAGGTGGAACGGGCTTTCAACCGCCTCAAGCAGTTCCGGGCCGTCGCGACCAGGTACG
Organism: Actinoplanes sp. NBRC 103695; assembly: GCF_030269485.1. GTDB lineage: Bacteria > Actinomycetota > Actinomycetes > Mycobacteriales > Micromonosporaceae > Actinoplanes. The sequence goes on along the minus strand of NZ_BSTL01000115.1, from coordinate 108 downwards.
ACAAGCTGAAAAACCGTTACGAGGCAACGGTAACCATCGCCTCGATCATGATCTGGCTCCGCGCCAAACCCGACCGGAGCCGACCATGATCCGTCAGATGCGCTCTAG
>NZ_BSTL01000114.1 GCF_030269485.1 Actinoplanes sp. NBRC 103695 | reverse complement strand
AGACCCTGGTAAATAAGGGTTTCAGGTGCGGTGGTGACGGGCCAGGCGTCGGGTCATGATGATGATCATGGACCACTGGACCATCGCGGCGTGATGTTGTGGCAGTCGTTCGTAGTCGCGGACGGTGCGCCGGCATCGGTTGATCCAGGAGAACGTGCGCTCGACCGCCCACCTGCGGTGCAGGACCACGAAGGTGGTTTGCCCGGCGAGTTTCGTGACGATCTGGACGGTGAGACGCAGTTGCTCGGCAGCCCAGTTGACGAGTTGGCCGGCGTAGCCGGAATCGGCCCAGACCAGACGGATGCCGGGGAAGCAGGCGTGCAACGCCCAGAGCAGTGGCCGGGCGCCGTCGCGGTCCTGTATGCCGGCGCTGGTGACCAGGACCGCGAGCAGCAGTCCGCAGGTGTCGACCGCGATGTGGCGTTTACGGCCGTTGATTTTCTTGCCGGCGTCGTAGCCACGGCCCGACCGTGCGACGGTTTCCGCGCCTCGCAGCGACTGCGAGTCGACCAGCGCTGCGGTCGGTTGCCGGTCCCGGTGCTCGACGTGCTGACGGACCTGTTCACGCAGGTGGTTGTGCATGCGGGTCAGGGTGCCGTCGGCGGTCCAGGTCTTGAAGTAGTGGTAGACGAGCTTGTGGTGCGGGAAGTCGGCGGGCAGGGCGTCCCACTGGCAGCCGGTCCGGTCGAGGTAGCGGATCGCGTCGACGACGTCGCGGCGCGGGTAGACGATCGGACGGCCACGGCCGGTCCCCGCCGGGACATGCGGGGCCAGCACAGCCCATTCGGCGTCGCTGGTATCGGAGGGATAGTGCCGCGGCCTGCGGGTGGACAGGTGATCAGCGAAGTCCGCCGGGGTCGCTGACGTGGCGGCCCCCGCGGCAAGGTATACAGACAGGGTTGGGCCTTCGGTCGTGCTGGTTTAGTCACCTTCGCTCGTACTGAAGGCCCTTCCCCATGTCACGACACCACGCCGTACAGGCGCGCACAAGACATCG
>NZ_BSTL01000113.1 GCF_030269485.1 Actinoplanes sp. NBRC 103695 | reverse complement strand
CCGATTACTCGACTCCTGCGCCGTTGTCTGACTGGCCGGGTGTCTCCGGTGGTACGTACCCCTCGTCTTCGGGGTATGCCGGCCCTCAGTCGTTGACCGGTACCGGCTTCGACTACACCGGTTTCAATCCGTACCCCCCGTCCTCGGCGCCTGCTGCTCCTAACCCCACCGGTGGCGACCACGACTACCCCTACTTTGATGACGGCGGCTCGGACGTGGCTGACTGGCCCGGCATGTCCGGTTCGGGTGGTCGTGGTGGTGGCGGGGGTGGCTTCTACCAGCAGCAGCGGTTCTACCCTGCGGCGGTCGAGATCACCGGTGGTGGTCGGGATGGTTCGGGCGTGCGGCAGCCGGGTGTTGATGGTGCCGTTGCGGGTGTGGGTTTGTCTTTTCCTGACGTGGTGCGGTTGTTGACCGTGGCTGCCGATAGTGAGCTTCAAGAGCTGGCTGGATGGCTGACAACGGAAGCCTCCGGATGGGAAAACATCTACGAACAACTGGTCACCGAGCGGTCTCTGCCTCTTCCGGTGACGTGGAACGGGTTCATGCGGGCGGTAGCTGATCTTCAGCCGTTGACGCGAGGTAAGGTTTACGCTGCGGTCCTGGCCTACGATTCCGCCTCTGTCGAGTTGCGTGCCCTGCTCCCGGCGATCCAGGTGCCGACCACGGGGGAGATGCTGCGCGACAGCCGCACCATCACCCTCGACCCAGATCACCAGGTCGTGACCCGCGATCGGGCCACCGGCGTCCGTGTCATGCCCACGTCCGGACTGCAGGACGTGGCCGAGACTTCTGCGCTGGACGGGCTCGGACATGAACCGGTTCGTGCCCGATTCGCGCCCCTGTCCGCCGAGGCCGCGATGTCGCCGATCGGCGACGTGTTGTCGTCGTTCCTGACCGGCGGGGATCGTGAGCCGGCCAGGTCGCTGGTGCAGGCCGCCGCCCAGGTAGAGGCCATACTGGGCCCACCCCCTGTCAAGGCAGCCGATTGCACCCCCCGGTCCGTGG
>NZ_BSTL01000112.1 GCF_030269485.1 Actinoplanes sp. NBRC 103695 | reverse complement strand
GGTGGTGGTGGTGGTGGTGTCGGCGATGTGGGCGAGTTCGCCGATGCGGGGGTGGTCGAAGACGTCGCGGAGCGTGAGTGCGGTGCCGAGCAGGGCGTTGGCGCGCGCGACGACTCGGGTGGCGAGTAGTGAGTGTCCGCCGAGGCGGAAGAAGTCGTTGTCGACACCGAGATCGGTCTCGTCGTCGAGGTGCAGCACGTCACGGAAGATACCGGCGAGAGCGATCTCGGTGCCGGTCTGCGGTGCCCGGCCGTCGGCCGCACCCGCGGTCAGCTCTGGTCGCGGCAACGCGCGGCGATCCAGTTTCCCGTTCGCCGTGACCGGGAACCGGTCCAAGCTCGTCAAGGTCGTGGGGACCATGTAATCCGGCAACGACCGCGCCAGATACTCACGGAGCACATCGAACGACACCACATCCGTGGTACTGCTCGTGGTGATATACGCGGCAAGATATTTTCCGCCGGCCGGATGCTCCACAGCGGTGATCACGGCGCCTGACACCGCCGGGTGCTGCTCGAGGACGGCACGAATCTCACCGGGCTCGATCCGATACCCGCGGATCTTCACCTGATCATCACTACGACCGAGGTACTCCAACTCCCCCCGGGAGTTCCACCGCACCACATCGCCGGTGCGATACAACCGCGCACCGCCGTCACTGAACGGATCAGCCACAAACCGGCCAGCGGTCAAGCCCGCAGAAGCCACATACCCATCCGCGAGTTGCACCCCACCCAGATAAAGCTCACCCGCCACACCGACCGGCACCGGACGCAACCACGCATCAAGAACACGCGCCGTCATATTCGCCACCGGAACACCGATCGAGACATCGCCGGTGACAACGGCCACCGTGCCATCACCGGTGACCTCAGTCGAACCATAAAAGTTGTGCAGCACAGCCCGCGGTGCCACCGCACGCATACCATCCGCCGTGCCGGCAGAGAGCGCCTCACCCGAGGACACCCACGACCGGACCGAAACCAACGCCGTAATCGCATCGTCATGACGGACCAGGACATC
>NZ_BSTL01000111.1 GCF_030269485.1 Actinoplanes sp. NBRC 103695 | reverse complement strand
AATAAGGGGTTCGGCCCGAGGCTGGGTCTGGCGGAGATCGACGATCTTGCCCGTGTGCGGCGTGTCGCGCGGACACGAGGAAGGGCCTCCGGTACGAGCAAAGGCGACTAAACCAGCAGCTCGTTACACCGAAGGCCCAACCCTGTCTGTATACCTCGTCGCTGGGACCGGCACGTCGTCGGCCCCGGCCACCCTCGCCGATCATTTACCGACGCGCAGGCCACGGCATTACCCGTCGGACACCAGCGACATCGAATGGGCGATCCTTGCCCCGCACGTGCCCGCCGGCAGCGGTCGCGGACGCCCGATCACCTACCCGCGACGCGATGTGGTGGACGCGATCCGCTATCTCGACCGGACCGGCTGCCAATGGGACGCGCTGCCCGCTGACTTCCCGCATCCGAAACTTGTCTACCACTACTTCAAAACCTGGACCACCGACGGCACCCTGACCCGCATGCACAACCACCTGCGCGAAAAGGTCCGCCAGCAGGTCGAACACCGTGACACGCAACCGACCGCTGCGCTGGTCGACTCCCAGAGCCTGCGCGGCGCCGAGACCATCGCCCGCAGCGACCGCGGCTACGACGCCGGCAAAAAGATCAACGGCCGGAAACGCCACATCGCCGTCGACACCTGCGGACTACTACTCGCCGTGCTGGTCACCGGGGCCGGCGTGCAGGACCGCGACGGCGCCCGACCGCTGCTCTGGGCGCTGCACACCTGCTTCCCCGGCATCCGACTGGTCTGGGCCGACAGCGGCTACGCCGGCCAAGTCGTCGGCTGGGCCGCCGAGCAGCTACGCCTCACCCTGCAGATCGTGGCCAAGCTGACCGGACAAACCACCTTCGTCGTCCTGCACCGCAGGTGGGCGGTCGAGCGCACGTTCTCCTGGATCAACCGATGCCGCAGAACCGTCCGCGACTACGAACGACTACCGCAACATCACGCCGCGATGGTCCAGTGGGCCATGATCAACATCATGACCCGCCGCCTCGCCCGCCACCACGCCACCTGAAACCCTTATTTACCAGGGTCT
>NZ_BSTL01000110.1 GCF_030269485.1 Actinoplanes sp. NBRC 103695 | reverse complement strand
TACGCTACCTGCTGTTGCTCCTCCTGCGAATACGCTACCTGCTGTTGCTCCTCCTGCGAATACGGCCGCTTTGACGGCGCTACCTCACCCTCGCTGGCCGGCCACCGTTCCCATGTCTGAGAGTCGAGATAATACAGAACACCAGAACCATTCTCACGCACGTGCAACTGCTTGCCCTTGTCCCACCTCCACGCCTGAGGCCTACCTCTAATATCGTAGGTCGTCACGTCACTGCCCGGCCCAACCGTCCCGGGCGCGGTAGCCAACCTCTCCCGCTTTCTATCATCGTATGCGAAGCCAGCGACTCGCCTTCTCCTTTTTTGCTCCTCCGTCAGTCCCTTTTCCCGGGAATTCTCATAAGCGGTTCGTCGCCGCTCCTTTTTCTTGTCTTTCTCCTCCTGCGTAGGGTACTTTCTTTTCCTTTCCTTCTCCCTTTCCTCATCCTGTCGCCTCTGCTGCTCCTCCCTTCTCCATCGCGGGAGGTCGGGATGGAGTGCATTCATCTCCTCGAGTCTGTCGTATTCCTTTCTGATTGCATCGGCGTTCCGGCCCGACAGCAACACGCCGTGGTAGGCCAGCTCGTACACCTCCTCCGGAGAGACTGAATAATGGCGGAGGTGCTGCAATCTTTGCCCAATCTTGACGACGCCGTGTTCAGGGAGGTAGACAGTATGGCCTTTCGGCATTCGTCTGCCTTTTAGCTCCTCGAAACCGGCGCGGAAGTAAGGGGCGTAGTGCTTATTAACGAAAGCGACGGGTTCGCTTGCCTGGACGCCCATGATTTCCAGTAGTTCAGCCTCGGACTCAAGCACCTCAGGGGGTGCTGGTGGAACGTAGTTGTTTTGGTAGCGTTCGAGAGCCGCCTGGCTTCTCTGCTCTCGTGCCCGTTTTCCTGTGTAGTCGAAATCTGGATGTTTTTTGTTATTTGCGTCGTTCGTCGCGATGAGATAGTCAAGAGTGTCTTTGTCCGGGTGGCCCGCAGGTAGTTCCATCCGGAACAGGGCGAACACGTCCAACTCCGCCTTGCTGAATTTTTGCATCCCTTTCGCGCGCTTCCACCGGTCAGAGACTCCGATG
>NZ_BSTL01000109.1 GCF_030269485.1 Actinoplanes sp. NBRC 103695 | reverse complement strand
TAATCCGGGCGGCGGATTTTGGAGTGGGTGGCGTATCCGGTTTTCGGTCGGGCGCGCTGGTTATGCCAGCGTATGTAGTCGCCGATCGCGGCGTCTTGTTCTTCGTGGGTGCGGTGGTCGGTGCCGTTGAGGGCGAAGTAGCGCAGGGCGGCGAACTCGGCCTCGATCCAGTTCAGCCAGGAGCTGTAGGTTGGCAGGAACACCAGCTCGACCTGGTTGGCCTGACACCAGGCCCGGACAGTTGGATGCTTGTGCGGGGAGAAGTTGTCCAGGATCAGATACAGGCGCTGGCCGGGCCAGCGCCGGCGTAGAGACTTGAGGAAGTCGAGGAACTCGCTCGAGCGTTTCCGATCCCGGATCCGGTAGTGCATCTTCCCGGTGGCCAGGTCGAGGCTGGCGATCATGTGCCGGACACCGTGGTCGCGGTGATAGGTCGCCCGCAGCCGGGCCGGCTTACCGACCGGTTTCCAGGCTTTGCCGGGACGAGGCTGCAGATTCAACGGCCCGAACTCGTCGAGGCAGACGACCCGGCCATCCTCGGGCGGGTGGTCGTAGAGGTCGAGGACCGCTCGCATCTTCGCGGTGAAGTCCGGGTCGTTGCTGGCCTTCCACGTCTTCGACGTCTGCCAGGTCACGCCGCGTTCATGCAGGATCCTGCGGACGGTCTCGATGCTGATCGTGGTGACCTGGCCGGTCTCGATCAGGTAGTCGCGCAGCTTGGATAGCGACCAGCCGGAGAACGGCCGGCCCAGGAAACGGGGGTCACACCGGGCGATCACGCAGATCCAGTCACGGGTCTGTTCACTGATCCGGTTCGGTGTGCCCCCTCTCCATTTTGGGTCCAGCGCGTCGAACCCCCTGTCGTTGAACGCGTGGATCACGTCACGCACGTAGTCATCGGTGGCCTTCAAAAGGTGCGCGATGTCCGGCGCCGGCTGACCTTGCGCCGACATCAACACCACGATCGCCCGGCGCAGCCGGATCGGATCCTTCGCCGTGCGGGTGATCCGCTGCAGCCGTTGACCTTCGGCCATCGACAGAGCCCTGACGAATACCTCTGGGCGTCGGCCCACCCGGCACCACCCCTCTCAACAACGAGAAGGACAGCCTGCCCGAAACACCCTCAGAACCGACGGATTACACGGCCAACGTTCAAAGACGAGGCACTAGG
>NZ_BSTL01000108.1 GCF_030269485.1 Actinoplanes sp. NBRC 103695 | reverse complement strand
CGCCGCCGGCGATGGCGATGACGGCGTCGAGGACGGCGTTGACGAATTCGATGATCTGGGCGCCGCGTTCGATGATGAACGTGACGATGTCGATGATCATCTTGCAGGCTTTGATGAACGCCGAGGCTGGGTTGAGCAGGCTGATGATCCAGGTGATCCCGGCGATCAGCACGGTCGGGACCAGGTATTCGCTGATTTTGCCGAGCAGGTTTTCTTTCAGGTCCCCGACCTGGTCCTTGATCTCCTCATACGCCCCGGCCACGCCCTGGGACTGCAGTTTCGCGACGACCGGGACGCCGGCTTCGACCGCGCCCATGGCTTGTTCGGGGACACCCTTGGCGACGATCCGCCCGCGGATCGCGGCCCAGGTCAGCCCGAGCATCGAGGCGATCATGGACAGGATGCCGCGGAGGTCGAACTTGTCCGGCAACTGGATACCCGCGCCGGACATGGTGCCGAGCAGCCACCCGATCAGGCCCTTCTTCAGGTGGGCGCCGATGTTGGACATGAACGCTTTCAGGCCGGCACCGACCGCGGAGACCAGGTTGCCGAGGAAGCCGATCGGGTCTTTGAGGATGGCCATCACCGCGGCCGCGGCCTTGGCCAGCACCCCGAGCAGGAGGTCTTTGAGTTTGAGGATGGTGTCGATGACACCCTTGACCGCGTCGACAGCCTTGGCGATCAGGCCTTTGTTCTTCTCCTTCTCCGCATCAATCTCCGCATCCACCGACTTGAGGGCCTCGTTGTATTTCGACGCCAGGGTGTTGACGAGTTCTTTGCCCTTGGCGTCGACGTTGTCGGTCAGCTCGTCGAACTTGCCCGCGAACTCCCCGGCCGCTTCCTTGCCGACGGCTTGCAGGTCGGCGGGCAGCTTCTGCACCTCGGCCTGCAACTGCTGACGACCGGCCGCGATCCGCTGCTTCGCCCGGTTCAGTTCCCCGCCGATGACGTCGGCGACGGTGGAGATGACGGACTGCATCTTCGTGACGTAGCCCTGCCGGGCGGTCACAAAAATCTGGTTGGCCTCCTCGGGCAGCCCGGCGAACTTGTCCTTGATCCACCGGCCTTTACCGATCAGCCCCGAATACCGTTTGTCCTTGTACTCGTCCATCCGCCGCTTGTGCTCAGCGGTGAACGCATCCCGCGCCGCCTTCTCCCCCGAGGAGAAAGAGTCGTCGACCTTGCTGTCGAGGCCGGCGAGGATGGCTTCGACGTCTTTCTGGGTGGCGTCGAAGAC
>NZ_BSTL01000107.1 GCF_030269485.1 Actinoplanes sp. NBRC 103695 | reverse complement strand
TGAGTTCCCCCCGTTTCGACGGAGCGGTGGTTACCTGCTTCCGGTCGGGGCAGGGGTGAGGTTATCTGGCTCGGTCTGGGTGTGCCAGGCGGTCTCGTATTCGTCCGGGCTCAGGTAGCCGAGTTCCTTCTGGATGCGGCGGGTGTTGTACCAGCCGTCGATGTATTCGAAGATCGCGTTCTCGGCCTCGTCACGGGTCCGCCACGAGGTTCGGTAGACCAGTTCAATCTTTAGCGTCGACCAGAAGTTCTCCATCAACGCGTTGTCATACGAGTCACCGACCGACCCCATGGACGGCCGGATTCCGTTGTCCTGCAAACGTTGCGAGAAGCGGAAGCTCGTATAGTTCGAGCCTCTATCGCTGTGATGTATGAGCTCGCCGTCGCGGACGTCGCGCGAGAAGATGCCGTACTCGAGCGCGGCCAGGATCAGATCGGTGTCGCACCGGTCGGAGGTCTTCCACCCGACGATCCGCCGGGAGAACACATCGCGGACGGCGGCCAGCCAGAACACGCCCTCACCGCACGGGATCCGGGTGGCATCGGCGACCCACAGCCGGTTCGGGGCTCCTGCCGTGAACTGCCGGTTGACCAGGTCCGGTGCCGGCGTGTGCCGCGGATCCTGTTTGGTTGAGCCGCCACGCCAGCCGCGTCGCAGGAACGCACCGTGCCAGCCCTGCCTGGCCATGAGTCGTTCCACGCGTTTACGACCCACCCGGATTCCGTCACGGCGTAGCTGTCGGTGAACCCGGTCCGCGCCATAGATGTGCCCGGAGGATTCCCAGATCTCGTGAATGTTGGAGATGAGGCCGAGGTCGACCAGGTCCCGGTCGCTGGGCTGCTCAGCCTGCTTGATCCACTGGTAGTAGGTCGACTCGGCGATGTTCAGGACCCGTAGCAGGAGCGCGACCGCGAAGCGGTCACGGTGTTCGTCGACGAACCTCATGACCGTCGCCGGGTCGGGCCGAGCTCCGACGCGAAATACGAGGACGCCGCACGCAGGATCTCATTCACCCGCCGCAGCTCAGCGACCTCTTCCCGCAGCCGGCGGTTCTCCTCGGCCATCTCGGTCGTCGGCCGGTCATGACGCTCGCCCGCATCGGCCTCCGCCTGCCGGATCCAGTTCCTGAGCGCCTCGTGATGCACATTCAGCTGCTCGGCCAGACGACGGATGGTCGGCTTCGGATCCGACTCGCGATACAGACGCACAGCACGCGCCCTCAGTTCGTCGGGGTACTTCTTCGGTGCGGCCACAGAACGTCCTCCCCATGATCAGTCGATCATGTTTGAGAGGCTCCACCAAACCGGGGGGAACTCA
>NZ_BSTL01000106.1 GCF_030269485.1 Actinoplanes sp. NBRC 103695 | reverse complement strand
GGGCCTTGCCCCTTGATCTTGGACACTTGAGCCGGGGATCTTGATGGTCCTGGGAGATCTGGAGTCCTGGAAGATCATGGTGAACAAGCATTATCCGCCCGAGTTCCGGGCTGACGCGGTCGCGTTGTACCGGTCACGTCCCGGTGCGACGTACTTGTCGGTCGCTGATGATCTCGGCGTGAACCGGGAGACGTTGCGTAGCTGGGTCAGAGCCGATAACGAGCGTCGCGGTGTTCGCCCGCCCCGGCCGCGGCCGGCGGCGGCGGGCGTGGCCGATGCTGGGGTGCCGGACTCGGTCGAGCGGGAGAACGCTGATCTGCGGCGGCGGGTCCGCGAGTTGGAGGAGGAACGCGACATCCTGCGTAAGGCGGCCCGGTATTTCGCCGGGGAGACGCGCTGGTGAACCGCTTCCAGTTCGTCGCCGATCACCAGCAGCGCCACAGCGTGAAGCGGTTGTGTACGGTCCTGAAGATTCCCCGCTCGAGTTTCTACTACTGGAAGTCCACCGCCACGCCCCGGGCCGCCCGCGACGCCGCGGACGCGGCTCTGGCGGTGCGGATCCGGGCGGTGCAGGCCAGGCATGACGGCACCTACGGCGCGCCGCGGATCACCGCGGAACTGCACGGGCAAGGAATCACGGTCAACCATAAGAAGGTCGCCCGGGTGATGCGCCGGTACCGGATCCGCGGTCTGCGGTTACGCCGCAGGGTGCAGACCACGATCCCGGACCCGGCCGCAGTGAAAGCACCCGACCTGATCCGCCGGGACTTCACCGCCACAGCGGTCAACCAGCGCTACGTCGGCGACATCACCTACCTGCCCATCGGGGAACGCGGCTTCCTCTACCTGGCCACCGTCATCGACCTGCACTCACGGCGCCTCGCAGGCTGGGCGATCGCCGATCACATGCGCACCAGCCTGGTCATCGACGCCCTGCACGCCGCCGCCCGGACCCGGGGCAGCCTCGACGGGGCCATCTTCCACAGCGATCATGGAGCCCAATACACGTCCAAGGACTTCGCCGAGGCCTGCCGGGCCGCCGGGATCCGGCAATCGATGAGCAAGATCGGCAGCTCCGCCGACAACGCCCTCGCCGAGTCGTTCAACGCGACCTTCAAACGCGAAACCCTGCAAGGCCGCCGCGCGTTCACCGACGAACACGAAGCCCGCCTCACCAGCTTCGGCTGGCTACACCGATACAACACCATCCGCCGCCACTCCCACCTCGGACAGCAATCCCCGATCAACTACGAAAACAACATTCAAACCACGCCAGCTACGCTGGCGACAGCCGCATAAACCCGTGTCCAAGAACAGGGGTCAAGGCCC
>NZ_BSTL01000105.1 GCF_030269485.1 Actinoplanes sp. NBRC 103695 | reverse complement strand
ATACGCTATCTGCCGTTGCTCCTCCTGCGAATACGCTATCTGCCGTTGCTCCTCCTGCGAATACGCTATCTGCCGTTGCTCCTCCTGCTGCTGTTGTTCCTCCTGCGAATTCGGCCGCTTTGGCGGCGCTACCTCGCCCTCGCTGGCCGGCCACCGGTCCCATGTCCGAGAGTCGAGATAATACAGAACACCAGAACCATTCTGACGCACGTGCAACTGCTTGGCCTTGTCCCACCTCCACGTCTGAGGCCTACCTCTAATATCGTAGGTCGTCACGTCACTGCCCGGCCCACCCACCCCGGGCGCGGTAGCCAACTTCTCCCGCTTTCTATCATCGTACGCGAAGCCAGTGACTCGTTTTCTCCTTTTTTGCTCCTCCGTCAGTCCCCTTTCCCGGGATCTCTTATAACTGGTTTGTTGCCACTCCTTTTTCTTGTCTTTCTCCTCCTGCGTAGGGTGCTTTCTTTTCCTTTCCTTCTCCATTTCCTCATCCTGTCGCCTCTGTCGCTCATCTCTTTTCCATTGCGGGAGGTCGGGATGAAGTGCATTCATCTCCTTGAGTCTGTCGTATTCGTTTGTGATTGCGTCTTCGTTCCGGCCGGGCAGTAACACGCCATGGTAGGCCAGCTCGTAAATCTCCTCCGGAGAGGCTCCGTAATGGCGGAGGTGCTGCAATCTTTGCCCAACCTTGACGACGCCGTGTTCAGGGAGGTGGACGGTGTAGCCTTTCGGCATTCGTCTGCCTTTTAACTCCTCGAAACCGGCGCGGAAGTAAGGGGCGTAGTACCTAGAATGGAAAGCGACGGGTTCGCTTGCCGGGACGCCCATGATTTGCAGTAGTTCAGCCTCGGACTCACGCACCTCAGGGGCGGCAAGGGCGGACCCTTGGTCGCGTTCCCGAGCCGCCTGGCTTCTCAGCTCTTGTGCCCGTCTTCCCGTGTAGTCGTAACCTGGATGTTTTATGTTATTTGCGTCGTTCGTCGCGATGAGATCGTCAAGAGTGTCTTTGTCCGGGTGACCCGCAGGTAGTTCCATCCGGAACAGGGCGAACACGTCCAACTCCGCCTTGCTGAATGCTTTCATCCCTTTCGCACGCCTCCACCGGTCAGAGACTGCGATGCCCGCATCCTCGTCTGCTTTCTTCCCGGAGATGTTCGTGCTTTGTCGCTTCAGGATTGCTTTCGTGAACCCTGCTGCCCATTCTTCGCCGGTCCGCGGCAGCCTGCCTCCGGTGGGGTAGGTGTGTGTTGGTGGGTCGGTGAGGGCGTCGAGGGTGTGTCCGTCGGAAGGGGCAGAGGGCTGATCGCCGTCTGGTCCGAACACGGCCTGCTGGTGGTGGATGTCCCATTGGGCGAG
>NZ_BSTL01000104.1 GCF_030269485.1 Actinoplanes sp. NBRC 103695 | reverse complement strand
TACGCTACCTGCTGTTGCTCCTCCTGCGAATACGCTACCTGCTGTTGCTCCTCCTGCGAATACGGCCGCTTTGACGGCGCTACCTCACCCTCGCTGGCCGGCCACCGTTCCCATGTCTGAGAGTCGATATACCACACAACACGATGACGACCATAACGCCGGTGCAACTGCTTGGCTTCGTCCCAACTCCACGTCTGAGGCCTATTTTTAATATCGTAGGTCGTCACGTCACTGCCCGGCCCAACCGTCCCGGGCGCGGTAGCCAACTTCTCCCGCTTTCCATCATAGTATGCGGTGCTATCGGCTTGTTTTTTCCTTTTTTGATCCTCCGTCAGTCCCCTTTCCTGGCGTCTCTTATAAGCGGTTCGTTGCCGCTCATTTTTCTTGTCTTTCTCCTCCTGCGTAGGGTACTTTCTTTTCCTTTCCTTCTCCCTTTCCCTCTCCCTTTCCTCATCCCGTTTTCTCTGCTGCTCCTCTCTTCTCCATCGGGGGAGGTCGGGATGGAGTGCATTCATCTCCTTGAGTCTGTCGTATTCGTTTCTGATTGCGTCTTCGTTCCGGCCGGACAGCAACACGCCGAAGTAGGCCAGCTCGTGCACCTCCTCCGGAGAGGCTCGGAAATGGCGGAGATTTAGCAATCTTTGCCCAACCTTGACCCTGCCGTGTTCAGGGTGTTCAGGGAGGTAGACGGTATAGTCTGACGGCATTCGTCTGCCCTTTAGCTCCTCGAAACCGGCGCGGAAGTAAAGGGCGTAGTACCTAGTATGGAAAGTGACGGGTTCGCTTCCCGGGACGCCCATGGTTTGCAGTAGTTCAGCCTCGGACTCACGGACCTCAGGGGGCGCTGGTGGAACGTGGTAGTTTTGGTAGCGTTCGAGAGCCGTCTGGCTTCTCTGCTCTTGTGCCCGTGTTCCTGTGTAGTCGAAATCTGGATGTTTTATGTTATTTGCGACGTTCGTCGCGATGAGATCGTCAAGAGTGTCTTTGTCCGGGTGGCCCGCAGGTAGTTCCATCCGGAACAGGGCGAACACGTCCAACTCCGCCTTGCTGAATTTTTGCATCCCTTTCGCGCGCTTCCACCGGTCAGAGACTCCGATGCCCGCATCATCGTCTGCTTTCTTCCCGGCGATTTTCGTGCTTTGTCGCTTCAGGATTGCTTTCTGGAACCCTGCTGCCCATTCTTCGCCGGTCCTGCCTCCGGTGGGGTAGGTGTGTGTTGGTGGGTCGGTGAGGGCGTCGAGGGTGTGTCCGTCGGAAGGGGTGCGGGTTTGGTTGTCGTCTGGTCCGAACACGGCCTGCTGGTGGTGGATATCCCATTGGGCGAGGTCGCCGTCGGTGTTGACGGGGTAGCGGCTTG
>NZ_BSTL01000103.1 GCF_030269485.1 Actinoplanes sp. NBRC 103695 | reverse complement strand
AACTCGGCTACCTGAGCCCGGACGAATACGAGACCGCCTGGCACACCCAGACCGAGCCAGATAACCTCACCCCTGCCCCGACCGGAAGCAGGTAACCACCGCTCCGTCGAAACGGGGGGAACTCAAGCTGAGGCATTGCTGGCCTGGTGGACTGGCAATCGGGACACGGTGACCGAGGCGTTCACGGCCAGCCGATAGGCGCCTGCCCGGCGTCATCGCACACCTCCGCCAGCAGTCCGGCGATCCGCGCGTTGCCGGAGAAGTCAAGCTGGCGACGCACGTGCCGATGAGAGAGTCCGGCATGCCGAAGACAAGGATGGCAGGGTCCAACATGGCGAATCTCGGTGGCAGAGTGCGCACCTCCGGCGCTTTCAGAATCGACTGTCAAGTGACGTCGGCAATGCGGCCGCGAATCTGAGCGGTCGTGGAGCGCTTCGCACACAGCGGGAAGTAGATCGGCGGTGCAGCGGTCGCGCGTAGCCCGCTCCTGAGCGGGGTGCAGTTGATCCCGGACTAACGGCCGGCATGGGCCGGAGCCCTGCTCGGCGGATCACCCAAGCTCTGAGAGCTGAGCTCGGACAGCGATGGCGATGTGTTTGCCAGCGTCCGCCTCGACGACGCAGTGCAAGCCAAGATCAGTGATGCGACCATCGCGTACGTTCCACTCCCGGGCATCGGCATCGCGGCCCAAGATCGTGCCAAGTGCGTCGATCGTGGGCTTCCAAAGATTCGGCCATGCACGGCGAGGCCCGACCACGAATGCAAGCTGCAGGGCAACCGCCCCTGCAGGCAACGGCTGGTTCGTGGATGTCTGGTCACGGATCTGTTGCTTATAGACGGCGCTGTCGGTCGATGCAGTCGTAGCAACGTCGAACGAGTACGTGCCGCCAGGATCATCGATCGCGTGGGTCTGGCAAACCGCAACCGAGGACCTTGCCGAGTGCTGCTTGCGTGCCCACACCGAAGCGAACGTCCGGCCGGTGCTCTTGACGAGCTTCGGGACCAGCGGGAACAGATAGTTATCGAGATCGTGGAAGGCGAGCAGCGGTACGGCGTTGGAGAGTCCGACGTTCAATTGCAGAGCGAGTGGGTCCGGGGTGGTTCGTAGCGTGTCTGCGAGCACGGCGTAGGCCTCGGCGACGAACGCAGCGGAACGAAGCTGCCCAGGGGATCCGGCCTTGTCCCAGCTCGCCAGCGCCGGCGTGGCGCCGAGGCTTCTCTCCACCGTCGCAGGCCGAGCATAGAAGGTAGGCGGGACCACATCTGGAAACTACCGCCAACGTTCGCACGATGGTGGGGAGCAGAACGGGTGCAGCGCCTAGAGCGCATCTGACGGATCATCACCGGTTGCGATGATCGATCGTTGTCTCGTCGTGGCTGGTGATTTAACTGATGAGGACTGGGAACGGCTTGAGCCGTTGCTGCCGAGCATGGACCCGCAGC
>NZ_BSTL01000102.1 GCF_030269485.1 Actinoplanes sp. NBRC 103695 | reverse complement strand
CAACGCCGTTCAGTTAGGGCGGGACGTTGGCTGTCAAGGGTCGGGGCTGATGACGTCGATGCTGGCGGTGGCCTGGTAGCTGCGCCGGTCGATGTTCGGGCCGCGGGCTTGGTATTTGGAGTTCGAGCGTTTGATCATGCGGGATTTGACGCGGATCCTGCGTTCGGGCAGCAGGTGGGCCAGGACGTGGGTGCCGATGACGCCGACGAGGTCGATGACGGTTCCGGCGATGATGCCGGCGGCGTGCACGACCTGGTCGCGGGCGGTGTTCAGGGCGGTGGTGAAGCTGGCCCGGTCGGGGTTGAGGCCGGGCTGGCTGTCGGTGGCGTCGACCATCGCGGTGCGTAGCACCTGGTAGACGCTGAGCAGGGCGTAGACCTCTTGCTGGACGCCGTCGGGAGTGCGGGCGCGTAAGACACGACCGCTCAGGATCGAGGATTTGAGTTCGAGGTAGGCGGTCTCGATCTCCCAACGCTGGTGGTAGAGCTTGACCAGGTCGGCGGCGGTATGCGTGGCTGGGTCGAGCAGGGTGGTGATCAGCCTGTAGCCGCCGGTGTGGGTGCCTGCGGTGGTGGTGATGCTGATCTGCGCGTCGATGACCCGGATCGGCAGCCCGCCGATCGTTGAGGCGAAGGATCCGTCGCGGTGGTGGCGCAGGATCGGTAGTTTGCGGCCATTTTTGCAGCGGATCAACAGGTCAGCACGGGTCGCGGCCAGGGTGGTGATCAGGCTGGCGGCGGCGTAGTTGCGGTCGGCCAGAAGCAGCATCCCGGGCCGAAGGCTTCGGGCGAGGTGGCGGGCCTGGTCGAGTTCACCGACGCTGACCGGGTCGAACACGGCGTCGATCACCGACCGGGTGCCGCAGGACAGCAGGGCGCTCAATCGCAGCTGGGGGTAGCCGGAACTGCCGTTGTTGCAGCGTTGTTTGGCATAGCGGCTGGTGTTCGCGGGCGAGTCCGCGACCGTCAGGAAGGTCCCGTCGATCACCGCGAGCAGCAGACCCTGCCAGCGCACGTGGGCGGCGTTGGTGACGGCCGGCCCGCGAAGCAGGTCGAACAACGCCTGTAACGGCTGCGGGCCGAGTCGTTGCCGGGCCTGACGCAACGCGCTGCCGGTGGGCGAGGCGAGCGGTAAGCCGGACAGCCCGCTGGTCAGCTTGGACCACACCTGCTGGTATCCGAGCTCAGCGAATAGGCAGCCGGCGAGGAGTAGATACATGACGACCCGGGCCGGCAGCAGCCGGACCCGCGCCTGCGCACGCCTGGTCGAGGCCAGGACATCATCGACCATCTCGAACGGAACGAGACGAGTCAGCTCGCCCAGATGACCCGGTGCGAACACCCCCGCGGCTACCGTCACCGTGCGAGTTATGGCAATCTGATCAGCCAGCGGAGCTCCAGGTTCAAGGGCGTCTTAGAGTGACCACCCTCTATACCGGAGCTCCGCTGCTCTATGCCTCAGACACGCCTTGACGATCCACCCGACCGCCTAACTGAACGGCGTTG
>NZ_BSTL01000101.1 GCF_030269485.1 Actinoplanes sp. NBRC 103695 | reverse complement strand
CAACGTCGTTCAGTTAAGGCTCTGTGGTGGTGGTCAAGGGTCGGGAATGATGATGGCGATGCTGGTGGTGGCTTGGTAGCTGCGCCGGTTGATGTTTGGTCCGCGGGCTTGGTATTTGCTGTTTGAGCGTTTGATCATGCGGGTTTTGGTGCGGATCCGGCGTTCGGGCAGCAGGTTGGCCAGGATCTGGGCGCCGATGACGCCGACCAGGTCGATGACGGTGCCGGTGATGATCCCGGCGGCGTGCACGATTTGGTCGCGGGCGGTGTTCAGGGCGGTGGTGAAGCTGGCTCGGTCGGGGTCGACGCCGGGCTGGCTGTCGGTGGCGTCGGTCATGGCGGTGCGTAGCAACTGGTAGACGATGAGCAGGGCGTAGAGCTCTTGTTCGATGCCGTCGGGGGTGCGGGCGCGTAGGACGCGTCCGCCCAGGATCGAGGATTTGAGTTCGAGGTAGGCGGTCTCGATCTCCCAGCGTTCGTGGTAGAGCCGGATCAGTTCGCCTGCCGGGTGGGTGTGGGGGTCGAGCAGGGTGGTCAGTAGCCGGTAGTGCCCGGTGTGGGTGCCTTGGGTGGTCGTGATGCTGATCTGGGCTTCGATGACCCGGACGGTCAGGGTGCCGATGCGCGACAGCCAGGATCCGTCGTTCAGGCGTCGCATTATCGGTAGCCGGCGGTTGGCCTTGGCGCGGATCAGCAGGTGAGCGCCGGTCGCGGCGATGGTGCTCAGCAGCTCCGCGGCGGCGTAGTAGCGGTCGGCCAGTAGCAGCATCCCCGGTTGCAGATTGCGGGCCAGGGCGCGGGCCTGGTCGAGTTCGCCGACGTTGACCGGGTCGAACACGGCATCGATCACCGAGCGGGTGCCGCAGGTCAATAAGGCACTCAGCCGTAGTTGCGGATAACCGGAACTGGTCTCGTTGTTGCAGCGGTGTTTGGTGTATCGGCTGGTGTTAGCCGGTGAGTCCGCGACGACCAGGGTGGTGCCGTCGATGGCGGCCAGCAGCAGGCCCCGCCACCGCACCTGCGTGGCGGTGGTGACGGCCGGGCCGCGTACCAGGTCGAACAACGCCCGCACCGGTTGCGGGCCAAGACGCTGCCGGGCCTGACGTAAAGCGCTGCCGGTGGGCACCACGATCGGCAGGCCGTGCAGACCGCTGACAAGTTTCGCCCAGACCTGCCGGTAGCCCAGATCAGCGAACAAGCAGCCCGCGAGTAGCAGATACATCACGACCCGGGCGGGTAGCAGCCGTACCCGTGACTGCGTGCGCCGGGTCGTGGCCAAGACGTCATCGACCATCTCGAACGGTATGAGCCGGGTCAGCTCGCCCAGATGACCGGGCGCGAACACTCCTGCGGCTACCGCCACCGTTCGGGTTATGGCAATCTGATCAGCCAGCGGAGCTCCCGTGTTCAGGGCGTCTTAGAGTGACCACCCTCTATACAGGAGCTCCGCTGCTTACGTCTCAGACACGCCTTGACGATCACCACACCGGCTTAACTGAACGACGTTGGGTCTAG
>NZ_BSTL01000100.1 GCF_030269485.1 Actinoplanes sp. NBRC 103695 | reverse complement strand
GGTCAGCGCCGACCTCCTCATGCTGGTCGTTGATCGCCCGAACGCTGTTGTCGGCAGCTTCGAGCAGGTCGGTCCGGCCGGGCAAATCCACGGGCAGGCCGTGATCGTCAGCACGTCGTCCGGCGTCGGTGGGGGTCATCGCCGCCACCTCATCCGGGTGCGGGACGTCGATCCAGCGTGTGCCGGGTAGCCGGCTGCGTACCAGCGCTTCTTTGACGCTGAGCGCCTCACGCGCGCCGGGGCCGAAATACACCCGGACGACACCACCGGTGATCCGTGGGGCGTCGCGCACCCACGGCGGGATCGCGGCATCAGGGTCCAACGCGAAGTACATCCCGCTGTCGACGATGGACGGGAAACAGAGGGGCGTACCCGACATCACAAGCCTTTCGCGCGAGTGTGGCTCACTGGACGCAGTCGGAGATCCGGTTCCGGAGGTCGGTCAGGGCCTTTTCCACGTGCGGGAACGAGGTACTCGCATGCCTGATGACGTAGTACCAGGCCACCCGGTCCTCACCGGACAGACACTCGATCAGCGTCAGCAGCGACTGCAGGTTCGCGGCGGTGTCGTCGACCTGATCCGGGTGAATCAGAGCGATCAGGTTCTCCGTGATGGCCGCATGCGCGCGAAGCCGTTCCGGCTGTCCTGGCGTCCGGGCCGCGCGTTCGCCGTCCATCTCGCCCTTGGCCCGGATCACCGTCAGCCCATCACGCGGAGTGAGCCCGGTCGCCGTGCTGAGCTGGGCAGCCACCAGTTCCCGCAACCAGAGCAGACCAGTCAGATACTCGCCCACCCGACTCGGGAGATTCAACGGACGGTCGGTGAGATAACCGAACAACAGGTTCTCGTCCGCACGCAGCACCGGCGCCGTGATCGGGTCGGCGAGCCACTGGCTACGCGGCGCGATCGACTCAGCGGGCGGATCAGCCGCGGCGTTCACCGCCGTCTTCACCACCGTGCTGAACGCCGGCGTGATGACGTCCGGCACGAAGAACGGGCTGTCGCGGATCAGGCCGTCACCGAGCCGATCCGGGCGCGTGATGTGCTCGTTGTACTGCCGGACCAGCCGGACCAGCTCATCCGCGGCCTCCGGGGTACGCACCCGGTCGACGTGCTCACCGAAGTATCGCTCGGCGTCCTTCATCGTCGGCAACGCCAGCAACTCCCGCAGCTGCGGCATCGTGGTGTCCGCACGAGGATCGGCCAACTCCGCCGCACGCCGCACCGCATCGTCGGGAGAAACGAAGCGATCCGTCTGCCCGTCCGGACCCCTGACCACCCACTGCTCCTTCCAGCTATCGTCCAGATGCACCAACGACCGCCCATCCAGCTGGGTGGTCAGCCAGATGGCCTGATCGTTCGCCTCATGAGCCAGCACGACCCGAAGACCCCGGTTGTGGTCCAGCCCGTGGTGCAACACCTCCCCAAGCCCGGATTCCAGGGTCGACCTGCCGTCCAGCACCTCACCCCGCCGGCCGTTCAACCGGAAATGCGGCACCTCCAGCCGCTCCGACAACTCAGCAACCTTCGCCTGCAACGGGCCGACGAAATCGGCATCCCACGACCC
>NZ_BSTL01000099.1 GCF_030269485.1 Actinoplanes sp. NBRC 103695 | reverse complement strand
CCTCGACCCTTCGTTAAGGGGTGTCCAAGGACTGGGCAGAAACGAAGAAGTGCCTTCTGATCAGGGAAAATAGGACTTGCTGAGGGTCCAAGTTTCCTGTCACGGAAGGCACTTGCAGGGTGCAGGTTACCGCAACACGTCCGAAGATTACGGTGGCCGGAGGTGGGCGGGGCGTGGTCGGTCACGCCGGTGCCCGGCTCCTCACCGATCTCGCTGACGCGACGGGTTTGACCAGTGCTTTCAGTCAGGCGTTGGCCGGATTGCGGCGGCGACGGCGCGGGCATGACCCGGGCCGGATCGCCGTCGATCTGGCCGTGATGCTGGCCGATGGCGGTGAGGCCATCGCCGATCTGGCGGTGCTGCGCAACCAGCCGGCCTTGTTCGGGCCGGTCGCCTCCGATCCGAGCGCGTGGCGGCTGCTGTCCCGCCTCGACGACACGCTTCTGGCCGACCTGCGGACCGCCCGGGCTGCTGCCCGTGAGGTTGCCTGGGCTCAGCACGCCGAGGTCCGCGGTGATCTGCCCCGGCCGATGGTGGCCGGCCAGCCGATCGCCGGTCTGGTCCTGGACATCGACGCGACCATCGTTATTAGTCACTCCGAAAAGGAGTCCGCGACCCGGACCTGGAAGAAGACGTTCGGGTTCCATCCGCTGCTGTGCTTTCTCGACAACACCGGTGAAGCTTTGGCCGGCATGCTGCGTGAGGGCCGGGCCGGATCGAACACCACCACCGACCACATCACCGTCCTCGACCAAGCCCTCGCTCAGATTCCCGACGCCGTCCGGCACGGCACCCCGATCCTGCTGCGCAGTGATTCGGCCGGTTCCAGCCACGGTTTCCTGGCCCACATCCGCAGGCTGCGCGAGCAGCAGCATCTCGACATCCGGTTCAGTGTCGGCGCCGCGATCACCGAACCCGTGCGGGAAGCGATCCGGGCCGCGACCGGCTGGATCCCCGCCCTCGACACCGACGGCGGGCTGCGCGAACACGCCGAGGTCTGCGAAATCACCGGCCTGATCGACGCCACCGGCTGGCCCGACGGCACCCGGTTCCTGGTCCGCCGGGAACGCCCGCACCCCGGCGCCCAACTCTCTTTGTTCGACACCATCGAAGGGTGGCGGCACCAGGTCGTCGCCACCGACACCCAGCCCGGCAACGGATCCCTGCAATTGCTGGAAGCCCGGCACCGGGCCCACGCCCGCGTCGAGGACCGCATCCGCTGCGGCAAGAACACCGGCTTCGGCCGGTTCCCGTCCCGCGTCTTCGCGATCAACCAGGCCTGGCTGCAACTCGCCCTGACCGGGATCGACCTGCTCGCCTGGACCCAAACCCTGCTCCTGGACGGCGACCTCGCCCGCGCCGAGCCCAAGAAACTGCGCTACCGGCTGCTGCACGTCGCCGCCCGGATCACCCGCACCGCCCGCCAGACCCGCCTCGCCATCGCCGCCAACTGGCCCTGGACCGACGCCTTGACCAGCGCGTTCAGCAACCTCGCCGCACTACCACGGCCAACCGGCTGACTTCGCGGCTCACGCACCAACCAGCAACACGGAGGAACCCGGCCGAGCGCCGGGCCCTCACCATGCCTACAGAACAGCTAAAAGCACGCGAATCGCATTCATCGAATCATAGCTATGGGCCGACGGCCAAGCGAAAGACTGAGG
>NZ_BSTL01000098.1 GCF_030269485.1 Actinoplanes sp. NBRC 103695 | reverse complement strand
AACCCACACCCGCAACGGCACCATCAACACCCGGCTGCCGCACGCCCGAACCATCCCGACCACC
This sequence comes from Actinoplanes sp. NBRC 103695, assembly GCF_030269485.1. Classification (GTDB taxonomy): domain Bacteria; phylum Actinomycetota; class Actinomycetes; order Mycobacteriales; family Micromonosporaceae; genus Actinoplanes. The sequence continues at coordinate 1,604 of NZ_BSTL01000098.1, read as the reverse complement.
ACCGGTGATCTCGACCGCCGCCGGGAAGAACCGCTGCTGCTGGTAGAAGCCACCCCCGCCACCGCCACGACCACCCGAACCGGACATGCCGGGCCAGTTAGCCACGTCCGGGCCGCCGTCATCGAAGTGGGGGTAGTCGTGGTCGCCACCGGTGGGGTTAGGAGCAGCAGGCGCCGAGGACGGGGGGTACGGGTTGAAACCGGTGTAGTCGAAGCCGGTACCGGTCAGCGGCTGAGGATCGGCAGACACCGAAGACGAGGGGTACGGACCACCGGAGACACCCGGCCAGTCAGGCAACGGCGCAGGAGTCGAGTAATCGGGCTCGTAATCCTCGTAATCCTCGTTTTCCAACGCTATCCGCTGTGAGTCCTCCTGCGAATACGGCCGCTTTGACGGCGCTACCTCGCCCTCGCTGGCCGGCCACCGTTCCCATGTCTGATAGTCGATATACCACACAACATTAGAACGGCTATAACGCGAGTGCAACTGCTTGACTTCGTCCCAACTCCACGTCTGAGGCCTATTTTTAATATTGTAGGTCGTCACGTCACCGCCCGGCCCACCCGTCCCGGGGGCAACCAAATACCTCTGCCTTCTCGAATAGTCCTCCTTTTGGCGCCGTGATCTCCGCTCGTCCGCTGACTCCCGCTCCCGCCTCCTCAGGGCGTATGCCCTACTAGAGGCTCGCTTTTTCTCTAACTCCTCTTGCGTAGGGTACTCTCGTTTCCTTCTCCTTTCCTTCTCCTGCCTCTCCTGCCTCTCCTGCCTCTCCTGCCTCTCCCGCTCCTGCCCCTCTCTTTCCCATCGTGGGAGGTCGGGATGGAGTGCACCTGTCGCCTTGAGCTGGCCATGTCGCTCTCTGATCGCGTCAGCATTCCGGCCGGACAGCAAAACGCCGAAGTAGGCCAGCTCGTGCACCTCCTCCGGAGAGGCTTCACCCTGGCGAAGTTTTCTCAACCTTTGCCCAACCTTGACGCCGTCTACCACATAGTCCGTCGGCATTCTTCTGCCTTTTAGGGCGGTGAAAGCGCTGCGGAAGTAAGGGGCGTAGTGCTTAGTAAGGAAAACGGTTGGTTCGCTTTCCGGGACACCGCCCATGGTTTGCAGTAGTTCAGCCTCGGACTCACGCACCTGGGCGGGCCTTACGTCGCGCTCCCGAGCCGTCTGGCTTCTCTGCTCTTGTGCCCGTCTTCCTGTGTAGTCGAAATCTGGATGGTATATGTTATCTGCGTCGTTCGTCGCGATGAGACCGTCAAGAGTGTCTTTGTCCGGGTGGCCCGCAGGTAGTTCCTTCCGGAACAGGGCGAACACGTCCAACTCCGCCTTGCTGAATTCTTTCATCCCTTTCGCGCGCTTCCACCGCTGATGGACTCCGATGCCCGCATCATCGTCTGCTTTACTAGAGGCGATGTTCGTGCTTTGTCGCTTCAGGATTGCTCTCTGGAACCCTGCTGCCCATTCTTCGCCGGTCCTGCCTCCGGTGGGGTAGGTGTGTGTGGGTGGGTCGGTCAGGGCGTCGAGGGTGTGGCCGTCGGAAGGGGTGCGGGTTTGGTTGTCGTCTGGTCCGAACACGGCCTGCTGGTGGTGGATGTCCCATTGGGCGA
>NZ_BSTL01000097.1 GCF_030269485.1 Actinoplanes sp. NBRC 103695 | reverse complement strand
ATCAGCCAGCGGAGCTCCAGGTTCAAGGGCGTCTTAGAGTGACCACCCTCTATACCGGAGCTCCGCTGCTCTATGCCTCAGACACGCCTTGACGATCCACCCGACCGCCTAACTGAACGGCGTTGGTACTAGCGCCCGGACGCCGTGACGGAACAACAGGTCAGCGACGAACGATCCGATAGCTCCGGCTCCCACCACTGCTACCTTGCATCCGGTGAGCTCGCCGGCCGTCGTGCCGGCGCGTAGCAGGCGCGTAGGCACGCTGGTGTCGGCGGCTTCACATGCCTGGATTTCGATCTGCGTTGGTCGGGCTGCGGAGGGACGCGCAGTGAGGGCGAGTACTCCGCAGGAGGAGCCGCGCCGGTAACGCAGCACCAGGTACGTCACGATACCGGCGCCGATGAGCCAACCGACCTGGCCGGCGTCGTCGCCGAGCAAGGGGCGAAGGGCCACCCACGCCAGCTGTCGATACCGCCGACCGATCGTGGGTCTGCCGCGATGACGTCGCTGAGGTCGCGCAGGAGGTGCCTGGACTTGGCTGGTGATCGTCACACGCGTTTTGTCGGGGGATGCGCTGGTGCGAACACAGCCGTGGATGCTGGTCAGCGAGGATAGATCTTAAAGCACCAACCCACCCGCGGTCGGCAGGTACCGTTCGAGGTCACACGCTGAGTCGCCGGGCCAGCCAACTTCGGTCTGCTGCAGCCAAGCGGCCACCCTGCACAGAAATTGCGCAGGGTCGCGCCACGGTGCGCCCTCCACCGGTGTGTCGGACGGCCACAAACACAATCCGCCGTCCCGCTCGCGGTGGAAGGTCAGTTTCAGCGGGATACCCGCCTCGATCACGCGGACCCGTGGGGGCGCGAACGGGTATGCGGAGGTCAAGATGACCTCGACGGTGGCCGTGACCGCCTTTTCATTACTACTGCACCACCTAACCGGGCCACGCAGCGTGTCGCCCTCGCCGCTGAACCCGGCGACAGTCAGGATGCGGCGAAAATCTTCCCGCTCGGTCGTGAGTTCCCGCTCCCAGGGCTTTGTCACGCGAAGCGGTCGCTTCCAGCCGGGATCCGCGTGGCACTTACCGTCGACCGGTGGGCGACGGTCCCGGTCGCGGCGAATTGCGCGGCGGCGCGGGCGGCTCGAATCCCGAGCGCGAGCGCGGTCCGGTCCACCATCCCGTCGGTGTCTTGGGCGTCACCGATAGCGGTGAAGTCGCGTTGTGCCGCTTTGAGCCACTCGAAGAAGCGTCGGGCGCGGACCGGATGTCCGATCCATCGGTCGGCGAAATTCTCGCCCGGCTCGACCGGATTGGCGATGACGTGCCGGCCGAACCGGGACTCAACGTGATCAGGCATCTCTTGGACGACGTGACGCAGCACGTTGAACAGATCACCGCCCGCTTCGTAGGACTGGGCCGCCAGAGTGGTGATGATGATCGAGGAAGGGCGGTTGCCGAGGTCGTTCCTGAAGTAGATGTCCCGGTGCCGCTTGAGCGCCTGGACCGTCCGCTGCAACGTTGTCTTGAAGGCGTTGCGCGGTAGCTGCTCGACATCCATCTGGCGAGACTCTGCGATCCGCATCGCACCTTGCAGTGAGTTCCCCCCGGTTTGGTGGAGCCTCTCAAACATGATCGACTGATCATGGGGAGGACGTTCTGTGGCCGCACCGAAGAAGTACCCCGACGAACTGAGGGCGCGTGCTGTGCGTCTGTATCGCG
>NZ_BSTL01000096.1 GCF_030269485.1 Actinoplanes sp. NBRC 103695 | reverse complement strand
GCTAGACCGGGACTTCGCACATGCTTTTGGACTGCCGTTATAGCCAGCGTGGTCGGGTGGGGTCGACTTCGAGCAGGGCGAGGAGTTGGGCTTGGAGCCAGCCGGGTTGGGGGATTTTGGGTGGTTGCTGGTGGTGGGCGGGGATGAGTCGTAGGTCGTGCAGGGCTTGCAGGATGAGTCGGCCGGTGGGTCTGACGGCCCTGTTGTCGAAGGCGTAGAAGCCGGCCATGTCGGTCTGGTCCTGCTCGGCGAGCCGGCGGCGGACTTCGCGTTCGATGAGGCTGAAGATGAGCAGGGCCAGGCAGATCACGGTGATCAGTGCAGTGATCCTGCGGTTGGTCTGCAGGAACATCGGTGCGACGGCGAGTGGTCCTTTGATCGTGGAGTAGCGCTGTTCCACGGTGTTCTGGCCTTTGTAACGGCGCAGGACTTCGGCGGCGTCCGCGTCGGCGGGGTTGAGGTTGGTCAGCAGCGCGTACCAGCCGTCGGTAGCGGCTTCAGCGTCGATCGTGTTCTGGTCGAAGTGCCAGGTGAAAACGGGTTTGCCGGTGTCCGGATCGACGGTGACGGTGGTGTGCAGGTAGGCGCCGACACGCCGTTTCTTGCTGATCTGCGCGGCTTTCGCGGTGACGGCGTTGATGTCGGGGTGATACCGGGTGCCGGCGGTCCGGGTGAGGGTGTCCAGATCAGCGCGGGCTTTGCCGAGTTTGAGCTGCCGGGCGGCCTGGGCGGCGTGCTGGTTCGCGCTGGAGTGCACCAGGATCCGTCGGACCTGGTGCACCCGGTCGGTTTTGCGTGGTCCGGCAAGGCGCATGACGTCTTCGGTGACCCGGTAGGCGCAGCGCTTGGCGGCCGGCTTGTTGATGTCTCGCGCGGCGATGTAGTCCACCGTCACGGTGGCGGCCGGGTCGATACCCGCGAACAGGCCGGCCGGGACCCTTGCCGCTGCGAGGGGGGCGAGGAACCGGACTCGGGCGTCGGTCATCGCGGTGAGGTTGCCGTAGGAGATCAGTTTCGAGTCCCCGACCATCAAGAACCCGGGCGTAGCGGCCAGTTCCTGCAACGCGTGCATGGCGTCGACGACCTGCGCGATCTCGCCCGCGCCGCCGTCGTAGACCTGATGGAAAACCGGGACCGCTCCGTCAGCGCTGACCGCGATGCCCGCCTGGATCTGTTTCAAATCCGGGCGCCGGTCTTTCGGATGCCCCCACCCCGGCTGCGGATAGTCCGGGTCGTTGTCCGCGTAGGCACCGAACAGCGAGATCGAGGTCATGTCCCAGTGCAGCCGGGTGACGTCGATGCCGAAGGCGTCGATCGCCGCCGCGCCGACCGTCCCGACGATGGTGTCGGTGTGCTCGGCGACCGCGTCCAACGCCCGGCCGAGCCGGTCGTCGCCCAACGCGGACGCGGCGATCCCGTACACCTCCGGGACCGCCCACGCCCGCGCCCAGTCGACAACCCCAGCCATCGCGGACGGGTTCGTCAACCGGTTCGCGATCAACACCTCGATGACCTGGCCATGCGTCGCGAACGCGATATCCCGGACCGGGCACAACCCGTCGATGATCCCGGCGATATCGATCCGGCGGCAGAAATCCGCGATCACCGGCAACGACCCGAGGCGTTTCTCCAGCACAACACCCTCGACCAACTCGGCACGAGGACACACAGCACTACGACGCGGAGCACCCAGCACACCCATACCCAGACCAACACATCGATCTTGATCAGAGTGACGGACGTTCACTCCAAAGCATGTGCGAAGTCCAGGGCTAGA
>NZ_BSTL01000095.1 GCF_030269485.1 Actinoplanes sp. NBRC 103695 | reverse complement strand
GTAAGGTTTACGCTGCGGTCCTGGCCTACGATTCCGCCTCTGTCGAGTTGCGTGCCCTGCTCCCGGCGATCCAGGTGCCGACCACGGGGGAGATGCTGCGCGACAGCCGCACCATCACCCTCGACCCGCCCCAGTCCCAGACGGTGCCGCCGTCCGCCGGCGGGGTGAACAACGACCCTGCTCGACCGGCTGCGGCGGTGGTGTGGGATCCGCGCCGCTGGTCAGACGGGACGGACGGCCGCGGCGGCTCGGGCGTCGGTGGCGGACCGGGCGTCGGGGGGTTCGGCCGCCGTGGCGGTGGCACGCCGGAGGTCGACTGGTGGCGTCTCTACATCGATCCGGTCCACCAGCAGTCGGTGGAGAACTGGCGGCGGGACAACCCCGGCCTGATCTACGACCACCCGCGGGAGCCCGGGTTCCGGGACAGCATGGTCGAGGCGTATCGCACCCATCTGTTCCCGGCGGCGCCGTCCGGCCGGGTCGACGTGGCCACGTACCACGAGATCCACGCCGCGGTGGTGCGGCACCTGCCGGGCGGCTCGGACTGGACCGGCCGGGGCGGCGCGGCCGAGGTGACCGAGACGGGTCCGGACGGACCGCTCGCTCCGTCCGTACGCGAGCTGCGGATCGACGGACGGCCGCTGGTCTCGGCCGACCGAGCGGCGGAGCCGATCGTCCTGCTCGACACCCGCCCGGGCGGGCTGGTGTTCACGCCGAACTACTCCCCGGAGGAGGCGCCGGTCCTGGTCGGACGCATCCTGGATCGGCATTACGCCGCGGCGGAGTCCGCCGTCAGACCGTTCGACCGGCTGCGGGCCATCAGCGAGACGATCGTCGCCCTGCACATCGGCCATTTCCACCGGGAGGGCAACGCCCGGCTCAACATCGGCCTGTTGCTGCACCGGTTGCTGATCGAGGCGGGCTTCCACCCGGTGGTCTTCCCGGACATGAACCGCGCTTTCGGCGGTCACCGGGACATCGACTCGCTGGCCCGGAGCCTGGCCAACCGGCAGGGCCGTCCGCTCGACGGCCGCATGCGATTCCGGGACGATCACCTCACCGGTGCGGAGGTCTCGCTGCTTCCCTCGCAGCCGGAAGCCACTGCGCCGAAGGCGATCTCGCTCACCGAATTCCTCACCGGCGACTTGACCGCGGACACGGCGACCTCCGCCGCGTACGAGGCGTTCACGGCCCGGCTCAACCGCCCGGACCCGGCCGTGCCGCATCTGTACTCGTTGGCCGGCACGGATCCGGTTCGCGCCGGCTCGCCCGGACGGGACGTGGCCGCGCTGCTCGATGCCGGTCTGGGCGCGGCGCTGGCGGCGACGACCGACGTCCCGGCGCTGCATCTGGGGGTGGCCGAGCCCGGCGGCCGGCCAGCGACGCCGGACGTGCGGGCGTTGAACCACACCCTCGAGCTGTTCCGTCAGGCGGGTGTGCTGCCGGCGGTTGTGACCTGGGGCGCGATCGACGCCGACACGGCGGCGGTGCTCGACCGGTACAACGCCGTCGCGTGGCATGCGCCCGGCGGCGACGGGAGTGGTTCGGGTATTCGCTTCCGGCCTCGCCGACCGGGCGGCCGCGGCGGGCGGCCGGAGGAGACGTACGCCGGGATCGACGTGGACGCGCACCGCTCCGCCGTCTCGGAGGCGGTGCCGGTGGCCGGCAGGGCGCCGGAGGAAGCTCTCGAGGTGCTGCTCGAGGTGAACCCGGAGCGGCAGCGCGAGATGATGGACGAGGAGGAGCGGACGGAACTCGTCACGTCCGACGACTTCCTGCTGCGGGTCACCGGGATGGGCGAGCGGGTGCCGGAGGTCCCGTCGGTGCGGCTGCTGCGGCCGGACGTCCGAGGGCGGCGCCTCGGCCTGCCGGGCACGGTGCGGAGTTTCCTCGGCACGCCGGCCGAGGGCCGGTCGGACGTCCTGCTGGATATGGCCGCGCAGCTCCACGATCGCGGCGCGGGAACGTCGGTGCTGGCCGAGATGGTTCAGGCCGCGAGCCCGGATGTGACCGACCGGAACGACGAC
>NZ_BSTL01000094.1 GCF_030269485.1 Actinoplanes sp. NBRC 103695 | reverse complement strand
CGCCACGAGCGTGCCCGACCTCAGCCACACCCACCACGTCACGCCATCGAGCGACGACGAAACACCTGGAACCGGGCCGAGCACACCACAACCCGCGAAAGCGGCAGGCGGGCACTTACTGCCCTCTCAGAGGGTGGTCCGTGGGGCTATGTCCGGTTCGGTTTGAGGGTGAAGAGGCCGGGTTGGGTCTCTGTCAGGATGTGCCGGTTGACCAGGCGTTTCAGCTTGGCGCGGATGCCTTCGGTGTCCTTCGGTGTCCTTCGGTTCGGTGCCGATGCCGAGGGCCAGGCAGACGTCCTTCGCGCGCAGGGCGTCGCGATCGGGAGTGAACACGGCGAGGATCTGCTGGTAAGGCTCGCTGATGACGGCCGGCTCAGACGTGGTCACCTCGTGTTCGAGGATCTTGGTCAGGGTCTGGCGGGTGGTCGCCAGATCGGCCAGCTCACACTCGATGCCGGCCACCTCGGCGGCGAGTTTGGCCTGCTGCTCACGTAACTCGTCGCGGGCGGCGGCCGCGGCGGCTTCCCGGGCGGCAATCAGGTCCAGAATGGTCGTGGTGTTCACGTCGGATCCCGCCAGGACGGTGTGCTGCTGCCGGTCAGCCGGCGCACGAGGTTGGCCGCCGACGCCCACAGCGTGCGCGACGCGGACGACTCCGGGCGGCTCTCGTACTCACGGACCAGGCGCCGGTGCAGCATCAACGTGCCGTTGATCTGTTCGACCACCCACCGTTTCGCGATCGGCACGAACCCCGGCTTCGTGTCGGATGGCTTGACCACCTCGACGTCGACGCCGAGCAGGGCGCCGTGGATGCCCAGGTCGTGTTTGAAACCGGCGTCCACCCACGCCCGGGTGACGGTCGGGGTGTGCTCGACGACCTTGTCCAGCAGCCGCACGCCGATCACGGTGGTGGTGACCGACGCGGCGGTCACCACCACCGCGATGATCAACCCGAGCGCGTCCACCGCCAGCCCACGCTTACGGCCCGGCACCTTCTTCCCGGCGTCCTTACCCGTGGTCGCGGCGGGAACGTGGTTCGCGGCGCGGATCGACTGGGTGTCCAAGATGATCGCGGACGGATCTTCCCGGCGGCCGGCTTTCTCCCTGGCCTGGCAGCGCAACAGATCGTGAATGGCCTGGTCGGTGCCGTCGTCACGCCACAACGCGAAGTAGTAATAGGTTGCGGACTTCGGTGGCAAGTCATGCGGCAGATAAGCCCACTGACAGCCGGTCCGGTTCTGATAGAAGATCGAGTTCAGGATCTCCCGCAACGAGTAGCGGCCCTGATGCCCCGACACCGACGGATGCCGCGCTTTCCACGCGTCCAGGAACGGGCCCACCACCGCCCACTGCTCATCGGTGAGGTCGCTGGGATACGCCTTCCGTTCGCCCATGACCTGCTCAACCAGCATGCCCACCGAGCAGACATCGGCGCAGCTCGAAGGTCACGACATTGAGCGATGACGAACTACGGAAAACTCACAAACCGCCCTCTCAGGCAACGACAACGCCACCAACGCGACGCGTCACGACCAAGACATCACCCTGCACCTGCGATAGTTCAGTCTTCAGACAACGGCATTGGCCCGATACCAGCAAATGGAACAAGATCGAGCACCGGCTGTTCTGCCACATCACCATGAACTGGCGCGGGCGGCCCCTGACCAGTCACGAAGTCATCCTGCAGTCCATCGCGGCGACCACGACCGGGACCGGACTGAGCGTGCACGCCCAGCTCGACACCGGTGAATACCCCACCGGCATCCAGATCAGCGACGCCCAGATAGCCGCCCTCCCCATCGCCCAGCACACCTTCCACGGCGACTGGAACTACACCCTGCACCCACCGACCACCGACCACCGACGCCGACACCGCCGCGGCGACCGGCGACGACGCCCACAACCCGGCACCGGACACGTTGGCGCATCACGCATTCACTGGCATGACCACCGAAGAACTGACCACCCTGACCACCGCCCTCAACACCCTGCGCGACACCCGTCAAGAAGCCATCCACACGGCATACCGAGAATCCCTGGACACCGCCGACCGCAACGGAACCCGCCCCACGCCCCCCGATCCGGACGGCCATCCACATTCGCGTTCAATGACCGGGTCCTGGCCACCGTCCTGCACCTTCGCTTGGGCCTACCCGACAACACTCTCGCGCAACTGTTCACCACAAGCCGCGCCACCTGAGTTCCCCCCGGTTTGGTGGAGCCTCTCAAACATGATCGACTGATCATGGGGAGGACGTTCTGTGGCCGCACCGAAGAAGTACCCCGACGAACTGAGGGCGCGTGCTGTGCGTCTGTATCGC
>NZ_BSTL01000093.1 GCF_030269485.1 Actinoplanes sp. NBRC 103695 | reverse complement strand
TGGGTATCTGGTTCGTCAAACCGGGTTGAGCGGCGGTATTAACGCTCGTCTCAGGTTCGCTCGGTAGGAAGTCGGCGTCAGGTGAGCGAGGTAACGGGTGTAGGAGGCTATTGATGGCAGTCGACGCAGTGTCGTCTGGGGAAGTGCCGCCTGGTCGGTTGGCGGGCCGGTGGGTGCCGTGGCTGGTGATTGGTTTGTGGGTGGTGCTGGCGGCGGTGATGGTGCCGTTGAGTGGGAAGTTGAGTTCGGTGACCACGGACAAGGCTGTGGACGCGTTGCCGGCCAGTGCCGAGTCCACCAAGGTGGCGGTGCTGGAGGACAGTCTGCCCGGTGGTGAGGACAACACGTTCGTGTTCGTCTATCACCGTGCCGGTGGCTTGACCTACAACGACCGTGCCGCGGTCGGGCGTCACTACAACGCTCTTGCCAAGCGGTACCCGCCGAAAACAGCGGCGGCGGCTGAGGAGGACGACGACGGCCCGCCGATCAGGCCGTCCCACGACGGCAAGGCGATGATGTTCACCCTCGAGGTGAACACGGCCTACGGCCCGCCGGAGGAGATCGTCGGGCCGGTGCGTGACGCCGCGAAGGACCGCCCCGCCGGTCTGGACCTCGAGGTGACCGGCCCCGCCGCGATCGACGGTGACCTGGACGCCGTCTTCGACGGCATCGACCTGCAAGTGTTCCTCACCACCGTCATCGTCGTCACCGTCCTGCTCATCCTCACCTACCGCAGCCCGGTGTTGTGGTTCGTCCCGCTGGTGGCCGTGGGCGCGGCCGCGCTGACCTCGATGGCGACCGTCTACCTGCTGGTCAAGGGCTTCGGTATCGTGGTCGACAACCAGAACTCGGCGCTGCTGACAATCCTGGTGTTCGGCGTCGGCACGGACTACGCGCTGCTGCTCATCGCCCGATATCGAGAAACGCTGCACCACCACAACAACGTCCGGGTCGCGATGATCCACGCGCTGCGCGGCGCCGCGCCGGCCATCGTCGCGTCCGCGGCCACCGTGATCGCCGGGCTGCTCTGCCTGCTCGCCGCGGACCTCAACAGCATCAGCGGGCTGGGCCCGATCGGCGCGGCCGGCATCCTGTGCGCGCTGGTGGCCATGCTGACACTGTTCCCGGCGATGCTCGTGGTACTCGGCCGGTGGATCTTCTGGCCGGCCATCCCACGCTTCAGCACAACCCTGCAGGAAAAGCCGGGACTGTGGGGACGCCTCGGCGCCGCCATCAACCGCCGCCGGTGGGTAGCCACACTCGGCTCGCTGGCAATCCTCGGCGTACTCGCCGTCGGACTGACCGGCAACACCGGCGCCCTGCGCGAACAGGACCAGTTCCTGGACCCGCCGGAATCAGTCACCGGCTTCACCGTTCTACGCCAGCACTTCCCGGAACTCGGCGGCCAGCCGATGACCATCTACACCCGGCCGGCATACCAGCAACAGATACTCGACATCGTCAAACGCACCCCCGGCGTGGCCCAGGCCAGCCCAGGCCAGAGCAGCGGCGGCTGGACCGACATCTCCGTGTTCCCGACCGACGCGCCGGACACCGCCGCCGAATACGACACCATCAAAAGAGTACGCACCGCCGTACACACCGTGACCGGGGCAGAAGCGATCGTCGGCGGGCCAAGCGCAGAAAACCTCGACACCGAAACAACCACCAGCCGCGACGAAAAACTGGTCATCCCCCTCGTACTCGCCGTCGTCCTGATCGTCCTCGGGCTACTACTCCGCGCGGTCGTCGCCCCGCTGATCCTGATGGCCACCGTCATCGTCTCATTCGCCGCAGCCTTCGGCGGCAGCGTCTTCGTCTTCGACACCATCCTCGGATTCAAAGGCCTCGACTACTCGGTACCACTACTGGCATTCCTGTTCCTGGTCGCCCTCGGCGTCGACTACAACATCTTCCTCACCAGCCGAGCACGAGAGGAAACCGCACGCCTCGGCACCAGAGACGGCATGCTCAAAGCCCTCTCCGCCACCGGCGGCGTCATCACCTCGGCAGGCCTGGTCCTCGCCGCCACCTTCGCCGTCCTCGCCTCACTCCCACTGGTCATGCTCATCGAAGTCGGATTCCTCGTCGCCTTCGGCGTCCTGCTCGACGCCCTACTCGTCCGCTCAATCCTGGTACCCGCCATCACCCTGCTCATCGACCGACGAATCTGGTGGCCAAGCCGACTATCCCGCCCGACGGCCGCGCCCCCGGGAGGGCGACACGCACACACCGACAACGAACAACTCGCACTACAACGCTAAACACAACAACACAAACAAGATCCGGGACGGCAACCCAAACCCGTCCCGGATCTTTGC
>NZ_BSTL01000092.1 GCF_030269485.1 Actinoplanes sp. NBRC 103695 | reverse complement strand
CCACCATGATCCAGATCGCCATGATCGACAACACCGCCAAACGCCTCACCGCCGAAACCACCCCAACCTGGCGATACGGCTAAACCCACATAACACGCAAAGTACGTGAATCAGACGTCCTCTGAGACCACAGTCCGGATAGACCGGTTCGGCACCCTTGGCTCTTCTCGCGGATCGGCTCTCGCCGGGGTAACAAATCAGGTCAGTCGATGGCGGGATCCAGGCTGTGCGGATGCCGGTTGCAGGGTCAACTCGAGACCGAACATCGATACGCTCGGCCCGCAAGGGAGCAGCGCATTGAGCCGTTTCTGCCTCAGCAGCGACGTGCCTCGACCGCTGTCGATGCTGTCGGACGCATGGGTGGTCCGGTGCGCGTGCGGGTGCGGCGCGGGTCGTCGGTTGCCGGCCTTGTGGCGGCTGGCAGTAGTGCTCGCCAGCGATCTCGGTCGTCAGGTGCAGATTCGGCCGCCCGTCGACCGCCGCATCCGATGCCGGGTCGGGCAGTGCCGGTTCGGCGGCGTACGGCAGCGCGGCGTACTCCGCGGCCAGCCGGACCCGGTGACCTCGACCCCAATAGTGCTGGATCGCGCGCGCCGCGACCGGCAGGAAGTCATTAGCCTGCTCCGCGGTGGCCGGGATACGCACCAGACCGGCCTTGCCGACCCCGACGGCGAACATCTGCGCCGGCGACAGCGCTCCAGCTGCGGCCACTCTGGAACCCATAGACGGTCATGTTGTGCCTTGTGGTAGACGCAGGCGATCCATTCCCGGATCACGTCTTCGACCTCGTGCACGTACAGGAACGCGTCGTCGTCCACCCGCTCGACACGGCTGTAGACGTCCGGGCCTTGTAGGCCGGCAGGTGCTGGATGAGGCCTTCCCGTAGAGTTTGAAGAACCTCTCGGCCGTCGGCTTATCCGTAGGTTTCCCGGCACTTCGGATTTGAGGGCGGCAGGACGGCCTGACTCCTGTTGGCGGATTGGGCTCGCGAGGACGTCCCACACCGGGTAGTCCTGCTGTGCCGATCGGTGCACGTGGATCGAGCAGGGACGTCGGTGACCCGGGGGCCAGGTCAGTTCTCCACGAGGGTGCGCAGCGTCCGGCGAAGCTGATCCGTCGCATTCGGACTGATCGCGGACACGAACGCACTCTCGGCCTTCTTATGCGCCACCTGCGCCGCGTCGTAGGTCTGCATCCCCTGTTCGGTGAGCTCGACGACGTTCCTGCGCCGGTCTGCGGGGGCTGGTCGCCGCGTGATGATGCCCTTGGGCTCGAGCACGTCCAGCAACGCCACCATCGTGGTGCGGTCGATGCCGAGCGTCTGCGCCACTCGCAGCTGCGACGCCGGTTCCCGGTGGGCCAGCACCCGGAGCGCCCCGAAGTCCTTGCTGGCGATCCCCAACGGGTCGAGCGCCGCGTCAGCCCCGCAGCTCTGGGTGGATTGGCACACCCTGATGAACGCCATCCGCACCCGGGCTCACGAGCAACTCGACGACGATCGCGCTCGCGCCGCGAGGCTGGCCGGAGTCGTCAGCCTTGGCGTCAACGAGCACCTTTGGAAGCCGTCCGCTCGCCACGGCGACCGGGCCGCCACCTTCATCGTCGACCTCTCCCGCGACAAGCACGGCCGAGTCCGCCCCCGTCTGCTCGACATCGCCCTCGGCCGGACCTGTCTACGCCGACTGGATCCGCGCCTGGGCCCGGAAGTTCGTCGACGGCATCACCCATGCGTCCGTGGACCCCTTCCGCTGCTACGCCAACGCCATCCGCAGCGAACTTGCCGACGAAACCGTCACCCTGTTGGATGCTTTCCACGTTGTGAAGCTCGCCTCCAGCGCGGTGGACGAGGTCCGCCGCCGCGTCCAGCAAACCGCCCTGGGCCGCCGTGGTCGCAAGAAGGACTCGCTCTACCGCATCCGGCGGCTGCTGACCACGGCCGCCCGGGAGAATCTCACCGACCGCGGCCCGGCTCGACTGCGCTGCAAGCCGGTGACCCCGAACTGAAAGTGACCTGCGCCGTGATCATCCACAACCTCACCCGCGCCGCCGACGCCTACCGCACTGTCCGGCCGCAACCATCCACGCCCGGACAGTCAACGTCGCCGCAAGTCTCCGCGCACCGCGCCTGCAAGATCCACCTGCACCTGCCCGAGCGCTGGTCCTGGCAAGCCGGGTTCGACAACCTGCTCCCCGCCGCCGTGAGTTCCCCCCGGTTTGGTGGAGCCTCTCAAACATGATCGACTGATCATGGGGAGGACGTTCTGTGGCCGCACCGAAGAAGTACCCCGACGAACTGAGGGCGCGTGCTGTGCGTCTGTATCGC
>NZ_BSTL01000091.1 GCF_030269485.1 Actinoplanes sp. NBRC 103695 | reverse complement strand
CACCCTGCAAGTGCCTTCCGTGACAGGAAACTTGGACCCTCAGCAAGTCCTATTTTCCCTGATCAGAAGGCACTTCTTCGTTTCTGCCCAGTCCTTGGACACCCCTTAACGAAGGGTCGAGGCTAGAAGGAGAAAATGCTCACGGCCTAGCCGAACGCGCCAACCTGTCAGCAGTTCGCGCCATCCAGGTCGGTAACAAAACTGAGCGACGATCCATTGCTCGCGGCCAGGCTGAAAGGGTTGCCGCTGGTGGCTCATACACCAGGCCCACCAGTTCTTCCACCACCGCACCGACGCTCAGAACCTCACCACCGCCGCACCCTGGACCTCACCCTGGCTACCCGAGGGTTGCGGGAAGCACTTACAAGCAGGGGCTTAGGTCCGTACGTACCCTGCCGGGCATCCCCAGACTTGATAGTCCTGGTGCGCGCGCGACCTTTGCTCCTGCTGCGTTGGTGCCCAGGCCTGAGTCCACAGCGGACGTGACAGTTGTCGGCAACGGCCCGATCGGCGCCTTGGGCTACCCTGGCCGGGAAGTCGTGCCCATTGACCTGGACCGGCTGCCATTCCCTGCCCCGAGCGGCGTACTCACCGACCAGTTCCTTCTTCTTCGCATCCATCGACACCACCGGATCACCGGCCGCCAAGAACTGTCCGGCGGCGCCGTTGATGTGACCGAACTGAGCGTCCCAGTCGGGTGCTGCGCACCCTCCTTGGTCTTGAACGTCGCCTGCAACCGGTAGCCGGCCTGTTTCAACAACCGCGACACCGCCGTACAGCCCACCCGGAAACCCTTACCCGCCAACCCTTTGGCCAGTTGCGACAACGACTTGGTCGTCCACGACAACGGCGACTCGGGATCGCCTCGCGTGGCCGGTGAGACCAGATCCCGCAACGCCGACTCGATACCCGGCAAAACCTCCTCAACGGGTGGACGACCCGCGCCTGGCGCCCGCACCCGCCCATCCACCCGGACGCCGGCCCGGATCTCGGCCACCCCACCTGCACCGTCGTACGGGATACGCCCGACAACCGGGCCACCAAAGCGATCCCACCCGATCGCCTGCGCCTCGCAGGCCAGGTACAACCGCCACTGCTTCTCACCCAGCAACGGACGCGTCACCGCGAACTTCTCGATCAGCACCTTTTCATCGATCACACCCGAACCGACGACCCACCCCGCCACACTGGAATCATTCGACCAGGTAGTTCACGGACGAGCACTTAACGGTAGCTTTACATCGATACGCGTAAGCAGGTGCATGCCAGTCAAGGGACACAGTAATGGGTGAAGGGAAACTGGATGCGCAGACTACGAGCGATGGCCGCTATGACCGCCATGGCGGTGACGGTCACGTCCGTCTGGACGGGCGGAGTGGCTCAGGCTCAGGCCGACCCGCCCAAGCCTCCGACCACGCAAATCGTCGGTGGCACGGAGGTGCCTGACGGGAAGTACCCGTTCATGGCTTCGCTGCAGCTCCAGCGGGAGGGCGAAACCTCCTGGCAGCACCGCTGCGGCGGAACCCTGATCGATGGCCGCGGCGTGGTGCTCACTGCGAAACACTGCGTGGACAGGTACCAGGAGGCCGACCTGCCACACCTGCGCGTCGTCGTCGGTCGCACAGTCCGGTCCGCCGACGACGGCCTGGTGCGCGGCGTCTCCGGCATCTCGGTCCACGACAAGGCCGACGCGGCTCTGATATTCCTGGACGACTTCGTGCCGGGTATCACGCCAATCCAGCTCGTCACCCCGGGCACGGACGCGGTCGAGCGCCCGGGCAGCGACGTCATCACGGCCGGCTGGGGTCGCACCGTGCTTGACCCGGGCGGCCCGGGTGGCGGAGGTCCCGGCGAGTACGCGCCGGACCGTATGCAGGAAGTGACCCTGCCGATCGTGTCCGATGACGAGTGCAAGGTCTCGTATCCGAGCCTCAAGCGGGGGATTGAGATCTGCGCCGGCCGCTCGGGCAAGGACTCGTGCCAGGGCGACAGCGGCGGCCCGCTGTTCGTCAAGGTTCCCGGCGCGCAGCCGAAGTACCTGCAGATTGGCATCGTCAGTTGGGGCTGGGGTTGCGGCGCCACCGGCCGTCCCGGCGTTTACACGCAGCTGAGCAACAAGAGGCTCGGCAAGTGGGTCGCCCAGTTCGGTTCCTGATCAGATGGACGCGCCAGGGGTGGGTGGTGACACCTGTCCCTGGCGCCCTCGAACTTCCTCGTCCGGGTCCGGCGAAGATCGCGGCGGCCTCCGGGATCCGTTCCACGTAGCCGTCGAGCTGCTGCCGCGCCACGGTGACCGAGTCCACCAGGGGATGCGGCGCGAACGCGCGGAGGGCCGCGCCCCGGTCACCGTGGACGGCGGCGGCGATGGTGTCCGGAGATCTTCTGTTGGGTCTTCGCCGGTCGCAGGTCGCGTTCGGCCTGGTTCGACGTGGGTGGGATCCGCATGTCGGTGGTGAACCGCAGGATGTCGGCCGTACGGTCGCGGAGGTCTCCCAGCAGCGCCCGGTGTTTCGGCTGTGTTAGACCCTGGTAAATAAGGGTTTCAGGTGCGGTGGTGACGGGCCAGGCGTCGGGTCATGATGATGATCATGGACCACTGGACCATCGCGGCGTGATGTTGTGGCAGTCGTTCGTAGTCGCGGACGGTG
>NZ_BSTL01000090.1 GCF_030269485.1 Actinoplanes sp. NBRC 103695 | reverse complement strand
CCGACCCGCAGGACGCCTCCGCGGCAGCGTCGTGTGTGCGCTCCCCGGCACGCCGGTGACCAGCGCGAACCGGGCACCGGCGGTGTCCAGCACACCGAGCTGTACGCCTCGGCCCATCATGATCCGCCGTTGCGTGCGCCGCTAACACTGGGAGACGGCCGCCTGCAGGGCCTGCGCTTGCGCCTTCTGCTCATCGGTCTTGTACCTGGCCAGCCGCTCGCCGAGCTTATCCACGACGCGGTGCTTTCGGGTGGTATCGGTCAGCAGATGCCGGTTCTGCTCGAGGAACGCGTGCGCGTCGGTGAACATACCCTTCTCCACCCGATCGAGCGCGTCCAGCAGGTTCACCAGGAACCGGTCGAACTTGACCCCCTCATCGTCACGGTCCGTCAGATCAGCATTACCGGCCTCGACCATCTCGGCCAGCGCCGTCGTGTCCTCACCCCGGTCGTGCAGCTGCTCCGCAGTGTCCAGCAGGACGTCCGACCGGTCCTCCGCCTTGGTGTCGACGAGGGAGGTGCGCACCGCGGCGGGCACGCGGAGCTTGCGTAGCCGGACCTCCGGCCGCAGCAGACGCACGGCCGACACGTCCGGCACCCGCTCGCCCATCTCGGTGACACGCTGCAGGAACTCGTCGGACTCGACCAGCTTCGACCACTTGTCCATCACGTCGCGCTGCCGCTGCGGGTCCTGCTCCAGCAGGATCTTGAGCATCCACTCCGGCGCCTCGTCGACCACCGGCGGCCGCTGCCGCGAGACGGCGTCGGAGTGCGCATCCACATCGAAGCCCGCCAACGAACGGTCCGAGCGGTGGCCTGGCCGGCGCAGCCGCATCCGGCCGACCCCGCCGTCGACGTCCGCGTGCCACGCCGCCGCGCCGTACCGATCCAGCACCTGCGCCGTCGTGGTGTCGATCACACCCCGGGTCACCACCGCCGGCCGTACGCCGGCCTGGGAGAACAGCTCCAGCAGACGGTTCAGTTCCCGGACGTCCGCCGTCGCCGGGCGGCCACCCCATTCCGCAACGGGCAGGTGCAGCACCGGGACGTCCGGCACCGCCGCCACCGCCGGTCCCAGACCAGCGTCGAGCAACTCCTGCACGTCCTGCCGCGCCGACCCGGCCCGCGCCGGATCGGTGACCGCCACGGAATACAGGTTCGACTGGGACGGTTCCGGCCGGTTGAGCCAGGCGGTGAACCGCGCGTACGCGGCCGACTCCGTCACCGACACCACAGGCACGGGCGGCGCGCCGGTGAGAAAATCGGTGAGCGACACGCTCGCCGCCGCCGGGTCCTTCCCGTCATCGAAGTCGAAGGCCGCCTCCGAGCCCGCATCCGTAACGGAGTCCGAGTCCCCATCCGAGTCGAAGACGGAGTCAGTTCCGGAAACCGAATGGGAATCCGAGTCGGTGAGGTGATCGTCACGGAGGCCGAGGTGGTCGGGCGGCAGCCCCTGCCGGTCGGCCAGGCTCCAGGCCGGCGAGTCGGCCCGGGTGCCCTGCTCGGCCGACCTGCCGTCGAACCAGTCCCGAAGATCCCGCATCGCCGCCACAGCCGGCACATCGTCGGCCTCGACCCCCGGAACGAGCGCTTCAATGATCTGATCCAACAACTGCATATGCGGACCGAACATCGGCCGCACCTTCACGAAACCCGATTGCTCGAGCTGAAAGCGCACGTGTTCCGGACTGGACACCCTGACCAGCTCAGCCCAGAGCGCCCGGCTGTCACGACGGTCCAGCGCATCGGCCAGGCCGTGCTCCGCGACGCCCAGCAAGGCGTGCAGCTCGGCATACCACGACGTCAACTCCTCCGCCGAACCCGGCATACGCGTCGCCGAGCCCTGCGGCACGTCCGGCTTCGCGACAAACGCGTTATGACTACTACCCGGAGCGAGATCACCCCACGGATCCAGAGCGGGGTCGTTCGCTTCCTGTTCCCACGGCATGGGAACATCGCGGGCCGCACTTTCCGCCGGGAAGTCACTGCCCGTTCCGCTCGATGTCCCGGCCGAGTATCTCGCTGCTGCGGCAAGGCCGTTTGCGCCGAACTGGGTGGTCAGCAGACCCGAATCGATGTTATGGGTTCGCCCTAGACCGTTGGCTTGACCGTCAAGGAAAATCACAAACCCGGTATCGTTCAGTACATTGAAGAAATGCCCCGGCACGCCCGCTTCCGGATTTAGGTATTGAGCAATGATCCCACGGAATCCGGCGCCTTGCCCATGCGCTTCACCGATAACGCCGGACGGCCCGGCAATCGGGCGGCCATCATTCTCGTAGAACACCTGGAAATCAGCACCGTATCGCACCGACAAACCAACCGAAGACTGGATTGACGAATCCCTCGCAAGCGACGCCAATCCACCTCTTCCGCTGGCCCGTTCCTCTACCGCCACCGAGCAGAAGTAGCAGTTGTCCGTATCTTGATCCTCATTCACCTGGGCCCAGCCGTACCAACGCTCAACGAGAAGACGCTCATCGTCCCGTCGCCCCGGCCGTCCGCCTGCCGACACCACGTTGGCGGTGCCGTCCGAAGTCCGCACCGGGACCGCAAGGCTTCTCATCAGCCTCCGCTTGAGAGCTTCGTTTTCGGCGTTATACCACGCCGTCAGTTCCTCCATCGCCAACGCGGCGTCGGCATAGTCAGGCTGCCTCGACGCATACTCGTACTGGGCATCGAGATTCTGCGCTTGCACTCGGAACGACGGCGGTGCCGGCGGCGGCGGCGG
>NZ_BSTL01000089.1:1982-2923 GCF_030269485.1 Actinoplanes sp. NBRC 103695 | reverse complement strand
CGAACTCCCGTCGAGCGCGTCATTGTCCACATCGTCCGACGCAACCGGCGAATCCAACGGGTTTCGGGCGTCGTCCCGCTCGTAGCGGCGGTCGGTTCGCACCGGGAACGCTTCTACCGGCACGGCACCGGCTTCAAGGGGCAACGCCATCGCGGAGTCCGCGGACGGCAACGACCCGCCCCGCCGCCCGTCGGTCTGGTCCAGCGGTCCCAGGTAGACCGATGGCAGGGTTTCCTCGATCGGCGGCAACGGGTGCGCATCGAGCCTCTCCAGCCCCGACAACGAACGATGAGCGGCCTGGTAGGCACCGAAGACCTCGTCCGGCCGAACTCTGTCGTCGACAGGCCCGGCGAACGACGCCACCAACGCCGTGAAGGAGTTCCACGCCCGCATCGCCTCGACATACGCCCGCTCACCCGCATGCGGCGCCAGTGCCTCCCGGACCTGGCTGCCATACTCCAGCGCTACCTCCCGCAACCGGATCAGCAGTTCCCCCACCATTGCGGGATCGACGCCCGCCCGCAACACCAGCGGACCCGTCCCCGGCGCAAGAACCCGCGGCGGATTGTCATTGGCTGATGTTGTCTGCCCGATGTGTGGATCGGGAGTGTCGGTGTCTGGTTGCGGCGGTCCGGTCCGGTCTGGGCCGGTCCCGGTGATCTCGACCGCCGCAGGGTAGAACCGTTGCTGCTGGTAGTAGCCGCCCCCGCCACCACCGTGACTACCCGAACCGGAACCACCCATCCAGTCAGCCACCGGCGCAGGCCGGTCGTCCGGGTCGTTGTCATCGAAGTAGGGGTAGTCGTGGTCGCCGCCGGTGGGGTTGGGGGCGGCAGGCACCGAGGACTGGAAGTACGGGTCGAAACCGGTGTAGTCGGAGCCGGTACCGGTCAGCAACTGAGGGTCGACAGACAACGAAGACTGGAAGTACGGGTCGAAAC
>NZ_BSTL01000089.1:0-1884 GCF_030269485.1 Actinoplanes sp. NBRC 103695 | reverse complement strand
ACCGGCGTTGAGGTCGCCGTCGCCGTCACCGCTCAGCGCAGGAGCGGCAGGCGGCTGATGGCCGGCAGACACCGAGGACTGGAAGTACGGGTCGAAACCGGTGTAGTCGGAGCCGGTACCGGTCAGCAACTGAGGGTCGACAGACAACGAAGACTGGAAGTACGGGTCGAAACCGGCGTTGAGGTCGCCGTCGCCGTCACCGCTCAGCGCAGGAGCGGCAGGCGGCTGATGGCCGGCAGACACCGAGGACTGGAAGTACGGGTCGAAACCGGTGTAGTCGGAGCCGGTACCGGTCAGCGGCTGAGGGGCGGCGTACCCCGAAGACGAGGGGTACGGATCACCGGAGACACCCGGCCAGTCAGGCAACGGCGCAGGAGTCGAGTAATCGGGCTCGTAATTCTCGTAATTCTCGTAATCCTCGTTTTCCAACGCTATCTGCTGTTGTTCCTCCTGCGAATTCGGCCGCTTTGACGGCGCTGCCTCGCCCTCGCTGGCCGGCCACTGTTCCCATGTCTGAGAGTCGATATACCACACAACACGATGACGATCACGACGCCGGTGCACACCCTTGGACGCGTCCCACGTCCACACCTGTTTGTCACCGTGCTTACTGCGAGTAATTACGTCAGTCCCCGGACCACCCGTCCCGGGCTGGTTAGGGTTAGCCTCATACCTCCGCTTTCTCGACTCTCTTGCCGCTCTGTCCCGTTCTTTCCGGGAGGCCGCTGGTAGCCTCTGCAACCACTGTTGGTGCGAGGTTCGCTTATTCTTTTTTTCCTCCTCCGTGGGGTTCTTTCTTTTTCTTTCCCTCTCCTGCTGCATTTCCTCCTGTCTCCTCTGCTCCTCTCTCTCCCATCGCGGGAGATCGGGATGGAGTGCATTCGTATTCTTGAGCCTGTTGTATTCGTTTCTGATTGCATCGGCGTTCCGGCCCGACAGCAACACGCCGTGGTAGGCCAGCTCGTACACCTCCTCCGGAGAGGCTGGATAACGGCGAAGAGTTTGCAACCTTTCTCCAACATTGACGCCGTCTACTGCATAAAACCTCGGAATTCTTGTGCCTTGTAGCTCGGCGAAGGCGCTACGGAAGTAACGGGCGTAGTCCTTATTGAGGAAAGCGACGGGTTCGATTTCCGGGACGCCCACGGTTTGCAGTAGGTCAGCCTCGGACTCAAGCGTCTCAGGGGGAGCTGGTGGAATTGGAACGTTGTATTTTTGGTGGCGTTCCAAAGCCACCTGGCTTTTCCGCTCTTTTGCTCGTGTTCCTGTGTAGTCGAATCCTGAATGTTCAAGTCCATTATCCTTGTTTTCCCGGATCATACCATCGAGAGTGTCTTTTTGCTTGTGACCCGCGGGCAGCGGCTTACGAAACAGGGCTAACACCCGCAACTCCGCCTCACCGGCCTGAGTTCCGTCAGCGAGCTTTCGCCACCGATTCGCGGCCCGTGAATTTCTCCCGAATTCCGTGCTTTGTTGCTTCAGGAATTCTTCTTCGAAGTTTGCTGCCCGATCTTCGTCGGTCGGGCGCGGGCCACGGTGCGGGCCGGTGGGGTAGGTGTGTGTGGGTGGGTCGGTCAGGGCGTCGAGGGTGTGGCCGTCGGAAGGGGTGCGGGTTTGGTTGTCGTCTGGTCCGAACACGGCCTGCTGGTGGTGGATGTCCCATTGGGCGAGGTCGCCGTCGGTGTTGACGGGGTAGCGGCTTGGTCCGGTCAGGGTGTCAGGTAGTTCTGCGGGGGTGTCGAGGGTGAATGGTGTGACTGCTGCGGGGCCGGGGATGGCGGGGTCGTAGATGTGGAGGTTTCCGTGGGTGTCGCGTTCGATCACGACCATGTGCGCGTCCTCGCCGGGCTGGCGTCCCCACGCGAGGGTTGCCGCGCCGGGGCG
>NZ_BSTL01000088.1 GCF_030269485.1 Actinoplanes sp. NBRC 103695 | reverse complement strand
GGTTTAGTCGCCTTTGCTCGTACCGGAGGCCCTTCCTCGTGTCCGCGCGACACGCCGCACACGGGCAAGATCGTCGATCTCCGCCAGACCCAGCCTCGGGCCGAACCCCTTATTTACCAGGGTCTTACACCACGCCAGCGGACGCGACCGAGCCCCGGAGCGAGGTCGTTGGTCTGAAGTTGCTCCAAGATTACTTGCTCGGTTGCTGTGTAACACCCATAACCAGGATGTCGATCGCCCATCTCAGCCGCTGCTCAGCGGTGCCGGCGAGCAGATGATCGCGGACCGCGTAGACATGCGGGTAGTCGCTTTCGGTAGCCCGTTCGATCGTCTCTGCGGCCGGGCCGTCGAGCACCATGGGGTTGGCGCCTCTCTGTGCGTGTTCGGCTGCTGCTGCCGCGACGTGCAGCATCAGCAGGTCGACTGCCCACGGCGCGCTGGCCGGCTCGACGCCACTCTCGTCTAAGCAGGTAGGCGAAGGTTCGGTACGTAACTGGTGATGGGCTGCCCGTGAACACGCTCAGCGAGAGGGACATACCAACGCAAAGACCCCCCGGCATCCCGATCATCGAAGGCGCGAAATACAGCCCCAGGACAACCCCGTCGAACGGATCTGGGCCGCGCTGAAACGACAACTCGCGAACACCTTCGCCGCGACCATCACCGACCGGATCCACCAACTCACGCGTTCTTCCAACACCGCACCAACGCCCACAACCTGACCACCGCAGCTCCCTGGACCTCGCCCTGGCTACCCGAGGGTTACGGGAAGGAGTTCTTGCCAGGGGCTTAGGGCTCGCAGAGAAATAACCCGTAGCTTGTCGGATTGCGGTCCGTTGATCTGTTATGGGCGTCATGGTGGAGGTTCAAGAGCAGTTGGCGGTGAAGTTCCAGGCGATCTTCCCGCATCTCGATGAGCGGCAGCGCCGGTTGGTGATGGGTGCTGAGGCCCGGGCGCTGGGCCATGGCGGGATCCGGGCAGTGGCAAGGGCGGCCGGGGTCCGTGAAGCGACCGTTGCGCTGGGCGTCGATGAGTTGGACGCCGGTGCTGCACCCTTGGGCCGGACCCGCAGGCCCGGCGGGGCCGGAAACGTGCCGTCGACCTCGATCCCGGGCTGCGTCCGGCGTTACTGGCCCTGGTCGAGCCGGATGAGCGCGGAGATCCGATGTCACCGCTGCGGTGGACCACGAAATCGACCCGGAACCTCGCCGGTGAGCTGACCGCTCAGGGACATCGGGTCTCCGCTGACACAGTCGCCGATCTGTTACGGGCAGACGGTTTCAGCCTGCAGGGCAACACCAAGACCCTGGAAGGCAAACAACATCCCGACCGTGACGGGCAGTTCCAGTATCTCAACGAGCAGGCCCGTATCCACCGTGACGGCGGGCAGCCGGTGGTCAGCGTCGACACCAAGAAGAAGGAACTTCTGGGGGACTTCAAGAACACCGGCCGGGAATGGCGTCCGACCGGTGACCCGGCCAGGGTCAACACCCATGACGGCGACAGCGTCGGTAAGGCCGTGCCCTACGGCATCTATGACATCACCGCGAACACCGGCTGGGTGAACGTCGGCACCGATCACGACACCGCTGCGTTCGCGGTCGAATCGATCCGCCGCTGGTGGCACGACGTCGGCACTCGCGACTACCCCGACGCGACCCAGCTACTGATCACCGCCGACGCCGGCGGATCCAACGGCTACCGCTCCCGCGCATGGAAAACCGAACTCGCCGCCCTGGCTGCCGAGACCGGTCTGGCCATCACCGTCTGCCACCTGCCGCCCGGCACCCAATGCCGTTGTTTGAAGACTGAACTATCGCGGGTGCAGGGTGATGGTCTTGGTCGTGACGCGTCGCGTTGGTCGCCGGTCCCTGTTGTTCGTCCGATAGGAAAGTTTCGAGGAGTACTTGGAGTCTGGCCGCTTGAGGAACCGATCGGCCTCGCGTAGACGCCGAAGTCCATTGTCGAGTTTGCGGCTCGCCTTCGCTGCCAGGGTGGCAAGGAACTTCTTGATCTTCTTTGGGGTGTCGGCGCACTGCCGGACCACGCTGCGCCGAGCATGCTTGAGAACCTTGACGAATGACACGCGGTCGGGGTCGATCCCGTTGCCCTCAGCCAGGTCCATGATGATCCGGGTCAGGCAGTGATGCACGACCAGATGCGCCCACGCCTCCTGGCGCACCAGATCCGGGTCGCCCGAGCGCAGGACTTCGGCCGGCCCGCGCTGAAACGTCTTGATCTGCCGGAACGCCGATTCTGCTTCCCAGCGCTCGTGGTAAAGGGCTGCTAACTCCGTCGCCGGATAGGCCGCCGGGTCCATCAAGTCCGTCAGCAGCCGGACCGTCTCGCCGCCGTCGACCTGATACTCGATCACCCGGACCAACACGCCACCAGGATGGGAGCCCTTCTGCCCGGCAAGGTTCATCCGCGCCAGGTAGGTGCCGTCGGGCAGGCGTTCTACCGGCCTGCTGGCCACCGGGGAACGCGACCGCAGCAGCAGATGCGCTCCGGCTCCGACATACGCCTTCCACAAGGCGACGCCCGGAAAGCCGCGGTCCATGATGACCAGCATCCCGCTGGCCGAGCCCGCCACGGCGATCGCCAGTTCCGGTTCCCCGCGGTTGAACCCGCCCACTGCCGCATCGATCTGCGCGTGTGTACCGCACTCGGTCAGCGTCACTACCCGCACCTGCGGAAACCCCGCCGGCTGGCCGGCCTTGACCGGCCCGCCGAACTCCGCCCGGTTGGCCGGTGAGTCAGGGACGTCCAGTACGAACCCGTCCACCGCGGCCAGGCGCATCCCCCGATAGAAAGAACCAGTCAGATCGTTCGGGGCCAGCGGCCCAGCCAGCCGCCGAAACAGCACTTCCAAGATCCGCGACCCCAGCCGCTGCCGGGCCCGTGTAAATGACGACCTGTTCGGGATGAACCCGGCCATCCCGTCGATCCCACCGACCAAGTTCTCCGCGACATCGTCATAGGGGTCCTGCTGGAACAGAGCCAACGCCAGCGTGAAGTAGACCATGAACCCGACCGGTAACGCGCCGGGCCTGATGTCTCGACTGCTGCACTCGGCCGACGCCTGCGTCACCAGTTCCGGGGTCACCCACCGGGTGAGCACACCCAGCCGCACCTGCCCAGAAACCCCTATCCATGGATGCACTTCTCAGAGGGCGATAAGCGCGCTTTAGGTTGGTTTCATGTTGGGGCTGGAGTCAGGTGCGCTGGTGGTGGGGGCTCTGGTTGGCTCGGCGGGGGTCGCGAGGGTGAATAGCCCGGCCTCGGGCTCGGTCAG
>NZ_BSTL01000087.1 GCF_030269485.1 Actinoplanes sp. NBRC 103695 | reverse complement strand
AACCCACACCCGCAACGGCACCATCAACACCCGGCTGCCGCACGCCCGAACCATCCCGACCACCACCGGTGATCTCGACCGCCGCCGGGAAGAACCGCTGCTGCTGGTAGAAGCCACCCCCGCCACCACCACGACCACCCGAACCGGACATGCCGGGCCAGTTAGCCACGTCCGGGTCGCCGTCATCGAAGTAGGGGTGGTCGTGGTCGCCACCGGTGGGGTTAGGAGCGGCAGACACCGAAGACTGGGAGTACGGGACGAAACCGGTGTAGTCAGAGCCCGTACCGGTCAGCGGCGCAGTAGTCGAGTAATCCTGTGGCTCGTAATCCTCGTTTTCCAACGCTATCCGCTGTGAGTCCTCATGCGACTGCTCGAGGTCGTGTCCGGGATTCGTCCAGGGGTCGATGTGCGGAAGCATCTGGCGCAGGCCCTCCCCGGTCACGCCGCGCAGCGCCGAGGCGATGACGTCGTCGACATCGCCACCCGGGTGCTGCCGGCGCAGTTCGGTCACCCGCACGGTGAAGGCGTCCCAGTCGGTCCCGAACAGGGTGCGCAGCTGCCGCCGGTCGCCTCTGCTCAGACGTGCCGGAGGTGGCGGCGGTGGCGCCGTCGTGCTGCTGCCGATCCCTGCCGCCCGCGCGTACTGGTGTTGGGCGATGGCTTCCGGGTCGTCGAAGTCCCCGGCCCCGTACCGCTCGAATCCGTCCCCAGGCGCGTCCTCCAATTGTTCGCCAGGCTCGTCACCCGCCCGATAAGCCATGGGACCGTACTGCTCGTCGCCTTGCCCATCCTCCCGACCGGCGTGCGACGGGGGCGCGTAGGCCCACGGGTCGGATACCGACAGCGGGGCGTCGAGTTCCCGCGGCAATTCCGTTGTTTCGGCCGGCGGATTCTCGGAATGGTACGCGGCGCCCTCCTCTTCCGTGGCGGCGAACTGCTCGTCCTCTGCGGCCAGCGCCGCGTAATGGGCGCGGCGCTCGCGGGCGACACCCATTACCTCCGGGAACAGCTTGCCGCCCTTCACCAGCTGGACCCTGCCTGCGGTACGCCATTTAGCGATGGTGCTGCGGGAAAGACCGATGAGTTCAGCGATCTGCGTCAAGGACGCGTCGTTATCGAGGTACTTGTTGATACGCCTCAAGAATCGGTCGTACTGTCCGTCCAGGATCAGGTCGATCAGCTCAACACGATGGCGGTTGCTGAGGTCCGACTGCCGCATGTTGCTGTTGCCTGTGCGCCAGCCTTGGATTCGATTGCCGGTGATGTCGCCGCGCGGGTCGGTCGCGGCAGCCAGCTCGGCGTCGCTGACACGCTCCCCGAGGTCGCGAATCATCCTCAGATACGCGGGTCCGGTGCCCTCGACTCGGTTGGCGAACAGTACCCGTAGCTCACGTATCTCATCCGCGGTAAGGCGGGGCCGGTTGGTCGACGACGACTTGAGAGCAGGCGTTTTGTCGTACTGGACCCACTGCGAGACCGTTCTCTCGTCCATCCTCAGATGGCGGGCGAGACGCTGAATGGTGACTGAGTCCTCGTTGTGATAGGTCCGCAGGTCCTGCAGAACCTGGTTGAGGTTACCCGCACGAAGGTCGGCCTGGAGCTGCTCGATCTGCTCGGGCGAGAGGTCAGCCGGACCCAACCGGCTGGAACTCGCGAAGTTTCCCCACGCCGCACCAGGGGCAACATGGCGAATCACGAGATTGCGCGCCACGCTCCGACGCAAGCCTTCGATGTCCAACTCCACCTCGGACGGCGAGGGAGTACGCAAGCTGTGTCTTGGCGCGTCCCCGGCTGGCCAGACCTCCTCCAGGCCGGTCGGATCTCCGATGTACGCGGCCTCCGAAGGAAGCGCGTCGGCGAAGTGAGAGGTGCTCGAAAGCCTGCTGACATCGGCCTCCAACTGGCGCTTGATCCAGTCGTTACGCCGGAGTCCGGGGAAGATCGCGAGCGCGCTGTCGCGTGCGGTGTCCCACCAGTTGCCCCAGTTCTCGTCGTACTCGACGTGGTATCCCTGCTCTTCCCGCAGGTACTGGAGCACCTTGGCACAGAAATAGCAGGGGCGGTTCTTACCGTAGATGCGAATGAGACCCGCTTCCTGCGGTGTGATCCCTGAGGCTAGGAGGAGCTGGCCGAGCTTCTGCTCGGCATGCACGGCAGGGAAACGCTCCGATGTTGCGAAAAAGACGTGGTTCCGGTAGTTGCTCGACAGCATCCGTCTACGCAACGCGCCCTGCGCTTCCTCGTGCGACGACGCGTCGACGTAACCGATACCCCTCACGTCGACCAGGATCGAGGCGATGTCATCCGGGCGACGCGTCCCCTGGTAGATCCCCTGCAGCTTCTCCTCCGCCCGCCCGACCGCGTTCGCGTATTCGGAAGTCAGGTCGACGTGCTTGGTGGCGACGCGGCGGTTCGGGTCCTCGGTGAACAACAGGCTTTCGAACGCCTGCGCCGGCGTTCGATCGCGATCGTCGTCCAAGAAGGATCGAAAGAGCCCTACCGTTTCGTCGGAGTTCTTGGCGATGAACATCCGGCCGTTCAGTTCCATACCCTGCGTCTCGTGGTCCGAATACGACTCTAGACCGAGTCTGGCGCCGAGGCGAAGTGCCTCGCCGCTGTCGTGCAGTCCGATGGCGACGTGAGACAGGGTCTGACCGTGCGGGTCGTTCTCATACGACCGGGCGTGACGCACCCGGACCTGCTCGGATACCCGGCCGAGGAAGCGCTGCGCGAGCTGGCGCATCTGCCGCGACAACCTGTCCAGGCTCTCGGCATACTCACGCGCCTCCGTGGTCCGGGGCACGTGGCCCTTCTTCCTGCGCTTGGCCTTCCAATCGTCGCCCGAATCGCTCTCGCGCCTGTCGCGGACCTCCACCCGGGTGACCCTGCGGCCCGCAGCTTTACCCTTGCCGGCCCTGTCGTCGCGGCCTTTACCCTTGTCGTTGCGGCCGGTGGGCAGAGTTCTGGTCGGCCCGTCGGTCAGCGCGTCGACCGTCCCGCCGTCCGACCGGTCCTCGACCGGCCGGAAGACGATCAGGTTCCGCTGGACGTGATATTGGGCGAGCCGGCCGTCGCCGTCCACGACGAACCGCGACGGTCCGGCCAGGCTGTCGGGCACCGGCGACAAATGGTCCAGGGCGACCCGGCTGAACGCGGGGCCACGGGATCCGTCCGACGGCCGGCTGGGATCCCACATCACCAGTTCGTCCTCGTCGATACGCTCGACCAGCACGAGGTGCGCGTCGTCACCCGGCCGCTGATCCCACACCGCAGTCACCGCGCCCGGCGTCAACGCCGCCAGGATGTCCAGCGACCTGGTCGGGCCGAACGAACCCCGCAGCAACCTGGCCACAGCGTCGACCGTGCGAATCCCGGACCGGTCGTCACCGGTCGCCGGGACGCCGTACGCCCGCAGCGCGAACTCCACTCGCGGCGCGCAATCAACGGCGTTCTCGCCCGGCTCGCCGTAGGCGCTCGGCTCCTCGACCTCGCGAACCGCGTCCATCAGCGACGGTGTCGGTTCGGCTCGCGCAGGGTCGCGCCGGCCGGTGAGGAACGCGCTGGGGTTGGGCGGCCTGAGCACATCCTTGATCGAGCCGGCGAAGCTGATCGGGTCTGCATTGGCTGGTGTTGCTTGTCCGGTGTGTGGATCGTGGTGGTCGGTTCCGGGTGTGTCGCTGCCGGGTTGGGCAGGGTCGTTGTTCACCCCGCCGGCGGACGGCGGCACCGTCTGGGACTGGGGTGGGTCGAGGGTGATGGTGCGGCTGTCGCGCAGCATCTCCCCCGTGGTCGGCACCTGGATCGCCGGGAGCAGGGCACGCAACTCGACAGAGGCGGAATCGTAGGCCAGGACCGCAGCGTAAACCTTCCCTCGCGTCAACGGCTGAAGATCGGCTACAGCCCGCATAAACCCGTTCCACGTCACCGGAAGAGGCAGAGACCGCTCGGTGACCAGTTGTTCGTAGGCGCTTTCCCATCCGGAGGCTTCGGTTGTCAGCCATCCGGCCAGTTCTTGAAGCT
>NZ_BSTL01000086.1 GCF_030269485.1 Actinoplanes sp. NBRC 103695 | reverse complement strand
GACGAATACCTCTGGGCGTCGGCCCACCCGGCACCACCCCTCTCAACAACGAGAAGGACAGCCTGCCCGAAACACCCTCAGAACCGACGGATTACACGGCCAACGTTCAAAGACGAGGCACTAGGCGCCGACATCGTGAAGACTCAGTACACCGGCGACCCAGGGAGCTTCAGCTCAGTGGTGGCAGCTGCCATGGGCGTACCGGTAATCGTTGCGGGGGGCCCGAGGATTCGTCCCGACGAGGCGCTGCTGAACGCTTTTGGGGCCGTTCGGGCCGGCGCGGTCGGTGTATGCTTCGGGCGCAACACCTACAACCGCAGCGACGTCAGAGGGTTCACTCAGCTACTCTCCTCTGTGGTCCATGACGGCCGGCATCCGGACACACTCATCGCACCTGATGCTGAGAACGCTAATGCGTTCACCTGATTCGCGGCCAGGCCACAGCGCCGGTCCAGCGCTCACAACGGCTGCGGTCGCGTTGCTGTGGGGTACCAGTGGTGGCTTGGTAAGGTTTCTCGCCCTACCCGCCGCCGAGATCGCGTGCCTGCGTGCTGCAGTCGGCGCGGTTACCTTGGCTGCGGTGCTCGCCGTACGCAGCCGGGCCGGACGTACCAGCGCGATCAGTCTGCCTCGTCGCCACCTACCTTCTCTCGTCCTTTCCGGAACCCTGTTGGCCGCCCATTGGCTGACGTTCGTCATGGCTTTGCAACGTGCGCCGATCGGAACCGTTCTCACCGGCATCTACGTCGCTCCGGTTCTCATCACCGTGCTGGCGCGTCGCACTCTGAACGAGAAGGTCGACCTCGGTAAACGGGTTGCCGTCCTGCTGGCTGTGGCGGGCAGCGCCCTCGTTCTCCGCCCCGCCGCGGCCGGCGGGTGGGACGGCATCCTGTTGACTCTGTTCTCCGCAGCGGCCTACGCGGGATCCATCCTGGCAAGTAAGAAGACCCTGGCAGCCACGTCGCCGATGATGGTCGCAGCAGCACAACTCGCTACAACGGCCATCATCCTGGCACCGATCATGTTGGTCGGCTTCGTTCCGCTCGCCGCCTACGACGCTGTGGTGCTGGGTGTCCTGGGCGCGGTGTACAGCGCGATCGCGATGTGGGCGTACCTGGCAGCTTTGCGAGGCCTCTCGACCACAACGTCAGCAATCCTGCTCTGCCTGGAACCGGTGTCTGCATTCATAACCGGGTGGCTCTTCCTCGGCGAGAAGCCGAGCCCGCTGACTGCCGTCGGTGCTGTCACCGTACTAGCGGCCAGTACCTACGCCACCCTCAAATGGGTCCAGGAGGAAAAACGGCCCGAGCTGGACGCTCCACACAGCGAGGCATCGCTCAAGTGACGCTGAAAAATCGATCTGAAAGGGGTACGGAATGACATTGGCCGGACAGGTCGCCCTCGTCACCGGGTCATCTCGAGGCATCGGCCGAGCAGTCGCCTCGGCCTTTGCCGCCAAGGGATCCAGTGTCGTGGTCAACTCCCGATCCGACCGCAGCGGGGGCGAGGCTCTCGTAGAGGAGATAATCGGGCGCGGCGGCCGGGCGGTGTACCACCAGGCCGATGTCAGTGTCGCCGCAGACGTCGAGACGTTGTTCGACAAGATCGAAAACGACTTGGGACCGGTCGACGTGCTGGTCAACAACGCCGGCCGTACGGAGAGTATGGCGTTCGCGGACGCCACGCCGGAGCATTGGGAAAATATGCTCGGAACCAACCTGATGTCGACCGTCCTGTGCTCAAAGCGGGCCGAGGTCTCCATGCATGGCCGAGCCGGAACCATCATCAACACGTCATCGGTGCGCGGCTTCGACGCCAACGGTCGCGAGGCGATTCTCGCATACTCAGCGGCAAAAGCCGCGGTTAACAACTTCACCCGGACGCTGGCTAAGCAGCTTTCCCCCAGAATCCGAGTAAATGCGGTGGCGCCCGGTTTCGTCGCGACCTCCTACATGGACCGCGTTAGCGAAGAGCAGAAGCAACAGTGGCTGGACCTGATTCCATTGCAACGGTTCATCACGCCGGATGAGATCGCGAGCGTTTATATATTCCTCGCAGAGGCAGCCTTCCTGACCGGCACCATCGTCAATGCGGATGCCGGCTTCACCTTGGGTCGCGGCTAAGTCGCAGAGAGGCGCAACAATGCACGCGGCGTCGACGCGGATCTTCATCTCCTACCAACGAGCGTCAGCCGACACTGCGCTACGGATCCGCGATATATTGACGGACGCCGGATACACAGTCTGGCTGGACACAGATCAGATTCGCCACACCGACCGGTGGCCGGTTGCAGTGAATCAAGCGTTGGAAGAGGCGGACAGCATGATCCTGCTGCTGACCCAAGCCGCCAACGAGTCTCGCGAGGTCTTCAACGAGTGGTTCTATTTCTACAAGAACCGTAAGCCACTCCACGTGATCCGTTTGGACGACTCCGTCCCCCATTATCAACTCCTGTCGCTCCAGCGACTTGATTGGAATGGCCGAATCGACGACGAGTGGCCTCGACTCGTCGCTGAATTGCTGGCCGCGTTGCGACCCACAGGCAACGAATCTGTCTCGCCCGCTCCAGAAACTGTCGTCACGACTCCACTGGCGCCACCGCGAAGCGTCACCAGCACGTTGCACGCACTCTATTCTGCATTGCTTCACCCGGATAAACCGGTCGCACTTCGCCCCGAACAACTCGACGAAATTCAGCTTCATCAGGCTCGCGACCTGCGGGACTACTACCTAGCCTGCTATTCACGCTGGTGCGGGCCAGAACATCGACTGGATCGACAGTTTGTTCGCCTGAATCTGATATATGACGAGGGACCCGGTTCGCCCGACCGGTGGATCAAGATGCCGAGCGTACGTGAAAGCGACGACCTCAATGAGATCCTGACGAGCTCAAGCTCGTTCGCTTACGTGCTGTTGGGCGCACCGGGATCTGGAAAGACCACTCTACTCAGGCGACTTGAAATGGATGTCGCCCGAATCGGGGTCACCAATCCAGATCCTCGATCGGTTGTGCCCTTCAGCGTATCCCTCGCTGAATTCGGCCTAGGCCACAGAGAGCGAGCACCCAACCCGCTGGAGTGGCTGCAGCACCGGTGGTCGACACGGAATCCTCAGCTGCCGGAACTTCGCCGCCTCCTGGACGACGGACGGATACTCCTCATTGTCGACGGCCTCAACGAACTCGCTCATCACGATGCCACCGATCTGCGGCGACGCGTCGACGCGTGGAGGGCGTTCCTTTACGAAGAAATCCGCGACATCCCCGGGAACAGGGCGATCTTCAGCTGCCGAACTCTCGAGTACGGCGCAATGTTGAGCAGTAAGGATGTCGGGGTTCCTCACATACGACTGGAACCCATGACCGAGAGTCAGGTACTCGGGTACATCGACTTGCACCTGCCTGATCACGCGGAACTGGCACGCGAAGTACTGCTACGTGATCCGCGCACGTTGTCATTTTATCGGACCCCCTACATGCTTCGCCTTCTGGTCAGCCAGGTCCATGCCATCGGGACGATCCCGGTTGGCCGTACCGATGCATTCGCCGCAATGATTCGCGAATTGCTACGGCGGGAGATTTTGGCCGGGAACCAGCGACTAATCAACACGGAAATATTGACCGAACGGGAACAGCGGCGCCTACGCGACGGCGTTCGAGATCCACGGTGGTTGCCCAATACCGGGAGCTTCATACCCGCACTCACTCGACTCGCGTATCAGATGCAGTCAACGAAGCTCGGCGCCGAGAAGGGTAACGTGGTCGTAACGTACGACACGGCCATCGATCTGCTGAACGGGCTGGCACGGATTGCAGAAGCCTCGCTTCATGTTGGTTTCGACACAGGTATCCTCGATGAGCACGAGGAGACTATTCGCTTCTTTCATCAACTTCTGCAGGAGTTCTTTGCAGCGCGCCAGCTCGGCGCCGCGGACGACCTGTCCCAGCTCGCTGTTCCTACACGTGTGGACCAGGTGACGCCGGCTCTCTCAGCACGACTGGACGACCTCGCCGTCGGTGAACCACTACCGCCACTAACCACAACCGGATGGGAGGAGACGGCTGTCATGGCCGCAGCCATGACAGCCGACCCGGACGGGTTCGTCCGTCAGGTGCTGGCGGTCAATCCTGCGCTTGCGGGGAGATGCTTGGCTGCGCCTGATGTGGACTGCTCGGAAGCGGTGCACCTCGAAGTTGCCGGTCGCCTCCTAGCCTCAGTCTTTCGCTTGGCCGTCGGCCCATAGCTATGATTCGATGAATGCGATTCGCGTGCTTTTAGCTGTTCTGTAGGCATGGTGAGGGCCCGGCGCTCGGCCGGGTTCCTCCGTGTTGCT
>NZ_BSTL01000085.1 GCF_030269485.1 Actinoplanes sp. NBRC 103695 | reverse complement strand
TGGTTTAGTCACCTTCGCTCGTACTGAAGGCCCTTCCCCATGTCACGACACCACGCCGTACAGGCGCGCACAAGACATCGATCTTCGCCTCGTACCGACGGCCGGAAACCCTTATTTACCAGGGTCTTAGTGGTTGGCTGGGGTGAGCCGGCCCTCGAAGGCGATCTGGAAGGCGTTCAACGGCGCCTTCCAGCGCATGTTCCCTTGACCTTGATAGCATCGATGAACACGACTGGATGGACGCGGTCGAGGGGCCGATTCTGCCGCTCGACCGCGCCGTCCGTCACCTTGTCGGTGATGGTGGAGATCGTCTGCTTCGACACCTCGGTGCCATACACCTCGGCCAAGTGTGCGGCGACCTCCCCGTGGGTCAAACCCTTGGCCGACAACGACAAGACCAGATCGTCAACCCCAGACATACGGCGTTGACGCTTACGCACGATCTGCGGCTCGAACGAGCCGGCCACGTCGCGTGGGACCCGGACCTCGACCGGACCGACATCAGTGATCACCGTCTTCGCGCGGTGCCCGTTCCGCGAGTTCCCGCTGCCCACGCCGACCGGATCGTGCTTGTCATAGCCGACGTGATCGGTGATCTCGCCTTCCAGCGCGGACTCCAGGACCCGCTTGGTCAGCTGTTGCAACAGAGCACCCTCACCGGTCAGCTTCAGCCCGTCACCAAGAGCCTGGTCGACCAGCATCGCGACCAGCTGATCATCCGTGACCACACCCGCCGGCCCGCCGGACGGACCCTGCTCGACGATAGGTTCCGTCGTCATCCTGGCGTGTCCCTTGAAGATCGAGATCCGCCGCTATTTTTACAGTCCCGCACCTGGCACCGGCAAACCCACTGATTACAGCAGGAGGAGCAGTATGAAACGACCGTCCCGACCATCGGGGACCGAGTCGCACAGACGGTGGTGGCCAGGCGGGTGGAGGAGAAGGTCGAACCGATCTTCCATCCGGATTCCTACGGCTACCGGCCGAACCGGTCGGCGCTGGACGCGGTGGCGGCCTGCCTGCGGCGGTGTTGGAAATACGACTGGGTGATCGACCTTGACGTCCAGAAGCTCCTCGACAGTGTCGATCATGACCTCATGCTCAAAGCGGTAGAGGCGAATACCGATTTGCCGTGAGTTCTGCTCTATGTGCGGCGGTGGCCTGCCGCCCCCGTGCAGCAGCCCGACGGCACCGTGCTGTCAACGGCGGGTTAGAAGTGGGCCAGAACCAGTCTCAGGCCGCCGTCGACACGTGCACCAGCGAGACCGTGGTACCCCGCAAGGGTCGGCGGTCTCACCCGTGCTGGCGTACCTGTTCCTGCTCTACGCGTTCGACACGTGGATGGCCCGGACGTTCCCGGCCGTGCCGTTCGAGTGTTACGCCGACGACGGTGTGGTGCATTGCGTCAGCGAAAGTCAGGCGCAGTACGTGTGCCGGGCGATCGGGAACAGGATGGCTCAAGTCGGGCTGCGGTTGCATCCCGACAAAACCAAGATCGTGTACGGCAAGCTCGGAACCGGTGCAGCAGTTACAAGCACACCGCGTTCACGTTCCTCGGGTACACGTTCCGAGCCCGCTCAGCACGGGATCGTAGCGGGAGCGTGTTCGCCGCGTTCCTGCCCGCGATCAGCAAGGAAGCCCTGAAACGGCTGAGCCGCACAGTGCGGGGGTGGCGGTTGCACCGACGCACCGAACTCGGCTGGGCCGATCTCGCCACACGAATCAACCGATCGTGCGTGGGTGGATGCGCTACTACGGGCAGTTCTACCGTTCCGCGATGTTCACCCTCCTGGCACGCATTAACTCCTATCTGGTGCGTTGGATCCGCAAGAAGTACAAACGGCTACATGCTGTCACGAAAGCCCACGCGGCTTGGGAACGCGTCATCACGCAGCATCCCGGCTACTTCGCCCACTGGGCCTGGGTTAAGCATCCTCTGGTGACAAGAGCGGAGTGCCGGGAAACTGTGCGCCGTCTAATTCGGCGCCAGATTGCCCCTTCAGGGGGCCGAGGTTCGGGAGGAGGTGACCTCGGGGCCACCCGCCTTACCTGGACGCGAAAGCGCGAGGGGACCACAGCATGGCGGGGAAGCGCGGAACGCTGCGAAGACACCGAAGGCGTTGCTGTGCA
Organism: Actinoplanes sp. NBRC 103695; assembly: GCF_030269485.1. Classification (GTDB taxonomy): domain Bacteria; phylum Actinomycetota; class Actinomycetes; order Mycobacteriales; family Micromonosporaceae; genus Actinoplanes. The sequence continues at coordinate 2,608 of NZ_BSTL01000085.1, read as the reverse complement.
AGGCCCGCGTGATATGGCGAAGGCCAGACTGCTTGAATCCCAGTCTCCAGCGGTGAAAACGTGCACACTCCCCGACACGGTGTCTTTTGTCGGGGCCGCCGGCATCGGATGATTCCGACTTTCGTCATCTCAACCCTCCTGACCGGCGGGCGACGAGTAATGAACTCGTTCAAGGGGACGGACCGGGACGCCTACGTCACGCTCGACACGTCTGGCGCAAGAGGAATTCGGGATGGCCTACGGGGCGAGAGCCCTACGGCCACGGAGTGTCCGTAGGGCTCGCCGGAGTCACGACCGGCCACGGAGCCCGGGAGAGCCGGTGCGCAGGGCGAAGGGACACAGGTGCTGACGATCAACATTGGACGGTGAGGTACGCGAGATGCGAGACGCCGCAACCGTACTGGAGATCATTCGTGAACGAGGCAAGAGGGGGTTGCCACTGGAACGGGTCTACCGATGTTTGTTCAACCCGGACCTGTATCTACTCGCCTACGGGAAGATCTACCGCAACGCGGGAGCGATGACCCCCGGTGTCACGCGGGAGACCGTGGACGGCATGCGCCTCGGCAAGATCGAGGCGATGATCGGGGCGCTCCGGCAGGAACGCTACCGGTGGACCCCGGTGCGACGCACCTACATCGAGAAGAAGGGATCGTCGAAGAAGCGTCCGTTGGGGTTGCCGACGTGGTCGGACAAACTGCTGCAAGAAGTGCTGCGCCTGATTTGGAGGCGTATTACGAGCCGCGGTTCTCCGACCGTTCCCACGGGTTCCGTCCGGGCCGGGGATGTCATACCGCCCTGCTGGAGGTCTATCACCAATGGCGGGGAACGGTGTGGTTCGTTGAGGGTGACGTCACCGACTGTTTCGGATCATTAGACCACTCGATCATGAGATCGATTCTGGCCGAGAAGATCCACGACGGCCGGTTCCTGCGCCTGATCGACGGGCTGCTTCAGGCTGGATATCTGGAGGACTGGCGCTACCACGCCACGCTCAGCGGCTGTCCGCAAGGCGGGATCGTGTCGCCGGTCCTGTCGAACATCTACCTGGACCGGTTGGACCAATACATCGAGCAGACCCTGCTACCTGCCCACAACCAGGGAGCACGACGCACGCCATATCGGCCTTACATGCGGTTATGGCAACGCGCCCACAAACTCGAACAGCGAGGAGACCGCGACGGCGGACGAACGCTGCGCAAGCAGATGACGACCATGCCCTCGCGCGACCCGAACGATCCGAGCTACCGGCGTTTGCACTACTGCCGCTACGCCGACGACTGGCGGCTCGGCTTCACCGGTCCCCGGCAGGAAGCCGAACAGATCAAGACCGAGGTCGGCCAGTTCCTGCACGAACACCTCAAGCTGGAACTATCCCCGGCCAAGACCCTGATCACGCACGGGCGGACGAAGGCTGCCCGGTTCCTCGGCTACGAGATCGTGACCTTGCACACCGACGACAAGCATGATCGGCGCGGTCACCGCAGTATCAACGCGGCGATCGGACTGAAAGTGCCCGCCGACGTCGTCCACGCCAAATGCCAGCCCTACCTGCACCACGGCAAACCGATCCGGCGTACCGAACGCATCGTCGACACTGACTTCAGTATCGTCACGCAGTTCCAAGCCGAGTTCCGGGGCGTCGCGGAATACTACCGGCTGGCGTTCAACCGCCACCGGCTCGGCCGACTCAAGTACGTCATGGAACGGTCACTGACCAAAACTCTGGCCCGCAAATACCGGACCAGGGTCGCTCAGGTCTACCACCGCTACCACGCCGTGCTGGACACCGAGCACGGACCGCGTCGCGGCTTACGGGTCACCGTCGACCGCGACGGCGGCAAGCCGCCGCTGGTAGCGCAGTGGGGCGGTATCAGCCTGGCGCGGGACATCACGCCTCGCCCTCTCTACGACAACCCGTCCCGCATCTGGAGCAACCGCCGGTCCGAGGTCGTGCAACGGCTCCTGGCCGACGCCTGCGAACTATGCGGGGCAACCGAAAAGGTGGAAGTGCACCACGTCCGCGCCCTCAAGGACTTGAACCCCAAGGGCCGACAGCACCCACCTGAATGGGTCACCCGGATGGCATCTCGCCGCCGCAAGACCCTGGTCGTCTGCCGCGCATGCCATGAGGACATCCACGCTGGACGTCCGACACGGCAATCGCGATAAGCACTGGAGAGCCGGATGCCACGGAAATCGGGCACGTCCGGTTCGGTGGGGGGACGTCGGAAAAGGGCCCGATCACAGGCACCTCGCTGGCGTCCTAACCAACGTCACGCCCGGATCTGAGGGAGCCCGGAGGTGAGATCCCTCCGGGCTACCCGACCGTGCCCGTGGCCCAGTGGGCCTGCACGGCCTCACGCCCCTGCGCGCCGACCGGGGGTCGGCCAGCAGCAGCTCGGCGAACCTCTCGTACTGTTCCCGGACGACTGCAGCACCGCGCCGAGCCCGGCGGCCACGCTGTCGCCGGCCGGCTGACCGACCCGCAGGACGCCTCCGCGGCAGCGTCGTGTGTGCGCTCCCCGGCACGCCGGTGACCAGCGCGAACCGGGCACCGGCGGTGTCCAGCACACCGAGCTGTACGCCTCGGCCCATCATGATCCGC
>NZ_BSTL01000084.1 GCF_030269485.1 Actinoplanes sp. NBRC 103695 | reverse complement strand
TCGCGATACAGACGCACAGCACGCGCCCTCAGTTCGTCGGGGTACTTCTTCGGTGCGGCCACAGAACGTCCTCCCCATGATCAGTCGATCATGTTTGAGAGGCTCCACCAAACCGGGGGGAACTCAGGTAGCCACTGCCCCAAGTTGCGCCGCGGAAACAGCTGGAACCCGAACCACGGCGTCTGGCAGTACCAGATCGAACTTCCCCGCGCGGCCGACGGCCGCCGCCGCCCGCTACGCCGTGCCGGGTTCGCCAGCCAGACGGCGGCCAGCGATGTGCTGCACCGCATCACCAACGCTCTGGCCGCCTGCGAGCCCGGCGACACCACCCACCTCGCCCGGGTCGGCGACATCGTCGAGAAGGCGGTCAACGCCGATCAACAAGTCCCCGACGCCGCTACCGTCCAGCGGCTGCTCTACGCGGTTGAGAAACTCGACGCCGTTCCGGACGTGGCGGGTCTGATGACCATGTTCATCTCCAGCCGCGGCGGGAGCCGCGGTAAGCGGAAGAAGATCAAGGAGGGCACCCGCCGCTCGTACCAAGGCCACATCGACAACCACATCATTCCGAACCTGGGCACGGTCGCGGCCGACCGGCTCACCGCCGGCCTCATCGAGACCGGGTTGCTCGACAAGATCGAGGAACGCAACTCCCTCATCGACCAGCTCCGCGCCAGCCCGGACCCGGCCAAACACCGCCAGGTCACCGGGATGCGCAAAGTGGGTATCGCGACCCAGCATCGCATCTTGGCCACTCTGCGCGCGGGCTACAACTGGGGCATCCAACGCGGCATCGTCCCACCCGCCAACCCTGTCAAATACGTCGAGATCGCCCCCGCGAAGGCACCTAAGAAACTCCTCTGGACCGACGAGCGCGTCGCCGAGTGGAAACTCACCGGGAAGCTCCCCGAGGACGCGGTCATGGTTTGGACACCGGAACAAACCGGCGTCTTCCTCGACCATCTCATCGCCTGCGGCGACCGCCTATACGCGTTGTTCCACACCATCGCCTACCGCGGGCTACGACGAGGTGAAGGCTGCGGCCTGCACCGCGCCGAATACGACAGCCGCCGCAAGAAAGTCACCATCGCCTGGCAAGTCGTCCAGCACGGCTGGCAAGCCCGCCTCGAACGACCCAAAACCGACGGCAGCTACGACGACGTTCCCCTCGACGCCGCAACCGTCCTCGCCCTGGACAACCATCTGGCCCAGCAACGCCAAGAACGACTGGCCGCCGCAGACAAGTGGACCGAGACCGGTCTGATGTTCACCACCGAAACCGGAGCGATGCTGCACCCGGCCGACGTCACCGACCACTTCTACTTCCGCCTCAGACAAGCCGGACTCCCCCCGATCGGCCTGCACGGTCTACGTCACGGCGCCGCCACCATCAACCTCGCTGCAGGCGTCGACATGAAAGTCGTACAAGACCTGCTCCGGCACGCTTCAGCCACCACCACCAGCGACCTCTACACCACCGTCCTACCAGACCTCGCCTTCGACGCCGCCGAGAAAGCCGCCGCCAGCGTTCCCCGCCAGCGCCACCTCAAAGCAGTCAGCTGACCAAGCGGCCGAGGCCCGGTTGTAGCCGGGCCTCGGCCGTCATCCGTCAGTGCACCCAGATGCCGCCTGGGGAGATACGACGGGCCAAGCGCTGACCAGCGTTACTGACCGGATCCGACCACGACACATCGGCGACAGCACACCCAAAGTCCTGCGCCAATGCAGAGACCAACGCACCGCCGACGCCGCGCCCCCGGTGCACAGCGGCGACCCAGATCAGATCTATCGACGGCCGCACGGTGGTGTCCTCGCCGGCGTAGACGTCCGACTCAAGATCCCAACGCCGATGGCGGGCGAGATCGGCGGCAACCAGATAGCCGACCGCGTACTCGCCATGACGCAACAACAACGCCCGCCGGTTCGTGCTACTTGGTTCCGGCCGGTCACCGACCTCCCAACTCGCGAAGTCGTAGTGATTCTCTCGCTTCGGCGCCCGAGCAAGCTGCGCTGCCAGCCGCCGCCAAGCAACGCTCGACTGTGTCGTCACCACCGCGAGATTGCCGAACTCCCACGGCACGGTCTTGGGCACTCGAAGTCCGATCGACCACAGTTGGTGGTGTGCCTCGTGCTCGGCGACGCCGTACCCGCCGAAAGCCCCTCGGAAGCCGCACGGACAGTCAACCCTCGGCCGAGCCCCGAGCCGCCGCAGGTCGGTTGGGAGGGCATGCTTGCTGTGATCACCGCGCCTCACCCGGGTTTCGAGCGGTCGCAATAGACCTGTCTGCGGAGGAGCGTCGCTCCAACGGTCTGGCTGGTCGGTGTAGTTCTCAGGGAACGCCGACCGATTCAATTTCCCGACTTTGGAGAGCTGCGGACGGATCCACACTCCCTCTGGTACCGCGCGTCCGTTCAGCCGAAGATCCAAGCTCGCGGCCTTCGCCCGGAGGAACCGCAGGAACGTACCCGGCCGCGTCTGGAAATCCACACCACGCCGGAGCAGCCGCTCCCCCGGCGCGAGCCAGTCATCGACAGGCAGCGTCAACCGGCTAGCCAAGTCCTCCAGCTTCGAGTAATCATCCTCCACTTCGGCCGCACGTAGAGCCTCGGCGGTCTCACCTTCATGCGGGTATGGCACATACAACGTCACCCGGTAATTCCCACTACCCCACGCGAGGCTGCCTGAATAGCCCTCGAGCCAGATCCGGTCGAAACAGACCATGCGTAGCCGCTCTATAGCCGCCGCGTACTCCGGCGGCAAAGACGTAGCTCCGCGTTCGTGGGTCTCCGCGTAGTGCTCACGGTCGAGCTCGACAACAGCGAAATTAGCTTCCGGACTGACGTTGATCCTTCGAGTGCGCCAGGAATGCGGCGGCGGATCGAGATACAGCACGGCCTCCACCACGGCGACCTCCCGACAGCATGAGCGTTTGCTGAACATCGAAGTTTACCGTGATCAGAGGATCACCGATGGCTCCCGTCCAATGCCAAGCCAGAAGCCTCCGACCGATGTGGCCGGGGGCTGCTTCTTTGGGTGGATCAGATGGACTTTAGCGGGATGCCGTCCCAGCAGCGGTTACCTCTGGTCCAGATCGCCGCGACGCTTCCGCAGCACATGCCTACCTACCACGACCGACTAGCACGAGAGCCTCTATCGGCAAGGCTTTTAGAGATCAACTTGACACATCTGCCAAACTAGTCGTGTGACTAGTATAATCTGCCGCATAGCAGATTGCGAGATAGCAGATTGGCTACTCTCCGACTGATCCTTCTGATAGCAAGCCTTTCCGCGCATCACAAACTTCCTTGAGCTCACTTCGTCAAGAACCTCCTCACCAAGTTGTTGGACGGAGTAAGAGTTCCCGTAGGACCCGTCCCGAAGGTCATGTAGGAGAGACCAAGCAGATGCCGACCTGGAATGCCCGACTCATCGGTCTCAGCGAGCGTCTAGGCCGGCGTGGCCACAGAGTCGTGCGTGCCTGGCCGACCACCAAGGTCACCCTCTGGTCCCTGACAGCGGACGTCAAGGTCATCGTCATGCGCTTGCCGCACTACGCATCCCCAAGCCGAGACTCGACTTGCAGCATGACCCAGCGCCTCATCGCCCAAGGTCGTGCCAACGTGGCCGCAGGAGCAGTGCCGCCGGAACGCCGGAGACGCCACCAGCGGCCTGACGGATTGAGTAGTGGTCGCCCTCCAAGATCCCGCGCATCGAGCCGGCGACTAGACCAGAACGACGGCGAACCGCAGGAGGCTCGCAGCGAGGTGACTACTTCCCTCGCAGTGATGTGAGTTGTTACCTCGCACAGAACGCCGCTACCGCGTGGCCGTCCCCGATCAGCCCGGCTAGGACCACGTCAGTGATGTGACTTGTTACACAGCCAAACTCTCAGCAAGCAGCTTCGATTGCGACCCACAATCAATACGGAGCCCGAAGGAACCTGCTGAGTTTTAAGGATCAGTAGGAGGACCGGGCGAATGCCACCGTGGGTTGAGTACCTGTATCACGCAGGCCTGTTGACGGGCGTGTCATTTGCCCTACGTGAACTGCTGATCGCCGTCGTCACGATCTGGTCCATGGGCACCGACGATAAAGACAAGCGGGAGCACGCGTTGAAGCTGCTCAAAGCGCTGCGCGTCCAAATTAGGCGTCCGCCGCCTGAGGTTCCGCCGACAACGCCGCCTTCCCAAGGACAGTTGCCGCCTGGTTCACCGCCTGTGGCATAGGACTGCTAGCTGTGGCGTCGTATTCTGACCTTGTACGCCAGCCGACCAAGGGAAGGCTTGCTGCGACAAAAGGACTCGGCATCGGGTCAACGGACTGCCGACTTCATGTCCGACCTCGCGACTGGACCGGGGACAGTTCTGAGTCCTATCTCGTCTGCGACGCTGACGGATCTCAGCGACAATCAGTCGAAGTTGACCTGGTGACCTGAGTCTCGCGCGAGCGCATGTTTTCCTCGCTCGATCAGAGTGCGGAGACCGTTCGATGGGGCTCGCCGTTTTGAGCCGCCTATCGCCCACAAACCTTAGGCGGTGCTCGTCGGACTGCTATTGGTGCCCGGCATGAAGCCTCCCGCCAACCTGATCAGCCTCGTGATCGCTCCGGTGGGCCGACCGGGAGGATCGACCGAGCATTATCAAGGCGGTGCCTGAGCTGTTCAGCCTGATGGCTAGAAGGCCGGAAGGCCGGGCAGCAATCGTTGCGCCACGGCGACCGGGTACGCGACGGATTGTTGGGTGAGGTCCCGGTGAGTTCCCCCCGTTTCGACGGAGCGGTGGTTACCTGCTTCCGGTCGGGGCAGGGGTGAGGTTATCTGGCTCGGTCTGGGTGTGCCAGGCGGTCTCGTATTCGTCCGGGCTCAGGTAGCCGAGT
>NZ_BSTL01000083.1 GCF_030269485.1 Actinoplanes sp. NBRC 103695 | reverse complement strand
AAGAAACATCGCCTCCTGGAGAAGCTCGGCAAGCAGCAGTCCCGGCCGCGGACCGATCTGCAGAGGGCGCAGGCCCAGGCCGTCCAGTTCGCAGTCTCGAGGTGCTGACGGTGCAGTCTGACGGAGACGGAATCAGACGATCGCATGAACGGACTCGGGCCGGCTTCCGTTAGCGTTGGTCGTCGGCGAGGCCGGGAGCGGGCGGACCGTCCTGCTGGAGGCCGCCGCGCGAAGCTGGGAGTCGTTCGCGTGGCCGTGCTGCGCGTGTCGCGGCCGGGGGCGCCGGGCGCGGTTGCCGGGTTCGCCGCCGTGCTGGAGGTTCTGCGTACGCGGTACGAGCGGGTCGCCGACCCGCTGCTGGCCCGGCCGGTGAGTGCGCTGGGCGCGTTGTGCGCCGAGCCGGTTGACGCCGATGTGGCTGGTCGTCTCGCCGCGCTGGCCCAGCAGACCTTGGCCGCGTTCGGGCTGATCGGCCGGCGTACGCCGGCCTTGATCGCCGACGACGTGGACGACGCTCCCGGACTGACCACGGCGCTGGCCTGCGCCCGCGGGTCCCGATCGCCCTGCCGGCCGGCCATCGGCTGGTCGCCGCGGTGCGTGCGCGTGGTCCGGTGGCGGAGCGGATCGCGACGATGGCCGCGGTCACCCGCTTCGGCGTCGATGAGCTGGCGCTGTTCGCCGACGCAACCTCGGCCGGCTCGACGAGTACGGCCGGACCGTCGACGCCCTGGTGGCCGGCGGTGTGCTGGTCGCCGATCCGGGCGGCGGCATGCGCCCGTAGAGTCCCACGCTCGCCGCGCGGCCGACCGCCGACGCCGGACCGCAGACGGTGTCGGTGGCGTCCGGTGGTCCGTCGACCGTGACGGCCACGGCACACCTGTACGGCTGCGTTCCTCGGCGGGCGCGACGGTCGAGTTCTCCTCGTCCGGGGGTCTGCTGACCGCGTTGCGGCTGCCGGGGCAGGACGGCGCCATGGTCGTCGCCGCCCGCTTCGGCTACGACCGGGACCGCCATCTGGTCGCGGTGGTCAACTCCTCGGAGTACCCGGAGCGGTTCGACTACGCCGGCGGGCGGATCGTGCGGTGGGAGGACCGCAACGGTGAGTGGTACACGTACACCTATGACCAGGCCGGTCGCTGTGTCAGCACCGACGGTAAGGGTGGCTACCTGCGCTACCGGTTCGAGTACTCCGACGACCTGACCGTCGTGACGGACTCGCTCGGCGCGGTGCGCAGGTACGAGCTCAACGAGCTCCGGCAGGTGGTGGCGGAGACCGACGCGTATGGCGCGACGACGCGCCAGGAGTGGGACTACGCCTACCGCTTGCGGTCGCGGACCGATGCGCTGGGCCGCACCACGACCTACGAGTACGACGCCGACGGGCGGCCGACCGCGATCACCCGACCGGACGGAAGCCGATCGATGACCACGTACGACGAACTCGGCCGGGCGATCGCCGGGACCGATGTGGGCGACACCGCCCGGACCAGCGAAAGCGACGCCGGCGGTGAGAAGTCCTACGAGTACGACCAGCTCGGCCGGGCCGTCGCCATCGAGACGGACGACGGCGTCACCGAGTTCGGCTGGACCGTCGAGGGTGACCTGGCCTGGCAGGCGAACCCCGACGGCAGCGTGGAGGAATTCGTCTACGACGGGGAGGGGAACCTGGTGGAACGGGTCGACGCGGCCGGTCGGCGGACGTCTCGCGAGTACGGGCCGTTCGACTTGGTGGTCGCCGAGATCGACGAGGACGGCAACCGCACCGAGTACGAGTACGACACCGAACTGCGTCTGGTCTCCGTCCGTAACCCGGCGGGGGAGACGTGGCGGTACACGTACGACCTCAACGGCCGGATGATCGCGGAGACCGACTTCGGCGGCGGCACCCAGCGGTACGCCTACGACGCGGCGGGACAGCTCATCGAGCACACCGATGCGGCCGGTGAGATCACCGACTTGACCTACGACCTGCTTGGCCGGGAGGTCGAGCGTCGCGCCGGCCCGGCGGGATGGGTGACCGCCGCGCCGATGGACCGGCGCGTGGCATCCGGTTCGGTCAGCAGACGGTCCGGCGCGGCGACCGCGCGGAGCGGTCCGACGGACAAGGAGTGGCGACGATGACCAGTTGCAAGCTCGATCTTTCCTGGCTCAGGCCGCCGGGCGAAACGGACTCGCCGCGTCCGAGCCCGCCGTCGCCGAGTCCTCCGGCGGCCGGCCTTTCCGCGCACGTTCGCGCGTGGCATACGCAGGCCGCCAGCCCGTCCATGATCGTGCCGGTGCTCTCTCCGGACGCAGTCACGCTGCGGGACGTCCGCGGGCAGTTGGCGTCGCTGCCGGACCGGAGAGCGCGGCCGCCGCGCCGGAACAACGGGCCGGTCGCTCGCCGACAGGGATCCGCCGACGTTCCGCGGGACGATCCGGCCCGGTTCGACGTCGCCCGGACGAGAGTCATGGGCTGGCTGAACCACGTGCACCAGCGGCTGCACGGCCGGTTGAGCGAGTACGGCGATCGGGGCGATGTTCTCCGCCAGTTGTGGGAGCAGCTCCGTGCGGAACTCGCGGCCGTCGAGTCCGTCGCCGACGCGGATCGCCTTCAGCGTGTGCTGTCGACCTACGATCGGGTTGTCGTCGCCCTCCGGAGGCTGGGCGATCCTCTCGATGTGCCCAGCGCGCGTGACATCCTGCACCGTGACCCTGCACCCGGGCCGGATGGGGCCGTGCGACTGCTGAGGTCTGAGGTCCTGCTGCGGCGGTTGGGCCTTCCGGACGCGGTGGGCCGGTTCGTCACGGCGTCGCCGGCGGACCGGCCCGGGGTGCTGTTCGACATCGCCACGAAGTTGAGCGACAAAGGCGAGAGCCTGGCGGTACTGGCCGAGATGGTCGCGGCGGAGGCGGCGACCACGACCGACGCGGCGGCGGGCGAGGCCGGGACGAGTGACTTCACCGTGTCGTTGCTGAAACTGGTCGATCGGGTGCCGAATGGGCTCAGCCCGGCCGAATTGGAAACATTCTCGTCGACGTACCGCGATCGTCTGGATCTTCCGACCAAGTTCCTCCTTGTCGAGGCCCTCGGCGCCTACCAGCGGTCCAGGAGCGACGACTTGGAGAAGGCGGCAATCGGTGACATCGCCGCGGCTGTCCTGCGGTGCTGAGGATTCAGCTTTCGCGGCGCAGGACGGGCAGCACCTCCGCGCCTAGCAGGTCGATCTGGTCCAGCACCGTGCCCAGCGGCAGCCCGGCATGGTCGATCAGGAAGAGCTGCCGCTGGTAGCGCCCGGCGTACTCGCGGAAGCCGAGCACCCGGTCGATCACCTGCTGCGGGCTGCCGACGGTCAACGGCGTGGTGGTGCAGTACTCCTCCAGCGACGGCCCCCGGCCGTACAGCGGGGCGTGGTCGAAGTACGGGCGGAACTCGCGGATCGCGTCCTGGGAGCGGGGACGGACGAACACCTGACCGCCGAGCCCGACCCTCGCGTGCTCGGCGGGGCCGTGGCCGGCGGCCGCGAACCGTTCCCGGTAGTGAGCCACCAGCCGGCGGGTATGTTCTGACGGCCAGAAGATGTGGTTCGCGAAGAGCGCGTCGCCGTGCGCGGCGGCCAGGTCCGCAGCTTCCATGCTGGTCACCGCCGCGTGCCAGACCTGTGGCGGCCGGCCGTCCAGTGGGCGCGGCACCGAGGTGAAGGAGGCCAGCGGCGCGCGGAACTTGCCGTCGAAGTTCACCGACTCCTCGCGCCACAACCGGCGCAGCAGAGCGTAGTTCTCCGCGGTCAGGGCGTTGCCGTCGGCCGGGTCGAAGCCGAACCAGCCGAACGTCCGGCCTGCGTTGCCTTTGCCCAGCATCAGGTCGGCGCGCCCGCCGGAGAGGTGCTGCAGCAGCGCGTACTCTTCCGCGACGCGTACCGGATCGTTGGTCGTGATCAGCGTTGTCGCTGTGCTCAGCGTCAGCGTCTCGGTGACTGCGGCGAGGTGCGCGAGCAGCATCGCGGGGGCCGAGGAGACGTAGGGCGGCTGGTGGTGCTCGCCGGCCGCGAATACGTCGAAGTCGGCCTCCTCGGCGCGTCGGGCAATCGCCACCATCGCGGCGAGTCGTTCCCGCTCGCTCGGCGTTCGTCCGGTCCGCGGGTCCGGTGTGCGGTCGCCGATGCTGTAGACCCCGAGTTCCATCAGACGACCGGGTGGCTACGGTGTGGCTCGGAATGGTGGCCGAGTTCGATGGCAATCCGGGTCAGTTCGGCCTTGTTGCTTACCTTGAGCTTGGCGCGGATTCGTTTCGCGTAGGTGTTGATCGTGGCCTGTGCGAGTCCCATCCGGGTGGCGATCTGCGCGTGAGTGAAGCCGGAGGCGATCCATCGCAGGGTCTCGATCTCGCGCGGGGCGAGTGGACCGGAGTCGTCGTCGGCGCGGCCTGCTTGTTCCGAGTGGAACCGTCCGACCAGGCGGGGGCACAGGTAGAAGCCGCCTCGTGCGACGACCCGGATCGCGTCTTGGAGGTCGGTCTGCTCGGTGGATCGGCTGATGCAGCCCATCGCGCCGGCGCGGATCGTGGCGAGCAGGGAGGGTGAGCCGTCCCATACTGAGCTGACCAGGGGTGGGCCGATTGTTGAGGCCTTTGTGATGGTGTCCAGGCCGGTTACCGTCAGCCGTGGCAGGTCTAGCACGATTGTGTCGTAGGGGCTGGTCGTGGGGTCGAGGTCTTGTATTGAGCCGACTGCGGTCACGACGTGGGTCTGGCCGGTGTCGGCGGCGAGTTTCTGTATGCCTGCGCGGAAGATTGGATGGTTCGCGACGATCGCCACCTGGTACATGGTTCCTCCACACTTTCCGCGGGTCTCGTCTTGTAACGGGTGCTGGGCCGTGGTGGTTCATGGTGTCGGTGGGGTGCGGCATTGGTGTGCCTTGAAGAGGGACGTGGGTGTGTACCCGGGTGTGGGCTGACACTGGGGGATGTGGCGAAGGCTGACTGCGCGAATTTCCCGGTTCTGATCGAGGCGGGGAAGGCGGTGTTGCGGCGCGGGTCCGATCCGGATGTTATCGACCGTCGGCTGCTGGACCTGGTCAGCGGTACCAGGGTGCCGGCGCCCGCGACAACCCTCTTCGTGTCTTCGGCTGACTTGCGGGATATGGAGTTTCTCGCGGAGCTGAGGAGCTATCTGCACAGGGAGCTGAGCCGGGATCTGCATCCGACGGTGTCGTTGTTCGATCCGGGGTCGTTCACGCTGGTCGATGACTTCGCTGTGCTGGACGCGGCGCGCCGGTCGTTGGGTGCGGATATCAACTTGCCGGCCATGACGGATGTGCCCGACACCGTGGCTGGTCAGGTCGTGCGGGTGGACGATTCCGTGCGGCGCCTTCTTCCGGTC
>NZ_BSTL01000082.1 GCF_030269485.1 Actinoplanes sp. NBRC 103695 | reverse complement strand
GTTTAGTCCGGCGGCGTCCTACTCTCCCACACCCTCCCGAGTGCAGTACCATCGGCGCTGGCAGGCTTAGCTTCCGGGTTCGGAATGAGACCGGGCGTTTCCCTGCCGCTATGACCACCGAAACACTTACCAACAAACCCAACCCCAACAACCCGCACCGGATACATTCCCCGGTTTGGGGTGGTGGTTGTTTGCTGTGAATCACACAGTGGACGCTACGCAACCTTGAAAAACTTTAAGGGTGGTTAAGCCCTCGGCCTATTAGTACCGGTCAACTGAACCAGTTACCTGGCTTACATCTCCGGCCTATCAACCCAGTCGTCTAGCTGGGGGCCTTACCCACTCAAGGTGGTGGGATACCTCATCTCGAAGCAGGCTTCCCGCTTAGATGCTTTCAGCGGTTATCCCTTCCGAACGTAGCCAACCAGCCGTGCCCCTGGCGGGACAACTGGCACACCAGAGGTTCGTCCGTCCCGGTCCTCTCGTACTAGGGACAGCCCTTCTCAAGTATCCAACGCGCACGGCGGATAGGGACCGAACTGTCTCACGACGTTCTAAACCCAGCTCGCGTACCGCTTTAATGGGCGAACAGCCCAACCCTTGGGACCTGCTACAGCCCCAGGATGCGACGAGCCGACATCGAGGTGCCAAACCATCCCGTCGATATGGACTCTTGGGGAAGATCAGCCTGTTATCCCCGGGGTACCTTTTATCCGTTGAGCGACACCGCTTCCACACGCAAGTGCCGGATCACTAGTCCCGACTTTCGTCCCTGCTCGACCCGTCAGTCTCACAGTCAAGCTCCCTTATGTACTTACACTCAACACCTGATTGCCAACCAGGCTGAGGGAACCTTTGGGCGCCTCCGTTACCTTTTAGGAGGCAACCGCCCCAGTTAAACTACCCACCAGACACTGTCCCTCGACCCGATCAGGGCCGCAAGTTAGATACCCAAATCCAACAGAGTGGTATTTCAAGATTGCCTCCACCCGAACTGGCGTCCGAGCTTCACCGGCTCCCACCTATCCTACACAATTACATTCGGATACCAATGTCAAGCTATAGTAAAGGTCCCGGGGTCTTTCCGTCCTGCCGCGCGTAACGAGCATCTTTACTCGTACTGCAATTTCGCCGGGCCTGTGGTTGAGACAGTGGGGAAGTCGTTACGCCATTCGTGCAGGTCGGAACTTACCCGACAAGGAATTTCGCTACCTTAGGATGGTTATAGTTACCACCGCCGTTTACTGGCGCTTAAGTTCTCCGCTTCGCCCCGAAAGGCTGACAGGTCCCCTTAACGTTCCAGCACCGGGCAGGCGTCAGTCCATATACATCGTCTTACGACTTGGCATGGACCTGTGTTTTTAGTAAACAGTCGCTTCCCCCTGCTCTCTGCGGCCATACCACGCTCCAGCAGCAAGTGCCTTCACGCGTCCGGCCCCCCTTCTCCCTAAGTTACGGGGGCAATTTGCCGAGTTCCTTAACCACAGTTCGCCCGTCGCCTCGGTATTCTCTACCTGACCACCTGTGTCGGTTTCGGGTACGGGCCGCTCGGAACATCGCTAGAGGCTTTTCTCGGCAGCATAGGATCACTGACTTCACCTGATACGGCTCGGCATCACGTCTCACCCTATATGCATCACGGATTTGCCTATGATGCGGGCTACACGCTTACCCCGGCACAACCACCGGCCGGGATCAGCTACCTTCCTGCGTCACCCCATCGCTAAACTACTACCCCCCAGGATCCCAGACTCCGCACCCTTGACCCGAAGGTCGCCGGCACATCGCATGGTTAGCATAAGAAGGTTCGTCTTGGGCGCTCCTACGCGGGTACGGGAATATCAACCCGTTATCCATCGACTACGCCTCTCGGCCTCGCCTTAGGCCCCGACTTACCCAGGGCGGATCAGCCTGGCCCTGGAACCCTTGGTCATCCGGCGGAAGGGTTTCTCACCCTTCATTCGCTACTCATGCCTGCATTCTCACTCGTGCAACCTCCACGGCTGGGTCACCCCGCCGCTTCACCGGTAGCACGACGCTCCCCTACCCATCCACACACCTGCACCAACCAGTCAAGCCGGTCAGCGAAGTTAATATGTGAATGCCACAGCTTCGGCGGTGTACTTGAGCCCCGCTACATTGTCGGCGCGGAACCACTTGACCAGTGAGCTATTACGCACTCTTTAAAGGATGGCTGCTTCTAAGCCAACCTCCTGGTTGTCTAAGCGACCCCACATCCTTTTCCACTTAGCACACGCTTAGGGGCCTTAGCTGGTGATCTGGGCTGTTTCCCTCTCGACTACGAAGCTTATCCCCCGCAGTCTCACTGCCGCGCTCTCACTTACCGGCATTCGGAGTTTGGCTGATTTCGGTAAGCTTGTAGGCCCCCTAGACCATCCAGTGCTCTACCTCCGGCAAGAAACACGCGACGCTGCACCTAAATGCATTTCGGGGAGAACCAGCTATCACGGAGTTTGATTGGCCTTTCACCCCTAACCACAGGTCATCCCCCAACTTTTCAACGTTGGTGGGTTCGGTCCTCCACGCAGTCTTACCCACGCTTCAACCTGCCCATGGCTAGATCACCCCGCTTCGGGTCTAGAACATGCGACTAAAAACGCCCTCTTCAGACTCGCTTTCGCTACGGCTACCCCACCCGGGTTAACCTCGCCACATGCCACTAACTCGCAGGCTCATTCTTCAAAAGGCACGCCATCACCCCCACGCATAAATGCGCATAAGGCTCTGACGGATTGTAGGCGAACGGTTTCAGGTACTATTTCACTCCCCTCCCGGGGTACTTTTCACCATTCCCTCACGGTACTCGTCCGCTATCGGTCATCGGGAAGTATTCAGCCTTACCAGGTGGTCCTGGCAGATTCACAGCAGATTACAGGAGTCCGCTGCTACTCGAGAACACCACAAAGAGACTTTGAGTTTTCGCTTACGGGGCTCTCACCCTCTACGGCCGGCTTTCCCACACCGTTCAACTAACCCAAAATTTTGTAACTCTCCGAACGCATGTCAGTACATTCAAGTGGGTCTCACAACCCCGCACACGCAACCCCTGACAGGTATCACACGCACACGGTTTAGGCTAAATCCGCTTTCGCTCGCCACTACTCACGGAATCACTGTTGTTTTCTCTTCCTACGGGTACTGAGATGTTTCACTTCCCCGCGTTCCCCCCAACTACCCTATGAATTCAGGTAGCGGTAACAGCACATGACTGCTGCTGGGTTCCCCCATTCGGACACCCTGGGATCACAGCTAGGTTGACAGCTCCCCCAGGCCTATCGCGGCCTCCCACGTCCTTCATCGGCTCCCAATGCCAAGGCATCCACCGTTCGCCCTAAACAACTTAACCACAGAAAAACAAGATGCTCGCGTCCACTGTGCAATTCTCAACCAACAACCAACCCACAACCCGATCAGTCACCCACCAGAACCCCAGGAACACAACACCCTCAGGCGCCGGCTCATCTGAAACGGTATGGGCAACCAGGCCATGCCTGGACTGTTCCGAAAAAACAACCACATGGGTTGTTCCTTCAGGACTCAACAGGGTGCTCATCGCCAATCGCAGCCGCATCCCGACCGCGTTCCACGCCCCGCCGAAGCAGGACTGTACTAGCTGAAATGGGACCGTTGCCGGTCATGACTAACCAGTGTCTCCGCCATATGAGCACCCCAACCCCACACAAACGGGGGTCGCGGGCTACTGGTCCGTTTTCACAGACGAGTTGCTCCTTAGAAAGGAGGTGATCCAGCCGCACCTTCCGGTACGGCTACCTTGTTACGACTTCGTCCCAATCGCCAGCCCCACCTTCGACGGCTCCCTCCCACAAGGGGTTAGGCCACCGGCTTCGGGTGTTGCCGACTTTCGTGACGTGACGGGCGGTGTGTACAAGGCCCGGGAACGTATTCACCGCAGCGTTGCTGATCTGCGATTACTAGCGACTCCGACTTCACGGGGTCGAGTTGCAGACCCCGATCCGAACTGAGACCGGCTTTTTGGGATTCGCTCCACCTCACGGCATCGCAACCCTTTGTACCGGCCATTGTAGCATGCGTGAAGCCCTGGACATAAGGGGCATGATGACTTGACGTCATCCCCACCTTCCTCCGAGTTGACCCCGGCAGTCTTCGATGAGTCCCCGCCATAACGCGCTGGCAACATCGAACGAGGGTTGCGCTCGTTGCGGGACTTAACCCAACATCTCACGACACGAGCTGACGACAGCCATGCACCACCTGTCACCGGCCCCGAAGGACCCCACATCTCTGCGAGTTTTCCGGCGATGTCAAACCCAGGTAAGGTTCTTCGCGTTGCATCGAATTAATCCGCATGCTCCGCCGCTTGTGCGGGCCCCCGTCAATTCCTTTGAGTTTTAGCCTTGCGGCCGTACTCCCCAGGCGGGGCGCTTAATGCGTTAGCTGCGGCACAGAGAACCGGAGAGGCCCCCCACACCTAGCGCCCAACGTTTACAGCGTGGACTACCAGGGTATCTAATCCTGTTCGCTCCCCACGCTTTCGCTCCTCAGCGTCAGTATTGGCCCAGAGACCCGCCTTCGCCACCGGTGTTCCTCCTGATATCTGCGCATTTCACCGCTACACCAGGAATTCCAGTCTCCCCTACCAAACTCTAGCCTGCCCGTATCGACTGCAAGCCCGCGGTTGAGCCGCGGGTTTTCACAGTCGACGCGACAAGCCGCCTACGAGCTCTTTACGCCCAATAAATCCGGACAACGCTCGCGCCCTACGTCTTACCGCGGCTGCTGGCACGTAGTTGGCCGGCGCTTCTTCTGCAGGTACCGTCACTCTCGCTTCGTCCCTGCTGAAAGAGGTTTACAACCCGAAAGCCGTCATCCCTCACGCGGCGTCGCTGCATCAGGCTTCCGCCCATTGTGCAATATTCCCCACTGCTGCCTCCCGTAGGAGTCTGGGCCGTGTCTCAGTCCCAGTGTGGCCGGTCGCCCTCTCAGGCCGGCTACCCGTCGTCGCCTTGGTAGGCCATCACCCCACCAACAAGCTGATAGGCCGCGAGCCCATCCCAGACCGAAAAACTTTCCACCAACCCCCATGCAGGAGAAGGTAATATCCGGTATTAGCCCCCGTTTCCGAGGGTTATCCCAAAGTCCAGGGCAGGTTACTCACGTGTTACTCACCCGTTCGCCGCTCGAGTACCCCGAAGGGCCTTTCCGCTCGACTTGCATGTGTTAAGCACGCCGCCAGCGTTCGTCCTGAGCCAGGATCAAACTCTCCAACAAAAACCGTGGAAAAAATGTCCCGGCAACAAAAACATCATGTTGCCAAAGGAATCACGAGGCAAAACAAAACCTCGCCATAATTGGCACTGGCTTATCAAGCACCCTGTTGAGTTCTCAAAGAACAACCACACACC
>NZ_BSTL01000081.1 GCF_030269485.1 Actinoplanes sp. NBRC 103695 | reverse complement strand
ATACGCTATCTGCCGTTGCTCCTCCTGCGAATACGCTATCTGCCGTTGCTCCTCCTGCGAATACGCTATCTGCCGTTGCTCCTCCTGCTGCTGTTGTTCCTCCTGCGAATTCGGCCGCTTTGGCGGCACTACCTCGCCCTCGCTGGCCGGCCACCGGTCCCATGTCCGAGAGTCGAGATACCACACAACACGAGAACGACCATAACGCCAGTGCAACTGCTTGGCTTCGTCCCAACTCCACGTCTGAGGCCTATTTTTAATATCGTAGGTCGTCACGTCACTGCCCGGCCCACCCACCCCGGGCGCGGTAGCCAACTTCACCCGTTTTCTATCATAGTATGCGGCGTCATCGGCTCGTTTTTTCCTTTTTTGCTCCTCCGTCAGTCCCTTTTCCCGGGAATTCTCATAAGTGGTTCGTCGCCACTCCTTTTTCTTGTCTTTCTCCTCCTGCGTAGGGTACTTTCTTTTCCTTTCCTTCTCCCTTTCCTCATCCTGTTGCCTCTGCTGCTCCTCTCTTCTCCATCGCGGGAGGTCGGGATGGAGTGCATTCATCTCCTCGAGTCTGTCGTATTCGTTTCTGATTGCATCGGCGTTCCGGCCCGACAGCAACACGCCGTGGTAGGCCAGCTCGTAAATCTCCTCCGAAGAGGCTCGGTCACGGCGGAGAGTCAGCAATCTCTTCCCGACCTTGACGGCGCCGTGTTCAGGGTGTTCAGGGAGGTAGACTGTATAGTCTGACGGCATTCGTCTGCCTTTTAACTCCTCGAAACCGGCGCGGAAGTAAAGGGCGTAGTACCTAGAATGGAAAGCGACGGGTTCGCTTGCCGGGACGCCCATGATTTGCAGTAGTTCAGCCTCGGACTCACGCACCTCAGGGGGTGCTGGTGGAACGTAGTAGTTTTGGTGGCGTTCCCGAGCCGTCTGGCTTCTCTGCTCTTGTGCCCGTCTTCCCGTGTAGTCGTAACCTGGATGTTTTATGTTATTTGCGTCGTTCGTCGCGATGAGATAGTCAAGAGTGTCTTTGTCCGGGTGACCCGCAGGTAGTTCCATCCGGAACAGGGCGAACACGTCCAACTCCGCCTTGCTGAATGGTTTCATCTCTTTCGCGCGCTTCCACCGGGCAGAGACTGTAATGCCCGCATCCTCGTCTGCTTTCTTCCCGGAGATGTTCGTGCTTTGTCGCTTCAGGATTGCTTTCGTGAACCCTGCTGCCCATTCTTCGCCGGTCCGGGGCTTGCCTGCGGTGGGGTAGGTGTGTGTTGGTGGGTCGGTGAGGGCGTCGAGGGTGTGTCCGTCGGAAGGGGCAGAGGGCTGATCGCCGTCTGGTCCGAACACGGCCTGCTGGTGGTGGATGTCCCATTGGGCGAGGTCGCCGTCGGTGTTGACGGGGTAGCGGCTTGGTCCGGTCAGGGTGTCAGGTAGTCCGGCCGGGGTGTCGAGGGTGAATGGTGTGACTGCTGCGGGGCCGGGGATGGCGGGGTCGTAGATGTGGAGGTTTCCGTCGGTGTCGCGTTCGATCACGACCATGTGCGCGTCCTCGCCGGGCTGGCGTCCCCACGCGAGGGTTGCCGCGCCGGGGCGGAGGTCGTGCAGGATGTGCGCGGTGCGGGGGGTGCCGAAGAAGGCTGCGGTGTCAGGGGTACTCAGCAGCGCGACGGCTTCGTCGACGGGTCGCTGACCGGAGTCGACAGGTCGCAGACCGTAGAGGCCGTTATCGCTGCCGGAGCGGGTTTGCAGCGCCCGCAACGCCGCCACGGACCGGGGGGTGCAATCGGCTGCCTTGTCAGGGGGTGGGCCCAGTGTGGCTTCTACTTGGGCGGCGGCCTGCACCAGCGACCTGGCCGGCTCACGATCCCCGCCGGTCAGGAACGACGACAACACGTCGCCGATCGGCGGCATCGCGGTGTGGGTGTCTGGCCGTCGCGGGCGGGACGTCGCTGTGGTGGTGGCCTCGGCGGGCAGGGGTGCGAATCGGGCGCTGTCGAAGGTGCTGGGCAGACGTCCCGCATCGATCCGGTCTGCGGACAGCGGCAACACCGCGAGGTCGTCGGGGTCGCTGACGATGAGGAAGGTGTCGGTCTGGTCGGACGAGGTGACCTCGACCAGAGTTCGGGTATTGAGCGGTAGTTGAGCGAGGGTGCCGGTCAAGTCGCCGATCGTCCACGCCGCAGCCGCGGTGTCCGGGATGGTGGCGTCCGTCTGCAGGGTGCCGTAGCGTTCGCTGACCACCTCGCCGGGCAGGCCGACTCGAGCCGTGTCACCCAGCAATCGGGGTTGACCCCGCAACGGACCCTCTCCCGCCGTCATCCACGGCTGCTCCGCCCCGGCATGACCAGGTTGACCGGGAGGCAGGATACGCACGCCGGTGGCCCGGTCAGGGCTGGTGAGCCGATGCCGCGGGTCAATCGGCGCCACCCGGGGATCGCGGAACGCCAGCAGATCGGTACGGCCTGGGAGGTCCATGCCGAGACGAGTGTCCCCGGTGCGCTGTTTCGCCTCTTCCAGCGTGACGGTCTCGGTCAGCGTGGCGTCCGGGACGTCAAACGCGTGAGCCGGCAACCTGCCGTCGAACCAGTCTTGCAGCTCCCGTACCGCCGCCGTCTCCGGGCCGTCCTCCGACCGGACCGCCGGAGCAAGCTCATCAACGATCTGGTTCACCGACCATGCCAGGGCAACGAACTCCTCCAGAGCCCGCCCAAACCCTATCTGCCGGATCTGCCGCTGCACATCACTGACCAGACCGGCATCACCACCAGGGCCATCATTCACCACACGGCCGTTCACCTGCGCAACGAGGTTGTCCCACAACCCACGAACACCCGCACCGTCGAGCACACCCGCCACCACCGGACCCAGCCGCGACAACAACTCCCGCAACGCCCCATGCCGCGCAACCAACTCCCGCTCAGTCCCCGGAAAACCAGGACGAGCAACACCCTCCCCCACCTCACCCGGCAACGCCATAAACACCGACGGGCCACCACTGCCATAACCATAAAAGCCGTATCCCGACGGATCGGCCTGCTCACCACCAGGGGCCGCCGACCCACCAGACGAACCCAAGAAATCATACGGATCAACCGTCCACGGCCCCCCACCCGACGACGAACCCGGCAACGAAGAACCCGGCAAAAACGAACCAGGACCCGAACTACGAGCCAACGACGAATACGACACATCCGTATGCGAGGTCGTGCTATACGGGTCCGTGCTATACGGGTCCGTGCTATACGGGTCCGTGCTATACGGGGCGGTGCCATGACCAGCCGAATACCCCGGAACCGGCGGCACATCACCGAAACTGGAAGGACCACCACTCAAACCAGTCGTCGTAATCGGATACTGCGGATCCACCGAAAGGCCACCAGGATCCGCCACAGCATCGAACACCGCAGACTGCCCCGGATCGACACTGCCACCATCATCGCCCAGCCACCCCTCAGCGTCAGCGGACGTCACTTTCCAAGAACGATTGCCCGAGCGATCGTAAAACCACCTATCACCACTCTGATCGACCCCGTCGTACAAACCCGAATTCGAGTCGTAACGCACCACCACACCATTACTCAAACGCACCCACGCGGGCCGATCCGTCCGGCTACCCGAACCCCCGGCAGCGCCCGACCCGCCACCCCGCTTCCGCAACCGCCCACCACCAAGGTCACCACTCGACTCCCGCCGATGCCGCTTCCCATCCCGCTGCGACCCCGCCTGCGACTCCGGCTGCGGCACCTGCCACGACTGCGACTCCGCTTGCGGCGCCTGCCGGCCGGAGCTGCTTCCCAGCCCGACCTCCTGCGCGTACGCCTGAGCCTGCAGATGCGTATAGTCCTCGGCCCGGTACGCCGGCCAGGCACCGTCATCCGTAGCGTCCGGCACCTCACCCCCGGCTGCGGAAGGCCCCGCGCCGACGGCTTGCGCCGCCTGCCTAGCCTTCGCCCCCGGCAGGTTGTAGGCGAACGCCTCAACCTCAGCCTTGTCCGGATGATCCCCCAGCTTGCTGCCGCGATACTCCCTGCCGAGATACTTGGCCCACCCGACGGCGGCCCAGGCCAACTTCTCCTCATCATTGAGACGAGACCCTCTGGAGAGCACGTTATGGATCCGTGATTGGCTTGGGCTCCTGTTAGCCCATCCCATCGCCTTGCGGGGGTCCTGGTATTTGCGGGCCAGTTCGGGGATCGCCGCGGCGTATCCCGCGCCGGAGTACTGATACGTCTCCAGGAATTGCGCGTTGGTGAACCAGCCGTCGTCGACCAGTCGCCCTCTTATCTCACTGCCGGTGTAGGAAGGCATTTCACCCGCGGTCGTCCAGCGGCGCAGCCAATACGCGGCGATGTACGAGATGTCACCCCCCGCGGCGTCCACGACCTGCGGATCCTGACGAATCGCACCGTTCTCATCCCGTACGGCCGCAACGATCGCGCCCGTCTCCACACCCTTCTCGTAGGAAGCCTGGAAGGCATCGATGGCCTTCCGCTCCCACTCAGGGATACTGCGATTATCGCCGCCAAGCATGGCTGCAGGCGCGGCGCTACCAGCGTCCAGCACATCCCCGGGGTGACCCCGCAAATGGTGAAAGCGCCTCTTCTGAGGATGGCCTTTCTTCTCGACGTCCTGGATCCACCTCTGAGACCGGACGTGTACACCGATCTCCTCCTCGTGCCAGTACCTCCCTTTGCCAAGGTTGTTCGACCATCGCGCTCCGATGTCCGAAAGGTCGTTCCGGTCATACTTCTCAGCGAGTTTTTCCTTCTTTTTGGTGGGGGGCCTGTCGTTGTCCCCGAATTCCTGCAGGTAGATTTTTGTGTCCGCGACCAGCTTCGCCTTCGAGGGAACCGTCCCCGTCCCCCCGGTGGGCAGTGTCCTGCTGGGGGAATCGGTCAGGGCCTCGAGCATCGATTCGGGGGAATCGGTGAGGGCTTCGAGGAGGGATTCGGTGGCGGATCCGGACGGGTGTGTATCGATGTCTGGTCCGTGGACCACACGCCCGGTCGTAGGGTCCCATTGCGCCAGCTGTCCGTCGCCGCCGGTGATGAATCGGGCCGGGCCGGTCAGGCTGGCCGGCAACGGACCCGTTTTCAGGTTCACCGTCTGGAAACCATCGGCGGTGTCACCGCGCGCGCCGTGCGGGTCCCAGACCACGACCCAACCCGGTATGCGGGTGCCCTCCACCAGCACCACATGCGCGGCGGCGCGTGGGCGGCGAGTCCACACCGCCGTCCTCGCGCCCGGGCGCAATTGATCCAGCATGCCCACCGACGGTCGGTCGAACGAGCCCTCCAGCATCCGGGCGAGAACATCCACGTCCCGGTCACCGGATGAATCGTCACCCCGTAACGGCACACCCGATTTGTATAGCGCCCACACCGCCCGGGGAACACAGTCGGTGGGATCCCGGTCGGGGACACCGAACCGGCGGTCGGCCTCACCGGCCGCACGCCGCAACTGCGCCGACGGCGCCAGCACCGGCGCATACCGCAGGCTGCTGAACTCACGCGGCAACCGGGCCGGGCCAATCCCCGACTCGGTCTCCTGCACCACGACCAAGCCCTGCGGCTCGCTGATCACCAGCACGCCATTCCGCAGGGTCGCCTGGGGCATGATGCGGACGCCTCTGGCCTGGTCAGCGCCGACCTCCTCATGCTGGTCGTTGATCGCCCGAACGCTGTTGTCGGCAGCTTCGAGCAGGTCGGTCCGGCCGGGCAAATCCACGGGCAGGCCGTGATCGTCAGCACGTCGTCCGGCGTC
>NZ_BSTL01000080.1 GCF_030269485.1 Actinoplanes sp. NBRC 103695 | reverse complement strand
ATCGGCGGCATCGCGGTGTGGGTGTCTGGCCGTCGCGGGCGGGACGTCGCTGTGGTGGTGGCCTCGGCGGGCAGGGGTGCGAATCGGGCGCTGTCGAAGGTGCTGGGCAGACGTCCCGCATCGATCCTGTTCAACGGACGCGCGAACAGGTCGTCGTCCGACTCGGAGTCCGATCCGGGCTCCGAGTCGGGAGCCTCACGATCCCCCCACCCGTCAGAAGCACCGTCCGGCGCCGACCGCGCAGCCGGTTCCGCACCGGGCCACGGGGCCGGCCCGACATGTAGCGGTGGCGGCGGAAGTTCGGAATCGGTGAGGTGACGGTCCTGCACACCAAGGTGCTCGGCCAGCGGGCGGCCCTGCCGGGCGGCCAAGCTCCGGGCCAGCGAATCGATGTCGCGATGACCGCTGAAGCTCCTATTCATGTCCGGGAACACCACTGGATCGAAACCCTGGTCGATCAGCAGCCGGTGCAGCAGCAGGTCGATGTTCACCCGGGCATTGCCATCCGGGTGAAAATGACCGATATGCAGCGCCACGATGGTCTCACTGATCGCACGCAATTTGTCGAGCGGCCCCGCGGCCGCCGCCACAGCGGTGTAGTACCGATCCAGGACCCGGTCGACCAGACCCGGCGCCTCCTCAGCCGAGTAATTCGACACGAACACCGGCTCACCCGCGCGCCGCGTATCCAGCACGACAACCGGGTCCTCCGCCCGGTTCGCAGACACCAGCGGCCGCCCACCGATCCGCAACTCACCCACGGACACGGCCAGCGCTCCATACACCGGGGAGACACTCGGATCAGGCGCACCGTTCTCCGTGGTCTGGCCGGTCCACCTCGAACCACCCGGGAGATGCCGCACCACCACAGCGTGCATCTGGTGATACTTCACGGAGTCGACCCGACCCACCGGCACCGCCGGGAAAAGATAGGCGCGGTACGCCTCCACCATACTTTCCCGGAACCCCGGCTCCTGGTCATGGTCGTAATACAGACCAGGATCCGCCGGCCGCCACTCCTGCGCCAACTGCTGGTGAAGCGGATCGATATACAGACGCCACCACTCGGCCTCCGGACCACCACCACCACGACGACCGAACCCAACAACCCCCGGCCCGCCCATCCCGCCGGAACCACCACTCCCGGACGTCCCGTCGAACCAGTCTTGCAGCTCCCGTACCGCCGCCGTCTCCGGGCCGTCCTCCGACCGGACCGCCGGAGCAAGCTCATCAACGATCTGGTTCACCGACCATGCCAGGGCAACGAACTCCTCCAGAGCCCGCCCAAACCCCATCTGCCGGATCTGCCGCTGCACATCACTGACCAGACCGGCATCACCACCAGGGCCATCATTCACCACACGGCCGTTCACCTGCGCAACGAGGTTGTCCCACAACCCACGAACACCCGCACCGTCGAGCACACCCGCCACCACCGGACCCAGCCGCGACAACAACTCCCGCAACGCCCCATGCCGCGCAACCAACTCCCGCTCAGTCCCCGGAAAACCAGGACGAGCAACACCCTCCCCCACCTCACCCGGCAACGCCATAAACACCGACGGGCCACCACTGCCATGACGGTAGTAATCGCCGACACTATTTCCGGCATATGCCAACCCATCAAAGTTCTCCTGATCCGCCGGATCCCGCCGGCGCACCTCAACGCCCGCCAACTCCCCCAACTTCCCCAGACCATCCAGATCCCGAACCGGCCCACCACGCTGCCCAAACCCACCACGTCCGGAATCAACCCCCACGCGGACCTCCGGCACAGCCCGCGGTGGGGAGGGATTGAGCCACGTCTGGGTCCTCAGATCGAATACCCGGGAGTTCCCCGCGGCGTCCACGTGGTATTCCCAGTCGCCGATCCGGGTGACGGGGAGGAGCCGCACCGGTCCGCGAGGGGAGTTCACAAAGGCGAAGGCTGAATATTCCGCAAGCGTCTCCTCGATCGGGGGCAGCATCGACGGAAGGCCCTGCCCCATGCGAAGGTCGGAGACCAGTCCGCGGGCCCGCTCGTACGTTCGCAACAGGTTCTGTGCGTCGCCCTGACGGACGACGTTCGCCTCCATGCGGAATTTGTCCCAGGAGTCGATCGCACTGCGTACAGCCTCTAACGGATCGGCGGACACTTCCGAGGCGTCCGACACCTCCGAGAGGTCCGAGGGATCCGAGACGTCCGCCGTGGCGGCCATCACCTCGGACTCCAGCTCGGTTAGCCAGCCCTGGACCGGCTGGTCATGGGTCGCCGAGATCCCCTTCAACCGGCCGACGAGGCCCTCCACGGACGGCACCGGGAACGTCCCGGATTCCGTGGCGGCGAGCCGATGGGCATGGGTTATCTCGCGCGTGATCCGATCAAGATCAGCCGCCGTCAGGACCGGGTGGGCGACGGCCTCCACCGTCTCCATGATCGACTTCGGCTCGCCCGTGCCCGAGGAACCGCGATGCCGGTCAAGGACCCACTTGACCGGTTCGTCGCTCCCGTCCACCATCAGGTCCGCACCGGTCAGCGCGCTCCTGTCGACCAGACCGAGAAAGTGCGCGACCTCGTGCACCGCCTCAAGATCGGTGATGTCCGGCGACCACAACAGCTGGTTCGTACCCGCCTGCGGGCCATTCACCCCGATCGACCGGTGAGCCGCGGCGGGATCATCGACGAACCGCAGATTCACGTTCAACTGACCAGGTTCCACACCCGCCACATAACGCTGGTTGAAGAAGCCGGCCGCCACTTGCTCGAGCTGTGCTCGCCGCTCCGGCGGCAACCAATTCGCCGACAACCGGAGCGTGAAGTCATGCACCCGGCTGCCGTCAGCCGTCACCAGTTCCCGATAATCGAAGGCCGTATCGCGCAACCGGTAGTCCACCAGCGGCCTCGCCTTGCTGGGAGCCTCCCGACCCGCGTCGCGGTAGGAATCCTTGACCAGTTCCGGCACCGCTGAGGGCGGGCGAAGCCTTTCCATGACGTCGGTCGACGGCCTCTCCGGCATCACGACCACCGGAGCAACGGACTCCCGCAACAGACTGACGTCGTCCGGTTCGACCCACCGTCCCGCCGGCCTCGGCTGCGCGACCGCCTCACCGGCGGCGTCCGGACGGGAGCCGACCGGAGCCCGGTTGTACCGCGAGGGATCATCATCCCAGTTCGAGCCCTGCGTCCAGTCGGACGGACCAGGACCCGGTGCATAACTGTACGGAGAACCGAAAGGCGCCGCCTGCGAGGGAGGTGAGAACGCCGGCAGGTACCCCGAGCTCTCGGGCGGCCGGCCCACGCTGAGCGGCGGCACCTCGGTGAGAGCCAGATAATCCGCGACGTGCACCCGGAACCGGCGGAACAGCTCGCCACGTACCCGATCGAGCGCATCCCACCGCTCCAACGGCCGCTGACCGCGCGACCGCCGCACGTCGTTCATGAACTCGGTGATCGCAGCCGTCGTCCGCGGCGACGGCGGGAACGTAAAGCTGACAGTGGGCTCGGCGCTCCCCGAGTAAAGGTTTGCCCGCCCGATCCCGCCGTCGTGGCGGCGCGCGCCGGCCGAGTAGAGCGGGTCCTCCTCGAATCCGGCTCCCGTGGTCATCACAGGAACCGGAGCGGGCCGCCCACGGCCGCCGGTAACCATGTTGGCCAGCCCTGCCGTCAGGTCCTCCGGCATCGAACCCGACAACGTGTAAACGTATCTCTGCAAGTCGTCCGGATGGGCACCGCCGACGCCGAGCGCCGCGCCGGGAAGAAGACCCTCGTGACGGATCGCCGCATAGTTCTCCCGGCGGGCCAGGTGGATGTGCACCTGCACACCGTCAGGCAACGGTCGGGTAGTCCTGAGCTCACGCTCCAAAAGGTCCAGGTTCGCCGGCGACGGCGTGCCGAACGGCGTATACACCCGGGCCGCCGCGTGCGCCGATGCGCCGGGGATCAAGATGGGCTGTGCGGACGAACCGGTTTCCGCGCGTTGCCGGCGGATGTCACTGACTTCCGCTCTGACCAGGTTCCGCAACCCCTCCACGAGGCCTTTGAGCCGGCGAATCCGGGTACGGTTGAACGTGCGGATGGATGTCGACAACCGGTCATGATGATCCCGCCAGTTCTTCAATGACCCCTTGACGACGTTCATGACGAACTCACGCTCATCGAGATCGTTCACGTCGGCGACCAGGTACCTGCGCAACGCCTCCTGAACCGGGTACCACCTCGATCCCTCGCGCGCCTCCTCCCGCAGGGCATCGTTGACCACGTCCGAAGCGATCCACGCGTCCGGACCGGTCGGCGGCTGCCCGGCCCACGGGGCGCCCGCATACGGATCGAACTCGTCTGCATCGGCCGGAAGGGTTTGGGCAGTGTCGCCGGGCCACATGCTCTCCAGACCGGACGTGAGGTCGCCGATTCCGTAGTCGGGGGCCATGCTGGTATGGCCGCCGTCGTCTTCCACGTCGCCGCCGCCGCGCGAGTCCCAACCGCCACTGGCGGCGGCCGATTCATTCTGCAACTCCTGGATCCGGTCCACCAGCGATTCGGTGGCCCGAAGGGTGTCTATTGCCTGCTGGTAGATGTTGAGCGCGTCCCGGTAGCTTTGAGCCGAACGAAGATGACGAGGAACGTCCGCTGTCAGAGCTTCGGCATATCTCTCGTTTCGTGTTGCTTCAGTGAGGTTTCCCTCGGCCCGGTACAGCAGATCCGCCAGATCGTCGGCTCCGAACGCCGGCGAACGAGAAGATCTTCTGTTACCTCCGAGTGCGTTCTCGATGTGCCGATTCTCTCGAGCCACCCGTTTGTCATGGCGGACGAGGTTGTCGACGACAGGAGTAATTTCGTTCTCACGTACCTTGTCTCGCTCTTCCTGTTCGTAAACAGAGATGTGTTCACGCGTGCGGTTCCTGATCTTCTCTATCATCGAAGCGGTGGTCGAGCCTCGCGGAATCCGGCCGCGGTCCCGGCGTCTCTCCATGGCCCGCATGCCCTGCGGGTCCCGGTTGTCGCTGGGACTCGAATCAAGCTGGTACGACATGTCCACGACCGGGATGCGCCTGCCGCTGGGTTCGGTGTCGCCGAAGATGAGATTGTCGAGGGCCACCTCGGCCAGCCCGACCTCGATGAGCTGCTGCCTGGAGGGGGTCGTCGTGTTGAAGCCAAGTGGGTCGCCGGTCGAAGTCAACTCCAGCTCCGGCAGATGATTGATCACATGATTTCTGATCGCTTCCGCGTCGTTGATCAGGAAGTCGTACGCCTCAAATGGGAGCGCATCACGGAACTCAAGAAAGTTGCCACGCTGATTCAGCACCAGGAACTGCCGGGCATAAATGTATGCCGGATAGCCGATTATCTGATATTGGTAATATGCCAATTTGCCGATAATCAATGCTTCCAGCATCGGAAGAGCGATACCAAAATAGCCACCCACTGCTCGGTGCCGCCAAGGAAGCATTCGCCCATCGGAGTACCGGCCGGATAGGCTGTAGATCTCTCGACTGAGCCGGATGCCTCTTTTGAGCATCAAGTGGGGGATGTCGCCCTCGTCGGTCATCACGCCGTCATAGTTCTTCTCGGCGTCTCTCAGCATCCGATACCATGTGTAGTTGCGTTGGCCCTGCGTCCATTGCACGTCGAGCACACGTCCGAAAGAGCCACCGATGAATTCGACGGACTCACCGAAGGTCTCGTCCTGGCTCTCCGGCACGGGAAGGAATCTGATGCCCCGGACGCCTGCCAGTACCTCACCAAGCGCAACTCGAGTGCCTCTAGGAACGTTCAGGACGGCTGCTACGGCAGCTTCGTGCTCCGAGAGGACAGCCGCGGAGTCCGCTTTGTGAAAGGGCTTGACGCTGATCTCGAGGATACCGACGACATATTGGTTGCCGTTGGAAAACGTCCGAGGGGCGTCTTCCGACATGAATACGAACCGATCAGATTCGGCCAGAATCGTTCGAGCATCGTAGGGGAAGTTTTCTTGGCCCCTGAGGGCGATCTCGACCTGAATCTCGGTCTCGAGGGACGTCCGCCCCCTCGTGAAGGCGCCAGGTACGTCGGCCTGCGTCGGCAGCTCCGTGCCGTGATCGAACGAAGTCGATGCATAGGAGCCGGAGTGCTCGCGGTGCGAGCCCCGCCTGCGCCCGGCGCCACCATGGAGTCCACCGCCGGCCAGCACGGCCGGCGGGTCGCCGTCCGCCCGGTCCGCGCCGAAGGTCACGACGGTCAGCAGCGGACCGTACGGCCGGCCGTCCTTGAACAGCTGGAACGCGTCCTTCTGCCGATGCTGACCAGCCACCTGGACATAGCCGCCCGTCACCGGATGCCGGACAGCCATCAGGTCGTGGCCATCCGGCAGAGCCGCCGGCCTCGGCGCATCCATCGGCATCATCATGTCCGGCGTGATGGTCACGGTGGTGCCGGGCACCGTGAACGCCACGCCGAGCTCACGAGCGGCAGGCATGATCCGCACGCCGCGGGCCCGGTCAGCGCCGACCTCCTCATGCTGGTCGTTGATCGCCCGAACGCTGTTGTCGGCAGCTTCGAGCAGGTCGGTCCGGCCGGGCAAATCCACGGGCAGGCCGTGATCGTCAGCACGTCGTCCGGCGTC
>NZ_BSTL01000079.1 GCF_030269485.1 Actinoplanes sp. NBRC 103695 | reverse complement strand
CCTTCGGTCGTGCTGGTTTAGTCACCTTCGCTCGTACTGAAGGCCCTTCCCCATGTCACGACACCACGCCGTACAGGCGCGCACAAGACATCGATCTTCGCCTCGTACCGACGGCCGGAAACCCTTATTTACCAGGGTCTCAGACCCACCTGACGAACGAGCTGTTCCGCCTGCAGCCCGTCCCGGACGACCAAAGTCGCGCCGGCCGTCCTCACCCCGCACCATGTCCAGAACCCGATCTACTCAGGTTGAAAGCTCCCAAAGCTCCCATTGCCAATCGGCCAGTTCGGGACAGCGAACCCTCCGCCCTGCCTCCTGCTCAACATCCGGCAACCTCTCGCCTTTGCCGGGCGTGTTACCTAGGAACAGATAACACGGAGGTATGGGGTGTCGGATGCGGCAGGGTTCGAGGAGTTCTACCAGGGCAGCCGACAACGGGTGCTCGCCTTCATCTACCTGCGCACCAACGACCTGAGCGAGGCGCAGGACGTCGTGCAGGAGGCATACATGAAGGCGTGGCAGCACTGGCCGTCAATCGATCGGCACGACAACCCCGAGGCGTGGCTTCGTTTGGTCGCCAACCGGATTGCGATGTCGCGGTGGCGGCGGATGCGTAACCGGGCCCGCGCCTATCTACGGCACGGCCCGGACGATCCATTGCCCGAACCCAGCGTCAACACGGTCGCAGTGGTGGCGGCACTGCGCCAGCTCCCAGAGGAGCAGCGCACGGCGATCGCGATGCACTACCTGCTCGGCCTGCCGGTGGCCGACGTGGCCCGGGAGACCGGGGCGCCCATCGGCACGGTCAAGGCCCGGCTGCACCGCGGCCGAGCCGCGCTGGCCATGCTGATGGCCCCGGAACCGACGGAGGCAGCCGATGTCTGACCTGAATAAACTCATGGACGCCCTGTACTTCGATCTCGCCGCGGTCCGGTGGCCGTCAGGCGACGAGCTGCGCCGCCGGGTACGCCGTCGGCGCGCCCGGACGACCGCGGCCGTAGCGGTCGCCGTGATCACGGTGAGCGTCGGCATCGCGAGCCTGGCCGGATTCCGGGACGATCCGGCGCTACCACCGGCCGGGCCGTCGCCGACCGCGCCAGCCCCGCGCCCGCCGGCGCCACCCGAGATCCCGCGCTCGGTGCTTCTCAGGGCGGCCGAGATCGGAACCGGTCTGCGTACCCAGTACGACAAGCCGGACGCACACACGCCCGTCCGGCTGGTGGACGCCATCGAGTTCTGTCCGGAGGTGACGCCACCCTCGCGGCCGCCCCGCTTCGTCATCGGTGTCACCCACATGATCGGCTCGAAGAACCCCCCACCGATACCATTCGTGCTGGGTCAGAGCGTGTACCGCTTCGGCGGGACGGACGCCGACGGATTCCTGCGCGACCTGCGGTCGGCCGTAGCCACCTGCGGCACCCGGACCACGACCGGCGACGGGATGGTGGACGGCAAGATGATGCGGGTCACCGTCACCCGCGTGTGGTCGATCAGCGACGACCGCTTCACCAGCGACGACGCACTGGTGATCCGGCAGGACATAAACTCCCGCGACGCGACAACGGCCCGGCCGTTGACAAGCGGCACCGAACTGGTGGCCTACGTCCGCACCGGCGACCTGGTCACCCGCATCTCCATGAAAAAAGACACGCCCCTGACGGAGCTTCGCCGCCTCGCCGCCCTGGCCGGCGCCCGCCTGTGCGCGGCCGCCCAACCGGGGTGCTAGCGGTAGTTTGTCGCCTTTATGGCGGTAGATAGAGGTTGAGAGGTTGACCTCGTGCGACGGCGTCCAGGAGTTGCTGGAGTTCGCCGGGTGGCGGCTTGCTGCTCCATGCAGTCCAGTAGCGGTGGAGCAGCAGCCATGGGGTGAGCCAGGCGCGGACGGCGCGTAGCGCTTTAGGCCAGCTGGGGTGTTCGGCCGGCGGCGGGGTTTGTGTGCCCCCTCTCTCCGGAGTTGTCGCTGAGCGGCTCCGGAACGATTGCGGAGGTGTCGGTTGTGGATGGTGGGTCGAACCAGGTGTTCCAGCAGAACGAGAACGCGCAGTTCACCAGTGTTTGGTGGCGGCGGATCGCGGTGGCGGAGCGGACTTGGAAGTCGGCCCAGCCGAGTTCGTCCTTGACCTGTTTGTAGCTTTGCTCGATCCAGTGCCGGATCCCGTAGAGCCGCACGACTTCGGTCAGGTCCGCCGGTTCGTGGGGCGCTTCGGGGGTATCGTGCGGGCCGCCGGGCCGGGGCAGATTCGTGGCCAGGTACCAGGTTGCCTTGTCCGGCAGGATGGCCGGGTTGGTGGTCGCGACCTGTCGGCGATCTCGATTTTCGGTTCTGTCGCAGGAAGCGTGGTAGGTGGTCCGGCAGGCGCTTCCGTCGATAGTGGACAGCGCCGGAAGGGGTGCCGGCTCGAAACCCGTTGACCAGCGCGGCTTTGCGGATGATGCGCTACCCATGATCATGACTTGGTGCAAGATCGATTGGTAGGCGGGTTCGCCCTGCCGCACCTGGCCGGCGTGGTCGTCGAGCGGCTCGAGTCCAGCGCCGAGGCGACCTGGCTCTATGCCCGGGTCCGTGCGGGAAGCGCCTCGTGTCCGACCTGCGCGACGGTGTCGACATCGGTACGCAGCCGCTACCAGCGACGCCTGAACGACACACCGATCGGTGGGCGGCCGGTGTGGCTGGTCCTGTGGGTCCGACGGTTCAACTGCACGGCGGGAGAATGCGCGGTACGCACGTTCGTCGAGCAGGTACCCGGCCTGACCGCCAGGCGCCGGCGACGCAGCCAACCGCTGCAGGACCTGCTGCACGGCGTCGGCGCAGCGCTGGCCGGCCGGGCCGGGGTCCGGCTGGCCGGGAAACTGGCGATGCGAGTGTCCCGCAGCACGCTGTTACGGCTGCTCCGGGCAACGCCGGAACCTTCGCTGACGGCGGCGCCGCGGGTACTCGGGGTGGATGATTTCGCGCTGCGGCGGGGACAGGTTTACGCCACGATCCTGCTCGACATGGAAACCCACCGGCCGATCGACGTGCTACCGGACCGGGAGGCCGCCACCCTGGCAGCGTGGCTCCGCGCCCATCCCGGCGCCGAGATCATCTGCCGGGACCGGGCCGGCGCCTACGCCGACGGCGCCCGCACCGGAGCGCCGGACGCCATCCAAGTCGCCGACCGGTGGCATGTCTGGCACAACCTCGGCGAAGCCGTCGAGGCCGCCGTCGTCGCCCACCGGGCCAGCCTGCCCGAACCACCCGCCGAGCTTGCAGCGCCAAGCTCCCCATCACAGCTGCTGGACCAGCCAACGATGCAGCCCGACAAAGAAATCCGCCTGGTGACCCGCACCAAGGAACGCTACCGCGAAGTCCAGCAACTCCTGGCGGACGGGGCATCCCGCGCCGAAGTCGGCCGCCGGCTTGGCCTGGACATCCAGACGGTCCGGCGGTTCGCCGACGCCACGAGCACCGAGCAGCTGCTCGCCAACACTCGCCGGGAAAGCCTGATCGATCCCTACAAGGCCCACCTGCACCAACGGTGGAACGACGGCTGCACCGACACCGCCATCCTGCACTCCGAGATCCGCGAGCAAGGCTTCCGCGGCAGCGTCCAGACCCTGCGCCGCTACCTGCAACCGCTGCGCCCGATCGAGGACGGCACCCGCCGCCACCTACGTGCGCCGAGCACACCCCCGGCGCCGAAACCCCGCCGCGTCGCCAAATGGATCATGAGTGATCCTGCCAAGATCCGGCCAGAAGACCAGCGCAAACTCGACGCCATCCGCGCGCGCAGCCCCATCCTCGACACACTCGCCGGTCACGTCCACGACTTCGCCGACATGATGCACAAACTGCGCGGCGCCCGCCTCCCGCAATGGATCGCCGCGGTGCTCGCCGACGACATCACCGAACTGCACTCCTTCGCCAAGGGACTGCACCGGATTTCGCTGCGGTCACCGCCGGGCTGACCCTGCCCTGGAGCTCCGGCGCGGTCGAAGGCCAGGTCAACCGGGTGAAGATGCTGAAAAGACAGATGTACGGCCGAGCCAGATTCGACCTACTCAGGCGCCGCATCCTTCAACCCAACTGACCGACAGGCCGACCACCCCACCACGCTTCCTGTGACAGAACCGAATTACGTGACCGGAAAACGCTCAGACCTGGGGAATTTCAAGATTGCCGACAGGCCGGGGTATAGGCCTCGGCGTGCAACGGATAGTAGACACGCTCGTCGGCCCACACCGTGGTCACGGTGACGATGCCGTTGTCGGTCTTGCCGTAACGGCCCAGCCACTGCCTGCCGACATGAGCCGTCGCGGTGCCGTCCTTGCGATCGCCGGAGTCGTCGATGGCGATCACCCCACGCGCGTGGGGTGCGGTCGGCGGATCGCCGACCAGCAGCTCCAGCCGCCGCCGGTTGACCTCATCAGCGTCCCACGTGGACTGCGACAGGAAATATTGCAACCGTTGTACCGCAGCGTGTTGCGCTCCCTTGACCGGCTCGGTTCCGGCGAGGCCGGTCAAGGTCTTGTTCCGATCCCGCGGCGCCAGCAGCCCGGTCAGATAATCACGGAAACCCGCCGCTGGGCCAGCCGGGAAAACAACTCATCGAAACATGCCGCGTAATCCTCCAACGGACCCGCGGCCGGCGGACACACCGCACGAACCACCAGCACTCCAAGCACTCGACCCGACACCAGCCGGTGCAACGCCGCATGAGGTGGGCCAGTTTGCGTTCGACTTTGGGTCGGGTGGCGCGGTAGTCGGCCTGCCAGTCTGGGTGTTGCTGGCGGGTGCGGGCTTCGGTGAGGCGGCTTTCCCAATGGCTGATGGTGATGTGCCGGCCGGTTTTCGAGGCGGTGCACTGCTGGCGTAGCGGGCAGTCGGTGCAGGCTTTGCCGAAGTCGGCCTTGCCGGCGTGGCGGTCGTGGCCGCGGACCGGGCGGATGTCGATGGTGGTGCCGTTCGGGCAGGTCACCGTGGCGGTCAGCAGGTCGATGCCGAACCGGTCCTTGGTGAACTTCCCGGCCGCGGCCACGGGCGCCTGGACTTTGGTCATGGTGGTGATGTCGTGGGCGTGCAGGTGATCCAGGACTGGGCCTGCGCCGTAGGCCGAGTCGCCGTAGACCGCCGCGTCGCCGCCGGGCGGGCGGGTAATGGCGTCTGCGGTGAGATCGGCGATCAGGTCAGGGGCGGGCTGGGCGTCGCCGGTATTTCCTGGCGTGACCTGCGCGGCGGTGATGATCTTGCTGTCCGGGTCGATCGCGATGTGGGCTTTGTAGCCGTCGAAGCCGCGGTGGCTGGTCTTGTGCCCGTGCCGGGCTTGCGGGTCGACGGTCGAGATCACCCGGTCCGGCGCGACTGTGCGGGCGATGCGCAGCACCCCGTCCTCGCCGGTCTCGAGGTCTTGGCCGAGGACGGTGGCCAGCAGCCGCATCGCCTCGGTGACCGGCTCGGCCAGGCCCTCACGCCCGGCAAGGCCGTTGAGCAGCGCGTATCCGTCACGGGCCCGGGAATCGATCAGAGCTTCCCGGGCTGCCTTGTCATCCCAGTCCACGGCCGGTTTCGCCACGCTGGTGTAGTCGTCACCGGCGCTCAGCACCGCCCGCAACGACCCGGCCAGGTCCGGGCCGGCTGCTTTGAGAAGGCCGCGGATCGCCGAGCGGATCAGCGTGACGGTGTCCATCGTCGCGACCGCGTCATACAACGGCGTGGAATCCAGCACCCGCCGCCTGCCGAGCAGACCAGCCTCGCGGGCCGCGGCCAGCGCGACCTCGAAGATCCGGTCAGGGCGCTGAGAACGGCGCAGCCGTTCGCGCATATCGACCAGGACCGTGTGGGCGAACCCGGTCCGGCCGCCGTCCCAGCCACCGGCCCCGGTCGCATACCGCCACCGGGCGTCGAAGGTAAACCGGTCGGCCGCCTCACGATCCGAGAGCCCTTCCAGACGCTGCAAGACCATCACGACCGCGACCACCGACGGCGGCACCGACCGGCGGCCCGCCAGCGCGAACAAGTCAGCGAACATGCCGTCGGGAAACAACCGGTCGCGATGCTCGTGCAGGAACACGAAGATCGAGTTCGGCGGCAACGTCTCGCCGCAGAACCGGCTGACCGGATCCAGAAGATCCAACTGCTGCGACGCCCTACCCAAGGCCATCACCGGAAACTAGCCTATATAGATACAAAACGATGGCCGCCACTCCGTGGCGAGCCATCGTTTAACACCAGTCACCTAGGTTCTGTCTCGCGGATCATGTCCTTCGGGGACAGCGCGTAGCCAGTCAGCATTTCGACCAGGTCGAGGGTGGCTTGGTAGTTGACGCCGAGCTTGTCGAACCGGGTGGCCAGCCCGCGAACTCACCGGCGACCTGCCGGGGATGGCAGCGTCGCTGGCCGGGCGGCCGTGATCACCAGCATCCCGCGAGCAGGGAGGGTGAGCCGTCCCATACTGAGCTGACCAGGGGCGGGCCGATTGTTGAGGCCTTTGTGATGGTGTCCATGAGTTCCCCCCGGTTTGGTGGAGCCTCTCAAACATGATCGACTGATCATGGGGAGGACGTTCTGTGGCCGCACCGAAGAAGTACCCCGACGAACTGAGGGCGCGTGCTGTGCGTCTGTATCGCGAG
>NZ_BSTL01000078.1 GCF_030269485.1 Actinoplanes sp. NBRC 103695 | reverse complement strand
AAAAATGTCCCGGCAACAAAAACATCATGTTGCCAAAGGAATCACGAGGCAAAACAAAACCTCGCCATAATTGGCACTGGCTTATCAAGCACCCTGTTGAGTTCTCAAAGAACAACCACACACCAAGATCCGAATCTCGATTAGAGATTCGCTCCTGGGGCTAACGCTCCATTTGCCCTGAGCTTCGCTCAGAGAACCCGCACTGACACACACCGCTCGAAGCGGCTTAGTCATTCGGGTTGTCCGTCAGACCGGCCTTAGATCGTCTAGCGATCCGTGTGCCCGGCTCCTGCGGCTCGTTGTACTCTACCCGGTCGGTCTCGCTGGCGCAAATCCGGTTTCCCGTACTTCGCATCCTGCCTCGCCCGGTGCCTCCGTCGAGCTTAGCGCACGACTTCCGCGGTGGCTCATCGAGCGTCCGAAGAGTCCTCTTCGTCCGGCTCCGTGTGCCGTGGAGAAAGTTACTCGACCGGACTGGCGGAACGCAAATCGGCCCCCCTCCGTGCCAGAGTGGCACCCATGACCGAACCCGCGGCACCCACCAACGATGTGCTGTTCGGCCTGCTCTCGCCCTTGTGGCAACTGGTCATCGGCCTGCTCGTCCTGGTGACGCTGGCGGTCTCGACGTTCAAGCTGCTCCGCCGCGGCCCGTCCCGGATGGGCGGCGCCATGCTCCTCGTCGGCGGCGCCCTGGTCGGCATCGCGGTGGTCAGCTACCTGTTCGCCCAGATCTGAAGCCGGCCAGAAACGGGTCAGAGCCGCCGGTTGGCGAGGCTGGGCACCTCGGTCCGGATCTTCTCCACACGCGCCAGATCCAGATCCGCCGTGACGACGCCCACGGTGTCCGGCGCCTGCGCCACCACGGTCCCCCACGGGTCGATCACCATGCTCCGCCCGAAGCAGGTCCGGTCCGGCTCGTGGTCACCGATCTGTCCCGCCGCCACCACGTAGCACTGGTTCTCGATCGCCCGGGCACGGAGCAGTACCTCCCAGTGGTCACGCCCGGTGTGCATCATGAACGCCGCCGGCACCACGACCACCTGGGCGCCACCATCCGCGAGGCGCCGGTAGAGCTCAGGAAACCGCAGGTCATAGCAGATGGACAGGCCGACGGGCACCCCGGCGATCGAAGCCACCACGACCTCGTCCCCCGCCGCCACGGTCCGTGACTCCTGGTAGGAGACGCGTCCAGGAATCTCCACGTCGTACAGATGAATCTTGCGGTAGATCGCCACCCGCTCACCCGCCGGCGAAAAGACCAGCGAGGTGTTGTAGGTGTGCTCCTCATCCGGACCGGCCTCGTGGAACGACCCGGCATGCACCCAGATCCCCAGCTCTCGCGCCGCGCCCGCGAAGAACTCCGCGAACTCCCCATCGACCCCCTCCGGCGCCGGCATCCCCTTACCGCGCCCGAGGTAGTCGACATATTCCGGCAGCACCGCGAGCTCGGCCCCCGCCGCGGCCGCCCGTTCCAACAGCCCGCGAGCCTCGGCAAGATTCCGCGCACGATCATCCCGGGCATTCAGCTGACACACCGCAACACGCATAGGCCGAGCCTAGGCGCGCTCACTTCAAAGACTCCAACCCCAATTCCGGAGTACGCGCACAGCAAGGTCCCGCCCCCTCGCCCAGCCAGGCGTTCCCTCCAGGCCGTCCCCGGCCCCCGGGTTGTCCTGCACCCGCACGCCACATCCCACGCGCCGCCCCGCACGCCACGCGCGCACGCACCGCACGCCCCGCGCACGCACCGCCCCGCGCGCACCGCCCCGCGCCGCACGCACCGCGCACGCACCGCCCCGCGCGCACCGCCCCGCGCCGCACGCACCGCGCACGCACCGCACGGCACGCACCGCGCCGCACGCACCGCGCACGCACCGCACGCACCGCCTCGCGGGCAACCGCACGCCCGAACGCTCACGCCAAGATCGAAAACGACACGCGGCCACCGCCTCCCCCACCCCTGTCACTGGGTGGGTCGGAAGGTAGCGCCTCGGTGTGACATTTTGCGGGGCCTGTCCACAGGCACCCGGCAGTGTGGTCAACCCGCGGCAGACGGCATCAGGAGCAGTTCCGAGCCGACAGGCACATAGCCCGCCGCCAACAGCGCCCTGAAACTCGAGGCGTTTCCCGGCGCGCACTGAGCCCAGACCGGCCGCCCATCCGGGCTCAAGTGACGGGCGGCAAGCGCCAAGGCGCGGCCGTGACCCTTCCCTCGCGCCGAAGGGTCGACCTCGAACGCGGTCTCGGCCCTTGAGGAGCATCGGAACGGAAACTGGCGTTAGCGATGATCTTGGAGCGCGGGCGAACTCCTCCACGTTCGGGGTACGCCGGTCGTCGGGATCGGCGGACCGTTAGCCCGGCTTCGACCCTGTTCGATGTCTCGTAGCGTTTTGGGCTGTGCCGGTTGAGTTTCTTTCTGATGAGCAGGCGGCCGGTTATGGCCGGTTCCCCGTCGGGTTGACGCCTACGGAGTTGGAGGGCCTGTTCTTCCTGGACGACTTCGACCGGGACCTGATCGTGCATCGCCGGCGTGATGAGAACCGGATCGGGTTCGGGTTGCAGGTGGCCACGGTGCGAGCGTTGGGCCTGTTCCTCGCCGACCCGCTGGACGTGCCGACCGAGGCGGTCGACTACGTGGCCGGTCAGGTCGGTGCGGCCGATGCGTCGGTGGCCAAGGAATACCTGCGGCGGGAGAAGACCCGGTTCGAGCACCAGCATGAGATCGTCCGGGCGTACGGGTACACCGACTTCGCCGCGGCGGAACCGGACCTGGTCCGCTGGATCGACGACCGGGCGTGGACGACCGGCGACGGCCCGAAGGCGATCTTCGACGCCGCCGTGGGCTGGCTACGCGAGCGCAAGGTGCTGCTGCCGGCGGTGAGCACCTTGGCCCGGTTGGTGGCACAGGTCCGGGCGCAGGCCACGGACCGGCTCTATCAGCGGTTGTCCGCGCTGGTCTCGGCGGAGCAGGCGCGGCTGTTGGAGGATCTGCTCGACGTGCCGGCCAACTCGCGGCTGTCGCTGTTGGAGCGGTGGCGTACGCCGGTGACCAGGACGTCGGGCACCGGCATGGTCCGGGCGTTGCAGCGCGCCGGTGAGATCGCCGGGCTCGGGATGGGCGCTGTGGATGTGGGGGTGGTGCCGCGGCGGCGGGTGTGGGGAGCTGGCCCGGTACGGGCTGGAGGCGAAGGCACCGACACTGCGCCGGCATCCGTATCCGCGCAAGCTGGCCACCTTGCTGGCCACGGTGCGGGCGTTGGAGGCCAAATCGGTCGACGACGCCCTGGAGCTGTTCGACGTGCTGATGACCACAGAGCTGATGAGCCGGGCCGAGCGGCAGTCGAAGAAGGAGAAGCTGCGCCGATATCCGAAGGTGTCGCGGCACGCCGGGAAGCTGGTGGCCGCGGTCGGGGTGCTGCTGGAGGCCGCCGAGTGGGGCGAGCAGGTCCGGTTGGAGCAGGTGTGGGACGCGATCGAGAGCGTGGTGTCGCGTGCCGAGTTGCGGGCGGCGGTCGCCGGGATCGCGGAGGTCCTGCCGCCGGCAGATGCGGACCCTGATGGGGAGTGGCGGGCGCATCTGCTGGAGCGGATGGCCACGGTCCGCGGGTTCGTGCCGCTGCTGTGCCAGGTGATCGAGTTCGGTGCCACCGCGGACGCCGCGCGGGTGCTGTACGCGGTGAACGGGCTGCCGGAGCTCCTCGACGCCCGGCAGGGCCGCAAGGTCGCCGCCGGATTCCTCGACGCCCGCCGCATCGAGGTGCAGGTCGTGCCGTCGGGCTGGTGGCAGCGCCTCGTCTTCCCGAAGGACCGCCCGGAGGGGACGGTGGACAAGGCCGCGTACGTATTCTGCGTGCTCGAGCAGTTCCACCAGCGGCTCAAGCGGCGTGACATCTTCGCCGCGGTCTCCGAACGGTGGGGTGACCCGCGGGCCCGGCTGCTCGACGGCGAGGCCTGGCAGCAGGCGAAGGCGCCGGCGTTGAACGCGCTGCAGCTGCCGGAGGAACCCCGCGAGCTGCTGGACGGGCACGCCGTAGCGCTGGATGAGGCATGGCGGCAGGTCGCGGCGGGGCTGAGCGCGGACACAGCGGCCCGCCTCGACGACGAGGGCCGGCTGCACGCGCAGAAGGTCACCGCGGTGCCGGACCCGCCCAGCTTGGTCGACCTGCGCCGCCGGGTGGAGGCGATGCTGCCGCGCATCGACCTGAGCGAGCTGATCCTGGAGGTGATGGCCTGGTATCCCGGCTTCGCGACCGCGTTCACCGCGTTGTCCGGGGCGGCCACCCGGCTGGAGGACCTGCCGGTGACGGTCGCGGCGACGTTGACCGCGCACGCGCTGAACGTCGGGTTCGTGCCGGTGATCTCCGACGGGATCCCCGCTTTGACCCGGGGCCGGATCAGTCACGTCGACGCCACCTACTTGCGGCCGGAGACCTACGCAGCGGCGAACGCGGTCCTGATCGACGCCCAGGACGGCATCGGCTTGGCCCAGGCGTGGGGCGGCGGCCTGGTCGCGGCGGCCGACGGGATGCGGTTCGTGGTCCCCGTGCGGACCGTGCATGCTCGGCCGAACCCGAAGTACTTCGGCCAGCGGCGCGGTGCGACCTGGTTCAACATGGTCAGCGACCAGGCCGTCGGCACCGCCGGGATGGTGCTGTCGGGTACCCCGCGTGACTCGATGCACCTGATCGACCTGCTGTACCGGCGTGACGGCGGCCGCCGCCCGGAGGTCGTCATCACCGACGCCGGCTCGTACTCCGACGTCGTGTTCGGGCTGCTGCAGCTGCTGGGCTTCGACTATCGGCCGCAGCTGGCCGACCTGCCTGATGCCAAGCTGTGGCGCATCGACCGAACCGCCGACTACGGCCCGTTGAACGCGACCGCCCGCGGGATCGTCGATCTGGACCGGATCCGTCGGCACTGGCCGGACATGCTGCGCATCGCCGGGTCGATCCACACCGGGCAGGTATCGGCGTACGACGTGCTGCGGGTGCTGTCAGCCGGCGGGAACCTCACCCAGCTCGGCGAGGCGATGGCCGGCTACGGGCGCATCTTCAAGACCCGGCACGTGCTGACCTTCGTCGACGACGAGCCGTATCGGCGCCAGATCAAGGGCATGCGTAACCTCAACGAGGGCCGCCACGACTTGGCCCGGCACGTCTTCCACGGCCGCCGCGGCGAACTGCACCGCGCCTACCACGACGGCATGGAAGACCAACTTGGCGCACTCGGCCTCGTGCTGAACTGCATCACCCTGTGGAACACCGTCTACCTGGACCTCGCCCTGGCGGGGCTGCGCGGGCAGGGCTATCCGGTGCTGGACGCCGACATCGCCCGGCTCTCGCCATACGTACGCCACCACATCCGGGTCCACGGCCACTACACGTTCACCCTGCCCGACCTCGGCGGGCGCACCTACCGGCCGCTGCGTGACCCGGACGCAGCGGATGAGCAGTAGCTGGCCCGCCGATTGCCATGGGCCTCGGCGAGGTGGCGGCGGCTGATTGCCGCGTCGAGTCCTACGGGTCCCCAGGACGGGGATCCGATCGGCGGTTTGTCGGAGAAGTCAGCCGTACAGCTGCGCAAGATCGCCGCCAAGGGCGGCCTTGACGAACCGTGCGGGGTCGTCGACCAGGACCTCGATGGCTCTGGACCTGGTCGGCGTAGAGCGTGAAGATGCCCGCGCCGCCCGGGTGCACGACGAGGACGCTCGGCCGCCATCATTCCAGCCCTCGGCTGGGGCTTGTAACAGGAGACATGCACCTGGCATTCGCGCAACCGCTAGTTGCGCGCGCAGACGTCAGTCTTCGATTACTCGCAGCACGACCTTGCCGCGACCGTGGCCCGCGGCGGCGAGTTCGTGGGCCTCTCCTGCGCGAGCCAGTGGGAACGTAGCCCGGACCAGGACGTGCAGCCGGCCCGTACGGGCAAGCTCGGCGGCGACGGCAAGTCCGGCACGTCCGTCCGGATCCCCCGAGCCGGTGTACGACAGGTGGACACCGTGATCACCGGCAGAGAAATCAGCGATGGTGACAACCCGCTCAGGAGTGCCAGTGATGGCTACCAGGTCCGCCAGCGAACCCGCACCGGCGATGTCCAGTGCCGCGTCGACACCGTCCGGAACGAGCCTGGCCACCCGGCCAGGCAGGTCGGGCCCGTAGGTGATCGCGAGAGCGCCGATACCGCGTAGGAAGTCCTGATTCTCGGCGGAACCGGTGCCGATCACTCGCGCCCCCCGGGCAACCGCGAGCTGGACGGCGACGCTACCGACGCCGCCGGCCGCACCGTCGATGAGCAGGGTCGTCCCGCTGCGAACGTCGAGCAGGTCGAGAGTGCGGGTCGCGGTCTCGGCGCTGGTACCGAGAGCGGCTGCCTGCTCCCAGCTCAGGTCAACAGGTCGCGGTGCCCAGAACTGCAAGACCGCGTACTGCGCGGTGGCCCCACCCAGTCGTGTCACGTCCACAGCGCCGAAGACTTCATCGCCGACCTGTACGTCGGTGACACCATCACCGACCTGGTCCACCACGCCCGCGGCATCGACTCCCGGGATGTGCGGCCAGGGCAGTGACGGCCGCATCTTCCCTGCTCGTAGCAGGTCGTCGCCCGGTGTCACTCCGGCAGCCCGGACGGCGATCCGGATCTCGCCTGGGCCGGCGTCCGGGTCCTCGGCGGGCCCGACCGTCAAGACGTCGGGGGGGCCGAAGCTGGAGTACTGCAGCGCGAACATGAGCGGTCCTTTGAGGGTGTGGTGCTGGTGCGACTGCACCGCCCGAGCAACGTAACGCTCGAAATGGAACAGGGCGTCCGTCTGTGCTGAACTGGGATGCGTGGAGCACGCATTGACTCAGAAACCCCGACTTCAAAGGCCTCGATCCCAGCAGCCTCGCTCGGATGCCCGGCACAACCGGGCCCACATCCTGGGTGTGGCGCGAGCGACGTTCGCAGCCCAGGGACTGGAGGTGACGATGCGGGAACTCGCCCGTCGTTGCGAGCTAGGAGTGGCCACGCTGTACCGGCACTTTCCCACACGAGAAGATCTCGTCGTCGCGGCGTTCGCCGAGCAGGTTCGTGAGTGCGTAGCGACGGTGGCACACGCAGCAGAAGATCCGGATGCCTGGCGAGGCATCACCGCGGTAGTGGAGGAGGTGTGCACCCGCCAGGCGTTGGACCGGGGGTTCAACGCCGCGCTGCTGGGATCAGCGTCCTTGAAGAAGGTCTTCGCCGTCGAACGCGCTCAGAACGTTCGCGCCTTGACCCGACTGGTGGACAGAGCACGTCGTGAGGGCGCAGTGCGGCAGGACCTGACCGTCGAGGACCTCTGGCTTGTCCTGGCTGCGACGGCGACGCCCAACCCCTCCGTGCCCGACAGCGGGCGAGCCCTTGTCGAGGTGCGTCGCCTCGCTGCTCTCCTCTTGCAGGGCATGCGCGCACAACCGACCGCAGTTCTCATCCCACTACCAGTCAGACAGCACTTGCAGCAGCGCCCAGCATCCTGAGGTGTGAAGCATCAGCTCACCGTTACTGTGCACACGCGAGTCGGCCACGAGATGGTCTTCCGCCACCCCGACACCGGCCGTGACCGGCGCCGCCGTCATGCTCGACCAGCTCAGCGACGCCGCCGAGCTGCTGCACTCCCTAGTGCCTCGTCTTTGAACGTTGGCCGTGTAA
Organism: Actinoplanes sp. NBRC 103695; assembly: GCF_030269485.1. GTDB lineage: Bacteria > Actinomycetota > Actinomycetes > Mycobacteriales > Micromonosporaceae > Actinoplanes. Next base: position 93 of record NZ_BSTL01000078.1, on the reverse strand, counting down.
TCCGTCGGTTCTGAGGGTGTTTCGGGCAGGCTGTCCTTCTCGTTGTTGAGAGGGGTGGTGCCGGGTGGGCCGACGCCCAGAGGTATTCGTCAG
>NZ_BSTL01000077.1 GCF_030269485.1 Actinoplanes sp. NBRC 103695 | reverse complement strand
GAACTCGGCTACCTGAGCCCGGACGAATACGAGACCGCCTGGCACACCCAGACCGAGCCAGATAACCTCACCCCTGCCCCGACCGGAAGCAGGTAACCACCGCTCCGTCGAAACGGGGGGAACTCACAGCCACTCGTCGCGTATGACGTCGAGGAACCAATCGGCATAGTCGGTCGGGGCCGAGGGATGCCAGCGAGCACCTTCGGTGTCGGTAGCCCAGATACCGTTCGGCTCAGCGTCAACGTTGGGGATGGCCGGCAAGACGTCCATGTGAAGCGGCAGTAGATCGTGGACAAAGGTCCAGCACCGGCGCCCTTCGTCGTCGAGCGTGAGTCGCAAGTCGGGGTTCGCCTTGACGAATTGCTCCAGCGCGTCGCCAACATCTGCCTTCAGGTCTTCCGAGGCGATCTGAGACTTCTGGAGGTTGTGCCTGCACACCATGTCCAGGTCATATTCGTCACGGCGGTGGATGAGAGCAGTCACGGTGCCAAGCCGCATGGATCCCTGGGGGTACAACGCCCCACCCGTCCCGCTGTCTGTCCAGTAGGTGCTCAGGAAGTCGCAGGCTGCCTTGTAGGCGAACTCGGCGACCTGGAACTGCTCTTCCGGGATGTCGAACGACTCGATCCCAGCGCCAAGCACCTGAGTCAGTTGGTCGTCACGTTTCATGGCTGTCAAAGATCCTTTCCTAATGCGGCAGTAACCTCACGCTGGGCGCGCCCATTTCGGGCACGGTCAGGTTGACGGCGAGACCGTAGCGGCTGCCTACGACAGGAATGTCGCGAAGAAAGATCGTCTTGACGTGTCGCGGCACCCTGTAGGGCGGCACGAGGAGCAAAGGATCTCCGTTCTCCCTCGCCACGACTGGCTTGTGCCAATCTGCACAGCCGGACGGGCGAAGCAGAACGAATAGACCAAGTTGTCACTCGGCCGGGAAGCAAGCGAGTAGAGATATGCCGACCGGGCTCGAAGGCTGGGCCGGGCTTCCGCTCCGGCCGCCACCTGATCGAGTGGCATCGACCTTTTGCTGGTTACCCCGTCCTCCGACCGCTCGTTGGTCAAGGTGAAGGCTTCTCTGATATGGAGAGCCCCTGATCGAGTCGAGGTGCGGACCATGTCCGATACCAGTGCGATCGTTCAAGACCACGTGACCGGGCTGTACGGGTTCCGTCTGGAGCTCGGTCACGACAGCAACGGGGCCCGGATGCAGGCGCGGCGGTCCGGGTTCGTCACGCAGAAGGCTGCGAAGAAGGCGTACGACCGGTTGTGCCGGCAGCGTGATGCCCGGATGGCCAGGCCGCGGCAGAGTGACACCACGCAGATGGTGTGTGAGGGGTGGTTGCTGTCGCGGGAGCAGGAGCTGGAGCCGAACACCAGCTACAACTACCGGTGGTTGCTGGGATTGATCTACCCGTACATCGGCAAGGTACGGGCGTGCCGGCTCAGCGCGCGGATGGTGGAGCGCGCCTACCGGGATCTGGAAGCCGACGGCTACTCCCGGACGACGCTGCGGACGCTGGACCTGGTGCTGGCGAAGGTGTTCACCGAACAGCTCGGCCGAACTCTGGGGGCGCGTAAGCCTCGGGAGAGTGACGATGAGCGGCCGGTCTGGACGCTGGCCGAGGCGCGTCGGTTTGGTGACCACGTTCGTGGGGACCGCCTGTTCCCCATGTGGCGGCTACTGCTGGTGACAGGACTGCGGCGCGGGGAACTGTGTGGGCTGCGCTGCGGTGATCTGGAACCGGTGCAGGGCACGCTGACGGTGCGCCGGCAGATCGTGGTGGAGGATCCGGGCAGCCGCATCCGGGTGAAGCCGCCCAAGTCACTCAACGGCAAACGCACCCTGGTCCTCGACCCGCTCACGCTGCACCTGCTGACCGAGGTGGCGGCGAATCGTGGGGCGGCGTCGCGGTATCTGTTCAACGGCCGTACCGGTCGTCCGTTGCGGCCGGACAATCTCACCGACCGGTTCAACAAGCTTGCGGTGGCTGCCGGGGTGCGGCCGATCGGGCCGCATCAGATGCGGCATCTGACAGCGTCGGCGTTGTTCGACGCCGGGTACGGCGTTCATGAGGTCGCCGAGCGTCTCGGCCATGATCCGGCCACGCTGATGCGCTACTACGCGCGGGTCAGTGCCGCCCGCCGGTTGCAGGCCAGCGGCCGTATCGCTGAACTGGTGATGTCCGCGCCGTCGCCGGCGGTCGCCGATACATGAAGACGAAAAGGAACGAGGGGCTATTCTGGAACCCGGCACGCGCATTCGGGAAGAGTTGGGCTGAATGCTGGTGGGGGAGAGGTCGTCTTCTCATGAGCTGTCAAGTGGTTACCGATTCCGCTGTTTCTGACGCCTCGATGCCGTTCCGGATTCACAGTGCAGGACAGAATCCGAATCCTCCCACGTCCGCGGTAAGGTGCCGTCGTATTCGCGGGACTTGGCGATTGCTCCGGACAGGCTGGCAGGCGCCGCACTTGATTGGGCGTGGTCACAGCCCTGGTCACAGCCTTGATCAACTTCTCCGGGATTGGTTGAAATCGGACGTCACGGCGGTGTCGTTCTGTCCGGTTCTGCGTATGAAATAGCGCAAGTTGATATCGCTTAACACAATCGTTATATAGCTGGGGGTCAAGGGGTCGCAGGTTCAAATCCTGTCAGCCCGACAAAAAGTACCCGGTGACCTGCGGAAACGCAGGTCACCGTTTTCGTTGGCCGACAGTTACCCCTCGAAAACCCCTGGTTTTGAATCAACCCTGAGGTTCGGAGGGGAATCGCTACGCCGGCAACACTCGTGCCGTCCGTGAGACTCGTGCCGCCCGCGAGCGCCGGGCCGAACGCAAGAGAGATCAACTGGGCTTCGGAATCGAGCCGGCATCGTCGCGGGTCAAATCTCCGAGCCGCTCGATCGGCCCATGGGCTGCAAAAATGCGAAGCCTCGGTTGTGCCGGACGCTCAGTAGATGTCCTCGACAAGGCGTCCACCTGAGTCGGTGACCATAATGTCATCAAAGGCGATGTTCAAAGGCGCCAGAAGCACCAGGCCCCCGTCGAACGGGTTGACCTCAATGGTCTTCGGCCCGCTGCTGGCCATCACGATCGTCAACCGGTCGCCCGGAGCCAGGTCACGCGAACCGCCCTCAGGCTCGAAGAAGGCCCGATAGCCAGGTAGGTCATCCGGGGCACGCACGACCACTGTCACCGCAGCCGGATCGGACCCACGACCAGGCGTCAACCCGCTATCCACATGCCGATCATCACCGTTGAATGCCCACCGGGACAGGTGAACGCGCCAAGACCGGACTCCTCAAATACCCCTTTCAGATAGTTGGTCGCCCGGGTGCTTCCGTGCAGCTTCGAAGGCAGTCTTCGAAATCTCATCCGCCCGCAGCTCAAACCGCCAGACTTGTAGGCAGCCAGAAGGCGGGAGAGTTAGGTGAGGGGACGTCTGTTGTTCGAGCCACCGATAGAACCCGGACCGCGACACCGCCAGGACCCGGCACAACCGCTTGACGCCGTGCACCGGCCGGTGAGCGGAGATGAACCGCAAGCGGCTGGTCACCGATCCATCTCCTTGGCGAAATAGGCGGCTGCTTTGCGCAGGATCTCCTTCTCCTGCCGCAGCTCGGCCATCTGCGCATGCAACCGGGCGATCTCAGCGTCCTTGTCCGCCACCGACAACCCGGCCCCGGCCGGCACCGCCGAGCCCGCACCTGAGTTCTGCTGCTCGTGCTTACGGACCCAGTTCCGCAGCGTCTCGTGGCTCATGCCCAGCTCACGGGCGACCTCGTTGATCGGCCTACCGGACGAGCGGACCAGCTCGACTGCGTCCCGCCGGAACTCTTGCGTGTACTTCGCTGGACGCCCCAACGGGGACACCCCTTCCTCTGGACTCAAGATCCAGTTTCAGGGTGTCCACACCTCAGGGGGAAGCCCAACTCGCTGTTGGGGCAACGAGCTGACCAGCCCGCTTCGGCGCATCCGACGGTTGAGGTGCTTTGCGTGCCCCGCCAGGGACTCGAACCCCGAGCCTGAGGATCAAAGGTCCTCTGAGCCGAGGCCCTGCCGACGCCCGGCGGCCGGATCGGTGGATCCGGCCGCCGTCCATGCTTGTCTGCTGTTACACGCGGTATCGGTGGATGGAGATGTCACTGTTGCCTTGACCGCTCATAGAGAAGTTGTCGCTGTCTCCCTCCGGGCAGGCAGACGGGCTGTCCTGCGTCGGGCTCTGGGCCCACGAGACGCGGATGTAGATGCAGTAGCCGTCCGCTGCGGTGTCCTGGACCCGACCGGAGACGGTGACCGTCTGCCTGTCAACGCAGTTCGTGCCGTTCGCCAGCCCTCCGGAGATCGGTCGGCTCCAATTGGTGCAGACGGCCGCGCTGGCCGGTCCGGCGTGGAGGGCGACAAGCACCAAACCGGCAGTACTCGACTGCCCGCGCCGGCCTGACGAGATCGCCAACAACGAAATCGCCTTGAGTGACGATGGACGTATGCTCGCTGTCCACTGCGGCGACGGCGATATCCTCGTGTGGCGGGCCGGCAGCCGGCACGTTGCCGGCCGGATCGACGGCTCAGGGCCGACAGCGATCAACCGTGACGCTACCCTCGTGGCGGTGTCCCCGAGCCCCAACGACGTGAGACTGTGGGATCCTGCCGTCAACCGAGTGGTGCAGACGGTGGACGGCGAGAGCGGGCGTCACGATCACGTCCGGTTCAGCCCGGACGGACGCTTGCTGGCCGTCGCGGACGAGGACGGGACGATCCGGGTGTGGACCATCGCCAGCGACGACGACCCAGTCGTGCTCACCGGCACCGTCGGGCAGACGCGGGCGATCAGCTTCAGCCCGGACGGCAAACTGATCGCCGCCGCCGGCACCGACAACGTCATGCGCCTGTGGAACACCGACGGCAGCGGCGAACCCCTGACCTTCGACCATCCCGCCGATGCCCGACAACTCGCCTTCAGCGCCGACGGACGGCAACTCATCACCCTGTACGGAGCGACAATCCGCTTCACACCCTGCGAGGTGTGCGGACCGATCGATGAGGTCCTCGCACTGGCAGGACAGCGCACCACCCGAGACTTCACACCGGAAGAACGCGCGAAATACCTACGCCAACCCGGATGATCGCCACCGAGCCGAAAGAACCGGACATCCACAGCCCGCTTCAGCGTCACCGACAGATGGCGATGTCTAGGGTCGGCACCGCGGTCGCTCACGAGAGATCAAGTAGGCGGCGGGGGAGCGGCGGGTGTTTCCAAGACACACGCGCACCGGTGGCGGCACAACTTCGCCCACGAGTGGCACCGTGCCGGCGGCAACACCGGTGATCTGATGCTGCTTCTGGGGTGGGCATCCGAGGACATGCCCCGTCGTTACGGTGCCAGCGCGGCCGCGGAGCGGGCCCAGGAGTTGCAGGTTCAGATGGGCATCGGCGAGAACGTCTGAACCGTGCGCGAGCTGCGACCGCCACCATCAACTGCTCAAATAATAAATGCCGGTGATGCGCGGCTGGCGAGTTCTGCTCGGGTGGCCTTGGCCTTGGCCTTGGCCATGGACAGGCCCAGCTCGGTGTAGATCGCGATCGCCTGGTCGTAGTGCTGTCTCGCGGCTTCGGCGTCCAGGTGAGCAGCGGCTCGGGCCAGGCCGTGGCGGGCCCGGGCGATCTGTTCTCGGCAGCCGGTCCGCGTCGCCACGATCAGGGCCTCGGTGTGGTGGCTGCGGGCCGTGGTCGGATAGCCGTCGGCCTGGCAGGCCTCGCCGAGTCCGTTGAGCGCCCATGATTCGCCGACCTGGTCGCCGTGTCGGCGGAACTGTTCGAGCGCCTGTCGGTGGTGGTCGGCCGCGTCGAACGGGCGGCCGCTCAATAGCTCGGACCGTCCGCGGCCGTCGATGGCCCAAGCCTCACTGTCGCCGTGGCCGAGCTGCGCGAACATGCCGGCAGCCTCGGTGTGCAGCCGGACGGCCTCGGCCGGGCATCCCTCGATGGCGGCCAGCTCGCCCAAGCCGATCTTTACCCACGCTTCGCCGAAGCGATGCCCCGCTCGACGGTGCAGCACCTTCGCCTCATCCAGGTGGTGGCGCCCCGCCGTGCCGTTGCCCATCCGGATTTCCACCGTGCCGAGCCTGGTCAGCATGTGCGCCTGTCCGGTGACGTCGCCGACCTGCTGGAACAGCGACGACGCCCGGGCGTAGTAGTCCGCCGCCGGCGGGTACCGGCCGGCGCTTTCGGTGAGCATGCCGACATTGCCGAGCGCACGTGCCTGCCCGAGCACGTCGCCGACTTTTTCGAACAGCGCGTGGGCCGCCCACATCTCCGCCGCCGCCAGCTCGCTGCGGCCGGCCTGGTGGTGTACGCCGCCCAGTGCGAGGCGCGCGTTGGCCTCGGCGGCACGGTCGCCGGTGGCCCGCGCCGCCGCCTGGGCGTGCCCGTTGATCGTCAGTGCCACCGCCTCGTGATGCCCGTCGAGGTAGCGAAACAGCAACGCGGACAACGTCACGGCGTGCTCGGGCCGGCCGCGGGTCGCGGCTCGGGCGACGAGTGCCTGAACAGTCGGCAGTTCGGTGCCCAGCCAGTTGCGTGCGGCATCTGCGTTTGTGATCGCGGGGACCGGGCTGACCGGGGCGGCGACGCAGGGTCGTCGGTGGGCTTCGCCGGGGTAGAGGCGGTCCATCGCCGCGGAGACGGTGGCGATGTAGTAGTCGTAGACCCGGTCCAGTGCATTGTGCTCGTCGAGGTCGTCGCCGATCTCCGCGGCGTAGGCCTTGAGCAGGTCGTGCATGCCGAAATGGTCGGCGCCGGCGGGGTGGATCAGGTGGGCGCGGACGAGGACGTCCAGCTGGCGCCGGGCTTCGTCGAGCGGGGAGCCGGCGAGGGCGGCGAGGGCGTATGCGTCGAACAGCGCCGTCGGGTGGCGGCCGAGGGCGGCGAAGGTGCGGCTGGCGCCCGGGCTCAATCGCCGCAGCGACCATGAGAACACCGCCCGTACGGCGGCCCGCTGGTCGTCGCCGCCGCTGAGCAGGTCGAGTGCGTGCTGGGCCGCGCGCAGCTCATCGACCAGCCGGGCCAGCGAAGTGGCCGGCCGGGACACCGCGTGCTCGGCGGCTAGGCGCAGGGTCAGCGGTAACCGTACACATCGCTCCGCGAGCGCCGCGGCGACCTCCGGCGCGGCGGTCACCCGGTCACCGATCAGCCGGCCCAGCAGGGCGACCGAATCGGCGGTTGGCAGCTGGTCCAGTTGCACGCGGTGCACGCCGTGCAGGGCCACCAGGCCGGCCAGCGAGTCACGGCTGGTTACCATGACGGGACAGGTTGACGTGCCCGGAAGCAATGGGCGGACCTGCTCGACGGTCGCCGCGTTGTCCAGTATGACGAGCATCCGCCGTCCGGAGACCTCTGTGCGGAACCGGGCGGCGCGTTCCTCCGGCCGCAGCGGGATCTCCGCACCGGCGGGAAGTAACGCGGTCAAGAGCATCGCCAGCGCCTCGGTGGGCGGCAGCGGCTCGCCCGGGTCGTATCCGCGCAGATCCAGGTACAGCTGTCCGTCCGGAAACCGGCTCCGTTCCCGGTGACACCAGTGCACGACCGTGGCCGTCTTGCCTGATCCGGCCGTGCCGGTGACGGCGACGACTATCGGTTCGTCGCCGGTTCGGCCGATGAGCCGGTCCAGCTCGGCCAGCTCATCGGCCCGGCCGGTGAACGCGGTGACATCGGCGGGCAACTGGGCGGGTACGGCCGCGCGGACCGCGGCCGTCAGCCGCGGGTCGTGGCGCAGCACCGCCTCGTGCACGGCTGCGAGTTCGCGGCCGGGATCCACACCGAGTTCCTGCTGTAGCACCCGGCGTGTCCGCTCGTACTGGGCGAGTGCGTCGGCACTGCGGCCGACGGCGTACAGGGCGCGCATCAACGCGGCGGCGGCGGTCTCCCGCAACGGGTGCTCGTCGGTGAGTTCCGTCAGCCGGGTAATTGTGGACGCCGCGCCACCACTGCGTATCTCGGCTTCGGCCCACGCCACGACGGCGGCCGCGTGCTCTTCGCGCAATGTTCGGCGGGTTCGTTCCACCCAGTGCCCGCGCAATCCGGCCAGTGGTTCGCCGATCCAGAGGGAGAGTGCGGTCCGCAGTGCGGCGGCGTCGGTGGGGTGGTCGCGGAGCGCGTTTCGGAACCGGTGCACGTCGACCTGTTCGGGCTGGATCACCAGGCGGTAGCCGCCGGATTCCCGGGCTACGTGCGTGCTGCCGGGCTCGGCCTGCTCGAGCGTGCGCCGGATCCGGGTGATGTGGGCCGGCAGCGAGCGGCGGACCTGCTTGGGTGGGGACTCGCCCCAGACCCGGTCCACCAGCACGTCGACATCGACGGTGCGGCCTGCCTCTAGCCCTGGACTTCGCACATGCTTTGGAGTGAACGTCCGTCACTCTGATCAAGATCGATGTGTTGGTCTGGGTATGGGTGTGCTGGGTGCTCCGCGTCGTAGTGCTGTGTGTCCTCGTGCCGAGT
>NZ_BSTL01000076.1 GCF_030269485.1 Actinoplanes sp. NBRC 103695 | reverse complement strand
AGCAACACGGAGGAACCCGGCCGAGCGCCGGGCCCTCACCATGCCTACAGAACAGCTAAAAGCACGCGAATCGCATTCATCGAATCATAGCTATGGGCCGACGGCCAAGCGAAAGACTGAGGCTAGCCGTGCTCGATCGGCCGGATGGTTGACGGTTGCAAGGTCAGCGGCTAGATCGAGAACTCCACATAAGAAGCGGGAGACCTTCTCATCAAATCCGTTGAAATGCACGAAATAGTGGCCGCCTTGATCGACCACCGTCAGGTCCTCCCATTTAAATCGAAGGATCCCAGACCAGTTGCCTGCCATGATGCCGCTTGTGAACGAGCTCGTGATGCAGATCGCCGGAGCAACTCTTCGCGGTCTGCTGCCCTACCCCGACCTGCCACGCCGGCTGGCGGTCCGACGTCGCGCATGGACTCTTGCAACAAGCGTGGACTGGCCGCGCGACGAATCGGACGCTGACGGTGACTCCTACGCTCGGCTGGCGTTGTTGAGGCTGCTCGAGCTGCAGCGTGCGACGCGTCGTGCGGTCCAGACTCGTCAGAGAGAATCGTCGGCGCTGCTGGCGCGGACCGCGATGGAGACCTGCATCCTCGGCCTGTGGTGCCTTCATGAGCCGACCGCTGCCGACAAGCTTCGGGCATCCGAGCTACGGAACGGACCGCTGATGCTGACGTTCTTGTCGAGCGCCGGGCTCGTTCCCCAAGACCTGATCCGGCAGGCCGTAGGTGCGCTTGGTGAGCCAGGCAGGCTCCCCGACGTCCGCTCCATGGCCCAGTTGGTCGACTCAAAGACCGGCGCCAGCCTTGGAATTCATCTCTATGACGCGGCGTACCGGCCAGCGTCGCACTACTTCACGCACGCCACCGGCGCAGCGCTGCTCCGACACGTCACGGCCGACTACCGCTACTCGGCGAAACCGGCAAAGTCCTGGGCCCGGCGGGCACCGGTTCGGCTGGCTGATGCATGCGTCGGTGTATTGGCTGCTGCGATCGCCGACCGGATCGGCAACCCAGCACAGGTCCGACTGTTCGCCCGCTATGCCGAAAACCACGCCGACCGTGTCCTGCCTCCCATGCTGGTCACCACCGGCAAGGCGCTCGCAGGCCGAGTCAACATCTCGGCTATTCGAACCACCTTCAGAGAAGCCAGGATGACGAAGTCACGTCTGGAACTCGAACTCTCGCAGGACCAGGACTCAGGCGAACGTGAAGCTCGCGTGCGTTCGATGTTCGTCAGCCTGACTGCCTCCCTGGGAGTCGAGGACCTTCCGCCGGAGTCCGTACAGCCTGTGCTCGACTTCTTGGTTAAGAAAGTCTTGGATGGTTGGGCCACCGAACACGCGAACCGGTCCTCAACGTCGGCGGGCACCTCGCCCCTGCACGAGGCGTGAAGCACCCCGACCTGGCGACCGCACCGTAACGCCAGGAGCCATGGCCAGCACGATCCGGCCAGCAAGTCACTGCGATGGGTGATTGATCGTTATCCCGGTTGACGGCGGTAGGAGGATCGGGGATGGCGACGCGTAAACAGCTGGTGATAGTGCTGCCCGGGATCGGTGGCAGCGTTCTCGCTGATCGGGCTGAGCGCGTCGTTTGGGCGCTGGAGCCGGGCAGGCTGCTGGGCGCAGGCCGTGATCCGGGTTGTCTCAGTCTTGCTGAGAATCCAGACCTACGTCCGATGGGGCTGGTTCGATCGCTGCAGCTCATGCCTGGGTGGTCGGTTATTCGAGGGTATGAGCGTCTCGTCGAAAAGTTACGCCGGCTGCCTGGCGCGGTGGTAGCTGATGGCCCGCCCGGTACGTGCCCGGACGCGAACGTGGTGCTATTTCCGTACGACTTCCGGAAAACCGTGGCGCACAACGCCGAACTGCTCGCGCATGAGGTGTCGCAGCGCCTCGCTCATCTTGGCGGCAATGCGCAGCGGCGGGTTGTGGTTGTCGCCCACTCGATGGGTGGGCTGGTCGCTCGTTATTGGCTCGGCCCCCTCGGCGGCCACCCATGGTGCCGTGCCCTGGTCACCTTGGGAACGCCACACCGCGGTGCGCCGAAAGCTCTCGGGATGCTGGTGAACGGCCCGCCGCTCGGGCTCCTCAGCGCGGCTACCGGGGTGCTGCGCGAGTGGCCGGGCGTCTACGAGCTCCTGCCCACCTATCAGGCCATCTTCGACCCATCGGCCGACAGAGCCATGCGCCCTGCCGAGTTGCCGCTGCCGTGGCTAAGCTCCCCCGCGAGACGTGCTGCCGAAGTTCATGCGGCGATTGCTGCCGGGTGGGACCAGATACCTCGAGGCCTGCCAGAGGTTGAGCCGCGGCTGGGCTGGAGCCATGGCACGCCGAACGCCGCGTTCTGGCAGGACGGGAAGTTGCGTGTCTCCAAGGATTCACCGCACTGGTTGGATCTGACCGCGTGGAAGCACGACAAGGGCGACGGCACAGTTCCTGCATTCTCAGCCCTGCCTGCGGAGATGGAAAGTCACTCGTCGGCTTTCCGCCGGGAGAGGCTGCGGCACGCGCCGCTGGCGTCGGCTGGGTTCGTGGCCGAGCTGGTCGAGTCGTACGAGCGATACGGCAGTCGGCCGCTGTCGCCGATTCGCGGGGACGGACAGATATCTGCCCTCGGTCTGGACCTGGACACCGAGCACGCCTCCGGCGATTCGATCGATGTCCAGATATCGGTGGAAGGCATCGCTGAGGCGCCGAGCACCGTAACGGCCGTACTCCGAGCCGGTGAATCGGTCCTGCAGAGGGTGCGGCTCTCGGCCGAAGGCGGGAGCGGGTATCGAGGCGTGTTCGACCCTGTGCCACCCGGCTTCTACGACGTGCAAGTCACCGCCGCCGGCCTGTCCGGCGCGGACCGGCTGACCATCGACGATACGATCGCGGTCGTCGGCGAGTGAGCGCCTGGCCTCGGTGGAGCCTCGCCGGAGAACCAGCGGCGCTCGCGAAGTACGTGCAACCGGACGCGGTGGCGGCACATCTCGCCCTGCCCGGCGCGTCCAGTTCAGATCCGGCAGTCCGGCTTGCTGAGGTGTATCGCGTCCTGGTGGCGGCCGGGATCCGATACGCCCACGAGGCGCCTTCCGACGAGCCCGGCCGGCGGCAGGTGATCAGAACACCCGAACAGGTGCTCTGGTCGCCCCGCCACGGCACCTGCCTCGACTTGGCGCTCGTTCTCGCCGGGGCCGCGCTGGTAGCTGGCCTGCACCCGATCGTCATCATCATCGCCCCGGCCGGCGGAGAAGCGGCACACGCGCTGGTCGGATTCTGGATGGCAGACGACGACACCCTTCCGCTCGGTGATCCCGACGGCGTGTGGTCACATCGCCCGCCGCAACTGACCGACCTCGTGCAGACGCACTGGGATGAACCCTCCGACCTGGTCGTCGTCGATCCGGTCGGCTTCACCACGGCTCTTCCCGGCACCACCGTCCCCGGCACAGGGCTGGATCTTCCCGCAGCCGTGCAGCGCGGTGCCCAACTGCTGGCCGAGCGCGACTGGCTGCTCGGCGTTGACATCACTAAATTGTGGCGCGCGCAAGACGCGCTGCCCCTCCCCTCCCACCCGGCGGTCGACCCGCTGCGCGCCGGCTACGTGGAACCACCCGACGACAGCCCGTTGCAGGTGCTACGCGCCGACTACGGGCTGATCCCGTTTGTAGACCGGGAAGAGCTGGCCGAACTGCAAGCCTTCTGCCGACGCGTCGCCGTGGGCGACCACACCGGCGTAGTGGCGCTGACCGGCGCAGGCGGGGCAGGCAAAACCCGGCTTGCGCTGGAACTCTCCGAAACCCTGTCAGCGGCCGGCTGGCACGCCGGCCTACTACGGCCCGCCGCGACCCCGGATGATCTCGCCTGGCTCGGATCGGGAGCCGCGCCGCTACTGGTCGTCGTCGACTACGCCGACGCGCAGGTACCACGAGCCAGACACGTCCTCGCCGCCCTGCAGGCACGCCTTCGGACGCGACCCGCGGTAGTGCTTCTCACCGCCCGGTCGGCCGAAGGTTCATGGTGGCCCGACATCATCACCGATCTTCGCGACAACGGCCACCCGCACGAGGTACTCCAACTGACGCTGCCTCCCCATCACCCCTCCGGTGCCGCGATCCTGCGCGAGACGATGTCCCAACTCGGCCAGGACCACGCTGAACCGCCGGACGTCAAGCACCTTGAAGGCAGCGCCTCCGGCCAGCTGACAACCCTCGACTTCGTCCTGCTCGGCTGGTCCACGGTCATAAACGACGACCCCGCACCACTCGGCCTCGACGCGCTCTACGACAGCGCCCTAAAGCACGAGCTCAGCTACTGGCGACGCACCTGGGCCCGCATTCAGCCAGGAACTGAGGCACCGGACACGCTGCTGCGCAAGGCAGCGACGCTCGTAACACTGCTGTCACCGCCTCCGGACGAGGCCGCAGTCGCTGACTGCCTGAGCGGGTTGACCCAAGCGGGACCGGACCGTGTCCACGACCTCGCCCGCACGCTCGTCGTCTGTCTCGGCCCGAAGCCCGGGGAACCGCTGTCCATCCGGCCCGGCCCGCTGGCCGACCATATGATCCGCACCTTACTGCGTCGTGACCGCGCCGTATTGTCCACCACCCTCGCAGGACTCGCCGCGAACGCGGCGGGCGCTGCACTATTTCGGCTCAATCGAGCCACGCGCACCGCCGACGCGACGGAGGCGGCCGCCGCGCTGATGGTCGAAACCGTACGCGCCGTGCCTGATCGATGGCGGCAGCTGTTCATGGTCGCCTACTTCCAGACCGGACCGGCATTGACGGCAATGATGGAGGTCGTCGGTGACGCCGGCATTGTGCCGTTGGACGAGCTGGCCGGGTTGATCCCGCCGGAACACCCTGCCCTGTGGCATCTCGGCCTCCAAACGGACCGGCTGCGGCTGCTCCGGCTGCGTGAAGATCCCGGCGTCGACCCAGAACTGATCGCGGGCGCAGTGTCGAGCCTTGCCGTCTGGCTGAGCAAGGCAGGCGATCTCGACGGCGCACTTACGGCGGCCACCGACTCGGTGCGACTGGCGCGCGAGCTTGCCGCTGGCGATGCACGCCACCGCCGGTTGCTGGCCCGAACCCTGAGCAACCTCAGCAACCGGCTCAGCGATCTCAACCGACACGAAGCTGCGCTCGAGGCGGCCCGCGAGTCCGCCGACATCGAACGAGCCATTGCATCCGAGCGTCATGACCACGAACTCGGCATTGCCCTCGACATCCTCGCGGTCCGCGAGAACAAAGCCGGCAACGCGGCTGCAGCGCTAACCGCCAGCTCTGAGGCCGTCGCTCATCACCGTGCCGCCGCGCCGGCACCCGGCACAGACCGCTACGCCGAGTACGCCGCATCGCTGTACTCGCACTCCAGTCACCTAGCCGCAGCAGGACAACACACGGCCGCCCTCGATGCGGCCAAAGAGTCCGTCGAGGTGGCCCGCATCGCCACCAAACAGGACCCAGTCCACGTCGTACGCTTGGCGGAGGCCCTGCGAACGCTAGCCAAACGGCAACAGGATGCGGGAGACGCACCCGCAGCCGTGGCCAGCATCGAAGAAGCCGTCTCCCTTAGCCGCTTCCTTGCGACCGCCAATCCGGGCCAATACCTACCGATGCTCGGCGAGTTCCTGCTCGTGGCGGTCAGCGGCCACGATGCCTCCGGTGACCGAGCGACGGCACAGCACCGCCTGCTGGAGGCCGTCGACGTACTGCGGGATTACCAGCGTGACGACGCGGACCCGGCCCGTCTCGTGCAGGCCCTGCTGGATCTATCACAGCGTCACGCTTTCGACGGCAGATTCGACGCGTCGCTGGAGATCGTCCGTGAGGCCGTTGCCACCTGTCGGGCGTCGACCGCCGCAGCCACGGCCAATGTCATTCTGCTGGCGGCGTGCCTCCACGCACTGTCTGAAGGGCTGGCACTCAGGCTCGATCATGCCGGGGCACTCCGTGCGGCCCAGGAATGCGCCACGCTGATCCGAACGCAGCCGGTCGAAAAGAAGGGCCTCGCGGGTGCACTGCACATGCTGGCGTCCCGCCAGCGCGCCGTCGGCAACGACCGCGCGGCCTCGGCAGCGCTTGTCGAAGCCGCAAATCTCTATCGCGATGTGGCCGGCGGGGGTACGCCTGATGTCGGCCTGCCACGATGTCTCAAGGAGCTGACCGACCTGCACGTCGCAGGAGGGGACATAGACGCAGCCTTCTCCGCTGTCACGGAGACAGTCGACGCCTATCGCCGCCTTGGCGATCCACTCCTCGAGGAAGAGTTCGCCAGCGCCCTTAACGCCCTGTCATTCCTACAACGACGCACCGGCGATGTGCATGGCTCATTGACTACGAATATTGAGGCGGTGGCTCGTCTCCGCCAACTGCCCTCAACGCGCGGCATCCGAAAGCAGCTGGCCCCGGCCCTGTCCAACCTCTCCAACCGATACGCAGAGGTCAGAAGCATTTGTGAAGCTCGTGAGGCGATTGACGAGGCGGTCGAAATCTTTCAGTCGCTAGACGCGGACCAAGACCCCGAGCTACACCCCTACTTCATGGCCGCGCTGGCCAACCGATCCGACCGGTACCGCCCGTCATAGGGCTCACGGCGACAGGCACGGAACGAACGGCTCGATCCCGGCCTCGCTGCTCGCAATCGGTCACCCCGATGTAGGAATGCAGTGTCATGACTCGAACGGGTGGGAGACCACTTCGACGATTGCCACCGCCGGACACAGCTCGTAGGATAGAAACCAGACACCTAAACAAAAGGGTACCGGCTCGAGGCATACAAAATCGGCGTCGCGTATCATGTTCGCATGAACACCGTGCTGTGGCACGGGTGCTTTCATGGAGGGCTCAGATCCCCCCTCGGACACAACCGATCAAGGCGCGAGCTGCGCTTTCGCGGTGTGCATGGACTTCGGGTTGGCACACACACCGAGGTCAGCAGCGTGGAGGTGCGAGTCGCCCTCCGACACGCCTGCCCGGCACACGCGGTACATTGCGAGCGATCGTCTCCCGCTGATCGGGTGGCAAGCTGGTTGCCGCGTCAAAGCTGGCCGATACGTCGAGCTTTGACGGCGCGGGGCGAAGCTGAGACGTCGGTAACCAGCGACCTCGCCCGTCTTCGACCAGGAGTTGCGGTGAAGGGGGTCACGAAGAAAGGGCCGACAACCTCCCCGACGCCGTCATGCCGAACTCGAGCACCGGAACGATGCGGGGCGACGCCCCCGAAATGCTGCGCCGGGCGAACGAGACGTGGTCCTCCGCGTAGGGCACGATCCTGCGCGGCCTGCTCGCCGCTGCCGCCGACGCCCCGGCGCTACTCGACCTGACGCGCGAGAGGTGAAGCGCGGATACATGGAGCGCGCCTGGACGGCCATGCTGGACGGGCCGTCGGCCGCGGCGAGGCGCTGCGGGGCGGCCTCACACCCGAGAGTGGTGACGACACCGGGAATGCTGTTGCGCTCCGAGTACGCGATGCGCGGCGGCCTCTCCGTCCCCGACGATCATCGTCGAGGTCTTCCTCCCGTTCGTCCGCGGCCGCGGCGCCTACGGCCTTTCTTGAGACTCTCGCAACGGTGCCTCGATGTAGACGGTCCTCGCCGAGAGCCAGGCTCCGAGGCGCTCCATGGCGTCTCGGTGCCGGCCGCGGAAGTCCTCGAACGGCAGAGACCGGCCCATCGGAGACCAACCATCCCGGGCTCCGAGAAGTCCAGATCGTCGTAGTCGCGCCGGACCAGAGCGCCGGCGTCGAGCTCGAGTTTGAATCGGACGAGCCAGCGGTCCTTGGCCGGGTTGATCTCGTACGCGTGCAGACGCAGGCCGAGCCGCCGGAGCACGGCCGTCTCGTCCTCCGGGTCGGGGTAGAACGTCGACCACGCGAAGTAGTCCTCGACGGTCTCCTCGATCACCGCCAGCAGATCGCCAGCAACCGTGGTTCCGTCCCAGTGCAGGGCAACCACGAGCCCGGCGACCAGGTCGCCAGACTTCGCGTCGAGCACTGCGACGCGAGGGACATCGGCGACTCATCGAGATCCTCGGGGCCGCGCTCGGCCAGCGGGCGGATGATGCCGGGGTTGCGGATGCGCACGACGATGGTGTGCTCGGCGTACGTCTGCTCGACCTCGTCCAACCACCGCGCCACGACCTCCCTGCACTCCTGGCTGGTCGGCATGCTGCCGAGCGCCAACTCGCGCGTCACCGCCCAGTGCGCCGACCGGCTCGGCGACGACCGGCGAACGAAGGCGGTGTTGGTGAAGCCCGGCATCTCGACGGCCGCCCGGATGAGGAGATCGTCGACGCCCAGCCGGTCACGGCGGGCGAACGCTCCCGCCTTCAGCACCTCGGTGGCGTGCCAGCCACCCACGGTGGACAGCACATGACCCAGCTTCTCGGGGCTGCCCTCCTCCAGGTCGTCGGCGTGATGGCCGGGAAGGACATTGTCCAGAATGTCGTTCTCGACCGGGTCACGCGGATAGTCCTCCCCGGCCGGCGACCGGCCGGCCGTCCCGAGGATGACGTAGAGGGCATACGGGAACATGACCTCATGCACGTCGTTCTGCATCAGGATGCCGATCTGGTGCGGCGCCCCCATCTTGGCCAGCGCGGCCGATATCAGGGTGAAGTCGTCGTGCCGCTTCGCCGGATCGGAATACAGAAAGACAGCGTGCGCCGAGTTCAGCACGACGGAACCGCACCGCGGGAGCGGCTCGACCCGGGTGATGGACCAGGCGCCGTCGGCCGGCTCGGCCCGGTAGCCGACCACGTCGTGATGCCGCGCGGCGTAGTCGGTGAAGGCCCGATGGAGTTCGCGCCAGTGCGTCGAGACGAGGATGCACCGGAACTCGGACTCGTCGATCTGCTGCTGTGAACGCAGGATCTCGCTGTATTTGAATATCTCATGGGCGGCCTCGCGAGCGCTGTGGTCAGAGCACTTGACCTCGATCACCGCCACGTTGCCGTACCGGTCGTGGGCAACGATGTCGACGCGGCCCGACGCGCCGTCCGGGTCCCGGAGGGTGACCTCAGTGTCGACGAGCGTCATGCCGGGCTCGATCAGTTCGAGATGACCGGCGAGAAACTGCGTGAATTCGCGCTCCGGAACGTGACCGCTGCTCATGACGTCCTTACAGCTCGACGAGGACCCTCCTACCTTAGAGGGCATCTGATCCTCGATCAGGTTGATTCGCGTTTGCCGGCTGTCAGCGGGCGTGCTGGTTCGTTGGCAGTACATGGGGATGGAGCGACGTCCATATCGATCGGACCTGTCGGATGCTCGG
>NZ_BSTL01000075.1 GCF_030269485.1 Actinoplanes sp. NBRC 103695 | reverse complement strand
CGAACCCAAGGACACGGAAGGTGTCCGCGCCAAACTCAAACGCCTCGTCAAACGCCAGATCCTGACCGAGCCCGAGGCCGGGCTATTCACCCTCGCGACCCCCGCCGAGCCAACCAGAGCCCCCACCGCCAGCGCACCTGACTCCAGCCCCAACATGAAACCAACCTAAAGCGCGCTTATCGCCCTCTCAGGGCTGCTCCCACCCTCACCGGCGTCTCCCGGATCAGGCTGCCCTCAGCTTCACCCCACCGCTGCGACGGCACGGTGTCGAAGGCCTCTCACCTCCGCTCGATTCCAAGCGCCTCGTGGCGCACATGCGCCTCGGCCCAGTCATCTCCCACGAACAGCAACGCGTCTCCCCGTCTGCGGCACCAAATCTTCAGCAGCCAGAGGGAGAACTATCAGCGACCTAATGAAGCAGTGCTCACGCCAGCCAGCGGGCACGACATCCCATCAGCGATCAACTCTCCCGCCGACCAGCAAGGGCACGATCTTCCGTCAGGACTGACATCGTCCAGCACTTTCGAGTGCTCACTTGCCGGCGGCTACCAGCCAAGGAGTCTGCCGGATGGCTTACTCCCGGCACTCATTAGGCACTCTCAAGGTGCAGAGTACCGGCACGCGTCCGAAGGTTGTTGTCACTGGTGGTGCTCGTGGGGTGGTCGGTCATGCCGGCGTCCGGCTGCTCACCGATCTGGCTGACAAGACCGGGTTGCCCAGTGGTTTTGTTCAAGCGCTCGGGCTGGACCGGGTGCGCCGTTCAGCTTATGAGCCTGGCCGGGTCGCTGTTGATCTCGCGGTGCTGCTGGCTGGTGGCGGTGAGGCGATCAGCGATCTGGCGGTGTTGCGGCAGCAGCCTGGCCTGTTCGGGCCGGTGGCTTCGGACCCGACCGCGTGGCGGGTCCTCGACGCGATCGATGCTCCAGCTTTGGCGCGGTTGCGGGCGGCTCGTGCCGCCGCACGGGAATTGGCGTGGGCCCAGCTGCTGGAGACGCGCCGGAGATTGCCCTCGACCACGATCCTGGGCCGGGTGTTGCCGGGGTTCGTGCTGGACCTCGACGCGACGATCGTGCTCGCTCGTTCGGAGAAGGAATCGGCGACACCTACCTGGAAGGCGTCGTTCGGGTTCCACCCGCTGTTGTGTTTCCTGGACGCCACCGGTGAGGCACTGGCCGGGATGCTGCGCCCGGGTAACGCCGGCGGCAACACCGCCGCCGACCACATCACCGTGCTGGGCGAGGCCCTGCAGCAGATCCCCGAACCGCATCGTTATGGCAGCCCGATCCTCATCCGGTCCGATTCGGCGGCCAGCAGCCACGAGTTCCTCGCCCATGTCCGCAGCCTGCGTGAGCAGGGTGTGGTCACCGAGTTCTCCGTCGGGGTCGCGATCACCAAGCCGGTCCGGACCGCGATCACCGCCGCGCACGATTGGGTGGCGGCGCTCGACGGTGACGGCAGCCTGCGCGACGGCGCCGAAATCGTCGAGCTCACCGATCTGGCCGGCTCTGACCTGTTGGCGTCATTTCCGGCCGGCACGAGGCTGATCTGCCGCCGGGAACGTCCGCACCCGGGTGCGCAGCTGTCGCTGTTCGACACGATCAACGGCAAACGGCATCAGGTCTTCGCCACCGACACACCCCACGGTGGTGGCTCGATTCAGTTCCTCGAAGTCCGGCACCGCTGCCATGCTCGGGTCGACACGGAACCGCCGCACCAGCAACCGGACCATGGAGCAACCCGGCCTACGGCCGGGCGCCTCCGCCTGCCCACGGCCACAACATCAGGGCCAAACCCACCACGATCAGCACACCCGACCGACCAGTGTCAACGATTCTCGAAAATTGGTCTTCAGAGAGCGGCGACAACCAGACGGCTTACTGAAAGACGGAGGCTAGGCCGGTCAACGTCTTGTTCCGATCCCGCGGCGCCAGTAGACCGGTCAGATACCCACGAAACCCTCGCCGTTGCGCCAGCCGCGAGAACAACTCATCGAAACAGGCCGCGTAGTCCTCCAACGGACCCGCAGCCGGCGGACACACCGCACGAACCACCAGCACTCCACCCACCCGACGGCACCCTGCAGGGGATTACAACGCCGCCGAGCGGAAGAAGGTTACGAAGGCGACAAACCACCGCTAGTAGGACGCCGTGCAATGCGCCGACGATGGTAAGGCCGCGGAAAGTGTCCAGCGGGCGGCGTCTCTGTCCCCACTGGGCCCTTTCAGTCGCACTTAGGGGACAGTGTGGGGTGCTGATCGTTGTTGGTGTACTCGGAGTGATCCGCGCCGAGGGCAACGGGGCGATCGGCGCCGACCGCGCGCACCAACAGTTCGTGCAGGGTGGCGCGTTCCGCGGGGGTGAGTGCGCAAAGAATCTTGTCTTCGACTGCTGCGAGTCCCAGCTGGCCTGCCTGCAGTGCCGCCTTACCGTCTGGGGAGAGTTCGACGATGTGGCGTCGGCGGTCGGCCGGGTCGCGGCGGCGGATGGTGAGCCCCCGTTCTTCGAGATCGTTGAGTAGCCCGACGAGGTTGCTCGGATCCAGGCCGAGCAACTCCCCGAGCGCCTGCTGGCTCAGCGGCCCGTGGTCGTTGAGCACGGTGAGCGCGATCAGTTGCCGGTGGCGCAGATCGCCCGGCTCGGCTGATGCGTCCGCGGCGCGCCGACCCATGCGCGCGAGATGGACGATCAGCGGCATGGACTGGCTCTGGAAGGTCGACCGCGTGCTCTCCATGGACGACCACGATACCTTCTTCGTCAGTGATTGGCATTCTATAATGATTGCCCCTACGCTAACGGTCTATTGAACACAACGCGGAAGTACACATGTCCAGATTGAAGATCATCATGGGAACCACGCGCCCGACCAGGGCGGCGGATCGGGTGGCGCCGTGGGTGGCGTCCGTCGCCGACGCCCACGGGGGCTTCGACGTCGAAGTGCTGGACCTGCGGGACTGGCCCCTGCCGTTCTTCTCCGAGCACTTCGGCACCATCGGTGACATGAACGACCCGTCGTATTCCGAGCCGCTCGTGAAGGCGTGGAACTCCAAGATCAAGGATGCGGACGCATACCTCGTCGTGACCGGCGAGTACAACCACAGCATTCCCGGCGCCCTGAAGAACGCGATTGACTCGGTCTGGGCCTCCAACGCGTTCCGCAACAAGCCCGTGGCCGTCGTCGGCTACAGCGCCGGCGTGGGCGGTGGCATCCGGGCGATCGAGCACCTCGCCCAGATCGTGGTGGAGACGGAGGCGGTGCCCCTGCGCAACACGGTCGTCATTCCTTTCGTCAACGACGCGTTCGATGACGCTGGCCAGCCGGTGAGCCCGATGGCGAACGCGGCCCTCGAGGTCGTCCTCGACGATCTGGCGTGGTGGTCGACAGCCCTGGAGTACGCCCGTGCAGCCGGCGAGCTGGTGCCGGGCCGGGCCCGGCTCCGCGACGCAATGCTCAAAGCGGAAGCAGCCAAGGTCCCGGCGGCTTAGCTTCATCACCCACGGATTCGCACCGGCAGCCGGTGCCGGTCCAGCCTGCGAAAGCGAGAACTCCGTGTCTGATGCCCTTTCCGCCGCCGCCGCCGCATCCGCCGGCGCCGCGGACCTCGAACAGGCCGTGCCTCCGAAGGAGAGCGGTCAGCACCTCGACGACGCTGCCGCCGGCGAGGTCTGTGGTCCTCGATTCAGGCTGGGGTGTCGCATTGTTTCCGCTGGTCGCCGCGGCTGTCCCGAGTACGGCAACGATGAGGGCGAGGGGATGAATACGCGCAACGGCCACCGCTTGCGGTGCTCAGACATCTTGCTCCTCGAGGCTGACGGACCTGCTGACCATTCGGATCCCGGCTGGCGAATCCGGCGAAGGATCCGAAACAACGCCAGCACCGCGCCCGACTTCGAGTCGACGTCGACGTCGACGTCGACATCGCCGAGGCCCGCGCCGCACTCAACGTCGACGTCGTCGGCGCATGGGCGCTGGTCCAGGCGATGCGTCCGCTACTCGAGGCGGCACCCGCAGCGCGGGTGGTGAACATCACGAGCGGCGTATACCAGCAGATCGCCGCGGGTGCCGAGTTCTCACCGCAGGTGATGGCACCGGCGTATTCGTTCGCGAAGCACACGCTCAACATCCTCACCGCGACTCTCGCGGCGGCATTCCGCGGCACAAGCGTGCTTGTCAATGCTTTCGATCCCGGACGGGTAGCCACCCGCCCGGAATACGGGGAGGACGAAGAGGACCGGCAGGCGTCGGAGAGCGCCGTGGGTTGCGTGGGTGGCGACCCTACCGGCAGACGGGCCGACCGGTGGTGTCTTCTACGACGGCGAACCTCTCACCTGAGCCAATTGGCGTACCCGCCTCTGCAACCCGTACGCCTGCAACGCGGCGAATGTCTCCCGGTCGGTGTCGAACCGTCGTCAGGACCAGCACGCGCCGCCGCGGGCCGGCGGCTCAGACATGCCGGGTCGCGGCCACCCCGTCAAGATCGGCATCCGCAAGTCCATCACCACGACCTCGGCCTCGGTACTCCTCAACAGCCGCGGCGCATCGGCGCCGTCGTCGGCCTCACCGACGACCGTCATTTCCGGCTGCCGGTCAAGCACCATGCGGAACCCGGCCCGCACCCGGTGCTTGAACCTCGGCATCCAGGACGCGGCCAACCTCGGCTGGAAACTCTGGCTGCCGTGCTGCGCGGCGGCGCCCGGACACACTGCTCGGCACCTACCACGAAGAGCGGGATGCGGCGGCTGCCGGGCTCGTTCGTCTGCGGCAGTTCGACCAGTACCGCATTCATCTGGCGCGTTGGCGTACCAGTGGGCCCACCGAAGGCGTCCGTATCAACGCGGCGCGCCTGTATTACCCACATCTGGCACTGGATGGGATTGGCGGGAACTGCCACAACAGTGGCGCCCTCTGCTAGTGCTAGGAACCCCACACCGCCCCTACCGTTGCAAGTGACTCATCCGAGAAAGGACGGTCTGTGACCACAGGCTTCTATACCGTCAACTCGACGACCGGCGCGGTTCTGGCGGACCTCGGTCTACCGGTCGGGCCGGTGCTGCATGCCGCGGGGATGCCTGAGGACCTGCTGCTCAACCCGCAGGTGTCGCTTACTCCCGAGCAGTTCTACCGGTGCTGGTACGCCGCCGAGGCGATCTCCGGCGACTCCGCGTTCGGGGTTTCGCTCGCGGCGAAGCTGAGTGCGGAGTCGTTCCAGGCTCCGATTTTCGCCGCGCTGTGCAGCCCCGACCTCGCGCACGCCGCACGGCGGTTGGCCAAGTATAAACGCCTGCTCGGCCCGCAGCGGCTCATCGTCGAGGCGGACGGCGCCGGTCTACACGTGACGACCGTGATGCCACCGGAGCCGACACCCCCGACAAGTCTGGTCGCCTACGAGCTGACATTCTGGGTGGCGCTGGCCCGCCTGGGCATCCGGACCCGGGTGGTTCCGGCCCGGCTGACCATGCCGGATCCGCCGGATGCCGAGGCCTATCCGGAATACCTGGGACAGCACATCGAGAACGGGACGTCGGTGACCGTGACGTTCACGTCGCTCGATGCCCGACGCCCGTTCCTGACCGCGAGCGATGCGATGTGGCAGGTTTTCGACGCCGACCTTCGACGTCGGCTGGCCGACCTGGACCGGGTAGAGACGACCACCACCCGGGTCCGCGCCGCACTGTTGGAACTGCTGCCCGCGGGAGCCGCCACCGCGCTACAGGTGTCCCGGCGGCTAGCGATGAGCAGCCGTACCCTTCAACGCCGACTGGCGCTGGAAGACACCACGTTTCAGGCCGTACTCGAAGACGTACGCCTCAGCCTCGCCCGGCACTACCTGGCCCAGCCCGAGGTCTCCATCCCTGAAATGGCACTCCTGCTCGGCTACGACGAGCCCAGTTCGTTCTACCGGGCGTTCCATCGCTGGTCCGGAACCACGCCGCAGCGGGCCCGGACCGCGACCGCTTGACGAGGAGTTCCATGTTGCACACCCTTTCGGGGCCGCGCCCTCTGCCGCTGCTGGGCAACCTACTGGGGTTAGTACGCGGCGGTGCCCCGCACCGAGTACTCGAACGATGGGCCGACGAGTACGGGCCGACGTTCAGAATCCGGCTCGGCCCGAGACCCGTCGTCGTCACCGGCGACCAGCAGCACGTCGACTTCATCTTGCGTCAGCGTCCGCAGGCGTTCCGCCGGTCGCGATCGACCGCGGAAGTCTTCGAGGAACTCGTGCCGCACAGTGTCTTCACCGCCGAGGGCGAGCGGTGGAGCCGGCTGCGCAAAGTGGTCACTCAGTCGTTACGTGCCTCCTACCTCCAGCAGTACTTCGCCACCATCACCACGGCGACCGAGCGGCTGTTGCGCGGCTGGCACGGCTTCGCCGCGTCTGGGGCACCGATCGACGTTCTCGACCAGATGACCCGGTACACCCTCGATGTGGTCGCCGAGCTTTCCCTGGGCCACGACCTCAACTCACTGGAAGACAGGGGGGACGGTCTGCATCGAAGGCTACCGATGCTGATGTCGGCACTCACCCGACGGCTGTTGACGCCAATCCCGTACTGGCGGTATGTGAAGCTTCCGCAGGACCGCCGTCTGGACGCAACCGTACGCGAGTTGCGGGCGGTAGTGAGAACGAACTTCGACCGCGCGCGGGCCCGGATGAACGCAGGTGGTGAGCCGTCGAACTTCCTCGAAGCGTTGGTGATCCCTCTCGCGGACGAGCCGAGCATCACCGACGATGAGGTGTTCGGCAACGTGCTCACCATGCTGCTGGCCGGCGAGGACACCACCTCGTCGTCGGCCGCGTGGGCACTGCACTTCCTCGCCGAGTACCCGGAG
Source organism: Actinoplanes sp. NBRC 103695 (assembly GCF_030269485.1). Taxonomy (GTDB): domain Bacteria; phylum Actinomycetota; class Actinomycetes; order Mycobacteriales; family Micromonosporaceae; genus Actinoplanes. The sequence continues at coordinate 3,454 of NZ_BSTL01000075.1, read as the reverse complement.
GTGCACGCCCGGGTCCGCGCCGAGGCCGACGAGGTGCTCGGGGATCGGCGGCTGCCCGGCGACGTCGCGACGGTGGGGCGGCTGAGCTACGCCGAAGCCGTCGTCAAGGAAGCCCTGCGGCTGAAGCCGGTTGTGCCGTTCCTCAGCTTCCATCCCATCCGAAGCGTGATGCTCACCGGCGGCGACGGGCGCGAGCTGCATCTAGACGACGACACCGAGGTGATGTTGCTGCCCTCCTACGGCGCACGCCGCGACGTCGAACGGTTCCCGGAGCCCGACGAGTTCCGCCCGCAGCGATGGCTGGAAGGCAGGCTCCCGGCGGAGGCGTTGCCGTTCGCCCCGTTCGGTGGCGGCCCGCGGTTCTGCCCCGGCCGCAATCTGGCCATGATCGAGGCCGCCATGGTGACCTCGGCGGTGGCCCGCACCTTCGATCTCGCCCCGGACCGGTCGGCCGGACCGGTTACCGAAGGCCTGAGCTTCGCAATGGTCCCGCGAGGCTTGCACCTGATTGCACGCGACCGTTGAACCCCTCCCGAGGAAACGTGGACACCACTCCGCGGCACGCCATGCATTCCACGCGCTGCTCGACGCCGATGCCGCCACGTGCCCTACCAGGTGACTGTTCGAAAGGCACAACGTTGTAGCGCGTTTGCTGGCCGGGAGCCGCTAGATCAATCAGAAGCCGAGCAGTTTCTCGCAGGAGGCAAGGAATGAAGATCTTCGTCATCGGGCGGATCCGGCTACCTCGGGTGTCCCCTGATCGGACGATTCACCCGGCAGGACACGCCGTCACGGCACTGACTCGCTCGGCCGAGGCCGCCAAGAGAATCACCCGAAAAGTCGCAACGCCGATCGATGATCCCTCAAGGACGTGTCGGTCTTGAGGGAGGCTGCCATCCACGCCGACGCTGTAGTCCACACTACGGTCGACCACAGCGTTACCGCCGACGTGGTCGAAACCGAGCGCGCGGCCGTCATCGCCGCTGGCAGCCGGGCCGCCGCAGCAAACACAAACAAGCCGTTCCGCAAGGCAGCTGCGGCGCTGGGCGCACGACACGACCAAGTAACGACGTCCGGATACCGCTCTGCCCAGCTGACCGCGTGCAGCGGGGAAGAATCCACACCTCGCACTGATCCTGCGCCCATTCGTATTAATGCCCGTCATCACAGCAACGCCAGCGTGGAAAACATACCGGGAAGGCGGTTGAAGGGCACGTACGCGGTGGCCCTGGATGGACCACCCCTGTCCGGAGACACTGGCTGACTGGGCGATGGTGGGGAGAGGTCTTCCATGGCCCGTACTGCCATGCCTGCACGACGCTCTCAACCTGTGCGTCAATACCAGCGACGTCACGTTGCTCACCATGCCCAAGCTCACCTGGACAGCAGCGGCAAGCAACGGCGGGAGATCGATTACGTCGAGCGCAGCGCGTCTGAACCCGGCGAGGCAAGCTGCGCATCCACGCCCGTTCATGAACGCGGGCCCTCGTTCAGAGGCGGTTATCCGGTGCGTCCTACGACGTTGCTATGCAGCGACCCATCCCGCGAGAGCGCCATCGCCGGCGGCGTTGCGGGGTGCAGGGGTTCCGGGAAGCATAGATGGCGCCCGAGAAACCTGCCCTGGCTGGAAGTGCTGTCCGTCCACGCGCCGGACTACACCCATCCGGAATTCGTTCTCAACCGGGCACACACGTTCACCATCACCTTTGGCGACACCGCCCCGCCCTTGCGATACCGAGGCAAGGAATATCCACCGGCAGCCGCCGGAACGGTCACCGTGGTGCAACCCGATGAAGTCGTTCAGTCGCTGCTCACCGGTCCCACCGCGGCCTACTTCGCCACCTTCGCCCTGTTGGACCCACAACCATTGCTGGATGTCACCGCAGACGGGGAACTACCCATTTTCGATCGGCTCACCTACACCGATCGTGATTTGTTCAGCGGATTCGCCATGCTGCACACCGCTCTGACCGACGGTACGGATGACACAACACTCCGGTCGATGTTCGCATCTGTGCTGGCAAGGCTGGTCAGCCGGCACGCGACCGCCGCCCGCGCCACCTCCGAGGCGCATCGCCCCGCAGCCCTGCGACAAGTGCGGCAGACACTAAGCGAGCGGCTGGACACCAACATCGGCCTCGACGAACTTGCCGCCGCGGCCGGGTACAGCCGCCATCATCTGTTGCGCCGGTTCCGGCAAGCCTACGGAGTTCCGCCACATCGATACCGCACCCTACTAAGGCTCGCCACCGCAAGACCGCTGCTAGCCCAGGGCGTGTCCGCGACAGAAGTGGCGGCACGCTTGGGCTACTACGATCAAAGCCAGCTCAACCGGCACTTCAGGGAGGCCTTGGGCATCAGCGCCGGCGCGTACGCCCGAGCCGATGCAGACGCCCCGTCCGCGACTACGAACGTCTCCCCGAACACCACGCCGCCATCGTGCAATGGTCAATGAGCCCTTTTCAACCTGATCTTGCAGGTCAGTGAGGGTAGGCGGGGGCCGGAGATCGATGGGGGCGAGTCTCCCGGCAAGACAGCAAATCGACCAAAACCCGATGCCCCAACCGGGAGCTCGCCATGCTGTCTTACGCGTCCACGATTTCGTTGTCCAGCCGGACCCTCAACCACCTCGCCGACCGTATCCGCGGCCACCGCAACCATCGCCGATCCAGGTGGCGGCGCCTCGACCCAGGACGGCAGGCCCTGCTCGCCCTGGCTCACCTGCGCAACGGCGACACCTACACCCGGCTGGCCGCCGGGTTCGAGATCGGCGTGAGTACCGCCTGGCGTTACGTCCGAGAAGCGGTCGCCCTGCTCGCCGAAGCCGCCGACGACCCGCACACGGCCATGGAACGGATTCGCCGGCTGGCGTACGCGAACGCGGCGGCGTGACCGTCGCCGGTGGCCCGGCGGCGGTCGTAGTGGGCTCGCGCGCCGGGTGACTGGTTGAGTGCCGATAGTCCCCAGGTGAAGCCGACCGCGGCGAGTCGGTCGTTCTTGATCCGGCGTTGCGAGACGACCAGGCTCCGGCCGGATGCGCGTGTCACCGGGGCCGCGCCGGCGAAGCCCTTCAGTGATCGCGCGTCGGTGAAGTGGGTGCGGTCGTCGCCGATCTCAGCGAGCAGCCGGGCGCCGGCCTGGGCGGCAATGCCGGGGAAACTTGTGATGATCTCGTGGTCCGGGTGCTGCTGGAAAGCCGTCTCGACGGCTGCTGAAAGGTAGTCGACGCTCTCACGTTTCGTGGTCAGACTGGCGAGCAGCCGTAGTGCCTGGGCACCCATAGCCTGCTCGACGAGTGGGTTCTGACGCAGGTGGGGTCGGCGCAGAAGGTCGCGTCCGCTGGCGTGGTGTAAGAGGCGGCCAGCGCTGATCCGTGTGGGTTGATGTTAGGCGGCTATCTCGGCGGGTTCGAGGTCGGGTTGGGTGTCTTGGCTGGTGGTGATGGGTGTGAGGC
>NZ_BSTL01000074.1 GCF_030269485.1 Actinoplanes sp. NBRC 103695 | reverse complement strand
CTCGCGATACAGACGCACAGCACGCGCCCTCAGTTCGTCGGGGTACTTCTTCGGTGCGGCCACAGAACGTCCTCCCCATGATCAGTCGATCATGTTTGAGAGGCTCCACCAAACCGGGGGGAACTCAACTCGAGCTGGAACCGATGACCGACGACCATCAGGTCTGGAGCGACTGGCTGGCCGGAAAAGGGTACCGGGACGCCCCTCTGCGTCGATTGCCGAACCGGGTGCTGCGGGCTTCGCTGCCGGGCGGGGCCTTCTTCGGCGGCCGGATGGAGTGGTGGCGCCTGGGTTCCTTCGAGACCAGAAAGCATTCGTTTCTTCAGGTGTGGTGCGAGGACGAGGAGGCTCGGCGCACCGCAGTCCTGGAACGAACAGCCACCCGAATCCGGGGCCGAACCATACAGAATTCCGACGAGATAGGTGCGATATTGACCGAGCAAGCGGCCCTTCTCGACGTCGCCACCCCGAGCGTCGACGAGGTCAGATCCAACAGATCCGAGGAGCCGGCCTGAGCGGCGGCTCAACGCCACTTCCGGCCCGGGCTGGCCTGCAACCGCACGGTCACCGGCACCGTGACCGAACTACTCGACTGACACCGCTGACGAGGTGCGCCGGGGCGCGAACCATCTCCCGGCCCACCTCCAACGGGCCGACGCGCAACGAGGGGTGTGCTGCCGTCCCGGCGCAAGCGCTTTAGGACGTGCGAGCCGCGCTCACCCTCGGTGCGTCCCACCAGTTGTACCCAACAGGGCCGAGTCTTGTCGGTCCGACTCATCTACGGTCACCTTCCGGCTCCGCGCAGCCCCGTTCCTGGGCTGTCGCTAGACCGGATGCACCGGGCTCCCCTCATCGACCGACATGCGCGAACGATACGGCAGGCGTCACTCCGTCGTGGGAAGCCCATCGGCTCGTCCTTCGGCCGTGGTCGGCGATGGTCCGGACGCACGGCGGCTGGGATCGTCGACTGGTGCGAAAAGTCCTTCTCTCCCTCAGCTCGGCGGCCGTGGTCGCCGCCGGAGCCATCGCGGCGATCGGCAATGCCGACGCCGCCGAAATCGTGACCGCGGTCGGTTACGGCAGCGACGGGTGGTCCTACCAGCAGGTGACGCACGGCGGCGGGGCAGGGTTCGAACAGTCCGGGTACGCGCCGGCTGCTTTCTGGGCCACCGGGCGGGCCGCCTTCGGCACGACCGGCGGCACCTGCTCGTGGAACAACGGCGACCGGGTGCACACCGGATGGGGCGCCGACTCCGACATGTTGCTGCGTCGGTCGTTCCGGGTGCCAGCCGGCGTCCGCAGCGTACGGATCACCGGGGCGGTCGACAACAACGCCGACGTGTACGTGAACGGTGCGCTCGTGCAGCACGTCGAGAACGGCAACTGCGCGGCCGACGGGATCGCGGTCGACGCGCCGGTGGGCAGTGACAACCTGCTGGCCGTCCGGGCGGCCGACACTGGCGCCGAGACCTTCGTGGACCTGCAGGTGACCTACACGCCCAGCCCGGTGGGGCCGGGACGGTATGTCGCGCTCGGGGACTCGTTCGCCTCGGGGGAGGGTGCGTCCGAGCAGTACTTCACCGCGGGCACCTCGCTGCCCGACCCGTCGACGGGCGGGCGCACCACGACGGGTTGTCACCGGTCGGTGAGCTCCTGGGGTCAGGGAGTGTTCGCCACGGCGAAGGCAGCCGGCCTGGTCGACCGCATGGATCTGGTTGCGTGCTCGGGCGCCAAAGCCATCGATCTGTTCAACGGAAACACCACCTACGTAGGGTCGGGTGCTTCGCCTGAGGCGCCGCAGATTCAGGCCGTGACGCCGCAGACGACGCTGGTCAGCCTTTCGATCGGCGGCAACGACGCCGGTTTCTCGGACATCCTGAAGGACTGCACTTCCGGCATCAAAGCTGGCGCGTACGACTGCCGCAAGAAGAACCGCAAGGCTGCGGCCCTCGCCGAGGCGGGCCTGAAACGACTCCGTTCCGAGGGCTTGGACGTGCCACGGCCGTCTACCTACATCGGCAACGGCAATAAGATGCTGCTGAGCCAGGTGTACGCCAACGTCGCGCTGGCCATGGCGCCGGGCGGCACTCTGGTGGTCACCGGCTATCCACGGATGTTCGCCGAGTCCCGGTGGGGCTACGACCGCAGCGGCCTGACGTTCTCGTGCAAGGTCGGCACCAATTCGGGTGGCGCCGGCGGCGTGCTCAACTATCGGGTGAAGTACGAGGACGCCCAGTGGCTGAACGGCCTGGCCGACGACATCAACCGCGCCATCGGCAGCCACGTCGACGCGGCCAACACGTACCTGCGCGGGCGGGGCCTGGCCGTCAAGGTGGTCTTCGCGCCGAGCAGCGGGCAGTTCACCAACCACCGCCTGTGCAGCGGCTCCAAGTGGTTCAACGGCGTCCAGTTCCCCGGCGACCCGCGGGCCATGAAGCAGTTGCAGACGAGCATGCACCCCAACCTGGCGGGCCAGCAGGCCTACTGCCGGGCGGCGGTGGCGGCCCTGCCGTCGCGCCCGGCGGCCCGGTGCACCTTCGACACGAAGACGCGCCAGTATCGCTAGACGAGTAAGTCCTAACGGGCGCTGGTCGTGTGACATACACACGTGGGGTGCGCACGTGGGCCTGTCACGCGTAGAGCTAGGCGCGGGTAAAGGCGAAGGGTGTCGATGATCCGTTTGCGACGACAGACCTCAACACCCCTTCTCACCGCACTGTACGTGAAGATCGATGACTGGCTCGGACAGCCTCGCCGGACGGGCCGGCCACCGAAACTGTCCAACGCGTCGCACTCCCGGTTCTTCTGGGGCCCGCGCCTGCACCTGATCTGCACACCCGCGGGCCTGCCGATCTCCTGGTCCCTGGCCACCCCCGAAAGAAGACAGAACGCCAGGTGTTGACCGCGCCGCCCTGGAACAAGACGCCCACCTGCTCGCTGCCCGGCCTGGTCAGCTGACCATCGCGGACAAAGGCTACGTGTCAGCCGAGTTGGACCGGCTGGCTCGCCGACCGCGGAATCCGGCTCCTGCGGCCGTCCTACCGCAACCGGACCCCGCACCCCGGCGAACACCTGCTCAAACCGGTCCGGAAGCTCATCGAATCAGTCAACGACACCCTCAAAGGCCAACTCGACCTCGAACTACACGCCGGCCGCAGCATCGAAGGCGTCACCGCCCGCATCGCCCAACGCATCCTCGCCCTGACCGCCGCGATCTGGCATAACCGCACCACCGGCCAACCCGTGACAGGTCATTGATCGCCTACGACCACTAACCACCGTTAGTACTTACTCGGCTAGATCGCGCAGCCCTCCCCGAGACGTCCTGTGGTACCCGACGCCTCCCGCGGGCCGACTGGAACGCTGACCTTCGTTGCACGCCCGTGATCGTAGACTGCGTAGGGAATTCAGTCGCGTGGGTGGGCGTTGGGGCCTACCGTGACGCTCATGTTCGTGCTCGGTTTGCAGCTGCCCCTCGTGGTGGCTCCCGTGTGCGTGTTTTCCGGCGCTGATACGCGAGTCTGACCCTTCCCCATCGGCAGCAGAACCCGGGGGAGGGGTGGCTGGGTTGTGCCCTGGGTTCTGACGCCTCCCCGCTTGGCGACGGGGTGGTGTTTCCCCTGTTATGCCTTGCATCCAGTAAGGATTTGGAAGAGATCATGGCGAAGAGCCAGTTTGTTCGTAGTAAGCCGCATCTGAATATCGGCACGATGGGTCACGTCGACCATGGGAAGAGCACTCTGACGTCGGCGATCACGAAGGTGCTGTCGGACCGTGACCCGGTGGCCAACCGGTATGTCGCGTTCGAGGGGATCGACAAGGCGCCGGAGGAGGCGGCCCGGGGGATCACGATCACGATCGCGCACGTCGAGTACGAGACCGCGTCCCGGCATTACGCGCACGTGGACATGCCGGGTCATGCCGACTACGTGAAGAACATGATCACCGGCGCGGCGCAGGTCGACGGTGCGATTCTCGTGGTGTCGGCGCAGGACGGCAGCATGCCGCAGACCCGTGAGCATGTGCTGCTCGCGCAGCGGGTCGGGGTGCCGCATCTGGTGGTCGCGTTGAACAAGAGCGACATGGTCGACGACCCGGAGTTGCTGGACCTGGTCGAGCTGGAGGTTCGTGAGTTGCTGTCGCAGTACGGGTTCCCCGGTGACGAGGTTCCGGTGGTGCGGGTAAGCGCGCTCAAGGCCCTCGAGGGCGACCCGCGTTGGGTGGCGTCGGTGGTCGAGTTGCTGGACGCCGTCGACGCATACGTGCCGATCCCGCCGCGGGAGCTGGGGGAGCCGTTCCTGATGCCGATCGAGAACGTGCTGTCCATCTCCGGCCGCGGCACCGTCGTGACCGGCAAGGTCGAGCGTGGCGTGCTGCGCGCCGGCGAGCCGGTCGAGGTGGTCGGCCTCGGTCCGACCGTGATGAGTGTGGCGACCGGTCTGGAGACGTTCGGCAAGGTACTGGAGTCGGCGCAGGCCGGTGACAACGCCGCGGTGCTGCTGCGAGGGGTCAAGCGTGAGCAGGTGCAGCGGGGCCAGGTCCTCGCCGCGCCGTCCAGCGTGCGGCCACACACGGTGTTCCGGGCGCGGATGTACGCCCTGACGAAGGAGGAGGGTGGCCGGCACACGCCGTTTGCGGCGGACTATCGGCCGCAGTTCTACTTCCATACCACTGACGTCTCCGGTGGGCTGCACCTGGGCGACCGGGACCTGGTCATGCCCGGCGACACTCTCGACGCGGTCACCGTGACGCTGGGCAAGGCGGTCGCCCTGGAAGTCGGTCTCGGGTTCGCGGTGCGTGAGGGCAACCGCACGGTTGCCGCCGGCACCGTGACCGAACTGCTGGACTGACACGACTGACGGGTGCGCTGGGGCTCGAATCGCCCCGGCGCATCCCGGCGGGCCGACGCGAACTGACACTCGTCGGCTCCAAGAGCAGGATTTGAATGCGGTCAGGGATCACGAACAACCCGGTCGAGGTCAACGGTCAGCACGGCGTTAGATTTGTTGGTGCGGATCCGTTTGATCAATCTTCGGAATCCGGGGCGGATTACGCGTAAGGCGGTGGTGCCATCTGGTAACCGCACCTTTCGCCGCTTGTAGGCTGATGCGGGTTTTGGTCTACCGCCGCGCATGTCGTTCTCGATGATTACCTCGCCCACGGTCCAGTGCAGGCGAGCGGCACGCTCGCGCAGCTGGCGCTCGTGCTCGACGAGGCCTTTGCTCTGATCGTCTTCGTAGAGGTCGTCGGCCCGCAGATCCGACAGGCGAAGGTACAGGTCAGCGATGGGCTAGATTCGATGCTCATCCATCTAGTTTGGTGTCCTAACTCCGTCGTCGGCACCAGCCGGCCGCCGGTTCCCCGGCAGGTTGATCAGCACGCCGCGGACAGGACACTCACCGTGCAGGTCAACGCCCTATCGGGTCACACGAGCGTGGCCGCGACCACGGTGAGGAACGCCGTCCCGGGGCCGACAGATCAACGCATTGGCACCCGAAGGCCAGTCGTAACTCGAGTCAGACCCCGAGACGACGCCCGGCGATCATCATGCCGCAACCAGTCAGGGCCACTCGTATGACGGGTCAGGCACCCGGGTCGGCGTTCCTCAACCACCATGCTGGACTGAGTGTCGTAGGAGTCGCCCTTGGAGCCGACCGAGGCGACAGCGCCGGCCTCGGCGAGCCGCTGGCTGTAGCGAATCGCTCGATATTGGACTCCCCGGTCGGAGTGATGAACCAATCCGCCCAGCTCAGCGCCCTGATTCTGACGGCGCCACACAGCCATCTTCAACGCGTCGAGAGCCAGGTCGGTGTAGAGCGAGGTGGCGACCTGCCAGCCGACGATCATGCGGGAGTACACATCCAGGACGAACGCGGCGTACGCCCAGCCCACGCTTGTGCGTACGTAGGTCAGGTCCGCGACCCACAGCTGGTTCGGGCGTGCCGCGGTGAAGTCGCGTTTGACCAGGTCACCGGGGCGTCTGGTCTCGGCTGCGGGCCGGGTCGTGCGTGGTGACTTGTCGCGTAGCAGCCCGGCCTGGCGCATGAGCCGTTCGACGGTGCACCGGGCCACCGGTTCGCCGCGGCGGTGCAGCTCGTGCCAGATCTTGCGGGCGCCGTAGACGTCATAGTTCTCCCGGTGGATCCGCTCGATCGTCTCGGTCATGTCGGTGTCGCGCACCGCGCGGGTACTGGCGGGGCGGGTCTTGGCGGCGTAGTAGGTCGACGGTGCGATCTGTGCCGGCGTGCTTTCAAGCGCCTGCAGGACCGGCTGGACACCGTGTTCAGACCGTTGGGAGTCGACGAAGGCGACCTTCATCGCGACGGACGGTCCAACTCCGCCGCGAAGAAAGACGCCGCGGACTTCAGGATCTGGTTCGCCCGGCGCAACTCACGATTCTCCCGCTCAAGGGCGGCGAGACGTTCCGCGTCGCTGCTGGTCGTGCCCGGCCGGTCACCAGCGTCGATCTCGGCCTTCTTCACCCACGTCCGCAACGCCTCCGGATGGACCCCGAGCTGATCAGCGATCCGTCGGATCGCACCGACCGCGCTCGCCGGGTCCCGGCGGGCCTCGACCACCAGCCGGGTCGCACGCTCACGCAGCTCATCGGGGTACTTCTTCGGTGCCGGCATAGCTGAATCTTCTCCCAGGTTTCGATGTCTCCATCAAACCCGGTGCGAGACAAGGGGTAACCACCCCGATCGTCAGGGTCGCCGGACGCGGCGGCCGTAAACTCTCCCTCGCCGGCATCGTCGCCTACCGTGCCGGACACCAGCCGCGCATCATCTACCGCACGATGCTCCACCGAGGACGTAAAGGCGAACCGAAAGGCTTCGGCGAAGACCACTTCGCCGATCTGCTCGACGCCGCCCACCAGCAACTACGCGCTCCGATCGTGCTGGTCTGGGACGGCCTGCCGGCACACAGGTCCGCCAAGATGTGCGCCCTGATCGCCGCCCGGCCATGGCTGCACGTCTACCGGCTGCCCGGCTACGCCCCCGAACTCAACCCCGTCGAGAACCTGTGGTCCAGCCTCAAACGCAGCATGGCCAACCTCGCTCCCGGCGGCATCGACGATCTACTCCAGGTGGCGAAGAACCGGCTCAAGCGGATGCAGTACCGGCCCACCCTCGCGTACGGATTCCTCGCCACCAGCGGCCTGGCACCACCCTGACCCTGACCCCAAAAGCTCAGTAAACGGCTTCGAAGTCCACCCCGCAAGATTCACGAGGTGGTGCGCTGCGTACCGGCCCATATCCACCAGATTGAAGCCGGCTTCGCTGTTACGGAGCTTCAACCACTGGTTCACTCGCGTTATACCTTCTGGCATCGCCTCGACGAGCCCGCACCGTCTGGCAGTCCCGGCACGACACCGCCTTTGTCAGGGCCGCTTGCCACCCTCACCGCCATTGCGCAGGTCAGGCTGCCCCCAGGCTTCAACCGGACCGCTGCGAAGACCGGTCGGGAAGGTCTCTCACCCTCCTCGATCAATCAGCGCTACATGGCGCAAAGCTCCGAGGCGAAAACACGCTCGCGGCCTTCAGGATTTCGTTCGCACGACGCAGCTCCGCGTTCGGGGCTTGCAGTGTGGCCAGGAAGGTCGTGAGCCCATCCAGATCCAGGTCGGCGAGCCCCGCGACCAAGGTACGTGCGTACCGCACGGAGGGCCACGAGGCCTTGGACGCTCTGGCGGAGCGCACGTTCGAAACCCTCGCTCCGCTCGAACGCCTTTCGTCAGGCTCTGCGTGCTCAGGTCGGGGCCACTGCCCGCCGGAACTCCTCGCGGTGCTCGGTGATCCACTCCGGGAGCGACTGGAGCGCGGGGTTGAGCTGCCGGAGGCGGCCGAGGTCGCGATGGGCCAGGAACGCCTCGGCGGCCTGCGTGTAGAACTGGAACATGGTGGCGGCCTCCGGGTGCGCGGAGGTTCGCAGCGCCTCGAGCGGCACGGCCTGGTAGGTGACCTCCTCGCCCAGCACATCGCTGAACATGCGGGCCATCTGCACCCCGGTGACATGGTCGCCCGCCAGGCCGACGGTTCGCCCGACGAAGCGGTGGCCGGCCTTGAGGATGGCGTAGGCGGTCCGCCCGATGTCCCGCGCGCTGACCAGAGCGGCAGTGCTGTCACCGAAGGCCAGGCGCAGGACGAGCTTGCCGTGCTCGTCGCGGACAGGACCTGCGCCAGCGCGCAGGAAGTTGTCGTAGAACGAGGCCGTGTCGAGGAACGTGGTCGGCACGCCCAGGTCGGTGAAGTATCTGTTGCTCATCGCCTTGGCGTCGAAATGCGGGACCGTGAAGCCGTCCTCGGACGACGGCACGTCGATGCCCAGGTGGGTGAAGTGGGGCCGGGTGTCCTCCAGCGTCGACGACACGACGTGCCGGACGCCGGCAGCCCGGGCGGCGCGCGCGGCGACCGCGTACTGGTCCATCTCCCGCTTGGCCCGGCTGCGTACGGCCGCGTCCTCCGGTGTCTGCGGAGCCCACGTGTTGGTCACCACGAAAGCGCCGTACGCCCCCGCAAAAGCCCGGGTGATGCTCTCCTCGTCCTCCAGGTCGGCCGCGACGATCTCGGGGAATGCGTCAGCCGACACCGACGCGGGGGTACGTGTCAGGGCGCGGACGGTGAACCCACCCTCGGGGTCGTCCAGGATCGCCCGGGCAACGGCGCCGCCCTGCTTACCGGTCGCTCCCAGTACAGCGATGATCTTTTTGTCAGTCATGCCGCAACCGTGCAACGGATCCTGGCCCGGCGCCGCACCCTGTCGTGGGTACCCACGGCAGGGGATGGCAGGGACGCCCATCATCGGAGGATCATTCGGAGAGTGAGCGAACTCGGTGACTTCCTGCGGTCCCGCCGCGCGGCGCTGACGCCGGAGGCGGCCGGGGTGGCGACCTACGGCACCCCACGGCGGGTGCCAGGCCTGCGCCGCGAGGAGGTGGCCATGCTGGCCGGGGTGAGCGTGAACTATTACACCCGTCTCGAACAGGGTGAAAGCCACCAAATGTCGGAATCGGTGCTGGCGGCCATCGCGAACGCGCTGCACCTGGACGGGAGCGAACGGCTGCACTTGCTTCGCCTGGCCTGGCCGATGCCGGTCGTCCGGCGCGGGCGTGCAGCCGAGACGGTCCGGCCCACCGTGCTCGCGCTGGCGGAGAGCAACACCGAACAGGCCGTGCTCATCGTGAGCCGGCGAACGGACCTGCTCGGCGGCAACCGGCTGGCCCGTGCCCTGTGGGGCTTCGGCCCCGGCCCTCTCCCCAACATGGCCCGCCAACTGTTCCTGGAGCCGTCCTCGCGCGATCTGATCGTCGACTGGGCGCGGCGGGCCGCGGGGATGGCGGCGCATCTGCGGATGGCCACCAGCGTCGAGCCGGACGACCCGGAGATGGCGGAACTGGTCGGCGAGCTAAGCATCAAGAGCGCCGAGTTCGCCAACCTGTGGGCCACCCACCCGGTGGCGGAGTGCTCGCACGCGATCCACGAGTTCGACCATCCAGCGGTCGGCCGGTTGACGCTGAACGAGGAGAGCCTGGACCTGCCCGGCGGCGCCGGGCAGCGGGTCATCTTCCTCGGCGCCCAGCCGGGCTCGGACTCCGCCGGCCGGATGGGCATGCTCGGCTCGCTGTTTCCCTGAGTGAGTGTTTCTGAGGGTGTCGGACGGCGCGTCCGCGGTGATCTTCTGGCAGACGGGAGGGTCTGCGGATGGGTCGCCAACGTGCCCATCCGTCAGACCTCTGAAGTTCCACCCCGGGACCGGACACCGGAGTTTCATGCCGCGAGGGCGATGGGTGGACGGTAGCAGACACGTGCTTCGCGTGGTGTCTGGTGTTTCAGACCCTGGTGGTCTGCTCTTCCTGCCACAGCCTCGCCCATACCGGGCAGCCAGCCACACCGCTCACGCAGTAGTCACTGGAGAGCCGGACGATCGGGAACCATCAAATCCGGTTCGGCGGGAGGCCGCGCGGAAAAGGACCGGCCCCAACGGCTGGCACCTCGCTGCGCGGCCCGCCCATCGGGCTGGTTGATGCTGCACCGCAGACTCGTCCGCGACTATGAGACCCTGCCAGCCAGCTCGGAAGCCATGATCCACATCGCGATGATCGACAACGTCAGCCGCCGAATCACGGGCGAATCCACCCCTACCTGGCGAGGCACATACTAGTAGATCAAGAACAAATCGAACGCCCTCTGAGAACAGCACATCGACCGTGTCCGTCGAATCGGGTCAAGCTCAGAGGGCAGTAAGTGCCCGCCTGCCGCTTTCGCGGGTTGTGGTGTGCTCGGCCCGGTTCCAGGTGTTTCGTCGTCGCTCGATGGCGTGACGTGGTGGGTGTGGCTGAGGTCGGGCACGCTCGTGG
>NZ_BSTL01000073.1 GCF_030269485.1 Actinoplanes sp. NBRC 103695 | reverse complement strand
CTGGGGGTCAAGGGGTCGCAGGTTCAAATCCTGTCAGCCCGACAATCTTGAAGGGCCGCTAGCCAGGGTATAAACCCTGGTCAGCGGCCCTTCTGCCATTCTGCTAGATCCGGATTTTCCTACTAGGCTGCCCGGAGTTGGGGACCGTTTGGGGACCGGGGCGCCTTCAAGTGGGCGCTGAGGGCGTCTCCCGCCTCGTTGATCGAGCGCTGATCCGGGTGCAGGTACCGCTGTGTGGTGGTCAGCGAACCGTGCCCGGCGATCTTCCGGAGGACGTGCACCTTCACGCCCGCGTCGGCGAGCCACGTCAGGCCGGTGTGCCGCAGGTCGTGGCGCCGCAGGTGCTCGTAGCCCAGCGCGGCGACCACCTCGTCCCAGTGCGTGGCGTCGCGCAGTACCGCCGTGCTGATCCGGCCGCCGCGTGGGCCGGTGAACAGCCGCGCGTCCGGGCCTGCCGCCGAGGCAAGCCGCTCGATCACCATCGGCCGGACCTCTTCGATGATCGGCACCTTGCGGGCGCGCTTGCCCTTGGTGCCCTTGTCGATCAGGCCGCCCGGTCCCGGTGTGGTCTGCCGGCGCACGGTCCACGTCCACGTTGCCCGGTCGATGTCCCCGGCGCGGACGCCGGACACCTCGCCGATCCGGGCGGCCGTGCAGGCGGCGAAGGTGACGATGTGTCCCCATCCGGTGAAGTGGCCGCGCGAGCGAGCGACGAGGGCGTCCGCGAGGGTGGTCAGGGCCTCCCAGCTCGGCAGGGCGAGTGTGCGCGGGTCGTCCAACTCGTCCTCGGCCTGCTGATACTCGCGCTGCCAGCCCTTCACGTGCGCGACGTTGTGATCCACGATGCCGTCACGCTTGGCCTGTTCGAGCACCCTGACCAGGATGGCGAGGGTGTTCTTGACGGTGGATCGGCTGCACTCGTCCTCGATCCACGAGTAGACGGCCCGGTCCACGACGCCGTTGGTGATCGCGGCCGTGGGGATGTGGCCGAGGGTCGGCACGACGCGCAGGCGCCAGCCCGCGAGGTACGGATCGAGGGTCTTGCGCTCCAACCCTCGGGTCGCCAGGGGCATCACGTTCTCGCCGTACTCGGCGAGGCACTGGGTGGCGGCGGTGGGGTCGATCCCGCCCTGTGCCGCTCGGATCATGCTCTTGATCCATTCGTCGGCCTCGTCGCGGGTCTCCGTCGACTGCGACTTGGACCGGCGGTCCCCGGTCGCGGGGTCGATCCAGCGCACGCGAGCCTTGTAGGGCTTGGGTCGCCCGGCGCGATACTCCACGTCGGACTTGACTGAAACAGTGAGGGGCGGATGTTGTGCTGTGCTGCTCACGCTGCCTCCGGAGTGACGCGACGGCTCGCCAGCCACGCCCGTACGTCCTCGATCGCGTACATGATCACGCGCTCGGACAGGGCGATGAACGGCGGTCCCTGGATCGGACGGGCGGTACGCCAGCGGCGCACGCTGGACGGGTCGACGCGCAGCATGCGCGCCAGCTCCTCGGTGGTGATCAGTTCGGCCTCTGCGGCGGTCGTGTCGATGCTGTCGACGGCCCTGAGTCGCACGGTGACGGCCTCCCGGTGCTGCGGTGCGGTGATGGCGAAGGGGTGGGGGTCGATGTCTCTGCGGCCCTGTGCGCGGCCCGCTGAGAGCCGTTCTGAGCCAAGATCTCGGCTTGCCTGGTGTGTTCCTATGCGCGTCGCCGTGGTCGTGCCGCTATCTCCCTGTTTCAGCCGATCTCTCATGATCAGTCACCCCTCTCGCTGTCACTGGCCGTGTCACCGTCGTTTTCGCAGGTCAGAGCGGGTTGAGTGACGGCAGTGACAGGAGTGACACCGGTGACACCGGGCACGCGGTACCGGCCGCCGGGTTCGGCGGCGAGCTGCCCATCGGCGAGCATCCGCGAGCACGTCTGCCGCACGGTCGCCGCCTTGAGTCCTACGGCGCTGGCGATGCCCGCCGGGGTGCTGCCCGGCGTCGCCCGCAGGAACCGCAGGATCGCGGCGCGGGTTTCGCCGACCTGGTGGTCCTCGGCCGGACCGTCGAGCATCTGCCACGCTCCGGCGTCGGAGTCGAAGGTCAGCGCGTACTCGTTCTCGTCGACGTCGCGGCCGGTCACGTGCAGCACGCCGTCACCTTGGTTGCGTGCCCGCTTGAGCACGAGGGTCGCGTCGGCGGCCCCGGCGAGGCCGTTGGTGCCGGAGACCTCGGTGAGGAAGTCGTCGGATCCGGCCTTGCGCACGTGGTGGACCAGCACGAACGCGACGCCGTAGTCGTCGGCGACCTTCTTCGCCCGGCCCACGGCGGCGTAGTCGGCGTCGTAGGCGGATGCGCCGGGGGCGGAGTTGCCCCTGAGCTTGGCGAACACGTCGATGATGACCATCCGCGCGTCCGGGTTGCGGTCGAGCCACGCGGCGATGGCCTTGTCGCCGCCCTGCGGCAGCGGCGGGCACTCGGTCGCGAGGGTCAGCCCGGCGGGCGCCTTGCGCTGGCCGAGCACCTTGCCGAGCCGGTTCTGGAGGCGCCGGGCGGTGTCCTCCAGGGCGAGGTACAGCACCGGGCCGCGCTCGACGGGGATGGAGCCGAACGCCTTGCCGCCGCAGGCGACGTCCACGCCGAGGCCGAGCGACATCCACGACTTGCCGACCTTCGGCGGCCCGCACAGCAGGTTGACGCCCTCGGACAGCACGCCCGGCACGGCCCACTTCGGCGGGGCGAAGGTCATCGCCATGATGTCGGCGGCGGTCCACGCGGTCCGGATCCGGGCGGGCCGCTCCTGGTCACCGGAGAGCAGCTCGGCGGCGTCGTCCGGCCCGGCGACGTGCAGGTTCGCTCGTTCGGGCCGGTCGGCCGGCACGCCGGTCATGCCGCCACCGTCCGGGGCCGCTTGGCACCGGCGACGAGGCCGGACCGGATGGTGCGCAGCGTCTCGAACCGGGTCAGCCCGATCGACAGCGCGGCCTCTTCGAGCAGCGCGGCGGCCTGGTCGACGTGCAGGGCACCTCCGGCGGCGAGCTGGCCGAGGGCGACCGACGAGACGTAGAGCGCGTGGTTGCGCTCGCCCTGCGCGGCCCGCCGCAGGTGGTCGAGCTGGCGGCCGATCGCGGCGTCCAGGTAGGCACCGGCCCGGCCGCTGCCGAGGTCGACCAGGACCGGGCGTTGCGGCGGCAGCGGCGCGGGGGCGAGCCGTTCGGCGAGCCAGCCGGGCAGGTCGGCCACCTCGGCATCCCGGGCGATCGTGTACGGGCGGCCCGCGACGGTCGAGCCTGCGGCGACGACGTAGCCGCCGTGGGCGCGGGTGTCGACCAGCCAGCCGAGGCCGTTGCCGCGCTCCCCGGCCGTGTTGCGCAGGTCCGGACCGGCGGCCGGGTGCCGGTAGTACAGGTGCGTTCCGCCTCGCCCGGTCGTCACGGTGTAGGTCTGCCACGCCTCGGGCGCGCCGTCGGCGTCGTGGCGGGCGCAGAGCAGCCCGAACACGTCGGACCCGTTGCGGCACAACGGATCCGACCACTCAGCCGGGGCGGTCTGCCCGTCCTTCGGCGTGTCCAAGTCGACCACGACGAGGCCGGACGGGCCGCAGGCGATCCCGACCCCGTACGGCGTGCTGGCCCAGCCTCGGCGGATGCGGTCGGGGTCGACGGTGGCGCGGGCCTCCCAACCGGTGTGTCCGTTGCGGCAGCGCGGGTCCGTGCCGGTGCACGCCTGCTGGGCGTGGTCGGGGAAGGCGGGCCGCTTGTCGTCCGGGCGCAGCGGGAAGACGTGCCAGCCGCGCGCGGCGGTGGCGAGGGCGACCTCGCGTAGGTTTTCGTTGCTGTGCATGGGTTCCGGCCTCCTGGTGTCGGGTGTGGACGGATTGGCCTTGCGGTGCTTCTCGTGGGCGCAGGCGGCGCAGTAGCGGTCCCTCTCCCACTGCCGGGTGACGGTGAGCGGCTGGCCGGAGAGGGTGTCCTCGGCGGCGACCGTCGCGCGGCAGATGTGCGGGTAGGGCAGATCGGCCGGCACGACGCGGCCGAGGGTCTTGCTGGCGGCGATCCAGTGGCCGCTCATCGCAGGTCGGCGCAGGTCAGGCACTCGCCGAGCGAGCGCGGGATGTAGTAGTCGCAGATGGTGCGGCAGGTCGGGCAGGTGCGCCGGGCGCGCAGCGCGGCGGCGATCGCGCGCCGCTGCGCTGCGCTGGCGGGCCGCTTGGGGCGGGCGAGGTCGAGCCGGTACAGGTACGCCGCCCGGGTGCCGCCGACGCCCTGCCAGAGGATCTGCGCGGCGATCGGCTGGCGGCCCGGCCGCAGCCCGCGCGCGGCGAGCTGGCGGCGGGTCGCGTACCCGTCCGGCGCGCCCTGCCACCAGAACGTCGGCAGGCCGTAGCGGGTGCCCTCGGGGTCGAAGAACCGGGCGCGGATGCGGCCCATCAGGCGGCCCTCCGGCTGATCGCGGGCCGCTCGCCCCGGCCCGGCACCGCGTACGGCCGGGCGATCACGGCGTCCAGGAGCTGGCCGAGCAGCCGCAGCAGCGTGGCGAGCTGGGTGCGGGCGGTGTCCTCGCGGCGGCTGAGCGGGATCCGCAGGTGCACCTCGGCGTACTCGACGTCCCCGGCGCGCACGCGGGTCACGACCGCACGGCCAGTGCCCCCCGCAACGACCTTCGCCGCCGACCGGTGCTCGTCCAGGCCGCACCGGTGATCGCGGGCGCACCACGCGGTGTGCGGCGTCTCGTCCCGCTGGATGCGGGCCATCGTGCGGGCCTTCACCGGGTGCCCTTGTCGTGCAGCTCGCGCAGGCTGTTGATGATCCGGCGGCCGATCCGCAGGCGCCGCCCGTCGCCGCCGCAGCGGCGGCAGAGGCCGAACGCGCGGCCGAACGGCGAGCGGCGCTTGCCGGAGCCTTTGCAGCGGCGGCAAGCGCCGAACGGCCAGAGCCAGCACCCGAGGGCGTAACCGAGTGTGACCAGGACGACGGCGAGGCAGAGCAGGCCGGAGAGGGCGGTTTCGTGGGTTGCGGTCGCGGCGAGGGAAGACACGAGAAGCCTCCAGGGCGGGTTTTTGGGCGTGAGGGGCTGGCGGCGCAACCCGCGACCGGTCAATGTCTGCGCTGACCAGGCCGGTCGCGGGTTGAGTCGCGTGAGCGCGACCGGTCGCGGGCGGGCCGCGACCGGCTAGGCGGCCTTGCGGCGGGCGATCGCGGCGTCGATGTCGTCGGCCTTGGCGCCCTTGAGCGCCTTGCCGGACCGCTTGACATCTACGCTCCGTACACCATGTGCGCGGATCTGAGCGGAGATCGATTCGGCGGTCACGTCCGCGTACGCCTCGGGCAGTCGCTCGGCGAGCCGGGCGGCGATCTCTTCCCACTGCGCGCCGGTCTCGCCGCGCTCGATCACGGCGCGGACGTCGGCGAGCACGTCGCGGTGCTCGCGGGCGATGTCCTCTCCGGCCGCCATGCCCGACAGCGTCCCGGCCTGCTCGCGCATCTTCCGGGCGGCGATCAGGATCTTCTCGGCGTCGTCGGCGTCGGCGAGGTACGTGCGCACGGTCGGCGTGGCGTCCGACGCGCCGCGCAGGATCCCCACACCCTTGTAGGAGGGCAGCAGCGTGGACGAGTCGTAGCCCTCGCTGTTGGCGCCCGCGCCAAGCACCAGGTCGGAGACGTTCCACGAGCCGGTACGCAGGGAGAACCGCACCTGGTGGTTGTCGCGGAAGCTGATGAACTGGGTAGCCACCTGCCCGCCGCCGACACCCGAGGGCCGCTGCGTGGCGTCCACGAACATCACCCCGGCCGCCGGAGCGACCTTGACCAGGTAGACCAGCAAGGAGGCGATCTCCTTGCTGATGTCGCCCAGGTCGAAGTACTCCTGGAACTCGTCCAGGAACACCGCCCGCACGGGCATCTTGTACTTCGGATCCCGGGCGATCTCGCGGGTCAGCTTGCCCTCGGGGCAGACGTCGACGGGCAGCTTGGACAGCCGCTCGTAGCGGTCCTGGACGTCGGCCTTGATCTCGCGCAGCGCTTCCAGCACGATCTCGGCCGGGTCGCCGTCGCGGGTCATCGCGAGGCCGAAGGCGCACCGGTCGGCGACGAGGGCGAACTTGCGCCAGTCCGGCTTGCCACCGCCGTCGAGCACGGTCAGCTTCACGTACGGGTCCAGCGCGGCGTACAGGGCGAGCGCGCGGGCGGCGAAGGTCTTGCCCTGCCTCGGCTGCGCGCCGATCAGGATGCTGTTCCACATCAGGTCGACGGCGACCTTGTTGCCGCGCTCGTCCAGCCCGAACGGGGCGGGCTGCCAGATGTCGGTTGCCTTGCAGCGCAGCAGCGGCGTACGCCCGGCGCCCTGCGCGAGCGGGTCACGGTCGGCGACCCACAGCGTGTGGCGGCGGTGCGAGCTGGGGTCGCGGGTGATGAACACCTGCGACACGGCGACGTCCAGGCCGGAGGCGATCGCGCCGCGCGCCTTCACCGCGTCATCGAAGGTCTTGCCGTACGGCAAGTCGATCGACACCTGCGAGCCGGTGCCGGAGGTGTCGCGGGCCATCGTGGAGCCGAACCCGATCTGCTGGTGGGGCTTGTCGGGGTGGCCGAGACCGGCGGCGTAGTAGGCACGCAGGATGATGTCCGGGTTGACCCGCCGGAACCGGCCGGACACGGTGGCCGGGGTGATGATGCGCCGGTCCTGCGGGCGGCCGAGGTGCGCCAGGAACGCGACCAGCAGCGCGGTCGTGAGCACGAGCGCCCACATCGGAGCGACCGCGTAGAGGACCGGGGCGCCGAAGCACACGGTGACGGCCTCGGCGGCGAGCACGATGCCGCGCCACATGCGGGTTGCCTTGACCTCGCGGTGCAGCTTGAGCCACATCGCCGGGTCGTTCGCGTCGGCGGCGGCCTGCCGCAGGCCGTACTGCTCCGAGACCCACCACCACTTGAGCTGGCGGCCGATCAGCCGGAACGCGCCCACGGACGCCCAGAACGACGCCTGCGCGGCGTACCAGGGGGCGCGGACCGCGTGGAACCCGGCGCGGTAGCCGGTCAACTGCGCGCCCTGCGCGAGGCTGTGCCGGATGTTCGGCCACGTCGACCAGTTGGCCGGCACGATCGGCCGACGCCCGGACGGGTCAGCCGCGGGCGGGTCGACGAGCTGGCCGCCGCGCTGCGGCGCCTCGTCCAGGGTGTGCTCGAAGTGCGTGCCGGACGCCTCGGCGGTGCGGCGGGTGCGCTCGGCGTTCAGGTCGACCACCTCGGCAACGTCGGCCTCGGCGGCGGTCCAGTCGAAGTTCTCGGGTCCGTTGGGGGTGTTCACGGTGTTGTCCTCCGGGGGTCTCAGGCGGCGATCACGAGGGCGGCGACGAACAGGAACAGGTAGTGGAAGGACTGATCGAGGGCGTATGAGCCGGTGCCGAGCGACGGGTTGTCGTCGCGGCCGGGACGCGGGATGCCGAGGGCGTAGAACCGGCCCGCGCCGCACAGGTCGGCGAGGCGCTTGAGCGGGGCGCGCCGGTCGGCGATGTAGTGCGTGACCGCGCTGACCGCCAGCCCGGCGGCGACGCGGCCGGGGCCGAGCGGCAGGCCGAGCGACAGCGCGACGGCGGCGAGCGCGACGAGGGCGGTCAGGGTGTAGGTGATGACGTGCGCGGCGCAGGCGATGCGGCCGGGCCAGCCGGGGCGACCCTTGCAGTCGGCCTGGTGTTGGGTCTGGATCCAGTGGTCGGCGAGCTGGTGAGCGACGTAGAGGGCGACGAACACGGCGGCGAAGGTGGCGGCGGTCATGGCGTGTCCCCCGATCAGGAAGCGCTCGACGTGACGGGCTTGCGGCAGTCGGGGCAGTAGGTCGGGGCCTTGGCGTTGCCGTGGAGGGTGACCTGGCAGCCGCACGACAGGAGGATCCAGCGGGCGGCGAGGGTGACGCGGCGGGCGAGGTGCGAGAACATGGGGGCCTCTCCTTGAGGTCTTGAGCCGAGGGGTCGAGGGCCGGTGACGCGGCGCTTGCTTGGCGGTAGGGGCCGCGTCACCGGGCGAAGCTAGGCAGCGGCGAGGGCGGGCGTTTCCGCAGGAACCGGGGCAGATGGTGACGCATCGGTGACGCGCAGGGCGGCGAGGTGACGCCGGGCGGTCGAGACCGACACACCGGCCTTCGCGGCGATCTCCGAGACCGGCGCGGCGGGCATCTTGGCGGCGACCTTGGCGACCTTCTCCGCCGACGCGGGACGCGGCGTGACGCGCTTGGCGGGTGCCTTCTTGACCGCCGGACGCGGCGCGGGAGCCTCGGCCGGGACTGGCGCGGCGGGTGTCTGCGGGGCTGCCACCTCGGCGACGACCGGGGCGGGTGATTCGGCCGGCACGGCGTCCTCGGCGACGGACGCGACGCGCCGGGCGGTCGCCAGCAGCGCGCCCGTCGCCATGACCATCAGGCCATCGACGGCGAGCGGGCCGATGTGGGAGGTGATCGCGTCCTCGCCGTAGAAGTGCAGCAGCCCGGCGAGGTGCTTGTACGACACCAGGGCGGCGACCAGGGCGACCGGCAGGAGACCGGCGAACCGCAGCGCGGCCCAGCCCCGTCCGGACGGCCAGGCGACGCGGGCCAGGATCTCGGTAGCCACGAACAGGGCGACCGGCCAGAAGATCGCGCCGACCACGGCGCCGGTCTGCGGCGACCAGGCGGCCGGGGCACCGGCGGGCGGGACGTAGGAGTGCGCGACGTTCGCGGCGATCGAGACCGTGCCGCCGAGAGCGGCACCGATGTAGGCCCAGCCACGACCCGAAACGGAAGGCTTGCGCATCACGCCACCGCCTGCGAGTCGGCGGGACGGACGGCCAGCTCGGCGGCGACACGGGTCACGCGGGCCTCGGCCCGGCGCAGGCGTCGCCAGTCCAGCGGCGACGGGCCGCCATGGTCGGCGGCGTAGATGTTCGAGATTTCAGCGTCCAGCAGGTCCAGCTCGGCAGCGATCAGCGGCCACTCGGCCTCAACCGCCCGCAGGTCGGCGGCCGACGGACCGTCGGTGACCAGGCGAAGCTTCCTCACGGGATTTACCTCCAGCGATCGAACGAGGGGGGAGCGGACTTTTTAGTCCGCATCACCGGCCTTATGAGTCCACCATAGGCCTTACGAGTCCGGTTGTCAAGGACCAAAAAGTCCGCGACACTGGATGCATGAGCGACGGCGTTGAGAACGTGACAGGGGCGGCCATTCGTCGCCGACGACTGGAGCTGGGCCTGTCGCAGGTACAGGTGGCAGAGGCGGCGGGCGTGAACATCCGGCAGATCCGCCGTTATGAGGCTGGCGACCAACAACCACTGCTGTCCGTCGGCGTGGCTATCGCCCGCGCGCTACGGATGAGCGTCCTTGAGTTGGTCGGAGAGGGGCCTAGCCAGCGGCTGAACCTCACCGGCGAGTGGTGGATGAGCTGGCAGACGAGCAGCGAGGGGCGCGACCAGGTCACGGCGCAAACCGTCCAGTTCATGCAGCAGGAAGACCTGATCACGATGCAGACCACGTCGCGCGGCACGGTGGACGCAGACGAGGACCGGCGGGTAGCCCTAACTGTCGAAGATGGGGGATACCACTGGCATGGTGAGCTGCGACTATGGGACAACCGTGTCTTGATCGGCTGGTATGCCGCGAACGACGGTGGTGTTGCGTCGAAGGGCAGCCTGTACTTCGGGCTTGCCGCTCACGGGGACAGCGCCCTCGGCATATGGACGGGCATGAGCCGCGACGGCGATCTGTTGTCGGGGTGGGGTGCTCTAGGCCAAACCGAGGATCAAGTTGTAAGGGTGGTCCGAGACCTCAAGGTCACCCGAGGTGTCAAGGCGCTGCGAACGGCAGCCGAGAGCGAAGGAGATCCAAGTGGCGACTGAACATGTTGTGGCCCTAACCACGACACCGACCGAGGAGGAGGGGCAGCAGCTTGCCCACAAGCTGGTAGAGGCCCGACTTGCCGCATGTGTTCAGGTGACCTCGAAGATCCGGGCGGTCTACCGCTGGAAAGGCGAGATCTACGACGAGCCTGAGTGGCAGCTCTGGATCAAGACTGCTGCGGACAAGATCGATGACCTTGTCGCGTGGCTTCCCAAGAATCACAGCGGCGAAGTGCCCGAATTGATCGTTCTGCCCATCACTGGCGGATGGAGCACCTACCTCGACTGGATCACCGCAGAGACCCGAGCCTGACACGGGGCCTGTCACCGGTGTCACTGGTGTCACTGGTGTCACTCCACGGCGGATGAGCTGGGAAAACGTGAGTGACAGGGGGGAGACTGCTCTGTCACTCACGTTTGGCCCCGGGAAGGGGGACCAATGGGGACCACTTGGGGACCACACGCTATGAGCGCCGGTGCGCCGACCTGCACACTTAACATCGGCGTGAACGCTGCGCATCGCGTTTGACGTGCGGAAACGCCTACTCCAACGGCCTGGGGGTCAAGGGGTCGCAGGTTCAAATCCTGTCAGCCCGAC
>NZ_BSTL01000072.1 GCF_030269485.1 Actinoplanes sp. NBRC 103695 | reverse complement strand
TCAAACTCGGTTCTACGGCCATCGCAGGTCTCTCCTTCGTGATCTAGACAATCCGAAGGATCTGCGATGGCCGCCTCTCATCACTGCAAAACTGCAGGTCATACACCACTTCGGTGGACGCGACCCGGGGCTCCGGATCGACCTGCACCACAAGGACATGGACAACTTGCTAGCTAGCGGCCCGCCCGCTCGGGTACCGCGGCCCACGGCTCGCTGGTCCCCGACTTCATCGCCGCACCCCACCACTCGGGCGACGGTGGCCTTGACCCACTCCGCGCTCCTCCGCAATCAGGAGCGCCTCGTCGCCAATCAGGTGCTTCCGTAGCCGCGCGGGGAACCCGCCCAGTCGGACGATTCGCGGGCGGCCCTGTCGAGACGTCCCTCAGATATCTGTTCGTCCTGTCGATTGAAGAAGAGCCAGGTCTACCTCGACAGGTGGGAAATGGGATGACGTACGAGGGCGTAGGCTCGCCCCCGCCGGGCCGTTCGCGCGAGACCGCGAACCGGAGGGGCCAGCCGTGGCTTGACGTTGCCCCACACACCCGTCTGTCGGACGAGGCGTTCCGCGTGCGCCATCGCACGTTGCGGATCATCCTTTGGTTGCAGTTCCCCGTCCTGGCCACGGTCACCTTCATCGTGAACGATCCGGCCGACCCTCGCGTGGTCGAGCCGGACGAGGCCGGCCCCGGCCAGGAGGGGATGGTCGTCGTCTGGCTGATGCTGGCCGCGATGCTCGCCTGCGCCATCGGCAGCCTGCTCACCGCCTCGCGGCAGCTCAGCGCCGCGGTGATCTCGATGGGCTTGCTGCTGTCCTGCTCCGCCCTGGTCCTGATCGGCAACGGGGAAACCATCCTACATTTTTCGTTCTTCGTCGTGATCGGCCTGATCAGCCTGTATCAGAATTGGCTGCCGCTGCTGATATCGGTACTGCTGGTCGCTGCGGAGTACCTGTTGATCGGCGCCCTTGCGCCCGGGCGGATATTTGCCGACGAACGCGCCCAAGCATCGCCAATCCTGTACGCCGCCGTACACGTCGGATTCATTCTGTTCACCTGCGCGGTCCAGGTCGCCTACTGGCGGTTCATCCAGCACGCACAGCAGGAGACCGATGACATCCGGCTACAGGCAGACTGGACGGTACGCCGCAACGCCGAGCGCTACGAAGCCCTCGTCCATGACTCGTCGGATGTCATCAGCGTGGTCGACCGTCGGGGCGGGATCACGTCGATGAGCGCAGCGGCGCAGCGGATAATGGGCTACAGGCCGGACGACCTAGTCGGCACGGAATACAGCTCGCTGGTCCATCCCAGCGATCTTGGCCAATTGATCAGCGAAGGCAGCGAGAGCGCCCCCGACCATCGAGCGGAATTACGAATCCGGCACGCCGACGGATCCTGGCATTGGCACGAATTGACTGTGCGCGACCTTACCAGTCATCCCGCCGTCAACGGCCGCGTGATAAGCCACCGCGATATCACCGAACGAATGACGTACCAACAGATGCTCGTGCACGATGCATCTCACGACGCGCTCACCGGACTGCGGAACCGGGCTGCGATACTCCGGGCCATCGACCACGAACTCACCGCCCGGCAATCCCTGGTCGCTGTGCTGTATCTCGACCTCGACGGTTTCAAAAAGGTCAACGACACGTTCGGCCACGACGCCGGCGATGCGATGCTCGTCGCGGTGGCCGACCGCTTACGCCGCTCGGTAGAGGGTTCGGGCGAGGTCGGCCGCTTGGGTGGCGACGAGTTCGCCGCCGTGCTCCCTCGTGTCACGTGCCTAGAAGATGCGGTAGAGGTAGCTCAGCGGGTTCTCGCGGACCTGGCCGAGCCGATGACGGTGGGTGGAGACGCTTTTCATCCGGTCGCCAGTGTCGGTGTCGCGCTCGGGCGCACCGGCCGGACAAAGACCGATGAGCTGCTTAGTCGCGCCGACGCCGCGATGTACCGCGCGAAACGTGACGGTAAGGGCTGCTGGCGTGTTGACGACACATCGATCGGCATGGTCAGCGGCTCGAGGTGATCACTGCGGCCGGCCGCGGAAGAGAATGCCCTGGATGAGAATGTCCACCATCCAGGCGAATCGTTCCTGGCTGGTGCCGGCCATGACGTCGTCCTTGGCCGCGTAGATCCGGGGAAACTCATCCGCGGGCGCCCGGTTGATCGCTTGCGCCACCGGGCCGTCCGGCTCGGCCGCGTGGGACGCCTGGGCGTGCTCGGCGGCAGTGGCCGGCAGAACATGGTGAGCATGTCGATGGCCCAGGCCGCGGTCCGGCGGCCGACACCGGCCTCATCCAGCAACTCCAGCAGGGCCTCGGCGATCCGAAGGGTGTTCGGGCCGACTGCAACGGTGTCGAAGGCGAGCTGCGCGAGACGAGGGCTCACCGACAAGGACCTCGGTGTACGACCACAGCAGGGCTTCAAGCCGCTCTCGCCAGGGCTGGCCGACGGTCCCGACGTCGACCGCCTGCAGGGCACTTTCGAGCACCAGAACTCGCAGCTCGCTCAGATCGTCGGCGTAGGCATACAGCGATGCCGGGCCGGTGTCGAGGGCCGTGGCTATCCGGCGGAGACTCATACTCGCGCCGTCGTCGGAGGTGATCTGCCGCAGCGCCTCGGCCACGATCACCTCACGGCTTAACGGCGGCTTGGCCGGCCGATCCCTCCCTGTCAGGATGTCGTGAGACACCCCGGCGATCGGGGTTGGCTAGCAGGGCGTGACTGGAGATGCGTACGTGAGCAGCAACAAGCAGACGCCCGAGCCCAACGGATCCGGGCCGGTCAACCCGGCCCCGCGCCCGGTCCGGCGTAGCTTCACCGCCGAGTACAAGGCCGCGGTCGTGGCCGAAACGAGGCCGCCGCACACGGCGAGAAATCCGCAGTCCTTCGTCGCGAGGGATTGTTCCATTCCCACGTTCAAGAATGGACCCGGGCGCGCAACACCGCGCCGCCGGCCGGATCGGCGAATAGTCCCGGGAACACATCGGCGACGACGGCGCGGCTGTCGCGGGCCGAACGCGAGACCGAACGGTTACGTGCCGAGAATGCCCGGCTGAACGCGAAACTCGCCCAGACCCAGGCCGCGTTGTCGATCATGGGAAAAGCGCACGAGCTCTTGGCGTCGCTGGCCGAGAGCACGGACACACCGCCGCCGTCGAGCCGCTGATCGCCGAGACCCTGCAAGCGCTCACCGACGCCGGAACACCCATCCGCACGGCGTGCCGGCTGGTCGGGCGGTCCCGGGCCACGCACTACCGCCACGCCCGTGGCCCGGTGCTGGGCCCCAAGCAACGACGTCAGCCAGGCCCGCACCAGCGAACGCAACGCGGTCATGCAGGTGATCAACCAGGCTGGCTACGGCGAGCTGTCGATCGGGCAGATCTGGATCCGGGAACTCGACGAAAACCGTTACTGGTGCTCACTTTCAAGTATGTATCGCATCGCCGCGGCCGCGGGCCAAACAAGGGAGCGACGCCGTCAGGCCACTCACCCGGCGAAGGTCAAACCCGAACTGGTCGCCGACGGACCGTCGCAGGTGTGGTCCTGGGACATCACCAAGCTGCGTGGCCCGGTGAAGGGAATCTGGTTGCACCTGTACGTCCTGATCGACATCTACTCCCGCTACAACCCGGGCTGGATCCTTGCCGCCGCCGAGGACTCCGTGCTGGCCCGCGATTTCATCGACGAGGCCATCGCCCGTATCGGCCGGACCCCGCACACCGTGCACGCCGACCGAGGCACCTCGATGACCTCCCAGCCGGTGTCCGCGTTGCTGGTCAACCTGGGCGTGACCCGCACCCATTCCCGGCCCCGAATATCGGATGACAACCCGTTCTCCGAAGCGCAGTTCAAGACCCTGAAATACCTGCACGACTTCCCCGAATCGTTTCCGAACCTGCCGGCTGCGCGGGCGTTCTGCGACGGGTTCTTCGCCGAGTACAACCACGTCCACCGCCATTCCGGGATCGGCTGGCACACCCCAGCCTCGGTCCACTTCGGAACCACCGGCCCGATCGACGTCGCCCGTCAGAACACCCTCGACACCGCCCGCGCCGCCCACCCGCAACGCTTCGCCCGACGACCCCGCCCACCCGTGATCAGTGAGGCCTTTCAACCTGATGGCGCAGGTCAATGACCTGATGGAGAGTCAGAGTTGGGCGAGGTACGGGTTTGATTGCGGCTGGTGTCCTTTGCCATCGAGGTGTGTCCGCGGGCCAGCGGATTTTGTCTCGGCGAGGGTTTGTGTCAGTCAAGTTTATCCGCGGCAGTTCGAGTTCGTTCTGGCCGTCAGGCAGCGCCACGAGCGCTACCGGTTCAGCCCAGCCAAACGGATCTACATTCCGAAGAAGGACGGCAAACTCAGGCCGCTCGGACTGCCACCATGGTCGGACAAGTTGGTCGGCGAAGTGGTACGCCTGCTGTTGGAGGCGTGCTACGAGCCGACTTTCTCCGACCGCTCAAACGGTTTCCGTCCCGGACGGGGCTGTCACACCGCGTTGCGGAAGATAACGGACACCTGGACCGGGACGACCTGGTTCATCGAGGGTGACGTCTCCGACTGCTTCGGCAGTTTCGACCATCAGCTCATGCTCGACACGATGGCGGAGCGCATCCACGACAACCGGTTCCTGCGGCTGACGCGTAACATGCTCCAAGCCGGATACCTGGAGGACTGGGTATGCAACGCGACGCTGAGTGGGGTCCCGCAAGGCGGCATCGTCTCGCCCGTGCTCTCCAACATTTACTCGCCCGTGCTCTCCAACATTTACCTGCATCGGCTGGACGAGTTCGTAGAAACAGTTCTGATTCCGGAGTACACCCGGGGGCGGATCCGCAAGCAGGACACCGCCTACGCCCGGGTGCGAGCCGCGCGAGACCGGGCACACCGGCGCGGTGACCGTGCTACGGCGCGCGAGCTGCGTCAGCAACTGCGCGGGATATCCAGCGGAGATCCTCGTGATCCGGGATTCCGCCGGTTGCATTACGCCCGGTACGCCGACGACACCCTCCTCGGGTTCGCCGGACCCAAGGCCGAAGCCGGACAGATCAAGGCCCGCCTCGCGGCGTTCCTGCGTGATGATCTCAAGCTGGAACTGTCTCAGAGGTTGGTCCGGAAGGTTATGTCCGTTCCGGGATGAGTGTGAATAGGCCGGGCTGGGTCTCGGTCAGGATCTGCCGGTTGACCAGGCGTTTCAGCTTGGCGCGGATACCTCGGTGTCCTTGGGCTCGGTGCCGATCCTCAGCGCGAGGCAGACGTCTTTCGCGCGCAGGGCGCCGCGGTCGGGGGTGAACACGGCGAGGATCTGTTTGGTAGGGCTCACTGATGACGGCCGGCTCGGCTGCGGTCACCTCGTGTTCGAGGATTTTGGTCAGTGTCTGGCGGGTGGTCGCCAGGTCGGCCAGCTCGGACTCGACGGCGGCGACCTCACCGGCGAGCTTGTTCATCTGCTCGCGCAGGTCGTCGCGGCAGCGGACGCGGCGGCTTCCCGGGCGGCGATCAGGTCGAGGACGGTGATCGTGTTCATGCCGGGTCCCGCCAGGATGGTGTGCTGGTGCCGGTCAGCCGGCGCACGAGGTTGGCCGCCGACGCCCACAACGTTCGTGACACCGATGACTCCGGGCGGCTCTCGTACTCACGGACCAGGCGCCGGTGCAGCATCAACGTGCCGTTGATCTGTTCGACCACCCACCGCTTCGCGATCGGCACGAACCCCGGCTTCGTGTCGGATGGCTTGACCACCTCGACATCGACGCCGAGCAGGGCGCCGTGGATGCCCAGGTCATGCTTGAAACCGGCATCCACCCACGCCCGGGTGACGGTCGGGGTGTGCTCGACGACCTTGTCCAGCAGCCGCACGCCGATCACGGTGTCGGTGACCGACGCGGCGGTCACCACCACCGCGATGATCAACCCGAGCGCGTCCACCGCCAGCCCACGCTTACGGCCCGGCACCTTCTTCCCGGCGTCCTTACCCGTGGTCGCGGCGGGAACGTGGTTCGCGGCGCGGATCGACTGGGTGTCCAAGATGATCGCGGACGGATCCTCCCGGCGGCCGGCCTTCTCCCTGGCCTGGCAGCGCAACAGATCATGGATCGCCTGGTCGGTGCCGTCGTCACGCCACAACGCGAAGTAGTAGTACGTCGCGGACTTCGGCGGCAGGTCATGCGGCAGATACGCCCACTGACACCCGGTCCGGTTCTGATAGAAGATCGAGTTCACGATCTCCCGCAACGAGTAACGGCCCTGATGCCCCGACACCGACGGATGCTTCGACTTCCACGCATCCAGAAACGGACCCACCACCGCCCACTGCTCATCGGTGAGATCACTGGGATACGCCTTCCGCTCGCCCATGACCTGCACAACCAGCATGCCCACCGAGCAGACACCGACCCAGCCCGAAGGTCACGACATCGAGCGATGACGAACTACGGAAAACTCACAAACCGCCCTCTCAGGAGAAGACCTTGATCACGCACGCCCGTACTCAGGCGGCAAAGTTCCTCGGCTACGAGGTCACCGTGCACCACAACGACCGCAAGGTCACCCGGGGCCGTCGTAGCGCCAACGGCGTCGTCGGTCTGCGCGTCCCCTCGGCGGTGATCAAGGCCAAGAGTGCCCCCTACCTGGAGCGCGGCAAACCCGAGCGCCAGGCCCGGCTGATCAACGAAGACGACCACACCATCGTCAACGCCTACGCAGCCGAATACCGGGGCACCGTCCAGTACTACCTGCTGGCCGGTAACGTCGCTCGGCTCTACCGGCTGCACTGGGTCATGGAGACCTCGCTGCTCAAGACCCTGGCCAAGACGAAGCCCAGCCCGGCGGCCGACCACGCCAGGCAACTGTTCGAGACCGCGCGCGCGTTGACCGATACCGGCCGCGCCTACAATTCGGTCGGCTGCGAGCTGGGGCTCAACTGGCGCACCGTCCGCAAATACGCGGCCGCCTCCACCTGGCAGGAGTGCATGCGCCGCCCGCGCCCACGGGTCCCGTCCCCGCTCGACCGCTACCTGAGTATCTCCAGCAGCGGCGGGGCGAGGGCGAGCACAGCGCCAAAGTGCTGCATGAAGAGCTGAAAGCCAAGGGCTACCTGGGCCACTACCAGCGTGTGAAGATCGCCGTTGCGCCGTTGCGCCGTTGCGCCGCTGCGCCGCTGCGCCGCTGCGCCGTTGCGCCGCTGCGCCGCTGCGCCGGGGCCTGCCGGTCGATCGACCTCACCAGCGTCCACCGTCACCACGCGAAGTTGCCCGGTGGACTACCAGCAGCCCACCGCGGCGGACCCTCGACACCGCCGGACGACTCCAGCGGCTGCTCGCAAATTGCCCAGAACTCGACCGCACGCACACGCTGGTCCGAGCGTTTGCCGCCATGTTCGACGCCGGCGACCCCGAACCGCTGCCGGACTGGCTTAACGAACTCGAAACGAGCCGCTTGCCCGGACTGCCCAGCCTCGCCAAGGTCATCCGCGAAGACCTCCCCGCAGCCGTCCAGGCCATCACCTCGCCCTACAGCTCCGGCGTCAACGAAGGCCGCATCACCGACGTCAAACTCCAGAAACGAATCATGGCCGGCCGAGCGAAAATCCCGCTACTACGCCAACGAGTCGTACTCATCGCGCACCTACGCCGCCTCTAAACGATCTCCGACCACGAAAATCTTGCCAGAGCCACTTCAACGAGTACCCCGACACTGGAAGTCCATCACCTGCGCACACTCGCCGACCTCAACCGTCACGACCGGCCCGACAAACCCGCATGGGTGCACCTCATGGCAAAACGGCTTCGCAAGACCCTGGTCATCTGCCGGACCTGCCACGAGGACATCCACGCCGGTCGGTCACGCGCATCCCTCCGGAACTGAGCACTGGGGAGCCGTGTGTCAGGGAAACCGACAGAACGGTTCGGGAAGAGGCCGACAGAAAAGGACCCACGCCACGGGCACCTCGCTGGCGGCCCACTTCACTCGGCGAGAGGCCCAGGGAAACGGACCGGGAGCAATCCCGGTCCGTTTCCCTGGGCCTACTCAGCGCCCGCCACCACGACGGGCGCCGACCGCAATTCGCGGCGTCGACCGTCGGCATGCCCACCTACAGGAATTCCGACTATTTACTTTGAGTTACCGGCCTCACCGCGTGAGGCTACCGGGGACTGACACGAAGGTAGAGGTTCTTCGGAATCATGGCGAAGCTCAATCCCTCCACAACGGCACCGGCGGAGCGGTCCGGCGTGAAGTCGAACGTACGGGCCAGAACCGAGGTCACCATGGAGGTCTCGATCAGGGCAAGGTTGCGTCCCGGGCAGAAGCGCGGACCAGCACCGAACGGGACGAACGGGAGTTTCCCGTCCGCCGGTTTGCCCTCCAGCCACCGTTCCGGACTGAACACGCCGGGGGCCGGGAAACGCTCGGCGTCGCGTCGCCCCCCATAGGAAAGCAGCAGAAACACTTCCTCGTCCGCAGCCAGGGACAACTCCCTCCCGTCGCTGCCGGTGATCGACAGGTTCCGGGTCGGCTCGAATCCCAGGAACGGTATGGGCGGACGGAGACGCAACGCCTCGTTGACCACGGCCTCGGCGTACTGCAGCCGCCCCATCGCGGCCGGGTCGGCCGGGAGCTCGCGCTCGCCCAGCACCTCATCAGCCTCAGCGCGCACCTTCTCGTGAATCTCCGGGTGCTCAGCGAGGAAGTGTAATGCCCACCCGGCAGCCGACGAGGTGGTGTCTGAACCGGCCAGCAACATGGTGAAAACGTTCCCGAGGACCTCACTCTCGGTGATTTCCGGCACGTCGTCCAGTGGTCTCACCAGCGCCTCAAGAAAGTTCGACGGTTGCTCGCCGGCTTCCACCCGCGCCTTGGCCCCCTCGTAACGCCCTCTCACCAACGCTTCGACCTCCCGGACTGTCGCGTCCAGTCGCCGGTCCCTCGGCAGCTTCACCAACCTCCAGTAGGGAATCGGGGTCATCAGCCGTTGGGAGAACGCCGCGAGCAACGCCGGCAGCCGGGTGTGCAGGCCGTCACCGGAGTTCTCCAGCGAATTCAGGTCGTGCCCCATGGCCAGCCCGACCGCCACGTCCAGGGTGTATCTCGTCGTCTGGTCGAGGACGTCGATCCGCTCACCGGAGGCGGCGAATGCCTCCCATCGCCGCAGCAGCCGCCCGGTCACCATGGTGACCGTGTCGAAATACTGCCGGAGATACGATGGGCTCAGCGACTGGGTAGCCACCTTCCGCAGGCGGCGCCAATGGTCGCCCTCAGCGGTGAAGGCGCCGGGACGGACGAGCTCGTCGACGATGGACGAGGTCGACCTTGCCCGCCGGAAATCGTGCGGTCGACGCCGCAGGATCAGGTCCACGTGCGCCGGATCGGCGGTGACGACGACATTCCTCGGGCCTAGGCGAAGCCGGTAGGTCGGACCATGCTCGTCGGCCCACCGCTCCAGCTGACGATGCGGCACACCACCACGGACGAACTCTGGCGCGTTGCCCAGGAACGGCAGCGCGCGAGGACCGGCCAGGGTCCGGCTGGACCGGGCAGCGTCACCGCGGTCGGCGTTCGAATTCAATGAGGGAACAGTGGACAAGATCAATCTCCTAAGGATCTGGGGCGGACGCATGGCGACGTCAGGCAGGAAACGCCGTAGAACGCCTCGCGGACTCGGTCCTGGCCTGGTGCGGGGTCTGGCCGGACCATTTGTGAAACGCCCGGCGGAAAGAGTTCGGCTCGTCGTATCCGAGCAGGAGCGCTATCTCGGTGATGGTGATGTCGTCGCGAGCCAGATAGTGCTGGGCCAGCCGATGCCGGGTGCGGCCCAGCACTGCTTGGAATGTCGTCCCCTCCTGCGCCAGACGGCGTTGCAGCGAGCGGCCGCTCATCGCCAGCCGGCGGGACACGTCCTGGGCGGTGCCCTGGCCGGCGGGCAGGAGTTCCAGCAGCGCGGCCTGAACCCGGACGGCGGTGGTCTCCACCTTGCCCAGGTCGGCGAGACGCCGACGCGGGTCGTCCTCAAAGATCTTCCACATGGCGTCGTTCGCGGTCAGGAACGGACGCCGGGCGTCGAGCGAGGTGAAGACAACCGTCACCGACGCTCCCCGGCCGATCCGCACCCCCAGATAGTCCCGGTACGCCTCGGCATCCGGCGGATCGGGCATGATGGCCTTCGCCGGGACGAACGTGGTTCGAGTACCCAGCCTGGCGAGCGCCACCCAGAACGTCAGTTCCCATGCCACCAGGCCGGGTGGCGGCGGAGGCGCCGACGGCATCTCGGTCGTCACACTCAGGCCGAGCGCGGGCTCACCGGTGAATGTCTCGGCGGCAGTCCGGAGCCGGAAGAACTCATCCGGCTTCAACGTCACCTGCGGACTCAGGAAGAGGTCCTCGGGCAGTCGCGCTGCTCGCAGGATCGGGCCCGCCGGCACGCCGAGGTCGGCGAGGGTGGCCTTGATCGCTGAGCTGAAAGTGTACCCGTCGACGGTCACGCGCAAGCGTCCTCCTCACAGAGCATCCCCTCCAACACTAGCCTCAGTCTTTCGCTTGGCCGTCGGCCCATAGCTATGATTCGATGAATGCGATTCGCGTGCTTTTAGCTGTTCTGTAGGCATGGTGAGGGCCCGGCGCTCGGCCGGGTTCCTCCGTGTTGCTG
>NZ_BSTL01000071.1 GCF_030269485.1 Actinoplanes sp. NBRC 103695 | reverse complement strand
CACGCTGCGGGTCCATGCTCGGCAGCAACGGCTCAAGCCGTTCCCAGTCCTCATCAGTTAAATCACCAGCCACGACGAGACAACGATCGATCATCGCAACCGGTGATGATCCGTCAGATGCGCTCTAAACATTCACGTCAGCGTGAAGGTCAAGTGAGCGATGTGAGGGGCTCGGCACACGCGGCATCCCGCTGCCAGAACCAGTAACGGGCCGCCCGGCCGGGTGTGCCGGTCCAGTACGCGCCGAAGTTGGCGAACCGGGTCGCCAGGTCGCGCTGGGTCAACGGACTGCCGCCCGGCGCCGAGTGCACACATCGCGACGAGCGGCGCACCGCTGCCCGCGATCAGCGGTGCGCCGGCTCCCCGTGTCTTCGGCCGCATGCTGTCACTCGTGTTCTGCGCATGTACGCGGTTCTCGGTCGATTCCTGCGCCGATTCGCGGGGCCGACCGGATCACGCGGCGGCGGAAGCCTCCAGCCTGTCGGCGGCCCGCCGAGCACCCGCCGCGACCGCCTGCGTCCATCCATGCGACTCGGCGAGCGTACGTCGGGTGAGTTCCGGCCCGGCCAACGCGGGCGTACCCACGCCGAAGAGGGGTTGCGGCGCGTACTCGGCGTTCAGCTCCGTCTGGCGAGCCACTTCGCTACCGAAGAAGACTTGGACCAGCCGCAATGCGATCTCGATGCACCCGGTGGCCGGGCCTGCGGTGATCCGATTCCGGTCTTCCACCACATGGGGCGTCCTGACCGTCGTCGCACCGAACCAATCCAACTCGTCGTAGAAGTGGAAGTTGGTGGTGGCTCGGTACCCGCGGAGCAACCCGGCCGCACCGAGCACCAGACTGCCTTCGCACACCCCGGCGACCCAGCCGGCCCGGGCACCCCGGTCGGCAAGGAACGCGAGTGTCTCCGAGTCCTCCAGAAGTTCCGTCGGCGTCGCCCCCACCAACAGGACATCCAAGTCTGCTGGGCAGTCGGCGAAGGTGGTGGTCGCGCGAGTCGGAAATCCTCCGTAGCCCAGGAACTCGTCCAAGTCCTTCCAGACGAGGTGAACGTTCACCCCCGGCATGCTTGCCATCACCGCATGCAACCCGATGACGTCGACCGGTGCGTAGTCCGGGCACACCAGCATGGCGACCTCGATACGGCGCTGTTCGTCAATCATGAGCTCGTCCCTTCTCGACTTGCAGTCAGACTGCAAGTCTACGCGGAGGCACGTCCAGACCGCCATCGGCGATGCCCCAGCGCCGTACGCCGGATGAGTCGCGCACCGTCGGGTGCCTACCTCGCGGGTGGGGTGGCGTGTCTGTCGGCGAACTTCCACACGTCGGCCGTCAAGGCCTCGGGCCTCTCGGTCTGAGCAGGTGGCCCGTCTCCGGGAGCAGCGTGAACTCGGCGCCGGGAATCGCGGCGGCGTCGGCGAGGCGATCGACCTCGCTCCATGCGACCAGGGCCGGGGCGTCCACCGCGCCGAGCCGCTCGGCGAGGGTCGGGTCGATCATGGCCCGGCCCGCGCTCTGCGGCACTTGGATCTACCGGGTGACGCCGGTGAACGCCATCGACGCGACGAACCAGCGTTGCGCGAGCACGAAGCCGATGATCAGCGGCATGGTGGCCACCACGTTGCCGGCCATGAGCTGCTCGAACTGGGTGCGGCGGGTTCCCTGGAAGGTGGTGAGGCCGACCTGAAGGGTGTAGAAGCGGTCGTCGCTGATCGCGATGAGGGGCCACACCAGATCGTTCCACGAGCCCAGCAGCGTGAAGATGGCAAGGGTGGCCAACGCCGGCTTCGCCAAGGGCAGGACGATGCTGTAGAACGTCCGGAAGGGGCCGCAACCGTCGAGCTTGGCCGCCTCCTCGAGTTCTTTCGGCAGGGACAGGAAGAACTGACGCATGAGGAAGATGCCGAACGCCGACGCGAGCCAGGGAACGAACGCGGCGGCGAGCGTGTCGGTGATCCCGAGGCGGCTGAACATCAGGAACGTCGGAATCATCAGCAGCTGGATCGGCACCATGACGGTGGCGATGATCGCGAAGAACGCCGGCGTGCGGCCCGCGAACCTCAACCGCGCGAAACCGTATCCCGCCAGTGAGCACAAGATCATGTGGCCGGCGATCGAGGCGGTGGACACGATCACGGTGTTCAGCAGCCACTGCAGGATGTTCGATTGCGCGAACAGCTCGCGGTAACCGTCCAGACTCAGCGTTGCCGGGATCAGCCTCGGCGGGAAACGGTTGATGTCGGCCGATGTCATGAACGAGGTGAGGACCATCTGAACCAACGGAAAGACGAACACCAGTGACAGCGGCATCAACAGCAGGTGCCAGGGGCTGAAGGGCAACAGCCGGCGACGGCCGGGGCGGACAGCACTCATCAGAACGCCTCGACTTTCGAACGCCGCGAGTAGAGGATTGTGCCGACCGTGAGCACCATGGTCACCGCGAACAGGCCATAGGCGACCGCGGATCCGTAGCCGTACCGTCTGGTCTGGAAGGCCAGCTCGAACACGTAGTACACAATCGTCGTGCTCGAGCTGAGGGGCCCGCCTCGCGTGGTCGTGTAGACCAGGTCGAACAGTTGCAGCGCGGTGATGGTCTGCCAGACCACCATGAACACGGTCACCGGCCGCAGTTCGGGCACGATGATGTGCCAGAGGATCCGGAACCGGCCGGCTCCGTCGACCATGGCCGCTTCGATGAGGTCCTTGGGGCGGTCCTGAAGCCTCGCGAGGTATACCACCGCGGTGAAGCCGATCTGGCCCCACAGGGCGATCAGACAGATGACGACGAGCACCTGGCGGGGATCTTCAAGAAACTGTTGCGGCGGAAGGCCAATTCGCCGCAGGAGCTCGTTGGCGGTGCCGAACTGCGGGTTGAACACGTAGCTGGCCAGGATGCCCGTCGCCGCCGACGAGGCGACGAACGGTACGAAAATGCAGGTGCGATAGAACTTGATCAAACGGACCTGCTGGCTCAGCGCGATGGCCACGGTCATTCCCCCGAGGATCGACGAGGGTACGAACAACGCCGTGAGCACGAACGTGTGCCGGACGGAGTCCCACAGTTCCGGGTCCTCGGCCATCAGCCGATAGTTGGCCCAGCCCAGCGGCCTCGGAATGGCGATGCCGTTCCAGCGGGTCCGCGAGATGAGGAACGCCCAGACCGTCGGGAAGATCGACAGACCGACGACGAGAAGTGTGGCTGGGCCCGCGAACGCCCATCCGGTGAGTCCGCGGGCCAGGACACCGCGGCGCTCAGCCATTCGTGAGCGCCGGAGCGGCCTTGCGAGCCGCCTCGTCGAGGGCCCCCTTGGCCGGGGCAGCGCCTTGCAGGACCTTCGAGATCTCTTCGCCGACGTAGCCGGACATCTCCACATATCCGGTCACGGCCGGCCGTGGCTGTTTGGCGTTGGCGAAGTTGTCGAAGAACTTCTGGGCCCCGGGCGCGTAGGTTTTGACATAGTCGGCGAACTCGGCGCTGTCCTTCTCGGACGCCCTCAGCGGAAGGTTGCCGATTGCCAGGTTCCAGCGCGGGTCGACTTCCTTGCTGGTCAGCCAGCGAACGAAGTCACGCGATGCACCGGCCCGGTTGGGGTCGCTGTGGTTGTAGAGCACCCACAGGTCGGGCCCGGACACGGTCTGGTGATCGCCGTTGAAACCGGGCAGCGAGGCAACGCCGTAGTCGACTTTGTTCGCTTTCAGGTCGTAGAGCGTCCACGGGCCCGACATGACCATTCCTACGCTGCCCGAGAAGAACAGCGGAAGGTACTTCTCGTTGGTCTGGTCCAGATACATCGACTTGTCGTCGACGGCCATCGATCGCAGGAACTCCAGGGCGGCCACCCCGGCATCGGAGTTGAACGCCGGCTTGCGCCCGTCGAGAATCTTGCCCCCGCGCTGCCACAACAACGGCCACAGGTGCCATGTCGTGTCCTCACTCCCGGCTACCGAGTAGGCCGTCCCGTAGACATTCCTGGACGGATCGGTGAGCTTTTTCGCCGCTGATCGGAAGTCGTCCCACGACCAGGTGTCCGTCGGGTACGGCACGCCGGCCTGGTCGAAGAGCTTCTTGTTGTAGATCAGGCCGAGATTGTCCACCACCGCCGGTACGCCGATGACCCGCCCATCGACGGTAGCCGTCGCCCGCGCGGCGACCGGGAACTCTTCCCACGCCATGGCCGGATCACCGACGAAGGTGGTGAGATCCTGGGCGCGGCCGCTGCCGGCCAGCTCGGCGGCCCAGGTTCCGTAGGCGTACGAGATATCCGGGTAGTTGCCGGAGGTGAACGCGGCGGACAGCTTCGTCAGCAGCTCGCCGGTCTCCGCGGCGCCGGCCGAGACGTTCAGCGTCACGTTGGGGTGCGCTGCCTGGTATTCCTTGGCCAGTTTCTCCGCCAGCGCCTGGGCGTCAGCAGTCTGCCCGGTCCACCAGGTGAGCGTCACGGGCGCCTTCGGGTCGTACCCTTCGGCTGCGTCCTTGCTGTTGTCCGGTACGCCGGCGCTGTTCGTGCAGCCGGCGACGGCCAGAATGAATGCGGCCCCCGTCGCCAGGAACAGCCTGCTGATGTGTTTCATGATGTCCTCCAGGGGTGTTGGTCAGATGTCGCCGTCACAGCACCGCCCCCAGCTGCCACGGCACGAACTCCTCGGCGCCGATTCCCAGCTGTTCGCTGGCTGTACGCCGGCCGGAGGCGATCTCGAGGATGTGGTTGAACAGTCGCCGGCCCGCCTCCACAACGGACTCCTGCCCCGTCAGGATCGTTCCGGCGTTGAAATCCATGTCCCCGCTCATTGCCGTGAAGGTGGAGTTGTTGGAGCACACCTTCAGGCTGGGCGCGGGGCGGCATCCGTAAACCGATCCACGGCCGGTGGTGAAGCAGACGATCTGCGCACCGCCCGCGACGATGCCGGTGACCGAGACCGGGTCATAGCCCGGCGTGTCCATGAACACGAGGCCTTTGGCCCTGATGGGTTCGGCGTACCGGTACACCGCCTGCAGGGGACTGCTGCCGCCTTTGGCCACCGCGCCGAGAGACTTCTCGGTGATAGTGGTGATCCCGCCGGCTTTGTTGCCGGGTGACGGGTTGCCGTCGAGGTTGGTCCCGGACGCAGCGGTGTAGCGCTGCCACCAGGCGATGCGTTCCAGCAACGCCCGCGCCACCGCTGGCTCGGCGCGGGCGGTCAGCAGATGCTCCGCACCGTAGATCTCGGGGGTCTCGGCCAGCACCGCGGTGCCGCCGCACGCCACCAGCAGGTCGGCGGCGACACCGAGCGCCGGGTTCGCGGTGATGCCCGAGTACGAGTCCGAGCCGCCGCAGTTCAGCCCCAGGATCAGCTCTCCGGCGGCGACCTTCTGGCGGCGTACCGCGCCGGCGGCGGGAAGGAGCTTGCCGACCGCCTCCACACCGGCCCGGACTGCCGCGGTGGTGCCACCGTGTTCCTGGATCAGGACCCGCTGTACCGGTGTCGCCCGGCCGGTGTCGCCGAGGTCCAGTTCGTGCAACTGGTTGACCTCACAGCCCAGGCCGATGGCAACGACACCGGCAACGTTGGCGTTCGCCGCGTACCCGGCCAATGTGCGCCGCAGAATCTGTAGCCCTTCCCCGTCGGCGAGGCCGCAGCCGCCGCTGTGCGTCAGCGCGATGACGCCGTCGATGGCCGGTTCCCGCTCCAGCAGGGGCAACACGCGGGCCGCGACGAGTTTGGCGACGGTTGCCGAGCAGTTCACCGACGTGACGATGGCGATGTAGTTGCGGGTGGCGACGCGGCCGTCCTCGCGGACGATCCCGTCGAAGCCGGCGTCGGCCGGCGGCGACGGCGACGGCACTGGGCCGCTGTTCGGGCGTTCCGGCCCGGTGGCCGTGAAGGCGAGGTTGTGCGTGTGCACGTGATCGCCCGCCCTGATCGGCCGGCCGGCCACGCCGATGATCTGGCCGTACTTACGGACCGCTTGGCCGGCGGCCAACGCGCGGCGGGCGATTTTGTGCCCTGCGGGGACCGCGGACGTCACGCTCACATCGGCACCGTCGGCCTGGGCGGGTACGTGCTCGCCGGGTTGCAGCGCGCGCAGGGCCACGGCGACATCGTCGTCCGGGTGCAGCACCAGAGTGTCCGCGTTCACTCAGCGCCTCCCGTGCGTTCCGGGTTTCTCGGCTCGAGCAGCGAAGCCGAGTCGCGGTCCAGCAGGAGACGGGCTTGCGGGGTACGCCGAAGGATCGATGCGGGGCAGGTGCCGTCGACCGGCCCGGTGAGAGCGCGGTGCACCGCCGCGGCCTTCCGGCGCTCGGGAGCCAGGCACAGCATCGTCGCGGCACTGCGAAGACCGGTGATGGTCAGGGTGATCGCCCGTGTGGGGACCTCGTCGAGCCGATCGAAGTGTCCTTCACCGACCTGTTGCCGGCGTGAGTGTTCGTCGAGGTCCACGGCCTTGACCCAGTCCGCCTCGCCGAAGTCCGCGGGCGGGTCGTTGAACGCCAGGTGCCCGTTCTCGCCGATGCCGAGCACGCAGAGATCGACGGGATGGGCGCGGAGCAGCGCTTCGTATCCTCGGCACGCCGACGTCAGGTCAGCAGGGTGGCCGGGCACCGGGTAGAACGCCCCAACCCGTACCTCGTCGAGGAGGTGGCGGCGCAGGAAGGCGGGGAATCCCGCCGGATGGCCGGCGGGCAGGTTCAGATATTCGTCCATGTGGAAGACGGTGACCGCCGACCACGCGACGTTCTGCTTCCGCAGGGCCGCAAGGAAGGTCAACTGCGAGTTACCCGTGGCCAGCACGAGGTTGGCGGTGCCCGAACGTTCCACGGCGGAATTGATGATCTTGGCTGCCGCATCGGCTGCCGCTACGCCCATCGCCTGGTTGTCAGGATGGATCTCCACATCGAGGTGGTCGATGCGGAACGTGACAACGGGCTGCGCCGATTTCATGGGGCGTTTCCTTTGCGCGAGGCGTGGGTGAGAGTGTTGGGCGGGGCGACCGCGATCAGCCGGCGTCTCCGCAGGTCGGGGAGCGACGGTCCATGAGCGGCCAGCAGTTCGTCGACCAGCGCGACCGCCTGGTCGGGTTTGAGGATTGCGGAGACCTGCGGATCGACGAGCGCCGCTTGATGGACGAGGTCGAGGTCGTGGTGGAGGACCGCCTGCACCGTGAGCTGCTGCACCGCGACGGCCTGCCGGTTGAGGGCCGCGGGCCCGGGAGGCAGATCGGGTACGCGGTCGAGAGACACGGCACCGTTGCGGACCGTGCAGGCGACCTCCACGGCGGCCTCCGCCGGCAGATTGCCGATCAAGACGCCGTCGGCGCTCTGATTGGCGACGTTGGGGTGGAACGTGTAGGGACGGCCTGATTCGAGGGCCGCGATCAGTGCCGGCGCGTATTCGTTGCTCGGCTCGGTCAGTAGCGACTGGACGCCGCCCAGGCGCCCGGCGAGCGCGTCGTGCTCGGCCTGCTGCTGATCGAGAGCGTCCAGGCGCTCCCGCCCGACCGGGATCCGTAGTCGTTCTGTTTCGCCGTCATGCGGCAGGAAGTAGGAGAAGTACTCGGCCGTGTGTTTGCTGGATTCGCTGCAGAAGTAGCCGAAGTAACGCATCAACTCGAAACGAACGCCGTCCCCGGCAACCAGGCCAGGGTCAGAGGCGGGTAGCGCGAAGAGGCTCGGATACAGGTCGAGACCCTGAGACTCCAGCCGGGTGAACCACGCCATGTGATTGACCCCTGCCGCCTCCCACACCAGATCGGCGACCGGGACGTCGAGATAGCCGGCCAGCTCGTCAGCGGTGTTGACGATGCTGTGACACAGGCCGAAGTGCCGCGCTCCGGTGGCGGTTTCCAGTGCCATCACCACCATGGACATGGGATTTGTGTAATTCAGGAAAAGCGCGTCGGGCGCCAATTCCTCGATGTCGCGAGCAATACGCAGAATCTCGGGGATGGTACGAAGACCGCGGGAGATACCGCCTATGCCGAGAGTGTCCCCGACAGTTTGGGTGATGCCGTATTTTGCCGGGATCAGCAGATCAGCCTCGATGCCCGGCCGACCGCCGACCAGGATCGTGTTGATCACATAGGTGGCGCCCGGGAGGGCCTGCCGACGGTCCAGATAGGCCGTGACCTGTGCACCCGCATTGCCGACTTCGGCCACGAGCTGACGGCAGAGGGCGGTGGCAAGGGCCAGCCGGCCGGGGTCGGTGTCAACAAGCCGTAAATCGATGTCGCGCGTGGCGGCGTCCTGCATGAGGTCGCTGACCAGCATTCGCGTGAAAACGGTGCTGCCCGCCCCGATGATGACAATTGCC
Source organism: Actinoplanes sp. NBRC 103695 (assembly GCF_030269485.1). Lineage (GTDB taxonomy): Bacteria > Actinomycetota > Actinomycetes > Mycobacteriales > Micromonosporaceae > Actinoplanes. Next base: position 2,873 of record NZ_BSTL01000071.1, on the reverse strand, counting down.
ATGGCTCCTCCGGATCTACGTCGTTGCCCGAGAACGGCGCCCCTGATGTGGCTGGATTCGGGTATGCCGATCAGAAACTCGTAGTGCACAGATCGATCAGTGGCGCTTCGAGCCGGACTCGGCCTCGCGGATGGCCGGCGGCCGTCCGTTTCACGCTTTTCGACTCGAACTACGCCTGCTCGCCCGGTGCGCCATGGCCCTGGTAAACCACCGGCGTCGCGAGTGAAGCAGACCATCAACAACCCTTGGTGTACCGGTTTACTAGACCGGTACACCGACCCTAGCGCCGAGTCATCTCGAGGGCAACGGGTCCCGTGGTGGATTTTCGATCGGCTGCTGAGCTGCAGGTTCTCCCTCGCTTCCGCCTTCCCGCCGGCTACGCGCGACCGGCGGTGCCGAGCGGACGGCGCCGCCGACGGGGATCTGTCGCGAAGCAGGCGCGATCGCCGCGCCTCGTCGGCAGCGCCCGCCGCGGCCGGTGGGTGGGTGGCCGTATGTCGTCGCCTTGCGCAGCCCTGATGCCAAGCAGATTTGCAGCGCAACCGATGGGTGCGCGATCATTTGCCTACAGTTGGTGGACCGGTACACCACAAGTGGACGCAGCGACGGGGCGGCATGCCAGCAAATAGGCGCAGACGGTCGACGCAGGTCACGATCCGTGAGGTCGCGGCGGCCAGCGGAGTTTCGGTGAGCACGGTGTCCAACCTGCTCAACGGCCGTACCGATGCGATGGCTTCCCAGACCAGGGTGCGAATCGAAGAAGCCATGCGTTCGCTCGGATACCGGCCCAGCCGAATAGCGCAGAGCCTTACGACCAAACAGACCCGGACCATCGGGCTCGTGATCGACGAAATCAGTACCAACCTGTTCTTGGCGGCGTTGACGGCCATTGAACCTCTGGCAAGGCGGTCAGATCGAAATCTTGTCGTGTGTCATGCCTCATCGGCGCCGGAGGAAGCCGCGGTTGTCGAAGTGTTGATGCAGCAGCAGGTCGACGGCATCATCTTCCTGTCCACATCGCAATTTCGGGACGACGCACATCTGGTGGCGCTGACAGATCATGGGATGCCGGCGGTGCTCATCAACCGTGCGCAGGCCAACCCATCGTTCTGTGAAATCAGCTGGGACAACGCGGAAGGGGTCGCGGCAGCGGTAGATCACCTTTACCGCCGGGGCCACCGCCGCATCGGACATCTCTACGGACCTACGGGCCGGCTCAGCACCGAAGACCGCATCGCTGGATACCGCTCAGCGATGTCTCGCCACGGGCTTGTCGTCGACGAGCACCTTCTCGCCCAGGCCGACTACACCAAGCCGGCGTCCCAATGGACACAGGTCGCCTCCGACATGCTCGACGCTGATCTCCGCCCGACGGCAGTCATCGCCGCCGACGACACCGTCGCGGCGGTCGTCCTTCAGGTCGCGGCCGGCCGAGGCCTGCGCGTTCCGCAGGACGTGGCCGTTGTCGGCATCGATAATCAACATTTTTCTGAGCTCCTGGTGCCCCCGTTGACGACGGTCAGTCTGCCGATCGCGGAGGCGGCCACCCGCGCCTTCGACATGTTGCTCGAACGCCTCGACGACCCCAGCCTCGCACCCGAAAGGATCCGGCTGTCGGCGAGCTTGATGACCAGGGGATCAGCCTGAGGCGCGTTGAACACGCCCTATTTGTTCTGCCTCTGGGAGGGCCTGCCGGTGGCGGGTGACATCACGTTCTTGCATGATATTCATGCAGGGTGAGCTGGGGTCCGGAAAGCCTCTCAGCTGGTCCGGCCCAGGGTCACGGTGCGGGATCCGGGTGTGAAGTCGCCGAAGGACTGTTGCCAGGACTCACCGGGCCAGTAGTACGTCACACGGCCCTCGACGGGCCGGTAGTGGGCTGTGTAGAGCGTTCTCGACCCCTGCTCGTCGACGGATTGGTATAGCGGCGGTTTCAGCATCGCCGCCACGTCGTCCGCACCCGCGGCGCGAATGGCGCGTAGCCGCTCCTGCGTACGCAGGGCACGCTCCTGCTCGTCGGTCACCGGCAGGTGCTGGTGGTTGGCGGCGCAGGCATCCGGCGCCACCGTCGGTGACATGTCCGGTCCCACGAACACCGTCGCCGCCTTGGTGGGATCGACAATGGTGAGGTTCTGGGGGACGGCGACCGGCAGGGACCGCAGCCTGCTGACCGCCTCATCGACGGTGTCGCACGTCTCCAGCAGGTAACGCACGAGGATGAGAATGGCGAAGCCGCGTCCGTAGGCGGAACGTCCGCCCCAGGTGAGCGAGACCGCGAGACCGGCGTCGTTCATCCCGTCCAGCATGCCCCACAGCATGTCCTGCATCCCGATCACAGGGCGCAGGAAGCAGGAGGAGGCGATGGTTCCCTCGCACTGATCGGGCCGTAGGTCATAGTTGCGCAGCAGAGTGCCGTTCTGGCCGATCTGGGTGCAGGACTGGGTGAACGGCCGCCGTGCCGCGTGGGTGAGGAAGGCTTCCGCCTCGGGCCGGTCGAGTTGGCCGGCCAGGCGGTCCAGAACCGGGACCAGTTCCGGCATGTGCGCACCGAACAGCGCCCGAACACGGTCCGCGCCCTGCGGAGTCCGGCCCTCCTCGGTCAGCAGGCCCTCCATCTCCTGCCACAGGGTCCGGGCGTAGGCGGCCCACCGCCCGTCGCTGCCGTCGCCGACCTCGATCGCCTGGAAGGTCTTGTGCTGTTGCCGCACGGCTGCCACTCCCCTGTGAGAATCGGCCGAGGTGAGGGCAACCTAGAGCGCATCTGACGGATCATGGTCGGCTCCGGTCGGGTTTGGCGCGGAGCCAGATCATGATCGAGGCGATGGTTACCGTTGCCTCGTAACGGTTTTTCAGCTTGTCGTACCTGGTCGCGA
>NZ_BSTL01000070.1 GCF_030269485.1 Actinoplanes sp. NBRC 103695 | reverse complement strand
GCACCCTGCAAGTGCCTTCCGTGACAGGAAACTTGGACCCTCAGCAAGTCCTATTTTCCCTGATCAGAAGGCACTTCTTCGTTTCTGCCCAGTCCTTGGACACCCCTTAACGAAGGGTCGAGGCTAAGGCAGTCATGGCAACGCCGAGCGGCTTGTCAGTATCGATGAACATCGTCACCCCGCCTAGGATGGCGGTGAATACGATGCCTACCAGGACGGCGTAGCTGACGTTGGCGCGCAGCTCGTCGGCCAGCCGGTCGACCAGTGCCCGGCTTTCGCCCTCCAATTTGTCGGTGGCCCGCGCGGTCAGATCGAAGATCAAGACAAAGACGTTGAAGATCAGCCCGGTAAAGATCGCAACGGCTGCCAGTACATCGGGGATGTTACGTGCGGTTGCGCCCAAGGCCCATACGAGGGCAGCGAGAGCCGCCGGGACACCGAAGTGAATGGCGACGTCCGCCGGGCTGTAGCGGCCGGTCTGGAAGTTCTTGAGCGTGCCGTAGTGATCGCTGGCAAGTGCGAGTGCCGAGAACTTACTGCGTCGTGTCCGGTTCTGCGTCATCGTCGGACTCCTCCGGCAGCAGGTTCAGCCTGAACTGTTGGGCGTCGTCTGACCACTTCTCATTGTCCCAGCCGGGTGTGACATTTACGCCGACGGCGGGGGCCATCTCACGCACGCTGCTGAGCACCTCGTCGTAGAAGCGCTGTTCGTCAGGGATCTCCTGTGTTCGGATGTCGTAGATGAACGTCGGAGCCGAGTCGGCGGTGACGGTCAAGGTGGTGCGGCGTTCCCCAACTTCCATCCCCACGCTGAGTTCATCGAACTGGAGCCCATGCATCTGCAGGAGGGCGGAGCGGGTTGGGTCGTCGCCGCGGAGCCTGCCGATCAGTGCCTGCTGGAAGTGCTTCAAACGCCCCGGCGTGATCTTCAGCTCCAGCTTGCCGGCCGGGGCCTGCTCTGCGTTCATCTCCACGGCGTCTGCGATGTCGCGTGGTAGGCCGGTGCGTCGCAGTGTGATCTCGTGCGCCTGTGCTTCGGCGATGAACTTTTGCAGGGCGGCCTCGTCAGCGACTGCGTCCACGTCCAGTACGAGGCCAGTGTGCTTACGGAAAAGCCGCGCAAGGATGGGAACGAGCAGTGCCTTCGCCCCTGACCGGCCGTGGACCTCCAGGGCCAGCAGGCCGACCGTAGCCCGGGATGGTACGACGATGAGTCCTCGGCGGACGTTTGTTTCGATGTGCTCATCCAGGCGGGTGAATACCGGTTCGGAGTCATCCGGTCCGAAAAATTCCGATGACTGGCCGCTCTGACCCACGCTGACGCTGAACCTGATGGTCCGGCCGACCCCCTCGACCGTGCGGGCCTGGATGTGTTTGCTTTTCTCGGAAATCCGGCGCGCGGTCATCGCCTGCAGAGCCCCGTACAGGACAGTCAGGGCGTCTTGCTCTCCCCGGCCGCCGAGTTGTCCCAGAACTGCGGCTTCGTCTGGGGAACGGTAGGGATGTGCTCGAAAGACGTAGATCATGTAGCCGTACTTCGTGGCCATTGACGCGACTCCCCGGTCGATTGAGGTCACAGCACGGTACAGCGATATCACAGCCGGTGATAGCTGCGACATAGGGATCTATGAGACCGGACATCTAGAGAACAGGGCCTGTAACGCGTGATGCCCTTCCGGGGCGGCCTGCTCATGCGTCCGTCTGCTGATCGATTGCGGCCTCGTAGAAGGCGTCCGCCAGCGCCATGATGACGGCGCTGATGCTGGGGCCGTCGCTGAAGAAGTAGTCGGCCATGGTGTTGTGGGCCTCCTGGTTGTCGACTACCGCCTCGGTTACCGCCGCTTGGAAGTCCTGCGATTCCATGAACTGCTTCTTCGAGTTCACCTTGGCCTGGTTGACCAGGTCGGGGTAGGCGAGCAGCTGCAGTACCAGTCCTTGCACGAACTCACGGACCTGAGACGCGGAGAACGACTCTGCGCCGAAGAGGTCGTTCATCTTGTCGATAACGACCTGCAGTGCGACGTACTTCGGCTCCTTCCGGGTGCCGGTGCCGGCGGCGCCGATGCCCTTGAGCTCGCCATCACCGGTCAGCGAGATGTCGACTGCGGTCCCCTTGTTGTGCTTGACCCCGACCAGGACCACGTCGGAAAGGTCGACCTCTGCCGTCCAGGAGGAGTCTGCGATGACCTTCTCCAGGAGCCGCAGGAAGATCGACAGCATCTCCATGTACGGGTCGCCGTAGTCGACGATTTGGCTCATGAAGTCGTAGAGCCGGACGTAGGTGGAGACGTCCTTGCGGAACAGGTCAAGGGTGTTGAGGGTGAGCGTGTCGTCGGCTTCGATCGCGGCCGCGTATCGGCGGGCGAAGTCGTTCTTGGCCGGGCTGATCGCCGCTGAGAGCGCGTTGTTGCCCTTACGGGTGACCCACAGTTCGGCGACCTCACGGACCTGCTCTGGCGTGTAGATGCCGGTCTGGGCGAGCTTGTTGGCGAGGTGGACGACGATGTACGGGTCGGTCTCGGTCTCGAGGGTGGCGTTGGTGAAGTACGGCTCGAACGCGGTCCGGATGTCCTCAGGCTTGTTCACGAAGTCGATGACGAACGTCTTGCGCTTCTGCTCGCCGCCCGCAGTGCGGTGGGTGCGGTTGAGCCGGGAGAGGGTCTGCACGGTGGTGACCCCGGAGAGTTTCTTGTCGACGTACATGGCGGAGAGTAGCGGCTGGTCGAATCCTGTTTGGAACTTATTGGCGACCAGCATGATCTTGTACGTCGCGCCCTTGAAAGCGGCGGCCAGGTCCGAGCCGGCGCCAGGGTTCAAGTTGGCCTCGGTGAACTCGTCGTCCTTGCTCGGTTGCGGCCCCCAGTCCGAGACCCACTCCTCATCCTCGGCCATGCTCACTGAGCCGGAGAAGGCGACGAGGGTGCGGTAATTGTACGAGGCATCCTGAGCGGCCCGCTTGGCGATGTAGGCGTCTATCGCCTTCTTGTACTTCACCGCGGCCTTGCGCGAGTCGGTCACGACCATCGCCTTCGCCTTGCCTTCCAGCAAGTGGGCGACGTTGGCGTGGAAGTGCTCGACGATGATCTGTACTTTCTGGCTGATGTTGGTCGGGTGCAGCTTCACCCACCGCATCAGCCCCTTACGCGCCGCGGACTCCTCCACCTCGCCACCGTTGCCGCTCTCAGCCCGGCCTGCGATCTTCAGGGCGGTATCGTAGGACTGGTAGCCCCTGAGCACGTCAAGGATGTAGCCCTCCTCGATCGCCTGCCGCATCGAGTAAAGGTGAAACTCGACCGGCTTCCCGTCCGGGCCCTTGCGGCCGAAAAGGTCCAGGGTCTTGTTCTTCGGCGTCGCCGTGAACGCGAAGTAGGAGATGTTCTCCGACTCGGCCCGCTCGGTCATTTCCGAGGCCAGGATCGCCTCGACGTCGACCTCGCCACCCTCCTCGATCTCCTTGACCTCCTCCGCGGTCAGCACCGCTTTAAGCTTGGAGGAGATCTGCCCCGACTGCGACGAGTGCGCCTCGTCGGCGATCACCGCGAACCGCCGCCCTTTCAACGACGAGTCGGCCCGGATCTCATCGAGGGCGAACGGGAAGGTCTGCACCGTCACAGCGATGATCAGCTCCCCGCTTTTCAAGGCCGTCGCCAGCAGCCCGGATTTCGACTTCGCCCCCGCCTTGCGGACATCCTCCGGGCTGATCGTCGCCACGATCTTTCCTGACCCGTCGATCTGCCGGATCGCATCCTGGAGCTGCCCGTCGAGCACGGTGCGGTCCACGACGACGATCACCGAGTCGAAGACCTTCTCGTCGTTCACGTGCAGCCGCGCCAGTCGATGTGCGGTCCAGGCGATGGTGTTCGTCTTCCCCGACCCTGCCGAGTGCTCGATCAGGTAGCGATGCCCCACCCCCTCCTCCCGCACTGCGGCCACCAGGTTCGTCACGGCCTCCCACTGGTGGAACCTCGGAAAGAGCATGCTCGTACGCCGCACCGAGGTGCCGGTCGCGACATCCCACTCCTCCTTGGTCTCCACGATCATCAGCCGGCCGATGATGGTGAGCCAGGCTTCCTTCTCCCAGACCCGCTCCCACAGGTACGCCGTCGCCGACCGGCCGCCTTCAGCCGGCGGGTTCCCCGCGCCCTTCTCGTGGCCCATGTTGAACGGCAGGAATTGAGTCTTTTCGCCCTCGAGCCTGGTCGTCATCGCGGCCAGGTCGTTGGAGACCGCGAAGTGCACCAGCGCCCGATGCCCGAACGACAACAGCGGCTCCGACCGCCCGTTGGTCAGCGGATGCCGGTTCTTGCGATATTGATTGATCGCCTCGTCGAGAGACTGGGTGAAGTCGGTCTTCAGCTCGACGGTGGCCACCGGGAGCCCGTTGATGAAGAAGACCAGGTCGATGCTGCGCTGGTCAGCCGTGGAGAAGCGCACCTGCCGCATCACCCGCACCCGCATCGCCGCGTACTGCTCATTGGTGGTCGCGTTCAAGCTGGTCTCAGGCCGGAACTGCGCCATCTTCAACCGGCCACCACCGATGTACTGCACCCCGTTACGCAGGATGTTCAGCATTCCGCCACCATGCTCGAGAGGCTTGTCGAGCGCGGTAGCCAGCACGTCAAGGAATTTTGCTTGCGACCCCGCCGCCTTCAAAGCCTTCTCGTATGCCGTCTTCTGGGTCTCCTCCAGCCAGGCGTAGAGGTCCTCGGGGAACAGGGCGCGCTCGCGCTCGTACCCGGTGTCGTCCGCTGAGTACAGCCACCCATGATCGGTCAGGTACTGGCAGATCTCGGACTCGAAAACGACCTCGTTGTGATCGGCCATCACCGAGCCTCACCTAGGTCGATCATGCCCGCTACTGCCGCAGTGATCAACGCGGACCGCCGCTCCCGCACAAGGTCGATCAAGCGCTCAGCTTCGGCTATGAGCGTGTCGATCTTCGTGGTCTGATCATCGAGGTGCGCCGTGATCCGTTGCTGTTCATCGATCGGCGGCACCGCAACCTTGAAGTCAGCGAGCAGCGGACGCCGTAGAGACTCCATGGTGACCGTGTTGCTACCCGCGAGTGCGACGGGACGAAGGAACGTCGACAGGAAGTAGTAGAAGTACCAGCCCGTGACATCCGCGAAGTCTGTGAACACGTAGACTCGCTGGTGCGCTTCGAACTTCCCGTCGAAGTAGTGAAAAACCTTGCCGGTGCCGCCCTGACCGTCGCCAGGCGTCATGACCGCTTCTCCCTCAAACGAGTAGTGGTCGATCCGCAGGACCTCGCGACCACGTACGTAGAATGGATATTCACCGTCATCGGTGGCGTTACCGGAGTCTTCGGATCCCGTTGTTATTGTGCACAGATGCCGGGTAGGAACCATTCGCCAATGCTTCGGCACGGCACCCAGTAGCTCCACCCCAGACGGCGCGGTCTCTACATTATCGAGTCCGGACAGCAGCGCTGACCGGATTGTTGCCTCACGCCGCTCGCGGAGCATCTCGATCAGGAGCCGTTGCTCCTCGATGAGCGTGTCGATACGAGCAGTCTCGCGGTCGAGATAATCGACGATGGCGCGCTGCTCCTCCGGCGGCGGCACTGGTATCGGCAGATTGTCCAAGTCTGGCTGCTGCACTCGGCGGTCGAAGGTAGTCTGTGCCCGTGTGTACAACAAATACTGGTCAAGGTAAGGCTTTGACCTCAGTAGGTAATGAATGAACCGTGGCAGCAGAGCGCCACGGATCCTGAAGACCCTGTAATCGGGGCTCACTGCTCCGGCGCGCTGAGAAACGCCAATCCCACCGCCGATTAGCCACATCGGGTTGACAACAAGGTCGCCGATCTCGGCGACGAGGTACCTCGGCAGGCTGATCTCGTCCGGCTCCTGTCGCCCTCCCAGCTCGGCCCGCGCAACCACTTCACCTGTCGAGCGCAGCGACAGCATCTCGTAGGAGAGGTCGCTGTTGCGCTGGTCGAGTCGGTCGAACAAGCCCTTGAAGCGAACTACGTCCCATGACTTGGGCCTGGTCTCCAGTAAAGAGGAGACCGCCCGGTGCGCACCGATCAGCGTCAGGGAACTCATCCCTCGACCTCCCGGAGGAGGTCGAGGATCTTAGCGATCTGTTTTTCCAGGTCGGCGTCGATCTCGCCGAGGGGGCGGGGTGGGACGTACGTGTAAAAGTGGCGGGTGAAGGGAAGCTCGTAGCCAGTTTTTACCTTTGTCCAGTCAACCCAGGCGGCGGGAACGTGCGACCTCACCTCGGCGTCGAAGTACGCCTGGATGACTTCGACCTTGCCGGACGCGCCGGCGGTCGAACCGCCGTAGGTGAAAGGGACGTTCTCGGTGTCGCGCTTCCTAGTGTCCGGCTTGGGCTTACCGTTGCGATCGACGATGGGGTTGCCGGACTCGTCGAGGAGGGGGCGTTCGACGGTGATGGTCCAGTAGCCGAACTCGTCGTTGCGCAGCACCTTGGAGTAGTCCGGGTCGGCGTCGGCAAAGTCGGAGTAAAACCTCACGATCCTCACGCGGTCGGCGTCGCTGATTTCGCGGCCCTTGGAGCCAAGGTTCTTGCGCATCTTGGTCCAGAACGAGGTGCCGTCGATGAGCTGAACTAGGCCCTTGCGGTCGGGATGCTTGCTGTTGTCAAGGATCCAGATGTAGGTGCCGATGCCGGTGTTGAAGAACATATTGGTCGGTAAAGCGACAATCGCATCGACCAGGTCATTCTCCAGCAGCCATTTGCGGATGTTGGAGGGACCGGACTCGGCGGCGCCGTTGAAGAGCGGCGAGCCGTTCATCACGATGCCGGTCCGGCCGCCGCCGTCCTGCGGCGCCCGCATCTTGTGGGCCAGGTGGAGCAAAAAGAGCATCTGCCCATCCGAGGTCGCCGGGAGGCCAGGGGCGAACCGGCCGTAGGGGCCCGCTTCATCACGCTCCTTCGTGACCGCCTTGACGTACTGCTTCCAGTCGACGCCGTAGGGCGGGTTGGACATGCAGAAGTCGAACTGGCGGCCCTTGAACGCGTCGTCGGTGAGGGTGTTGCCGAACCTGATGTTAGTCGTGTCGTGGCCCTTGGCCAGCAGGTCGGACTTGCAGATCGCGTATGACTGCGGGTTGTACTCTTGGCCGTACAGGCTTAGCTTTGCGCCGGGATTCTGTGCGAGCAGGTGTTCCTCGGCGAGGGCGAGCATGCCGCCGGTGCCTGCGGTGGGGTCGTAAAGGGTGCGGACGATGTCGGCCTCGGTGAGGTCTGCGTCCTTTTCGGCGAAGAGCAGGTCGACCAGGAGCCGGATCGCGTCCCGCGGGGTGTAGTGGTCACCGGAGGTCTCGTTCGCGGCCTCATTGAACTTGCGGATGATGTACTCGAACGCATCGCCCATGTCGGCGTTAGAGACGACGCCTGGATGCAGGTCGACGGCCTTGAAGGACGTGATGACTTCGCGCAGTAGTTCCGCCTTCTCCAGGGCGAGGATCTCCTTCTTGAAGTCGAAGTACTGGAACACGTCGACGTCGGGTGAGAACCGGTCGATGTAGTCGACCAGGTTGTCCGCCAGCCCATCGGCGTCGGCCAGCAAGTTGGCGAAGGAGTAATTCGAGGTGTTGTAGAACGGCCTACCGGTCGCCTTCTTGACCTCGATCTTGAGCCGATTGGGATTGTCATACTTCGCCGCCAGTGCGCGCACCGCCTCCCGGTCGGGCTCAAGGATGCAGTCGAGGCGTCGCAGGATTGTGAGTGGGAGGATCACGTTGCCGTACTGGTTAGGGCGGTAGGGGCCTCGAAGCTGATCGGCGATCGACCAGATGAAACTACCGAGGGCGCTCACAAAGCTCCTTACGAGAATCACTCGACGACAAATACTGGACGCCCAACGCAAGCCCGTGCATGCCGCCGCCTGAGCAGGTTGCGGCGCACAATCCGCAGCAGTCGGTGCGTCATACGAACATCATCGCGTATCTCGGCACCCCGCGTGCCACGAGGTCGGCAGCAGCGACCGGCTTGAGGAGGTGCCCCAACGGGACGCCACGCCGCGTTCAGCTGACCCGTAAGCCGCCCGCCGCAGCGCCATCCAAGCGTGATCCATGCGTGATCCACGGTCCTGGTACCGGTTGTCACCCGACAGCATGACCCGGTATCCCGAAACAATGAACCTGCACGTAAACTGGCATCAGGCCGCGTGAGATAGCACGACGCGGTAGCGCCTGACAGGTAGCGCAGCGGACTCTTAATCCGCGGGTTGTAGGTTCAAGTCCTACGCGGCGTACGGGTATCACGGCCCTGACCAGGTATTTTGCTTCCTGGTCAGGGCCGTTTTTGTTGACCCCGGATGCTGCTGTGATCGATGTGTGCTCTGGAGCTTCTGGCATCCGCTGACACCGGCCAGCCCGGGGGGTGGCGGCGGACATCAGCGGCGGATTGCCATACGGGCCCCATAGCGGGGGGTGTCCAGATTGCGGCACGTGAGCCTTGGGATACTCCTGGTATGCAGCTGCGACCTCGACCGCCTCGTCGGCGTAAGTCGAAGTCATTGCCGCCCGGCATGCGACGGCAAGCGTCCGTCGTGCGCGAGCGCAGCGGTGTCCACTTCGTCGGCGGCATCGTCACGGACGGGTTGGACTGGATCTTTCGGGAACAACCGATCCTCGACTTCGGGGTTGACGCCCACCTGGAGATCATCTCCAGCGACGATCTTGTGACCGGTCGGAATATTGGCTTGCAGATCAAGAGCGGGGAGTCCTACTTCCGGAGGCCGCGGCGTCTACGGGACGGCTGGACGTTCTCCGCCAGCAACGACCATCTGGCGTACTGGCTCGGTCATACCTTGCCCATCGTCGTTGTGCTCGTCACTCCGGAGAAGAAGGCGTACTGGCAGGTCGTGTCCCCTGCCACGGTGACGGAGAAGCCAAACAGTTTCACGCTGTTCATCCCCGAGAGCCAGCCGTTCGACGAGTCTGCGAGAGACCGCCTCTCGGAGATCGCAGGTCGCAGTGGCGGCGTCCTTGAGGCGCTCCCAAGGCGTTACGAGCAGCTGCCCCCAGACGCAGCACGGGCCTTGCGCCGTGCCGCGGATCTCGATCGATTGGGGGTCGCTCGTCTCGCTGACCGGCTTGCTGAGGGAAGCGACCTCTCCCAGATGACAGCTGCCTCGCTGCTGGCGGCGAAGCCGACCTGGCTCACTTTCAGCCCTGCGGCCGAAGATCTATGGATGGCGGTCGGTGTCTATGCTGCCGCGCACGGTCACCGGCGCCAGGCTGCCGGCGCATTCGAGCAAGCAGCTGCGATCGGCGGCCCGCGGTCGGCTCGCGCGCATGCTTTCGCCGGACTCATGCTCCTTTACGACGGTGACCGTGATCAGTCACCGGCACTGCTGCGACAGGCCCGCGAGGGAGGAGCGACTCTGCTCGCCGACATCGGCTTGACCGCGCTCAGCCTGCCGGCGAATGACGCCCGTGCGTTCGAGGTCCCGCCGTCAATACGCGATGCGACGGCCGCGCAGATTGACGCCGAACCAACAGTGCTCAACTTTCTCAGCGAGGGCGCGATCCGCCGAGGGGATCTGAACAACGCAGTCACCTACCAGGAGCAGGCTCTTGCGCGGCATGGTGATGGCATGGGAGGGACACGGCTCGCGCTCGCCCAGGCTCTGTTCCGTCGTGAATCCGCCAGCACGCAACCCTCCGCGCGAGAGAACCGGCGTGCCGTCATCCATGCCCAGGCCGCGGTCGAGGGCCGCCGCCGGTGGCGCGGCCCGAGCGCGGAAGCGCTAGCGGTGTTGCTGCGCATCTACATCGTCACCGGTGAGGCGAAGGAGGCCATCACCGCGGCGCTGCCGGCGTCGCAGGGTGGCACCGCGACAGACTACGAAGCCGCCGATCCTGAAGTCGCACGTCACGGCGCCCTCGCCGCGCACCTCGCAGGTGACGCAGCCGCGTTGGCATTCTTCCTAAGTTCACTTCCCGACGACGCGCAGACCCGTTTGGTTCGAGCTCAGACCTGTGATCTTGACGGACTGTCTCGCCAGGAGCTCGTCGCTATGTGGACCCGTCTAGTCGATGAAGCTACCGACGACGAGATGACGGCGAAATGCGTGTCAAGACTCGCCTTTCTCGGAGTATGGCCGCCGCAGGCCGACGACCTCGACCAACGCTCCATTATGCAGTCGGCCGACATCGCCGTACTCAAAGCCGCCCACCTGGCACGCTCAGGTCGCCAGGAGCGCGGTCTGGCCGAACTGCGGCACCTCGCCCACCGCGACCCGTCGGCCGCGCACGCGCTCGTCCTCATCCTCGAAGAGGACGTAAGCCGTGAAGCTGCCATCGACGAAAGTCAACGACAAGTCAGGGTCTCGCAGGACCCGCGCCTTCGACTGCAACTCGTCGGACTGTTACGCGCTCATGGCGACTACGACCGAGCTGCGGAGATCGCCGAGAGGACGATCCGGGACCCCTCTTTAGCGAACTTTCTGCGGTTGGAACTGTGCCGTTGGCTCATCGCCGAGAAGCAGCGCACCAATGACATCGCCGCCGCCATCAGCGTCGCCCGCGAAGGGCTGGAGATCACCGACGACCCACAACTTGCCTGGGTTCTCGTTTCTAGCCTGCTGGAGCTCGGGCGCCTCTCCGAGGCGCGCGAAGCGCTTGCCCGACACCGGCCGCAGCCCGTCAGCGATCGAGAGGTGCATCTATGGGTACACCTGCACCTCGGTCAACCCCTTACCGCGAACGACGCGCAAACCATGCTAGACCTCGTCGATCGCCGGCCTGCTGGGCGAGTTCGACAAGGACTCATCACTCTGCTGGTGCGCGATGTCCAACTTGCCGCCCAGGAGGGCACCGCCGCCTTCCCGCAGCCGATTGTCGAGCAAGTCGAAGCCCTCGCCGCCGAACTCCAGACGGGTGATGAGCACGGAATCTGGCAGGTCCAGCTGAGCGACGACAACACGATCCGCGAGCTCCTCACTCGCCGTCAGCCCGATCCCGCAGTACTTAATCGGCTGATTGACGGCGTGAGAAGCGGCACTGTCGGGCTGCCGGAACTCGCCCGGGAGACGAATCAGCCGTACGGCGCGGCGCTGTTGCACCGTCCCGCCGGTGTGCTCTTTGCGTCGGATCTGACATTAGGGCTGCGCCGTGTTGGCGAAGGCGCGGCACGATCGGCCCTAGAGGCGGGCGAGGCGGTCATCGATATGTCCTCCCTGCACCTGCTGAACCTGCTCGAACACGAAGACCAACTGACGTTGCGCGGCGCCATACGTGACTTATTCATCCCAGTCACGACGGTCAACGACGCGATCCGGACTAGTGACGCCGTACGCAGCACGACGGTTGCGTTCCAGCACCTTTCCCTGAAAGCCGACGGTCAGATTGACCGGACGACTCTCTCCGCGGTAAAGCGCGGCTGGCTTCGCGAGCAAGCTGCATTACTTGAAGAAGCCATACGCGGCCTGCAGCCACGCTCGATCCCTCAGCCGAGCAGAGCGCCGGCCGACACGATCGCACTCGGGGCGGATCTCGATGTAGCCATGTGGTGCGATGACTCCTACGGCAGACAGCAAGCGCGTGGGCGAGGAGTCTCGACGTTCAGCCTGCTTGACCTGCTTACCGTCCTCTGGGACCGCAACAATGAGATTGACGTCTCCCGCATACTGCGCCGGCTGGCTGCTCAATACGTCGTCGATCTTCCCCTCGATGCTGATGACGCCGCTGCCGTCGCCGCGGAAACCGACTGGGAAGTCGGGCCGGTCCATGTTCTGCTCTCGCGCCCCGCTTGGTGGAAACACTGTGGCCAGACATGGCCAGATTCTTGGTACACCATCGCGAAGGCCGCACGTCTACATTCGGACACAGCTCTGACAAGCATGACAAAAGCCGCTCTCTCCGGAGCGATCCAGGACGTGACGCCAGGACTACGCACGCGGCGTTACCAAGAATTAACGGTCATCGCCCTACGTGCCTGCCATGCGGCGAGTAAGAACGTTCCGCACAATTTTCTTGTCGATCTGGCCGACTCTGTGGGCCAGGACGTCGCTGCAGCCCCAACCTTCCTGCTACGCGCCCTCATCCGTGAGTTCCCCCCGGTTTGGTGGAGCCTCTCAAACATGATCGACTGATCATGGGGAGGACGTTCTGTGGCCGCACCGAAGAAGTACCCCGACGAACTGAGGGCGCGTGCTGTGCGTCTGTATCGCGA
>NZ_BSTL01000069.1 GCF_030269485.1 Actinoplanes sp. NBRC 103695 | reverse complement strand
GAACTCGGCTACCTGAGCCCGGACGAATACGAGACCGCCTGGCACACCCAGACCGAGCCAGATAACCTCACCCCTGCCCCGACCGGAAGCAGGTAACCACCGCTCCGTCGAAACGGGGGGAACTCAACCCCACGGTTTACCGGTGCCGGGATTGCGGCAGCCGCAGCGCTTGGACGTGGTTCCAGTTTTCATGGATCATGCCCGATTCGGTAGTCGTTGTGCCCCAGCGGATGTGTGAACAGGGCAGTCCGCTGGGGCGTGTGGTCGACGTCATCCATGCCGGGTAGGGGGCGCAGATCAAGCGTGGCCGTACCGGTGGTCTTCGCCAGCACGCTGGCCCCCGACGTCTTCGCTGATTTACCGCGCGGGTGGGTTGTCGGCCGGCGTCTCAGTAGCTCCGATGAGGCGAAGCAGGTGTGGGACGCCAACGACGAAGCGGCGGCCGACACGGGTTACGGGCACGGGGAATTCTCCAGCACGGGCGAGTTGGTAGGCGGTGGTTCGGCCGATACCGAGTACGGCGCCGGCGGTCACGATGTCGGTGGTGGTGCCGAGTGCGCGGACGGCATCGACAGCCCAGGCCGATCGGTTCACGGCACATCCTTTCCGAGGAGCTGTAGGACGATCACGTCTTCGTGCTGTACGAGCCACTGCGGGTCTCCGTCGGCGATGGCGTTGCCGACGTTCTTCTGCTGAAAGAACGACGCCCTGGGCACGAGGAGGCCGTTGCGGACGCCGGCCATCAGGGCTACGCATTCCTCGACCAGTTCGAGCCCCGCCGCTTCTCCGGCGGCGACGACCATGCCCGGGATGTCGACGAGTTCGCCGTGGCGCCGATAGGGGCGGGCGGTGATGACGACATGTCCGCCGGGGCGCAGCACGGCCCGGCATCCGGCGAGGATGTCGGTGAAACCTTGGGCGAGGGTGTCGTGGTCGCGGTAGGCGAGGTTGTCGGCGCCGCCGTAGCGGTGATTGAGCTTACGGACTTTGCCGCGCCGTGGACCGGGCGTGCGGACGTGGCCGTGGGTGGACGGCCCGTACGGCGGTGAGGTGATCACGAGGGCGACCGTGCCGCGCATCTGCGACGGCAGGAGCGTCGGCAGGTTCCGGGAGTCGCCGGTGTAGATCACGCCACTGCCCGGGGCGTCCTGTTGTTCGGCGAGGGCGACGTTGACGGCGGCCAGGGCCGCCCACTTGTCTTCGTATTCGATGCCGACGCCGTGGCGGTCGAGGTGCATCGCTTCGACCACTGTGGTGCCGATGCCGGCCATCGGGTCAAGGATGACGTCGCCGGGGTCGGTGTAGGTGTTGATGGCTTGGCGGGCGATGGTGGGCAGCATCTTGCCCGGGTGGGTGATCGACTCGGCGACATACCGGCCTCGGCGCAGCTCGCGTGACGGTCGCTGGCCGGTCAGCCACACCGAACCCGGGTATCCCTCAGTGAGCAACGTAGCGACGCGACTGATGCCCGGGACATTGCTCGCGACGGGGCCGATGTCACCAACAGAGCCGGGGACGGGACCGCTGGCGGGGATGGACCGAACGGCCGGGGTGTCGGAGGCGTTGAGGGGGACGGCGTCGTTGATAGGGAAGGTGTCGGGGACGGGGTGCCCGCCGGTGCGGACGGCAGCGGCGGCCGGGCGGGTGTTCGGCAACGACTCAGGCATCCGTGGCCTCCGGGGCGATCGTGGTGAAGACGACGAGGTCTCGGTGGGTACGGACGTGGCGGCCCGCGATGAGCGGCGGCCGTGCGGCCGGGCGGGGATCAGTGCGCGGCTCGGTTTCGGACAGCGGCACGAGCAGTGCCGGGATGTGCTGGTGGTAGACCAGCCCGGCGCTGAGGGCGGCGGCGATGACGGTCGAGCGGTGCCCGAGTGCGCCGGTGCCGGGTCCGGCGGTGAGCAGGACGACGAGGAACCCGCCGGGGCGTAGCAGCGCCTGCCATGCGCTCAGCGCCCGGCTCAGGGCGTGCGCGTCGCGGTGGTCGATGCTCAGGCGCGGCAGGGTTGCCAGCACGAGTACGGTGTCAGGCCGGGTGCTGGCCGGCGGCCCACCCTCAGCGGGTTCGAGCCGGGCGGGCGGTTGTTCACCTTCGGTGACCACGACGCCGGAGCAGCGGTGCAGGTGCTCGGCGGCGGCGGCCACGGTGGGGTGGGCGTCGGTGTCCAGGACGAGGTCGCCGTCGCGGGTGTAGCGGGCGATCAGGAGCGCGAGGTCGTCTGGGTGGATGCCGTACCAGTCGGGCAGTGCTCGCCCGGCCGAGTCGGCGGGACGGTAGGGGTGGTTCGGGCGAAGCAGCAGTGCGACGGGTACCCGCTCGGTGCGGGGGCTGGTGGGGTGTGTCTGCGGCATGGGCGTGGTGGGCCATGTCCGCCGACGAACGCTGACACATAGAGATACAGATTTCGGGCCTGTTTTCGACATCGGCCCGGACCTCCGACGCCCGCCGACGTCCGGGAACAGCGAGACCGAGGCCGCTCTAGCAAGATCTGGCCAGGGTTGAACACACAGGTCAGAGACCTTGAGCCTGGATGCCGTGTCCTCGCATACCGAGGCCGGTGGAGGTGACTGGAACGCATTCGCCGTGACCTATATCAGGCTCGCCTATAACAAGATCATCTCCCGTTTGAACAAGATCGTCAGTCATGTAACAAGATCGACCTGCGGGCTGAACAAGATCATCAAGCTTCGCCGGAGGTGGGCTCATCCTTCGCCCGGGTTTGAACACGTCGGGCCGTCCGGTCGTGTGCGCGGCCGTCATGCGTTAGCCCCGTGGCGCAGTGGACATCCGACATTCACGGCACGCCGGTCGCCACCGGAGGTCCTCATTCTGCGCTTCTGTAACGGGGTTGAACACGCTGGTCAGACGCCACGGCATTGCGCACTTCCCATTGAGGAGGTGGTCGGCGACGGTGCGCTTAGCACTGAGGTTGAACACGTGGCGTGACCCTTGAACAAGATCCACAGTGTTCAAGATCTGTGACACCCGAGTGGCGGGATGGGAGCAGTTCCCGCCGGGACGCCCCTTTCGAGGCGCCGGCATCCCACACCCACGTTCTCGGGGGATCTTCCATGTCTGAGTCCATCCGTTCCCTGCTGCCCACCACCGGTTCGGACGCACCGGCTCTGGTGCTCGGTGAGCAGCCCTTCGACGTCGCCGCGACCGCGTTTCGGCTGCTCAACACCGGTCCCGGGCCGCTGTCGGTCGACGGTGCCGCCCTCGGCGGGGGCCTGCCCGCCCGGCGGATCGCATTGTCGGAGCTGGCCGCGATCCTGATGCACCCGTCCTGCGGCTACGCCGCGAGTGACCGGGCGTGGCGGCTGCTGATCGAGCACGCCCGCACCGACGGCCCGGCCTGGGTCGTGGGCGCGGTCGGGGTCGCCCTGCCGGGGCTGCGTCCGGCGGCGTACCGGCTGCGCGGTTTCACCGGGGACGTGCAGGCCGAGCTGTTGACCGCCTTCGTCGCCGCGCTGCGCAGCCTGAAGCCGGGCGGTCCGCGGGTCGCGCAGCGGCTCCTCAGCGCCACATTCACCACCGCCCGCGCGGCGCTGCGCGCCGACCACGAGCGTCCGAAGGCGCCGGTGGAGCTGGCGGTGTCCGCGCCGACGGCCGGACACCCGGACCTGGTGCTGGCCCGTGCGGTCACGGCCGGGGTGATCACGGCCTTCGAGGCGGAGCTGATCGGCGCGACCCGCCTGGAGGGCGTGCCGGTGGCCGGCTACGCGCAGGGCCTCGGCAAGGCGGTCAAGGCGGTCTACAAGGCCCGCGACCGCGCCGAGGAGCGCTTGGTCGCGGCGATCCGCGCAGGCGTGCTGTCCGACGAGGACGCGGCCGTGATCGCCGAGGCCACGATGACCCTCGCATCCGATCCGGGACAGGGCTCCTGACCTGTGCTGTTACAGCCGGATGTCGAAAAGAAGGCCCAAATCTGTATCTCTTAGTGCGGGACTTTTCCGCACCTGGTGACCTCGTTCGACCGGCCCCGCTGACGGCGCTGACACCCGCAACGGCCTAGCCGACACCTCGAAGGAGGACGGCCACCGCGCCGGTCGCAGGTCACCACCTCTTCCGCACATTCGCTCGCCCGGCCCCACACCTCGGGGTGTGGGGCCGGGCTGCCTGGAGGTGCCCACGTCCCATGAACCGTCACCCGTTGCACCGCCCCACCCCGACTCCGCGTCGGCCGGTCACCGACCGGCGCGGCCGACGTCTGCCCCGCACCGTGCGACTGCTCACCACGGCGGCCGGTATCACCGCCGTGGTGGTCCTGACCTGCGCCGGAACGGCGCAAGCTGCCGCTGAGCCTGGCACGGTCGTGCTGGCCGCTGACTCGATCGATCAGGTCGTCAACAACATCCGGCTCTGGCTGGTAGGGATCCTCGCGGGCTGGGCCACCTTGTGCCTGACCGTCGGGTTCCTGCGCTACACCAGCGGTGAGCCCGGCGAGGTCGAACGCGGCAAGATCGCCTTTCGCAGCGCCGCGATCGGCTACGCCGGAGCTCTGCTGGCACCGCTGATCGTCACCATCGTCGGCGGGTGGGTGGCCTGATGACCCCCACCTCACCGTCCCGCCGCCGGGTACGGCTGCTGGTGCTCGCCGTCCTCAGCGTCGGCGTGATCCTCGGTCTCGCCCTCGCGAGTCCAGCGTGGGCCGACCCGTCCCCGGCACCCGTCCCTGCGCCGGGCGCACCGTCCCCGACTCCCGCGCCCGCACCGGTCGTGCCGTCCCCGATCCCGGCACCGCCGCCGGGCGGGCCGACGCCGACCGTCCCGTCGTCCCCGCTCACGCCTGCGCCGTCCCCGGGGCCGTCCCCGTCCCCGGCGCCCACCGACGACGCCGGGGACGACGAGCCGGGCATGTTCGACATCCCCGGCCAGATCCGTAAGGCCATCAACGAGTTCCTGTTGTGGGTCGCCAAGACCGGTCTGAAGCCGGTCATGAACGCCCTCGGCAGTACCGCCCTGTCCACCCCCGACATCACCGGCAACCCACAGGTAAAAGCGGTCTGGACGACGAGCCTGATCGTCGCGAACGGCATCTACGTGTTGTTCGTGGTCCTCGGCGGGTTCATCCTCGCGTCGCGGGAGACCTTGCAGAGCCAGTACGGGTTCAAACAGATCGCACCCCGGCTCGCCGTGGGCGCGGTCGTCTCCAACATCAGCCTGATCCTGTGCGGCAAAGCCATCGAGGCGACCAATGCCCTGACCGCCGCCATCGCCGGGCAAGGGGTCGACGGCCCGGACGCGGCCCAAGCCATCTCCGGCATCCTCGATCAGCCCCTGACCGGCACCTCACCCAACATCCTGCTCATCCTGCTGGTCATCGCCGTGGCGGTCCTCGGCCTGGTCGTGGTTATCACGTTCATCCTGCGCGTAGCACTGCTGGTCCTGCTGTTCGGTATTGCGCCCCTGGCCATGGTGTGTCACGCCAGTCCGCAGACCGAGGGCATCGCCTACACCTGGTGGCGGGCCTTCTTCGCCTGCCTCGGTCTGCAGGTGGCCCAGGCGGTGATCGTGGTGGGCACCGTCAAGGTGTTCCTCACCCCCTCCGGACTGGTGCTGCTCGGGGTGCCGGCCACCACGAGTGGGCTGCTCGGGGTGCTGGTCTGCGTCACGATGCTGTGGCTGCTGATCAAGGTGCCCGGCCTGATGAAGCAGTTCGTCCTCGCCCCGATCGGGATGCAAAGCCAAGGCCGGGGCCTGGTCGGACAGCTCATCCAGGCATTCGTCATGATCAAAACCCTGGGTGCCGCCGCCGGGCTCACCGGCGCGGCCACGGCAGGCAGTCGAACCGCCCGTGCCCAACCGGCGGCACGTCAGCGGGCTGCCACCAGTGGAACGAGGACCGCTCGGCCCGCCCCTGCCCCAGGCGGACGCGGCGCACGCCCGGCTACCCCGCGCCCCGCCCTGCCCCGGCCGTCTCCGACCGGTCCGGTGGCGTTCAGTAACGCCCCGACCACGCAGACGCCGTTGGCGGTGCCTGCTGGCACCAACGGGGCACCGGCGTTCAGCCACCCAGCACAGCCGGGCACCCCGGCACCGGCCCCGACCGGTTCGGCCCCGGCCGCACCGTTTTCGCACGCCAGCCCTGCACAACCGCCTTCGTCACGACCCGTCGCAGGTCCGACACCGGTGGCCTTCAGCGGCGCCCCGCCGACCCCGGCGAGCCCGACACCGCCCGGCCCGGCACCTGCATCGACGTTCTCGGCTACGGAGCGACCGCAGAGCGCGCCGCGCCGGCCACCGGCCCCGGTCACGCCGGTGTTCTCCTCCGCACCGCCGACCCCGAAGACGCGGCCCACGGCGGCCCGAAGGGCCGCCCGCCCGTCCAGCGCGGGCGGCCCGCCACCGGTGACCGGGACTCCGGCGTCACCGGGTCCGGCTTCAACCGCGCGGCGGTCCCCGCGCCCGGCACCGCCGTCCCCGCCTCCGGCGGCTTCGTCCCCGCCGCCTGCCAGGCGCCGTCCCCGAGGAGACAAGTGATGAGCCGCCGTAGCGACGAAGCACCTTTGAGAGCTCGCGTGCCCGCTGATGTCGAGCGGGAGGACCGGGTCGCGTTCAATCTGGCCTGGCGGCAGTTGGTCATCCTGACCGTCATCGGCCTGCTGCTCTATGCGGCGTGGACCGCCCTGGCAACGGTGGTGCCGCCGCTGGTCTTCCTCGTCTGCGCTCTGCCGATCGCCGGTACCGGGTTCTTCCTGGCGGTCGGCCGCCGCGACGGGGTCAGCCTCGACCGGTGGCTGCTCGCGGCCGTGCGGCACCGGCGTGCTCCGCACCAGCTCGTCCCGGCCGACGGCCCGGTCACCCCGGCCCCGGGGTGGGTGTCGACCACGCGGGGGCCGGGTGACCGGCTCCCGCTGCCCGCCCCGTTGCGCCTGCCCGCGAAAGGCATCACGCCCGACGGTCTGGTCGATCTCGGCCCGGACGGCACCACCGGCCTGGTGGCCGCGTCGACGGTGGCGTTTGGGCTGCGGACTCCGGCGGAGCAGAACGGCCTGGTCGCCGGGTTCGCCCGCTGGCTGCACAGCCTGGACGGCCCGGCGCAGATCCTCGTGCGCGCCCAACGCGTCGACCTGACTGATCTGGCCGACCGGCTGGTGTCGCGGGCGCCGAGCCTGCCGCACCCCGCTCTGGAAGAGGCGGCCCGCTCGCACGCGGGTTTCCTCGACGACCTCGCCGCGCGGCGGGAGCTGCTGCACCGCGAGGTCACCGTCGCGGTGCGCAGCACCCGCAGCCCCGGTCACACCGCGCATCAGGCCGCCGAGACCGTGCGGGCGCTGTCCGGCTGCGAAGTCGCGGCGACTGTTCTCGGGTCGGCCGAGGCGTCCGTCGCGTTGGCCGACGCCCTCAACCCCGCCGTCCCACCGTCCCCGCCGCTGGCGGGCGGTGCGGGACGGCCCGTCCCGAACGTGCAAGGAAGTGAGGAGCTGTGAAGCTGCTGTCTCGCCATCTTACGACCGCCGTCCCCGAGACTCCGACGGTCGTCCCGGGCAGCCCCGACGCCGTCGAGGTCGGGGGGCGCTCGGTTCGGGTCGGGGACGACTACAGCGCCGCCCTGGCCGTCACCGGCTACCCGGCGGAGGTCGGCCCCGGCTGGCTCGAGCCATTGCTGTCCTATCCGGGACGGGTGGATGTGTCCCTGCACATCGAACCCGTTCCTGCGGTCGTGGCCTCCCAGCGGTTGCGCAAGCAGCGCGGCCGGTTTGAGGCGTCCCGCCGGCAGACCGCGACCAAGGGCCGCCTCGATGACCCTGAGTTGGACGCCGCGGCGGCTGATGCCGCGGACCTGGCCTCCCGCGTGGCCCGGGGTGAGGCCCGCCTGTTCCGCCTCGGGCTCTACCTGACCGTGCACGCCGACACCGAGGCGGAGCTGGCCGACCGGCTCACGGAAGTCAGAGCCCTCGCCTCGTCGTTGTTGCTCGACGTGGCGCTGGCGACGTGGCGGCAGTTGCAAGGCTGGATCACCGGCCTGCCGCTGGCCTTCGATGCCCTGAACATGAAGCGGGTCTTCGACACCGACGCCCTCGCGGCCGCGTTCCCCTTCACGTCGCCGGACCTGCCGGTCACCGCCGCCGAGACCGGCATGGGCGTGCTCTACGGCCTCAACCTGCACAGCCCGGGTGTCGTGGTGTGGGACCGCTGGGCGCAGTCCAACTACAACTCCGTCATCCTCGCCCGCTCCGGTGAAGGCAAGTCCTACCTGGCCAAACTCGACCTTCTCCGCAACGTGTACCTGGGTGTAGAGGCGTTCGTCATCGATCCTGAAGACGAATACGTACGCCTCGCGCAGGCGGTCGGCGGGACGATCATCCGGCCCGGCGTGCCCGGCGTGCGAATCAACCCCCTGGATCTGTCCGCCGGAGACGGCGACGACGCCCTCGTGCGGCGGGCGCTGTTCCTGCAGACGTTCGTCGCGGTGCTCACCGGCGGGGCCGGGGTGTCGCCGGAGGAAGCCGCCGCCCTGGACGTGGCGGTCCTGGCCGCCTACCGGGGCAAAGGCATCACCACCGACCCGCGTACCTGGCGGCGGCCCGCGCCGCTGCTGGCCGACGTCGCCGCCGCGTTGCCGGACGCGGGCGACGCGGGACGAGTCCTCGCGGCCCGGCTGTACCCGTACGTGTCCGGCTCCTTCAAAGGTCTGTTCGACGGGCCGACCTCCACCGCCCCTACCGGGCACCTGGTCGTCTACGCGATCAAGGACCTGCCGGAGGAGCTGAAACCGGTCGGCACCCTGCTCATCCTGGATGCGATCTGGCGCACCGTCAGCACGGCGAACCGAACCGGGCCGTCCACGCGGCGGCTGGTGCTGGTGGACGAGGCGTGGCTGATGCTGCGCGCCGGCCTCGGCGCCGACTTCCTGTTCCGTCTGGCGAAGTCAGCGCGCAAGTACAACACCGGGCTGTCCGTGATTACCCAGGACGCCGCTGACGTCCTGGCCACCGACGTCGGCCGGGCCGTGGTCTCGAACGCAGCCACCCAGGTGCTGCTCCGGCAAGCAACCCAGGCGATCGACGCCGTCACGAAGGCGTTCGGGCTCACCGACGGCGAGCAGGCATACCTGCTGTCCTGCACACGCGGAGACGCCCTCCTCGCGAGTGGATCTTCGCGGGTGGCGTTTCACAGCCTCGCCGACGACGTCGAACACGACCTGGTCATCACCGGTCCACCCACGACCCGCCAGTAATCCGCTCGAGCGACCGGGAGCCCATCATGTCTGCCTTCGAGCTGTTGTTCAATCTGTCGTCCCCGCTGTTCGCCCCGCCGTCCCCAACTCCGTCCCCGCCCGGGTGCGTGCCCGGCCGCGACGGCATCCCCGACTCCGTATTCGGCGAGATAGCGTGCGGCACGTGGGGCCGCAAAGTCCCCGCCGCCGTGGGGGAACTCATCCGCGAGCGGTGGCCTCTGCTGCTCGCCGGCCTGGCCGTCCTCGTCGGGCTCTTCTGGCTGTGGCGGGCGTGGCGGCGGCGGGCGTGGCGCCAGCACGCCGCGCAGGCTCACTGGTTGCAGATCGTTCCGCCGGTCACCGCCACCCCGGCCGCGACCGTCGGACTCTGGCGGCTCCTCGCGACGGCGTTGCCCGCGCCGGGTCGGTGGGCGCTGCGCCCGCCGCGCATCGTGTGGGAGGTCGAGGCCGACCCGCATGGGATGCGCGCCGGTCTGTGGCTCCCTCCGGGTGTCAACCCGACCGCTGTGCTGCGGATGCTGCAGCGGGGCTGGCCCGGTGTGCGCGCCGAACAGGCCAGGCCGCCCCGCATCTCCACCGGCGGGACCAGGACCACGCTGATGGTGCGCCCGACGCAGCCGGACTGGCTTCCCCTAGTGGAGGACACCTCGACGGCCAGCTCCCGGCATTGGGAGAGTGCCCCGCCCGACGAGGACCGATTGCGGGCGGTGTTCGACGGGCTCGCCTCGGCCGGGCGCACCGGCGGTGGCCTGCTGCAAGTCCACATCAGCCGTGCCCCCGCGCATCGGCTGCGGATGCTGCGCCGGGCTACTACCCATCCGGAACGCGCCCGCAAGTCCCGGGGCACCGCCCGCGCCGCCGGGCTGCTGGCTGACGGGCTCCGTGTGCTGGTCCTCGGCGTGCTCAGCCTGGCCACGCTCGGCCCGTCGAGTAGTACCCGGCGGCGGACCGGCCCGGCTGACCCGTATATGGCGGACCTGGCGCGGCAGGCGCGCGGGAAACTCGCCGCCGCCCCGCACCTGCTCGTCGCGGTCTACGCCACCGGCACCGGCCCGACGAAGGCCGCCGCTCTGGCCGCCGCCGCGGACATCACGAGCGGGTTCGGGCTGCTGTCGGCGCACTTCACCCGCCGGCGCCTGCGCCGAGGCGCCACGCAGGCAGGGCAGCGGTGGGTGCCCGAGGCCCGGATGAGCCTGGCCGCTGTCGGTGAAGCCGCAGCTCTGGCCGGGCTGCCCGCCGAACCGGCGGCCCACGGGCTACCCGCCGCCGCGTCGCGGCGCAGGCCCGGAGGCCGCGACGTCTTCCGCGCCGGACCCGCCACCAGTCCCACCCCGCCGACACCGTGGAGCGCCCCGTGACCAGCCCACCCACCACCGAATCCACCAATGGTGCACCGGAGCCGACCGGGCGGCTCAACCTCGTCCCGCTCGATCAGCGGCACGGTCTAGGCGGGAAGGTGATCGGCGTCGCGAACGCCGGCCCCCGCACGAGGATCGGGATCTCGCTGACCGACTGCCGCTACCACGTGCACGCGCTCGGCCCGACGGGGACCGGCAAGACCACCCTGCTGATGAACATGATCCTGGACGACGTCGAAGCCGGACGCGGTGTCGCCGCGTTCGACCCGGCCAAGGGCGATCTGATCCGCGATTTGCTCGACCGGCTACCGAAGTCCGCAGGTGACCGGCTGGTGCTGATCGATCCGGACGAGCGGCACGCACCCCCGGCGATCAACCTGCTCGATCCGGCCGTGCACGGTGGCACTCCGCACGATGTGGCCGCGAACCTGACGGCCGTCATGGCGAAGGTGTGGGCGCGCTGGTGGGGCCACCGCACCGCCGACATCTGCTACCACGCCCTGCTCACCCTGGCCCACCTCGAAGGTTCGACCCTCGCGCAGTTGCCGCGGCTGCTGTCGGACTCGAAATGGCGGGCCGAGCGGGTCGCGACGGTCACCAACGCGCTGAAAGCGTGGGAGGGCAACACCCTCGGCGAGTTCTGGGAAGGCTTCGACGGGCTCTCGGCCGGTCAGCGGGCTGGGCTGACCGCGCCGCTGCTGTCCAGGTTGCGGCTGGTGTTGGCGCATCCGATGGCGACGTCGCTGTTCGGGGTGGCGGCCACCACGTTCTCCTTCGCCGACATCCTCGACGGCGGGCTACTGCTGGCCCGGCTGCCGAAGGGGGTCATCGGTGAGGACGGCACCCGCCTGATCGGCTCGTTGCTGCTGGCAGGGTTGTGGCAGGCGACCACCGCCCGCGCTCGCATCCCCGAACACGATCGCCCGGACGCGATGGTCGTGTTGGACGAGTGTCACAACTTTCTGCACCTGCCCATCGGTATCGATGACGCCCTCGCCGAGGCCCGCGGCCTGCACACCTCGTTCGTCCTGGCGCATCAGTACCTGGGCCAGTTGTCCGGCGACATGCAAGAGGCGATCGACGCCAACGCCCGCAACAAGGTCTACTTCGCCCTCGCCCCCCGCGACGCCGTCGACCAGGCCCGCCACCTGCGCCCGTACCTGGACGACGGGGACCTGATCCGGCTCGGCGGCTACGAGGTCGTGCTCCGGCCAGTGGCCGGCGGCCGGGTGGTCCCTCCGGTCACCGCCGACACCGAGCCGCCTCGACCACCGGTCAACGGCCGGTCCGCGGTGCTGCGCCAGGCGGCACGCGAGCACACCGGGCTGTCGCACGAGGACCGCAGGAAGCTGCTCGGCGCAACGGCAACGGTCCCGGCGAGCACCGAACCGCAGGGTTCAGTGCAGGTTCCCGTACAGCCGTTCGTCGGTCGTAACACCTTCGCTGTGCATGGCGAGCGGTCCAACGAGACCCCTCACGAGCCGTCCAACGAGCAATCCAACGAGTTTTCCAACGAGTCCGAGGACTCGTTGGAAAACGCCCCCTATGACAGCCCATACCCGCAGGTCAACGGCGTTGAGGAGGACTGGTGGACCGGAACCGACTGATAAGAGATATCACTGCTTCTAGCCTTCATGCTTCTGCCCCTCACGGGGCTCGCCTGACGGCGTCCGTCGTGGCCGGCGAACTCACCAGACTCACCCCCCGAGACCGGTTCCTGCTCAACCTGCTCGACCAGCACAAGACCTTCACCACCGACCAGCTCGTCGATCTCACCTTCGGTTCCGCCGGTCGAGCCCGCAACCGGCTCAACACCCTGCTCGAGCGCGACATCCTCGACCGGTTCCGGCACTACCAGAGGCCCGGCTCGCAAGCGTGGAGGTGGACCCTCGGCCCGGTCGGCGCGGCGATCGTCGCGGCCTCAAACGGTGACACGCTGCCCCGCCCGTCCGCCGTACGCGACGCCACCGCCCGACTGGCCCTGTCTCCGACACTGACGCACCTCATCACCACCAACGGGTTTTTCGTCGCGCTCAGCGCGTACGCCCGCACCGACCCGGCAACCCGGTTGGCGCGCTGGTGGAACGAGGCCGCGTGCCGGGAGGCGGTCGGCATGGTGGTGCGCCCCGACGGTCACGGCGTGTGGATCGACGGTGGGCACGCGGTGCCGTTCTGGCTGGAGACCGACCTCGGCACCGAAACGCTGTCCCGGGTCGTCGGCAAGCTCACCGGCTACGCCGCCCTCCCGCCGTCGCGCGCCTATCCGGTGTTGTTCTGGCTTCCCACCGCCGCGCGGGAGGCGAACCTGCACGCACAGCTTGCCCGCACCGGCGTGCCGGACGCGGTGACCGTGGCGACCGCCGCCGCCGACCACGCCGCCGGGGCGGGCGGCCCGGTGGGGCCGGTATGGCGGATGCCCGGACAGCCGGGACGCGTCGCGCTGGCCGACCTCACGGCCTCGGGCGGTGCGGTATGGGACGGGTGATCTCGTGGGCGGTCGGCGGGGTGCTCGTCCTGCTGGTGGTCATCGTCGCGGCCGGGGTCGGCGCGGTGTCGGCGGTGTTCGGGGGTGGCGGTGCCGACGGGTGCCGGGCCACCGTCACGAACCCCGGCGCGACCCCGGACGGGCTCACGGCCGAACAGGCGAGCAACGCTGCCGTGATCGTCGCGGTCGGTCAGCGCCCGGTCGGTCAGCGCATGAGCGTGCCGCCGCGCGGGTGGGTGATCGCCGTA
>NZ_BSTL01000068.1 GCF_030269485.1 Actinoplanes sp. NBRC 103695 | reverse complement strand
CTGCGGGTCCATGCTCGGCAGCAACGGCTCAAGCCGTTCCCAGTCCTCATCAGTTAAATCACCAGCCACGACGAGACAACGATCGATCATCGCAACCGGTGATGATCCGTCAGATGCGCTCTAGTGGAACAGGATCCGGTGCAGCCAGGAGCCGTGCGGCACCGGCCCGTCGAGACTGCCGCCGGAAGTGCTCGCCGAGCCGGCGCTGTCCAGCAGACCCGCCGTGACGATCTCGTCGAGCGGGAGCCGCCGCAGCCCGTCGAGGGTGTCGATCGCGTCGTCGGCGGTGACGCCCCAGTCCTCGACGCGCTCGGGCCGCTCGCGAACCCGGTCGGCGGCGTGGTCGAGCACGGCGTGCAGACGTGCGAGGACAGCGCCGGAGTCGGGCGCCCCCGCGCGTACCAGAGAAGTGATCTGCCCTTGATCGTCGAACCGCGGCTCGAGCTTGTAGCCGTGGTCGTCGAACCAGTCGAGGCCCGAGGTGGAAGTCGGCGAAAGCTCGTGGACAGCGCGGTAGGCGTGCGCCCGGCAGCCGTCGGACGTGATGGTGATGATCGTTGGTGCCCCGTGGAAAGCCATGCTTGATCCTGGTGCCTCGGCGGTCCCCGGCGCTGTCGTGTCGGCGACACTTCCCACCCTGCCGCCCGGGCCGGATGGCGGGCGCTGCGGGCGCCGAGCCCGACCAGCACGAAGCATCCCAGCCGGCCGGTGTAGGCGAACGCTTCGTAGTCCTGTGATCCGATGGCGAGGAAGTAGGCATAACCGCCGTCGGCGACGCACAGTCCCAGCATGCCGGTGCTGACCAGAGCGGCCGGGCGGCGCTCACCGCCCGGGCTGTGGATCAGTAGCATCAGCATCATGGTTGCCACCACTCACACTCCTGAAGCCGCGCCCGGTGCCTGTCCCATCATGGAAAGCCACCTGCGCCAGGTATGGCCTGGCCCGTGACTACGCACGGTCAGAGCCGGAACGTGTCGACGATGTCGTTGAGCTGGCGCGACGCCAAAGCCAGTTCGGAGACCGCCTGTTCGGTGGTGGTCAACGTCTGCAACGTGCCGCTCGACAGCTCGGAAACCGAAACAATCTCCCGGGCCATGCGGGTGTTGCCGTCGGCGATCTCCGCAACACTCCGGCTCATTTCACCTGTGGTGGCGGTCTGTTCCTCGACGGCGGACGCGATCGTGGCCTGGTAGCTGTTGATGTCCCCGATGATCCGCGTGATCGACGCGATGGCCGTCACCGCGTCCTCGCTGTCGGTCTGGATCGCCGCGACCCGCCGGGAGATGTCATCGGTCGCCTTGGCGGTCTCCTGAGCGAGGTCCTTGACCTCCGAGGCCACCACGGCGAATCCTTTTCCGGCGTCGCCGGCGCGGGCCGCCTCGATCGTGGCGTTGAGGGCCAGCAGGTTGGTCTGCTCGGCGATCGCGGTAATGAGTTTGACGACATTGCTGATCTCGTTCGATGACTCGCCCAGCTTGTTGACCGTCGTATTTGTTGCGTTGGCGGCCAGTACAGCGTCGGCGGCGACCCGAGCGGCCCCGGTCGCGTTGTCGGCGATCTCCCGGATGGAGGTCCCCATCTCCTCCGCGCCGGCCGCCACCGTCTGGGTGCTGCGGCTGACGCCTTGCGCGATCTCGGCGACTTGGCCGGCTCGGCCCGCGGTGTCGCGCGTACTCTCGCTGGCCTCGGCGCTGATGGTGCGGACGACCGCGGACGCGGAAGCGACATTGCGGGCGGCGGAGCTCATCGTCGACACCGTCTCGCGGACGGCGGTGACAGCAGCCACAGCGGCGCTCTGCATATCGCCGAGCTCATCGCGTGCCGAGGTCACCTTGCCCTCCGCCGCGGTGAGGTCACGCTCGGAGAACCGCTGCATCGTTGCCATCACCTGACGGACCGGCACCACCACCGACCGCGTGATCAGCAGAGTCACCAGGACGGCGATCATCAACGAGAAGGCCAGCACGGCGATGATCATCGTACGCGCCTGGGAGGCCTGGCGATCGGCCGCCGCGGCGGCAACTCGCGCCTGCGTGGTCGTTGACCCGACCAGTGATGCCGTCGCCTCGGCGATCGGCGTGTAGTTGTCCGACGCGAGGTACATCTTGTTGGCTTGGGCCGTTCGCCCGGCCAGAAAATCCGCCGCCACCTTGTCGTCCGACGTCCAGAACGACTCCAGGTTCTGCTCGATCGTCACCAGCGAAGCCCGTTGCTCCTCCGTCAACGGCCGAGCGCCGATCCGCCGTGCGATGTCAGCGATCACCTTCTTCTCCGTCAGCAGGGTGGAGCGGAAGCCCGTGTCGCTCGTCAGCCCGGCGAGGCCGTTGGCGTTGACATCCCAGATGTAGAACGCCTGCATCCCATTGATATCGGAGTTGTGCCGGCTCAGCTCGAGGACTTCCTGCGCGATCGCGTTGTACCGGGACACCTGCTGCGCGGCCTGCTGCTGCCTCTGCGAAATACCGATCCCCAGCACGCCGGCAGCGAACGCGAGCGCCACCACCAGCGCAAAACTCATGGCGAGCCGCACCCCGACCCGGAGACGCCTAACCAGACCGATCATTCTGCCCAGACTCCCCGGCACGTGATGAAGTGTTTACACCCCGTCATCGGCGGATTTCGTATGAACCTGAGCAACGCGACCGTCACTTCGCGCGGGAACCGGATGCTTGCGCGGGAACATCACGAGGGGAGGGTCGGCAGCCAAGGGGGAATCTCCGAGATTGAAGGTGGCGTTTCGTGCACCTGGTCATTCGTCGCCGCGATAAGGAAGAGAGACCGGCTCAATGCCAGAATCCTAGGATGGTGTCGAGCTCGGCCCGGCCGGCCTCAGCATCACCCATCCCGGTCACTCGCCAGCAA
The DNA here is from genome assembly GCF_030269485.1 of Actinoplanes sp. NBRC 103695. Classification (GTDB taxonomy): domain Bacteria; phylum Actinomycetota; class Actinomycetes; order Mycobacteriales; family Micromonosporaceae; genus Actinoplanes. The sequence continues at coordinate 10,523 of NZ_BSTL01000068.1, read as the reverse complement.
GTTCAGCAATCCGGAGGTGCATCGGGCCTTCGTCGCGTTGATCGAGGGCGGCGCCTCGAACCTGGCGATGGTGGACGTCTACATGGGCGGCACGACGGGGCGTGCACTGCGGGACACCATCTTCAAGCCGATCCTGAGGGATCATCCGGGCATCACGTTCAAGACATACTGGATCCGGGAGACCATGGGGCTCGGCACCGAGGAGAGTGGCGGCACGACGCTGCAGCCGAACACCGCCAAGTTCAAAGATACTCAGCCGAACGCGGACCGGGTCACCACGGCGGAGATCCACGTGCGGCTGGCGCTCGGGGACGACATGACGGTGGTGCTGGACGGCGACCACCGCGCCCCGATCGTCATCTTCGACAGGCGGGGGCGAATCGTGCGCAAGCTGACGCCGCGCGGAGGTCAGACCACGCGGCAACTGCTGGTCGAGCTACTGACCAGCTGACGAGTCCGTGAAGACGTGGACCAGGCCGGCCTCGGCGAGCAGCGCGTCTCGCTCGGCGGCATCCGGGCGGGGGCCGCCGAGCTCGTACGTGAGGTTGAGGTAGATGGCCGGGAGCTCGCCGTGGGTCACCGGATCGAGGATCTCGGGATCGAGGTCACGCTCCACCAGCTCCTCCGGGTCTGTCAGCGCGACGGCCTGATAGCCCGCGATCAGACCGGCGTCCAGCCAGGACCGAAAGCGGGGTCCGAGGCGGCGGACGACGCTGACGGCCGACTCGGGGGTCTCGCAACCCTGCCGGGTGGCGTAGATCCAGCATTCGAGGTTCATCGCGTCTCCCCGTCCCGTAGTGGCGTGGACCTCTGCGGCTCGAACAAGGCCGCCAATGCCCGAGGCGCGTCGACGGAGACCGTGATGAGGGTTCCGGTGCCCTCGGCGGGGCGGGCGCCCCAGCGGCCCTGCTCGCGGTAGACCTCGACCTCGGCCCAGGTGAACGCGGTGGGTTTGAGCACCGCCGCCGCCGCGAGCGGGTCGTGCAGAAGCTTACCGTCCGGGTGCTCCCGCAGGTACAGCTCCATCGCCTCGGCCGCCAACCGTACGCCGGGCGCCGGCTCCTCGATGGAAAGCACCCGCTCGTGGAAGGTCCGGTCCCAGGCGACGCCGTGGGTGATGTTCTTGGAGACGAGGCGGCGGGAGTGGACGCGGTCGCTGGTGAGGGCGGCGAAGGCGCCTTTGACGTCGTGGCCGAAGTTGAACGACTCCGTGGTCGTCAGGCCCGCGAACTTCGGGAGGCGGTCGGCGGGCGCGACGAGGTTGTCGCCTGCGAAGCCGCCCTGGGCGACCCAGCTGCCGACGGCCGTCTCGGGGTGGTTGCGTAGCAGCAGGCGCAGGTTGTGCAGCGGCGCGGTGGTCAGCAGGACGGCGTCCGGCGTCAGGGCGTGGGCGAGCAGCTCGTGCGCGACGGCGTCCGGCTCGGCGAGCGGGGTGTGGCCGAGCCAGGTGCGGTGGAAGGGCGAGACGGCGTCGTTCTCCGCGCGGGTGTTCCGAGCGCCGACCGGCACCTCGGACCCGAGGCGGGCGAGCACCGTACGGACGACGCCGAGCTGTGCCGGGGTGCCCGGGTTGACGGTGACCGCCGCGAGCCGCAGCCCGGGGCGAGTCGCGATCATGCAGAGGGTGAGGACGTCGTCGGGGTCGCGGGTCTCCATGTCGAAGACCAGCCGGATGGGGCTCATGCGAGGGTCGTGGACATCAGGCGCCAGAGGGTTCCGGCGGGGGTGGTCATGTCCCGAACGATAGACCTTTCCGCCAACGAAACCTCTCGGTGATTCACTTCGGGGTCAACCTTCTCATGCTCCAGTGCCCGCCGCCGAGACCCGTGGCTGGTCGCCGGGTGGCCGGTCGTCGCCGACGCGTTCACCGCCCACTCCGCCGTGGTGTTGCCGGCCGAGCCGGAGCCGGTCACGGTGCTCGGCATCGACGAGGTTCGCCGCCTCAGCCCCGCCAACTTCGAAGAGCCCTGATCGTCCACAAGGCATGGCGTGCTTACATCGATCGTGGTTGAATCCCTGAAACGTTCCAAGCGTGGAAGGAGCCCCCCATGCCTGCACCCGCTCGGGCCATCCGATCGCTCCTCGTCGTCGCGATCAGCCTGCTGATCTCCGTCGCCGGAGTTCCGGTCGCCGCTGTGCCGGCGGCCGCCGGAGGCACGGCGGTCCACCTTGCGTTGTTGCAGGTGGAGCGAAAGACGCAGCCGGTCGGTATCGACGTCGCGCAGCCGCGGTTCTCGTGGATCGTCAAGTCCGATCGCCGCGGTGTCGAGCAGGTGTCGTGGCGGGTGCGTGTGGCGACCAGCAGGTCCCGCCTCGACGCCGGCCGGCTGGTGTGGGACAGCGGCCGGACGGTCTCTGCCCGGTCCTTCGACGTGGCGTACGCCGGGCCCGCCCTCGCCGCCGCCACCGACTACGTCTGGCGCGTGGACGTCACCACCACCAAGGGCGCCGCGAGCGCCGTCAGCCGGTTCCGCACCGGACTGTACGACCTGGGGGACTGGGCCGGCAGCTCCTGGATCGGCAACGCCCGCGCCGGCGACACCGACCAACTGGATCTCGGCGGGGCTTCCTGGATCTGGACGCCGGAGGCGACGACGCCGGTCGCGCCCGCGGAGCCGCGCGCGTTCCGCACCGTACGCGTCTCACCGGCGGGCCGGGCCGCCCGGACGGCCGAAATTCTGATCACCGCGGACGACCTGTATCGGCTGTGGGTCAACGGCTCGCTGGTCGGCGAGACCCAGGGCGCCGTGAACGAGTGGCAGCAGTCGCGGCTGTTCCGGGTCGGCCTCGACGCGTCCCGTAACGTGTTCGCGATCCGCACCGACAACGGCGCCGGGTCGCCGGCCGGCCTGGTGGCCAAGGTCCGGATCACCTACACCGACGGCAGCACGTCGGTGTTCACCACCGGCACGGACTGGGTGGCGAGCAGGACCGTTCCGGCCGGGTTCGAGGCGCCGTCGTTCGACGACAGCGCCTGGGGCGTCGCGGTGGTCCAAGCGCCGTACGGCCAGGGCCCGTGGGGCGGCAACGTGCGCGCGCCGCAGGCTGAGGCGCGCCCGGCGCCGTTGCTGCGCAAGGAGTTCGTGGTCGACGGCAAGCTCGCCGACGCGACCCTCTACTACGCCGCCGGCGGCTACGCCGAGGTGGCCCTCAACGGCGCCGCGATCGACGACGGGGTGCTCTCGCCGGGCTTCACCGACTACGACGACACCGTCCAGTACGCCGCCGTCGACGTCACCGGGCAGCTCGTGCGGGGCGGCAACGCGATCGGCATGGAGCTCGGCCGCGGGTTCTACGGCATGACCGGCGGCAACGTGTGGCGATGGCAGTCGCCGCCGTGGCACGACGAGCCGGTGGTCCGCGCCGTCCTGCACCTGGAGTACGTGGACGGCCGCACCGAGAACATCGTCACGGACGACTCGTGGTCCATCGCCGACGGGCCTACGGTCTTCGACGATCTTTATGCCGGCGAGACGTACGACGCCCGCAAGGCCCAGAACGGCTACGACACGGCCGGCTTCGACGACCGGTCCTGGGCGGCGGCGAGCGAGGCCGGCGGGCCGAAGGGCGTGCTCGTCCATCAGCGTCAGCAGCCGATCCGGGTCACCGAGTCGCTGCCCGCCGTCGAGGTCACGCAGCCGGCGTCCGGCGTCTGGGTGGTGAAGTTCCCGCGGGTGCTCGCCGGGTGGGTGAGGTTCACCGCCCAGGGCCCGGCCGGTGTGACCATCCGCGCGCAGTACGGCGAGAAGCTGCTCGCCAACGGCCGGGTGAACTTCTCCAACAACGGCGACTTCCGGTCCGGCTTCCAGACCGACCGGTTCGTCCTGGCCGGCGCCGGCGTCCCGGAGTCGTGGCAGTCCCGCTTCTCCTACAAGGGTTTCCAGTACATCGAGGTGACCGGCTGGCCCGGCGACGGCCCGCCGCCGCTGCACGCGTTCACCGCCCAGGCGGTGCACACCGACGCGGCCGAGACCGGCTCGTTCGCCAGCTCGGACGCGACCATGAACCAGACCCACCGCGCGGTCGTGGACACGCTGAAGAACAACATCCACGGCATCCCGACCGACACCCCGATGTTCGAGAAGAACGGCTGGACCGGCGACGCGGCGGTCGGCGCCGAGATGTTCATGCTCAACCTCGACGTGCATGAGCTGTTCGCGAAATGGATGCGTGACGTCCACGAGACCCGTGACGCCAACGGCGCGCCGCTGGTGATCGCGCCCAGCTCGGGTGACTGGGGTCAGTGGGGCGTGAACCCGCCGTGGCATTCGGCGTACGTGATGATCCCCTGGTGGCTCTACCAGTACGGCGGCGACGAGCGCGTGCTGACCGAGCTCTACGACGGCATGAAGCGGTACGTCGACCTCGAGTTCGGCCGGTCGTCGGACGGCATCGTGGCCAATCCGCGGCTGGGTGACTGGGTCAGCCCGGAAGCCAGCCCGGACGGCGGCAACGCCCCGGAAGACGTCCGCGTCTCCGGCACGGCGTACCTGTACGCGATGTTGTCCACGATGGAGCGGTCCGCACGCCATCTCGGCAGGTCGGCCGATGCCGCCGCGTTCGCCGGCCACGCCGCCGTCGTGAAGACCGCGTTCAACAACACCTTCCTGAACCGCGCCGAGGGCTATTACCGCGGCAACGGCGATCGCGGCTACCGCCAGACGCACAACGTGCTGGCGCTCGCCTTCGGGCTGACACCCGACGACGCCACGGCGAAGCGGGTGGCCGCCGGCATCGTCGCGGACATCAGGGCCAAGGGCACGCACCTGAACACCGGCGTCCTGGGCACGAAGTACCTCCTGCCGGTGCTGACCGACGCGGGCTACGCCGACGTCGCGTTGCAGCTCGCCCGGCAGACGACCTACCCGTCCTGGGGCTACATGATCGAGAACGGCGCCACCACGATGTGGGAGCACTGGGCGCTCGAGGCGCGGTCACGTGGCCACTACTTCCTCGGCACCGTCGACGACTGGTTCTTCCACTCGGTGGCCGGCATCCGGGCGTCGAAGGAGACCGGGTATCGCGACCTCACCATCGCGCCCCAGGTGACCGGGCAGCTCGACTGGGCGAAGGCGACCACGCGCACTCCGTACGGTCCGGTGACCAGCGATTGGAAACGCACCGGCCGTACGCTGCGGCTCGCCGTGACAGTGCCGGTCGGCGCCCGGGCCACCGTCGAGCTGCCCGCGCGGAACGTGTGGGCGGTCACCGAGGGCGGGGGACCGGTGGGGAAGGCGGAGGGCGTCCGGACCGTACGGCAGGGCGACGGCACGGTTTCCGTCGAGGTCGGGTCCGGCCGCTACACCTTCGTCGTCGACGAGCGGCACGAGCCGGCGGGCGCCGTGATCGACCGCACCGACGAGCTGACCGCGGTCGTCGACGAGCTCCGCGCCGCCGGGACGTTGAGTGACCAGCAGGCGCGGAAGCTGCGCGGTCACGCCACGGCGGCGCGCGGGCAGGCCGTCGGGTCGCTCGAGCGCACCGGTCTCGCCGCCGCCCGGGACCTGGCCGCGGCGCAGCGGCAGATCGAGGCGTTCGACGAGGCCGCGCCCGTACAGGAAAGGCTGGACGCCGCAGTGACCGCGGTCCGTGAAGCGCTCGGCGCAGCCGTCGCCGGCCTTCTCGCGCTCGACCTCACCGTCACGTCCCCCGGCGCCGTCCTGCCCGATAGCACCGCCACGGTGACGGTCACGGTCGCGAACCGCGGTCGCGGCCGCCTCGACGACGTGCGCGCCGCCGTCAGCGGGCTGCCCGACGGCTGGACGGCCGACCCGGCCGGCGCGCGGCTCACCGACCGCCTGCGTCCCGGCGGATCGGCCGCGGGGAACTTCGCCGTCGGTGTGCCGGCACGGCAGCCGCCCGGTCCGGCCGGCGGCGCCGCAGTGGCCACGTACGTCTTCGAGGACGCGACGTTCTCGCTGGCGAGGCCCGTCACGCTGACCGTCGGCTCGCCGATGGTCATCGACTCCGTGACGCCCACGCCGGCGCAGACCCGCCCCGGACAGCCGGTCACCGTGAGCGCCGTCCTCCGCAACGTCGGACGCGCCGCCGTCGAGGGCCGGGCCGAGCTCGACGTGCCGCCCGGCTGGAGCGTGTCCGCACCGTCGACGACGACCGTGCCGGCCGGGCAGTCCCGGACCGTGACCTGGACGGTCGGTGTGCCACGCGACGCCCGGCAGGCGGTCGAGGACGTGACGCTGACGGCGCGCGTGCTCGTCGGCGGCGCGACTCTCGCCACCGGCGCCGGCGCCCTCCGGGTGGCCATCGTGCCGGGCGTGGCCGACGCGATCGACCACATCGACCTGGGCGTGTCCGCGTCGGAGCAGGCGCACCGCCTGACCGCGTCGCCGTCCTCGGGCACCAGCGTGGAGGCCGGCCTGACCCGCCGATACTCCGGCCATCAGACCCCGTTCTCGCAGTTCGAGTTCGACATGGCGGTGACGCCCGGCCGGCCGTTCGTGGTCCGGGCGGTCGAGACGTACGACAGGGCACAGATCAAGCGCTACAAGGTGTACGTCGACGGCGCTGAGGTGCTGCTCCGCACCTTCGACCACGGCGGCGGGGCCGGGACCGAGACCCACGAGTTCGTGGCGCCCGCCGCGCTCGCCGCCGCCGACGGCACCGTCCGGGTCCGCTTCGAGAACCAGGGCGACCCGGCCTTCTACGATCCGTCGATCGCCGACGTCTTCACCTTCCTCGATCCGGGCTCGTGGTCGTCGGTGCCGTAGGTGGGGAGGCGGACGGTGAAGGTGGAGCCACGGCCGGTCCGACTTGTCACCGCGATGGTGCCGCCGTGCGCCGCGACGAGGTCGCGGACGATGGCGAGGCCGAGCCCGCTGCCACCGGTGTCCCGGTTGCGGGACGGGTCCGTACGCCAGAAGCGGTCGAAGACGTACGGAAGGTCGTGCTCACCGATCCCACGCCCGGTGTCGGCCACGGTCAGTACGACGTCTGCGTTCTCGGTGCGCGCTCCGACCGTCACCATGCCGCCGGCCGGCGTGTAGCGGATCGCGTTGGTCACCAGATTGGTCAGCACCTGGGCGATCCGCACCGGGTCGGCGTCGATGGCCGCGCCACACGTGTCGCGGTGCCGCAGCGTCACACCGGCCGCCTCGGCACTGCCGTGATGGGCGGTGACCGCCTGCCGGATCAGTTCGTCGACGTGGACCCGGCGGCGGTCGAGCCGCAGGGTGCCGGCGTCGGCGTCGGCCAGATCCTGCAGGTCGGCCACGATGTGCTGAAGCTGCATCGCCTCGGTGAGCAGCAGCGAGGTCAGCTCGGCGTCGGTCACCGGCGGCGCCAGGCCGTCCTCGGCGGCCTCCAGCCAGGTCCGGATGTTCGACAGGGGAGTCCGCAGCTCATGGGCGATGTCGCTGACCATCTCGCGGCGCTGGGCCTCGGCCCGTTCCCGCCGCTCCGACATCTCGTTGAGGGCGGCGGTCAGGGCGCCGATCTCGTCGCGGCTTCGGACCGGCATCCCGGGCTGGTGGCCGGCCGGATGCCGGGCCGCGGCGGTCAGCGCGCGCAGCGGCCGGACCAGGCGGGCCCCGACCAGAGCCGTGATCAGGACCGTGACGGTGAGTACGAGCAGCGCGGCGCCGGCGGTCCGGGCGATGTTGGGGCCGGAGAGCCGGAATCCGCCGACCGGCGCGGTGCCGGCCGGGGCGGCGTTGATGAACAGCTGGGCCGGTGGTGCGACGTACCGCTCGAGCTGGATGCGGCGGCCGGTGGCGGTGCAGCCCGCCGCCCGCTCGGCGTCGATGCCGGATTCGTTGGGAAAATACCGCCAGGTGACCGCGCTGGTGACCTTGCCCTGCAAGTCGTTCTGGTCGAGGCAGGGCAGCATCAGTTCGCCGAGCTCGACCAGCGCGGCCTGCTCGGAGCGGTAGACGTGGGTGGCGAAGTCGCGGAGGCCGCAGGAGTCGCGAGCGGCGGCCGGGGCGTCGGTGCTGAGGGCGATCCGGCCGCCCGGCAACGCCGTGGCTCGTACGGTGTGACCCTTGCCGTTGAGACAGGTTTGCACCTTCTCCGAGTCGGCTCTTTCCTGCCGCTGTTCGTCGGCGGTCAGTCGGTACGGGCCGACCGCCCGGTCGTCGATGTACTCGTGGTGGGCCGGGACCACGCCGGGATCGACGTGCAGCGGATCCACCACCACGTACGCCTTGACAGCGCGCGGCGACCCGCCCAGCAGCCGCCCGTCCGGGGTGGTCAACCGGATCTCGAGCCCGGTGCGGGCCCCCAGCTCGGCCAGCACCGGGCCGGCCTGATCCCACGAAGGGTGGCCGGCGGCGTAGGCCACCAGGTCCGCGTAGACGCTGGTCTGCTGGCCGGCCGCGGCGACCTGATCGCGCTGGAGGGCGCGGGTGGTGCCGCGCGCGGTCAGCCATGCCGTCGCGGCGATGGCGCAGGTCGCGATGGCGATCGACGCGGCGAGCAGGCGGACCAGCAGGCTGTGCCGCAGCGGCACCGGGGCGCTCATCCGGCGGCCGGGTCGACGAGTTTGTAGCCGAGGCCGTGAACCGTCAGCAGCCGGGCGGGCCGGGTCGCATCGGCTTCGATCTTCTGCCGCAGGTTCCGGACGTGGACGTCGACGGTACGTTCGGAGGCGTTGCGGTGCAGCGCGAACGCGCAGTCGAGCAGCTGCGCCCGGCTGAGCACCCGGCCGGCGGCGGATGCCAGCGCGAACAGCATCTCGAACTCGACCGGCGTGCATTCCACCGCCCGGTCACCCACGTGCGTCAGGCGTGAGCCGCGATCGACGGCGAGGTCGCCGGCCCGTACCACTCCCGCGTCGCCCAGGGGCGTGCGGCCGGCGCGGCGCAGCAGCGTACGCACGCGCAGTGCCAGTTCGCGCGGGCTGAAGGGCTTGGTCAGGTAGTCGTCGGCGCCCTGTTCCAGCCCGCGGATGACGTCGGCCCTGCTCGATCGGGCGGTGAGCATCAGCACCAGCACGTCATAGCGGTCCCTGAGTTGCCGGCACACCTGCAGGCCGTCGAGGCCCGGCATCATGATGTCCAGGACGACCAGGTCGGGACGGACCCGCTCGGCCGCGCGCAGGGCCGAGGGTCCGTCGCGCACCACCGTGGTGCGATGGCCGTCCTGTTCCAGGTACCGCCGGATGACTTCGGCCTGCGTGGGGTTGTCCTCGGCGAGCAGGACGTGGGCTGTCACGCGAAGCAGGCTAGACGACCGCCGGAAGCCTTAACATGTTCTTCGCATCTGCCCCGCAAGCTGCCCGCCATGACCAATACCAAGATTCGTGTTCTGGCTGCCCTGGTCGTCGCCGGTGGGATGTTCGTGACCTCCGGATGCGGCGGTGACAAGGACCCCGCCGCGTCCGCGCCCCCGGTGGCCAGTGTTCCCGAGGGCGATGCCGGCTCCGGCAACCCGTCCGCAGCGGCCGCGGCTGACCGGCCCGTCGATCGCGCCGACATGTCGGACGAGGAGCGGAGCCGCCTCTGGGGCGCTTGGGGTCGTTGTCTCACCGAGCATGGGGTTCCGGCCCCGCCGGCGGGCAAGGAGAACCAGAGCGTGGACGTCCTGCAGAAGCCGGAGAACGCGAACGCGGTCGCGGCGTGCGCGTCGAAGCAACCGGAAAGCGAGTGGGAGCACGCCAAGCGCACCGACCCGGACTACGCGAAGAAGTTCCGGGCTCTCATCCAGTGCATCCGGGACAAGGGCGTGAGCGTGGAGCCCAAGGGGGAGGGACCGGGCTACAGCCTCACCGACGACCGGCAGATCACCCGGGGGATGCAGGTCGCGGACGAATGCGACCGCACGGTGCTGAAATGAGCCGGCGGCGCCTCCTGGTGCCGGCCGCGGTCGTCGTGGTGGGCCTGCTCACGGCGGCCGGGGCCGCCGTTCTGGACCGGCGCCCGGATGCCGGGGCGGCCGGTGGGCCGTCTCCCGAGCGGTCGGTGCGGATCGCCACCGTGGAGCGCACCGACCTCGCCGTCACTCTCACCCTGGACGGCTCACTCGGGTACGGCTCGGAGCAGGTCGTCACCTCCACCGCCGGACGGGTCACCTGGTTGCCGAAGGCGGGAAAGGTGGTGTCCCGGGGTGCGCCCCTGTTCCGGATCGACGATCGGCCCGTCCCGCTGTTCTACGGCAACACGCCCCTGTTCCGTCCGCTCGACGGCGCCGGTCTGGTCGGCCGCGATGTTCGGGTGGTGTTGGACAACCTGAGGGCGCTGGGCTTCAAGACCGGCCGGCAACCCGCGATCGGGACAATGGTCCGGCCGCCCTCATCGACCACGCCGGCCGGCGGTGCGCCCCCGTCGTCGGCACCGAGTCCCCCGCCGACCGCCACCGAGCGCGTCAAGGTCCAGCGCGGTGACGCGGTCCTGAACACCGACGTGATGAACGCCGTGAAACTGTGGCAGCGGGAACTAGGCCCAACGCCGTTCAGTTAGGCGGTCGGGTGGATCGTCAAGGCGTGTCTGAGGCATAGAGCAGCGGAGCTCCGGTATAGAGGGTGGTCACTCTAAGACGCCCTTGAACCTGGAGCTCCGCTGGCTGAT
>NZ_BSTL01000067.1 GCF_030269485.1 Actinoplanes sp. NBRC 103695 | reverse complement strand
GACCAGCCGGATCCTGCGCAGACTCCGCGACCACGACCACGACACAAGCACCCGCGATCAACGGCCCGAACAACTCGGTCACCGCATCGACGAAACCCACACCACTCTTCGACAACGCCACACTGTCCGGCGTGTAACCCAATACCCGATGACCCCAAGCGAGCCGGCTGACGAGAGCGCGATGGGTGAGAGTGACGCCTTTCGGGGTGCCTGTCGTTCCTGATGTGAAGATCACGACAGCTGCGTCGAGGCCGTTCAACGGCCGGGACAGAACAGGGCTGGTTTCCTGACCGAGGTCCAGGTGCTCCTGTACGTCGTGGTCATCGACGCGCAGCGCTGTTCCGGCGTGTTGATGCACTTCGGCGTGCCGATCGGTGATGACCAGCGCAGGTGCGGCGTCGTCGAGAATGTGCCTGATGCGTCCTGCGGGATACCCCGGATCGACCGGCACATAGGCCGCTCCCGCACGCATCACCGCAGTGAGCGCCACCACCAGGTCGACCGAACGCGTCATGACAACCGCGACCCGATCCCCGACCCGCACACCCTGACCGATCAGAAGGTGGGCGAGGGCGTTGACCCGCGCATCGAACTGGCCGTAGGTGAGTGCGGTGCCGTCGTCGGCGATGACGGCGACCGCGTCCGGATCGGCCGCGACCCGACGACGCACCAATGCGTCCACTGTCGCGGGCGTGACATCAGGCGTCTCGCCTTGCACCCACGACGGATCCGGGCCGCCGGTGCCAGAGGTGAACCCGGCACTCAGTTCATGCAGAGTCTGACCCGGGGACCCGTCGAGAACCGTATTGAGGAAACGGCTGAATTGTTCCGCATGCCACAGCGGGTCACCGACGGCGGAGCCCGTGGACAGCTCCAACCGGATTCCCGACCCTGGGCTGCGGTAGATCGCGAGGTCGAGTGACCCGACGGGGCCGGTGCTGATCGTTTCAGAAACCGCGTTGATGTCGCCCAGGCGCGGCGTCGATTCGAAGAGTCTGATGTTGATCGTCGGGAGCGCGAGGTACGAGGCCTGGCCGCCTGGCCACAGACGGGCGATCTGGTGATCTTCGACAGTCGTGTGACGCCGGGAGGTCTTCAACTGGCTTGCGACGGCCTCGACAACATCTTCAACGGTGCGGTATGGGCTGATCTCGGTGACGACCGGGATTGCTCTCGAGATCGCGCTCGGTGTCTTCAATGACTCGCGGTCGTCGCGCAACATCAGAGGAACTCGGACCGCGACGCGGTCACGACCGTCGGCCAGAGCGGTGTAGACACCCCACAGCGCGATCAGCGAATCAGTCCACGAGACCCGCGCCCCGCGGGCGAACTGCTGGACCCTCGCGGAGGTGTCGCCAGGTATCGCGACGACAACTGGTCGGCTCGGAGACACGAAGACTTCGGACAAGTCCTCCACGTTCTCCTGGCCAGCGTCTTCGATGCCGAAGACGCCACTCCAATACGCGGCACCTTCTTCAATCCCGAAAGCGCCGGGATTCTTGGCGTCCGTGACACTTTTCAGGGTGCCGAACCAGCGGTCCGGGACCGCATCACCGGCCTGCGCCGCGGAATAGACCTCGGCGACACGACGAATGAAAAGAGAAATGCTGTAACCGTCGACGAGCAGGATATTGGTGACCAGGATCCACGCCCACGTCCCGTTCTCACGACGAATCAGGGTCGAACCTGTCGCCGGCTCCCCCGCAGTAGCCAACGGCCCGGTGAGTTGCTCGCGGGCCAGCACCCGGATCCGATCATCACCATGACCCACATCGACAACCTCTGTCGACAGAGTCATCGCGGTATCGACGTACTGAAAAGGAACACCGTCCTCGTCACCGAAACGCACCCGCAACGCATCGGTCTCCACGAAAACAGAACTCACCGACGACACGAACACCGCCGGATCGACCACACCGTCCAACCAGATCAACTGACCCGCACAAAACACCGAAGACTCAGGAGCAAGCCTCCGAGCCACCCAGTTGCCCCGCTGGCTCGCAGTCAACCCCACACGATCAAAAGCCGTCAACGGAAGCACACCCACTTCTCTTGAGACCAGATCGAGCCAGCCGAGGCAACGATCACTGCAACCTCAATGAAGGGTAGGCTAACCTTGCACCGTGCCACCACCCATCCCGCCGCCCGACCGAGGAGAAGCCTCCATCAGGTACGACGACCGCCCCGCGACGACGGCCCGTCGGTGTTCGATCCCGGACGGGTCGTTCCAGGACGACGAACTCTCCGGAACACGCCGGCAGCGAGTGTGGACGGCTGCGGTGCTCACGCAGCACACCGACATCCCGCTGCTGGGCGCGGACCGGAGGCGGCCATGAGGAACGCCTCGTACTCCGACCCGTTGGGGCTGGGGCGGGGACCTTTGACACGTCGGTTACCTGTGCTCTGGCAGGCGCCCACCGATCCGCCCGAGGTCCAGCCGTTCGAGGCCGGCTCGGGGACCACTGCCGGTCGATTCCTGCTGCGCGTGATCCTCTCGGTGCGGCGGGTCTCCGTTCCTGCGGCGCTGGCCGCGATCGTATGGCAGGTGGGCGAAGCGGTGGTCCCGGTGGTGACGGGCCTCGCGATCGACCGGGCGTTGGCGACCGGGAATGCGAGGCAGCTGATCCTGTGGCTCGGCGCGCTGGTGGCCGCGTACGTCGGGTTGACGGTGGCGGCGAAGTTCGCTACCCAACTGACCGCGTATGCGATGCAACTACTACAGCACCGCCTCCGGAGCACCCTCTCGACCGGCGTACTGCATCCGGTCGGCGGCAGCGTCCACGCGCCGGGCGGCGGCGTCGTCTCGGTGATGACCAACGACGTCGCCCGCCTGGCGAATGGGGTTCAGCTCGTGATCATGCCGATCGCGAGGATCATGGCCATCGGATTCATCGCTGTATCGCTGTTGACGACGCACTGGCTACTCGGACTTGCGGTGCTGGTGGGGGCGCCTGTGGCGGTGTGGTTGACGGGCATCCTCAGCGAGCGGCTGTCCCGGGACACCCGCGAGTACCAGGGACTGGTGGCCACCACAGTCGGACTGGCCACCGATGTCGTGGCCGGCTATCGCGTGGTCAAGGGGATTCGCGCCGAGGCCGAGGCGACCAGAAGGTACCGGCAGGCAAGCCAGGAGACGCTGGTCGGCGCCAAGCGCAATGCCGGACTGCTGGGGAGATTTCTCATGGGCTCCGGTGTGGTCACCGGCACATTCGTTGCAGCGGTAATGGGGCTGGCGGGCTGGTTCGCCGTTGACAGGCAGCTGAGCATCGGCGAGCTGATCGCCGCCGTCGGCCTTGCTCAGGCGCTGCTGCCGCAGATCCAGTCGATCGCGAACGATTCCATCCCCAACCTCGCCGGAGCCCGCGCCTCGTCCGCGCGCATCCTCGACATGCTGAAGACCGACGTCGCCGTGACGCCCGAGTCTGACGACGCGGCGCGGCCGGTGGTCCCGCAGCTTCCGGTGCTGGAGGTGTCCACGCCCAGTGCGACGATCCGGGTGGAGCCCGGCGAACTCGTGGGAGTACGCACCGACGACCTGACTGCTGCCCGCGTCGCGGAGGCGCTGCTGGATCCGCGCGGGCCTCGCAGCGAGGTGGCGGTGTGGTTGGACGGGATCGCCGCGCGGGGGTTGACCGCGCAGGAGTACCGCTCCCGGGTCACGTTCACGCCGCACCGGGTCATGCTGTTCAGCGGAACGATCCGCGACAATCTCACCGCCACCGCGGCCTCACCCGAGCTGGTGACAGCCGCGGTGCGAGCTGCGGCATGCGACGATTTCGCCGCCGATCTCGACCTCCCGGTCGGCGAGGATGGCAACCGCCTCTCCGGCGGCCAGCTCCAGCGGCTTGCGCTTGCCCGCGCCCTGGCGGGCGACGCGCCGGTGCTCGTGCTGCACGACCCGACCACGGCGGTCGACTCGGTCACCGAGCACACGATCGCGGAGCGGCTGCGCGACGTCCGCGCGGGCCGGTCGACCCTGCTGATCACCTCGTCTCCCGCGTTGCTGGGCAGCTGCGACCGCGTCGTCGACCTGCTCGAGGACGCACTGGCGCCCGCAAGGACAACGCCATGAGCGGGACATCCGCGGCTACCGAGCACGCGTTGCCGGTCGCGGGCGGCAGGGAGACCGCCAAGGAGGTGTGGCGACTCAGTCGCGGGCATCGGCTCCGGCTCGCCACGGTCGGAGCGCTGGGGATCGTCAGCACCGGTGTCAACGTGATCCCGCCTGTGATCGTCGGGTTCCTCGTCGACCGGGTGCAGGCTGGTACCGCTGACCTCGGCACCGTACTGACGGTGACGGCCGTCATGGCGCTCTCGGCAGTTCTCGGCGCGGCCGGCACCGCGGTGACGATCGTGCTTGCCACCCGCGTCTACCACACCATCCTCGCCGCGCTGCGCGAACAGCTCGTGGGCCGCGCCATGACGCTCCCCCAGCATCTCGTCGAACGCGCCGGGACCGGAGACCTGATCTCCCGGACCAGCGACGACGTCACCGCCGTGGCCGATGCCGCCCCCGCGGTGATACCCGCGCTCACCGTCACCGCGTTCACCATCGTCGTATCGCTGGGCGGGCTTGCGGCGCTGGAATGGCAATACGCCGCCGCGTTCGCCGTCGTACTGCCCGTCTATGTACTCGTCATGCGCTGGTATCTCCGCATCGGCCCGCGGGTGTACGGCGCCGAACGTGCGGCGATGAGCGCCCGGGCGCAGCAGATGCTCGAGTCGCAGCGCGGTTACGCCACCGTGCTCGGGCTCGGGCTCACCGAGCAGCGGCACCACAGCGTGATGACTGCGTCCTGGGGCGTCGCGGTGTGGACGCTTCGCGCGCGCACCGTGCAGGGCATGCTCAGCATCCGCCTGAACCTTGGCGAATGTCTGAGCCTGGCCACCGTACTCGTCGTCGGCTTCGTCCTGATCGATGCGGGCGCATCCACCGTCGGCGGCGCCACCGCCGCGACGCTGCTCGTCCTGCGCCTGCTCGGACCGATCAACGAGCTGGTGTTCGTCGTCGACGACCTCCAGTCGGCCCTGGCATCGCTCAGCCGCATGATCGGGGTGGCCACTATCCCGGAGGAAGCGGGCGAGCCGACAGCGACAGTGGACACGGACATCGCCGTGCGGCTCCACGATGTCGCATTCCGCTACGGCGAGGGTCCCCCGGTGTTCGACAACCTCACCCTCGACATCCCCGTCGGTCAGCGCATCGCTGTGGTCGGCGCCTCCGGGGCCGGAAAGACGACGCTTGCCGCCGTCATCGCCGGCATCCATCTACCCGACGCCGGGACGGTGGCCCGGCCCGGCCGTACGACGTTGATCACCCAAGAGACGCACGTGTTCGCCGGCTCCCTGCGGGACAATCTCACGCTTGCCGCCCCTGGGGCCGCCGACCACGACATCCGCGCAGCGCTGGACGCCACCGGGGCGGCCGGTCTGCTCGATCTGCTGCCGGACGATCTCGACACAATGATCGGCACCGGCGGACATCCGTTCACCGATGCACAGGCTCAACAGCTCGCCCTCGCTCGGCTGCTGCTCGCCGACCCGGAACTGGCGATCCTCGACGAGGCGACCGCCGAGGCGGGTTCCACCCACGCAGGGTTGCTGGACCGTGCCGCCGAGGCGACTTTGCGTGGGCGCACCGGGTTGGTGATCGCGCATCGTCTCTCCCAAGCCGCGACCTGTGACCGGATCGTCGTCATGGAGCATGGCCGGATCATCGAGATCGGAACACACGACGAGTTGGTCGCCGCCGGTGGCGTGTACGGCGGGCTGTGGAGCGCATGGGAGGCCGGACGGAGCATGAACAAGGTAGAAAGGACTGGCTCATGACGGGAAACGTTGTCGGCACGCCGGACAACACCGCGGTACGGACCGCATTGTGGCGCGCCTTGCACACACTGGTCGACGAGCCGCCGCACGTCCTCGAGGACGTGCTGGGCGCCCGTCTGGCGCAGGACGACGACGGCTGGCGCGAGCGCGGAGACATGGTCCCTGGCGACTCGCGAGGAAAGCGCGCCACGATTGTCGGGCGGGCGCGGTTGACCGAGGACCTGGTGGCGCAGGCCGCGAGCCGGGGCGTGGATCAATATGTGATCCTGGGCGCGGGCTTGGACACTTACGCTCAGCGTCATCCCGATGCGGGCTCGACCATGACCGTCTTCGAGATCGACCAGCCGGAGACGCAGGGGTGGAAGCGGAGCCGGTTGACCGAACTCGGACATGACATCCCGGATTGGTTGCGCCTGGTTCCGGTCGACTTCGAAGCGAATGACGACTGGTGGGATCGGTTGCAGGCGGCGGGATTCGACATCTCACGCCCCGCGGTGGTGTCCTGGCTGGGGGTCACCATGTATCTGACCGAACAGGCCACGACGGCGACACTCAAGCGGGTGGCGAGTCTGCCGTCCGGCTCCTCTCTGATCCTCACGTTCTTCCGTCATCTCGAAGATCTCGCGCCTGAGGACGTACAGATTCGGCGAGCCTCCAGGGAGGGTGCTCGGCGGGCCGGTACGCCGTTCATCGGCTTTTACACTCCCGGCCAGATCATCGAACTGGCGCGACAAGCAGGTTTCGCCGGCGCCGAACATGTCTCGGCAGCCGATCTGGCCGATCGCTACTTCGCGGGCCGGACCGACGGCCTGCGACCGTACAGCGGCGAGGAAGCGCTGATCGCCACCGTGTGACGCGGTCGGCCGGAAATGTCAAAGAGGTTAGGCAAACAATGAACGAGGAGTCCTGATGAGTCTGAGCACCGAGCAGTTGATCGCCGACGTCGCCGACGTGTTGTACCTCGAACCCGCTGAGATCGACTCCGAGTTGAGCCTCCGCGACCAGGGAATGGACTCGGTGCGTCTCATGGAGCTGGTGGAGCGGTGGCGCACCGCGGGAGTGGACCGGATCGACTTCATCACCCTGGCCGAGGACTCGAGACTGGGTCACTGGATCGAGGTCATCGAGAAGCTCCAAGCCGGTGACGAAGTGGCTTCATGACCCTGCGGTAAGCGGTCGCCGGGCTCGTCGTGGACGACCCGGCCGGACCGCTCCGCGCGACCCACAACCTCAGGTCACGGTGCCAGCACTCGCAACGTGTTACCCCACCCCACGAGCGACGTCTGGATCACTTTCAATCCAGCGCCGGCGATGACCTCATCGAGTTCGTCCTCGGTGCGGTATCCAGATCCGTGGAGCGTCAACTGCAGAATGTCGCGCTCTGCATCATGTTCGTCCAACTCGTCGAGATCGAAAGTATCCTCCACCAACAGCACCCGGCCGCCAGGGCTCAGGCTCGCAGCGGCCTGCCGAAGAATGAGCCTCGCCTCCGCGTCACGATGCTGTCCGAGCGTGTCGATGATCAGCACGGCGTCCGCAGGTTCGGTCTTTTCGAACACCGACTGCTCGACAATCCGTATCCGGTCGCGACGCGTCGCATCCGCAATGCTGGTCGGGATGTCCCTGCGGAACCAGTCCGCCGCGGTAGGGAGCGCCACGATGGTCACCGTCGCCTCCGGATGCCCCGCAGTGAGGTAGTCGGCGTGGACCCCTGCACCGGCCGCGTGGACAACCACCTTGCCGACGCCCCCCAGCACGGGTGACTTCGCAAGCGGCTCGGCGAGTACCTGCACGAACCGGGACCTGTTCTCCAAACGTTTGTGCTCAAAGGTCACATCGCTGCGGAGGGCGTCCCAGTCTTTGCCGGTCACCGACTCCAACACCGGATGATTGTGGCGGATCGCCGCTTCAAGACCGTAGAAGGCCTGCGACATGCGGAAGTCGACCCCGCCGGAAACCAGGTGATCGAGCACGGACTCATTGGTCAGAAACTCGCCGGTCTCACTGAGCCTGTATTCATCGCCTTCCTGTTCCAGGAGTTCGATCGCCTGCAGGTACCGCAAGAATTTCGCCAGGGAGCGTTCGTTCGCGCCGGTGTGCTGTGCGAGCGCGGGTGCGGTGCGCACTCCGCGGCTGATGCAGTCGGCGATGCCGAGATTCGCGGCCGCCCGAATCGCCAGCGGCGGAAGCAACTCGGACATCTCATGGAACTTCTCGAAGGCCTCGTCGTTGCGCTCAGGGTCGGGCATGGCGGGATCTTCGTCCAACGCCACAACCTCTGCGCGCCGCCAGTAACCGGTGAAGTCGATGTCGGACTTGTCGACACCGCGCTCCTCAATGAGATACCGCCGCAGATCACGTATGACGGACTGTTCCCCGGCGAGCCAAGCGAACATCGAGCCCTCTCGCCGGCCGGCCTCGCGTACCGCCTGCAGCAGCAAGGGCTTGGTACCCGCTGCCAGTCCGTTCCGCACGATCCAGGTCACCTCGACACCGGGACGTGCCGGGAAATCGATTCGGTGCGACCCCTCAGCCACCTCGATATAGACCTGGGCCTGTGTTTCGTCGGGCAGTTCCTCGAGCAACCGGCCGATCGCCGGGATGGCCGTATCGTCACCGACAACGAGGAACCAGCCGTGACCCTCAGGCCGACCGCTCGAGACCGACGGTCCCCCGACGTGGAGCCGATCGCCCGGGTTCGCCCGGTACGCCCACGTTGTAGCGACGCCCACACCGTGTTTCACAAAGTCGATGTCGAGCTCGCGAGCCTGCGCGTCGTAGCGGCGTACCGTATAGACCCGCCACAGCGCCGGCGGGTCGGTCGGCCACCTGTACTTGCCGTCCTTGTAGACCGGGACCACCGGCTCGCTTTCGCCGGGGTACGGGAAGATCAACCGGACGCTGTCGTCGAAACCGTTGCTGGCGAACTCGGGGAAGGTCGTGCCGTCGCTTCCAGTGAACGATCCCAGCTGATCACCGGTCAGGGTCACACGGCGCATCCCGGGAGTGACATCGACAACCCGCGCCACCTCCAGCTCTCGCAGGGCGATGGTGTGTACGACGGTGGGGCGGGCACGACGCGGCACTGCGACTCCTCATCGAGCAGCTGGCGTACCGAAACGTGGTCGGCCAGCAGTCAGACATCAAACCTTAGCATTGCCTAACCTAACGACATGCCTCACCTAGACCCGGAGGGTTGATGTTCGCCGGCGACCCGACCGAATTGGTCTGTCAGAGCCGCTCGGAGATCGGTGACCACCTTTTCAGCGAAGCCGAGGAAAGTGATCGTCGTCGTGTCCGGGGCGATGCGATATCGGATGACCGCGCGATACAACTGCTCGGCGCCCTCTGGGGTTGGTGACCCGCTGTCCGGCCCATAGACCCGCGTGAGGATCACCGCGGGAGAGGGGGCACGCCGCAATGCTCGGCGTCCGGCCTTGTTGTGGTATCGCAGCAGTGCCAGCTCGGCGGTCCTGGCCAGCTCGGCGGTCCTGGCCAGCTCGGCCTCGTCGAGAGCGATGGTGGCGGCCGCGGTGAACGGACCGACTGACATCGTGTTGTCATCGGGAGTCAGCGGGACATCTTCGTCGACCACGCCACCGATCAGTGGTGCGACTCCTGTTGAGTGGAACGCGTTGCGGATGGCTTTGGTGACGACGCCTTCGGTAAGGAAGCCGTCCCAGCGGAAGGTGGCGACGGTGGCAGAGGCAAAGGTGTGTACGTCGATCGTCCGGGCTCGGGAGAGAAGGCCCTTCCAGCCATCGAGGCCGTCCGTTGCGACCGCGTCGCCGGCTGCTTCGATGGCTTCGAGCGCAGGGACGAGCGCCGGCGGGCGGGACACTTCTGCTACGCCGGACACTGCCTGCTGAAGTGTCTCCGCCAGACGGTGCAGCGAGGCTCGGTCGACGGTTGCCGCGTGGACGGCGAGCACTGCAACCGTCTGCTCGGGGTTGTGTGTGTATGCGAGGGCAGCCGGGCGGCCGGTCGAGATGTCAATGAGATCGACGGCGGCCGACCTGATTGCGTCAACGTCGACGTTCGTGCCGGCGGTCAACTCCACGGTCGGGGGCTGGACTGTCTCCGGAGGTAGGAGGTAGGTGAACCAGAGCCGCCGGCCGGTAGCGTCAACTGACAGGCGAAGCGCGTCCGTGTTGGCGACGAGTGAGCGGAAAGACGAGGCGACCGATTCGCTCGTCGACTTCGCGGGCAAGGTGATGAGCTCGGTGAAGGCGTACTCATCGGGCGCGGCGTCCACCTCGCGCAAGCGCTCGAGGGCAGCAGAGGTCGGCACAAGAACCGGCTCGGCCGAAATGGCGCCGTCCGTCGACGGCGCAACCAGCGCAGCGAGGGCGCCGATGGTCCGTCGCACGAACACCTCAGACAGTCTGAAGTTCAGATCGTGTTCACGAGCGTAGGCAACGAGTCGCGCCGCAGAAATGCTGTCGCCACCCAGCTGGAAGAAGTCGTTGTCCACGCCGAGATCGATGTCGTCGCTGAGGTGCAGTACATCGCGGAAGACGCGGGCGAGGGCGATCTCGGTGCCGGTCTCCGGTGGCCGGCCGTCGGCCGCACCCGCGGTCAGATCTGGTTGCGGCAATGCGCGGCGGTCCAGTTTCCCGTTCACGGTGACCGGGAATCGGTCCAGGCGCAGGAACGTCGCGGGCACCATGTAGTCCGGCAGCGACTGTGCGAGATGTTCGCGCAGCGCGTCGAACAGCACCGCATCCTCGGCCTTCGTGGCACTGGCCGTGGTCACGTATGCCGCCAGGTACTTCCCGCCGGCCGGGTGATCCAAGGTGACGATCGCCGCACCCGATACCCCTGCATACTGTTCGAGGACGGCGCTGATCTCCCCGAGTTCGATCCGATACCCGCGGATCTTCACCTGATCATCACCGCGGCCGAGGTATTCCAACTGCCCTTGGGAGTTCCACCGCACCACATCGCCGGTGCGATACAACCGCGCGCCGTCGTCACTGAACGGATCAGCCACGAACCGGTCAGCGGTCAGGCCCGCACGAGCCACATACCCGTCCGCGAGTTGCACCCCACCCAGGTAGAGCTCACCCGCCACACCGACCGGCACCGGACGCAACCATGTATCGAGAACACGCGCCGTCGTATTCGCCACCGGGACACCGATCGGCACCCCTACCGCATCGACGAGCTCGGCCTGAACCACCGGGTGAGCGGTCACATCCACGGCCGCCTCCGTCGGCCCGTAGAGATTGTGCAAGTCCGCGTTCTCGAACAGCGCAACGGCTCCGGCCGCGGTCGACACGGGTAGTACCTCGCCGGAGCAGAACACTCGTCGTACCGAATCCACCGACGTCCGGTCCGGGTCCGAGGTGAGGAAGGCCTGCAGCATTGACGGCACGAAATGAGTGATCGTCACCGCGCGACGATCAATCACTTCGAGCAGATATTGTGGATCCTTGTGTCCGCCCTCCTGCGCCACGATCACCACCGCGCCGGTAACCAGCGGTAAGAAGAACTCCCACACCGACACGTCGAACGTGAACGGGGTCTTCAACAGCACCCGGTCCGGCGCACCGATCCGGTAGAGATCACGCATCCACCACAGTCGGTTGACTATTGCCTGGTGGGTGATCTGAACGCCTTTGGGGCGTCCGGTGGTGCCGGAAGTGAAGATCACGTACGCGGCATCTGCCGGGAGCAGCCGACGCGAGGCCTCCGGTGGGTCGATCACGCCGGCACCGAGGTGTTGCTGCACCGATTCGTCGTCGATGAACAGGATGCGCACAGGATGATCGATGAGCACGTGACGATGGACACCGGCGGTGTGCCGGTCTGTGATCACAGCACGTGGTCCGGCGTCCGCAAGTATGTGCTTGACGCGTTCGGCGGGATAGTCGGGGTCGATCGGCACATACGCCGCTCCGGCACGGATCACCCCGGCCAAAGCGACCACCAGATCGGCCGAGCGCGGCATTGCGACCGCGACCCGATCCCCGACCCGGACGCCCGCCTCGACGAGGAGGTGGGCAAGAGCATTGACCCGAGCATCAAAGTCACCATAGGTGAGTTCAGTGCTGTCATCCGCTATGACAGCGACCGCGTCCGGGCTCGCCGCGACCTGCCGGCGCACCAACTCGTCAAGGGTCGTCCCGGGAACGTCGAGCGCCTCACCGCACGACCACGCATCGAGTTGCTGCGACTCCGGTGCGGGCAACAGGTCCATGTCACCGACCTGTACCTCTGGACCAGCAGCGATCGTCTCCAGCACCGACTTGAAGACGGCAGCAAACCGCTCAGCAGTAACGTCATCGAACAGATCGGTCGCGTAGGAGAGTTTCCCCTTCAGCTCGTTGAACGAATCGAAGATGTCGAGGTCGAGATCGGTCTTGACCGCGCCCACCGCCGCGGGACTCGGTGTCATCGCGACATTCCCGAGGTGCAGGCCGTCCGCGCGGCGGCCGTCAGCGACGCGGTGGGTGAGCATGATCTGGAAGAGGGGGTTACGGCCGACGGATCGCTCGGTGCCCAGCGCACGGGTGATTTCTTCGAAGGGTGCGGCCTGGTGCTCGAACCCGCCGAGTACCGTTTGTCTGGTGTTCTGCAGGACGTCGGTGATCGAGTTAGCGGCGTGGAACCTATGGCGGACCGGCAGTGTGTTCACGAAGTATCCGACCAGGTCTTCCAGGCCGTCCTCGGTGCGTCCACCGACCGGCGAACCGATCACCACATCCGCACCGGCGCCCAGCGCCGAAACGGTCAACGCGGTCGCGGACTGGAGCGTCATGAACATGCTCACGCCCTGCTCATCCGCGACCTGACGCAGGCCGGTCACGACCTGTGGATCGATGGTGAACCACAGATCCGCGCCGCGGTGGGTCGGTGTCACCGGTCGGGTCCGGTCCAGCGTGATCGTGGACTCCTCGGGCGCATCCGCGAGGACGTCACGCCAATAGGCGAGGTGCTTGGAAAGCAGCGAACGCGAATCCGACGCCTCACCCAGGACCTCGCGTTGCCAGATCGCGTAGTCCGCGTACTGGGCCCGCAACGGCGTCCATCCCGGTTCCTGTCCTGCGGCCCGCGCCTGATAAGCGGTCGCCAGGTCGCTCAGCAGCGACGGGAACGACCATTCATCCACTGCGTGGTGATGTACCGCGACAACGAATACCCAGTCATCAGCGCCGGCGCGTAGCAGCGCGACACGGATCGGGATGTCGACCGCGAGATCAAACCCGGCCTGCACCACCGCGCCCACCCGCGCATCCACGCCGGCAGCATCCACACCCGTGACATCCTCGACGGGCGGCGAAAGCCTGTCGGCCGCTTGGTTCGCTGGAATGACGACCTGACGTAGCGTGCCGTCTTTCTCCACCAAGAGCGTGCGCAGCGCCTCGTGACGAGACACCACATCCCGTACCGCCATGATCAGAACATCAGGATCCAGATCGCCGCCCAAACGCAGCACCACCGGCACCACATACCGCCCGCCCGGCCCACCCAGCTGATCAATCAGCCAGAGTGCTTGTTGTCCGTAGGAGACGGGTAGGACGGCTGGGCGGGGTAGGTCACCGATGCGTGGGCCGGATGTCTCGGTGGTGGTGGTGGTGGTGTCGGCGATGTGGGCGAGTTCGCCGATGCGGGGGTGGTCGAAGACGTCGCGGAGCGTGAGTGCGGTGCCGAGCAGGGCGTTGGCGCGCGCGACGACTCGGGTGGCGAGT
>NZ_BSTL01000066.1 GCF_030269485.1 Actinoplanes sp. NBRC 103695 | reverse complement strand
CCACCGAGCATCCGACAGGTCCGATCGATATGGACGTCGCTCCATCCCCATGTACTGCCAACGAACCAGCACGCCCGCTGACAGCCGGCAAACGCGAATCAACCTGATCGAGGATCAGATGCCCTCTCAGGTCGGCCGATACCAGAACACCCCGGCCAACGCGGCCCGCAACGCGGTGTACGCAGCGCCGGAGATCCGCTTCGGCGCCCGGCTCTCGCTCATCGGCTCCCATCCCGCTCGACCGAGACGGCCGTCACCTCTTAGCTTGTTCTTTAGCCTGAGCGGTGTTTGCGTTCTTCGAACGTGATGGCGCGTTTGGTGGTTTTGCCGACGTCGTGGCGGGTGGCGGGTGGCGCTTTCGGGAGCCTGGTGGGCGTCCGGGGCCGGCTGTCGTGGGTTTCGGTGCACTCTCCGGCCGTGCGGGAGGCTGTCGCACAACTTCCGATCACGAGCTGTCAAGAGGTCTTCTGCCTGCTGTCATGCCGGAAGATCTTGTTCAGGTTGTGCACGGTGCCAAGCAGTTTGATCTCGGCGTCGACGCTGGCGGTGCACGCGGCGTCCGAACTTTTGGAATAGTTGAGCGAACCCGGGTTCGACGAGGGCGCCTCGACGAGCGTAGAGCTGCTTACCGTCGGCAGATGCCAGTCGCGCCGCCATGTCGCGGTGGCCTGCGGGCAGTTTGTGGTCGGCTGTGACGGTCCGGAGCTGGTCGTACTCCTTGGCGATCGATACCAGCAGCGGGAGATCGGCGAGGGCTGCGAAGTTCGCGGTGCTGGCATAGCCGCTGTCGGCCAGCCACGCCGCGACTGCGTCGGTGAGGCCCGCGGCCGCGCAGTTGAGCTGAGCGCGTTTGATGACCGGGATCAGGGCGGTGGTGTCTGAGGGGTTGTCGTGCAACTCGATCGCGAGGAGGACCTGGCTGCGGGCGCAGGCGATCTGCATGTTGTAGCCCTGCACGTATCCGCCGTGTTTGCCGAGCATCAGCCGAGATGCCGGATCGGTGAGTGAGGCCCTGGCGGTCGTCGACGGGACTGGCCTGGGGTTGCGCGCACGGTGCAATGCTGCCTGCGCCCTGGCCAGCCGGGCCTGCTGGCGGAGGACCTTGGTCTTGGCGTCCACGCCGACCGGCGGGCGCCCGTTGGCACGCCGCCGTCCCGCGGCCTGATCCTGCTGCGTGCGTCTGGCGTAGTCAGCCAACCGCTGCTGCTGGCTGGCAGCGGCCTCGGCCAGGCGCTGTTCGGCTCTGGCCACCATGCGCTCGGCAGCCTCGACCTTGATCCGAATCTCGCCGGCTGAGGGCAGGGCACGCTCGTACAGCCGGTCCCGGGCCACGCGGGCTCGTGCAAGGCGATCGCCGAGCCGTGATAACCGACGCGGTCCGCCAATCCTGGATCGTCCGTCGTGATCAGCGACCGCGGCCCCGTCCGTGTCGCACATCAACCGGTCGAGCTCTGCCTCGCCATCGGCGACGATGGCCTCCAGGGCTGAAACGCTTCGGTTGGATGAGCGCGCGGCGGCCGCCCGCATCGGTGAGCCGTCCACAGCCACCGCGGACAGGTCTACCAGTCCACGCTGGTTGCTTAACGCCAGGACCTGCACGAACAGTGCCTTCAGGCCCTCGTGGTGACGGCGCAGGAACCGCGCAACGGTGGCATGGTCGATGTGCTGGTTACCGGTGATGATCCGGCACCCGACGTCATCGAGGCAGGCCGCCTCGATCCTGCGTGAGGTGCGGATGCCCTTGCAGTAGCAGTACAACAGCAATCCCAGCAACACCTGTGGCGGATACGCCGCCGCGCCCTGCCCATCGGCACGATAGCCCCGCAGGAACCCCGACAGGTCCAGCTCACCGACGACCCTCAAGATCTGCCAGCACAGATGCTGCGGCGGAAGCCAATCGCGCAGGTCATGGCACGACGGCGACGGGCCATCAGGGCCGTGAGAGATGAAGTTGTACGCCACGACACGACATGATCATCCACTGTGGTCGCCTGGCTGACGGCAACCCTTGACAGCTAATGATCGGAAGTTGTGCGACAGCCTCGCGGTCTTCGCGCGCAGGTTCCGAAACCCTCGCCACACCCGCGCCGGTGTCAGCCGGCCCTCGGGTGCCGGACGCTCCCACGGCCGGCGCAGATAGGCGGTGAGGTGACGAGCGAGACGTAGCTGGGTGTAGGCAGCGATCACGATCCAGGTCCACCGGTCCGCGGCAAGCGGATCGCGTAGCTTCGGAGCGGTCCAGCCGAGGGTCTGTTTGAAGAACCGGAACGTGTGTTCGAGATCGAACCGGCGCAGGAACGTCTGCCACAGCCGATCCACATGCGACGGCGATGCGTCGACGCGGGAAGACCATAACCACAACGGTTTCGGATCACCGTCGCCCGGTAGATGATCCACGACGAGGCGGATCAGGGTCCCTTCCAGCACCGGCAGCCGCGGCACTATCCGTCCGATACCACGACGCCGAATGGGCCGTGCTGGCCCCGCATGTCCCGGCGGGGACCGGCCGTGGCCGTCCGATCGTCTACCCGCGCCGCGACGTCGTCGACGCGATCCGCTACCTCGACCGGACCGGCTGCCAGTGGGATGCCCTGCCCGCCGACTTCCCGCACCACAAGCTCGTCTACCACTATTTCAAGACTTGGTCTGCAGACGGCACCCTGACCCGCATGCATAACCACCTGCGTGAACAGGTCCGTCAGCACGTCGAGCACCGGGACCGGCAACCGACCGCGGCGCTGGTCGACTCGCAGTCGCTGCGAGGCGCGGAAACCGTCGCACGGTCGGGCCGTGGCTACGACGCGGGCAAGAAAATCAACGGCCGTAAACGCCACATCGCGGTCGACACCTGCGGACTGCTGCTCGCGGTCCCGGTCACCAGCGCCGGCGTGCAGGACCGCGACGGCGCCCGGGCATCCGTCTGGTCTGGGCCGATTCCGGCTACGCCGGCCAACTCGTCAACTGGGCCGCCGCCCAGCTGCGTCTCACCGTCCAGATCGTCACGAAACTCGCCGGGCAAACCACCTTCGTGGTCCCGCACCGCAGGTGGGCGGTCGAGCGCACGTTCTCCTGGATCAACCGATGCCGGCGCACCGTCCGCGATTACGAACGGCTGCCACAACATCACGCCGCGATGGTCCAGCGGTCCATGATCATCATCATGACCCGCCGACTCGCCCGCCACCACCAGACCTGAAACCATTATTTACCAGGGTCTAACGCTCCGCCACCGACCGAGATTAGGCACCCACACCGCACACCCGCCAGAGCCGTCCACGCCGGACATCCACGCTCAGCGCTCCAGCCATCCGTCATCCGTCATCCCGCGTCGACATATAGGGCGCCGGCCCGGTAACGGAGCGCACGTCTACTGCGGGCCGCTCGCCGACAGCCCTGGCTCGCTGCGATTCAAGGCCAACCGGGTCCGACGCAGGGGCGGGCCGACAGCAAAGGCGCCGCCGCGTGAATTCCCCGGTGTACGGTCAAGCGTCTCGTACGTACGGGGCGCCGATTTTCGGCGCAAGGCGCAGCGGTTGCGGAGTCTGAAGGTGCCGGACGTGGTTGTTCTGGAATCCGCTTTGCGGAAGGCTTTGACGGATGCCGCCCGCTTCCTGCCGCAACTGACCCGCCGGGCCGAAGCAGCGTTAATCGCGGACCACCAGCCGATCACCGGCACGGTCATCGTCGATGACCGGCTGGCCGCGAGCTGGTCCCAACCCCAGGCCCGAACCTTCGGCCGTGCCTTGCCGATCCGGCCCAACGGCACCGGGTCCAGACCGGCCAAGG
This sequence comes from Actinoplanes sp. NBRC 103695, assembly GCF_030269485.1. GTDB lineage: Bacteria > Actinomycetota > Actinomycetes > Mycobacteriales > Micromonosporaceae > Actinoplanes. The sequence goes on along the minus strand of NZ_BSTL01000066.1, from coordinate 10,921 downwards.
CCCGGCGCACGGCAGCTTCCGACAGTGGATCCGCGAACACCGGGGCCTAATGCGCGAGTAGCCCGATGTCGGACATGCTGGTCGTCCTGAGCGAGCACGTTCGCCGGAAAGGTGCACCCGATTCCGCAACGGATACGACCTGGCCACCCCATCCTTGCAGGTCAGGTGCACCTTCCCCTTATCGCCCTCGATAACTCCAATTCCCCTCGGAGCGGGGAGGTTGGTTCGTGTCGTCAAGTGCGAGACGTCCGGACGGAAGCTCTTGATCGCGATGCCGATAGACTGCCCGGACTCCCGGACTTCTGCCCCTGTTGACCACGGAAGAGGAATGTCCCTTTACAGCGCCCAGCACCTGCAACGACTTCGCGTGATCGTCACGGGGGGCGGCACCGGCGGGCACACCTACCCCGCCCTGACGACCATCACCACCCTGCAGACCCGGCTCGCCGAGAGCGGCACCGAGCCGGAGATCCTCTGGGTCGGGATCCGCGAAGGCATCGAGGCCAAGATCGCGCAGCGGGAGGGCATCCCGTTCCGGGCCATCATCACCGGCAAACTGCGCCGCTCGCCCAACCCGCGCGAGCTGGCCCGCAATTTTGTCGACGCGTTCCGGATTCCGTTCGGCGTGCTGCAGGCGATTGCCACCGTGGCGCGTACCCGGCCGTCGGTAGTCCTATCGACCGGCGGCTACGTGTCGGTGCCGATCGGCCTCGCCGCCCGGATGTTCGGCGTGCCCTACGTGCTACACGAGCAGACCCTCGAGCTGGGGCTCGCCAACCGGATCCTGGCCTGGGCCGCGACCCGAATCCTGCTCAGCCACCAGTCGTCGCTCGATCACCTGTCGCCCAAGGCCCGGGCCCGGGCGGTGGTGACCGGCAACCCGATCCGGGCCGCCGTGCTCGCCGGCCAGCCGACCCGCGGCCTGGCGGCCTTCGGGCTCGACACAGCGCTTCCGCTGCTGCTGGTGATGGGCGGCTCCGGCGGTGCCCGGCAGGTCAACCAGATGCTCACCGGTGCCCTGCCCGAGTTGCTGACCCAGTGCCAGGTCGTGCACCAGTGCGGCGGCATGGACATCGCCGAGATGCAGCAGGTCGCCGCCGGGCTGCCCGGTCATCTGGCCGACCGCTACCGGGTCGTCGACTTCATCTACGACGAGCTGCCCGACCTGTTCGCCGCCGCGCAGGTCGTGGTGAGCCGCAGCGGCGCCGGCACGGTCGCCGAGCTAACCGCCCTCGGCAAGGCGTGCATCCTGGTGCCGTACCCGTGGGCGGCCGGCGACGAGCAGCGCGCAACTGCACGCCACCTGGCCCAGCAGGGCGCGGCCATCATGCTGGAGGGCGACGAGGTCACCCCGCAGCGCCTGGCCGACACGGTGCGGGAGATCTTCGCCGACGAGCCGCGCCGGGCGGCCATGTCCGCGGCCGCCGCCAGCCACGGCAAGCCGGACGCCGCCGACCGGGTCGTCGCCGAGCTGCTCAGCGCCGCCGCCCGGCAAAAATCTTAGCCGGTCGGCGACACGTTCTAGATCTAGATTTCGCCGGCCAGCCGCGCCGGGCGCTCGGGCGGCAGGTAGGTGCGGCGCATCCGGCTGCCAATCCCGCTGAGGATGTCCGACGGGATGGTGTCCGCCCACTCGGCCCACTCCAGGGCCGTCGGCTCGCCACGGTCGCCCGGTCCGAACATCGTCACCGACTCGCCGGCACGGACCGGCAGGTCACCGACGTCGACCACGATCTGGTCCATGGTGATCCAGCCGACGATCGGCACCCGATGCCCGCGCACCCAGACGACCGCCCGGCCGGAGGCGGCACGCGGCACGCCGTCGGCGAACCCGAGCGGCACCTGCGCCAGGGTGGTCTCGCGGTCGGTGACGTGGTGCCATCCGTACGAGACGCCGGTGCCCGCCGGGACCCGCGTGGTGCGCAATACCCGCGCGCTGACGGTCATCGCCGGTCGCAGCCCGTAGACCACGCCTGGCATCGGCTCGATGCCGTACAGGGCCAGGCCCGGCCGGACCAGGGTGAACCGGCTTTCCGGCAGGCGCAGGACGGCAGTCGAGTTGGCGATGTGCACGACCTCCGGCGCCAGCCCGACGGCCAGGGCGGACTGGCGAAACTCGCCGAAGTCGCGCAGCTGCTGGTTCACGCCGTCGTCGTCGGGGGCCTCGGCCACTGCCAGATGCGACCACAGCCCGACGACCCGCAGCGCCCCGCGCTTCTCCAACTCTCGGGCGGCCGACACGACCTGGGGCCACTCGGAGACGGAGGCGCCGCCACGCGACATGCCGGTGTCCGCCTCCAGGTGCACGTGGGCGACCCGGCCATGCCGCTGGGCGGTGGCCGCGATCGTCTCCAGGGCGTGCACGCTGGATGCGGTTACGTTGATCCGAGCGGCGAGGGTGTCCGCGAGGCCGCCGTCCGGCGGGTAAAGCCAGGCCAGGATCGGCGCGTCCACCCCGGCCGCACGCAGCGCGAGTGCCTCGTCGGTAGTGGCCACGCCGAGCCAGGTGGCGCCGTTGGCCAGCGCGGTCCGGGCCACCTCGATGGCGCCGTGGCCGTAGCCGTTGGCCTTGACCACGGCCATCAGCCCGGCGTCGCCGGCCGCCCGCCGCAGCATGCGGGTGTTGACGGCGACGGCCTCCAGGTCGACGAGGGCCTGTGCCATCGGTGCCGCCGGCAAGGGGACAATCGGCTCGTTCCGCGAAGCGCGGACCAGGGTCTCTAAGTGGTGGCTCATCAAGAGGCCCGCGCCGTCCGGCTGCGTACGCCACGGGCCAGCGCAGTGTCGATCAGGATGTCGAGCAGTTCGCTGTACGTGAGCCCGGTGCTCATCCAGGCGGCAGGGAACTGCGAGGCCGGGGTGAGGCCGGGCAGCGTGTTCACCTCATTGAGCACAATGGACGTCTGCCCGTGCGCGGTGTGTACGAAGGAGTCCACCCTTAGCAGCCCGGTGCAGCCAAGCGCCCGGAACACTCGGACCGCCTGGTCGGCCAGATCGGCCGCGACGCGGGGCTCCAGGTCAGCGGGGATACGCAGCGTCGTCGAGCTGTCGTGGTATTTCGCCTCGTGGCTGAGGAAGTCGTACGAGCCCGGGTCCATGTGGCTGTCCACCGGCGGCGAGGGGAGCACCCGCCCATCCGGGAACTCGAGCACGGAGATGCCGATCTCGGTGCCCGGGACGGCCCGCTCGACCAGCACCTTCGTGTCCATCTTGAAGGCGGCGGTGACCGCCGCATCGAGGTCGGCCCAGTCGCTGATCCGAACGACCCCGATGCTCGACCCGCCGGAGTTCGGCTTGATGAAGACGGGCAGCCCGAGCCGCTCGCGGTCCTGTTCGGTTAGCGTCTCGTCGGGTCCGCGCAGCACAACGCCGTCGGCGACAGAAACACCGACCGCGCTGAGCACGGCCTTGGTGAACTCCTTGTCCATACCGACCGCCGAGGCGCCGACGTCGTTGCCGATGTACGGGACACCGAGCAGGTTGAGCAGGCCCGGGACGGTGCCGTCCTCGCCGACCACGCCGTGCAGCACCGGGAACACCGCGTCGAGCCCAGCGAGCGCGGTGACCGCCGAGGCCAGAGTCTGGGCCCGTGTGCCGGCGAACTCACCGGTCAGCGCCTTCAGCGTGGCGCCGTCGAGTTCGGCCGGGGTCGCCTCTCTGTCGGCGATCCGCCACGTCCCGTCCTCGGCGATGCGCACCGCCACCGGGTCGATCCGCTCCCGGTTGAGGTGAGTCAGCACGCCGGCCGCCGAGTTGCAGGAGATTTCGTGCTCGGTGTTCTGGCCTCCGAAGAGCACCCCGATGCGGATCCCTGCCATCAGCCATTCCCTTGCGTCGCGGCGTGCGCGGGGTCCGAAGCGCCCTCCGCCACCAGTTGTTTCGCCACCGCCTGCAGCCCGAGCGAGTTTGAGCCCTTGATCAGCACGACGTCGCCGGCCGCCCAGCGCCGGTGGATCAGCGCGAGCGCCGCCGCGGCATCGGGCACGTGCTCGACCTCGACGCCGCCGGCGGACGCGGCCGCGGCGATGCGGCCGGCGTCGGCGTTGCCGACCCCGATCAGATACCGCACGCCGGCGTCCGCCGCCGTGCCGCCCAGCTCGGTGTGGTGCCGCGGCGAGTCGGCGCCCAACTCGTTCATCTGGCCGAGCACAGCGAGCAGCCGCCGACCCTGGGCCAGCGCCGCCGCGGTCTTCAGAGCGGCCGCGGTGGAGGTGGGGCTGGAGCTGTACGCGTCGTTGATCACGGTGATGCCCGGCTCGATCTCGCTGACTTGCATGCGTCCCTCGGACGCCCGGGCGGCGCTGCTCAGGGCGTCGGCGATCAGCGACACGTCGTCGGTGAATGCCAGCGCCGCCGCGGCCGCCGCCAGGGCGTTCGACACATAGTGCTCGCCGATCAGACGCATCGCCACCGCAGACGAGCCGGCCGGTGTGCAGAGCAGGAACGATGCCCGCCCGAGAGCGTCCACCGTGATGTCCTCGGCCCGGACGTCGGCGCTCGCGCCATAGAAGGTCACCGGCGCCGCCGACTTCGCGGCCATCCCGGCCACTCGGTGATCATCCGCGTTGAGCACTGCGCGGCCGTCGGCCGGCAGCGCCTCGATCAGCTCGGACTTGGCCTTGGTGGTGATCTCCAGGGTACCGAACCCGCTCAGGTGCGGCGTGCCGATGGCCGTGACGATACCGACCCGAGGCTGGACCAGCCCCGCGAGATAGGTGACGTCACCCACGTTGCGCGCGCCCATCTCGCTCACCAGGAAGCGCGTCTCGGCGGTGATCAGCGACACCGTCGAGGGCAGCCCGATCTCGTTGTTCAGGTTTCCCGGCGGGGCCACGGTCGGGCCGAGCCGGCTGAGCACCGGTCCGAGCAGGTCTTTCGTGGTGGTCTTACCGACCGAGCCGGTGACGCCCACGACGGTCAGGCCGGTGGCCCGTATGACCAGGGCGGCGGCGAGCCGGCCCAGCGCGGCCCGCACGTCCTCGACCACGACGGCGGGCACCCCAACCGGGCGGCTGCCGAGCACCACGGCCGCGCCGTCGGCGACCGCGCGGGCGGCGAACTCGTGGCCGTCGACGTTCACGCCCGGGAAGGCGGCGAACAGGCCGCCGGGCTCGATCAGCCGGGAGTCGTACCGCACCGGAGCGGTCACCACGGCGTTCGGGTCAGCGTCGCGAAGGGTCCCACCGACCGCGCTCGCGAGTTCCGCTAGGGTCATAGTCAGCATATGTGCTCCGTAACGGGCTGGTTACCGATGGCGGCCATATGTGCGGCTCCTCCCGAGTGATAGCGCGTCGAGGCAACAGAGTGGTGCGCGAAAGTCGATCTTTGGCGCTCGCCCCTTGACGGATATGCGTGTCAAACCGGGTGATAGTTGGAGCAAATCACCGGATTCTCGACGCGATGCGACGCGGGGGTAACTGTGCGTCGACGCACAATGTCGTCCTTCCGATCAAGGGTTAGCAATAACGTCTGAGGTAGACGTATCGGTGTCTTGAACGAGAGAAACTCGACTAACGTTCACGCTCGAAGCGAACGAGGATTGCCAGCACGAGAGCTGTGACGCCGTGTGGGCAGCATGGGTCTATAAAGATCTGACTCTGGCGCAAAATGGGCCGTCGATGCGATCGGTCCAAGCGAGCAGAATTCTCTGGCGGATTAGTGCGTCGTCCCTTAAATGGGTGACTATCGGGTGAAGCCGTCTTTGCGTGATGATTCGTGTTGTAGGGGTCGTCGCGTGGAGGGCGGTTGATGTCGTGCCTGCTCTGGTCGTTGCTCGTCCTGTCGTGGACGACGAGGAACAGGCCCGGGTGCGGAAGGTCGCGGGAGCGCGGCACGCGCCTGCGGATTGGGTGCTCCGGGCGCGGATCGTCGTCGCGTCGTGGGACGGGTTCGCGGTCTCGGAGATTGCGGTGCGAGTGGGTGTCGTGGCACGAGTGCCAGTTGACCGCGTTGACCAGCCCGTTCCCTGCGCGGTCGCCGCCTGGGCGGGCACGGCGGTGCCGGCCGCCAGCACAAGGCCGGTCAGTGCGGCGACCAGGGTGTGGGCGCGACGCATCAGCGAGCCCCGGATTCGGTGGCCGGGAATCGCCCCGCCAGCCTCCGGGTCGCGTTGGCCACGATCGACTCCGGTGCGGAGTCCACGGAACCGGCCTGGTAGGGCGGTTCCGGCGCGTATTCGACGATCAGCTGGACGGTCTGCGCCGCCTCATCGCCGGCGATCCGCCCGGCCAGCGTGAGAGCCATGTCGATGCCGGCCGACACCCCGGCCGCGGTGGCGTAGTGGCCGTCGATGACCACCCGCTGGGTCGACGGCTTGGCGCCGAGCCGGGCGAGGTGGTCGAGGGCGGACGAGTGGGTCGTCGCGCGGCGGTTGACGAGGAGTCCGGCACCGGCCAGGATCAGCGATCCGGTGCACACCGACGTCGTCCAGTCGCTGGTCCGGTCGGCAGCGCGCAGCCACTCGTCCAACGGGCCGTCGGCCATCTGGTCCTGCTGACCGGGGCCGCCGCCGATCAGCACCACGTCGGGCCGCGGCACGTCGGCCAGGCTCGCGACAACGTTGATCGGCAGGCTCTTCAGGTCATTGGTGATCAGGCCCGATGCTCGGCGACCAGGACGACCTCGGTGCCGGGCAGACGTCCCAGCGCCTCGTACGGCCCGATTACGTCCAGCAAGGTGAATCCGGGGTAGAGAAACGATGGCGACCTGCACGTGTGTCCTTCCGTTCACCGGTGGCCACGTACCGGCCGGCCGGGTAGGACCTGCTCTTGCAACCGGCTGTCGCGGACGACCGCCTCGCCGGTGACGAACACGTGGTGGCGGCCCGTCGAGGGGCGTACCGAATGCCGATAGGTCGCGGCGTCGGTGACCCGTTCCGCGTCGAACACGACGACATCCGCGTCGCAGCCGGGCTGGATCCGGCCCTTGCGCCGCATCGCCGGTGCGACCTGCTCGATGACGCGGGCCAGTCGCACGGTGCATTTGGCGATCGCCTCGGGCAGGGTGAGAACCCCCGACTGCCGCACCGCCACTCGCAGCGTGCGCGCGAAGGTGCCGGCACTGCGGGGATGTGTCCGGACGAGCGCCGGTGGCGGCCACCGCAGCGGGTCGCAGGCGTGACCGTCCTCGACGACGAACGGCACGGCGTCGGAGGCGATGACGGTGTTCGGCAGCGCGCAGATCCCGGCGATGCGGTCGGCCGCGCTGTCCTCGTCGAACATCCGGATGAAGGCCAGGCCGGACGGGTCGGTGGCGCACAGTTCGCGAAGCCGGTCGGCCGAGGCGACCGTCTCACCGGTCCGCGCGTAGACCACGTCGCGGGGTGTGCCGGTCACGCCCAGAACGTGCAGCCGATCGGGATGGAAGTAGCCGGAGCCGATCGCGCTCATCCCGGCTCCGTACGGGTAGGCCTCGCTGGTCACTCTGGCCCCTCGGCACCCCCGGACCCGCTCGACCAGCGTCTGGACCCGCGCCAGGTGCCTGGTCGACGTCGAGTTGATGTGGCAGTAGTGCATGTGCGCGCCGGTCTCCCCCGCCACCCGGGTCAGCTCCTCGGCGCCGTCGACGACCACGCCGGGTCCTGTTCGACCAGTGGCCGCGCGTGCGTGAACGTCGGCACTCCGACCGCCGCGGCCAGCCGGGCGACCTCGAGGAACTCGGCCGGATCGATAGCCGGGGCGTATCCGGATGCCCAGCCCCGGCGGCCAGCTCGCGTTCCAGTCGCCCGAGCAGCTCGGCCCGCTGGACCGGCGAGGCGGGCGTACGCCACACATCCGACCCGAGCACGTCGAGGGGTCCGGACGCCGCGGCGGGCGGTGGCCGGCCGCCGACGACGTGCCGGTGCAGCAGCGACCACGAGACCGAGTATCCGTAGTTGACGGGCCGGCCCTCGGCCGCGGCCCGGGCGTAGGCGGCCGACGCCGGTACGGCGCCCGCCTCCAGCTCGAGGGCGGTGGTCACGCCGTCCAGCGCCTGCAACCGGCCCTCGCCGATGGCTGCCCGTGACTGTGCAGATCGACGAACCCGGGCGCCACCACCAGCCCACGCGCGTCCAACTCGGTCCGGCCGCCCAGACCGGCGGACGCCACCGCGGCGATCTTGTCGCCGGTCAGGGCTACATCGCGTACGCCGTCCAGCCCGCTCGCCGGATCGATGACCCGCCCGCCCCGGAGCACGAAGTCGTAGGTCGTCACGCGGGCACGGTGGCCCGGCTGATGAGGTCGTTGACGTGCCCGGCCAGCCGCCCGACGGCCTCGTCAGCCGAGGGCACGCGTGCCGCGTAGTCGATCCAGCTGTGCACCTGCTCGGCATCGAGCTGCACGGTCACCGGCACCCCGGCGTCCCGGAGCCGCCGGGCGTAGTCCTCCTCGGCCGACCGCAGCAGGTCGTGGCCGGCGATGACCAGGACCGCGGGCGGCAGGCCGGCCAGCGAGGTAGCCCGGCCCGGCAGAGCGTACGGCGACCCAGCCGCCGCCTCCGGCGACACGTACTGCCGCAGGTAGAACCGGAGATCGTCGAGGGTGACCCGCAGGCCGTCCTGGAATGCCCGCATGCTGGCCGTGTCCAGGTCGTCGTCGGTCGCCGGGTACATCAGGACCTGCGCGTCGATCCGCAGGCTGTCTCGTCCCGGGCCTGCAGCGCGACGCAGGCCGCCAGGGCGCCGTCCGCGCTATCCCCGGCGATGAGGAACGGCAGGTCCGGGTGCAGCACGCCGCCCCACACAGCGGCGTCGTAGGCGTCGGCGAGCGGGGCCGGGAACGGGCGCTCGGGCAGCATCCGGTAGTCGACCGCGACGATCACGGCTCCGGTGTCCCGGCACAGTCGTCGCGTCACCAGGTCGTGGGTGTCGAGGTCGCCGGTGATCCACGCGCCGCCGTGCAGGTACACGATGACCGCGGTGGGCCGCTCGGGACGGTAGACGCGTACCGGTATCGGACCGCCGCGCCCCGGCACCTGCTCGCCGGCGACGTCGTGCACCGCGACCGAGGGGGCGTACCGGGCGAAAACCGCGATCGCGTCGCGCATGTGATGCCTGTGGCCAGGAACGCGAAGATCTGCGGCCACCAGGTCTCGATTGCGGTGGCGAGGCGGTGCAGTTCGGGCAGCTCAGAGGCGGCGTAGCGGGCGTAGAGGCGGTACAGTAGCTAGCGGACGCGTTCGCGGTCGGGCTGGGTCCGGGCAGTCAAGCAGGTCTTTCTTTCGCGTTCCAAGCGGCGAGGATGGGGCTACCCGATCGCGCTGGGCAGCGACTCAAGAGTCGTCGACCAGGTGGTCCACGTGCTTACCGCGCATCCGGGTGGGTCAGCCGGTCACGCATCCGCCATTCCGGATCACTCGCACGGCCGCGGCGCCCGCGACAGGTGGGGGTCGTCCGGCGGCGGACCTCGGTGACGGCCCGGTTGGCCAGCTGCAGACGAGAAATTGGTCGACGACCAGCAACGCGTGCGGCAGGACCTGCCGGATCGCGGACTTGAAGACCATGCACATGTCGATTGCTACCGCGTTCACCTGCTCACGCCACGCCAGTGGGCGTTGCTCAAGCCAGCCGGTGACCGCTGCCGTGCTCCGGCCTTCGACCTGTGCCAGCAGATCAACGCTCGCGGTAACGTCGTTCCGGACGTCTCCGACTCATTGGTGGCCCGGATGATGCTCGCGTTCCTCGCCTCTGGCACGGGCCTAAACACCGGGCCGGCCTTCGATGTCGATGGCCGCATGGAGTTCAACTGAGCTGGCCAGGGCCGGGCCTGTCCGCGAGGCTTGGCGGTGTCGTCCACAGCAGATCACCGGCGCGGGTCGCGCGGCGGGAGAGATCAGGTAGCACGGTATGGTTGTCGAAGACCTCCACCAGTGGATCACGCTCACCCGCCTCGGCCAGTGCCCGCTGGATCCGCACGGTCAGTTGGATCGCGTCGGCGTCCGCGGCGGCCAGGACGAGGAAGAACCGCTTCGGCGACGGATAGAGGGTCGCGACAATCGGCACCCGCCACGCACGCCACAGCTGCAGAGCACCGGGGCAGCTCAGAACCGCGATGCTCGCCGCCTCTTCCACCTTGTCGGCCGAACCGGACCAGCCACCCCGGAAATGGTCCTCGCCTACCACCTCGAACGGCAACGTCACGTCCCGCAGCGGCGCGTGAGGCAGCCTGGTCGCGAAGCTCTCATCCCCCGCGTTCCGTAGCAAACTCTGAAACAGGACGGCTTCTTCCTCGGTGATCTCGAAGTATCCCGCGTGGACGGCGAAGGCAAGCGTCCTCACCACTCCCGAAAGCCAGCCTTCAGCAAGCCAGACACGTGCCAACGCCACGAGAGCGTCTGGTGCACTCCCGCTGACCCGCAACAGCAACCGGTGGATGGTCATCGACAAGTCGGGCTTAGCGTTCCGATCACGGATCATGCACTAGGAACGGCATGCGGCTCCGTCCTGTTCACCGTCGACCGAAAGTGCCAACGCCCGGCGCGCGACATCGATCAGGGACGACACGATTGTGTCCAGCTCGATGGTCCTGGACAAGTGCTCGGCGGTCACCTCGACGATGCCAGACGATGCGTGCGCCTGTCCGGCCGGTCACGAGCGGACAACCCGATCCAGCTTGGACGGTGCTGGCTGTTCCGGTTCAACACCGCCGCCGCTATCGAGACCGGCGACTTCCGCGACGGCCTGGCCGTCGGCCCGCTGGTCGTACCCAAGGACGGCGACCAGCCGTGGATCGCGCCGTCGAGCACCCGTGCAGAAATCGCTCAACGCCTAAGACCCTGGTAAGTAAGGGTTTCCGGCCGTCGGTACGAGGCGAAGATCGATGTCTTGTGCGCGCCTGTACGGCGTGGTGTCGTGACATGGGGAAGGGCCTTCAGTACGAGCGAAGGTGACTAAACCAGCACGACCGAAGGCCCAACCCTGTCTGTATACCTTGCCGCGGGGGCC
>NZ_BSTL01000065.1 GCF_030269485.1 Actinoplanes sp. NBRC 103695 | reverse complement strand
CAAGGTCTGGGTTGATGGCGGATATCAGGCCACGGTCTGGCGGCGCGGGGCCCAGCACGGCATCGACGTCGAGACGATTACCCGGCGCCCTGCGGAGAAGGGCTTCCGTCCTTTGCCGCGCCGGTGGTGGTCGAGCGGACCTTCGGCTGGCTGATGCAACACCGCCGCCTGGCCCGGGACTACGAGGCCCTCCCGCAACGATCACGTGCCATGGTCTTGTGGGCCATGGCTAACACAATGTCCCGCGGACTGGCCGGAGAATCCACCCAAACCTGGCGCGACTAAACAGGTACATCGCAGACGATATCCGGCACTCACGGATCAGATGCCCTCTGAGAGCTGCTAACACGATCTACTGAATCGATGTCGATCAGCGCGATGATGTGAAGATCTGTCTCGTTCGGTGGTATGTGGTCAAGCCGTGGATCGTTGATGATCAGTTGTGGGAGCTACTCGAGCCGTTGCTACCGCCCCGGCCGGTGAAGGCACCCGGTCCGCGTCCGGTACCGGATCGGCAGTGCCTGCAAGGCATTTTGTACGTGTTGCGCACCGGGATCGGCTGGGAAAGACCTTCCGCAGGAGCTCGGCTTCGGGTCGGGCATGACGTGCTGGCGGCGGATCAAGCGGTGGACCGACGCCGGTGTGTTCGATGACCTGCATCGGATCCTGCTGGCGCGGTTGAACGCGGCGAACGAGCTCGACTGGTCGCGGGCGGTGATCGACGGCAGCCACATCGACGCGAAAAGGGCCTCCCAGCGGCTTGGATGTCAAGCAGCGGCGGTGTTGAGGTGGTGGGACCAGGCGGTGGTCTCGTCGTAGACGGTGCTGATCTTAAGGCAGCCATGCAGGATGCCGACGAGCCGGCTGGCGAGCTGCCGCAGGGCGGCGTTGTAGCTGGCGCCACGGGCGCGTTGCCGGTCGTAGTAGGCGCGGGCGCCAGGTGTGGCCGTCAGCGCGGAGAACGCTTGACTCATCAACGCGTCGACGAGCCGGTCGTTGTGCACGAAGCGGGCTGCGACGGTCTTCTTCTTGCCGGATGCGCGGGTGATTGGGCTCGTCGCGGCGTAGTTTTTGCGGGCCTTGGCGGTGGCGTAACGCTCGTGTGCGTCACCGAACTCCACGAGCACCCGGGCGCCAAGGATCACGCCGAGTCCGGGCTGGGACAACACGATCTCAGCGTCCGGGTGCCGACCAAAATGGGCTTCCACCTGCCCTTGCAGCGCTTTGACCTGCTCGTTGAGAGTGACCAGCATTGCCACCAACGCTCGGACTGTAGCGGCGTAGGCGGCGCTGATCGCCGCCGGCTGGGCGAGTTGCTCGCCTCGCAACGCGGCTTGGACCGTGGCAGCTTTGCTCACGGCGTCACGGCGTCGGGCCCGTGTGAGAGCCGCGCCGATCTGCGTCGAGCTCAACCGGGCGGTGGCGGTCGGATCAGGCGCCTTTCAAGCAGTTCCAGGGTGTCAGCGGCGTCGAGGTCGGCGGACGCGGCCAGCGCGGCTGGGAAGTAGTCCCGCAACGCGTGCCGCAGCCACTGAACCGCGCGGGTACGTTCCCAGATCAACGTCTTGTGCATCCGGCTGACCACCTTGACCGCCTCGGCCTCGGCGTTGTCGGGTGCGACGGGGCGTAGCTGGTGCGAGTCGGTACGCACCATGTCGGCCAGCATGTGCGCATCGGCGGCGTCACCTTTGGCCCCGGACGCCGCAAGCCGGTCGCGATACCGGGCCGCCTGCAACGGGTTGACCGCGAACACCGTGTATCCAGCGGCGATCAACGCCTGCACTCATGGACCCCGATCGGTTTCAATTCCGACCTTGACCAGTTCGACGGCGTCCACGGTGTTCTCGCCGTCGACCGTCAGGTGCTCGGCGATCATCGCGTGTAGCCGCGACTCCCTCGGGCGGCCGGGCCTTGGCCAGTCTGCGCCCGGACGCGTCCATCACCTCGACGTCGTGGTGGTCTTCCTCCCAATCGTCTCCCACGAACAGCAACACGTCTCCTACCTATCGAGCCGATCGTGGTCGGTAGCCGGTAGGCGAGAAACTCAGCGACCTAATGAAGCAGTGCTCACGCCGCAACCAAGCGGGTACGGCATCCCATCAGCGATCAACTCTCCTCGCCGACCAGCCGGGGCACGATCTTTTCCAGGACTCGACGTCCAGGGGGACCGAGTGCTCACCGATTGGCGGCTATCTACCCACCAGGAGTTGCCGAAGGACCCACTCCCAGAACTCATTTGGGGGTCCTGGGACAGGTTCGTCGCCGGTCAACCGCGCTAAACTGGGCTTCAAACAGCACCTGATCTGTGGCGGCAACGGCACCCCTATCTACGTGCTCACCAGCGGGGCGAACGTGCCCGACATCAACCGCGCGATCGACCTGCTCGACGGCTACCCGCCCGTTGCTGGACGACGCGGCCGGTCCCGTCGCAGGTTCGATGTCCTGCTCGCCGACAACGGGCTGCGACAGTGACGCCTTCCGCCAGGCGTGCCGTGAACGCGGAACCCAGCCAGTCATCCCTTGCCGCAAGACCGCCCGGATCAAAGGCCTGGGCAAGCTGCGCTACGTCGTCGAACAGACCATCGCGCTGCTGCACCACTTCCGCCGCCTCGCCATCCGCTGGGAACGACGCCTCGACATCCACGACAGCTTGGTCAGCCTCGCCTGCGCTCTCATCTGCTGGCCCGCTTGATCAAATCCCGCAACCAAAGATGGTGTTAGCGGTAGTTTGTCGGCTTCGTAACCTTCACCCACTCTGCTGCGTTGCGCCGGCTGGTGTCGGGTCGAGTGGGTGGGTGCTGGTGGTTCGTGCGGTGTGCCCGCCGGCTGCGGGTCCGTTGGAGGACTACGCCTACGGCACGAACACCGGCATCCGCGCCGTGGCGGCCGGTGAGCACGGCCACCGGGAGGAAGAGTCGTACTACGTGCGGCGTCGCTACCTCAATCCGGAGCTGGTGAGGGCCTTGGCGATCGACATCGCCAACGCCACCTTCGGCGCCCGCCGGCAGAGCATCTGGGGCGCCGGGTCGACCACCGTGGCTTCCGACTCGACGCACTTCGGGGCGTTCGACGCGAACATCTTCGCCGAGTACCACTCCCGCTACGGCGGCCGCGGTGTGCTGATCTACTGGCACGTCGACGCAAATCCATGGTGATCCACTCGCAGGTCATCAACTGCTCCGCGTCCGAGGTCGCGGCGATGATCGACGGGGCGATGCACCATGGCACCGCAATGGACGTCGAGGCCAACTACGTCGACACGCATGGCCAGTCGATCATCGGGTTCGGCCTCACCCGGCTGCTCGGCTTCGACCTGCTGCCGCGGATCAAGGCGATCAACTGGGTGAGGCTCTACCGGGCCAGCGCCAACGACGCCTACCCGCAGCTCGGCGCCGCGCTGATGAACCGGCCGATCCGCTGGCACCTGATCGCCGACCAGTACGACCAGATGATCAAGTACGCGACGGCGATCCGGACCCGGTCGGCGCAGACCGCAGCCATCCTGCGCCGCTTCCAGCAGACCAACCTGATGCACCCGACCTATCAGGCCATGTTGGGGGTCGGACGCGCGCAGCGCAGCATCTTCGTGGCTCGTTATCTCCGTGACCGGGATCTGCAGCGGGAGATCAACGCCGGGTTGAACGTGTCGGAGTCGTGGAACGCCGGTAACTCGATCATCTACTTCGGCGAGGGCGGTGACATCCCCGCCAACCGGCGCGACGAGCAGGAGTTGTCCGTGCTGTGCCTGCGGGTGCTGCAGGCCGCCGTGGTGTACGTCAACACCTTGATGGTCCAGGACGTCCTGGATGAGGACCTGGTCGAGCTGACCCCGGCCGACCGGCGCGGCCTGACCCCGCTGTTCTGGTCCAACATCGCCCCGTACGGCAAGGTCCGGCTCAACATGGCTGACCGGCTCGCCCTGCGCGCCACGACCATGCCGGATCCGGCCGGCGGCGATGATGACCCGACCACTCCGAGCAGTGAGGGACAGCCACGATGACCTCCACCCGCACCGGTGCGCACACCGCAACGTTCCGCGAGCAGTACGGCTCCTCCTTCACCGACGGCCTGACCGCGACCACCCAGGCCGCCACCGCCGGCGACTTCAAACAAGCCACGACCCTGACCGCGCGGTTCACCGCCAGGCCAGCACTTGCACCACAGCGTCGTCCGCGACGCGCTGGCCGCCGGCCTGGACTGGTGGCAGATCGGCGAGCTGGTCACCGTGCACCCGCAGGCCGCGTTCGACGCCTACGCCAACCTCGCCGATGATGCCCACACCACGGCCCGGCAACGCCCGCACCTGGCCGTGGTCTGCACCGCCGGGCTGGCCGCCGAGCACGACATGGACACCGAACACGGCATCGACCTCGACGACCTCGACCCGCAGCGCAGCTTGGCCACCGACCCCACCGTGGTGCAGCTGCGCGCAGCCGCACAGCTGCTCGGCGACGACATCTGGATCACCGTCAAACTGCCCGGCGAGTACGACGACGACCTCGACGACAACGCGGGCATCCGCCGATGGACCACCGTGGCGCTCTACCCCGACGAACTGGGCTGGCTGCGCGAGGCCCTGGCGCTGAACGCCGAGGAACCGGACGACGACGAAGACGAGGACGATGACCTGGAACCGCTGCTCTGAGCAAGGTCGAGCGCGGGCAGGATCGAACCGGCCGCCGTCGATCAGGCGGTGTCGTCGTCCTGGTGGTAGACAACGGCGCCGAGCGCCTGCCCGAGCCGGCGCATCGCGTGATCGAGGCGCAGCAGGTTGCCTGCCGTGTACGGGCGTGGCGTCCGCGCCGTCCCGTGGTCGGCGGTCACGGTCAGCGGGTGCAGCGGGTCGGCGTCGACGTTGACCGTTAGCGTCTGGGTCGACTCTTCGTCCCTCGGGTAGAGCCGCACGATCGCCGTGCCGATGGTCGTGGTGAACCCGGCGTCCATCGACCCGGACGATTCCGCCTGGGCGGCGGCGTGCTCGACCGTCAGGCCGGGCCCGGCGATCTGCATCGCCGTGTAGATCGGGCGCTTTCGTCTGAACGCGGTTCCTGCGTCGACCGTTGTACAGGATGCCATCTGTCCGATACGGACGGTCTGACAAGGGAATGGAAGACGGATGCGGAAACTGCGTACATGGAACCGGGCGTTCGCCGTGACGGTGCTCACCCTCAGCGTTGTCGTCGCCGGCCCGGCCGTAGCAGCGTCGGCCAAGCCGGCGTCGACGCAGGGCGCGGGCCCCGGGCGCTTGATCTTGTGCAACACTGCTGGGCTCGATGGGGCGGTGGCAGAGTTCCCCGGTCGCGGTGGGCTCTCCACGACCATCGTCCCGAACAACCTCTGTAACACGTTCACGCTCGGTGGTAACACCAATGAGCAGGTCGACTTCTACGTAAACAACGGCACTCGGTACGTCGCCTCGACGATCTACAACGGGAGCGTCGGCCTGACGGCGCAGACCATTCCCGGGCCCAACTTGGTGGCCTTCCCCGGCTGAGTCATTCCCGCCGGTGAACAGAAGGCCACCTCGGATCGTCGTGGAGGTCAGGCCGCTCTTGAGCGAAGGGTCGCTTCGCACTTCTAGTGACGGCTCGTGGACGCGGTCCCACTCAGAACTAAAAGGCAAGGAGAAAAGGATTGCAGCGGTCTCGCTTTTGAGCCCAATTCGCATGTTGAGCAGAAGCAGTAAACGGCAAACATTAAAGGGGTAATGGTGCGTACATTTCCCATCCATGGTCACCGCACTAGCCTGCGTGATTCATGGTGATCATTGGAGTGCGCGGGTTCTGGGTGTGTAAATAGGCGGAAGTGCCTGTCCTGTAAGGGAAACTTGTGATTGCTACATCGACAGGTTTCTCTACGAGGGAGGCACTTCCGGCGTGCAGGTCGAAGTGACCCAGGATCTGGCGTTGCTCGACCGCGCAGCTCATCCCCGCCGGCAAGGAGGGCGAGCTTTACGGCTTCCTTGCCGGCGGGGACCGTGGCGGGCGCGGGGCCGGGGACAGTTCTCCAGCCGCGAGCCGGTCACGGACGGCCTTCTCGGCGCCGAGCCATTGCTTACAACCAGCGGCAGGGCCGGTCGGCCGCGACGTCGTCGAGCACTTGGGCGAGGAACGGGTCGAGCGGCGGCGCCATCGTCGTCGTGTTCGTGCGTTCCGCCCTGCCGCCGTTGCTGCGGAGCCGGCGGTGATGCACAGCTCGGCGAGCGCGGTGGCGGACAGCACCGACCCACGGACCGCGGCGCTGTCGTCGTGCTTGGCCTCGTCGGGACGCAGACCCAGCTTTCGTCGCCTGACCCATGCGATGCGGGGTAGGCCGCCCGACTGAAAGTGATTGCTGTGCGCATCGCCGACCCGCGGTCCACACCGGAGCGCGGCGACGCTAAGGCCGACCTCGACGCGTGGCGGCGGTTGTCCGACCGGGGCTGCGGTGGGCGTCGTGGTCCCCGCAGCCCCGGCCGTGCCGGGTGGTCAGCCGCCCACCGTGAGGGCCTGCCCGGTGACCGTGATACCGGCGGCGAAGGTCGCGACCTGTTGGTCAGTGAGCCTCAGCGGGGCGGGAACGTCCACCAGAATGTTGTGACCGCGGGAGTCGGGGAAGATCAGCCAACGCGTGGCCGACAGCTTTCCCGGAGCCTCGAGAGGATGACCCAGCAGGCCCACCTTGCCGTTGATGTCCACCTTCTCGAGCGGCGATTCGTCCGGGAAGTGGGACCCGCTCTGCAACGACACCGAGATGCCGTCTTGGCCGAACGTGGCATTCCGGCTCGGTACGCCCGGACCGGCGCTCGGCGCCGGACTGTTGTTCACGCCGGGGGGCGCCACAACGAACGACCACTCGTCGGAGGAGAGCACCTGCCAGTCCTTCGGCACGGTGCTGACCTTGAAACCGGCCGGCTGCGTGCCGGCGTAGGTCACCAGTTCCAGCCGCATCGGCTGCGCCGTCGAGCCGGCCGGAGGTCCGGCCGGTCGGCCGATCTGATCGGCACCCACCACCACGACGGCCACCGCGGCGAGCACCGCGCCGGACAATGCCAGCCGCTGCCGTCGTCGCCGGCTGACGGCGTGGCGTCCCCGGGCCACATCGGCGGCGACGGCGTCCGGGCTGGTGTGAACGGGCGTGACGGCGTGCGGAAGGTTCCGCAGGACGTCCAGTACATCTGGCATATCGGTATCTCTCATTCCGTAGAATCTGATCGATCAGGCGAAGTGGTGCGCATGGGCGGGAAACAAGGTGCGCAGCCGGTCCAGCCCGCGCGCGCTCTGGCTCTTGACGTTCCCCTCGGTGCAGCCCATGGCATCGGCGGTCTCGGCGATGCTGAGCCCTTCGACGTAGCGCAGCACGACTGCCGCTCGCATGCCCGGCGGCAGCGTGGCCAGCAGCGCGAGGGCCGTCGTCGTGTCATCGGCGGAGTCGTCGACGGCGACCTCCGGAACCTGCGCCCACACCTGTTCGCGGCGGCGGAACAAGCTACGGCGCTCATCGATCGCCGCGTTGACGACACACCGCCGCGCGTACGCGTCGGCGGTGTCCTTCCGCAACTTCGGCCACGACGTGTAAAGCCGCACCAGCGCCGTTTGTACGATGTCCTCGGCTTTGGCCAGGTCCCCGGAGACCAGCAACGCGGCCACGCGTACCAGTCCGGAACGCCGTGCCGTCACAAACTCGGTGAACCCGTGATCCCGCTCGGATGGCCGTCCCACAGTCACCAACCTTTCGTAGTCTGGCTGATCGGACGCCCCTAATACGGGATTGCCGGGCGAAAGGTTGCACGACGGCGCCAGCCACTCCACACCTACAGAGGGAACCACCAACGCCACCTGACCACGCAGATGCCGGCCGCTGGAAAGGCGGCCGGCGCGCGAGGTTCCGGTGTCCGGTCAGAGGCAGTACACGTCCTTGGCCGGCATCTGACCGCGGGCGAGGAACGCGTCGGTGGCCCGGTCGGCGCACTCGTTGCCGCTGGCGTACACGTAGTGGCCGCCGTTGTCCGCGCCGACGAAGGCGGCCCGCCCGCCCAGTGCCTTGCGCATGCCCAGCCCGGTCTCTCACGGCGTGGCGTGGTCGCGGCGGTTCTGCAGGATCAGGTTGCGGGCGCCGTGCGCGGTGACCTTGACCGGCGGCTCGATCGGCCGGGACCGGAAGGCGCAGGGCCAGATGTTGGCGGGCGTACCGGCGGTCAGCGGGAACCTCCGGCGGTCGGCGGCGACGGCCCGCTTGTACCCGGCGATGTCGTGCGAAGCGGTGGCGTCACCGCAGACCAGCGCCACGGTCATGCTGATCTGGTTGTCGGCCGGTACGCCGGGCTCGTCCGGAGTCTCGGCGAAGACCCGCTGGAGCACGGCCACGTCGGCCTCGGCCGGCGACCGGCCCGCGGCGAGAGTGGCCGCGGCCTTCCAGAACTGGGTGAGCGTGGGCAGCGTGTCGTTGTGCAGCAGCACGTGACGCCGCGCAGGATCACGCCGTCGATCGCGATCGGGGTGCCGGGCACCTGGGCTGGTGTGCGGTCCAGATGGTCGGCCAGGGCGAGATAGGTACGGGTGACCTGCGGAACCGTCCGGCCCAGGCCGAGCCGGGCGTGATCGGCGACGGCAACCTTCGCGGCGTCCGGGAACCGGTCGGCCATGCCCTGGCCCTACGACTGCCACTGTCTCTGCCAGACCCGCGCGGGGTCGACGTTGCCTTCCAGGATCATGCGGTAGGTGTGCCACGGGAACAGCGAGGCGTAGACGGCCCCGAGGTAGGTGCCGTAGGACTGGCCCCAGCTCTGCGGGGTGCTGTGCCCGACGCCGCGCGGGTCGAAGCCGATCAGGTCGTAGGCGTCGAGCACCTCCCGGGGCAGTACGGACGCCATCTGGGTGGGCATGGCCAGACCGGCCAGCGCCGGGCCGCCCGAGTTCAGCACCAGGTAGCCGCGACGCTTGCCCGGCACGGCGGTGGACAGGCGGGACACCGCCACACTGATGGTGCGGCCCTGGGGTTGCCGGTAGTCGAGGGGGCGCGGTCACGGTGCCGCAGGTCTCCTGGGCGGCGCTCGCGGGGCACGCGCCCCACGCGATCGCCGGGGAGGTGCCCGCTTCGGCCTCCGGCAGGTTCGCGAGGGCAGCGGGCTCAGATGCGCCATCAACTGCACCAACTCAGCCGCACCGCCCGGCGAGTAACCCGACCGCTCGAGCACAGCGCAAATCCATCTACATGAGACGAAAGAGGTCCGGTCACCACCACAGGCTGTTGACCGTCGCTGATCTTGCAGACGATGCCGTCGTTCAGGTTGCCGATGAGCGTGGCGCGGAGAGGCCCCGCCCGTGACCAGCGGGCGGGGCCTTGGTCGGCTTGGTGCCGGGGTGTTCGGTGTGGTGGTGGTGCCGGTCAGTCGGCGCCGGTTTCGGAGATGGCGATTCGGGCGGCCTTTTCGTCGACGATGGTGCTGTTGCGGGCGAATGCTGAGGTGAGTGCGTTGTCGGCGAGGTTGTTGATCGCGCGGGGTAGCCGCGGGAGGCGTTGTGGATCAGCGTGATCGCGTCGTGGCTGAACAGGGTGTCGCTGCGTCCGGCGATCTTCGCGTGGTGGGTGATGTAGTCCGCGGTGTCGGTGGCGGTCATGCTGGCCAGGGCGTAGCGCACGGAGATCCGCTGGTCGAGGGCGGCGAGCACGCCGAGGCGTAGCCGGTGTCGCAGTGTGGGTTGTCCGACGAGCAGCGCGGCGAACGGCGCGCCGGAGTCCATGTCGTGGTTGGTCAGCATGCGTATCGCTTCGAGTTGGGTGTTGTCGAGCAGGTGCGCCTCGTCCAAGATCACGATGGGGGTGCGGCCGCGTTCGGCGTGCTCGGCGGCCAGTGCCGCCGCGGCTTGTGGGACCAGTGTCGCGGTGTAGAAGCTGGGCACCTGCCCGAGTGCGGACACGAGGTGGTGCAGCATGCCGCGTACTCCGACTGACGGGTTGGGTAGGTAGATCACCACGTGCCGGGAGGTTTCCAGCGCTGCGGTCGCGGCCCGCACGGCCACGGTTTTCCCCGCGCCGACTTCGCCGGTGATCACGCCGAGGGCGTGCTGGTCGATGCACCAGCCGATCCGGGCGACGGCTTCGGCGTGCCCGTCGTGGCGGTGCAGCATCGACGGGGCGAGACTGCGGCCGAACGGCATCCTGGTGAATCCCCAGTGGGCTTGCAGACGGTTGATGCTCATACCTGCGCCTGCTTGGTGACGTCGTCGTTCACGGCGTCGTCGATGGTGAGTTGCCCGGCGAGCTGGTCGCTGTCCGGTGGCGGGGTCAGCCTGGCGGTCACCAACCCGCCCGGCCCGACCGCGTCAGCCGGCCACCCTCGAGCGGCAGCGCTGATCATGCTGCGCTGGCCCCGCCCGGCCACGACAGCACCGGGACACGACGCCAACAGCCTGCTCAGCACCTGCCAACAGCACCTGGCCGACAACGGCAGCACCATCGTCGTCACAGCCGCCACCGCCGGAGCCGCCGGAACCAGCTACGGCGAACACGAGCAGGTCCTGCTGCCCGCCGCGCAGGCCGCCGGCCTGCGGCACCTGCACGACATCGTCCCGCTTGACGCAGACGAAGGCCGGGACGTCTTCACCTATGCGACCGCCCGCGACACCACGGCGTCGAGCCACGGCAGCGACTCTGACACCCCGCGACAGATCACCAGCACCACTCTGGTGATCTTCGGTCATCCGGAGAGACGGCCGTGACACCCCGCGACAGCCATGGCAGTGATCTTGGCGAGGGGCGACAGAACCGGCGACGTGGTCCTGTCACCCGCGTCACGGCGGCCGGGCAGCGCGACAAGGACATGTCGCCCAGCGACAGGGACGACAGGCCGACCCCGCAGGCAAATGAGTCACGTTACGGTTCCGCGCCCGCAGCCGTCCCGCGCCTGCAACGCCCCGGCTGGACGCACGGCGACAACCAGGCCATCCACCCGACGTTGACCCGGCCCGACCTTGTCGCCATCACTCCAGAACAGCGCAAGCAGATCGTCGCCGTCCTCACCTCGATGATCTTGGATTTCGTCCAGCGGCGCGAGCGTAGACCCAGGGTGGAGCTGAGGTTACGGCATACGAACTCTTCGATCATTGCTCAGGGCTCTGACCTGGAGCTTCCTTTGGTGGGTGAGCGTCCGCCTGCGCTGCTGCCGCGCAGGCCTGTTCGAGGTGTTGCTCCTGGCGCCAGCTGACGATCATGTCGGTGAGCAGCGAGACGAATTCGGCTCGTTGCTCAGGGGTCATGGCGGTGGTCTTCGGCGCGGTCAGGGTGAGCTCGGTTAACGGAAACGGTCACCGATCCGTTCACTGGCCGCGGTCATCAACACCTTGACACCGCGAACTGCAGGGCTTGCACCTCCGCCTTCTCGTCGTCATCGGTGAGGGATTGCAGGTAGGTGCCGAGTACGTCCGTGATGCGGTGCTTCAGAGCGGTGGTCATGCGGTTGTGGTTCCGGTCGATGAAGGCCTGCACCCCGGCGAACTGGCCGCTGTCGGTGCGCTTGCCGGCGAACTTCTTGTTCTCGCCTGGTGCAGCGCATCCATCAGGTCCACCAGGACATCGCGGGTCCCGGCGGCTTCGGACCTCGCGTCGGTGACGTCGGCGGTGTCTGCCTTGATCAGGTCGGCGAGCGCCGAGGTGTCTGCCTCGCCCTGATGCAGCAGCTGCCCGGCCGTCGCGACCAGGAATTCCGGCCGGTCCAGCTCCGGTGTGGCGAGGTAATGCCGGACCGTGCCCGGCAGGCCCTGCTGCCGCAGCTGGACCTCCGGCAGCAGCAGCTGCGCATCCGGCGCATCCGGCACATCCTCGCCCATCTTGCGGACCCGGTTCTCGAAGTCGGTGGACTTGACGACCTCCGCCCGGGCGTCCATCAACTCGCGCTGCCGCTGCGGATTCTCCTCCAGCAGCACCTCCAGCGCCTCTTCCGGCGCCCGGTCCAGCGCCACCGCCTGCTCCTGCTCGACGGCGGACCGGTGCGCCTGCGCATCCATCCGCTCGTACGTCTCGGCCGACCGGCCGTCGCGGCGATCACCCGGGCGGCGAAGCCGGAACGGACGCCCCGCAGCCGTCTCGGAGCCGTCGGCCGCATGCCACGCCACGGCACGGTAGCGGTCCAGCACCGCCGCCGTGTCGGAGTCGACCGTGCTCCAGGTCACGACCGTCGCGCGCCGACCGGCCAGACGGAACAACTGCAGCGACCGCTTCAGGTCCCGCAGATCGGCCGCCGCGGGCCGCCCACCGCGTTCGGCCACCGGCAGGTGCAGAGCCGGCACACCCGGCGTCCCTGTCAGCACTTCCCGCCAGACCACCGTCGAGCAGCGCGCGCATTCCCGGCGCGGACGGACGCGACCACGCCGGATTCGCGCCGACCAGTGAGTACAGGGCCGGCAGCGCCGCCACCGGACGATCCCGCCGGGCCGTGAACCGTTCATACGCCGCCGACACCGGCGTCGCCGGCTCGGGCGAGGCACCGGTCAGGAAATCGGTGAGCGTCACCGCCACCGCGTCCGCGCCGGCACCCCTCCCCGGCGAAACCTCGGGGACGACGAGATGATCATCGCGAATGTCGAGGTGTTCGGCGAGGGGACGGCCCTGCCGGTCGGCCAGGCTCCGGGCCAGCGCATCGATGTCCCGGACGCCGGCGAAGCCACGGTACATGTCCGGGAAGACCACCGGATCGAAACCCTCGTCGGCCAGCAGCCGATGAAGCACCAGGCCGACATTCAGCCGGGCGTTGCCCCGCGAATGGAAACGGCCGATCTGCAACACGACGACCGTCTCAGCGATGGTACGCAACTTGTCGAACCATCCGGTGGCCTCCCCGATCACCGCGTAGTGCCGGTCCAGGACCCGGCCGACCAGGCCCGGCGCCTCCTCGGCGGAGTAATTCGCCGTCAACACCGGCCCACCCGGGCGGCTGGTGTCCAGCCGGCAGACCCAGCTTCACAATTTGCTGCTCGACGTCAGCGCTCACCCCCGCCGCGACAAGGTTGTCCCACAACCCACCAACACCCGCACCGGCAAGCACATCCGTCAGAACCGGACCAACCCGCCGCAGCAGCCCCCGCAACGCCTCCTGCCGCACAACCAACCCACCGGCCGTCTCCGGCACACCCGGCCGAACAACACCCGGCCGATCACCCATCAACGCCATGAACGCCGACGGGCCACCACTGCCATGACCGTAAAAGCCGTATCCCGGCGGATCGGCCCGCTCACCACCAGGGGCCGCCGACCCACCAGACGAACCCAAGAAATCATGCGAATCAACCGTCCACTGCCCCCTGCCCGACGACGAACCCAGCACCGAAGAACCCGGCAAAAACGAACCAAGATCCGAACGATGCCGGCCACCTCGGCGGCGAGCTTGGCCTGTTGCTCACGTAACTCGTCGAGGGTGCCCGACGTGGCCGCTTCACGGGCGGCGATCAGGTCGAGGACGGTTGCGGTGTTCACGCCCGATCACCGCCAGGACGGTGTGCTCGTGCCGGTCAACCGGCGCACGAGGTTAGCCGCCGATGCCCACAGCGTGCGCGACACCGACGACTCCGGGCGGCTCTCGTACTCACGCACCAGGCGGCGATGCAGCATCAACCTGCCGTTGACCTGCTCGACCACCCACCGTCTCGCGATCGGCACGAACCCGGGCCCGGTGTCGGGCCGCTTGACCACCTCGACGTCGACACCGAGCAGGGCGCCGTGGATACCCAGGTCGTGCTTGAACCCGGCGTCCACCCACGCCCGGGTGACCGTCGGGGTGTGCTCGACAACCTTGTCCAGCAAGCGGACGCCGATCACCGTGTCGGTGACCGACGCCGCGGTCACCACCACCGCGATAATCAGTCCGAGCGCGTCGACGGCCAGCCCCCGTTTACGGCCCGGCACCTTCTTCCCGGCGTCCTTGCCGGTGGTCGCTGCCGGAACATGGTTGGCGGCGCGGATCGACTGGGTGTCCAAGATGATCGCGGACGGATCTTCCCGGCGGCCGGCCTTCTCCCTGGCCTGGCAGCGCAGCAGATCATGGATCGCCTGGTCGGTGCCGTCGTCACGCCACACCGCGAAGTAGTAGTACGTCGCGGACTTCGGCGGTAGGTCATGCGGCAGATACGCCCACTGACACCCGGTCCGGTTCTGATAGAAGATCGAGTTCAGGATCTCCCGCAACGAGTAGCGGCCCTGATGCCCGGAGACCGACGGATGCTTCGCTTTCCACGCGTCCAGGAAAGGGCCTACCACCGCCCACTGCTCATCGGTGAGATCGCTGGGATACGCCTTCCGTTCGCCCATGACCTGGACAACCAGCACGCCCACCGGTCAGACACCGGCGTAGCCCAAAGGTCACGACATCGAGCGATGACGAACTACGGAAAGCTCACAAACCGCCCTCTGAGGGAGCCGGAAGGTAGCTCCTTCCGGCCACCCGACCAGTGAGATCACATCAGAAAGGTTTGATGTTAATCCAGGCCACGCATGGAGGAGTCGGGAACCCCTTATTGGTGCCCCTCGGATAGTCCACGGTTGTCCCGTTGCAGTCTACAAAGGTGATGTCATTGTTGCCGGTACGGAGGTAAGTCATCCAGCTTGAAACGCCCTGTACACCCCTGAACCAGTTTTTCCCGCGGCCCGCGAAGCAAGTGAGGGCGCCGCCTCCATTGCTGGGGTGCCAGGTTACCTGGACGAAGTTGGGATCGCCGCAAGTAACCTCGGACGCAGAGGCGGCCGTTGGTGGCAGCAGGACTGTTGCGAGTGCGACGGCAGCGATGCCCGCGCTGGCTAGTCTCATCTTGTTCATTTGTTGACCCCATTTCTGAATCAGAGTGGGCGTCCGAACAGTCCGTCACCGACACGATTGAACGCTGCGCCTTGCCTCGGGCGCTCCGCCCCGTCGCGACGCTCCTGTTCGCTACACTGCACTTCCGAAGTGCAGATCGTTGTTCTTGAAACGCCTGAGCGAGGCCGCCAGTTCAAAGCCCACCTGCTTCGGGCTCTATTGCCGGTTGCTGACGGAGCCTGACCTGCCCTTTAGTGATCTGTGACAAATGTCACCATGCGATGATCGGTCCGATTGCGGTATAGGGTGCCACCACGCCAATCGTCAATGAATTTTGGCGGTCGCCACGACGCCATTGTCGTGGCATGCCAGCCTCGATCGCGGGGACCGTTCTCAGCCTCGATCCGCCGATGTAGTTGTTGCTGATGTTTGAGAGTCATTACTTCAATGGCTGGTGATAGCGGGTAGGCTGCCGCCGGACACGTTCATCGGCTTGCTCCTTCGGGGTTGCTCTCGGCGCTTCGACGGGTGTGGCCAGGTCCCCTGGTTCAGTCCGGTATGGGGGTTTTCAGTCAGGGGTGGTCGCGGTGAGTTCCCCCCGTTTCGACGGAGCGGTGGTTACCTGCTTCCGGTCGGGGCAGGGGTGAGGTTATCTGGCTCGGTCTGGGTGTGCCAGGCGGTCTCGTATTCGTCCGGGCTCAGGTAGCCGAGTTCC
>NZ_BSTL01000064.1:1837-16746 GCF_030269485.1 Actinoplanes sp. NBRC 103695 | reverse complement strand
GGAAAAAATGTCCCGGCAACAAAAACATCATGTTGCCAAAGGAATCACGAGGCAAAACAAAACCTCGCCATAATTGGCACTGGCTTATCAAGCACCCTGTTGAGTTCTCAAAGAACAACCACACACCAAGTTATCCGCCTCGTTTAGAGGTGATCTCCTCGGGGTGACCTCCAGGACGGCCGCTGCGGTGGTTTTACCCTCCGCGGCCCGCCCGTTTCCCTGGTGGCAGAGAGAACATTACATGGGGTTTCCCGGGGCTCCAAATCGGGGGCCTGCGACCGCGGTCACATGCCCCCGACCTGGGAAAACGCCTTTCAGGACAGCAGAACCTCGACGCCGGCAAACGTTCGCTTGCCCTTTCGCAACACCAGGTAGCGGCCGTGCAACAGAGCGGAAGCGGGAACAAGAGCCTCAGCGTCGGTAACGCGTTCGTTGTTCACGTACGCACCACCCTCGGCCACCGTGCGCCGCGCCTCTCCACCACTCTTCGCGAGCCCGGCGAGCTGGAGCAGCTGACCGACGGCCACCGAGGACGACGGCACGGACACCAGACCCGCCTCGGACAGCGCGGCACGCAGGGTGGAGGACGACAGGTCCGACAAGGCGCCCCGCCCGAACAGCGCCTGTGACGCCGCCACGGCCTGATCCGCCTCGGCAGCGCCGTGGACCAGCGTCGTCAGCTCGTACGCCAAAGCCTTCTGAGCGGAGCGAAGCTGGGGTTTCGCGGCGGACTCCTCCTCCAGGGCGACGATTTCCGCGGAGGACTTGAAGGAGAAGTAGCGCAGGTAGTTCGAGATGTCCTTGTCGTCGGCGTTGATCCAGAACTGGTAGAAGGCGTACGCCGAGGTCATCGCCGGGTCCAGCCAGACCGAGCCACCCTCGCTCTTGCCGAACTTGGTGCCGTCCGCCTTGAGCACGAGCGGCGTGGTGAACGCGTGGACCGGGCCGGCGCCGCGGCGGCGTACGAAATCGACCCCCGCCGTGATGTTGCCCCACTGGTCCGAACCGCCGAACTGGAGCGCGCAGCCGTGCCGCTGGTGCAACTGGTAGAAGTCGTTGGCCTGGAGCAGCTGGTAGCTGAACTCGGTGAAGCTGATCCCGCTCTCCAGCCGGTTGCGCACCACGTCGCGGGCCAGCATCTTGTTGACCGGGAAGTGCTTGCCGACATCCCGCAGGAACTCGATCACCGAGGTCGGCCCGGTCCAGTCAAGGTTGTTGACCAGCGTCGCCGCGTTGTCGCCCTCGTACGAGACGAAGGGCGCCAGCTGGTCACGGATCCGCTGCACCCACTCGGCCACCTGCTCGGGCGGATTGAGGGACCGCTCGCTGGACTCACGCGGGTCACCGATCTGCCCGGTGGCCCCGCCGACCAGCAGCAACGGTCGGTGACCGGCCTGCTGGAGGCGGCGGGCGGTGAGCACCTGCATGAGGTGCCCGACGTGCAGCGAGGCGGCGGTCGGGTCGAAGCCGACATAGAACGTGAGCGACCCGTCGTCGAGCGCCGGCCGGAGCGTCTCCGGGTCGGTCGAGTCTTGGATCAGGCCACGCCACTGCAGGTCGTCTACGAAAGTCACCCGCGAATTGTCGCGCACGGCCGGGTGCGGATCACATCGGGTTTCGCCATGCTGAGGCGATGAGTCGTCTGGGTTCGGCGGAGCCGCCGTACGAGATCAGCAAGAAGAAGGCCGTCGTGCGCCTGGAGGAGGCGCAGCAGCGGCTCCTCCGCCTCCGGCTCCTCCTGGGCGGCCAGCTCGGCGAGCACAAGATCGGCCCGCCGCTGTGCGTGCTCTTCGAGGGCTGGGACGCCTCCGGCAAGGGCGGCGCCATCAAACGTCTCGTCGCACCGCTCGATCCCCGGCACGTCCGCGTCTCCCAGTTCGCGGCGCCGACCTACGACGAGAAGAGACACCACTTCCTGCAGAGGTTCTGGGCAGTGCTGCCCGGCTGGGGAGGGATGACCGTCCTCGACCGCTCCTGGTACGGACGCGTCCTCGTCGAACGTGTCGAAGGCTTCGCCACGAAGGAGCAGTGGACCCGCGCGTACCAGGAGATCGTCGAATTCGAACGCACCCTCACCGCCGAGGGCACCATCCTCATCAAGTTCTGGATGCACGTCTCGCCCGAGGAGCAGCTTCGCCGCTTCGAGGACCGCGCCGCCGACCCCCTGCGCGCGTGGAAGCTCACCGACGAGGACTGGCGTAACCGCGACCGCCGTGCCGACTACGAGACGGCCATCGAGGACATGATCGACAAGACCGACAAGAAGCGCGTCCCCTGGACCGTCATCCCCGGCGACAACAAACCCTTCGCCCGGCTCGCCGTACTCGAACATGTCTGCCACACCGTCGAAACCCAGCTCGCCGACCGCGGTTACAACCTCCACGACGCCGACTGACAGCCTCCGCTACAGGCCGAGGGCCTTCCGCACGGACGCCTGCACGGAGTCGGCGTCCGGCCGCGCGTCGATGCTGAGCACCGGCTCCTTGCGGCCGAAGAGTTCCAGTACGGGCGTCGTCTGCTCGTGGTAGTCGCGAAGCCTGGCGTCGAGCGCCTCGGGCGTGTCGTCGGGCCGCGTGACCAGCTCGTGCCCGCAGATGTCGCATCTGCCGTCCACCTCGGGACGGTCCGCGATCAGGTTGTAGTCCATCCGGCAGTTCGGGCAGAGCCGGCGGCTGAGCACCCGGCGGCGCACCTCGTCGTCCGGGATCTCCAGGTGGATGACGGCGTCGATGTCGTACGACTCCATGAAGAACTCGGCCTGCCGGGCGTTGCGCGGGAAGCCGTCGATGACGAAGCCGTAGTTCCAGTCGTGCTGATCGAGGCGCCCGCGCACCACGGCCTCGACCTGGTCGTCGCCGACCAGGTCGCCGGCGTTCATGGTGCGCTTGACCTGCGCGCCGAGTTTGGTGTGGTTCTGTACGTGCCAGCGGAACAGGTCGCCGACGCTGATGTGCACCATCTCGTACGCGGAGCACAGCAGCTTGCTCTGTGTGCCCTTGCCGCTGCCCTGCACGCCCATGATCACGTATTTACGCATCGTCAGCCCCCATCCGGATCGGGCCCGGCGCCGGCCTGCCGGTGAGGGTGGTCGGGTCGATGCTCCAGGCGCCCGCGATGCGCAGCACATCCTGTTCGGCGACGAGCACCGTGGTGTCGTCGTCGATCGTCGCGGGCAGCCCGGCCTCGCGCTCGGCCCGGTCCGGTTCGCCGTGCCAGGTGGTGATCTCCCCGGTCTGGCCGACGTAGCCGAACGCCCGGATCAGCTCGCCGTGAGCCGCTCGCTGCCAGCGGTGCGACTCGGTCACCCGGTGGGTCGCGAAGAACTGCACCTCGGTGTCCAGCACCTTGGACAGCTCCGGCAGGTCGGGGGTGGCGAGCAGGAAGCGGCGGCCGAGGGCGAGCGTCCACCCGTCCAGCACCGGGGTCACCGCGACCCGGTCGTCGGTGAGGTGGGCGAGGTCGATGCCGTCACGCCAGGCGACCGTGCCCAGATCTCGGAGACCGAGCGCGGCGATGATCGCCGCCGGGTCGCCGTCCCGCACCGCCAGCCACGCCTGCTTGCCACCGAATCCGACCATCACGTCCGTTTCCATGCCAACAAAACTAACGCAGCGCGCTCGTGATCATGCCCAGCCGTAGTCGCGGCGCAGTTCGACCGCCACCTCGTCGAAGCGGGAACGGTTCAACACCGCGCCCTCCCGGCGGATGCCGTCCTCGTCGACCTCGAGGACCCGGTCCAGGCGGACCCAGCTCGGCCGGTTCTCCCGGTCCCACGACCCCGGGCCCAGGCCGAACCAGTTGCGCTGGCCGTCCCGCTCACTCTGCGAGGAGAGCATCAGACCCAGGAGGGTACGACCGTCGCGGCCGACCACCAGCACCGGCCGATCCTTGCCCTGGCTCGGGTCGTCCTCGTACTTCACCCAGGTCCAGACGATCTCGCCCGGATCGGCGTCGCCGTCCAGATTCGGGGCGTACTCGACACGCCGCCCGCGGTCGGCCGTAGGCACCTGCCGCGACGACGGGCGTCGGGACGGTGTGATCCGCTGCGCGACACGGCGGGCGATGCCGGTGATGTTGAAGGCCACGCGTGCACTCTACGGTTGTGGGATGCATCCCGACATCGACGCGTGGCAGCCCTGGTCCCCGGCTACCTTCGCGGCGCGCATGCCCGGGGCCGACTTCCCCTGGTTCGTCGCCGGCGGCTGGGCCATCGACCTGTTCCTCGGCGAGCAGACCCGCGACCACGAGGACCTGGAGATCGCGGTCGCGTCGTCGTTCTTCGAGACCCTGCCGCCGCGCTTCCCCGAGCTCGACTTCTGGGTGCCGCAGGGCGAGGGGGTGCTGGCCCGGATGACGACCGAGACGCTCGCCGGGGATTCGCACCAGACCTGGGCGTACGAACGGGCGGCGCGGGCGTGGCGGTTCGACGTGTTCCGCGAACCGCACGACGGCGACATCTGGATCTGCCGGCGGGACGAGACGATCCGGCGGCCGTACACCGACATCGTGGCCTTCACGGCGGACGGCATCCCGTACCTCCAGCCCGAAGTCGTCCTGCTCTTCAAGGCCAAGGCGGTACGCGATAAGGACACGGCCGACCTCGCCGCCGCCTGGCCGCGGATGTCGGAGTCGCAGCGGGACTGGCTCCGCGAATCGGTCGCCCGGGTGCATCCCGGCCACGACTGGATCTCGCTCACGTAGCGCGACTGCCGGCCGCTGGTCCGTCAGCCGGCGAAGTCCTGGGTGAACCAGACCAGGCCGTCGTCCCGGGTCACCGCCAGGCCGATTTTCGTGAAGCCCGCGTTGAGCAGGTTGACGCGGTGGCCGTCGTTGGGGGGCCTCTCGGCCAGCATGCTGTCGGTGATGCGGTTGGCGGCCTCGATGATCTGGGACTGGGAGGCGCCGCCGGAGCGGAAGCCGATGTTCTCGCCGGCCGCGCGGAACTGGACGCCCTGGGCGTTGAAGCGGGGGCCCAGATCGGCCTCGCCCGCGCAGCGGTGGCTGAGACCGCAGCCGTTGCTGAGCATGGCCTCGTTGTGGCGCTCCGACGCCTGGGACAGCTCGGTGTCCAGGGTCAGCGCGGCGCGGCCCTCGTCGGCGCGGGCCTCGTTGATGTGGGCGAGCACGGCGTTCAGGATCGCGTCGCCGGTCGGCGGGACGTCGACCGTGCGGGCCCCGCGGGACGGCTTGGTCGTCGCGGTCTTCTTCGACGTCGTCGGGGTGGTCACGGTTTTCGGTTCGGGGGCGGGCTTCGACGCCGGCCGAGACGTGGGCGGGGACGAGGGCGGCGTCGCCGGTGGGGCGCTCGGGCCGGCCTCGCCGGGCGGCAGGACGTCGTCGCCCAGGTCCGCGGGTGGGGCGGGGGCCAGGCCGACCGAGCTCGCCTGCTTGTCGTCGGCGTGGTTCTGCAGGCCGGCGAAGGTGAAGCCGGAGCCGATCACGACGGCGGTGGCGCCGGCGACCAGCAGGTACGGGAAGCGCGAGGCGGTTGACGTGGACACGGCGGTCACTATTCGCGGCCGGTCCGGCGACCGCCCGCCTACACAGGAGTCCTTAAGGCTCCCCGCAGAGCGAACTAAGGGCCGTTGCCTTACCGGGACCACGCACGGACCTGGAGCCCGCGGGAGCAAACGGTCCGGACCACGACGGACGCGGGCAAAGAGAGCTCTGGATCTTGAACTTCGCTCGTCATGACAAACCG
Source organism: Actinoplanes sp. NBRC 103695 (assembly GCF_030269485.1). GTDB lineage: Bacteria > Actinomycetota > Actinomycetes > Mycobacteriales > Micromonosporaceae > Actinoplanes. Next base: position 11,045 of record NZ_BSTL01000064.1, on the reverse strand, counting down.
CCCCGGCAGCCATAGATTGACGTGATGACGAAGGTCTCGCGTCGCGCACTGCTCACCGGACTCGCCGCCGCGCCCTTGCTCAGCGCCTGCGGCGGGGTGTCGACCACCGGCACCAGCGGCTCCGGCGGCGTCACCCTGATGTCCAACCAGTTCAGTCCGGTCGAGGAGAAGCAACGCTTCGAGCAGATCCTCAAGAAGGCGCCGGTGCCGGTCGCCTTCAACCAGGTCGAGACCGGCATCTTCGCGTCCACCCTGCAGACCCAGGTCGAGGCCGGCAAGGTGCAGATCAGCGTGGCCGGCGCCCTGCACGGCGACCTCGCGCCGCACAAGGACCGGCTGACCGACCTCGACGACCTGCTGGGCACGCTCGGCGACCGCGGCTTCCCGGCCGAGCTCACCGACCTGGCCAAACTGGGCGGCGGCACCACCAAGTACATCCCGTGGATGCAGGCCAGCTACGTGCTCGCGGTGAACAAGAAGGCGCTGGAGTGGCTGCCGTCCGGCGCCGACGTGCAGAAGCTGACCTACGACCAACTGCTGGCCTGGGCCACCGCGGGCAAGGCCGGCAACGGCGGCAAGCCGATCCTCGGGATCCCGGCCGGCGTCAAGGGGCTGTACCACCGGTTCTTCCAGGGCTTCCTGCTGCCCAGCTTCACCGGCGGGCAGATCACCACGTTCCGCAGCGCCGAGGCGGTCACCGCGTGGGAGTACATGAAGGAGCTGTGGGCGCAGACCGCGCGGGCCTCGACCAACTACGACAACCTGCAGGAACCGCTGCAGCGCGGCGAGGTGATGGTCGGCTTCGACCACGTGGCACGGCTGGTCGGCGCGACGGGCGACTTCATCATGGTGCCCGCGCCCACCGGGCCGAAGGGCCTCGGCTACATGTTGGTGCTGGCCGGGCTGGGCATCCCGAAGGGCGCGCCCGACCCGGACAAGGCCAAGCAGGTGATCACCGCGCTGACCACACCGGACGTGCAGCTCGAGGTGCTCAAGCAGAACGCGTTCTTCCCGGTCACCAACGCGAAGGTCCCGGCCGATCTGCCGGGCGCGGTGGGGCAGGCCTCGTCCGCGATCGGGAAACAACGCCAGGCGCCGAAAGGCATCCTGTCGCTGCCGCCGGTCGGCCTCGGCGCGCGGGACGGCGAGGTGGGACAGATCTTCAAGAACTGCTTCAAGGAGATCTGCCTGGACGGCAAGCCGGTCGAACAGGTGCTGGACGCGCAGGCCGGCGAGCTGAACAAGATCCTCGCCGAGCTGAAGATCCCCTGCTGGCAGCCGGATCCGGCCGGCGCGGAGTGCAAGGCTCTCTAGTGCGCAAGCTCTGGCTGATCCTGCCGTCGATCGTGTTCATGACGGCGCTGTTCGCGTGGCCGCTGGTCAGCGGGGTGCTGCAGGCCTTCTCCGGGTCCGGCACCTTCCGGCGGATGGTCGACGACCCGTACTTCTGGGAAGCCGCCCGCAACACCGCGCTGCTCATCGTGGCGCTCATCCCGCTGCAGTTCGCGCTGGCCGTCACGATGGCGCTGCTGATGCGGGAGAAGCCCCGGTTCGCCGGGCTGCACTTCTACCTCTGGGTGGTGCCGCTCGCGATCAGCGACCTGGCGGCCGGGCTGGTGTGGCTGTCCATCTTCACCGACCGCGGCTACCTCAACTCCATTTTGGAAAAAGCAGGCGTCGAGTCGTACGCGTGGCTGTCGGTGGAGAACCCGTCGACCATGTTCCTCGCGGTGCTGATCGCCGAGCTGTGGCGGGCCACCGCGCTGGTCTTCGTGATCGTGGTGGCCGGCCTGCAGAACGTGCCCCGTGAGTACGACGAGGCGGCCGCGGTGTTCGGGGCGACCTACTGGCAGCGGCTGCGGCACGTGATCCTGCCGCAGCTCAAGCCCAGCCTGCAGGTGGCGCTGATCCTGCGGACCATCCTGGCGCTGGAGGCGTTCGCGGTGGCGCAGGCGCTCACCGGGCGCAGTTTCCCGCTGCTGGTCGGCGAGACCTACCAGTGGTACTACACGCTGCAGAACCCGAACGTGGCGACCGCGATCGCGCTGGTCGTGCTGACGCTGTCGATCGTGGCGTCGATCGGCTACCTGCGGCTGATGCGCCCATGACCGGCCGGCGCTGGGTGATCCAGCTGCTGTGCGTGCTCGTCTCGCTCTTCATGGCCGTCCCGATCTACCTGATCACGCTGGCCGCGCTGTCCAGCCGGGAGTCGCTCGACCGGTTCCCGCTGCCGCTGCTGCCGACCTCGCTGTCCGGCGAGACGATGACCACGTTCCTGCGGTCCACCGGCGTCGTCGGCGGGCTGATCAACTCGATCACGATCGGGTTGAGCACGGTGGTGCTGTCGCTCGCCATCGGGCTGCCCGCCGGGTACGCGCTGGCCCGGTACGCCTTCCGCGGCAAGGACGCGTACCAGATCGGGCTGCTCCTGACCCGCGCCCTGCCGATCGTGGTGCTGTCCGTCCCGCTCGGCCGCACCTTCCTGGACCTCGGGCTCTACGACACGACGTACGGCGTGACCCTGCTGCACACCGCGCTCGCCCTGCCCACCACGATCCTGATCACCTCGGCGATCTTCCTGGGCGTCCCGCCCGAGCAGGAGGAAGCGGCGATGATCTTCGGGGCGTCGCCGCTGGTCGCGTTCGTCCGGGTGGTCCTCCCCCAGGCGCTGCCCGGGATCGCCGCGTCGGCGCTGTTCACCTTCGTGCTGTCCTGGAACGAGGTGCTCGGCGCCAGCATCCTGACCCTCGGCCGGCGCACGCTGCCCGCGCAGCTCCTGGCCACGCTCGCCGACTCGCCGCTGGCGTTCCGCTTCGCCGGCGGGCTCGCGCTGGTGCTGCCGGCGCTGATCTTCATCGCGATCGTGCGGCGCTATCTGCTCAACATGTGGGGGACGACGCTTCGATGAACGTGACCGTCAAAAACCTGGTCAAGACCTACCCGTCCGGGAACAGGCGGGCCACCGACGACATCTCGCTCACGGTCGAGGACGGCGAGTTCCTGGTGCTGGTCGGCCCCAGCGGCTGCGGCAAGACCACGCTGCTACGCATGGTGGCCGGGTTGGAGACGCCGGACTCGGGGACGGTCACGATCGGCGGGCGGGACGTCACGGCGCTGCCCGCGCGCGAGCGCGGTCTGTCCATGGTCTTCCAGTCGTACGCGATCTTCCCGCACCTCAAGGTCCGGCAGAACATCGGATTCGGCCTGACGATGCGGAAGGTGCCGCGTGCGGAGTGGGATTCACGCGTACGCCGGGCCGCGGAGCTGCTGGACCTCGGTGACTACCTGGACCGCTATCCCGCGCAGCTCTCCGGCGGGCAGCGGCAGCGGGTGGCCGTGGCCCGCGCGATCGCGGTGGACGCCGACGTGCTCCTGATGGACGAGCCGCTGTCCAACCTGGACGCGCTGCTGCGCATGCAGTTCCGTGCCGAGCTCAAGAAGATCGTCGCCCGGCTCGGGACGACCACCCTCTACGTGACGCACGACCAGGCCGAGGCGATGTCGCTCGGCGATCGGGTCGCGGTTCTGCGTGACGGGCGGATAGACCAGTTGGGTACGCCCATGGCGGTGTACTCGCGGCCCGCCTCGCAGTTCGTCGGGGGTTTCCTGGGGGCGCCGCCGATGAACTTCTTCCCGGCCACCGTGTCGTCGGGTCGCCTTCAGGTTGGCGACGTGTCTTTTCCGGGCGGCCCTTCCGGCTGGGAGGATCGGAAGGTGCTCGTCGGAATCCGAGCCGAGGCGATCGGAGTTTCCGCGGATATTCCGGGCACGGTCGAGGTGGCCGAGCCGACCGGGGCGACCACCCTGCTGACCGTCCGGTGGGCCGGCGGGGAACTCAAGGTGCAGACCGCCGCCGGGTTCGAGGGGTCCGAAGTCGGGCTTTCGTTCCCACCTGCGGCTTTACGGTTCTTTGATCCGGACACCTCCTTGGCGCTCCACTAGGGACACTTCTTGCTGTTGTCACCTAGCGTGGAGGACGTGGACACGGATGCCGTCTTAGACCTGTTCGCCGTCGTCGTCGCGATCATCGCGCTCAGCATCACCGCCCTGCTCGCCATCCGGCAGACCCGGACCGCCGCCGCCGGCTACGCCCTGCCCGTCGTGCTGGAGATGTTCGCGCAGTTCCGCGGCGAGGAGTTCTACGCCGCCCGGGAATACGTGATCGACGTGCTGGGCAAGGAGTTCGACCCGCCGGTGCCCTACCGCGACCTGCCGCCCGAGGTACGCGCCCAGGTCCGCCTGGTGGCCGGCCGGTACGACGACCTCGGCAAGCTGGTCGCTCACCGGGTCGTCGACCCCGAGCTCGTGATCGGCGGCAACGGCACCGCGATCCGGCAGGTCTGGGCGGCCGTGGCGCCGTTCGTCCACCAGGAACGCGCCGTCCACGGCACCACGACCTGGATCTACCTGGAGGACCTGGCCAACCGCGCGCAGGCCCTGCCGCCCCGCGACATCTACGCCAAGCTCGGCCTCCAGCACAGCGCGGAACTCTGACCCTCGAAGATCAGACGTCCTCCTTACACCGGACCGCGTTCAGGTCGATGGTGTTCGCGGTTGGAATTACCCCGAAAGTGATTCATCGGCCATTCGGTCAGCGCCGTTCGGCTGGAGCGTCGAGGAAATATGTTCGGCCGGAGTGCGAGCGGCCACCATCTGCCACGCCGCGTCGGCGATGGCGTCCGGGTCGAGGGTCTCCAGCGGCTCGCCCTCGTGCTGGGCGGTCACCATCGCGTGGATGTCGCCGCGGGCGATGAGGCCGCCGATGGTCAGGACGCCGACGTAGACACCCCTCTCCTCGAGCGCGTCGTGCAGGGTCAGGGCGTACATGCGCAAGGCGGCCGAAGCCGGGGCCAGCGAACCGAGCATGGGCATCGGGTGCAGGCCGCTGAGACCGCCCGGCAGCAGGATGGCCCGCACGTTCCGGTCGAGCGCGGCCTGGACGGCGGTCACGGCCGGGAGCAGGAGCACCTCCAGCGACCTGCGGACGTCGTCCGGGCCGGCCGACGGCAGCGGGACGATCGGGGTCATCACGGCGGGTCCGAAGTAGAGCACGTCGACGTCGTCGATCACGTCTCTGATCTGGGCCGGGTCGGTCAGGTCGGCCTTGCGGGCCACGGCACCCTCCACCGTGAAGCCGCGGCGGGAGACGAGCGTGGCCGCGTACCCCTCCTCGAGGAAGCGGCGCGCGACCGACGCACCCAGACCCGGACCCGCACCCAGCACAGCGATCTTAAGTTGAGGCATTCCTCAAGTTAGACACAAGTTGAGGACTCCGTCAAGTTCGATAGGGTCGGGACATGACGACGCTGCGGCGCGACGCGCAACGCAACCGCGAACGGCTGGTCGAGGCGGCCCGGGCCGTCTTCGCCGAGCGCGGGCTGGACGTGCCGCTCGACGAGATCGCACGGCGCGCCGGGGTCAGCATCGGGACGCTCTACAACCGCTTCCCCAACCGGAACGCCCTGGCCGCGGCCGTCTTCGCCGACCGCGAGGAGACCGTGCGGCAGCTCGCCGGGCAGGCACTCGCGATGGACGACCCGTGGGACGGGTTCGCGCACTTCGTCGAGCAGATCTGCCGGCTGATGGCCGAGGACCGCGGGTGGAACGACGTCTCGGCCCTGCGGGCGCCGGAGATCGGGCGAGCGATGATGATCTCGGTCGTCGAGCGCGCCCAGGGCGCGGGGGCACTGCGGAGCGACTTCACGCTGACCGACATGGTCTTCGTGATCTGGTCTCTGACCCGGACCATCGCGGCCACCCGGGACGTGGCGCCGGATATGTGGCGGCGGCATCTGGGGTTCGTGCTGGACGGGCTGCGGGCGGCGGCCGCGCATCCGTTGCCGGGGCCGGCGCCGCTCAGCGAGGCGGACGCGGCGCGGCTGATGGGCGGCTGTTGACCGGACCTGTGGACAAGGCCGAAAAACGTCGTACCGGTCGGCTACATTTCGGCCCACCCAGTGCCGGGGTGGGGGAGGTGGCGGCCCGCGTGTCGCGAGCAGCCGGGCGTGTCGCGGGCCGCGATCAGGGCGTGCCGCCCTCGGCGCGCAGCAGGTCGCGGAGCATGCGCGCGACCTGGCCCATCGCGGTCTCGGCGGCCGGCTGGACCACGGCCGGGACACGCGACTCGGTGAGCGCGACGATGGCATACGCCGCGCCGTCGGCATGCTCCACCACGCCGATCTCGTGGCGCATGGTCAGCAGGGTGCCGGTCTTGGACGACCAGCGGGAGGCGTCCGACGCCAGGTCGGGGGTCAGCCGGCTGCGGTGCACGTTGCCGGCCATCAGCTCACGGACCCGCTCGGCGGTCCTCGGGTCCATCTTCGAGGGACGCCAGATCAACTCCAGCAGGTCGGTGAAGGCGCGGGCCGAACCGGCGTTCGCCCGGGTCACATCCAGCTGCGGCATCGGGTGGCCCCGGCCGGCGGTCACCGCGCCGATCGCGAGCTCGTGCGCCAGGTGCGCCTGGCCGTCCGGCAGCTGCTCGGCGGGGGTGTTCATCAGATCGAGGGTTCGGTGCCGGGCCGCGATGCCGTCCACGCCCAGCCGGCGAATCTCGGCCGCCACCAGCTCCGGCGGGGTCAGCTCGAACAACGCGTCGGCCGCGACACTGTCGCTCAGGGCCACGCTCAGGTAGATCAGATCCTCGACCGCGACGGTGGCCGCATGGCGGAACCGCATCAGACCCGGGGGCCCGGGCGACTCCACCCGGTCCGGCGGCACCGTCACCGGCGCCGCCAGGTCCAGCTCGCCTCGCTGTGCTCGTTCCAGGGTCGCCACGGCCAGCGGCACCTTGATCAGCGAGGCGGCCGGGAACACGGCGTCCGGATCCAGGCCGAGCTCCTCACCGGAGTCCAGATCGCGGACCAGGAACCCGCCTCGCAGGCCGGCGTCGTCCAGGGTCCGGCGGGCGTCCCGGAAGACCTTCGCGGTGCTCACACCGAACCTCCCAGAGCTCGTGCCATCGGCGCGTGCAGCCGCCGCCGGATGCGGTCCAGCTCGGCCCGCGGCCCCGACGCCGCATCGTAGCCACGGGCCAGCTCCAACTCGGCGATCCGGCCCCAGCGCAGACCCAGGTCGGTGGCCTGGGCGGCCGAGCAGAGCAGCAGGTCCTCGGTGGACAGCGCCTCGGCGGCCGCCGCCACCAGGGAGGCGGCGACCACGATCTGGGCGGGGCGCAGGCCCACGCTCGCGCCGAGGCGGGTCAGGCGGTCGCGGACGTGCGGGACGTCGTCCTCGGGCTGGATCCAGATCCGCCGGCCCGTACCCTCGCGGTCTCTCAGGGTCTCGACGTGGGTGACCGGGTCTCCCGTGGCGGCCAGGCCCAGGGGCACGCGCCAGGTCGCCACGTCCGGCGGCACCGGCACGATCGCCGGCACACCCTCCCTGCGCTCCGTCTCCAGTTCCAGGTACAGGCCTTCCGCGCGGGCGGCGGCGGCGAGCAGGGCCAGCTCGCGAGGCGGGCAGATCGGGGGCACCACCAGCAGGAACGGGCGGCGCCGGGCCCGCGCCGCGTCGTCCTCCAAGGCGTCGGCCAGTTGCACCAGGCGGCGCGCGGCCGGAAGCAGGTCGGCGCCGAAGGAGGTCAGGGTCAGCGCCCGGGAGGTGCGGTCGACGAGCTCCCCGCCGAAGTGGGCCTCGAGTGCGGAGATGCGGCGGCTGGCGACCGACTGCGGCACCCGGATGGCGGCGGCGCCGACCGTGAAGCTGGCGTGCCGGGCGACCGCCACGAACGCGCGGCTGGCGGCGACGAGATCCATGAGCGGCGACTATGCCAGATCAGCATGGGACGCGCCGCTTTCGTCTTGGACGGCATGGCCTTGCCGGCGGCAGAGTCCCGGACATGACCGCATTCGTTCCTCTGATCAGCCTGATGCTCGCTCTCGGCGCGGCAGCACCAGGACCGACGTTCGCCGCCCTGGAGAAAGGGCACGACGCGCGGCTCGGGGTCTACGCGATCGACACCGCGACCGGGCGGACCGTCGCCTACCACGCCGACCAGCGATTCGCGTACGCGTCCACGTTCAAGGCGCTCGCCGCCGCGGCGGTGCTCGACCGGACCACCGACGCCGAGATGGACCGGGTCGTGCACTACACGCGGGCCGACCTGGTCGACTACTCCCCCGTCACCGAACTGCACGTCGACGAGGGCATGCAGCTCGACGACATCGCCGAGGCCGCCATCACGGTCAGCGACAACACGGCCGGGAACCTGCTGTTCCGCGCGCTCGGCGGCCCCGACGGGCTGGAACGCGCACTGCGCGCCGCCGGGGACCGGACCACGTCGGTGGACCGGATCGAACCCGACCTGAACACGGCCGTCCCCGGCGACCGGCGGGACACCAGCACACCGCGGGCGCTCGCCGCCGATCTCCGGGCCTACGCGGTGGACCGGGAACTGTGCCCGGGCGACCGCGGGCGGCTCGTCGGGTGGATGCGCGCCAACACCACGGGCGACAACACGATCCGTGCCGGGGTGCCGGCCGGGTGGACGGTCGCCGACAAGACCGGGACCGCCGCGTACGGCAGCCGCAACGACATCGCCGTCGCCTGGCCGCCGTCCGGCGCCCCGATCGTGCTGGCCATCCTCACCACCCACGACGAAGCGGCCGCCACCCCGGACGACAAGCTGGTCGCCGAGGCGACAGCCCTCGTGGTCCGGTCACTGCGCCGCTAGAGACCCTGCGAGGTTGAGGTCTGGTCAGGCCGCGCTGCCGGGTGTGCAAGGTGCCCGGGCGCCTGCTCGCCCTGGCAGCCACCGCTTGCGCGCGGTGCGGGGTCGGGGCGGGGTGTCCGCTCGCCTTGGTTGCCGTCGCTTGCGCGCGGTGCGGGGTTGGGCCGGGGCCTGCTCGCCTTGGTTGCCGTCGCTTGCGCGCGGTGCGGGGTTGGGCCGGGGCCTGCTCGCCTTGGTTGCCGTCGCTTGCGCGCGGTGCGGGGTTGGGCCGGGGCCTGCTCGCCCTGGTTGCCGTCGCTTGCGCCCGCTGCGGAGTCCGGGCGGCTTGCCAGGCGCCCGGGTGCCTGCTCACCGTCGCTGCGGCCGGTCGCGGCCGTGGCCGGACACGGTTGGTGGCCGGGCGCGGTCGGTGGCCGGGCGCGGTCGGTGGCCGGGCGCGGTCGGTGGCCGGGCGCGGTCGGTGGCCGGGCGCGGTCGGTGGCCGGGCGCGGTCGGTGGCCGGGCGCGGTCGGTGGCCGGGCGCGGTCGGTGGCCGGG
>NZ_BSTL01000064.1:0-1740 GCF_030269485.1 Actinoplanes sp. NBRC 103695 | reverse complement strand
GGGCGCGGTTTGGTGGTAGGAGCGGACATGAGTGGTAGACCAGGCAGGCAGTGGTGGGCCACAGCGGTATTTCGGCGCGGATGCCGCGCTGGGCTACCACGGTCCGCGCGCGTGGTAGCTCAGAGCGGTCAGCGGTCTCGGATAGCGCCTGGTCCTACCACCGGCCACGAGAGACCGGCCGGCCAGAACGGTCGCGGCGGGCCGAACAGGCCGGATGCCGCCTTCGGCTACCACCCTCGTGCCCAGCTACCACCGCAGGCCACGGCTACCACCCTCGTACCCGGCTACCACCCTCGTGCCCGGCTACCACCACAGGCCGCGGCTACCACCCTCGTACCCGGCTACCACCCTCGTGCCCGGCTACCACTGACCGCGCCCGGGCAGAGCCGCAAGCGGCGGCAGCGACGGTGAGCAGGCACCCGGGCGCCTGGCAGACCAACCGAAAGCCCACACCCGGCGAAAGCGCCAGCAGCAAGCGCACGCACCGAAGAGCCCCGGCAACCCGAAGAGCCCCGGCAACCCGAGGGAGTCCCGGCCGAGGGAGTCCCCGCCGAGGGAGTCCCGGCAAGGCGAGCCGGACCTCCACCGCGAAGAGTCTCTAGCTTGCTGCCACCACTCACGCCCGGCATGGGATCAGGCCAGGATGGGGTTGGGCCGGGATGGGGTTGGGCGCGGAGCGCCCGGAGGGTGACCACGCACGCAGAATGAAGGGTGCGCGGCTCTGTTCTGGCCGCCCGCGGCCTTGGAGCCGCGCGCCCGGCCTCGACGGGAGTTACGGTCAGCACCACCCACCCAGGTGCGACATCAAGCTCTTGATCTTGAAGTGGGGTTGTCCGCCTTCGCGGCGCGGCCGGCGGCCTCACATACTTCCAGGATCTTTGGCGCTGTTACGCGGGACGTGGCGACGGTAGGCGCTGACGGTCGGGTCGCCGGCGATCGAGAATCGCCATGCCAGATCGTGTGCAGCGGTTACGCCAACCCGAGGACCAGCCAGGACGCGCTCGTCCGGGACTGGCTCGGTCGGGGGCTGCAAGGTCAGCGGGCCGGTGCCGTCAACCACCGATGTGCCATAGGCCGTGAGTGGCAAGCCGAGCGCCTCGACGAGGCGGGCCGGCCCTGAAGCGAGATCGGCATCGCGCTTTGCCGCAGGCCGCCGAGAGCGGGCAACGTCGACACCGTCCACAACCTGCCCGGCCCGCAGGAGAACAGCGGCAGGCTGCCCCGCCGGTCCGCACGTCACATTGGCACAGGTATGCAATCCGTATATGCGATACAGATAGAGGTGGCCGGCTGGTCCGAACATGGCGGCGTTACGTGAGGTCGGCCCTCGATGAGCGTGGCTGGCGGGGTCGCCGCCCAGTCCGGCGTATGCCTCGGTTTCGGTGATTCGGATGGTGACGCCGTTGGCGACCGCCAGCCAGCCGAGGAGCCGGCGTGCGGTGTCGGCGACCGCGGTCGCGGTCGCGTCGAGCCAGGCGTAGGTCACGTTTCAAGGAAAGCAGAGGAGCCCCGCGCAGAGGACAAGGCGCTGCCGCGCGAGCCGGCGAAGTGACAACCGCCATGGCGATGACCGACATCGCGTGGAAGCTCGACCGTTCTGACGACAGCGCCCACTAGAGCGCATCTGACGGATCATCACCGGTTGCGATGATCGATCGTTGTCTCGTCGTGGCTGGTGATTTAACTGATGAGGACTGGGAACGGCTTGAGCCGTTGCTGCCGAGCATGGACCCGCAGCGT
>NZ_BSTL01000063.1 GCF_030269485.1 Actinoplanes sp. NBRC 103695 | reverse complement strand
GTCGCGACCAGGTACGACAAGCTGAAAAACCGTTACGAGGCAACGGTAACCATCGCCTCGATCATGATCTGGCTCCGCGCCAAACCCGACCGGAGCCGACCATGATCCGTCAGATGCGCTCTAGTTCTGAACGGTCTTCGACCGCGTTGAACGGCTGTGAACTGCACTCAACTCCACCCGATGAGGATCACCCGCGCGTGGCTCTCGGACTTACCGGCAAAACCCAGGTCAGGAAGCCTCCGCACCGACAAGGAACGGCTGCGAGGCCCCTCATCACCGATACCGATGGCAGCAGATGCCCCGCCTCGACCCGAGTGCGATATCGCGGCGAGCCGACGCTTTCGGATTGATCAGCTCCAGTCTCAGCTGTAACCATCGACGGCATGAGTGCCCATTCCCGCGAAGCTGAGATTCCCATCGTCATCGCCGTTGCGGACTGGCTGCGAGTCGACGCGGTCATGGACAACGCAGTCAGCGAGATGCTCAGCCCCAACTGGGACATGCAACCCGGACGACCACACCCGCAGCTGGTGGAACTGGCAAAGAGCATCCGGCGGGCAGGCTGGGCTCAGAACCCGGGTTGGCCGAAGACAGCGGAGGGCTTCAAGACCTGGTCAGCGCCCGGCCAGACACAGCAGATCCGCCTCACCGACATGCAATGGAGCCTCGTCGTGTCCACCCTCGAGCGATCGGCCCAGTTCAACGAACAATGGAACGACACCGAAAGCGCAGCCATCCTGCGAAGGATCGCCGGAGTCATCCAAACCGGGTACGAACGGCAAGGAGTCGGACCGCTACCTGAAGTCCGACCGACTTAAGGCAGGAATACCATGAGTAAAGCGACGTAGAAACCGACCGCCAGTGTTGTCATAAATGCTTCTCGCTTGCGCAGCTCAATCTGTTTATGGTCAGAGCGATGCGATGAGCGCAGCAACGAAGCCAAGGTGCCGACGATGGTAAAGCCGATTCCGATACCGACCAGCATATTGGCTGCAACGCTCGTAGGTCGCGCGCTGACGCCAGCGAACCTGAGGATCGTCGACACCAGGATCGGCATGACCCCGACCGCGGCGACAATGCTGCTCCATCTGTTTGCCTCGTCGCGATCCTTGAGCCATCTCTTTGTCCTCGACCAGGTTGCGTGCTCTTGCTCGTCTGCTGGCCCTAACGACACGCTATCGGCGATCGCGAACGCAACAAATATCACGCCGAAGGCTCCTCCGGCCGCGACTATTGTCGCGAACAGTTGTGTCGAGGCCGGCAAGAATAGTGCGGCAAGGACCTCGAACGCTCCGAGTATGGCGGCGACGGAAACCCCCACAGGTACACCGATATACATGACCGAGCCGGCGAGATTCGCCGTCGGTACCTTTTCGGCGCCGATGGCGGCTAGACCGATGGCGCCGAGCAGGCTGCCGAGCATAGCCACGACGAGAAGCCCGGTAGCCAGCATCAGATACAGCCCGCTGTGCGCCGATCTTGACGCCGGAACTGTGAATACGACAACAATAGCGGTAACCGAAAGAGCGCCAAAGGCGCCGATGATGGGCGCATAGCCGGCTGCACCCCTACGGACATCGTAGTGACCATGCTCTGTGCGTGAGAAAGGAACATCGGCCGCAGGCATGGCCGTACGGTAGCCGAACCTCGGTCGGATGGAAGGTGGCCGATCAGTCAACATGGAACGACGTCCGCCGCAAAGTGACATGGGTACTATGGACACTCGAGAACATGATCAATGATGCGTGTACTGGCTAGATATGGAGCCACCGGTCGTGGCTCGGTCGATCGACTGGCCGTGGACGCCGAGCCCCGCGCCATTGCTACATCAAATGATCGCGAGGCGACCGGGCTTCCGATGATCGACAACCGCTCACTCCAAGATCCGGCCGCGGCAGGTTTCCGGGTCGTGGTCAGTCGGCGGGTTGATACCGCAACGCCGCCTCGATGGCCGCGTCATCGTCGCGGTCGGGTGTGTGCCAGAACAGAAGATCAATGGCGCCTGGACATGACAGGAGCCTGGACAACTGGTCGAGAGCTGGGCCGCTGGCTTCGTGTTATGGTTCGCCTGCCCGAAGTTGATCGGTATGAGGGTCTCCCTGAGTGTGTCACTGACGCAGAGGTCCCTATTGATCGCATGGTGAAATCTGGAATCGGTGACTGCGGGCCTGACTCGTAACTCCCGTACCACGGCCAATCAACCCGTCACCGGACTTGACCAGCGCTCTGCCCTGGCGGCGGCTGAACATGCCGAGTGGCCGCACTCTTATGCCGCGGACGGTGCGCGTGCGTACATATATACACATCGTCACCTGACGAAAGCTTAAATCTCCCGGGCGAAGCCCACTATGTCCTCCCCGGCGTCGAGGCTGACGCTGACGGATGCCTTCCAGGCCGCCTCGTCGTATGCACGCGGGCCCCGAATAACGAACCTCAGAGTGACGTGGCCACGTCCGTCATGCCGCGCGGAGATGCGAGCGTCACGCTCAAGCGATTCCCACGACTGTTCACCCTCCCAACCGGCGTACGAGTCGGCGAGCGTGTTGGTCCAGGATCGGAGCCCGTCGCCCTCGATGGTCCGTACGCCGGTGGCGGCGTTCAGCCCGCAGTCCTGCAGCTCGACACGGAAGTCAACGAAATCGTCCGCGAAGGGCCGCTGAGGGCCGAGTAGGCGGACACGAGCCTGTCCGTCGTCGGCCACGAGTTCGATGCCGTCGTCGAGTGTTCTATACACAGGGGCAGGATGACATCCGGCGGCCTTGGAAAGCGACAACATTGGATTCGGTCATCAACTGTGACCGCGCACTGTCATGCCGCTGTCCGTGCGTGTTAGCTCATGTTCCTGGTCGAGCCGGATCGTCGATGATGTTGCCGCTGGCCGAGATGGTATTGAGGAAGTGCCGTACAACCGGCCAGGGGAGGACGGGGTTGCCGTGGGAGGCGAAGACGATGTGTGCTGCGGGACAAGGAGTTAACGGGTCACGGGCGGGGTGCAGGTAGGGGATGCGTACGTCGATGTATTTGCTCGCGGTGCCGGCCGGGTCGGCTTCGTACAGCTCGTAGCACCAGCCGTCGTGCTCGCTGTCGTGGTACGAGGTGACCTCAAAACCTCGACCGGCGAATCGCCACGAGTTCAGAGACGACGAGAGATCGCCGGTCATGGTCAGCGTGCTCGAGACGATGTCGCCGGAGGTCTCGACCAAGCGGATGAAGCGCACCAGTAAGGGCCACGGCAAGGGGCCGTCGCCTGCGGCAACCTGCGCGTGGCTTGCATCCATGGGAGTGAACGGGCCATCGTCCGGCGTCGCATCCGGGACTATTACGGCCAGCGCGCCAGAGTTGCCGGGAGGCCCTGTCAATTCGTAGGTTCAGGCGTCATCGGGTAGTGCGTACATCGAATTGATCTGGTAAGTCGTTCCGCCGTATGCCCACTGCTCCACCCCAGCAGAATGCCAGACGGACTGTCACCCGGACGAAGAGTAAGCAGGACGGCCCCGAAGCGGGCCCAGCTGAGCGCGCGCAAACACGCACTCAGATGCCGCACGGAAGGCGCCACCGAAGTAATGAAGATCTTCGAAGTCCACTTGGCCCAAGGAGGATCCGCCTGAAATTCCGGCGCGTGAAACGGTACGTCGTGGCGTCGGAGCTGGGCTGCGTCGATGATATGCGGATGACGGACGCCGAGACTTATGTGCTGGCCGGCTTCGCGGCCGGCTCCCGTTGGATGCCGACCGGGCGGGACCGGGCCGGGAGTCTGCCCCGCGCTGTTGCCACCGTCAGCGAGTGCCTTGCCGAATTCCTCCCCGTCGGCCGGGACACCGAACCCTGGCTACAGCCCATGTTTGCGCCTTGGTATCGCACCTTGAAACACGCAGCCGACGCGGTCAGGCACGCGCCGCCGAACCCGACGACCGCTCACGTGCTGAGCATGAGCCTGCCAGCAACGTCGGCCATCACACTCGCGGCCATGATCGAGAAGTGGATCGGTGACCTTCCGCATCCAATCCAAATCAACCTCGCCCAGCCCGCAGCCGCTCCACCGGGCACGGTTCACGGATTCGAAGTACTCGGCTTCGAGGCCGGCCGATTCCACAGCTGGCTCTGCTACCGGCTGGACGTGCAGGCACTCGACAGTCTCGGGATCCGTACAGGCAATGCCGGACTGCTGACAACTCTCGACGACGCGCTGCTCGTCGTCGACATGGCCACCAACTATCGCGGAACCGACGACGGCACACCCGAGGACGTCACCTGGTTTGTTTCGCTCATCACCGAGCACGACATCGACTAGATCGACTACCCACGTTGGCCGGGCCGATCGGGCGTAAACGCCACGAGCTCAGCACACCAAGCGACCTCGTCTGCGGCCGACCGCGTGCGGCGGCCGACGGCGAGCCCGTCACCTAACGTGACGCATGCAGTAGGCAACCCGACGCACGATCATGCCGATGAGAGGGCGTTCTATCGCGCGACGGCTTCTGCCGGCGGCTTTAGCTCCGGATACAGGTCGAAGCATTTCCTGATCTCGTCGACCGACTCCGCGGCGGCCGCGAGCTCGGCGAGGACGTCGAGTGACTTGTCGAGTTCATCGTGCGGCTGATCGAGGGGCTCCACCTGGAGGCGGTCGCACCAGTACCAGCCGGAGACCTCGACCTTGTTGAGGGCGGCGACGTCATCGATCAGGCTGCCTCGCAGCTCGTCCCAGCCCCACAGCTCTCCGTTGCCGTACGCGGCCGACCGCGAAGCTCCACCGCGACATAGATTCCAGGCGGTGACGCCGTCCTGGAAGTCGTCATCAGTCAAGTTGCTGCGCCCGGTCTGGGGGTCGGTGAGAATCCAGCCGGAACCGTCCCAGTACTCAACCACCCAGTGGTCGATCCAGAGTTGCGTCGCGAAGTAGCCGGCGAAGCCGCATCGGATACGGGCTGGGGTGCCTGTTGCGCGGAGCAAGGCGCAGTGCAGCAGCGCGAAGTGGTAGCAGAAGCCGAACATTCTCTGCTCGACGGGCCGCTCGTGACGCAAGGGCGCCGCATCGATGCCGATCACGTTGTCCAGGATCGCTTCGGCGCCGACGGTCTCCTTCTGCGACATGCGCTCGGTCGAAAATCGCAGGCCCTGAACTTCCGCTGTGTAGTTGTGGATCAGCAGACCTCGCACGACTGCGCTGAGTGCCTCAGGGTCAGCCGGAAGGCCGGGCAATTGGTCTCGGTGGCGCCCGAGGTCGGAGGTCGCGCTTGGCTGCCGGTAGAACCGTGCGATCTCATTCATAGGGAGGGAGGGTACAAAATTCGCTGGAACGCATACCAGTAATCATTGTCGGTGGTCAGTGACAACCGTTCGATCCAGGTCCCTTCGGCCCAAGATCGACTGCATTGTTCTGCCGCGGAGAACGCTGGCTTGGCACTCTGTCTCTGCCTGCTGCGGCGCACCCGCCGACACTCGTTGTAGTCAGTTTCGATGAGGCAGTGGTCTGGCGCGGCGGCGGCGAAGCTGCGGTAGAGCCTAAGGGTTACAGCACAAGCTGCGAGTATGGGCGGAAGGTTCAGACGCGGGCGACCTGCCGGTAAGGCTGGTTCAAGCTGGGCGCTTTGACCTCTACAGTGCGTGATGCCGAAGTTCCGCCAGGTCCATGTGTGGTCAGACAACGGTCTTCCGCATCGTGGGTGGAACGACGAGCCCGACGTGGATTCCTTTGCCCGAATCGGTGCCCGGCGTGCCGGTCAGCGACCAGCGGCAGAGTGACGCGGGACGCCGTGGCCGACATCTGCGATTTGGCATACCTGCCCCCGACCGAGTACCGATCCGGCCCTGTCGACGTCGTCGAAACCTTTCAGCGGTCGAGACGTCACGGCATACCCCTCGGAAGTCCGCTGATCACTCTGTGACGTAGGGCTTCTGGTGCGCCATGGGGCCGGCGATCTTTTTTGTTCCGGTCGGTAGCGCGGACAGTACGCTGTCCTTGCTGGCTTCCCATTTCCTTGCCGCATCGATGTCGGCGCGGACGACGTAGAACTCGCGCCACCGACCGGCAGTTGCTTGGCTCAAGTCGGCCGGAATCACGTGCGTGCCGATTTTCGCCGGCACTTCGCCCTTTAGCTGCCACTTGCCGTCGAACGCGGCCACAAGCAGATGCTTCGTGCCCGCTGACGGGAGCCCGCTGACCCTCACCTTGACGTCGGCGAACGGCGTCCGGTCAGCAACGTCGAGGATCTCTGCAACGTCGTACACGTCGGGATGGGTCGGCGGAGAGGTGGATGGCATCGCGGGTGGGGGCGACGTCGGCGAAGCGGTGGGTTCCGCAGTTGGCACAGAGGTGGGCAGCGCAGTCGGAATCGGGAGTGGCTTCGATGCGTTTGACGGCAGGGCCAAGAGGCCAAAGACCACCGCTACGCCAAGGGCGAAGAGTGCGACCAGTGATTCTGCCTTCCACCGCGATTCGTCAGCGGCATGACTGCCACGCTTCCGGCGGGCCAGGAGGCTCATGATGAGGTGGACGAACAGTGCAGCCACCAGCATGGCCGCTAGACCCGCCACGCTAGCAAATACGATCCTCACCCTTTTTGAAGTTACAGCCAGCTGTCAAGTGAGTGCGCTCCGTGATCTTGACGCTCAATTGACGCACATCCTCCACCGCTTGCTGATCACCGCAACGCGAAGCGACCCGCCATTGATAGCAAACGGTCGGATGCTGGTCCTCCGTCACTCACAGCCTCGATCATCTCAGGCCAACTGATGGCCGAAGGCGGTGTTGCAGCACTACAGCTCGCCGCGCACTCAACTGCCGCTGAGAAAGGGCGCGGGCGTCACTCAAGGTGATCGCAGTATGTGTTGCGTCTGCGGTTGAGAGAGTGAGCAACGTCCCTGGAGAAGGCGTCCAAGTCGCTCGACTTCCTGGGCGGTCGGCTGAGCGATGGCGCGCCAGCCGCGATATGTTCCCCGAGTTCGTACAGCGCCACGTAGAGGTCTTCGGCGGTCGATGCGGTGGTCTGCGTTTCACTCATCGGTGACGGCCGTGCCGGGCTCCTCTGTTCGGCCTCTTTGCGGTTCACGGCTTGTCGAGGTACGCCGCTCCGCCAGCTGAGCCTCCACTTGGGAGGGACCTATAGGTGGCATCGATCGCATCGCCTCGAGAGCCGATCTCGGGCGGTCGTTCACCGGGCGCGGACGGCGTTCACGGCGGTCTGGTGGTTTGGTTTGTGGTCTGCGAAAGTGAGGGAGTGGCGGGCTGGAAGAGGTGGGCGGTCGCCCTGATCGCGATCGGTGCCGCGGCAACCATGATCGTTGTGGCCTTGCGCTCTCCAGGTGGTCTGGAATCAGCGGCCAGAATCGGTGCACTCATCGTCGGCTTATCGCCGCTGGCGGTGACTTTGGTCCTGTGGGCCCGCCGACGGCCGGCAACGGCCGCGATGATCTCTACTTCCGAGCAGACAGACGCGGCTCAACGCCAACTATCTGGTCAAGTATTACGTCAATGGCGAAGTGAGATTGCCGTCCGCCAGCTGGATGATCCGGGCCCGCTCGCGGTGCGGTGGCGGTTCACCGAACTCGATGTTGTGGATCGTACGGATCATATAGCCCGGAGGGACCTGCTGCGTTCGTTGATCAGTCGCGGCCGGCCTCGGTTCACTGGCCGAACTGACCGCATTGACGAGCTGGCCAGAGAGTTCCGCAAGCTGACGCGTCGGCGGCTGGTGATTCTCGGTGACCCGGGGACGGGTAAGACCACGTTGGCGTTGCTGCTGCTACGACAGTTGCTTCAGCACGCCGAGGCCCACGACCCGGTTCCGGTTCTCGTGTCCATGTCCGATTGGGACCCCCACGCCGATTCGCTGTACGAGTGGCTGGCTCGCCGCCTCGCCGAGGATTACCCGGCGTTGCGGGCTGCTGCGTTCGGGCCGGATGCCCCCGGTTCATTGGCAGCCCAGCGCAGGATTCTGCCGATCCTGGACGGCATGGACGAACTTCCCGAAGAGATCCGCCCCAAGATACTCACGCGACTCAATGAGGTCAGCAATGATCCGCTGATACTCACCTGCCGAAGCACGGAGTACCAGACAGCCGTCGCCGCGCCGGGAGGCGATGTACTCACCGGTGGAGCAGTGATCGAACCGAGCCCGCTCACGGCCGCCGACGCCGCCAGCTATGTGACAAGTTGCCTCCCACCGAGGATCGGTCGCAGCTGGCCGGACTTTCTGACAACACTGAGAGCCGACCGGAGCAGTCCGATCACCCAAGCGCTGTCTACTCCTCTTGCGCTGTGGCTACTGCGTAAGGTCTATATCGATCCCCGCACCAATCCCGCCGAACTGTGCGACGTCGGCCGTTTCCCCACCGCTGACACGATCCTTGACCACCTGCTCGACCACCTGGTCGACGCGCTCATCACCGTCAACCCACCCAAGGACAAAGACGGCGAGCATCCGTTCCGCCCCCTGCACACCTGGAAGCCCGCCGAAGCCACACGGTGGCTGGAATTCCTCGCCCACCACCTGAACAGAATCGGCAGCCGCGACATCGCCTGGTGGCAGCTGCACCGGGTAGCCCGCCGCCTGATCAAGGTCAGCGTTGGACTCGTCGCTGGGCTCACGCTTGGCCTGGCGGTCGGATTCCACGACGGGCTCCTGTACGGGCTCGCGACCGGTGTGGCGAACGGGCTGATACTCGGGCTTGTGTTCGGGGTCGCGGTCGGGGTCGCGGTCGGCTTCACGGTGTGGCTCGCGCTCGGGCTCAGCCTCGGGCTGTTCGTGATGGGCGCGGGTGTGGGCGCCGGGCTCGTCGAAGGAGAGGCGTTAGTCGGACTGGCGTTCGGGATCACGGGCGCCGTCCCCGTCGTGGCCGTCGTCCTGCTCGCGGCCAAGGGTATCGGGTTCACACCTGCGGAGGGACCGGCCTACGCCGACCTGCGACTTCGAGGACGAGGACGGCTACTCGCACGAAGTATGACGATGTGGAACCGGGGCAGGCAGCTCTTCAGGTTCACGCTCGGATTCACAATCGGGTTCGCCTACGGGCTCGTCCTCCTCGCGGCCGTCGGCGAACTCGCGAACGGGCCCATGTCCGCGCTCGTGATTGGGCTCGTGTTCGGCCTGGCCGCCTGGCTCGCGAGCGGGCTGAGCGACTGGGCGGAAACGCCATTGACCGACGAGCGCCCACAGACCCCCACCATTACCCTGCGGCGTGACCTGCAACTGGCCTATGCCAAATCACTCACCGGCGGACTCGCCCTTGCAGTCGCATTCGGAATCCCCAACACGCTCACCGGCGAAGGAGGACTGGCGAGAGGACTCGCGGACGGACTCCTCTTCGCTTTGGTGATCGCCCTCGGGGTCGGCCTCCACCAACCCAGCGGACGATACCTCGTCACCGTATCCGTACTGAGCATCCGACAGCAGACCCCTCTCCATCTGCTGCGCTTCCTCAACGACGCCCACCGACTCGGACTACTTCGCCAAGCCGGCCCCGTCTACCAGTTCCGCCACGCAAAACTGCAAGACCGCCTCGCCCAGAACTACACTCGCCGACGCTCCTTGAGCACCACCGACAGGGAGTAACCGACCAGACGCAAACTCGCACCCGCAGCCTCATCGGCCTACCGATCCGCAGGCCCTCCGCACGTTCGGGGTTCGACCAGATCTCCATCATCCGGACCTGCCCCTGAGCATGCGCGCTGGCCGCCGCCCCGTCAAAGTCTGCAGAGCCGGCCTTGCGGTCATAGCGGCGGGCCAGGCGCCGGAACCGGCTGACCCATTCCAGGCATCGCTCGATGACGTATCGGTGCCGGCCGAGGTAGGTGGCGGATTCGACGCCCTTACCGGCGATCCGGGCGATCATGCCGCGATCTCTGACCAGTTCGCGGCAGAACCGGTGGTCGTAGCCTAGGGCGCGGCGGGAACTCCGCCCGGCCGAGCGGACATGGACAGGTTATGGACCCACCCACGGATGCCCAACTTCTCCGGTCCGCGATCGACGGCCGGAGCGAATCGTTCGGCGTGGTCTTCGAGCGTCACGCCGACGCTGTCTACAACCATTGCTTCCGCCGGCTCGGCTCGTGGAGCGCGGCCGAGGACGCTACGTCGCTGGTCTTTCTCGAGACCTGGCGTACGCGGGCCAAGGCGGTCGACGTCGACGGGCGGCTGCTGCCGTGGCTGCTCGGCGTGGCCAACAACGTGGTCCGCAACGTCAGCCGGACCGCTCGCCGCTACGACGCCGCGGTGCTGCGGCTGCCGCCACCGGCGCACGAGCCGGACCCGGCCGACCGGATCGCGGCCCGGCTCGACGACGAACGGCGGATGCAGCCGTTGCTGCACCAGTTGGCCGGCCTGCGACGGGCCGAGCAGGACGTCGTCGCGCTGGTGCTGATGTCCGGGCTCACTTACGCCGAAGCGGCGGTCGCGCTCGGCGTGCCGGTCGGCACCGTCCGATCCCGCCTCGCCCGCGCCCGCAAGCGCCTGGGCGTCACCGACACCACCACGAAGGAAGAGTTCGCCGATGTTCGATCTGAATGAGCTGCCGCGGGAACGCACCATGCCCCGGGCCGCGGACCACAAAAACCTTGTCGAGGGGTACGCCGCGGCCGGCCCACGCCGGTCCCGGGCCACCAGCCGGGTCGCCGTGATGCTGGTCAGCGGCGCCATCGTGCTGGGTGGTGGCACGGCGGCGGCCGCCTACGTCGCCGCGCGCAAGGCCGAGGTGCCGCCGATGGAACAGACCCAGTGCTACAGCAAGGCGACGCTGAACGACGACTACGCGAAGCAGACGGCGACGGCCACCCGCGACCAGTCGGCCCGCAGCGCCGTCCAGGTGTGCACGACCCTGTGGCAGGCGGGCGTCCTGAAGCTGAACTCGACGCAGGACGGTACGCCGTCGGAACCGCCGCCGCTGACCGCCTGCGTCCTGGCCAACGGTGTCGCCGCCGTCTTCCCCGGCGACGACCGGACGTGTGGGCAGCTCGGGCTACCCCGCCTGACCGAGTAACTCCAGCACGCCGAAGCCGTCCTCGACCGTCGCGTCCGGGACGGCCAGGCGGCCGGGTCCTCCTGGTCGGTACGGACCGAGCGCATCAGGATCGCCATCGCCACCTCGGCCCGCCGCGCGCACACCACGTCGCGGCGGCTGTCACCCACGAACCAGCACTTCCGCGCCGGCATGCCCAGTGCGGCGGTAGCGCCCAGATCATCTGCGGGTTCGGTTTTCGGACGCCCGCCTCGTCGCTGTAGATCTGCATCGCGAACAGCCTCGAAACGCCGGTCTTGGCGGCCCGGACCAGGACGTGCGTCGGCACGGGTTGCGGTGACCAGCAGCGGTGGAAGGCCGGCTCGCCGTCGCGTTCCGCTCCGACCTGCCGATCATCTGGTTGGTCAACGCGGCGCACTACATCCTCTACGGCGCCGCATCCTCTACGGCGCCGCCGAGGAGATCCGCTCCGGCGCATCGACACTCCAATGCGCCCGTTGTTGTCACCGCAACGGTTCAATCGATCCTTGCCGCGCCCACACCGGAACGTCCCGCCGCACGTTGACGCCGCCCTCGGGCACGGGTGGCACCGGGCTCTCACTGCAACAACGATGCGAAGGCGATCACGCTCAGGCCGATGACGGCGTCGACCACGAAGCACCATTCGGCGTAGCCGCGCGGCACGACGGCGTTGCGGCGGTGGTGCCAGGCATCCCAACCGGCGTGCGCGAGCCATCCGGCGCCGATCAGGTACAGGCTGGTGTCGCCTGAGGTCACCGTCGCGGCCAGCACCAGCAGCAGGTAGGCCGCCAGGCCCACCAGCTGGGTGATCAGCACCCGGCGGGGCCGCAGCGTGCGCCGTACGGCGCCGATGAGCAGGTAGCCCAGCGGCAGCACGAGCATGGTCCAGGCCGGCAGCGGTCGCGGGTCGACCAGGTTGTCGGCCGTGACGAGCAGCGCGAAGGCGGTCGGCCAACGGTTCAGCACGGCCGCCCACGGCCCCGGCCGCGTCGGCTGCGGCCGGTGCGTGGTGTACTCGGCGGCGCGGTGCCACATGGCCAGCACCATGGCCGGCACCATCAGGAGGTGGCCACCCACCGTGACCGCCTCGGCCGCCATCAGCCCGAGCCACCACGGCACCAGCAGCACCAGGTACGGCACGTACATGGCCGCGGCCATCTCGGCGATGGCGCCGGCCCCGTGCCCGCGGTGCCACATCCACACCGACATCGTGACCACCATGCCGGTGGCCATGGTGGCGGCGGCCATGTCGGCCCGGGCCAGCAGGTCCGCCGGGACGAGGTAGGGCCACAGCGGGCCGATCAACAGCGGGCCGAGCAGCATCGCGAGGATCATCTCGCCGAGGTGACGCAGGAACGGTCGGGTGAACAGAGCCGGTGGATTCGCGGTCAGCGATGTCATGTCTTCAGCCTCGGCGGCATGCGGTGCAAAAGGCACCGTCGCGCCGTCAGCACCGCGCCGTGCGGATGTCACGGCCGGACCGTTCGGACTTCATGGCCGGACCCCCGCACGCGGGCGCTTAACATCGGGCGATGAACGGCGAACGGACCCGCAGGCAGCGTCAGGCCCGCACCGTGACCCTGGTGGCGTTGGCTGCCAACGCCGCGATGGTGCTGTTCATGCCGGCGGTCGGCCTGTACCGCGAGCCGGATGGGCGGCTGGTGGCGATGGGCTCGGTCGGCATCGCGTTGTTCGCGGCGGCGCTGGCAGCCGTCCTGCACGTGCTCGTCACCCCGTGGACCGAGCCGCGAACCCGTCGCCGGGCGGTGGTGGCGCTGGCCGCCGCGTCCGTCCTCTCCGTTCCCCTGGTAGGGCCGGCCGGGGGTGGCTGGCCTACCTGGGCATGGCTGGCCTGCGGCATCATGGGCATCGTGCCGCTGCTGGCCCGGTGGCCGCAGGCTTCGGCGGTGTGCGTGCTGACCGTGCTCGTCACCGTCGTGGTCGCCCTGGCCGCAGGCGATGACCCCGCCAAGGCGGTGCTGATCGTGGTCACCGTCGGCGGCAGTGTGGCGGTACTCAACGCCCTTCCCGTCTGGTTCTGGGACCTGCTCGTCCAGGCCGAGCACGGGCGCGCCGCGCAGGCGCGGCTGGCTGCCTCGGAGGAGCGGTTGCGGTTCGCCCGCGACGTTCACGACCTCCTCGGGCACCGTCTGACGGTGATCGCGCTCAAGGCCGAGCTGGCCGAGCGGCTCGCGCCGGTGGACGCCGGCCGCGCCGCGGACGAGGCGGCGGAGGTGCGTCGTCTGGCCGCGGCGGCACTGGCCGAGGTGCGGGAGGTCGTGCACGGCTACCGTCAGATCGACCTGCGCGCGGAGCTGCGCTCCATCGAGCATGTCCTGCGCTCGTCCGGGGTGCGGTGCACCGTCACTGCGCCTGACGCCGACCTCCCCGAGGCCGTCGCCGCGCCGCTGGCGGCCGTGCTCCGCGAAGCGGTGACGAACGTCCTCCGGCACAGCCGCGCCACCTCGTGCACGATCAGCATCCACCCCGATGCCGGCGCGAACGGTGCCGGTGACACGGTCACGATGACGGTGGTCAACGACGGCGTCACCGCCCCCCGCCCCGACCGCCACAGCCACGGACTACGGGGACTCTCCGAACGCCTCACCGAGATAGGCGGCACCCTGCGCACCCACTCGACCGACGGCCGGTTCACCGTCGAAGCGGTCGTACCCTCGATATCGTGATCCGGATTCTCTTGGCCGACGACGAAGAGCTCATCCGCGTGGCCCTGGCCGCACTGCTCGGCCTCGAAACGGACATCGACGTCGTCGCCTCCGTCGCCGACGGCCGCACCGCGGTGGACGCCGCTTTGGCCCACCGGCCCGACGTGGCCGTGGTGGACCTGCAGATGCCCGCACTGAACGGCATGGCAGTCGCGGCCGAACTGTCCCGCGTCCTGCCGACCTGCGCCGTGGTCATCCTCACCGGCCGCGGCCGTCCGGCCCAGCTGCAACAGGCGCTGGCCGCCGGGGCCAAGGGCTTCCTGGCCAAAGGCGCACCCGGTGGAGCGTTGGCCGACGTCATCCGTCGCGTCCACGCCGGCGGTCGCTACGTGGACCCGGCGCTGGCCGCCGACGCCCTCACCATGCCGGAGTGCCCGCTCACCCCGCGCGAGATCGAGGTCCTCCGCCACGCCGAGCCCGACCTCCCGGTCCCCATGGTCGCGCGGCGCCTGCACCTGTCACCGGGCACCGTCCGCAACCACCTCACCGCCATCACGGCCAAACTCGGCGTCAGCACCCGCGCCGAAGCGGCGGCCATCGCCCGCGACCACGGCTGGCTGTAACTGGATCAAACCCGCGCTCGGACGTTCCCGGATCATCGACGTCGGCGGACAGCGCTGACGACCACATCAGGGCCCTGAGCTGCGATAACGCGGTTCTTATTCTGTCCAGCATGGTCCACCATGGTTCGAGTAAATTCTCTTATCATATTCCTGCGCTTTTGTGTAGAAGGATCTCCGCCTAGTGCGATCGATCGCCTCCGCGCTGACTAGCGCTCATTTACAGATGGACCAAATGAAAGGAGTCACCCATGAATGCGCATTCGAGCTGCCGCCAGATGTGCGGCAAAAGTGCCATTGGGGATAAATGGGAACGGCCCAATACGATAACGTTGATGATACAAATCGTGGATATGATGGGAACGGCACGGATTCGCAAAATCATGCTGACCTGTCGCCGGAGATTATCCCGCCAGACGGCGCACCGGAAATCGCGGGTGGAGCAGCGCGCGCACTGCTTGACATTCTCCTGCGGGCCGGAGAAGAGCGGGACCGGAACTGGATTTGGAGATGAGTTATGAAGGAAGTGAGCTCGGGCTCGCGCAACATTTCTACCCGAGGCATGCCTACGGTGGCCTTCGCCTTCTACGGCAGGGTCTCGACGGAAGACAATCAAGATCCTGAGTCATCGCGCAACTGGCAGCTTGCTCGGGCGGAGAGCCTGATCGCGCCGCGTGAGGGAGGTGTTGTCGCCGAGTATTTCGATGTCGGTATGTCGCGATCCCTGCCGTGGCAGCGCCGCCACGAGGCGAGCCGGCTTCTCGCCGCGTTGTCGAACCCTGGGCGGGGCTTCGATGCGGTGGTGATCGGTGAGCCGCACCGAGCGTTCTATGGCAACCAGTTTGGTCTCACGCTGCCGCTGTTTGCGCACTACGGCGTCGAACTTTGGGTGCCGGAGGTCGGTGGGCCCATCGATCCTGACAATGAAGCGCATGATCTGGTCATGTCAGTCTTCGGCGGCATGAGCAAAGGTGAACGTAACCGGATCAAAGTGCGGGTGCGGGCGGCGATGGCGTCGCAGACGCTGTTCGAGGGCCGCTATCTTGGCGGTCGCCCGCCGTACGGGTACACCTTGCGCGATGCGGGACCCCACCCCAATCCCGGAAAGGCGGCAGACGGCAAACGGTTGCATGCGCTGGCACCCCACCCGCAGACGGCACTAGTAGTCCGCCGCATCTTCGGTGAATTCCTCAAGGGCTCGGGCCTGTATGCCATCGCAGAAAGCCTCACCCAGGACGGCATACCGTGTCCGTCAGCGCAGGACCGCGCACGCAACAGCCATCGCACCAGGGTGGCGTGGTCCAAGAGCGCGGTCCGCGTGATACTCCGGAACCCTCGCTGCACCGGAAGGCAGGTGTGGAACCGTCAACGCACCGATGAGGTGCTGCGCAATGTCAATGACGTCGCGCTCGGACATTCCAGCGTGATGCGCTGGAACCCCGCCGCCGAGTGGATCGTCTCCAAGGACATCAGCCATGAACCTCTGATCGACCTGCAAACATTCGAGCAAGTCCAGAATCTGATGAAGCGGCGCGCCACCAGCGGCACACCCCATGTCAAGCACCGCACCCGAAATACCTACGTGTTCCGAGGGCGGGTGCACTGCGGCCCGTGCGACAGGCGCATGCAAGGCCAGTACAGCCACGGCGTCGCCTACTACCGCTGCCGCTACACCCGCGAATACGCCATCGCCAATGAAGTCGATCACCCACTCAACATCTTCGTCAGAGAGGACGCCCTTCTCGGCCCGATCGACGCCTGGCTCGCATCGGCATTCGCTCCCGCAAACCTCGAACGCACCCTCACCGCCATGGCTGACACGCAGCCGGTCGACCCCACACAGATGCGGGCAGACCTGCTGCGCAGCGCGATCGTCGGATGCGAAGCCAAGCGGACTCAATACCGTGCCGCCCTGGATGCAGGAGCCGACCCGGCCGTCGTCAGCGGATGGATCACCGACAACGAACGCGAGCGCAGCCTGGCGCAAGCCGAGCTCAGCGCCCTCACCCAGTCGCAACAGAATCGCCTCACCCGAGACGACCTCCGCCGGCTCGTCACTGATCTGGGTGACATCGGCACGGTGATCAAGCAAGCTGACCCGGCAGTCAAGGCCGACCTGTACCGCGAACTCGGACTGATTCTGACCTAGCGGCCAGAAACAGAAACGGTGCACGCCTCAGTCGATCTTGGCGTACACCGTGGGGATTTAGTCTGTGTCCGAGGCCCAATACTCCTGATAGCTACACGGTGATCGCCCATAAGGAACTGACGTGCCAGCCGTGAAGACCGCGCCACCCGTACCTACAGGCACATGATGCGCTGATTATCGCCGGCGTTGTGCGGAGGTGAGGCGACCTTCAACTCTTGCCTTGTTGTGGATTATGCGGAGGCTGTTCGTGGCGCCGTCTTCGCCAGTCACTTGCCAGAAGTCGAGCCCGTCGCACTTCTCAAGTCCGGAGATCGCTCTGCCAGCTTCGTCCACGCTGACGAACGCATCGCCGGTGGGCAGCCAGATGATCCCGTCGCCATCGATGGTGGCGCGGTAGTTGCTGGTGCGGGCGAAGATCGATACGCCCTCCGGAAGGACGCCGTATTTGATCATACGCGCGACCGCGGTTCGTCCGTTTGGCATGGGGCGACGGCGGGGTTGCGGCGCAGCTTCGTCCTGACCAGACGGCTCTGCCGGTTCAGGGGGGTCGACTGTCGGGAACCCGAGGCGCTGAGGGCTCCAGATGATCTGGCACAACCGGCGGTACAGTTCGGTCCGGCTGGCTACCACCGTTTGCATCTTAGGATCGGTGCCGAAGTCATGGAAGTGGCTGCCCAGGTCGTTGTCGCTGACGAAGTCCCGGATGAAGGTGTTGTTGCGGCGGTGACCGGGGTTGAGGATGGCCGTGAGGTTGTTTTGCCTCCCGTACCGGTCGATTTTCTCGTGAAAACGCATGTCGTTGAGGCTGGCGTTGTCCTTGCGGTGCAGCAGTACCAGGGATCCGATCCTTGAGCGTAGGACCAGGAAGTCGCCGGGTTCAGGGATTTCGTCGCTGTACCAGTCGGGATGTTTGGGCCAGAGGTGTTCGACCTGCCAGGCGCGGTTCTCGTTAAGATATTCGGCGCTCAGGTCGTGCTTGCCGCAACCGACTTCGACGTAGGCGGTGAGGCGGGCGATGAGGTATCGGACCTGGGCTCTGTTGTTGCCTCGTAGCTGGAAGTTGTGGATCGCCTCGAAATCCTCGGCGGGGAGAGCTGCTGCCAGGGTTTGCGCGACCTGCTGCTCGGTCTCGCACCTGCGCAGCTGCGGGATGAGAAGGCGGTATTCGGCCTCGAAGTCGCGGGCGCCGAGCGGCTGGTCGCTGAGTATGCGAGAGACGTAGAGTCGATCGAGGTAGTTGGCCACCAGGCGTGCCTTGCACTTGGCGTCGGTTGCAGTGTCCCGCGGCCGCACAGCGGCGAGGACGAGCTGCAACTGATTGGTCAGGCCGTTTACGGCGTTGTAGTAGATGCCCTCCAGCCTGTCGCTGAGATAGGGCTTCGACAGCGCCTTCTTAAAGCGAACATAGTGTTCGGACAGGTAGATGAGGTCGTCGACGTAGCTGAAGTAGTCATCGCTGGTCTTGAGGCCGATGCGGTCTTCCGCCTTCTTACGTACCCAAATGTTGAGGGCCTCATCGATCTCGCGCATGTCAGCGCTGCTTTCATCGCCCATGGAGGCGTATCGGGCGATCAGTGCTGCTTTGAGGAACTCCTTGGGCGCGTTGGGGTCCTCCTGGTCGGTCGTCACCCTGGCGAGCATTTTGCGCCACCGCTCGTTGAGCTCATCCTGATGGGAGCCGACCTGGGAGATGAGGAAGCTCTTGACGAGATCGGCGGAGGTTAGGCGGGCCCCGCGGTCGTTCATCGATTCGAAGATCTTGAAGCCGCTGGCCTTGTTGCCGGCTTTGATGCCGATGAGCACGGCGTGATTGAGTAGCCAGTCGACGAACGGAGCGCACGTTTCGGCGGTGAGTTGCTGGTCGAGTCGTTCTTTGATCAGATCGCTGCGGAAGGACATGTTGCGCACCGAGATCGGTGCGCCGGCTTCGAGTTCGAAACGGACGCCGTCGTAGAGGCGGGTGAGGAACTCGCGGCGTTCGTCGATGTCAATGCGAAAGCGAAGTCGGTTACCGTGAAACTCTCCGATGACCCTGTTCAGCTTGTCTACGGTCGAGGGCTTGCCATACGACTGGGCGATGCGTCGAAGGTGCATGAAGATCAGGTGGAGGGTGGTGAAGCGCTGTTGACCGTCCACGAGATATCGAACGCCGCGCGACTCCTCGACGTAGACGAACGGGCCGAGGAAGAAGTGCTCAGGCTCCGCCCGTTGCCAGCGCGGTCGACCGCCTTGCCAGTGGTCGTCGAAGGCGCTGAGTAGATCCGTGACCAGCGTCCGGACATCGTCGGCTGACCATGCATACTCACGTTGGTAGTAATCGATCTGGTAGAAGGGTTTCTCGAACAGCGCATTCAGACTGAAGGCTTTGCCGGTGATCGAACTGCCCATGAGACCCCCCAAGATCGGCTTGCCTCGTCGCGCGGCACAACAAATCGACATCACTGCAAGTGACGGAGTGACTACACTCTAGGCAGTCTTCGGGTGTCAGAGAAGAGCCCGCAGCGGAGGCAAACCGCTCTGGAGTGTCGCAGGTGGACGGCCAACAGCAATCGCCTCCCCACGGGCGGCCCGATAGTTGTCCTTCACAACCGTCGCCGTGAACCCAGGGAAACCGCCCGCCCCATCTGCGCCGCCGACCTGCGACTGCACCGCCGCTCGGGAGCCGGCCGTCATTAAAAGCTCCTATCACGATCTCTGGTCGGTCCATTTGATCAAGCGGCGCCAGCAGATCATGGCGCAGGCGAGGCTGACGAGACCGTCGTGGATGTCGAGGCGGCGTTCCCAGCGCACGGCCAGCCGGCGGAACTGGTGCAGCAGGGCGAAGGTTTGCTCGACGACGTAGCGCAGCTTGCCCAGGCCCTTGATCCCGGCGGTCTTGGGCTTCGGGATGATCGGTTCGGTGCCGCGCTCGCGGCAGGCCTGGCGGAAGGCTTCGCTGTTGTAACCCTTGTCCGCGAGAAGGATCGCGAACCGGCGTCGTGGCCGTCCGGGGCGGCCGGCGATGGGTGGGTAGCAGTCGAGCAGGTCGACAGCCCGGCTGATGTCGGGCACGTTCGCACCCGAGGTGAGCACGTAGATCGGGGTGCCGTTGCCGTCGCAGATCAGGTGGTGCTTGGAGCCGGGCTTGGCCCGGTTGACCGGCGATGGCCCTGTTCCGGCGCCCCCTTTTTGGCGTCGATGTGACTGCCGTCCATCGCCGCCCGGGTCCAGTCGATCCGGTTCGCCGCGTTCAGCCTGGCGAGCAGGATCTGATGCAGCTGGTCGAAGACGCCAGCCTCGATCCAGTGCTGCAACCGGCGCCAGCAGGTCATCCCGGAACCGAAGCCGAGTTCCTGCGGCAGGTCCTCCCACCCGATGCCGGTGTGAAGGACGAACAAGACGCCCTGCAAACACCGTCGGTCCGGGACGGGCCGTGGCCTCGGCGCCTTGGCCGGCCACGGCGGCAACAGCGGCTCGATCAGTTCTCACAACCGGTCATCGACATCCCACGGCCTGCCCACGACCATCGAAACGAGACTGATCTTCACCTCGTCGCGCTGATCAACGTCGATTCAGCAGATCGTGTTAGGAGCTCTAAGAGGGCATCTGATCCGTGAGTGCCGGATATCGTCTGCGATGTACCTGTTTAGTCGCGCCAGGTTTGGGTGGATTCTCCGGCCAGTCTGCGGGACATTGTGTTAGCCATGGCCCACAAGACC
>NZ_BSTL01000062.1 GCF_030269485.1 Actinoplanes sp. NBRC 103695 | reverse complement strand
TCCAAATACCAAGCCCGCGGCCCGAACATCGACCGGCGCAGCTACCAGGCCACCGCCAGCATCGACGTCATCAGCCCCGACCCTTGACAGCCAACGTCCCGCCCTAACTGAACGGCGTTGGAACTAGTAGTGCTTTGTTAGGTGGTGTTGTCGTAGGGGCGGTTGCAGGTGTGGCATGCGCCGGCCATGACGGTGAGGAGTTGTTGCAGCTCACGGATTACGGCGTAGAGGGTCAGGCCGGCGCATCCGCTTTTGGGTCGAGGCGTAGCAGGGTGCAGAAGGCCTGGGCGAGGACGGTCAAGGTGACGTGGCGGTGCCAGCCGGTGTAGCGACGGCCTTCGAAGTGGTCGATCCCGAGCCCGGTCTTCA
Organism: Actinoplanes sp. NBRC 103695; assembly: GCF_030269485.1. Classification (GTDB taxonomy): domain Bacteria; phylum Actinomycetota; class Actinomycetes; order Mycobacteriales; family Micromonosporaceae; genus Actinoplanes. Next base: position 20,390 of record NZ_BSTL01000062.1, on the reverse strand, counting down.
GTTCGCGGTAGTCGTGTTCGACCCGCCACCGCAGTTTCGCCAGCCGGACCAGGGTTTTCAGCGAGGTACGGGGGCCGAGGTTGGACAGCCAGTACTTGACTGGCTCGGCGGCCTCGGCTGGCCATTCAGCGATCAGCCAGCATTCGGGCAGGGTGCCGTCGGGGCCGCGGGGGATGTCACGGTTCGAGGGCCGGATCCGCAGGCGCAAGAAGTGCGAGCGCATCGCGGCGACCGGGATGGCCTTGGTGCGGCGGCTGCCGTGTCGCCAGGTCACCTGCCGGGTGGCGGCCTGACCGGCGGCCAGGACGAGGTCCTTGAAGGTGGCCGCCGGGCTGGGATAGGCCGGCTTGGGCGGGCGACCGCGGCCGGTATAGAGCGCCGTGATCGCGACCGCGGCGCCGGGGTGCGCGGTGGCATCCGGGTCGACCTGGACCGCGTACTGCAGGCCGCGTTCGGCCAGACCGAGCCGGAACAGGGTGCAGTCGCCATAGCCGGAGTCCGCGGCCACCGGCAGCTTCGGCAGCCCCCATTCGCCGATCATCTCGTCGAGCATGTCCAGTGCGAGCCGCCACTTCTCGCGATGGCGCACGTCATCGCCGAGACCGGCCCGGTCCCGCTTCGCCCGGACAGTGGCAGCTCTCTGCGGATCTTTGATCGTGGTGTCGTCCCAGGAAGCAGGGCAGAAAAGCCGGCAGTCCGCAGCCAGCGAGGCGGTGTCGGTGGCCAGCTGAACGCTGACCCCGATCTGGCAGTTCGCGGTCTTGCCCAGGGTGCCGGAGTACTGCCGGGCCACACACGGCGACGCCGTGCCGTCTTTCGGGAATCCCGAATCGTCGATCACGTACGCGGCCGGGTCGATCACCTCGCTCGCCCACCGGGCCACGTTCGCTCGTACCACCCGATAATCCCAGGTCGAGGACGTCACGAACTGCTGTAACTGCTGATGATCGACCCCGAGACGCTGCGCCATCGGCTGCATCGACTTACGTGACCCATCGGTCAGCAGACCACGAACATACAACTCGCCCTTGACCTGCTGATCCGACCGGACAACCGCACCCTGCAACATCTGCGCGGTGAACTCGACCAACCGGGGACGCACCAGCTCGATCTCTTCCGGAGTCACACCACCAAGCCAACCAACATCCACAACAGACACCAAAATGACACGCCGCAACCTAACAAAGCACTACTAGTAGTGCTTTGTTAGGTGGTGTTGTCGTAGGGGCGGTTGCAGGTGTGGCATGCGCCGGCCATGACGGTGAGGAGTTGTTGCAGCTCACGGATTACGGCGTAGAGGGTCAGGCCGGCGCATCCGCTTTTGGGTCGAGGCGTAGCAGGGTGCAGAAGGCCTGGGCGAGGACGGTCAAGGTGACGTGGCGGTGCCAGCCGGTGTAGCGACGGCCTTCGAAGTGGTCGATCCCGAGCCCGGTCTTCAGTTCGCGGTAGTCGTGTTCGACCCGCCACCGCAGTTTCGCCAGCCGGACCAGGGTTTTCAGCGAGGTACGGGGGCCGAGGTTGGACAGCCAGTACTTGACTGGCTCGGCGGCCTCGGCTGGCCATTCAGCGATCAGCCAGCATTCGGGCAGGGTGCCGTCGGGGCCGCGGGGGATGTCACGGTTCGAGGGCCGGATCCGCAGGCGCAAGAAGTGCGAGCGCATCGCGGCGGCCGGGTTGGCCTTGGTGCGGCGGCTGCCGTGTCGCCAGGTCACCTGCCGGGTGGCGGCCTGACCGGCGGCCAGGACGAGGTCCTTGAAGGTGGCCGCCGGGCTGGGATAGGCCGGCTTGGGCGGGCGACCGCGGCCGGTATAGAGCGCCGTGATCGCGACCGCGGCGCCGGGGTGCGCGGTGGCATCCGGGTCGACCTGGACCGCGTACTGCAGGCCGCGTTCGGCCAGACCGAGCCGGAACAGGGTGCAGTCGCCATAGCCGGAGTCCGCGGCCACCGGCAGCTTCGGCAGCCCCCATTCGCCGATCATCTCGTCGAGCATGTCCAGTGCGAGCCGCCACTTCTCGCGATGGCGCACGTCATCGCCGAGACCGGCCCGGTCCCGCTTCGCCCGGACAGTGGCAGCTCTCTGCGGATCTTTGATCGTGGTGTCGTCCCAGGAAGCAGGGCAGAAAAGCCGCCAGTCCGCAGCCAGCGAGGCGGTGTCGGTGGCCAGCTGAACGCTGACCCCGATCTGGCAGTTCGCGGTCTTGCCCAGGGTGCCGGAGTACTGCCGGGCCACACACGGCGACGCCGTGCCGTCTTTCGGGAATCCCGAATCGTCGATCACGTACGCGGCCGGGTCGATCACCTCGCTCGCCCACCGGGCCACGTTCGCTCGTACCACCCGATAATCCCAGGTCGAGGACGTCACGAACTGCTGTAACTGCTGATGATCGACCCCGAGACGCTGCGCCATCGGCTGCATCGACTTACGTGACCCATCGGTCAGCAGACCACGAACATACAACTCGCCCTTGACCTGCTGATCCGACCGGACAACCGCACCCTGCAACATCTGCGCGGTGAACTCGACCAACCGGGGACGCACCAGCTCGATCTCTTCCGGAGTCACACCACCAAGCCAACCAACATCCACAACAGACACCAAAATGACACGCCGCAACCTAACAAAGCACTACTAGGAGTCTGCTGAATAATGGGCGTGTCTTCTGTACGTGTTTATATAGATAGAAGAGAATTTGTGGGTGCAGGGTTCTGAGCGTGTAGACCGGGAGTTGCTGGACGCGGCGGCGCTGGTTGGGCATCTGGTGCCGGCCGGCAGCGTGTACGCGTTCCTGGCCGAGCATCGCAGCCGGGTGTTCCCGGATGAGATGTTCGCGGATCTTTTTCCCTCGGCCAAGGGTCGCCGGTCGATACCCGGGTCGGTGGCGGCGTCGATCCTGACGCTGCAGACGTTGCTGGACTACTCGGATGCGGAAACCGCGGAAGCGGCCCGTTGTGACCTGCGGTGGAAAGTCGCGTGTGGGCTGGCGTTGGACGACAAGGGATTTCATCGCTCGACGCTGACGTACTGGCGGCGGCGGCTGACCGGCTCGGATCGTCCACATCGGATCACCGACGCGGTCCGGCAGGTCGTCGAGGCCACCGGGGTGCTGCGGGGCCGGGCCCGGCGGGCGGTCGATTCCACGATCCTGGCCGACGCGGTCGCCACGCAGGACACGGTCACCCAGCTGATCAGCCAGATCCGGCGGGTGGCCCGCACAGTGCCCGGCGCCGCCGAACAGGTGACCGCGGTCTGCACCGGCCACGACTACACCCGGCCGGGTAAACCGGACATCGACTGGGACGACCCGGCCGCCAAAGACACCCTCGTGTCGGCGCTGGTCACCGACGCCGGCCGCCTGATCGCAGCACTGGCCGAGACGGAACTCGACGAACCGGCCCGGCAGGCTCTCGCCCTGCTCGCGCTGGTGGCCGGGCAGGACGTGGAACCCGCCGAGGGCTCCGACGGCACCGACGGCAGATGGCGCATCGCCCGCAAGGTCGCCGAGGACCGGGTGATCTCCACCGTCGACCCCGACGCCCGGCACACCCGCAAATCACCAGAGGCCCGCCGCGACGGCTACCGCGCACACGTAGCCGCCGACCCCGACACCGGGATCATCACCGACGAACAACTCACCAAAGCCAGCGGCGTCGACAACAGCGACGCCGCGATAGCGGCCCAGTTCCTGACCGGCGACCCCACCACCACCACCGGCGGCGGCAGCAGCAGCGGATCCGGCCGGCAGTGGTACGCCGATTCCGCCTACAGCACCGCAGAGCTGCGCACCGCGATCCGGCAAGCCGGCCACGAAGCGGTCATCAAACCCAAACCGCTGCAGTCCGCAGTCCCCGGCGGGTTCACCCTCGACGACTTCACCGTCCACGACGACACCACGGTCACCTGTCCCGCCGGGCACACCCGAACCATCACCCCGAAACGGACCGTCACCTTCGGCGCGGTCTGCCGCACCTGCCCACTACGCGAACGCTGCACCACATCCAAAACCGGCCGCGGGCTCGTCCTGCACGAACACGACGCCCTGCTACGCCAAGCCCGCCAGGACTGGAAAACCAACCCCACCCTGCCCCAGCGCTACCGACGACACCGCCCCAACATCGAACGCGTCATCGCACACGTCGCCACCCACGCAGGCCGCCGCCTGAAACTGCGCTACCGCAGCGTGTCAGCCAACAACGCCTGGCTCAAACGCCGCACCGCAGCACTCAACCTCCGCAACCTGACCAACCACGGACTGCACTGGACCAACCAATGGGCCCTCACCACCACCTGAACCAGCCACCCACCGGACCCGGCCCAGCACCCCGCCCCGCACGCCCGGCCCCGCCCAGCACCACGCTGCGCCCCGCCCAGACGACACCGCCTGACCGAACCGCAATATTCAGCGGACTCCTAGACACCTTTCTCTGGCTCAGGTCCATTGTGAGGCTTTTGGGGGATCGACGTGGATAGGTGCTGGCGGTTCTGCTGGTGGCATGCGCTACGGCGATGGCGGTGGGGTGGATCAGGTGCGCCGGGTCCGGCCTGAGCTGGTGCGGCAGCGGGCGGCGGAGATGTTCGAGGCCGGTGTTGCGGCTGCTCGCGGCGAAGATGGCCGGCTACTCACACGTCACCATCGACGGCACGTTGATCGAGACCGACCGGTGCCGCACGCCCGGACCAACACCTGGAGTGGATCTCTGGTGGTCGGGAAAGCACGACAACCACGGCGAGAACGTGCAGGTCATCACCGCCCCGGACGGCTGGCCGCTCTGGACCTCGCCCGTGCGGCCCGGCCGGAAACACGACACCACCGCCTTACGAAGCCACAACATCCTGCCCCTGATGAGCGTTTGGACCGACGATCAGCTGCGCGTGCTCGGCGACCTGAGCTACGAAGGCGAGCAGACCACGACCACCGTCGCGTTCAAGAAACCGAAGAACCGAGCCTGCACCACCATCGAGCAGCAGTTCAACCGTGCCCACAATGCGGTCCGCGCGATCGGCGAACGCGGAAATCCCTGCTCAAGACCACCTTCAAAGCCCTGCGCAACGTCAGTCTCTGCCCCTGGACCATCAGCCAGATCACCGCAGCAGCCCTCGTGATCCTGCACATCGAACACGGCCGGACCACCTGAGGAAGACGTCACCCACGTCAGCGACCCGTTACTCGGAAAGCCTCACTGGCCCCGGCTGGCCGGCACTGGACTACAGACGTCGGTCACGTGAAGCATGACCGGCGACGCCGGTGCACTACTCACGGTAACGTCAACTTTGCCCTATTCCCCCATGCCTGAGAGTCAATATCTTTGCCGAGTGAGGTTGTTCGGCCGTAGCGTGTTAGGGCACTTCCTTCCATTGCGGACGACAGGGTCACGACGCTGGCCGCCGTGAGTCATAGGGCGACCGTCGACACGTGCTCATTCAGAGCGCGATTGTCGTTTGGACGTTCATGAGAGGGTTTCATTGTTGGCTCGGATTTCACAGACGACAAAGGTTCTGGTCGACGGAACTCATCGGACCCGCGCTCCCGAAGAGACCTGGGAATGGATTCAGCCGGTAGTTCCCATGGTCGGCATCACACGGGTGGCGGACGTGACCTGGCTCGACACGATCGGCATTTCCGTTTACCAGGCGATCCGCCCGAACAGCTGGTCACTGTCGGTTTCCCAGGGCAAAGGGTTGACTCCATTACTTGCGCGCATCTCGGCGGTGATGGAGAGCATTGAAACCTGGCACGCGGAGCGCCCCCAGCTGCCTTCCACACCGGCGACCATCCGCGAGATGAGCCCATCCCTCGGCTATCGTCCCGAGCGCCTGACACTGGCCGCCCGCAACTACCTGCACGAGGACTGCCGCGTCGACTGGCTCCCCGCGAAACAACTGGCCACCGGGTCGCCGACGCACGTGCCCGCCCAACTGCTAAATCTCGACAGTCGGCTGTCCCATACTTGGAGTCCACCACTGTTTCGCCCGAGTAGCAACGGACTGGCAAGTGGAAACAACACCGACGAGGCGTTGCTGCACGGCATGTACGAAGTGATCGAGCGGGACGCCACGGCCCGAGCCGTGGACAGCAGCAGGGCGGACGATGACTGGTCTCGACCGCGCGAAGTCGACCTGTCCACAGTTGACGCCCCGAGCCTGCGGAGCCTGTTGGACCTCTTCGCAAGGGCGAAGGTCAACGTTCGGGCACGCCTGCTCCCCAGCCCAACCTCCGTCCCCACGTTTGACGCACTCATCTGGGACGATGCCTTTCCAGTCTCCTTCCGAGGAATGGGTACACACCTGGACGCGACTGTTGCTCTCTCCCGGGGGCTCACAGAGGCGGCACAATCACGGCTTACCGCGATCGCAGGATCTCGCGACGACATCGGCGCCTTGCCATACCGCTCGGCTGGTATGCCTGCCGCGCCACAACCCTCCGACGATGCACGGCTTGACTTCGCAGACATTAAATCCCGGAACTTCTCGAATACCGGCGATGAGGTGCTCGAAGTGGCCGGGAAGCTAGCGGACGTGACCGGGACCCTCCCTATATACGTGGATCTGCAGCGTGACGATATCGGTGTTCCCGTCGTACTCACAGTGTGTCCCGGAATGCGATTCCTGCCATTCCATTGAGACTTTTTCAATACCTTCTTGCGAGGATCAGAGATGCGACGCCTGCTCTACATCGGCCCGTCATTGCCCGGGGCTGCCGCTCTCCTCGGTGACACTGGCATCGAAGTAATGCCTCCGGTCGCCGCCGGTGATCTGCTGCGGGCCGGACTCCGGGCCGGTGACATCGTAGGGATCGTCGATGGCTACTTTCACCAGGTCGGTGCCGTCCGACACAAGGAAATTATCCTTCTGCTCGATCGTGGCGTCCGCGTCTTGGGTGCAGCAAGCATGGGAGCATTGCGCGCAGCCGAGCTGCACGAATTCGGAATGACAGGGGTCGGCGCGGTCTTCACCGCTTATCGCGACAGCGAAATTGAGGCTGACGACGAGGTAGCTCTGCTGCATAGCACCTCCGACGAGGACTATCAGCCACTGTCCGAGACCCTGGTTGCGATGCGCGCAACGTTCGCGGCAGCTGCGCGGCTCGGCGTGTGCGATCCGGCAGAGGCCAGTGCCCTGGTAAGGGCGCTGTCCCGTCGACACTTCTCGCAGCGGTCGTACGGTGCGCTTCCAAAGCTCGCGCCCTCGGTGGGCATGACTGTAGCGCGCGCAGAGGAAATCAAACGCTTCTGCGTCACCCATCCTCAAGACCCCAAACGCGAGGACGCTTTGGCCTTGGTGGACCTCATGACTAATATGCCGGATACCGATGAGGCTTCCCGGCTCATGCCGGAACCTTGCGCGCTCACGACACACCTCTACATGTGGGAGCTCGCTGCGGAAGGCCGCACACCAGAGGACCGGGGCCCGCGCAGTGCGGACATCCACAACCTGCGTGTCCTGCAACTCCTGGAGCCAGATTATCCGCGCCTCCATGAGAGCCTGGTGCTTGAAAACATCGTGGCGGAGTGTCGGCAACGCTGCGGCCGCCAAGAGAACGCGTCAAACTCCGACACGGCCGAAGCCGCGTTGCGGCATGGGATGCACCGAGGCTTCTATCGGTGGCCAGCGGTCAAATCCGAGCTTCCCTTCCTCCAGCAGTGGACTACGGTCGCTGAGCGCGGCCGATTGAGCGCCCGGGAGCAGCTCCTCCGATTCCTGATCCGCAGTTACCGATGGTCGCCGGGAACGCCGCCGGACCGAATGGCACTAGCTCGGGCTCGCGTTCTCCCCAGTTGGTCGAATGCCGTCTATGTTAACAACCTCGCATGGGAGATGAACGACCGGATCACATCACTACGCGACGGTCTCAGACTCGCAGCCATCAACAAAGATCTAGTACTTGAAATGTTTGCAACGCGATGGCACACCTCGGGTGACGACCTCGCGCTTGCGGCGCTGGACCGTGGCATTGGCACCATCGAAAACCTCATTGCATTGGCGCGGCCCTTCTACCTGTTGCTCCGGTACGACAAGAACGCCGCCGAGCGGTTCCCGGCGCTTGTGTAAGCCGCTACAGAAAACCGAACGCCTTCTCACCGACGGCACCACCAGCACCACCATATATCGGTACGGCGACAGTAGTCGCCCCGCGAAAGGAGAAAGGCATGCAAGAAGTGAACCCCACGGAGGCTGAGCTGGCGGAGATCTTCTCGGCCCGCCGTGAGTCGGCCGAGGCAGTCGCCAAGATCTTCGTCACCTTCGAGCCCGCCGCCTGGGCTGAGGATCTGCTGGACAACTGACGCCTCCATGCGCAGGCCCCGGCTGCCGTCCCCGAGTTACGACGGTCGGGGCCTGCCCCTGCTGAAACCACCGCTCCATCGAACCAAAGGCACAACGATGAAATCCATCACAAAGGGCCTTCCTCTGGTCGCCGGCGATGCCTTCGGCGCGGCACTTCAAGCATGTCACCGGGCCGGGTCGCGCGCCGGGACAACCTACGCGGTGTTCGAGCGTGACGATGGCATGCTCACCGTCAACGACGCAGTGATGTACCTGAGCGAGCATCACAGTTGGCCCGACATCGACTATCGCGCCCCGCTGGCGGCGACCGGTCGCGTTGTGGACCTCGGATGCGGGGCTGGGAGGCATATGCTCCCGCTGCAACAGCGGGGCCTCGAGGTCCGCGGCATAGACGCGTCACCTGGGACAGTTGCGCTCGCCCGTGCTCTCGGCGTCGACGCCGATCTCGCCGATATCTCTGCGCTCCCCGACGAACTGGGTACCTTCGATACCTTTCTGCTGTTGGGCGGTAATTTTGGCTTGCTCGGTAGCCGCGAGGGGGGCCATCGCGTCCTTGCCACGCTGATCCGGTTGGCCCGGCCCGGTGCTTGCCTCATCGGCACAGCGGTGAACCCGTACCAACTCACGGACCCAGCCCATCAACAGTACGGCGATATCAATACGGGTGCTGGACGGATGTTCGGGCAATACCGGATGCGTGCCCGTTATCGAAATATGGTCAGCGACTGGTTCGACCAGCTCCTGCTCTCACCGGAGGAATTGAACGAGCTGGCCCTAAGTTCCGGCTGGACGCTCAGTAACGTGGAGGAAGAGGGGCCAATGTATATGGCTACACTGAGATTGACTTGAGCTCGACCGGCCAATCGTTGCGGAAAAGGCAACCGCCATGATCCGACGTGTTTCAGGACGCCCACACTGCCAATGCCTCGGCGCTGTCGAAGGGGTTGGAACCCAAAAACGCTTAGCCTCGATCCACCGATGAATGTTGACAAGGATCCTCTCCACCTCGGTGGCGACCTGGTCGCGCTGCTGCAGCACCTGGCGCAGGCTGTCGGCGAGCCGGGGCAGGACGGTCTCTGCCGCCGCGGTGCCGGGAACGGTGACGGTCTGCTCGTCCAGCGCGGTCAGGACCTGCTCGACGAGCCGGGTGCCCATTCTCGGGGCCCGGCAGGCGACCAGTGCGAGGAGCTTGCGCCGGCCGGCCTTGCGCAGGCCCGTAGGACCACCACACTTTGACAGCAGTTCCTGCGCCGCTGGATGGCTGATCTTAGGGCCTAGGACGTCTTCCAGGGCGGGATGGATCTGGGTGAGCAGGCCGCGGATGCGGTTACTGATCCGGGTGGATTCGGCGGCGAGGTCGTCGTCATAGCCGATCAGGACTTCCAGCTCGGCGAAGGCCTCGTCGCCGGCGTCGACACGCCGCAGCGTGTGCGGCAGGGTCCGGGCCGCGTCAGCGATGACGTAGGCGTCGCGGGCGTCAGTCTTCGCGGTGCCGGGATGCAGATCGGCAAGGCGGCGCATCGCCAGGCCGGGCAGGTAAGCCACCTGATGCCCGCACGCGCGGGCCACCGCGACGGCGAGCGCGCCGATCGAGGCGGGCTGGTCGACCACGACCAGGATCCGCCCGTGGCGGGCAAGTTTGTCGAACAACGCCCGTAGCCGCACCTCGGTGTTAGGCAGCGGCGCATCGTGCAGCCGCTTGCCGTCCAGGGCCAGCCCGACCGCGTGGTGGTCGCTCTTGCCCACGTCCAAGCCGAGGAACACGCCGTACTCCACGCTCACCGATCACCTTCATCACACCGACTGACCCGGTCGAGGGTCTGGCGTCGAGCTGCCGGCATCCACGTTACGAAGAGACCAACCCAGAACGCGGGCGGCCGGGTCCCTATTCAGCGGTCCGTCGACGCCACCCGGCCCGGCGGCAACACCCCCCGGATCATGCGTACGACAGGGGGCAAGAGCCATACCGGACCAGGCGACCGAGATCCCCAGCTGGGAATGATCAAAAAGGTAACGGGGGCCGACCCGCCCGGACGATCGATTGGGCCGACTCGCCGCCGATTTCGCCGAGCGTCTGGCGGTATGTACGAACGGGTTCTGGTTCTCATGTGACAGCTCGAGTCGCGGAAGGCCGTTCTTGCTGCGGATCGCGCTTGATGTGAAGAGATTATCGACAAAGCTGGACGCCGTTAAGGTGAAGGCGGCCCGCGCCGCTGCGATTACGGCAGGCTTAGGTTCCCGGATGGGTCGCAGTCAAGGTCCTTTATTTGGGTGGTCCAGTGTGGACAGCATCACAGAGGATCTCGTGAACTAGCATTGATTCCTACTTCTAGCAGGCAGCCTGCGCCCAGGACCCCAAGCAAGCAAACATCGCGAGCATATTGATGCTTGGAAGAAGTTCCAATGCACCTTGCTGAGAGCCAGATCCGGGCACTACCGTGGTTTTCGGTTCCCCAGTGTTTACTCATCCCCGGTCGGGCCCAGCCTCGGCCTTGCCGTCCAGTCAGACCTTGCCTGTCATGCGGTTAGCGCACGGCGGCAACTGCTGGAATGGCGATTTGTTGAAGGAGATCAGTGTGCCGGGAAGCAAACCTGTAATGCCTCTTCGATGCCAGCTTCATAGGCGATCTAATGCGCTTGGCCACATTGATTAAGGGCGATTAAATCAATCGCCATCGGTGCAGGAAAACGCGGCGCAGATCGGCGTTCACATGGCTTCCGACATCGTCGAACCTTTCAGGTCGGTGTTGAGGCCCGGAAGTCAGCGGCCGTTGCCGCGCTGAACCGCGGGAGCGGGAACCCGTCACTGGCCAACGTGCGCCAGCTGCGCTCGAAGTCGTCGAAGCCGGTTGCAGTCGCCTGAGCCGAATCGAACGAGAAGGTGGCTGGTTTATGTCGTCCATCGCCTTAGAAGTCCGCCTCAGTCGTGTCGCAGATATTCCAGGCGACTTGTCGCATCAGCTCATGCCCGAAACGTCCAACGATCTTCATCTTCGGGTGGTCCGTCGCTGCATCATCAACATCGGATCCGTCACTGCCGCCCGCGGTGACTGGAATCAAGACGCATACAACGTGACCAAGCGCGCGGTGGCGAACCCAACCAACGCGATGGCCCTCGGTCACGGTCGGCGGATTCGGGACGCGGTGCACCCCGGCGTCACGACGAGCCACGAGTACATCCGCTACATCCGCGTGGCGCTCGCCGATTGCATGTCGCTGCGCGAGCGTTCGATGACCGCGTGCCCATGCGCCGGTCGTACCCGCTGACCTGGAGGAATCCCGTCATGACGTCATCTTCGACCGTCCCACCCCTGGCAACGTTGACGAACCTGACCACCGAGTCACGCCTCATCCCCAGCCCGTGGGCGCGGATGGTGCGTGGCATCGGGCTCGGCCAGCACTCGGCCGGGTACGAACCCGCTGCCGCCGCCCACATCCGTGGAGCGTTCGCACAGCTCACCGCCAAGGTCGACGGCGAGGACCCGTACACCGGCTTCTGCGCCCTGCTGTCCGAACTCATTCTCCGGGCCACCGAGTCCGGCGATGTCGAGGAGGTTCTGCCATCGGTCCTGCAATCCGTTGGGCGCCAGGACAACCCGTACCTTCGGCTGATGGCCGGATCAATCCTGATGGATGCCTTCGCCAAACTCGGTCTGGCCACCTCCCTGTTGGTGAACGACCACCGGGACTTTCCGGCCGAGATGCTGGCCAGCTTGGAACTGGTCCGGCCTGACCGGATCGACGACGAGAATCGTGGTCATCACGGGGACTACGAACGGGTCTGCGCCAGTGCAGCCCTGTTCCTATCGATCGGGCAGTTGGGGTTCACCGATCGCCTGGTCGCGGGCCCGCGCAACTACATCCGGGAGAGTCTCGCTCTGCTGGAGAACATCCCGTCCCCCTTCTACCGGGGACGAGGAGGGGCTCTGCTGTTCACAGTGATCGGGATCCTGGGACACGCGCCGCTGGCCCACGCCGGTGATCGTGACTACATCACCGAAACCCTTGATCAGTTGGACCGTTTCGACGAACTGGAGAAGCCGCTCTTCCCGCAGCCCATGACCGTCGCCTCGGCCAAGGTCTACCCGTTGCTGACCATGCTCAACGCGATCGCGGCCTGCGGTACCGCGGAGCACCTTACCCGCAGCCGTGACCGGATCGCCGAGGCCGACTCCCTGATGGCCCAGCTCACGACGCCCGAACTGTGCCACATGTCCCTGTACTACATCACCGCCCGGGCGAACCTGGGCCGACCGGTCGAGAACCTCGACGTCTTCCTGACCGAACGCGTACGCCGGTGCGAGCAGGACGTCGACCCGGGTGCGGACTTCTTCCTGAACGGCATCTCCTTTCCGTACATCTTCGAGACCACGACGATCCTGGGGCGGGACGACCTGATCAGCGACGAGATGATCGACCGCTTCCTGCGGTGCTTCCCGGACCTGGGGCGCAACCGGGCCGACCGGATCCACCGCACGTTCCCGCTGAGCTACGGCATCAACGCCCTGGCCGGTATGGGCCGGGCCACCCTGATGTTCGAGCCCAGCCAGCACTATGCCGGTAGTTCGCCCCTGGCCTGGGTGGTGGGGCAGTTCTCCGAGGGCGCCCAGGACGAGGCCGGCAGGCTCGCGCTGGTCAACCACGCCCTGGTCGACTATGCCCTGCGACAGCGCGGTCCCGGGCGCGACGAGAGCTCCCTGTTCAAGGGCTTTCACTTTCCCCTCGCAGGATGAGAGGACAGACACCATGATCACAGGTTTCTTTCCCGGTCTGGGTAGCCGGGACGCCTATCGCAACCTCGGCCGGCACCTGCTCGACGACAGTGCTGCCGCCGAGGTCTACAACGAGGCAGCGATCGCACTGAACCTTGCCGGGGCACCGGAGAGGGTGATTCTGGCCTCGGAAAACCTTCCCACCGGCAGGATGGAGCGCCTCGGGTTCATCGGCGCCGCATTCCTGGCCCACAACGTCGCCCTGGGAGCGAGTGCTCCGGCACCGTTTTCCCTTTACGCAGGGGAGAGCCTGGGCATGGTAGCCGCCGCGATGGCGGCGGGCGCACTCTCGGTCGGTGACGGCGTACGGATCGGCGAGGTCTTCACCCCGCTGATAATGGTGGCGGCCGACGGATGCGACTCCTCCGACCCGGTGGCGCGCCAGATGGCGCTGCACCTGGACGGTTTCACCGACGAGCGGCCATTGGTGCCGGAATCGCACCACGTCGTCGGCGTCAGCGGCCCGCCTGATCAGCTCACCACGTTCGCGCAGTCTCTGGCCCGGGAACTCCCGCCGTCCGACGTGGTGGAGATCCACAAGCTGTACTCCCCGACGCAGGTGAACGTCTACGTCCGCGCGAGCGCGTATGCCTCGTTCGCTCTCGCGATGCGTCGCTTCCCTCGGCTCAACGCCCAGGACCTGAAGCCGGCTACCACTTTCCTCGCGCACTCCTCCCGGATGTCGGGGGTGCGCGGGGCCCTGGAGAAGTACTTCGCCACAGCGGGTATCGCCTTCACCGATCCCCACACACCCGTGGTGTCCAACAACGGCGGCGGGATCCTGACCACGGCCGGGGAGATCCAGGCCGCTGTGCTGGCCATCATCGATGAGGTGATGGACTCCCGCACCACGGTCCAGACCATCCAGGCGCAACGGCAGGCCCTCGTGGTCGAGGTGGGCCTTGGCGGCAAATCCCTGCGGCTGCTGCGCGACAACGAGATCCGCTGCCGAGTGCTGGGCTACACCGGCACGGTGTACGACCGGGCCCTGCTGCGGCACCACGCCACCCTTACCTCACCCGGTCCGGCCGACCTTCCGGAGGAGGGCGATCTCATCGCTCACCATGCCCGCCGACGCAACCTGCCCGAAAGTTCTGTGCTGCGCTACATCACGCGCAGCGAACGGGTCGTCGGGTTCGGCAGCGGCGGTAGCGAGTCGATGGCCGTCTTCCTGCGCAAGGAGGGTTCGCCCGGCACCACGGTACGCAAGGTGCTCAGCGAGCGCCTAGTCACGGCCCGGTGGGACCCTCGGGGCGGCGGCGTGATGCTGCCGCCTTTCGCCAAGGCCAAGAAGCAGGCAGAGTACCTGTCCGGTCTGCCAATGCACGTGCGCCCGTACTTCCCCGAGGTTCTCGACCTGACCGAGCGTCAGGTCTTCGATCGGGGCCGGACCCAGCAAGAGATCATCTACGACATGGCTTTCGTGCCGGGTGACGAGGTCAGTCGGTTCATCAAGCGCCACTCTCCGCCCCCGGCGGTGGTGGCCCGCCTCTACCAGGAGATCTTCCGGGTCCTGGCGCAGAAGGTGCACGTTGTCAACCGCACCCCGGCACCCGGCGGGACGCTGGAGACCTCGTACTTCCGCAAGATCGAGGACCGGCTGGCGCTGTGCCGCGAAACCGCGCCGAAGACCTTCAGTCCGGACCTGCTCGACAGCGAGCACATCATCATCAACGGCGTCCGCTACCTCAACACCAAGCCGTTGCTGCATGCCTTCCGTGAGCGCCCGGGCTACCGGAAGGTCCTGGAGCCACGAACGCACTCCCTGGTGATGGGCGACACCAACACCGAAAATATCAAACTGACTCGTCCGGCGCCCCTGGTGCAGGCGCAGAACCTGGTCAGATCGGGTGTGGCCGGGGCCCTCGACCAGATCACCGCCGACGCCCTGGGCATCACGTTCCTCGACCCCCGAGCCATTGGCTTCGAGAGCACGGGCCGCGACACCCGTGACGACCCCATGTACGACAACAAGCCCTGGCACAACTCGGTGGGGCACTACGACGAGATTCACGAAGAGTACTTCTCGCTGAAGGTGTGGTGCTCTGGCGGATCCCCCGCGGTGGACGTCGTCTTCACTCCCGACAACCCCTACCAGAAGGCCTACCGGGTCAGGGATGTCGCGGTGAACCCGGACGAGGTGGTGACCCCGGAGCAGCCCCGCGGGATCGAAGACTACTTCGCGGCTGTCATGACCTCCTCATCAGGCACCGCCTCGCCGTACTACGACGACGATCCCTACTGGCTGCCGCGCTTCGTCTTCACCATGGGCACGCACTTCGCCGCCATGCCACCGTTCCACTTCAGTTCCGACATCCAGGGCGTGCTGACGGACACCTGGCAGGTACAGCGCCGGCCGATCGCCATCTACTGCGAGGGCGTGAAATGGCTGAACTGGGCTCTGGAGATCCTTGAGGGCAGCCGGACCGAGTTCCTCGGCGTACCGGTTTCCCCGCTGCCATACGCCTCCCCCACCACACCCGCAAGGGACCGCCGGTAGTGACGCACTGCCGGAAACCGACCGTAGAGGAGTCGCTGATCCATGAAGTTGTATCGCTGGGGCACCGCACCCGGAATTGCTGGCCTGGAACTGCACCAGCGCGACGTGCCGCAGCCGCAAAGGGGCGAGGTGCTGGTGAAGGTACGTGCGGTGTCCCTGAACTTTCGGGACGTGCCGGCCGACAAGCCCTCCACCTCATCCCTGGTACCGGTCTCGGACGCGGCCGGACAAATCGAGGCCGTGGGTGAGGGCGTCACCCGGTTCCGTACCGGCGACCGCGTGATCAACGCCTATCACGCCGACTGGATCGGCGGCCCGTACCCGGCCCGCGCGAAACTGCTCGGGTACGGGGTGGCCCAGGACGGTTGGCTGAGCGAGTACCGCGTGGTGCCGCAGCACGCACTGGTCGCGATTCCGGGCTCACTGAGTTTCGAGCAGGCCGCGACGCTCCCCTGCGCCGCCGTGACCGCATGGGCCGCCCTCGGCGGCCCGACCCGGATCAAGGCCGGTGACAACGTGCTCGTCCTGGGCAGCGGTGGGGTGTCGATCTTCGCCTTGCAGATCGCCCGTGCCCTGGGCGCCACCGTCGTGGCCACCACGTCGACCTCCAAGAAGGCCGATCGGCTGGGCGAACTGGGCGCCGCGGCGGTGGTCAACTACCGCGACCACCCGGAATGGAGCAAGCAGGTGCGGGCCGAGACGAACGATGAGGGCGTGCACCGGGTAGTCGAGGTCGGTGGCCCCGCGACCATCCGGCAATCGCTGGCCTCGCTCGCCCGCCGCAGCGGTGAGATCGCGCTGATCGGCTTCGCCGGGGGCGGGTCGGCCGCGATCGACTTCTGGGAACTGATGGGCCCCGGCGGCACGGTGCGCTGGATCGGCGTCGGCAGCCGCACCGACACCGAGGACCTCGTCGCGTTCCTTACCGCCCACCACATCATGCCGGTCATCGACAGCGTGTTCGGCTTCGACGAGGCCCCAACTGCCTTCGCGCGCCTGAAAAGCGGACAGCACCTGGGCAAGGTCGTCATCTCGCTCTGAAGGCCCGAAACCCACCGAACGAATCCTGATTCCAGGAGGACACCCAAAACATGCCTGCCAAGAAAACCATCGTCGTGCTCGGGGCGACCGGCTACCAGGGTGGAGGGCTGGCGCAGGCCGCTCTGGGGGACCCCTCGGGCGAGTTCGCCGTCAGGGCCGTGACCCGCGACCCCGATTCGCAGAAGGCGCGTGCCCTGGCCGCCCTGGGCGCGGAAGTGGTCAGCGGCGACATCGGTGACGAGGGCGCGATGACACGCATCCTTGAGGGGGCGGACGGCGCGTTCCTCGTCACCTTCTTCTGGGAGCACATGGCGCCCGGGCGGGAGACGGCCGAGGCCGCCAGTCTGGCCCGGGCCGCGAAGGCCGCCGGCGTCCCCCACGTCATCTGGTCCACCCTTGAGGACACACGCCAGCAGGTGCCGCTTACGGACGACCGGATGCCCACGCTCGAGGATTCCTACAAGGTCCCGCACTACGACGCCAAGGGTGAGGCCGACCGGTTCTTCGCCGAACTGGAGGTACCCACGACATATCTGCGCACCTCGGTCTACTGGGAGAGCTTCGTCCACTACGGCCTGTGCCCGATGCGCGACGACGACGGGACGATGGTGCTGACCCTGCCGATCGGCGAGGGGCGCCTGGCCACGATCGCGGCCGAGGACATCGGCCGGAGTGCGCTGGAGATCCTCCGGCGCGGTCAGGAGTTCCTCGACCGGACCGTCGGGATCGCCGGCGGCCACCTGAGCGGTGAAGAGTTCGCCCAAGGGTTCGCCGCCGCCCTAGGCGAACCGGTCCAGTACCGTCCCCTGACCCCGGCGCAGTACCGGGCCCTGGGCACGCCGGCGGCGCAGGATCTCGGCAACATGTTCCAGTACAGCGTCGAGTTCGAGGACTCCTACTGCGGGATCCGCGACATCGATCTCACCCGGTCGCTCAACCCCCGCCTGCTGACGTTCCCCGAATGGGCCGTCGCCAACAAGGACAAAATCCCCCGCTGAGGCCGCTGGCCGGCCAACGAGGCCCACAGACTCGGCCGAGGCATTCACTAACTCAGCTCGAGTCTCATACTTTAATGTCCTGACCAGGGTGTTTGTGCCGGCCCGGTCGTCGATCTGGTTCGCACCCGCCGACGAGGGAGTACTGCGTTACAACGACTTCCTGGCCGGTCGCGTCTACCACCCGCCCGCGTGAAACATCCCTACCCCGAGGAGCGCTCCGACGCCAGAAACCCAAAGCAGGAGCCCAGTGCGGAAATCCCGCTCGCTGAGATCCGTGCGGGAGCCGCCCGAAAGGGCGGCTCCTACCGCGATCTGGTCATTCCCAGACAGGGATCTACTTAGAGGACGTCTGATTCACGTACTTTGCGTGTTATGTGGGTTTAGCCGTATCGCCAGGTTGGGGTGGTTTCGGCGGTGAGGCGTTTGGCGGTGTTGTCGATCATGGCGATGCGGATCATGGTGGCGGAGGTGGTGGGGAGGGTTTCGTAGTCGCGGGCCAGGGTGCCGACGATTTTCTTGCCGGCGTCGATGCCTTGGGTGGCGGCGGGGACGTTGGTGGAGGTTTTCACGCTTTGGGTGTCCATGGTAGATCCGGTGGGGTTGATGGTGCGGCCGGATTTGTTACGTACCAAGCCGTTGAGGTGGTAGTTGAGTTCGGTGAAGATGCCGTCTGCGGTCCACGCGGTGAAGTACCAGTAGACGCTTTGCCAGGGCGGCAGGTCGTGGGGCAGGTAGCGCCAGGCGATGCCGGTGCGGTTGACGTAGAGGATGGCGTTGAAGATTTCGCACAGGTCGTGGGTGGCGACGCGGCCTTTGACGCCGGCGCTGGTGCGGGCCTGGCGCCATGCGGTCAAGCGGGGCTCGATCAGCGCCCAGCGGGCGTCGGACAGGTCGGATGGATAGGCGGCACGGTCGGTCATGATGTTCCAGGTAGGCCCCCGCTGATAGCGGGTTGCGGACCTCGGGTGCGTCGATTACCTCCCGAACCCGATCCAGACACGATCGAGGGAACAAACCGGGTTTATCGATTCACCACAGGTCGGGCTTATCACTGCCGAAGTGGCGATCTGGACATGAGATCCGACTCGACCCGATGGCTCTAAAGTCACCCTCACCCCCGCGAACCAGAACCAAACGCCCAGTCACTGGAAGTTTTATAAGCACTGGTGGTGTATAAGGCATTTGGAAACAGATAACGGCGGCGCTGCTTGGCCGATCTACCCGAATCACGCACTATTAGCTGCTTCACGTCTGAGCCGTTCGGCCGCTTTTCGCCCCTCGATCGTGTTTCATCGACTTTCACCACGGAATCGACGGACACGGCGTCCTCGCAGCAGGCCACCAACACCGTAATCCACCACGATGACTGAACGTCGCGCATACCCGTCCGACCTGTCCGACCCCCGCTGGGCCTTGATCGCGCCCCGGCTGACCGCGTGGCGTCAGGCCCGCACCGACGCCCGCACCGCGCTCGGCATCAAAGGCCGCACCCCTACCTATGACCTACGGGAGATATTCAACGCCATCCTCTACGTCAACCGCACCGGCATCGCCTGGCGCTACCTCCCGCACGACTTCCCTCCACACCCGACGGTCTACGGCTACTTCTCCCTATGGACCAAGGAAGGGATCTTCACCGAACTCAACTACAACCTCACCGGACTCGTCCGTGACCACCACGGCGAGCGGCCGAACCAACAGCGTCCATCATGGACACCCAAAGCGTGAAGACCTCCACCAACGTACCCCTCGACACCCAGGGCATCGACGCCGGCAAGAAAATCGTCGGCCGTAAACGCGGCATCATCACCGACACCCTCGGCCTGCTGCTCGCCGTGATCGTCACCGCCGCCAGCGTCAGCGACAACACCATCGGCAACGACCTACTCGACCAGGCAACCACCGCCCACCCCACCATCACCAAGACATGGGTCGATGCCGGATTCAAGGTCAAAACCGTCGAACACGGCGCCGAACTCGGCATCAACCTCGAGATCGTCACCAAAGACCCGCAGCTCAAAGGATTCAGCGTGGTCAAACGACGCTGGGTCGTCGAGCGAACGATCGGCTGGCTCATGCAGCACCGCCGCCTCGTGCGCGACTACGAAACCCGGCCCGACAACTCCGCAAGCATGATCACCATCGCCATGATCGATAACCTCGCCCGCCGCCTCACCGACGAAACCACCCCAACCTGGCGAGACCCCCAAACTACATAACACCACAAAATACGTTAATCAGACGTCCTCTCAGAGGTGGATCCAGGACGTCGAGAAGAAAGGCCATCCTCAGAGGAGGCGCTTTCACCATTTGCGGATCACCCCGGGGATGTGCTGGACGCTGGTAACGCCGCGCCCGCAGCCGCGTTTGGCGGCAGGAATAGCAATACGCCTGAGTGGGAGCGGAAGGCCATCGATGCCTTCCAGGCTTCCTACGAGAAGGGTGTGGAGACGGGCGCGATCGTTGCGGCCGTACGGGATCGGAACGGTGCGATTCGTCAGGATCCGCAGGTCGTGGACGCCACGAGGGGTGACATCTCGTACATCGCCGCGTATTGGCTGCGCCGCTGGACGGCCATGGGTGAAATGCCTTCCTACACCGGCAGTGAGATAAGCGGGCGACTGGTCGACGACGGCTGGTTCACCAACGCGCAATTCCTGGAGACGTATCAGAGGGCAGTAAGTGCCCGCCTGCCGCTTTCGCGGGTTGTGGTGTGCTCGGCCCGGTTCCAGGTGTTTCGTCGTCGCTCGATGGCGTGACGTGGTGGGTGTGGCTGAGGTCGGGCACGCTCGTGGCG
>NZ_BSTL01000061.1 GCF_030269485.1 Actinoplanes sp. NBRC 103695 | reverse complement strand
CTTTGTTCAGGCGTTCCTGGGGGTTGTTCGAGCGGATCTGTTTCCAGATTTCGTGGGGGAACGCGGTGAAGGCGAGCAGGTCGTCGCGGGCGTCGTCGAGGTGTTCGGCGGCGTCGGGGAACCGTTCGCCGATGGTGTCCAGCACGCGGGTGTATTGGGTTCGGACGGCGTCGGTGTCGGGCTGGTCGAAGATGGTGCGCACGAGGGTGGCCACCCACGGCTGCGCACTCTTGGGGACCTTGGCGAGCAGGTTGCGCAGGTAGTGGGTGCGGCAGCGTTGCCACGATGCGCCGGGCAGGGCGGCGCCGATCGCGTTGACTGTGGAAGATCGCACCGGCCAGGCTGCCCCGGGCCCGCTCTGCGGCATTCAGGGCGTCGATGACCAGATCCGTGCGCATGTGGTCAGCGATCGCCCAGCTGGCCAGCCGCCGCGAGTGCAGGTCGATAACCGTTGCCAGGTAGAGGAATCCGCGTTCACCGACTGGCAGGTAGGTGATGTCGCCGACGTAGCGCTGGTTGACCGCCCCGGCGGTGAAATCGCGCCGGATCAGATCCGGTGCCTTCGCCGCGGCCGGGTCCGCGATCGTGGCCTGCACGCGTCGGCGCAGCCGCAGGCCCTGGATGCGGTAGCGGCGCATCACCCGGGCCACCTTCTTATGGTTGACCGCCACACCGTGGTCGTGCAGCTCCGCAGTGATCCTCGGTGCGCCGTAGGTGCCCTCATGCGCGGCCCGCACCGCCCGGATCCGCACCGCCCAGATCCGCACGGCCAGGGCCGCGTCGGCGGCCTCACGAGCAGCCCGATCCGCGGCGGTGGCCCGCCAGTAGTAGTAACTGGGACCGGGCGACTTTTACGATCCGGCACAACCGCTATGGACCGGGCCGACGCCGGAGGTATTCCGCTGGCCGGTGACGGCGGGGTCCTGCCGGAACTGGTCAAGGCCGTTCTCGAGCGTGGCCTGGCGGCAGAGCTGAGCGGGCATCTGGGCTATGAGA
Organism: Actinoplanes sp. NBRC 103695; assembly: GCF_030269485.1. Classification (GTDB taxonomy): domain Bacteria; phylum Actinomycetota; class Actinomycetes; order Mycobacteriales; family Micromonosporaceae; genus Actinoplanes. The sequence goes on along the minus strand of NZ_BSTL01000061.1, from coordinate 21,826 downwards.
AAGGCGACCCGGCCGGGCGGGGCAGCCCGAACTCGCGGAACGGCCACAGCGCGAAGACCGTGGCGACCGAGGTCGGCGATGTCGGCTTGGCGGTGCCGCGGGACCGGACCGGCTCGTTCGAGCCCCGCCTCGTCCCGAAAGGGGCCCGGCGCGCCGGTGGCCTCGACGAGATGATCATTTCGTTGTATGCGGGCGGGATGACGGTCCGCGACATCGGTCACCACCTGGCGCGGACGCTGGGGACGGAGTTGTCGCACGACACGATCTCGAAGATCACCGACGCCGTGCTGGACGAGGTGAAGGCGTGGCAGTCCCGGCCGCTGGAGGAGATCTACCCGATCATCTACCTGGACGCTTGGTGGTGAAGGTCCGCGACGGTCACACCGTGAAGAACCGGGCCGCTCATATCGCCGTCGGCGTGGATCTGGACGGGATCAAGCACGTCCTCGGGATCTGGGTCCAGGCCACCGAAGGCGCGAAGTTCTGGGCCGGGGTCTGCGCCGAGCTGCGTAACCCGCGGGATCCGCGACACGCTGATCGTCTGCTGTGACGGGCTGACCGGTTTCCCCGAGGCGATCGAGGCGACCTGGCCGGCTTCGACGGTGCAGACCTGCACCGTTCATCTGATCCGGGCGGCGATGCGGTTCGTGTCGTATCAGGACCGCAAGAAGGCCGCCGCGCTCAAGCCGATCTACACGGCGCCGACCGCCGAGGTCGCCGAGACCGAGCTGCTCGCCTTCACCGAATCAGCGTTGGGTCGTAAGTATCCGGCCGCGGTCGCGACCTGTTCCAACGCGTGGGAACGGTTCATCCCGTTCCTGGCGTTTCCACCCGAGCTCCGGAAGATCATCTACACGACCAACGCGATCGAGTCGCTGAACTACCAGCTGCGCAAGGTCATCAAGAATCGTGGGCATTTTCCGTCGGATGACGCCGCGATCAAGCTGTTCTGGCTCGCGATCCGCGATATCGAGGACAAACGCGCACTGCACTCTGTCAACCACCTTGCCGGCCTGATCCGCTACCACGGCGCCCAGCTCGGCTGCTGGTGGCGGCGCCTCGATCCTCGCCGGCAAGCCTTCCTCGCTCTGGCGGATCTACGAAACGGCGACACGTTCACCCGCTTGGCCGACGGATCACTATCGGCACGGCCACGGCTTGGCGTTACGTTCGCATAGCAGTCACCTTGCTCGCTACGCACGCCGATGACCTCGAGACCGCCACCGCCCGCGCGGCCCGGCTCGCGTACGCGATCCTTGACGGAACGCCGAGTTCGGCGCCGTCGCGGGTGACCCGGAAATGAGTGTCCTCCACGTGGACGGTGACGATGTCGCCGGGGTAGGTGCGTCCGATCCTCAGGATTTGCCGGGCGACCATGATCTTCCCGTCGGCTGGGGCCTTGCGTTGGACGCTGATTGGTCCAGAGAGCGGTGCCGGTAGCTGGGTGGTGGTCAGCCGGGCGCCGCGGAGGGTGGTGCGCTGGTCGGCGGGGATCGGTGCGGGAAGGTTCTTCACCAGGCGGCCGTCGTGGATGACGTGCATCAGGTGTCCGTCGAGGCGGAGCGTGACCTTGCGGCGGTGCAGGTCCGCGCCGAGCCGTAGCCGGGTCCCGGCGATCTCGACGACGGTCCCGCGGGGTAGTGCGCCGGGGCGCTCGCGGGTGGGGGCCCCGGCGAGTTGGGCGCCGAGGCGATGCTCGAGCGACGACGCGCAGACCAACTACGGTGTTGTCCGCACGAAACCTGCCGCCGCAGAGGTCGACGTCAGCGTGATCGTGGCCGCCGAGTTGCGCCATCTCGGGGACTCGTTGACGAGGTTGGTGAACCAGGTCTCGACGGCCGTGGACGGGCCTTCACAGAAGCGTCTGGTGCTGACGAGGTCGCGGACGTTCAACCGGTTGTGGTCGATCACCGCGGTGCCTCGAAAGTAGTTGCAGCCGGCGGTGTACTCGATGGCGCCGGGTTGAGGGAAGGTCAACCGGAGCGGGGCGCCGACAGGTGGCACGTTGGTGGGATCGTCCGCAAGGAGGGCGACCGAGACAAAGCTCTGGCCGACCGGAAGTGTTCGGGCGTCGTGGGCGTTGGCGGTCCCGGCTGCACCGATGACGCTGATGGTGGTAGCGACCACGACTGATGCGGCTACGATAAGGAACCTCGTCTTCTTCATACTGCATGAACGCGAGAGACCTGGCCGACGTTCACGAATTTCTGCGTGACACGAATCTCTGCGTGAAGGTGAACGCAGCCGGGATCAGTGGAGGGGAACCAGCGACGTAAGCTCAAGGACCTCGTCGGTGAGATCTGGGCGGGCACGCAACAACTCCTCCATCCGTACGCGCCAGGCGCCGCGCTCGATGTCGACGGCCCGCCGGTCGCCCCAGGTACGCCGCACGTTGTCCAGCAGCTTGCCGTGGGTGACCCTCAGCGCTTCGTAGGTCTCGGAGCCGAGCCGCTGGTGAACCTGGCCGGCGAAGGCGTCGAAGCTTTCATGGTGAGGCGTTTCCGCCATGGCGACGAAGGCGAGAGCCGCGTCCCACACGACGCGGGGCTGGTGGAGTACCGAAGGCATAGTCGTCATGAAGACATGATGGACCTTGCATGTCGCGATTGCCAGCCTTGATCAGTTGTGGAAACGCAAGGGCATCGCACGCTCCGGAGGCCGGGGAACAAGCTGCGCCTCGCATCCGTGGCTGGACGATCTCCTTCGATACCGTCAGTCCAGATACTCGCTGCCCAAGCCCGCGCCCAGCGGAGTCCAATTGACGACGGCCACCGCCAGTCCGACGACCGCGATGACGCGCAGCGCGATGCGGTAGTTTCTCGGCAAGCTGGCCGCGGCGTAGCTGAGCCACGCCCCCGCGCCTCCCATCACGGCCACGATGATGCCCCTGTCGGGCAGGAACGCCAGGCATTGGAACACCACGACCGTGAGTAGCACCGCCCCGCCGATCCCTGCGGTGCGCAGCCGATGCCGCGCCGTGCGCCGCCACTCCAACAGTGCGACCATCAGAGTGATCAAGCCCATGCCGGCCATCGCCAGCAGACCTATCATGTTCGCCCATGCGCCCACCATCACCACGGTGAACACGCCGCCGGCGCCTGCCTGGTGCGGCACCAGGAGCGCCCCCAGCCAACCGAGCAAGGGCCAGCTCACGCTCGGGATGAGCACCCGGGCGGCAGTGACGGCGGTCGGAGTCGCGGATGGGGTCAAGCCGCCGCCGGTCGTCCGGCCACCCTTGGCGAGACGACGCAACGACGGCAATGTCCAGGCCGCGCCGAGCAGGTACCGCCATCGGGCCGGACCGCCCGGTGAATCGGACAGCACCAGCAGGTCGGCTGTCCATTCGTCCCGCTGCCGGTCACGGAAATCTGCCGGCAGGGTTGCGGCCAGCACTGCGACGACCCGCCGTTGGGTCGGCCGTAGCCCGACTGCGGCAGAAGGCCCACCCATCGCACTTTCTCTGCTCACCATGCCACGCCTTCCCGGGCACCGGCCGGGCGGCGACGCTGCTCCGAGGCCGCCTGAGCACGCCTGGCAGCACTGACACCGGTAGGCGTCAGACGGTAGTAGCGCCGCCGCGGGCGGCCCGTGGTGTGCGGGTCCGCATCCTCCTCGCGGCTGACCAGCCATCCCGCATTCTCGAACGCCACGAGAATGGGGTAGACGGTGCCCGGCTCGAGTCCAGCTTCCAGAGCCAGATCGAGGCCGTACCGTTCGCGTTCCGGCTCGGCCAGAAGCGTCCGCAACGCCAGCAGGCGTGGAGTCGTCATCCTCAGAGTGGGCATACCGATACTCTATATAGCTAGGCCTAGTTCTGCATAGCCCCGACTACCCTTCTGGGCGTGCGTCGCGGTCGAGGTCCTGCGCGGCACCGGAATCCGCATCGAACAGCTCACCGAACTGTCACACCACAGCCTGGTCCAATACCGGCTGCCCAGCACAGGGGAACTGGTGCCTCTGCTGCAGATCGCGCCGTCGAAGACCGACGTCGATCGGGCTGCTGGTCGTCTCGCCGGAACTCGCCGACGTATTGTCCGCGATCAAAACCTGGTATCCCGACGGAGATCCGGCGAACTCGGTTTCCTCCCCGCGCACGGGCTTTCCGGCGTACGTTCCCCCTGCCGGCCGCTGTGCAGGTCGCACGGCTGAGCTGCAGGTGACCGCGGACGGCTCGTTCACCGCCTCCGTCAAGGGCGTGTAGACCGCGCAGTCACCGGCGATAGCGAAGGCTTGCCGGACCCCGTCCACTATCGACATCACTCTCGCGCTGCGGTCGGGCTCCGACGCAGGGCCATTGCGTGTTCGTTGGGCAGCAGTTTGAGCTGTGGTTATGCGGTGTGATTGACCTTTCTGGAGGCGGTCAGGGCGGGTGAGGCCGCCTAGGTGATCATGGGAGTTCTCTACGCTTCCAGGACACCTTGAGGACCTCACCCGCGATGTCAGCATGCCCGATCCCGGTACTGTCCGCAGTAACCACCCCCGCCGCCATGCGAGATCGCCGCCCGAGGCGCCTACCTGCTGATCCCGGTCAGGGGCAACCGTCCGACCCTGCATGCCCAGCTCAAAACGCTGCCCTGGGCGCAAATCCCGATCGGGCACCAGACCCGCGATCACGGCCACGGCCGCCGCGAGACCCGCACCGTCAAGGCTGTCACCGTCACGACCCTCGGCGGGATCGGCTTCCCGCACGCCGAACAAGCCGTCCGGATCACCCGGACCCGCACCCTCACCAGCAATGGCAAAACCAGCCGCGAAACCGTGTACCTGACCATCTCCCTGCCCGCCGGCGACGCCTACCCGGTCGATCTGCAGCGATGGGCCCGCGCCGAATGGCTGATCGAAAACCTCGTCCATCACGTCCGGGATGTCACGTTCCGTGAAGATTCACATCAAGCCCGGACCGGCAACGGACCCGCCATCATGGCCACCCTGCGTAACACCGCGATCGGCTACCACCGAGCCAGCGGAGAAACCAACATCGCCCGCGCCACCCGACGCGCCACCCGCCGGGCCCACGACCTCGTCACCGCCGTGACCAGCAGAAACATCACAACGCAATGACCCTGCCTCACCCGCCCTGACCGCCTCCAGAAAGGTCAATCACACCGCATAACCACAGCTCAAACTGCTGCCCAACGAACACGCAATGGCCCTGGCCCGCCGTCCCACCGACACCACGCCTACTGAGGTAGTCGTAGCCGGTCGAGACGCTGATCTGGTTGTCGGTGGCGAGTTGCCGCATCCGGGCGCCGTCGACGACCCAGCGCAATACCAGGATCGCCTGGTCACGGGCAGGTACGGCACGGGTGCCTGACCCGGGTGCCCCGGCGAGCACGTTCAGTGTTCAGCACTTCGGTCATGACATTCACGGTGTGCTGTGCCGCAGCACGGCGGCGTATGCGACACTCATCGTCGACGCAGAACCCCGGTATGAAGTTGATCTGTAGGACGACTACCTTCATACCGGGTTTCTGTGTCTTTCTACGTGCAGGGCCCATCGGGCGCGTATCGGACGTTCCGGACACCAAGGCCGTTACGGCCCACAATCGGACCATTGTACGGAATGGCTCAGTCACCCCGAACGCTGCCGAGTTCGGCGCCATGATTCTTGATGCTTGATCCCTGGCGGTGGGGGTTTGCGGGTCAGTCTTGACACGACGGCCGGCCGCTACAGTGAGCGTTTTTATCCTGCGTAGCGGTCGGCTTCGACGTGGTGCAGAACGAGGATGGCCTGCACGATCGTGGTCGCCCGGCGTGAGTAGCAGCGCAGTTTGGCCAGGATTCTCCACGTTTTGAGGGTGGCGATCGCGCGTTCGCCGCGAGCGCGGATCTTCGCGTGGGCGCGGTTGACGGCTTTCTGCCGGCGTGACAGCTTCGGCCGGAACCGGCGCCGTTTGAACGGAGTGCGCACGCTGCCGCCAGCTCCGACGGTCATCGATGCATCCGCCGTCGTGCGCCATCGCGGCGTCACGGGGCCCACCGGCCCAAGACCCGGACTTGTTGCCGCGGGCACCGCCCCCGCCCGCCCTGTGCAAGAGCGTGTCGCCGGACCGGCGCGTTTCACCAAGACTGGGAGACGTCCACTGCTGGGTTTGTAGCCGCCCTCCGCAAGTCCCTGGGTGATGAGACGAACGACACTCGCATCGTCGAACTGGTCGGCGAGCTTTCCTTGATTAGCGAGCGCTTTCGGCGGCTGTGGGCACGCCACGACGTCCGCGAGCCGGAGGGTGGCTCAATTACGGTGAACCATCCGGTGATCGGCATGTGGCTGAATCGGGACAAGCTGCCAGCCGGCGAGGTGATCCTCGTGCTCTACTACCCTGACCAGGGCGCCGAGAGCGCGGAGAAGCTGCGCATGTTGGCCACGCTGACCACCGGCTCAACGGTCTGAGCCGCCTGCCGCCACAGGCGCCTGGGCAACGGCTTTTGGAGAACGGGACGTCACCGCTCAACGGTGGTAAACCTTCTGGGGCGTTGGTGCGTGGAGATGGTGTGAGTAACCGAGGCCGGTCGGTGGATCCGTCTGATGCGGGGTTCGCTGCGTTCGTGGCGGGCGGGTGGGGTCGTTTTCTGTGGACGGCGATTGTGTTGTCCGGTGATCGGCATCAGGGTGAGGAGCTGCTCCAGGAGTGTCTGGTCAAGCTGTACTCGCGGTGGCCGCAGGTGGTCCGCAAGGGTGATCCGAATGCCTATCTGCGGCGGATGCTGGTCAACGGCAACGTCAGCCGGTGGCGGCGGTGGCGGCGGGAGTTGCCGGTGGCTCAGGCCCCGGACCGGCCCGATGACCGGGCCGTGGTTCAGGAGCCGGAGGACACGCTGCGGCAGGCGGTCTGGGAGCTTCCCCGCCAGCAGCGCGCCGTGATCGTCCTGCGCTACTTCGAGGACCTGACCGAAAAGGACACCGCGGCGGTGCTGGGGTGCTCGGTCGGCGCGGTCAAGTCCACCCACGCCCGCGCGCTGACGAAGCTGCGTCAGGTGAGCAGTGACCTCACGATCCTTGGCTGAAGCGAAAGGGATCCGCAGATGAACGACGTCGACCTCAGAACAGCCTTGCACGAATGGGCCGGGCAGACACACGCCGGGCAACCACCGATCGCCGAGCTCATCAGCCGCGGAGCCGCCCGCCGCCGACGCCGGCATTTGACCCGCGCCGGGACCGCCGCGATGGCCGTGGCCGTGCTCGCCGCCGCCGTAGCGGCCGGCGGGCTGCTCACCGCGGCCCCGGCCACGAAGCCGACAGCCGCACCGTCACCACCGCCGCTGGAACCACGGATCGAGCTGGCCGCCGCGATCACCTCGACCAGCGAGCAGTCTTTCCGGTTCGTCGTCGAGTCGGAACTGACCATGCCCATGCACGAGACCCGTAACTCGAAAGGCACCTGTTCCGGCGTGATCGACCCGGCAACCCAAACCGGCTACGCCAAGTTCGGCGACCTCAACGAGCACTGGGCCGTCAACGGCAGACGCTACCTACGACAGGGAAACCGGCGCTACGCCCTCGGCGCCGGCAAGGTCAGTGACTTCATCGCCTGCCCAATCGGCCGCATCGGCGACCCCGGCTTCGTCAACGCCGACCCGGTAAGCCTGCTACACGACCTCGCCGAACTCGCCACCATCCGCAAAACCACCAACGGCAACAACCCCACCACCACCTACACCTACACCGCGACCGGCATCCACGGCACCATCACCGTCACCAACGGCAAGGTCCACACTCTTACCAGCACCGTTGACAACCCCGCAAGCCACGACAAACCCGCCTACCACCGCGAAATCACCATGACCCTGACCGGCTACGGCGATCCCGTCAAGGTCAAAGCCCCCTGGTAATACCTCCGACGATACCGGCCACTGCGCGCAGTCCCGACGCAAAGGAATACGACGAACGGCCGTCCGAGCAGAAGTCCGGGCCACGGTCGAAGCGGGCGAGGTCACCTGAGCAGTTCTCGACCACGCTGTGGCCGGGCTGGATACCCGGGCACGGCCTTCCGCACACGGAACCTGGCATGCAATGGTGCGTGCGGCAGGGCTACCGCAGGGCTATCCCGCTGACGACGTCCCCGTGCGGTCGCGTTCGACCTGGTCGGAGATCTGGCGGCCGATGTCCCGCAGCCCCGTCACCTGGTCAGGGCTGAGCGCGTCGAAGACGTACCGCCGGACCGTACCGCCATGACCAGGGGCAGCCTGCTCGCTCGCCGAACCGGGGTCACCGGACCGCTTCGCCGCTGCGTCGGCCTCCGCGATCGTGCTCACCATCCGCGGCGGCGGATACGGCCCCGGGCACTCCCCGTGAGACCACAACACCGTCTTCCTGCGCCACATCGTCGCTGACGCGCGGAGCCGCCGAGCTCAAACTGATCGAACGCGAGCTCACCCCTGCCCGGCCTCAACCCCGCCATGGACCCGTCCCTGGAAACCGCGGAGCCCATGAAGAAGATCGCGCACAAGGCGGCCGCGGACGCGGGCTGTACCGGAGGACGCTCAAGGGTCTGGAAGCAACCGCACCTGAGCTCGGTGACCTGCTCCACAAGTCGAACTAGCGCCTCATGGACGCTTTCCTTACCCGCTCGGGCTGGCTGCCAGCCGCCGGCCCGCCTGACAAGACGGAGGTACTCATTTTGTCCGTACGGCCATCCCAGCCGGGGAATAACGTGCAGACCTCGGGCCGCGCTGTGAACAGTCTTCCGCCCGGCCCCGTTCCCATGCCGTGCTCAATAGGTCCGCTACGAGAGGCGCCGGTTTTGTGCTGGCCGCCATGGTGTTGTCAGGCACCGTCGGCCCCGCGCAGATGCTGATCGCGGACGCGGTCACGCCCACCGCCATCGCCGGCTGGCGTCACCTCGTCAGCGGCCTGATCATGTGCCTGGTCGCTGTAGCGCGCAGCCGGGACGCCTACCGGCTGCTGCGGGGCCGGCGGAACTGGGCCCTGCTGGTCGCGGCCGGGCTGCTCAGCGCCTGCCATCAGGTGAGCTTCCTGATGGCGGTGTCATTGACCGGTGCCGGCATCGGCACGGTCGTCGCGGTGGCGACGGTGCCGCTGTTCACCGGGATCGGATCCCGCTGGTTCGACCGCGAACAACTCAGCTGGACCTGGCTCACCGGGTCGGTGATCGCCGCGGCCGGATGCGCCGCGCTGCTGCTGCCCGGCGCCAGCACGCAGGTGAACGCGGCGGGCCTCGGTTTCGGTGTTCTGGCTGGGCTGATCTTCGCGGCGTACACCGTGGTCTCCAAGCGGCTCGCGACCGCCGTACCGGACGTCACGGTCTCCACCGGCGTCACCATGCTGATCGGCGCGGCCGCGCTGCTGCCCGCGGTCCTGACCGACACCGCCGGCCTGGACGACGTTCGCGTCGGCGCCGTCATCGCCTGGCTCGGTGTGCTCGCCACCGGCACCTACGGTCTCTACTTCGCAGGCCTCAAACACGTCGCCGCCAACCTCGCCGGCACCCTCAATCTGGCCGAGCCGCTGGCCGCCGTACTCATCAGCACCGCTGTCCTCGGCGAGCAGCTGTCCGGCACCGGCTGGCTCGCCGGCGCGATCATCCTGACCGGCGTACTCATCGCGACCGTGACCTTCTCCTCCCGCGCCCCCGCCACCGCGGTCCCCGCCGCCTACGGCCTTCTGGCAATGGGCATGGTTGCGATGCCGGTCGGCGTCCCGGTCCGGCCCGAACTCGTCGGTGTACGTCCCCGAGCCGTCGGCCGGGCCCGCCCACCGCGGCACCGCATCGCCGGGCCACCGTCCTACCCAGTGCGGACAGCCGCGCCGCCGCACTGGGCGGCGTTCGAGCCGAGACACCGCCCGGCAACGCGCGACCGCGACATCCCGCCGGTGATGTACTGACGTCGGCTTCCGCGGGACGGGTTCACCCTGACTCGTCCTGAGCTTCGAGACCGACACCCGACCGGTAGCCATGGCGCGCGCCTTCTCGTCCGCCCATTGCAGCGGCTGCGGGATCTTAAACGCCAGGGGATACGGCTGGCCTGTTTCGCGACAACGTCGCCATCGATCCCACGGCGGACGACAGCGGAGCCGAATCGCCCCTCCTGCCGTTGTCGTCCGTCCGCTGAACGTGCGTCTCGGTTCGGATGTAACGGCCGATGGCAATTTCGCCCTAGTTTGCGGGGTCGGTCCCGCGATAGCTTTTTGTGCGATCGGCCGGACCAGCGTGTATGGCTGCTGCCGGGTGTGTCCGCGCGACGGTACGGATCGAGGCACGCGGTGCGCGTGGCGTTCCGGGCAGTTCGCCGCAGCGGTAGCGGACGTTTCCAGAGGAGTCATATGCGACTGTTCCACCGGCATTCGTCCATGGCGGGCGTCTGATGTGGACCAACATGGATTTCGTGCCCGGCGCTGTCGCGAGTGGGGTATTCGCCCTCGCCGCCGCAGTTGCCCTCGCCGTACGCCGGGGCCGCGGGCAGGACGCATCGGCCAAGGCGTAGGCCCGCCGACGGTGGTAAACCTTCTGGGGCGTTGGTGCGTGGAGATGGTGTGAGTAACCGAGGCCGGTCGGTGGATCCGTCCGATGCGGGGTTCGCTGCGTTCGTGGCGGGCGGGTGGGGTCGTTTTCTGTGGACGGCGATTGTGTTGTCCGGTGATCGGCATCAGGGTGAGGAGCTGCTCCAGGAGTGTCTGGTCAAGCTGTACTCGCGGTGGCCGCAGGCGGCCCGCAAGGGCGATCCGAATGCTTGTCGCCGGTTACTGGACGGCTCTGGCGTAGGCGCCGGCGCTGACTCCGAAAGCTTCCCGGAAGTGCCGGTTGAGCTGGCTCTGGTCGAAGTAGCCCGAGCGCGCCGCCACCTCGGCCGCCGGGAGGCCTTGTGCCAGCAGCGCCCGGGCGCTGGCCAGCCGCAGCAGGGTGCGGTATCGGTGCGGCGGGACTCCGTAAGCCTGCCGGAAGCTGCGAACCAGGTGATGCCGGCTGCACCCGGCCACCGCCGCGAGTTCGTCGAGGCCGATGTTGCTGTCCATCCGCTCGCGCAGGATCTGCCGCACGGTCCGCAGCGCGGGGGGACGGTGCGGCTCGGTGGCGGCGCCCGGGGGAGTCGCGTGGCGACGGACGAGTTTCTGCAGCAGAGCGGCGAACTTGGAGCGGAGTGTCTTGTGGTCGACGCCTTTGGTCAGGCCGAGGTGCAGGGCGGCGAACCCGGTGCAAAGTTCGGGGTCGGCGTACGTGAGCCGGTCGAACTGAGGCAGTTCCCCTCCCCAGGTAGCGTCCAGCAAAGGTTGCGGGTCCAGCACGGTGAACGTGGTGAAGTGGGCCGTGGTGGGGCCGGCACTCAGCGGCTGGATAACCTCGTCCGGCTCCGCAACGGTGATGGTCTCGGGCGCCGCCGGCGGGTGGTCGAGACCGCGGTACCGCATCGGCGGGGGAGCGCCGCCCCACATGATGGAGAACGTGTATCCCCTGTCGAGTATGAACTCCGGATAGCAGTAGAACCCCCGGACGGACAGCACCTCCAACCATGGCAGCTCCTTGCGGCGCCACCTCCGCTCCTGGCGACAGCCTCCCGCCGAAGCGCCGATGGCACAGCGGTGTTGGCACCAGTCGAAGGCGTTCGAGATCGGGTGCACCGATGCGCTCCTCAGTGGTTGGACTCGGCCGCCGCGACCGCAAGATCGCTAAGGCCTCTCTCGTACGGAACGGGTCTTCTGGTCGGCCTGTTCACGCCACGGCGTGGTCCGGGCGCCCGGACTCGCGTCAAGTCAGATCAGGCGGAGGTCGTCATGAGACCGCTGAGCCGAGTGGCCACCGTGGCCGTGGCGAAGGTGCGGTTCAGTGCCCGGCCCGGGTGCAGAGAGATGACGGTTCACGGGGCCGTCGGCAGGGAAGCTGTGCGATGAACACGCCGGAACAGGCGGTCCCCAGTGGTGCGGAGGACGGCGACGAAGCCGCGCTGCGCTATCTGCAGCAGGTGCACAGACCGGTGTTGTTGAAGTTCCTGATCCGGCTCACCGATGGTGATGTGCATCGTGCTGAGGACATCGTTCAGGAGACGATGTTGCGGGCTTGGCGGCATCCGGAGGCGCGTGGCGCGGATGGCCGGTGGAGCCGGTCCTGGCTCTTCACTGTTGCCAGGCGTGTCCTTATCGACCAGGTGCGGTCTGCCAGTGCCCGGGTGGGTGAGGTGCGGGAGTCGGTGTCTGAGGAGCGTGTCCGGGCGGAGGAGGACGAGATTGAACGCTTGATCGATGCTCAGGAAGTGCGGGAGGCGTTGAGCGGGTTGCCGGACAGGCTGCGGATTCCGCTGGTGGCGATCTATTACGAGGAGCGGTCGATCGCTGAGGTGGCCGTCATGCTCGACGTGCCCGCGGGAACGGTCCGGTCACGGACGTTCTACGCGCTCAGGGCGCTCGCTGAGGCGCTGCGGGACAGCGGGTTTCTGGAGCGGCAGCCTCGTCGGGTGACCCGGCCGTCGTCGGCGGCTGGGTAGGTCTGGTGGGGCTGACGATGGTCGGTCTTCGGTGGGGGCGGTTGGCGTGTCCGTGGTGTCGGCTGTGTCCAGTGCCAGTGCGGCGAGTGTGTCGGTGATGGTTTCGCTTTTGGCCTGGCATTGCGGGCAGGAGGCCAGGTGCTGGTGCAGGGTGTCGCTGTCGGCCGGGTCGAGTTCGCCCAGGAAGTGCAGAACGATGTGTTCTTCCTCGGGGTGAGGGTCTTCCTGGGACGCATCGGTCACGTGGTCATTGTCGCATCCGGCACGTCGCGGCGGGTGGCCCTGTGCCGGGCGCAAAGACAGGTCAATTTTCTCCTAGCAAGTATGAGTCGAGCACGCTTTGGTGGTAAATCATGAGAACGACCTCTTTCTGGCGACGGATAGTGACTTTCGGCGCGGTGTCGATCGTCCTCGGCGCGAGCGGTTCGGTCGCTCCCCACACTGCGTGGGCAGAGGCTGCACAACCATCCTGGCAACAGTGCCGCCAAGACCCGCAGTATCCGCCTGACCTTCCCGAGCAGGTACTCTGCGCCGGGCTCGCCGTCCCGGTGGACTGGGCACATCCGGCCGGGCCGGCCACGGAACTGCGACTGGCGAAGCTGCCGGCCGCCGACTCGGCCCGGCGAGTCGGCTCGCTCTTCTTCGTCGGGTCGTCGGGCGTGCGCAGCGTATTCCTGGCGGGGTCGTACCTCTCGCCCGATCTGCTCGACCGGTTCGACATCTACAGCTTCGACACGCGTGGAAGCGCCGACCCGCACCGGGACATCCCCCCGGGCGCGGTCGTGTGCGAGAGCAGCGCCTGGGAAGCCGCGAACGGACTGCGGTTCCCGGCGAGCGCGGCCCGGTACGGCGATCTGCGCGAGGCCAACAAGGCGCTCGCCGGGAACTGCCGGGCGCTGACCGGGCCGTTGGCAGACCACGTGGACACCGCCAGCTCCGCCCGTGACCTCGACGCCGTGCGCGCCGCGATCGGCGAGTCTGCGATCACCTACTTCGGCACCGGGGACGGCACGCTGCTGGGACAGCAGTATGCCGAACTCTTCCCCGACCGGCTGGCCGGCATGGCGCTGGACTCGACCATGGACCACGCCCAGGACGTGTGGAGCTATCACACCTCGCTGGCGCGCTCGCTGGAGGCCACGTTCGCGAAGTTCGCCCAGTGGTGCGCCCGCACCGAGGCGTGCGCGCTGCACGGCGAGGGCGTGCCCGGCTACCTCGACGACCTGCGCGCCAAGGCGGAGGCCGGCGACCTGACCGGTCCGGACGGGCCGGTCTCGGTAGAGGATCTGCTGACCCCGGTCACTGCCTTCACCGGCGACACCACCCTGTGGCCGCTGCTGGCCGACACCCTGCGGGCCTTCGGCGCGCCGGCACGCGCCGCGACCGGCGCCACCGCGGCCGGTGAGCCCCCGGTCAGGGGCGGCGACACCGCGACGACGTGCCAGGACTTCGACTTCGACCTGCACGGGTACGGCCGGTTCGCCGCGCTCGACCGCAAGCTCGCCGCCGTGGCCCCGCACACCAGGTTCAACACGGACGCCCGGTACTACCTGGCGCAATGCCAGAACTGGCCGTCCGGGGCGACGAACCCGCCGCACCGCTCGAACGCCTCGCCGCGGCTGCCGCGGATCCTCGTCGCGAACAGCAAGTACGACGTGGCCAGGCCGTACGAGTGGGCGCTCAGCCTCTCCCGGCAGCTGCCGAGCGCCACGCTGCTCACCTACGACGGCGTCAGCGTCGGCACCTACTTCGACAGCTCGTGCGCCCGGCAAGCGATCGACGCGTACCTGCTGACCGGCCGGACTCCGCCGAAGGGCACCCACTGCCCGGCGGTTGGTCCCCAGCCCGCGACCGGCGCCGCGCGGGCCCTCCGCGAACCGCAGGCGGTGACGGCCGGATGGTGACGTAGGCCCTTCACCGATGAGCGAGACCCCAAGGCGGCCCTGAAGCCAGGACCGCCCGGACGCACGGCGGTCACGTCCGGCCGCTTCCCCTCCATCGACCAATCCTGGAGATCGCATGCCCACTCGACGATCCGTCCTGCTCGGCGCCGGCGGTGCGGGACTCGCCGTCGCCCTTCCGGTGGCCGGCGTCGTGGCCGCCCTCCGCGCCGACGCGGAGGACGCTGAGCTCGTCCCCGACATGCTCGCCACCGAGCGGCACCGACTGTCCACCGGCGACCGGGTCAGCGACTCGACGTTCGCGCTGACCCACCTGGCGGTGCAGGCAACCGGCCCGGCCGCGGTACGGCTGCGCACCTCCACCGGCTGGTCCGAGTGGCGGGAGGTGGCAGGGTGCCCGGCGGGCCACGACACCCGGCCTGGTGCGCGGCTGCTGCTGGCCGACGGCGCGTCCGGCTACGAGATCGAGGTCAAGAACGGTGGCGCCGCCTCGGTGCTGGAGCTCAACGCGGTCGACGGGCCGCGCCGCCGTTCCGCCGCGCCGGTGTCGGTGCTGCGCGCGCCCGAGGTCGCGCGTACGACCGTTGGCGAGCTGCCGAGGTATCTGTCGAGGCAGGCCTGGGGCGCGGACGAGAGCTACCGCCTGGAACCGGACGGTGTCACGTTGGACACCCCGCCCGCGTTCTTTCCCGTGCAGACGCTGACCGTGCACCACAGCGGCGGTGGCGAGCAGGAGAATGAGGGCCTGGACGCCGCCGCCTGGATGCGGGCGGTCTACTACATGCAGGCGGTCGAGTACGACTGGGGCGACTTCGGCTACCAGCTCGCGATCGACGCCGACGGCAATGTGTACGAGGGCACCTACTCCGACCCCGATCCCGTCCCGGTCTTCGGCCCTGAGCTGTCGCCGGCGCGCCGGCCGATGGGCGTCACCGGGGCACATGTCGGCGGCTTCAATTCCGGCAACATGGGCGTCTGCCTGATCGGTCATTTCATGACCAGGCAACCGACGCCGGCCGCCCGGCGCTCGCTGATCACGGTGCTGGCGATGCTGTCCGCGGTCACCGGCCTGAACCCGGTCGGCCGAACCGACTACGTCAACCCGATCAATGGGACCACCGCCACGGTCGACACGATCGGCACCCACCGCGACTGGCACGCGGCCAACCCCGCCGCGGGTGCCACCGACTGCCCGGGCGACGCGTTCCACCAGGTCTTCCCGTCGGTGCGTCAGGACGTACGCGACCTGCTCCGCTGACCTGGCGGTAGCCCGGTCTCGCCGAGACGGACGCCGAGACCGGCCCCCTGCCGGGAGCTGCCGAGCCGGCCGATCACGGCTCGGCAGCTCCCTTCTTGGTGAGCGGGGGACGGGCCGGCGAGGGAAAACCCGTGGATCGGGGTCGGCGGAGGGGGATCGCCCGGGATCGTCGGGCCGGTGTGGAACGGTCCATGGAGGGCAGGACGGGAGGTCGCAGCCATATGGGACTGGCCCGGTGGTTCCGCCGGCTACGGCGGAGGTCCGGCGTGGGCGTGCCCGGTCACCTCTTCCTGGACTGGCACGGTTCGTCCGCCGTCATCTCGCACGCCGAGGATTCGCCGCTGGTGCTCTGGCAGCTGGTCCGTAATGCGACCACGTCGAGCGCTGAGGTGGTGGTCGTGCCGTCCGGCCGCGCGATGCGCGACCCGGCCGGCGGCGCCGTGCTCCGCCGGGCGGTCGAACAGGCGACATCGAGTCTCGGCGCCGACCGGATCTGGGTGTCCGCGGGCGGCCTCGGCAGCCGATCCGGCGCGCATGCCGGCTGGCTGTTCCGCCTGTCCGCGCGGATCGGCGCCGACCTTCTGCTCCCCGACGGACCGGTGCACGTCACGCCGGACGGCACCCACTACGCCGGGACCGGCACCCAGGCGTCGGGCTGGCGGTTGTTCCGCGCCGGTGGTGTGGCGCCGGTGGTCGGCAACCGGCATTCCGCGCCCGCCTGGGAACGGACGCTGGCCAACCGGCCGGTGCCGCTGACCGGTCTGGTCGCGGACCCGATCCCCGCCGGCGTGCTGCTGCACCAGGTCACCGCGACGCCGACAGATCCGAGCGATCCGGCCTACCACCTGCCGGTGGATCCGGCGGGTCCTGCTCTCGTGCTGCGGCACGTCGGCGCGCCACTGGCCGACCCGGCGCAGGTTGCCGACCTCTTCGCCGGACTGCCGGCGGGGAGTGCGGTGCGCATCGATACCCGGCTGCTCGACCGGGAGTCGGCGCCGCCCGGAGCCGGGTGGCTGAGCAGGCTCGGCGCGGAATTCGAGGCGCTGAACGTACACAGCGTCTCGGTGGATTCGTTCCTGCCGCTACGGACACCGCGCCGGCCGCTGGGGGAGGGACCGGGCCTGGTCAGCCACGGATGGGTACGCACCGGCGGCCGGCTCTACCAGAACCGGGCCGTGGGGAAGCTGCTGGCCGAGGTCGTCCCGTCCGGAATCCTGTTGCGGGAGGCCGGCGCGAGTGACCGTGACGGGCTGGCCCTCGTCGAGCCGGACCAAGGCGTGCTGACGGTCCTGCACGCCGATGCGGAACGGCTGGTCGATCTGCTGCGCCGGGCCGTGGCCGGGAGCGCCGTGGCGCCGGGGCTGGTGGTGGCCGGCGCCACGGACGACACTGTTGTCGCGGCGCTGGCTGCGGTGCTCGCCGGGCCGCGGCAACCGTTCACGGTCCCGTCCCGTGCCCGGCCGCGGGCGTCCGCGGTCCGGACGCCGATCGAGGCGCGGCTGGCGGTGCCGCTGGAGCCCCGGACGGCCGTGGCGAGCGTCGCCCGGGCAGAGGCTGGGCTGGGTGCGCCCGTCGAGGTGGAGACGGCGTCGCCGTTGGCGCCACAGACGATGGGTACGGACGGAGCGGCGTCGCCGGACACGGTTGACAACGATCGCTGGGCGCGGCGACGGACGGTGGAGGAGCCTGCCGCGGCAACAGCCGTGGCCTTGACCGCGACCCACGGCGGTCTGTCGCCGTCGCCGCCGTCCCCGCCCCCGTCCCCGCCTCCGTTCCCGCCGCCGGCGCAACGTCCCGCGACCAGCCCCGTGATCACGGTGGCCGGGCCGGACCTGGACGATGACCTCCCGGCGTCGGGTCCGCCGCCGCCGCTCGCCGCGACACCACCCGTACCGCCGGAGACCTTGGCGGTGACCGACTACCGGCCCGCCGCCGAACAACCCGTCGCGGACCGCGGCAGCACTGCCGACGAGAGGAAGAGTTTCGTCGCGGCGCTCGGGCCGGCCTACACCGACTCGATCACCAAGGTGAACGCGGCGCTCGCCGCGTGGCCCGCATTGCGCCAGGACGCGTCGGTGGCGGCGAAGACGGACCTGGTCGCGGTGCGCCTGTTCTTCGGACGGTCCGGTCTCGGCGCCGCGCAGCTCAACGCCCGGCTGCGCGAGGGCGGCCGGGCGGAGCTGCCGGGATACCTGGCGTGCCTGGTCTCGGGCCTGCGGCGGCTCCCGCCGTCGCGGCGCGCGATGCTCTGCCAGGGGCGGCTGAGCGTGCCCGCGCAGCGCCTCTACCCGGAGGGCGCGACGCTGGTCGAGCCGGCCTTCCGCATCGTCAGCGGCGTTATCGGCGTGGCGGCCGACGGTGCGGACGTGGATTACCTGATCTGGTCGCGCAGCGCCCGCCAGGCCGGACTGCTCGCCGACGAGGAGCTCGACGAGGCGGTGTTCCCTGCCGGGGCCCGGTTCAAGGTGCTGGCGGTGCGCGAGCAGCCGGCGCTGCCGGCCGGTGAGTCCGGGATGCCCGGCGCCGCGGTGCTGCTGCGCGAAATGACACCCGGCGAACCCGTCGTTCCCGGGCTGGACGACGGCGACCGTACCGTTCTCGGCCGGCTGGAGCGGGTCCTGACCCGGCGCCGGTCGTCCGCGCCGCGTGCGCTCACCGACACCGACGCGATCGAGCGGCTGATCGGGCCGCCGCTGGGTTTCGTGCCGGCCGAAGCCTCGACCGGAGTGGGCGCCGGGACCTGAGGGATTTCCCCTGATCGAGGCTCTTCCCGCGGCTCGGTGGGTCGGCGGGCTGCTCGCGCGCCCATGCTTTCGGGTACGGGCGGAGATGGCGAGTTAAGGGGGTATGCCGGTCTTGGATACCCCGATCCCCTCCTGGCTCCAGCACATGCTGGAGTTCTTCGTCGGCCAGACGTGGCCGACCGGGAGCGAAAGCGGGATGCGCGAGCACTCCAGCGAGTGGGAGCAACTCCGGAACGCGCTGGACGCCGCCACGGCCAAACTCACCGCCCAGCGCGCGGCACTGCCGAACGTCATGTCCGGCGACTACGCCGACGATGTCATGGAGTATCTGACCGCCACGATCGAAGACCTCGACAAGAGGCGTTCGAGCGTCGAGGACATGCGCAAGAACCTGAAGAACGGCGCCGCCGAGCTTCAGGAAGCCAAGATCATGGTCGTGGTGCAGCTCGTGCTGCTCGCGATCCAGCTGGCCTGGCTCATCTACTCCCTCTTCGGCGCGCTGGCCATCCCGGCCGTGATCGGCGGTTTCCGCGCGATCATCAGCGCGATCCTGCGGCAGGTCTTCGTCGAGATCGTTCAGGAACTCCTCGAAGAGCCGATCCTGATGATGGTCATCCAGAAGGCCCAGAACGACCGCGGCGACCGTGAAGGCATCGACTGGGACGCCATCGGGAAGGCGGCCATCCAGTCCGCCATCGCGGCCGGGATGGCCGGTCTGGCGAACTTCGGCACCGAGATGCTCGTTCACTGGGCCGCCAAGAAGATCGCCAAGATCGACGGCGTCGATCTGAAAGGCACCGTCTTCATCAAGAACGACTGGGTGTTCCGCGGCGGCGCCATCCTCAGCAAGGGCATCGTGCAGGCCGGGGTGGCGATTCCCGGCGAGCTGGCCGGCCAGGCGGCGGTCGGAGCCCCGCTCGAGGTGCGCTGGGGCACCGCGACCAGCGCGTTCGTCAGCGGCCTCCACGAGAACAACGCGGACCCGATCAGCTTCGCCGGCTCGATCAAGGATGTG
Organism: Actinoplanes sp. NBRC 103695; assembly: GCF_030269485.1. Lineage (GTDB taxonomy): Bacteria > Actinomycetota > Actinomycetes > Mycobacteriales > Micromonosporaceae > Actinoplanes. The sequence goes on along the minus strand of NZ_BSTL01000061.1, from coordinate 2,473 downwards.
CTCAGGCCGCCCAACCCCAGCGCGTACGACCAGCGGTTCGTCCCGCTCGATGGGGAACCGGCCGCCGACGACCCGTTCGAGCAGGGCCCACCCGGCGCCTCCCTCGACGACGATGCGACCCTGGTCGATGACGCGTCCGTGGACGCCGCCGCATCTCTGGCCGACGATTCCTCTTTGGCCGACGACGACGTGACTCTGGTTGACGATGACGAGGACGCCAACGTGTTCGGTGCCCTCGTGCAGCGCTCAGAAGGTGCGCAGGACTTCGACGACGGCTGGGCCCTCGACGACGACGAAGACGCGGGCTTCGAGGCGGACGATGACCGAGCGCCCCTGCTCGGGTCGGGCTCGGCGCAGTCGTCCGCCGGTTTCGGTGGCGACTCCGGCGGCGGCGTGACGGGTGGGTACGGGGCTTGGGACGTGCGGCCGAGCGCGGCCGGAGGGGACCGATCCGGCACGAGCCAGGCAGGCGCGAGTCAGGCCGGCCCCGGCCGAGCCGGAAGCGGTCAGGCCGGAGCGGGTCAGTCCGGAGGCGGTCAGGCCGGTGGCGGTACGGGGCGTGGCGATGCCGGTGGTTCCGGCGGTACGACCGCGAATGTCGGCAACTCCGCGGAGACCGGCCTGGGCAGGACCCGCGACGTCGGCGCCTCACCCGGATTCGCCACCGCCGGCGGGGCCGAGGCCGGCGTGGCGGACGGCGGAACCAGCGAGACGACGAACCCGATCGAGACCGAGGGCGGAACCCGTACCGCTTCCGATCCGGGGCACGGCGGCGCGGACGGGCCGGTGCGGGCGGACAGTGCCGCTGGCGGGTCGGCGCAGATGGGCGTCGCCGGCGGTGGGTCGGCGCAGGCGGGCATCCAGGGCGATTCGCGGGGGGTGGGCGCCGGCCAGGGGCAGACCAGCGGTGTCTTGTCAGGTGACTCCGGGCTCAGGGACGCCGAGGTTGCCGAGCCGGAGACAGCCGCCGGGCCGTCGCACGTGGAGTCCTCGGCGGGCGAAACCGCCGGCGGCGGGCAGGCGCAACAGCCAGGTGTTGAGCAGGGCGGCCTCGGCGATGGCCGCACGACGCCGGGTCAGACGATCAGCGGGAACGTCGGCGCGGGCGACGCCGCGGCCGATTCGGACCCGACAGCAGCAGGCTCGGAGAAGCCCAGCGTGGGCCAGACACAGCCGGGCGGATTGGCGCAGATCGTCACGCAGCCTGGATTCGTGCAGCCTGGGTCTGCGCAGGCTGGGCCTGGGCAAGCCGGACCCGGCCAGTCGGGGTCCGCGCAGCCCGGGGCTGGCCAGGGGGCGCCGGGCGGCTCAGCCGCTGCCACCCAGACGCAATCGATCGGGCGGGATCCGGTCGATGGTGGAGCGCCGCAGGCCCCGGTCACCACCACGGCCGACGTTGCCCCGGTGGACCATTCCATGGCCTTGCCGGAACCGGCTGCCCAGCACACCCAGCAACCGCCGCCGGTTGCTTTCCAAGAAGCGCAACCCGTGCAGGCTGCTTCGTCCGACGCGCAGGCCGGGCCGGTGACGGACCGACCGGACCACGCGGTCCCCGCCACGCCGGAGCTGATCAGCGAGGCCACCGCGCAGGCCCGGGACACCCTGGACCAGGTCTCGGACGCGGTCGGGTCGGCGCTCGACGCGGTGCCGGTGGACGGCGACGGCGGATCCATCCGAGCGGCCCAGGTGGACGCCGTGCGGGAGGGCTTCCAGTCGGCGAAGGATGCCCTCACCCGGAGTGCCACGGCCGGCAGCGACCGGTCTCTGCCGCAGCGTCAAGCCGAGTTCCGCGACGCGATGCAGCAGGTGGAGCAGGCCCGGCAGCAGATAAAGCAGGTCACCGGCCAGAACCTCGTCCCGCGTACCACCGATTTGACGGCACCCCGGCCGGCGGACCTCAAGGGTGCCGATCCGGGAGTCCGGCCGCGTACCGAGACCGCGGATCCCGCCTCGCCTCCGCTTGCGCACCGGGGCGCGCACGCCCGGAGCGGTGGACCGGACCAGGACGAGTCCCGCGCCGACGAGGTGCAGGTGATGCCGTGGTCACCCACGTCGGCCGAGCCTTCCCGGTCCGAGCGTCCACTGGCCGGCGCGACGTCAGGCCGGGCTGACAACTCCCCCGGCGGGGATCGTGAGCCGGCCAGGTCGCTGGTGCAGGCCGCCGCCCAGGTAGAAGCCACACTGGGCCCACCCCCTGACAAGGCAGCCGATTGCACCCCCCGGTCCGTGGCGGCGTTGCGGGCGCTGCAAACCCGTCCCGGCAGCGATAACGGCCTTTACGGTCTGCGACCCGTCGAGTCCGGTCAGCGACCCGTCGACGAAGCCGTCGCACTGCTGAGCACCCCTGACACCCCAGCCTTCTTCGGCACCCCCCGCACCGCGCACATCCTGCACGACCTCCGCCCCGGCGCGGCAACCCTCGCGTGGGGACGCCAGCCCGGCGAGGACGCGCACATGGTCGTGATCGAACGCG
>NZ_BSTL01000060.1 GCF_030269485.1 Actinoplanes sp. NBRC 103695 | reverse complement strand
CCCGACGGCCGCGCCCCCGGGAGGGCGACACGCACACACCGACAACGAACAACTCGCACTACAACGCTAAACACAACAACACAAACAAGATCCGGGACGGCAACCCAAACCCGTCCCGGATCTTTGCATGGGCCCGGCGCTAGTGTGCCGCGCCGGAGATTCGCCTACCAATCAGGCGAGTGATTCGAGGATCTCGGTGATCAGCGGGCCCGGATTCCTCGGGTCGCCATGAATTCCAGGAAATCGCCGGACTCGAACCGGATCTCGCCCGTGTCGTGGAACCACATGCTCACGGCCTCGGCGCACACACCGTCGTGCACCGCGAAGCCCCACATGTCACCGCTGCCCACCGGCGCGACCTGCACGAAGCCCGCGACCGCGAACTCGCCCGTGTTCTCCGTCAGGACGTCACTCTCGCCGTCCTTCGGCGAACGGACCGGCAGCAGATCGACGAAGCCGAACATGCCACCGCCGTACGTCGTCAGCACCTGCTTGTATTTCTCGGGCAGCCGGGCGCCGAGTTGCGTTTCCACGGCCTCGATGTCGGCGTCGTCGGCCCGCACCTCGTCGAGGATGCGGATCTCCGGCGGATATCCCTTGCCGGCGTGCTCGGCCAGCAAGGCGTCGACCAGACCTTGGAACTCGGCGAACTCCACGTCGGTGCCTTCCTTCCGGGCTAGTTGTCGTACCACCACTCGGCCGGATGCTGGCCCCAGCCCTCTTCCTGCGACCGGTACCACCAATGTAGTTGCGTGTCCTCGTCGCGCATCGCTCCGGTGACGCCCTGGTTGTTCGGGTTCGGATGCAACACATTGTGCTGACCCGGACCTCGGTGCACCTGCTGCGGCAGCTCGTGAATGCCGGAGCCGGGCATCTGGTCGGCGTGGTGCAACTCGAGGTTGTTGCCGATGCTCTGCGGCCGCATGCCGTGCGCGCCCCGCCAGATGTCCGCGTCGGTCCACTGGCCCGGTTGCCTGATCGGCGGCACGTTCGGTCCGTACCCGGTCGCCGGGTAGCAGGAGCACGGTGCGCCGGTCGGATCGTCGCCGCAGTTGTGCACCAGGACCGAGACGTCGCCGGCCAGCACGTAGTACGCGTGGATGTCGTCGACGGTGAGGTCGTACGTCCGCTGCTTGCCCCCGTACACCTTGATCGCGCCGACCTGGACGTACGTCCCGGCCGCCGTCTTCAGCGTCTCGCCGGCCTTCAGCTCACCGGCCTCCACCCAGCGCCCGCGGGTCACCGACCAGAACGGGTGGTTCTCCGTGGTGCTGAGCTTCTCGCCCTTGATGGTGAGGTCGACGAAGTCCTTGTCGTCGTCGGTGCGGATGGTGTGGGTGACCTGCCGGGCACCGCTCGCACCGGTGGACGGGTCGGCCGCCGCGACGGTGTCGCCGGGCTCGAGCTTGCCGATCGCCTTGGCCGAACCGTCGGCCAGCAGCACCCGCGTCTCCGGGGTGAAGCTGTGCTTCTTCGGTATGGCCTTGCAGGACGGGCCGTCCTTCGGATCGTCGACGCCCTTCTTCGTCTTCGCCTTCGCCTTCTCCGCGAGGGCTTTCGCCTTGGCCTGTGCCTCGGCCGCGGCCTTCTTGGCCGCCGCCTCGGCCGCGGCCTTGACCTTCGCCGCCTTCTCGGCCGCCGCCTTGGCCGCGGCCGCCGCGGCGGCCTTCGCCGCCTCGGCCGCCTTCTCGGCGCCGGCGATGATCGCCCGGGCCCACTTGATCTCCTGGAAGAAGGTGATCACGGCCTTGCCGGCTCGGAAGATGGCCTCCGCGATCTTCTTGGCCTTGAAGATCTTGCCCCAGGGGAGCGCCCCGACGATCATCGAGACGCACGCCATCAGGTCGCCCTTGAGGCAGTTGATGATGTCGTTGATCCCGAGGAACTCCATCAGGATCTGGCCGCCGGCCTCCAGGATCACGTCCAGCATGCTCTTGGACTGGATCTGGTTGGCTTTGGCCATGTCCTCCGGCGACGGACCGGTCGGCACCACCGTGCCGTCGGCCGGTGCGCCCCCGGTGGTCGGTCCGGCGTCCGGCATCAGGCCGGTCGGGTCGGAGTACGCCAGCGGGTTGTTCGACCCGTACGTGTACGCCGACGTCGCACCCTGACCCATCGGCATCGGGTCCTGCGTCGCGAACCGGCCGGTGCCCGGGTTGTAGTTGCGGGCCCGCATGAAGTAGTTGCCGTCGCCGGTGCTGGAGTCCTGGTACGCACCGTGGAACTGCATCGGGTTCTCGATGCCGGGGCCCTCACCCGGGATCTGCTGATCGGCCAGCGACGCGCCCACCCGCGGGTTGCCGAACGGGTCGTAGTCGTAGCCCTTCTCCACCGCGCCGGTGGGCGAGAGCATGTTCGCGATGCCGCCGAGCCAGTCGTGCGTGTACGAGTGGGCGCCCGACGCCGGGTCGAGCAGGGCGAGGGGTTCGTCGTCCGGCCCGTACACGAAACCGCGCTTCTCGGTCACGGCGCCGTCGGCGTTCTCGACGGTGTCGATCGCGATCTGCGGCAGCGTCCCCGCCATGTCCCACGACCAGCGCTGCGTCGAGCTCGCGCCGCCCGGCTCAGCTGTCCTCGAGGACAGCCGCAGCCCGTTCGCGCCGTACTCGAAGCTCGTGGTCCGGCCGTTGACCTTGGCCGTGGCCACGCTGTTGTCGAGGTTGTAGGTGAACCGGTCGCCGCCGGCCTTGGTCTGGTTGCCCCGCTCGTCGTAGTCATAGGTGGTCAACCGGCTGTGACCCACGCCGAGCAGCGTCTCGGACTGCAGCTGGTCGGCGTCGTCGTACCGATAGGTGGTGAGGTCACTGCCGGCCGTGCCCGAGCGCTTCTGGCTCGTGCGGTTGCCGACCTCGTCGTAGGTGTAGTCGATGCGCCCGGCCGGCTTCGGCTTGCCGGTGCACGACTCCACCGCGTAGCAGGCGGAGGTGACCCGGTCGGCCTCGTCGTAGCCGTACGCGACCGACTCGGCCGTGCCGCCCCGGGTGGTGATCACCCGCGTCGGATTGCCCTCGGGGTCGAGGGTGAGGTCGTAGCGCGACACCGGGTCCTGCACACCCGGCACCGGGTCGCCGACGCGCTCGGTGCCGATCGCGATGAGCCGCCCGGCGTCGTCGAAGGACCGCTTCTCCGCCAGCCCGACCGCCGCGGGCAGCGTGGTGCTGATCCGGCGGCCGGCCACGTCGTAGCCGAAGCTCCAGCTCGCACCGGGCGCGTTCTGCGTGATGAGCCGGCTGTCCGCGTCGTAGCCGAAGGTCACCTTGGTGCCGTCCGGGTACTGCCTCGACTCGATGTTGCCGCGCTGGTCGTACTCGTACGTGAACTTCTCGTCGGCCCGGCCCGCCTCCTTGCGGGTGACCTCCTTGATCTGGTCCTCCTCGTCGTACACGACGGACCGGACGCCGGTCGGGTCGCCGTAGGAGGTGGTGCGGTCCTTGCCGTCGTAGCCCCAGTTGTAGACCGGGCCCTTCGAGCCCAGCTTGCGCTCGGTGCGGCGGCCCACGATGTCGTAGGTGTCCACCGTCGTGCGCTCGGCCCGCTCGGATTCCCGCAGCAGCCAGGGGAACTCGAGCCGGTCCAGCGACAGCGACTCGGTCTGGTTGCCCTCGGCGTCGAACGTGGAGTACGTGCTGCGGCCCAGCGGGTCGGTCGTCTTGATCAGGCGGCCGGCCTCGTCGTAGTCCATCCGGGTCCGGTGCCCGCGCGGGTCGGTGACCGAGGCCACCATGCCGTCGTCGGCGTACTCGTAGACGGTCGAGTCGTTCAACCCGGCGTCCGGGGTGGTGACGGTCCTGGTCTGATCGTCCTCGTTGTACGTGACCCGGGTGACGTGCTTGTTCGCGTCGGTGGTGGCGATCAGCCGGTTCGCGTCGTCGTAGCGGTACTGCGTCGTGTTGCCGAGCGGGTCGATCGCCTTGACCTGGTTGCCCGCGGCGTCGTACTCGAATCGGGTGGTGTACTTCGCCTTGTCCGCGCCGTCGACGTTGCCGCGCGGCTCGGTCGTGGCGACGAGCATGCCGTCGTCGTCGTACTCCCAGGTCGTGATGCCGCCGACCGCCGAGATCGACTTGACCTTGTTGCCGGCCGCGTCGTACTCGGTCTTGGTCTTGCCGCCCTTCGGGTCGGTGGTCTCGGTCTGCCGGCCGTTCTTGTCGTAGCCCATCGTCGTCTTGCGGCCCAGGCTGTCGGTGGCCCCGGTGACCTCGCCGCCGTTCGCCCGGTCGAAGCTGGACGACTTGCCGAACGCGTCCTTCGTCTGCACGGTCCGGTCGAGGTCATCGACGGCGATGTCCTTGGTGACAACCTGACCATTCGGGTACGGGCGACGGATCTGAATCGGGTTGTCGTTGGCGTCGTACACATAGGTCGTGGTGAAGTCGGCCTTGTTGGCGCCGGGGACGTTGCCGCGTGGCGACGTGACCGTCTCCGCCAGGCCCTTCGGGTTGTACGTCCAGCTGGTCACCAGATCCGGCCCGTGCCGCATGTCGACCGCGGAGGTGGCCCGGCGACCGGCGGCCGTGTAGGTGACCTTCGTGGTGACCCGCTCGCCGACCGTCGACTTGAGCTGCCCGGTCGGGAAGTACGTGTTGATCGTGGTGACACCGGCCGGGGTGGTGGTGCGCACGAGGCGGCCGACCGCGTCGAACTCCGACCGCGAGGGATTGCGCTTCTCCGGCGACAGCGTGGCCACGGTGCGGTCCTGCTCGTCGTAGAAGAACTTGGTGCTGTTGCCGCGCGGGTCGATCGCGACGATACGGCGGCCGGTCTTGTCATAGAGGCTCTGGGTACGCCGGCCGCCGGCGCTGGTCACCTTCTCCACCAGGCCGGAGTTCCGCTCGCCGGGCGGGATGGTCTGGTACTTGCTGACCTTGCCGCGCGGGTCGGTCACGGTCGTCTGAAGACCGCGATCGTCGTACGCGTACTGCACCGAATTGCCCTCGGGGTCGGTGCTCTTGATCAGTTCGTCGAACTCGTTGTACTCGTCCTTCCACGTCTGGCCGTTGGCGTCGACGTGGGTGGCCGGGTTGTTCCGCGCGTCGTAGGTGGTCTTCTCGCTGAACCGCCGGCCCGGCGCGAACTGCTCGATCGGATTGCCGGCCGCGTCGTACTGTGTCTCGTGCTGGTTCTGGTTGCCGTTGACCACCAGGTTGCGGTTCAGCTTGCCGTCGTAGCGGTGATTGTTGACGTCGCCGTTGCCGCGCTGCGTGTAGAGCAGCACGTTGCCCTTGTAGCCGTCCCAGACCGTGACGTTGTCGGCGTCGGTGGTCTTGGCCTCCTGCTTCTCGGCGTTCCATACGAAGGTGGTGGCCGCGCCCAGTGCGTCGAGCTGGCGCACGACCCGCCCGTCCGGCCCGTACTCGTTCGTCGGGGCGGTCACGCGGTGCGGGTCGATCACCTGGGTGAGCCGGCCGGCGGCGTCGTACCTGTACTGCCAGAACTCGCCGCGGGCGTCACGCACCTTGGTGAGCAGGCCGCCGGTGTACCAGAAGGACACCGTGCGCAGATCCTCGAGCGTGATCGACTCGATCAGGCCGTCGTCGAGCCGCACCAGCGCCTTGTGGCCGGAGGCGTCGGTGACCGTGATCGTGCTGGTGCCGTAGGCGAGGCGCAGGCCCTGCTGACGCGGGTTCAGAATCGAGGTGAGCCGGCCCTGGGCGTCGAAGGCGTACACGATGTTGTTGCGAGTGACCAATTCCCAGCCGTCACCCGCCCGGCGCAGCGTCGACCGAACGCCCGGCGGGCGGACGTAGGCGTCACCATCGAGCGCGAAGAGAACGTCCGAGCCGTCCTCCGCCCGCACCACCGCGCCACCCTCGGACGCGGTGACCTTCATGTCGTAGATCCAGGCCCAGCCGGGCCCGAAGGCCGACGGGCCGGAGTTGGCCGACGAGTACGCGCGGCCCGACGCGAACGGCACGGCGAACGACGTCAGCGACAGATCCTGCTCGACGCGGGTGAACGCGCCGGTGCCGGTGTTCACGCCGATCGCGCGGATCGCCTGGCTCGCGTCGGTCATGCCCAGCGCGCCACTGCAGTTGCAGCCGGCCGCCTGCCGGGCCGGCACGGCGGGAGGGTCCACAGTGGTCCGCGGAGAGGACTCCTCGGACGCGGCCGAGGTGACCTCACCGTCGGCGTAGAGCGCCGTGATCGTGACGAAGTAACGCTTGCCCGCCTCGAGCTCCCAGCCCTCGGCGGTGCCGAGCGACTTGCAGAACTTGCGCGGCTGCAGGCACTTGCTGGTCTCGAGCGCGTCCAGGCCGAGGACGACCGAATCCTGGCGGGTGCCGGTGGTCACGTCGAACAGGTCGACGCGCCAGTTGTCGAAGGACTCGTCGGCCAGGTTGAACAGGACGACGAGCGAGGTGTCGCCGACCACGTAACCGGGGCGCAGCAACAGATCGGTGAACGCCTCGCCGGGCGCCGCGCTGCGGGCCTTGGCGAGCGAGCGGGCGCTGACCTTCTCGGGTTCACCGCCGGCCCGCACGACCGGCGGGACGACGGGTGGCCGGGCGTTCTCGGCGACGGCATCGGCCGAGGCGGCGTTGGGTGGCCGGCCACGCTGTTGCGGAGCCTGGCCCGCGGTGGCCTTGGGTGTGTCGCCGGGATCAGCTCGGGCCGGTCGGGCAGCCGGCGGAGCGATCGTCAGAGCGAGTAGAAACGCGCAGAAAACCGCCAGTAGGCGGGTGCGCGAGGACAGTTGGGACGCCAAAGACATGGCCGCTTACCTCCCCCGTGGTTTGAGCCGGAGGTAGAACATCACGTCCATCGATGCCGCTGATTGGAACTGTCCGAGATTTGTCACGCGCCGGAGGTGAAGTGCCCTGGGTGGGACTCGAACCCACGTCCCCTAGTCGACGGTGAGGCAACGCGCTTCCCTGCCGGGGGCTGAGGTTCCCTGTCCTGTGGTCTTCTACACCACGGGCCCGGTCCCGGTGCATCCGCAACTCTCCCGCCGTGACACCGTTAACGTTTTCGGCCGCTCTCTCCTTCTGAGCTACCAGGGCGTGCCCCGAACAGGATTTGAACCTGCGACCCCCTGATCCGTAATCAGGTGCGCTATCCGCTGCGCCATCAGGGCTTGCTATTGCGTACGTTTCCCAGGCGTCGGGAAATGGTCTCGTGGGAGAACGAAAAAGCCGCCTATCCGTACTGGAAGGCGGCGGCCGGTGAAGGCTCTGATCAGCCTCGCCGTCGCCCCTGAACTGGTGTCACGGGCACCTCGACACGCAGCGTCTCGCACCGCGAGCGGGTGGATCGTTCCCGTGTCATCTGAAGCTCCCTGTCGAAAATAGTGGCGACTGAGGAAAAGAATAGGGACGGCCCGGATGAACGGCAAGACCATTTAGGCGGGCGGCCACGGGACACCGTGACCGCCCGCCGCATGTGATGTTCAGAAGACCGCGATCGGGTTTACCGGGAGGCCGGTGGTTCCGGCGATGCGCGGGACGGCGACCACGAGCTGGAACGTCCAGCGGCCCAGGCGGGTGCATGTCGCAGCCAAGGCTTCCGGGTCGGCGGCGTCGATCAGCGGGATGGCCAGCTTGCCCAGCGCCAGGAAGTGCAGGGCGCCGGGGACCTCGCCCGGGAGCGGGGGTCGGGCATCGCCGATGTCGCCCGCGTAGACGGCCACCCCGTGGTCGTGCATCCAGCGGATCGCGTCCGCCGTCATTCCCGGCTCGGGCTCGGCGCTGCCGTTGACCCGGTCCCAGCCGCCGCGGACCACGATGGCGTCGCCGGGCAGGATCTCGACGCCCGCGCGAGCCGCTGCCGCGTCCAGGTCTGCGCCGGTCACCGGGTGGGCGGGAGGCAACTGGCCGCCGGGGGCCAGGTCGAGCAGGACGCCGCGGGTGAGGATGCCCTCGGCGTACACGTCGGCCGCGCCGTGCTTGACGCCGGTGGGGCCGGAGCTGTCGGCCACGTCCACGCCGGGGTACACCGTTCCGCCGGCCACCCAGTGGGCCATCGCGTCCAGGTGGGTTACCTCCGCGTGGTGCGTGGTCACGATCATCACCTCGGCCATGGCGGGGGCGCCGAAGCCGGTGAACTGCATGACGGTCTGCACCGCCGTCGTGCTTGCCGTGGTGGTCGCCATCGGGCCGCCGGTCAGCGGGAACGGCTTGGTCAACCGGGCGATCGACACCGTGTGACCGGTCCGGGCCTCGGCGGCGCCCCTGGCCCGGGCCTCGTCGGTGATGAGGTTGACGGCGCCCAGTTCGTCGCTGCTCCCCCACCGTCCCCAGTTGCTGGGGAAATCGTCGATTGCCATGAAACTCCTTCGGATGGGCGAGGCGGATGGGCGGAGGCGGATGGGCGGAAGCTGATGGGCGAGGCGGATGGGCGAGGCCACCATCATTGCCGCGCCGAGTGGCGGGCGCCTGCCCATCCGGTGCCCATGCGGTGCCCTTCTAGGATCGGCGCCATGGCATCGCTCGGTGAGGCGCTGGACGAGCTGCGGCGACAGCGGTTCGCGGGCCGAGGTGCGGAAATCGCCTTGTTCGAGGAGGCGTTGGACGCTCCGGGCGTGATCTTCGTGCACGGCCCCGGTGGGGTGGGTAAGAGCACGCTGCTCGACATGTTCGCGCACCTGGCGGCGCGGCGGGGACGCGATCCGGTCCGGGTCGACGCCCGGCACCTGGCACTCGGATCGGACGCGTTGCCCACCGTGGCCGGCGACGGGCGGCCGATTCTGCTGATCGACACCTATGAGCTGCTGGAACCGGTCGATGACTGGGTGCGCGACAAGTATCTGCCGTCGCTTCCGCGGAACTGCCTGGCGGTGATCGCCGGACGGCACGCGCCGTCGCCGCGGTGGCGGGCCGACCCGGCGTGGCGGGAACTGATGCGCGTGGTCGCGCTGGGCAACCTGCCGCCCGAGGACGGCAGGGCGTGGCTGACGGCTCAGGATGTGCCCGCGGAGAGCCACGACCGGCTGCTGGCCATCAGCCGCGGGCACCCTCTCACCCTGTCGATGCTGATCGACGCGGTAAGCCGGGGCGCCACGCCTCGTACCCTGGGTGACCTGCCCGATGTCCTGGGCGCGTTGATCGTGCAGATGGTCGACGAGCCGCCGAGCCCGCGGCACCGGACGGCGCTGGAGGTGTGCGCGCACGTGCCGGTCACGACCGAGGATCTGCTGCGCTCGATAATCGGCGGCGACGTCGGTGAGCTGTTCGCCTGGTTGCGCGGCCGGCCGTTCATCGAGGAGAGCCCGCACGGGTTGTATCCGCACGACGTGGTCCGCGACATCCTCGACGCCGATCTGCGCTGGCGGGATCCCGATCGGTACTCCGACATGCACCGCCGGAAGCTCGCCGCGTTTCACGAACAGGTCCTGACGGTGCCCGACGAGCGGGAGAGACTTCACCTTCTGACGCGTACGGTCGTTGTCAACGGTTTCCGCTCCCGGATCGAGGCGTTGAGTGCCCTGGCGCCGCCGATGCGGGCGTACGCCGATGGTCTGACGGAGAGCGACCGAGCGCCCATCGTCGCGATGACGGCCGCGTGGCAGGGGGCGGAACAGGCCGAGCTGGCGGCGTACTGGATGAGGTGTCGTCCCGAGGCTTTCCGGGTTTTCCGCACGGCCGCGGGCGAGCTGTGTGGCTACGCCGCTTGTCTCGACCTGACCGAGGCGGACGTCGGCGTGGACCCGGCAGTGGACGCGATGTGGCGGTACGCGTCGAAGCTCGGACCACCCCGGTCCGGCGAGCGGGTGCGGGCCTGGCGCTTCTTCCTCGATCGCGAGCAGGGTCAACGCCCGTCGCCGTCGCTGACCCTGTTCGTCGCGTGCCAGATGCTGGACATCATGCAGCTCGCCGACGACACGGCGTGGAGTTTCGTCGCCGCGTTCGAGGATGCCGTGCTGTGGACGCCCGCCCTGGAGTACCTCGACTTCTGGGCGGCCACCGAGGCGGACTTCACGGTCGGCGGGTCACGGTTCCCGGTGTTCGCCCACGACTGGCGCCGGGCCGGGATCGCGGAATGGACGCAGGTCACGCACGCCCGCCAGCTGGGCGCGACGGTCCGCCCCGCGGTGGAGAGCCTCGAGGAGCCGGTGCTCTCGCGGTCGGAGTTCACGGACGCCGTACGGGCGGCCCTGCGCCAGCTGCGGACTCCGGACCTGTTGCGGGCGAACCCGCTGGTGCGGTCGCGGATGGTCCGGCGGAACACGCGCGACGGTCGCACGCACGTCGACACGCTCCGGGAGATGGTCGAGGCGGGCATCGGCGCCTTGGGCTCCGACGCGGGCGAGCTGATGAGCCGGACCTTCCTGCGGCCGACCAGCACCCAGGAGCGTGTCGCCGCCGCTCTGCACCTTTCGTTCAACACGTACCGGCGGCACCGGGACAGGGCGACTGCCGACCTTGCGGCAGCGCTGTGGGACCACGAGACCGGCAGAGTGAATCAGGGGCGTCAGTGGCGCTTCACAAACACGTGAGAGCCGGTTCCTAACGTCTCGGGCTACAGCCACGAGCGTTAGGAAACCCTCACGTGACCGACACCGACACCCGCATGCGACGCCTGGTCGCCGAGCACGGCACGCAGCTGACGCGTTTCGTGCAGCGGCTCACGCTCGGTCAGCAGCAGACCGCCGAGGATCTGGTGCAGGAGACGATGGTGCGGGCCTGGCGCAGCCTCGACTCGGTGCCCGTGGAGGACGACGGCGGGCGCCGGTGGCTGTACACGGTGGCCCGCCGGCTGGTCATCGACGAGGTGCGCCGGCGGCAGGCCCGCCCGGTGGAGGTCGCGCCGGTGGACGCCGAGCGGTGCGCCACCGGCGACGACACCTCCCGCTCGGCGATCGCCAACCACTCTCTGCGCGAGGCGGTGGGCAGGCTGAGCGCGGCGCACCGGGAGGTGCTCCACCAGGTCTACTTCCTTGATCGTACGGTCGAGGACGTCGCGACCCGGCTCGGTGTCCCGATCGGGACCGTCCGCTCCCGCGTGCACTACGCGCTGCGGTCACTGCGTGCCGCGGTGACGGACGGCTGAGGTTCCTCGGCCATCCGTCACCGCTGGGCTACCGTCACCGCTGGGCTACCGAAGGTCAGTGCGGTTCTGCAGGGAGAACGTGCCGCTCGCTCGCCCGGACCGAGGCCAGCACCCGGGCGGTGGCGAGCCGTTCGGCCAGGCCGGCGGCCAGGTCGACGGCGGACAGCTCGATCAGGACGCGGTGCGCGTCGGCCCAGGCCAGCTCCGCGTCGGCGGGCCTGCCCACCATCTGGTAAAGATCGCCGAGCTCACGGCCGTTCATGGCGATCTCCATCTGGTTGCCGGACCGGCGGAACAGCCGGTCGGCGCGGCGCCGGGAGCCGATCGCCTCCTCGAAGCGGCCCAGGCCGGCGAACGCCTCGCCCATCACCTCGGCGCAGTTGCCGCCACTGTTGTCGTCGCCCAGCTCCTCGAAGATCGTGGCGGCCCGGCGCAGATGCCGCACCGCACCGGCGCCGTCGTAGTCGCGGGCCAGGCAGTAGCCGATGCCCAGCAGAGCGTGCGCCTCGCCGCGGCGGTTGACCCCACCCTCGAAGACGGCCAGCGCCTGCTCGTAGTGCCGCCGCGACCGCCCGATGTCGTCCTGGTCGTACCGGACCCAGCCCAGGTTGCAGTAGACGAAGCCCTGGTCGGCCCGCCGCCCGAGTTCCTCGAAGATCTCCAGCGCCCGCATCAGGTGCGCGACCGCGGACGAGTGGTCGCCGGTGAACAGTTTCGCGCCGGCCAGCACCCGGTGCATGTGCGCCTGGCCCTCCCGGTCGCCGGAGAGCTGCACGGCCCGCAGCGCCGAACCCGCCGTCGTGTCCCACGACTGGTACTTGCCGAGCCGCTGGTAGTACGGCAGCAGGCTCTCCGCCAGCGGCCAGGTGGGCAGGCCGGGCACGCCGGCCTCGCCGATCGCCGCCTCCAGCACTGCCAGCTCGGCGCCGAACCAGGACATCGCCTGGGCCACGTTGCCGATCTCCTCCGGGTACACGCCCTTGCCGGGTGGTGGCGGCTCCAGCTGCTCCGACGGCGGCTGCAACCGGCTGTTGGCCGCGTACGCGGTGTGCCGCAGGTGACCCAGCACCCGGGCCAGCGCCTCGTCCCGGTCGGCGGGCCGGTCGTCGCGTTCGGCGAGCTCCCTGGCGTACACCAGGATCAGGTCGTGGAACGCGAAGCGCATGCGGCGGTGCTCCTGCAGGAGGCGGGTGCGGATCAGCTCGCCGAGCAGCTGCTTGGCCTCGTCGACCGGCACGCCGGCCAGGCTCGCCGCGGTCGCCGGGCCGAAATCGGGGCCGGGATGCACCGAGAGCAGCCGGAACAGTCGCGCCGCCGGTTCCGAGAGCATCCGGTACGACCAGGAGAAGACGTTGCGCACGTCGCTGCGCGGGTCGTCGCCGCTGAACGCGTCGAGGGACCGGCTCTCGCTCAGCTCGTACGCGATCTCTCGAAGAGACCACTCGGGGTAGGCCGCCGCACGGGCCGCGACCACCGCCATCGCCAGCGGCAGCCGCCCGCACCGGTCGATGATCTCGTCCAGCGCCGCCGGGTCCGACGCGCCGCGCCGCGGGCCCAGCCGGCGGATCAGCCCGGCCCGCGCCTCGGCGAGCGGCGGCGGTTCGAGGGCGAGGCGATGCGCGCCCTCCTGGGCGATCAGGCCGGTGAGCCGGTTGCGGCTGGTCACCACCACCAGGCAGCCGGGCGCGGCGGGCAGCAACGGCCGGACGTGTTCGGCGTCGCGGGCGTTGTCCAGGATGACCAGCATCCGGCGGCCGGCCATCAGGCTGCGGTAGAGGGTGGCCTGCGCGTCCGCGCTGACCGGGATGTGCGCGTGCGGGACGCCCAGCGCGCTGAGGAAGTGGCTGAGCGCCTGCGCCGGCTCGGTCACCGCGTCGTGGGCGTCGAAGCCACGCAGGTCGATGAAGAGCTGCCCGTCCGGGAAATGCCCGGCCACCTGGTGCGCCCAGTGCACGATCAGCGTGGTCTTCCCGGTGCCCGGCAAGCCGTCGATGGTGACCACGGTGGACGGTGCGGACGCCGGCAGCAGAGCGGTGAGCCGGTCCAGCTCGGCCTGCCGGCCGTTGAAGAAGCGGGTGCTCAGCGGTGCCTGGGCCGGCACCGGGGTGGACGTCACCTTCTGGTGCAGCACCTGGTCGTACGCGGCGCGCAGCTCCGGCCCCGGGTCGACGCCCAGCTCGTCGGCCAGGCGGTGACGCACGTTCTCGTACGCGGACACCGCCTCCGCCTGCTTGCCGTCCGCGGCGAGCGCGAGCAGCAGTCGCGCCTGCACCGCCTCGTCCAGCCGTTCCTGGTCGGCCACCGCGCGCAGGACCGGCACCAGGTCACGCAGGGCGCCGGTGCGCACCGCGGCGTCGGCGGCGAAGCACGCCACGACCGACCGCTCCTGGTCGACGGCGGCGAACTCGGCGAGCCGGCCGGACCCCAGGTCCAGACCGGCGGCGCACCGCCCGTGCCAGGTGCGTAATGCGGCCAGCCCGGCGGTCAGCGCGCCGTCGTGGTCGCCGTGCGAGAAGGCCGACCGGGCCCGGTCGGCGTTCTCGCGGAAGGACAGCAGGTCGAGCGACTCGGCGTCCACGTCCAGGCGGTAGCCGCTGGCCTGCCGCAGCAGCCACTGACCGGCGGCCCGGGCGGGCAGGTCCGGCTCGAACAGCCGGCGCAGCGTGCCGACGTGCCGGTGGATGATGTTCGCCGCCTGCGCCGGGCGGTCGTCGCCCCACAGCGCCGCGGCCAGTTCCTCCGGGGTGACCGGGCGGCCGGCGCGGACCAGCAGCAGGGCGAGCATCAGCTGCAGCTGGCGCGGGCGCAGGTCGAGCTCGTCCTCGCCGCGCCAGGCACGGACCGGCCCGAGAACCGAGAACCGCACCGACTTGCCCACGGTCGGCAAACCTACCCGCCACGACGGCCGTGGCCAGCCTGCTTACCCCCGAGCACCCCGGCATCCGGGGCGTTTGTACAAGTCGTGAAACAACTATCCGCCGGTCGGCTTCCGCGGGTCGCTCTCCTACACGGTGAACGACCTCAAGATTTTCGGCTGAGTTCCGGCTCCACCGCGGCGGCCCGGGACTTCCCGGGCCGCGGCCGGTACCGGTAGATCAGGTATCCGATCACGATCGTCGCGATCGGGGCGCCCGGGAACTTGACGTAGCGCGCCAGCCCGCCGCCGTCCGGCAACACCAGGAAAGCGGCCACCCCGGTGGCGGCCATCACCAGGTCGGTGCGCGTGGTCGTGACCGCCAGCAGGATCAGCGGGAACATCACGTACCAGGGGTGGAACGACGGCGCCAGCGCGATCATGGCGGCGCTCGCGAAGGCCGCACCGCGCAACGCCGCCCGCACCGGCTCGTCGGAGCGCAGCGCCCGCACCCACAGCCAGAGCACGAGCAGACCCAGGATCAGGATCGCGATCAGGCGTACGGCGGGCACGGCGTCGAAGTCCGCCCAGAAGAGCCGGCCCAGGTATGTGGTGGTCATGCCGACCGCCGTCGGTGGCGACGTGAACTGGATCAGGTCACCGGTGTGCGTCATGCCGGCCAGCCAGCCCAGGCCCAGCCCGGTCGCCGCGGTCACGGCGGCCATTGCGCCGGCGGCCACACCGCCGATCAGGACCAGCGCGCGGGCCGCCGAGCCGAACCGCAGCGGCCGCGGCACCGCGAGCAACGCCACGAACGGAAGCGCCACGATCGCGGTGACCTTGATCGCCACCGCGAGCCCGAGCAGCACCCCAGCCAAGATCAAAATTCGAGCGCCAACGTTTCCGCCGCCACCCCCGCCCTTGTGGGTGGGCGGAAGCGTAGCGCGCCCGCCTGACAATTCGGCAACGTTATCCACAGGCGACCGGCCGATCACGAGCACCGCCATCGCCCCGACCACCGCCGCGATCATCAGCGCGTCGTTGTGCGGCCCGCCGACCAGGTGCGCGCCGATCAGCGGCCCGGCCAGCGCCACCCACAGCGCCCGCCCGACCGGCACCCCGCAACGCCGGGCCAGCGGCGGCAGCGCCAGGGCGGTGACCGCGAGAGCGACCACGGCGAGCAGCCGCAGCAGCAGGATCACCCCGGTCAGGCTTCCGCCCAGCGCGACCGCGGCGGCCGCGGCCAGCACGAACAGCGGCCCGTACGGCGCCGGCGTGTCCCGCCAGATCGGCGACACGGCCTCCACCCAGGGGCACGGCAGCGTGTCCACCCCGGACGTGTACGGGCTCAGACCGTTGACGAAAAGGTGGCCCTGGCAGGCGTACGAGAAGACGTCTCTGCTGCCCATCGGCGGCACCACCAGGAACGGGACCGCCCAGATCAGGACCGTCCCGACCGCCCAGCGGGCCGAAGGCACGCGGTCGCGCAGCGTCCACCATGCCCAGACCAGGCCGGTCGTGCCGAGCAGCCATGCCACCAGCACGAGCGGACCGTAGGGCGAGGTGGCGACGGTGATCGGGGTGGAGGCCACGTTGCCGCCGGGGTGCGCGCCCCCGAGCGCGCCGGCCAGCGCCAGCAGCCCCGCCGCGGCGAACCCGGCCCAGCGGATCGTCATCGGCGCAGGTTAGCCAGCCCGGTCAAACACCGGGGTGGCTCGCGGTGAACAGATACTGTCGCCGCACCTTGTTACGGGTACGCGGGGCGACGGGGAACTCGCCGTCCCCGGCCCTGGTCACCACCGAGGACGGCAAGGTCGTCACCGTCACCCAACTCGACTTGCCGCAATAGGGGCGAATCGCCACATTCGCCGCCCCGGGCGGTGAGGATGGCACCCATGTCCGTACGATCCCGCCCGGTCCTCGCACTCGCGCTCGCCGCGATCCTGCTGGCCTGCGCCGCTCCCGCCCCGGCCCACGCCGCGCCGCCCGGCAACAAGGACGCCGTGCTCGCGGCCTGGACGCAGCCGGCCGCGGCCAGCTTCGCCAGGTGGCACATCGCCCGCATGAACAAGCCGGAGTGGCGGAAGTACGGGTTCGACTGGTCCACCGACGGCTGCACCGGCGGCCCCGAGCGGCCCTTCGGCTACGACTTCCGGACGGCCTGCTACCGGCACGACTTCGGCTACCGCAACTACGGCGCGGCCGGCACCTTCAAGCGGAACAAGGCCCGGCTGGACTACGCGTTCCTCGCCGACCTGGGCCGGGTCTGCGGACGCCAGCAGCCGGTGCGCCGCCCGCTGTGCGTCGTGCTCGCCCGGACCTACTACCGCGCGGCGCAGAGGTTCGGGCACGTGCCGGCCCGGCTCTGAAGGCTGGTCACGCGCGGACGACGCGCCGTACCTTCCCTTTCACGATCGCTGCCGGGAGCACCACGAGAGCCACGGCCATGCCGCCGATCAGCGCCGCCCAGGAGAGGTTGCGGGTCGTGCCGTACGTGGCCGTGGCGGCGACCGCGCAGGCCACCACGGTCGACACCGCCACCGGCCCGATCGAGAGGACCGCGGCGAGGAGCATTCCCGGCATGGGTGGCAGCGGCCGTCGCAGGCGCACGGCCACGACCACCAGCGCGACGCAACCGGCCGTGGCGACACCGGCCGTGCCGGGAACCCACCGGGGCAGTCCGTCGTACTCGGCCAGCAAGGCCCACGCCGATCCGAGGGCGAGAGCGATCACGAAGGCCGTCCAGGCGGCCAGTTCGAGCCTGGCGACCCACAGGACCCGGTGGTACTGACGCGGGAGCCAGCCGCCGGGATCGATCCGCGCCGCCCGCCCGGCGAGCTTCTGGAACCGGCCGGCGTCACCCGTGGCGAGGAGCCAGGACCCGGCGAGCATCGCCAGCCCGTCGGCGTTGTCCGGATCCAGTTCCACCGCCCGCAGGGCGTCCGCGTGGGCGCCGCGCCGGTCCCCGGCCAGGGCCTTCGCTGCCGCCCGGTTGCGGTAGCCGGCCGCGTCGTCGCCGCTGAGCTCGATCGCCCGGCCGGCGGCCTCGGAGCAGCCGGCCCTGTCCTTCCGACGGTCCAGCACACCGGCCAGGTACCGCCAGGCCCGCGCGTCGTCCGGCGCCTCGGCCAGGCGCGCCCGCACCAGCGCCTCGGCCGCCTCGAACTCCGCCCTCCACACCAGCTCCCGTACCGGCGCGAAGTCGTCGACTGCTTCCCTCATGGCCGCGAAGTATGGGCCACGCCGCGCCCACCCGCTGCCCCGAGGGCCGTCACCAGAGGTTCTTGGTCAGGATGTTCTCGAGCAGGGCGGGGATCTCGAAGACGGCGCGGTTGGTGATGCGGCCGGCGGCCGCGCGGTAGGCGGCCATGTTGTCGACGACCTCCCGGACGCCCTCGCGGATGTCCCGGAAGGACTCGAGGACGACGCCGACGTCGTTCTCCTCGATCCACTCGGCGTTGTAGCGCTCCTGGTGCAAGGTCCAGGCGTTACTCACCACGATCACCGGCAGGCGCTGGCTCAGCGCCTCGCTGATGCTGCCGGGGCCGGGCTTGCCGATGAAGAAGTCCGCCAGCCGCATGTACCGGCGGACCTCCGAGGTGAACCCGACGACGACGCGCGGCGCCGACGACTCGATCTGCCGGATGGACGACGCGAGATCCGCGTTGTGGCCGCAGACCACGATCAGCTGGGTGTCGGCGAGACGTTTGACGATGCCGCGCATCTGCCGGGAGCCGTGCCCGCCGAACATCACCAGCCCGGTCGGGCGGGACGGGTCCAGGCCGAGAGAGAGCATCCCGGCCGCCCGGTCGACCGGGTCGTCCTGATAGAAGTCGGGGTGGATGACCATGCCGGAGGTGCGGTGGATGCGGGCCGGGTCGCAGCCGGCCGCCTGCGCCTGGAGCACCGCGCGCGGGGTGCCGCAGATCCAGTGCTGCGCCTGGCGCGGCTCGATCCAGTAGCGCGGCGGAAGGTCGGCGAAGTCGGTCAGCACGGTCACGTACGGGGTCCGCGGCAGGGCCAGCCTGACCGAGTCGAACATCTGCCGGTTGAAATGCGGCACCAGCGAGACGACCAGGTCGGGGCGGCTCGCGCTCCAATGTGTCCGCATCCGCCGGGTGACCGCCCGGTGGCCCATCCGCAGCGCCGCCTGGAGCACGTGGCGTTCCCGGGTGAGGCCCAGCGTCAGCCCGTGCGTGAGGCGCACGTTGTAGTAGTCGGTGATCCGGCGGCCGATGTCCTGCGGATCCAGGATGTCGACCAGGTCGACGAGCCGGACCCGCCAGGGCAGGTCCTGCTCTCGGATGGCGGCGTCGAGGGCCACCGCGGCGGCGCGATGGCCACCGCCGGCCTTGATGTAGACGACGTCGATCGTCAGCGTTCTTACCGTCGTTGCGGTCAGCAAGCGAGTCAACCCTCACCAGAGCGAATCGGCCTTTCCGCAGGTGATACGGCATCGACGTGAATCAGCAGCTACTTCTGTGTTGCGGCGAGGAGGCGTTCACCCAGCGCGCGGGCGGTGGCCAGGATCTCGGGGCCGCCCACGATCCGGAACGGGGCCGGGATGACGGCCAGTTGCTCGGCGTACCAATGGGGGTTGCTCGTCGATCCGGTGAGCCGGCTGGTCGTCGCGGTCACCGGCGTGACCCGGCCGAGCATGCGCGGCAGCCAGGTGAGACGGTCGGCCGGCGCCTCGATCAGGACCTCGGTGGAGTACTCCCAGCCGGCCGCGAGGTGGTCCTCCAGCGCGGCGACCGGGTCCAGGCCGGTGGGTGGGGTGAAGAGTTCGGCGCGCGCTTCGACGTCGCGGATGCGGTCGATCCGGTACGCCCGCTGTGCGCCCGAGCTGTGCGACCAGCAGAGCAGGTACCACCGCCCGTGCCGGACGACGACCGCCCACGGATCCACCTCGGCGGTCCACTCCGTACCGGCCTCGGAGCGGTAGCCGACGGCGACCCGGCGGCCGGCCGAGACCGCCTGCACGAGCGCGGTGGTGGTGGCCGGGTCGGGACGGGCCGCGCCTCGGTCGGGGGCGGGCGCGGCGGTCCGGCGTACCGCCTCGGCCTGGGCCGCGACCGGCTCCGGCAGCGCGCGCATGATCTTGGCGAGCGCGCTGCCCACCGGGTCGGCGGGGTCGTTCGCGTCGTGGTGGCCGTCGAGCACCGACATGACCAGGCCGAGCGCCTCGGTGGCGCTGAACATCAGCGGCGGCAGGCGCAGGCCTCGGCCCAGGCGGTAGCCGCCGTACGGCCCGCGGACCGACTCGACCGGGATGCCCGCCTCGCGCAGGATCTCCGCGTAGCGCCGGGCGGCCCGCTCGGTCACGCCCAGTTTCTCGCCGAGCCGCTCGGCGGTGATGCCGGGGCTGCTCTGGATCAGTTCGAGTGCGAGCAGGGCCCGCGCGGCGGGACTCGTCTTTTCCAAACCGGAAGCCTTTCGTCCGGTACCGACTTTAGCATCGGGCCATGACCGACAAGATCGTCGTGGCGGAGCTCTCCCCCACCGCCTCCGAGACCGAGGCGCTGCTGTTCGCGCTCGACCGCTCCCGCATGCAGTTCGCGTGGAAGACCGGCGGGCTGGACGCGGCCGGGCTGAGCAGGACGCACCCGCCGTCGACCATGACACTGGGCGGCCTGATCAAGCATCTGGCGCTGATCGAGGACTACTACACGTCCAAGTGGGTCACCGGCGAGCAGATGGGTGCGCCGTGGGACCAGGCCGACTTCGACGCCGACCCGGACTGGGAGTGGCGCACCGGCGCGCAGGACTCACCGGAGGAGCTCTACGCGCTCTGGTTCGGCGCGGTCCGGCGTACCCAGAAGGCTCTCGCATCGATCCGGCCCGAAGAACCGTCCCTGAAGGGCGCGAACTTCCGGCGGCTGCTGGTGGACCTGCACGACGAGTACGCCCGCCACACCGGTCACGCCGACCTGCTGCGCGAGGCGGTCGACGGGCTGGTCGGCGAAGACCCGCCGCGTGACTCCTAGGACACCAGCGTGGTGCCCTCGAACCGGCCGATCTCCTCGTTGTAGAGCTCGATGCCGACGCCGTTCGGGTCGCGGACGTAGAGGCTGTCCTCGACGCCCCGGTCCGGGCCGAGATAGTCGATGCCGGCCGCGTCGAACCGGGACCTCGCCGCGGCGAACTGCTCCGGGCTCACCGAGATCGCGATGTGCTGGACCCCGCCGATGGTCTCCTGGGGACCCGGATGGTCGTGGCCCGGGAAGTCGAAGAAGCCCAGCAGGTTGCGGTTGCCCAGGTCGAAGAAGAAGTGGCTGGAACCCTGGTAGTCCCGGTTCTCCACCAGCTCGACCAGCGGGAAGCCGACCAGCTCCTGATAGAAGCGGATCGTCTCCTCCACGTCTTTGCAGATCAGCGCCGCGTGGTGCAGGCCGCGCCCGACGGTGGCCGGGCGCAGTTCCGCGGGCAGCAGGTACTTGTCACGCAACTCGGTGCGGCGGGCGCGCACCGACTCCAGCTCGGCGCCTTCCGGCTGCGGCATGGTGTCTCCCTCAGTGGTAGCTCAGGCCGTGCCCGAACGGATAGAGCGAAGGTATCGCGACGGGAAGCCTCCCGGACGGATCGACCTCGCCGAACAGCACCCGCGTCAACGACTCCAGCGAGGCCGCCGTGTAGCCGTAGCTCGCCAGGTAGGCCTTGACCTCAGGAAAGAGCCCGATGTCGTACGGGTTGCGCACGGCCGTCACCACGACCGGTCTGCCGGTGGCCAGCAGGGCCCGGACCAGCGACTGCTGCGCGGCGTTCGCGTTCATCGTGCTGACCACGACCAGATCCTGGCCGGCGCTGGCGGTCACCGCGGCGTCGATCGCGGCCTGCGTCGGGGTCGCGCCGGTCTCTCGTACGGTCACGGTCGAACCGCGCCTGCCGATGGCCGCGCCCAGCGTGCTCGTCGTCGTCACGCCCCAACCGGTAACGAGCACCTTGCCATTCCTTACGGGTAGCCCGTCCTTCTTCACCATGGTGATGGTCCGGTCGGTGATCGCCTGCTCGTCGGCCTTGTGCGCGGCCGACCCGACCACCCGCTCGGCACGGGCCGGGTCGACGAACGGCTGCCACAGGCCACGCTGACGCTTCAGCCGCAGGATCCGGGTCACCGACTCGTCGAGGCGCCGCCGCGAGATCTCGCCGCTCTCCACGGCGGCCAGCACGGCGCCGAACGCGGTGTCCATCTGCGGGGCGAGCACGAGCTGGTCGGCGCCGGCCTGGAACGCCCGCACCGGCGCCACGGCCGGCGGGTAGTCGGCGGTCGCCCCGCCCATGTCCAGGGCGTCGGTCACGATCAGCCCGTCGTACCCCAGATCCTCCCGGAGAAGCCCGGTCAGGATGGGACGGGACATGGTGGCCGGGGCGCCGCTCGGGTCGACCGACCGGAGCACCACGTGCGCGGTCATGATCGTGTCGACGCCGCGCCGGATCGCCGCACGGAACGGCGGCAGGTCGATCGCGTTGAGCTGCGCCCGGGTGTGCGTGACCTCAGGCAGTCCGAGGTGGCTGTCCACCGCGGTGTCGCCGTGCCCCGGGAAATGCTTGGCGACGGTCGCCACCCCACCGGCGTGGTAGCCGGTGATCTGGGCGGAGACCATGCTCGACACCAGGGCCGGGTCGGAGCCGGCCGACCGTACGCCGATGACGGGGTTGGCGGGGTTGACGTTGACATCCGCCACGGGCGCGTAGTCCTGGTTGATCCCGACGGCGGCGAGCTCGGAGCCGATGACCCGGGCGGAGCGCCGCGCGTCGGCCGGCGACCGGGTCGCGCCGAGGGCCATGTTGCCCGGCATGGCGGTGGCCGGCGCGGTGAGCCGATAGACGACCGCGCCACCCTCCTGGTCGGTGGAGATCAACAGCGGGATGGGTACGCGGCGGTCCAGCGCGGCCCGCTGCAGGCCGTTGGAGAGCGTGGCGATCTGGCGCGGACTCCGCACGTTGTCCGGCCCGCGGCGGGCGTCGAAGTAGATGACGCCACCCGGCTGGTACTTCTCGATCACCTGAGCGGGCGTGTCGACGCCGTAGAGCGCCTGGTTACGGGCGGCCATCGCGGGCGTGACCGTGGCGGCGTCCTGTCCGTACACCTCGACCACGAAGAGCTGGCCGACCTTCTCCCGCACGGTCATCTGCCGCAGCAGCGCCCGCACCCCGCCGTCCTGAGCCTCCGCGACCCCCGGCGGCGCCACCAGTACCAGGGCCGCCGCCAGGACGGCACCGATCATTTTTCGTCCGCGCATCGCGACCTCCCCGTGCAGGTATCGATCGCACTGACTCTATGCCTTCCGCGGCGTCCCGGCAGGTCGCCGGCTGAACCCGCTCCACGGTCCGGTGCTACCCACCCCATATGAGACACCTTCTGGTCGCGGCCGCCGTCGGCTTGGCCGCGTCGGTACCTTCGTTCGTCGTCCTGCCCACGCCGACCGGCCCGCACCCGGTCGGGCGCGAGGTCCTGCACCTGGTCGACCGGAGCCGGACCGACCCCTGGGTGCCGACCGGGCCGCGGGAGCTGATGATCTCGGTCTACTACCCGGCGGTCGCGAACCAGGGCCGGCGCGCGCCGTACGCCACGGCCGAGGAATCCCGGCTGATGCTGGAATCGGTGGGCGTCACCACCGTGCCCCCGGACAGCCTGACCCGGGTGATACCGCACGCCCGGACCGGCGCGCCGCCGCTGCGCACCGCCCGTCGGCTGCCGCTGATCGTGCTCTCTCCCGGCTTCAGCGACCCGCGCTTCATGCTGACGACCCTGGCCGAGGACCTGGCCGGCCGCGGCTACGTCGTGGCCACTGTGGACCACACCTACGAAGGGTCCGGCGTCACCTTCCCCGACGGCCGGGTCACCGGCTGCCTGCTGTGCGAACGCCCCGACCGGGACGGCCGCGCGATCGTTGCCAACCGCGTACGGGACGTGTCCTTCGTCCTGGACCGTCTGCTCGCCCATCCGCGATACGGGCGGATGATCGACCACGGCCGGATCGGCATGGCCGGACACTCGATGGGCGGAGCGACCGCCGCCGCGACCATGCTCGTCGACCGGCGGGTGGACGCCGGCGTCAACCTGGACGGCGGCTTCCAGCGCTCGTTCGACACCGACCTGGCGCGGCCGTTCCTGATGCTGTCGGCCGGCCCCGATCCGCAGACCACGCACGGCGATTGGAACGCCGCCTGGGCCCACCTGACCGGCTGGCGCGGATGGCTCACGGTCCCCCCGATGGAGCATCGCTCGTACAGCGACGTGCCCGTCCTCGGCGAATGGCTCGGCATCGGCGACTGGGAACTGCCCGGCACTCGGTCCGTGCAGGTCACCCGCACGTACGTCGCCGCATTCTTCGACCAGCACCTGCGCGGGCGGCCCAGCCCGCTGCTGGACCGGCCGTCCCCGCGGTTCCCCGAGGTCTGCTTCGTCAACCGCCCCGCCGGATCAGGATGTCCCTGACCTCTCAACGCCCGGTGCGCCCGTCGAGCTGCTCGCGGATGATGTCGGCGTGACCGGCGTGGCGGGCCGTCTCCTCGATCATGCCGACCAGGACGGCACGCAGGGTCGTGGCACGGCCGTTGCGGGTCAGCGGCGCGTCCCCGTCGCCGGTCACGGCGATGAACGCGTTCGCCGCCTCGCAGGCCTCGCGGTAGGCGGCCCGAACCGTCCGCAGCGAGACGGCCGGGTCGACCGTCATCGAGCGCTCGCTCCGCCCCGGATCGTCGCCGAACCATTTCCACTCGGCGAACGTGAGGTGCTGCACCAGCCCGGCCACGTTGGTGCCGGAGCCGACCGTGCTGCGCCGGGCGTCGTCCTCGCTCAGCCCGGCCAGCTTCTTGAGGACAATCGCCCGCAGCCCGTCGAGTGCCACGCGCAGATGTTCGATCTCGGGTGTCATGAGCCCAGGATCTCAGTCCGACGATCCGGTCCGGACCTGCTGGTCGTACGCGATGTAGTTGACCTTGGCCCGGACCTCACCCTCGCCGCGACGGACGGCATGACTCGTGGCGAACGCGAGCGGGTGGCAGGGCTCCAGTACGCGGTGCGAATCGCCGACCGGTAGAGAGGATGACCGTGTCAGACTGTGCCGTCGCACTTGCCGGATTCGGCTACGAACTCGGCCGCCTCAAGCGCATCCGTCGCTCCGGATGGTGGCACGCGGGCGTACGCGCCTCCCGGAACGGTCGCGCGACATGGTTCGCGACCCGGTCGACGAATACGAGTCTCGTCAGACGCCGGAGGCGCAGTGCGCCAGAGACGCCGACAAGCGCGAGATGCTCCTTCAGGCGGTCGAGTATCGCGACATCGGCGTTCTGCGGGTCGAGGGACGGATCGAGTCCCACGCGAGAGCCTCCGGACCGAAACCAGCAAGCGCATCGCGGAGGCCGCGGTCATCCTGTCGCCCCTGAGCTGGCGGGATCGCTAGAGACTCTTCGCGGTGGAGGTCCGGCTCGCGTTGCCGGGACTCCTCGCATTGCCGGGACTCCTCGCATTGCCGGGACTCCTCGCATTGCCGGGACTCCTCGCATTGCCGGGACTCCCTCGCGTTGCCGGGGCTCCTCGGTGCGTGCGCTTGTTGCCGGCGCTTTCGCCGGGTGTGGGCTTTCGGTTGGTCTGCCAGGCGCCCGGGTGCCTGCTCACCGTCGCTGCCGCCGCTCGCGGCTCTGCCCGGG
>NZ_BSTL01000059.1 GCF_030269485.1 Actinoplanes sp. NBRC 103695 | reverse complement strand
GAGCGGCGGCAGCGACGGTGAGCAGGCACCCGGGCGCCTGGCAGACCAACCGAAAGCCCACACCCGGCGAAAGCGCCGGCAACAAGCGCACGCACCGAGGAGCCCCGGCAACCCGAGGGAGTCCCGGTAGTGCGAGGAGTCCCGGTAGTGCGAGGAGTCCCGACAGTGCGATGAATCCCCGACAGTGCGAGGAGTCCCGGCAGTGCGAGCCGGACCTCCACCGCGAAGATCAGACGTTGTGCCGGGCGTGGGCGGGTGAACGCCAGCCCAGCATGGCCTCGGTCATCCGGACCGCGTCGACCGAGGCGCGCACGTCGTGCACCCGGACGATGCGGGCGCCGCGCAGCACGCAGAAGACCACGGCGGCCAGGGTGCCGGCCAGGCGGTCCCGCTGCGGCCGGTCCAGCGTCTCGCCGATGAAGTCCTTGTTGCTCACCGCCGCCAGGGTGGGGTAGCCGAGCGCGGTGATCTCGTCCAGCCGCCGGGTCAGCTCCAGCGAGTGCGCCGTGGTCTTGTTCAGGTCGTGCCCCGGGTCGAGGACGATCTGGTCCGGGCGTACGCCGCGGTCCATCGCGATCTTCAGCCGGTCTCGCAGGAAGACCGTCACCTCGGCGGTCACGTCGTGGTAGCGCGGCGACGGATACGGCGTGCGGGGCGCGGCCAGGCTGTGCGTGATGACGAGCGTGGCGCCGGTGCCCGCGACCGCGTCGGCCATCTCCGGGTCGCGCAGCCCGGACGTGTCGTTGATCACCCCGGCCCCGGCGGCGATGGCCTCGCGTGCCACGTCCGGGCGATACGTGTCCACCGACACCACGGCCAGCTCACGGGCCGCGTCCACCACCGGCAGTACCCGGTCCAGTTCTTCCGCGACCGTCACCTCGGGCCCCGGCGCGAACGGCACCCCGCCGACGTCGATCCAGTCGGCGCCCTGCTCAGCCGCGGCGCGGACGGCGTCGAGGGCGTGCGCGAGAGCGAACGTACGACCCTGGTCGTGGAACGAGTCCGGCGTGCGGTTGACGATGGCCATCACCGCCACCCGGCGCGCGAAGTCGAACTCCCGGCCGCCGATCACTCGTCGCATATCGGTGGACGCTAGCAACCCCTCATCGGGCAGAGTGGCGGAGTGGACTTACGGGGACCGGCAAGATATCTGTGGTGGCTGGCGAGGCGTAACAAACATCGGGTGGCGCTGGGCGCCGGGTTCGGCACGCTGTGGTTCGCCAGCCTGGCGGCCACGCCGTACCTGCTGGCCAAGGCCATCGACAACGGCCTGAGCGCGCATGACACCGCCGTGCTGGTCGCCTGGTCCGCGGGGGTTCTCGCGCTCGGCGCGGGCAGTGCTGTGCTCGGGATCATGCGGCACCGCTCGATGACCAAGCTCCGTACGCATGCCGGGCTGATGACCGCCGACCTGGTCCTGGAGCACGCCACCCGGCTCGGCGCCGCGCTCCCGCGCCGGTTGACCGCGGGCGAGGTGGTCACCATCGGCATCTCCGACGTGTGGGTGGTCGGGCGGGCGATGAACGTCCTCGGGGTCGGGGTGGCCGGCACCATCTCGTACGCGACGATCGCGGTCCTGCTCTTCCGCACCTCGCCGCTGCTGGCCGTGGTGGTCCTGGCCGGCGTCCCGGTCCTGGGCGTGGTCGTGGGGCCGCTGCTGACCCGGATGCAGGCCGCCGGGCAGCGCTACCGGGAGCGGCAGGGTGTGCTGGCCGGGCGGCTGGTCGACGTGCTCGGCGGGCTCGGCGTGCTGAACGGGCTCGGCGGCAAGGAGACGCACCTGGCCCGGTACCGCGCCGAGTCGGCCGGGCTGCGCGACCAGGGCTACCGGGTGGACGTGACGGCGAGCTGGGTGGGTGCGCTCGGCACCGGGCTGCCGGTGATCTTCCTGGCCGTGGTCACCTGGATCTCGGCCCGGATGGCGGCGGCCGGCGAGATCACGATCGGCGAGCTCGTCGCGGTCTACGGCTGGACGGCGATCCTGGCGATCCCGGTGGACGTGATGATCTTCTGCGGCATGGACGTCACCCGTGGCCTGGTCGCCGCCCGCCGGGTGGTGGGTTTCCTGCGGGTGCCCGTGGAGCCGGTCGACGGCGAGCCGGCGCCGGAGGGCCCGGGCCCGCTGCGCGACCCGGTGTCCGGGGTGACCGCCGAGCCGGGCCGGTTCACCGCGCTGGCCGTCGCCCGCACCGCCGAGGCCGAGGCCGTCCTGGACCGGCTGGGCCGGTACGGCGCGACCGACGCCACCTGGTCGGACCGGCGCCTGGACCGGATCGCCCAGCCGGAGATCCGCGACCGGGTGATGGTCGCGACGCACGACGCCGACCTGTTCGCCGGGACGCTGCGCGAGGTGGTGGCCGGTCGCGAGGAACCGGACGACGACCGGGTGCGCCGGGCGATCGACGCCGCTGTGGCGCACGACGTCGCCGCCGACCTGGAACGCCCGGTGGAGTGGCGTGGCCGTAACCTCTCCGGCGGCCAGCGGCAGCGTCTGCGCCTGGCCCGGGCGCTGCACGCCGACCCGGAGATGCTGCTCGCCGCCGAGCCGACGTCGGCGGTGGACGCGCACACCGAGGCGGCCATCGCGCAGCGGCTCACCGACATCCGCTCCGGCCGCGGAACCGTGCTGGCCACCACGTCGCCGGTGCTCCTGGCCCGCGCGGACGTGGTGCACTACCTGGTCGGGGGCCGGGTCGCCGCCTCCGGCACCCACCAGCACCTCCTGGAGACCGAGCAGGGTTACCGCGAGCTGGTCACCCGCGTTTTCGACGAGGCCTCGGCATGATCGAGTTCCGGTATCTCGGTGGCTTCGGAGGCACAGCATGAGCACCGTGCTTCCCGTCGCCACGCCCAGGCAGGTCAGCCTGGCCGCGCGCCGCCTGATCTCCGCCGATCGCCGCTCGGTCGTCGCGGTGCTGGTCCTGAACGCGTTCGCCTCCCTCGCCGGGCTCGGCGGGCCGTGGCTGCTCGGCCGGATCATCGACGTGGTCACCACCGGCGGCGGCGCCGGGCGGGTGGATGTCCTCGCGGTCGGCGTGCTCGGCTGCGCCCTCGCCCAGACGATCCTTCTCCGGTACGCCCTGGCGGTCGGTTACCGCTTCGGTGAGAGGACCGCGGCCCGCGTCCGCGAGGACTTCCTGGACCGGTCGCTGGCCCTGCCCGCCGCCGTGGTCGAACGGGTGCCCGCCGGCGACCTCTCCGCCCGCGGCACGTCCGATGTGGACGCCGTCGCCAACTCGCTGCGTGACCTGATGCCCGCCCTGGTCGGCGCGCTGATCCAGATGGTCTTCCTGGTCGGCGCGGTGCTCGTGCTGAGCCCGCCGCTGGGCGCCGCCGGGCTGATCGGGTTCGCCGGCATCTGGTTCGTGACCCGGTGGTACCTGCGCGTCGCCCGGGACGCCTACCTGCGTGAGGGCGCGGCCAACTCGCGGCTCGCCGACGAGCTCTCGGCCACCGTCGAGGGCGCCCGCACGATCGAGGCGTTCGGGCTGGCCAGGCTGCGGCTGGCGATCGGCCGGGCGGCGGTCGCGGAGACCTTCCGGTCGCGGATGGCCACGCTGCGGCTGCGGACGTTCTTCTTCCCGACGGTCGAGCTGTCCTACGCCGTACCGGTGGTGCTCGTGCTGGTGGCCGGCGGGTACCTCGCCTTCCACGGGTACGTGTCGGTCGGCACGGTCGGCGCCGCCGTGCTCTACCTGCGGCAGCTCGCCGGTCCGCTGGACGCGATCACGATCTGGATCGAGCAGTTGCAGAGCAGCAGCGCGTCGTTCGCCCGCATCGAGGGCCTGGCCGCGGTGCCACCGGGCCCGGTGTCCACCGATCGGCTCCCGCGGGACGAGAAGATCGAGATCAAGGGCGTGCGTTACGCGTACGACGAGGGCCGCGACGTCCTGCACGACGTCACGCTGACCGTGCGGCCGGGGGAGCGGCTGGCCGTCGTCGGGCTCTCCGGCGCCGGGAAGTCCACGCTCGGCCGCCTGATCGCCGGCGTCGACCGGCCGCGGACCGGCAGCATCACGGTCGGCGGGGTGCCGGTGGCCGACCTGCCGCCCGACGAGCTGCGCCGGCATGTCGTGCTGGTCACCCAGGAGCACCACGTCTTCGCCGAGTCGCTGCGGGACAACCTGATGATCACGGCGCCGGACGACGACCTGCGCCGCGCGCTGGACCGGGTCGGCGCCGAGTGGGCCACCGACCTCGAGCTGGACCTGGGCGAGCAGGCACTGGACGGCGCCCGGGCGCAGCAGCTGGCGCTGGCCCGGGTGCTGCTGGCCGACCCGCACACGGTGATCCTGGACGAGGCGACGGCCCTGCTCGACCCGACCGCCGCCCGGACCGCGGAACGCGCGCTCGCGGCGGTGCTGCACGACCGTACGGTCATCGCGATCGCGCACCGCCTGCAGACGGCGCACGACGCGGACCGGGTCGCGGTGATGGACGGCGGCCGGATCGTCGAGCTAGGGAGTCATGACGAGCTGGTGGGGGCGGATGGACCGTACGCCGCCCTGTGGCGCACGTGGCACGGCTGAGAACCGCGCCCGCAGATCCGAGTCGGCGTACCGGTCACACGTGTCGTGCCAGCGCAGGATGCCGGACATCCAGTAGGTCAGCTCGCCCGCGTACCGGGTGAGCTGCCGGCGCACCTGCTCGCTCAGCGCGTACTGCTCGCACAGCGCGGGCAGCTCCACGGCGACCAGCCGCTCGAACTGCTGCATCCGGCCCCGCATCAGGCCGGCGACGACGTCGCGGGCGGCGAGCCGGTCGCAGCTCAGGAAGCGCTCGACGACGTACACCATGTTGTGGATCTCGTTCTCGAACTCGATCTCCTTCTGGTACGAGTACAGGTCGTTGATGAAGCACGCGTAGTCCTGCGCCGCGTTGTCGATCTGGCGCATCACCCGGGTGTCGAAGATGTCGTCCGGCACGAGCTCGCCGTGCGCGAGGCGGGCCAGGCTCATGGTGAGGTCCGAGCCGAAGGTGGCGCGGCGCATCTCCACGTAGTCGACCGGGTCGGGCACCCGGTTCTGCACCTGGTTGGCCAGCTCCCACAGCCAGGAGGCGGTCATCGTCTCGACGGCCGTACGGAAGCGTGCTCGTGCCTTTGAACCCATCGGGCCGGCCGTGCGGCGCCACAGGTCGGCCAGGCCGCGCTCGACCGGCGTGAGCGGCTGCGGGGTGGCGCCGGCGTCCAGTGGCATGAAGAGGGACAGGCGCAGGTTCTGCAGCTTGGCGCCGGCCAGGTCGCCGGTGCGGCCGTAGAGGACCGGGAACAGGTCGTCGCCGTAGGTGCCCCAGGCCAGCCAGTCGGAGGAGACGTTCAGCTGGTCCGGCGTGGCGTCCGGGTGGATCATCGCCGCGCAGTGCGAGAAGTCGAAGCCGTCGAACAGCGACTCGTTCCAGAGGTCGCCGGCGAACATCCCCATCGACTCGGCCCAGGCCGTGTTGTGCTTGCGCGCGGCGGGCAGGTGCGGGCTCGTCCGGACCGGGTACGGCATGTACAGCTCGGGGATCGGCAGGTGCCCGCCGGTCCGGCCGACCGGTGAGTGCCCGTGCTGCGCGTAGCGGCGGGCCAGCCCGGTCGCCGACATGCCCAGGTTCCGGGTCCGGGAGATCTTCGTGTATCGGCTCGACCGCGCGTGCCACTCGTGTCCGCCGGCCTGCCAGTCCTGCAGCCCCTTGGCGTACCGGGCGACCCTGGCCTGGTCGCCGGGCGCCACCGCGAACTCGGCGAACATCGCCGGGATCTCGGTGAGCGCGGTGTGCTCGAACTGGTGCAGCCGCGAGGTGAGCAGCTCGTTGACCAGGTCGACGGCCCGCTGCGTCGGGATGTCCAGGAAGCGTTCGACGACCAGGACGGCGTTCGAGTTCTCGCCCTCCACCCGGACCTCCCGCTCGTACGAGAAAAGGTCGTTGCGCAGGTGCACCGCGTCGCTGAAGGTGTCCCGCAGGACGCGCAGCGGCCGCAGTCCGGCCAGGTGGCCGGCGAGTTCCGCGTCGGAGGCGACCTCGACCAGGTTGGCCGACCAGGGGGCGCCGCCGACCCGCCGCCGCATCTCGATGTACTCGATCGGGTTGGCGATCCGCCCCTCGGCGATGTTCCGCAGCTCCCACATCGACTCGACCATCAGGTTGTGGGTGCTGAGCACGAAGCGCCGCCGCCAGTCGTCCGACATGGACGGAACCGTGCGGGCCCAGAGGTCCGCGAGTCCCGACTCGGCCGGGTTCTCCGGCTGCCCGCCGGCGTCGTGCAGGAACGCCTCGAGCCGGTCGAGGTAGCGCTGGGCGCCGGTCAGGTCGCGGCTGTACTTGAAGAGCTCGAGGAAGTGGTCGTCGAAGAAGAACACCCACACGTACCAGTCGGTGATCAGATCCAGCATCTCCGCGTCGCAGTCCGGGTGGATGTACGCGCACATCAGCGCGTAGTCGTTGCGGCGCAGCTCATCCAGATCCCACACTCCCGCGTCGAGCATCCCGTGCGCCTTCGCCCATTCCTCGGAATGGTTTCTGGCGTGCTCTTCGTGAGGATTCTTCGTTGCCGGATGTGGCAGATAAAAATCGGGCAGTACAAATGTGGACATGATTTCTCCAGCCCTGGCTGTCAACCTCGAAGACCATACCTGTCCAGCTCATAGGTGGTGTCAAGATCACCCGCGCGCCGCTTGAGTTCCACTGTGGTTAACCACTGGAAGGTGACAATGACGTGTCGTCCGCTCATTCGGCGCGTCGTTGTCGGCGATACTCGGCCCCGTTGATTACACGCCCCAAGAATGGTGGTTACCAGTGACTGCAGTCGATACCGGCCGGAACGACACCTCGGTCGAGGCGCAGCGGCAGGCATTGAGCACGGCGGCGGCGCGCAACCTGGCGTCGACGACCAAGACCGCGCCGCAGATGCAGAACATCTCGTCGCGCTGGCTGCTCAAGGTGCTGCCCTGGACGCAGGTCGTCGGCGGCGCCTACCGCGTCAACCGGCGGATGACGTACACCGTCGGCGACGGCCGGCTGACCTTCACCAACGTCGGCGCGGACGTGCGGGTGGTCCCGGCCGAGCTGCGCGAGCTGCCGCTGCTGCGCGAGTTCGAGGACCTCGCGGTGCTGTCCGCGCTGGCCGAGCGGTTCCAGCAGCACGAGTACGCGGCCGGCGACATGATCGTCGAGGCCGGGCAGCCGGTCGACCAGATCGTGCTGATCGCCCACGGCAAGGTCAACAAGATCGGGCGCGGCGACTACGGCGACGAGACCGTGGTCGGGGTGCTCGCCGACGGCGACTACTTCGGCGACCGGGCGCTCTCCGGCGAGCTGGAGCTCTGGAACTTCACCGCGCGCGCGGTCACCCAGTGCACCGTGCTCACCCTGCCGCGGCAGGAGCTGGACCGGATGAACGGGCAGTCCGAGGGGCTGCGCGAACACGTTCGATCGGTGCTCGCGCGGGCCGGCAAGCCGCAGAACAAGCACGGCGAGGCGGAGATCGACCTGTCCGCCGGTCACGAGGGCGAGCACGACCTGCCCGGCACCTTCGTCGACTACGAGACCTCACCCCGCGAGTACGAGCTGAGCGTCGCCCAGACCGTCCTGCGCGTGCACACCCGCGTCGCCGACCTCTACAACGAGCCGATGGACCAGGTCGAGCAGCAGCTCAAGCTCACCGTCGAGGCGCTGCGCGAGCGCCAGGAGAGCGAGATGATCAACAACCGCGACTTCGGGCTGCTGCACAACGCCGACCTCAAGCAGCGCATCCACACCCGGACCGGCCCGCCCACCCCGGACGACCTGGACGAGCTGCTCAGCCGCCGGCGCAAGACCCAGTTCCTGTTCGCCCACCCGTCGGCCATCGCGGCCTTCGGCCGGGAGTGCAACAAGCGCGGCCTCTACCCGAGCACAGTGGACTTCAACGGCCACCAGATCCCGGCCTGGCGCGGCGTCCCGATCCTGCCGTGCAACAAGATCCCGATCTCGGACACCCGGACGACCTCGATCATCGCGATGCGCACCGGCGAGGACGACCAGGGCGTGATCGGGCTGCACAAGACCGGGCTGCCCGACGAGTACGAGCCCGGCCTCAACGTGCGGTTCATGGGGATCAGCGACAAGGCGATCATGTCGTACCTGGTCAGCGCGTACTACTCGGTCGCCGTGCTGGTGCCCGACGCGCTCGGCATCCTGGACAACGTCCAGGTCGGGCTGGGCCGGGACTGAGCGGCCCGATGGTCGCCGTCGAGTTGGAGCAGCCCGTCCGTACGGCGGCCGCGCTGCTGGAGTGGAGCCGTGCGGTGGTCGACCCACCGCTGCGGGCCGCGGTGGCGTCCCTCCCGGACTCCACCGCCCACCTGGTCGAGTACCACTTCGGCTGGCGGGACGCGGCCGGAGCCCCCGCGCGCGAGTACGGGGGCAAGGCCGTCCGGCCGCTGCTCACCCTGCTCGCGGCGCGGGCGGCCGGCGCGGAGGCTTCCGGCCCGGGCGGTGGGGAGGCCGCGTCGATCGAGGCAGCGGTGCCGGCCGCGGTGGCCGTCGAGCTCGTGCACAACTTCTCGCTCGTGCACGACGACATCATGGACGGCGACCGGACCCGCCGGCACCGGGCGACGCTGTGGACCGTGCACGGCGCCGGGCCGGCCATCCTGGCCGGCGACGCGATGCTCGCGCTGGCCTACCAGACGATCGCTCCCGACGTACGCGCCGCGGCGGTGCTCGGCGCGGCCGTCCAGCGCCTGATCGACGGACAGCTGGCCGACCTCGCGTTCGAGCGGCGCGGCGACGTCACCCCCGCCGGGTGCCTGGCGATGGCCGAGGCGAAGACGGGCGCCCTGCTGGCCGCGGCCACCGAGCTCGGCGCCCTGGCCGGTGGCGCGTCACCGGCCGCCCGCGCCCGGCTCGCCCGGTTCGGGTCGCTGGCCGGGCTGGCCTTCCAGTTCGCCGACGACCTGCTCGGTATCTGGGGCGACCCGGCGGTCACCGGCAAGCCGGTCCGCTCCGACCTGCGCAGCGGCAAGAAGTCGCTGCCGGTGGTGGCGGCGCTCAGTTCCGGTGAGCCGGCCGCCACGCGGCTCGCCGAGCTGTACGCGGGCGGCAGTGGCCTCGCCGGGGCGGACGCCGCCCGCGCGGCGGACCTGATCGAGGAGTGCGGCGCCCGGGCCTGGTGCCAGGCCCGGGCGGACGCGCTGCTCGACGAGGCGTTGCGGGAGCTGGCCTCGGTCGAGGCCCCGGCGTCGGCCGAGCAGGAACTCGGGGCCGTGGCCCGGCTGCTCGCTCGTCGGAGCCACTAGGCGCCGGCGGCGTCCAGGCGCTCGATCTGCTCGGTGGTGAGCTTCAGGTCGAGCGCCGGGACGACGTTCTCGAACTGCTCGGGCGTACGCGGGCCGATCAGCGGAACCACCCGCGGCCCGGACCGCTGCGCCAGCCAGGCCAGCACCACCTGGTTGCCGGTGGCGCCGATCTCCGCGGCCAGGGCATCGACCGCGGCGAAACGCGCGTCGGTGTCCGGCCCGCCGTACGAGGCCATGATGTGGTGCGACGACCGCTTCGGCACGTTGTCGTAGACGCCCTTGAGGATGGGGGAGTAGGCCACCAGCGTCAGGTCGTCGTGCGCGGCGAGATAGCCCCACTGCTCGGCGCCGACCACCGAGTCGCTCTCGTCACCGGCCTTCGGCCGCAGGTACGAGTGCTGCTGTTGCAGGGCCACCGGCGCGGTCCAGCCGTGGCGCTCGCACAGCTGCCGGATCCGTTCCAGCCGCCACGTCCGCACGTTCGACCAGCCCAGATGCAGCACCTTGCCCGCCTTCACGAACGAATCCAGCGTCTCCAGGGTCTCCTCGAGCGGCGTCGCCGGGTCGTCGACGTGCACGTAGTACAGGTCGAGGTGATCGGTGCCCAGCCGCTTCAGGCTCCCGTCCAGCGCGTACCTCAGGTTGGCCGCGCCGGCCCCGGAGAAGGTCCGCCGGGCCAGGTCCCAGTTCGCCGAGCCGTCCGCCGCCCACAGGTCCGGGCCGGCGACCGGCACCGCCGTCGCCTTCGTCGCCAGGAACACCTGGTCCCGCTTGTTGCCGTCGCGCATCCACCGGCCGAGCAGGTTCTCGCTCTGACCGCCCGGGGTGCCCGGGTGCGCCCACCACTCGTAGCAGTCCGCGGTGTCGATGAACGACCCGCCCAGCTCCAGATAGCGGTTCAGGATCGTGACCGAATCCTGCTCGTTCGTCTCACTGCCCATCTGCATCGCGCCCAGTGCGAGCGCGCTCACCTGCCGGCCGGTCCGGCCGAGTTCCACTGTCTGCATGTCGTCGACGCTAGGACCCGGAGCGCGCTCCAGGTCAAGCCTCGGACCTTTCAGGTTTGCCGCCGTCGATCCCGGGCATCGCCCCGCCATGCGTTTGCGGCGTAGCGATCTCAGCAAACCGGGACACGGCCGCCGGCGGAGTGGTACGGGCTTCGCCGAACGCGAGGTACTGGATCTGCTGACTGACGCTTAGGTTCTCCCGACGCCTGCCGAAGTGACCGACATGGGCCGGAGTGTGCGCGGATGGGGAATCGGTGTCCTGATTCTCCTGGTGCTCGTGGGACAGGCATACAGCGTCTTCGAGCCCGGACAACGGGCCTACGTCCTCGGCGCGACCATGCTCATCCTGGACATCGTCGGGTTCGTCTCCGGTCTGCGCGCCGCCAAGCGGGGCGAGGCGGCGCTGTGGCTGATGATCGCCCTGGGGCGGTTGTGCGCGATCGGCACGTTCGTCGCGCTGATGGTGGAGAGCGTCGCCCAGACCCACTTCCTGTGGTGGGTCGGCGTCAGCGTCCGCCTCGGCGCCTTCGGCTTCTTCGCGTTCGCGGTGCTCCTCGCGCCCGCCCAGCGGATGGCCGGCCGGATGCGGGTCGGGCACTTCGCCGAGACCGTCGCCGTCGTCGCCGGCGGGTTCATGGTCGTCTGGTACTTCGTGATCAACCCGGCCATCGTCGGAACCCCGGCCAGCCTGTCCTGGATCGGCCTGATCGGCTATCCGATCGGCGACCTGCTGATGCTGCTGGCCGTCGCGGTGGCGCTGCTGCGCGGCTCGATCGGCCCGCCCACCGGCCCGCACGCGCTGCTGATCGCCGGCATGGGGCTCTACCTGATCGGCGACGCGGTCTGGTCCGGGCTCGAGGCGCAACGCCTGATGGTGATCAGCTCGCCGTACGCCGGCCTGCTGGTGGCGCTCGGTGGACTGCTGATGACGCTCGCGCCGATGCGTGTCCGCGTACCGGAGAAACAGCCGGACCGGAACGCCAAGCCCGACCTGCGCTGGTCCACCCACCTGCCGGTGGCCGCGATGGTGGTCGGCGGCACCCTGATGGTCGTCGTGACCGTCGAGGAGAACGACATGCTGCCCTGGGGCGGCCTGGTCCTCGGGCTGATCACGATGGCCGCGGCGATCACCGTCCGGCAGGTCATCTCGCTGCGGGACAGCCGCGACCAGATCGTCACCGACGCGCTCACCGGCCTGGCCAACCGCACCGGCCTGGACGAGGCGATCGGCCGGGTGCTGCGCCGGCGCGAGCCGTTCGCGCTGCTGCTCGTCGACCTCGACGGCTTCAAACTGATCAACGACGCGTACGGGCACGCGGCCGGCGACACCGTGCTCACCGAGTTCGCCCACCACCTGCGCGGCATCATCCGTGGCGGCGACGTGGCCGCCCGGATCGGCGGCGACGAGTTCGCGGTGCTGCTCACCGCGGTGACCAGCGCGGACCCGGCCGGCGCGGTCGCGCAGCGGGTGCTCGGCGCCGCCGCCGCCAACCCCGTCCGCCTCGGCGAGGACTCCCTGCCGATCCGGGCCAGCATCGGCCTCACCCTGGCCGTCGAGGAGGACACCCCCAAGGAGCTGCTGCGCCGCGCCGACGTCGCGATGTACCAGGTCAAGCGGGCCGGCACGCACGGCTGGCGTGCGTACGACCCGGCCATGACCGACCGCCGCGCCGAGGACGCCGCGCTCAGCGAGGACCTCGACAAGGCCCTGCTCCGCGACCAGCTGTACGTGCTCTACCAGCCGATCGTCGACCTCGACAGCGGCGGACGCCCGATCGCCGTCGAGGCCCTGGTCCGCTGGCAGCACCCGGCCCTCGGCCTGGTCTCGCCGGTCCAGTTCATCCCGATCGCGGAACGCAGCGGCGCCATCACCGAGATCGGCCTCTACGTGCTCGAGGAGGCGTGCAAGCAACTCGCGGCCTGGGACCGCCAGCTCTACGTCAGCGTCAACCTGGCGCCGCGGCAGCTCCAGGAGCCCACCCTGGTGCTGGACGTGCTGAGCATCCTGCGCCGCACCGGCGTGGAACCGGACCGGCTCGTCCTGGAGGTCACCGAGTCGGCCATCGTCGACCAGTCGGCCATCGCGACCCTCGCCACGCTGCGCGGCCACGGCATCCGCATCGCCGTCGACGACTTCGGCACCGGCTACTCGTCACTGCACTACCTGACCCGCCTGCCGGTCGACATCCTGAAGGTCGACCGCAGCTTCGTCGCCGAACTCAACGGCACCCCCGAAGGATCCGCGATCACCGAGGCGGTGATCCGGCTCAGTCACGTGCTGCACCTGACCACGATCGCCGAGGGCATCGAAACCCCCGAGCAGGCCGCCGAGCTGCGCCAACTGGGCTGCGGCATCGGCCAGGGTTTTCTGTACGCCCGCCCGACGCCCGGCGCGGACCTGGACTTCACCGCCCTCGCGGAGCGCTCAACTCTCTGATCCGCTCCGGCGGAACGCGGTGCAGGCCGTCGGTGCGGTGGGTGAGCACCAGCACGGTCCGCTCACCGGCCGCGCCGAGCAGGTCGGCCATCAACGCCTCCGCCTCGCCCCGGTCCAGCCCCTCGGTCGGCTCGTCCAGGATCAGCAGGCGCGGTCCCGCCAGCAGGGCGCGCGCGGTGGCGAGCCGTTTGCGCTGCCCACCCGAGATGGTCGAGCCGCCCGTGCCGAGCCGCCGGTCCAGCCCCAGCTCCAACCCGACCCGGCGCAGGACCGCCGCGAGCTCGTCGTCGGTCGCTGCCGGCCGGGCGAGACGCAGATTCTCCCGTACGGTCGACGCGAACACGTGCTCGGTCTCGTCCCCCACCAGCGCAACGTGCCGCCGCAGCGCGTCGTCCCCGATGCTCTCGATGCCGGCCCCGCCGAGCTCGACGGTCCCCGCCCGCGGAGTCAGAAACCGCGCCAGGACCGCGGCCAGCGTCGACTTCCCGCTTCCCGACGGCCCGAGAATCGCCGTCCGCGACCCGGCCGGCAACTCCAGCTCGAAGCCGTCCAGCACCGCCCGGTCCCACCCGGCGACCAGCCCCTTGACGACCACGCTGCCGTCCCTCGGGGTTCGCCGCCCGTCTGCCGCCACTTCGGCTTCGGCTGTCACCTCGGCCAGACGCTCGCGGGCTGCCCTCGCGCGCCGGAAAGCCAGAGCCGCGTCCGGAAGCACCGCGACCGGCTCGGCCAGCGCGACTACACCCAGCAGCAGGACGGCCGCCCACTCCCGCTCCAAGCCCGCACCCGGCAGCAGAGCCGGCGCCGCCCCCGCAACAGCGACACCCCACCCGAGATGCGCCAGCGCGGTGGCCAGTCCCGCTTCCCGCGCCGCCCGCGCTTCCCGCGCGGCCAGCAGACGGCTCCGCTCCACCGGTACGCGCAACGCTCCCGCCCCGCGCAGCTCCTCGATCCCGTCCACCGTCTCGACAACGGCGTCGCGAAGCTCATCCCGGGCCGCCCCGACGGCCGCCTCCCGCCGCCGTTCCAGCCGTACGGCCAGCAACGGCGCCAGCACCCCCGCGACCACCAGCCCCGCACCCACCGGAATCGCCGCCACCGGCCGAACCGCCGCGACCACGCCCACACCGACCGCACCGGCGACGGCGGCGGCCAGCGCCGGCAACACCCCGCGAAGCGTCCCGTCGACGTCAGCGTCCACATCGTCCACCACCCGCGACAGCAGCTCACCGCGCCGCCGCACCCGGGGCCCCGGCACATGCGGAATCAGCCCCGCATAAACCGCCGCCCGCCGAGCACCCAGCCTCGCGAACGCAACCTGATGTGAGACCAGCCGCTCCGCGTACCGCAACAACGGCCGCGCCACCGCGCTCCCCCGAACAAGCACGACGGCGGCCGAGAGCGTGAGCACCGGCGGCAGGGCGGAGGCCCGAACCAGCAGCCACGCCGCCGCTCCCGTCAGCACGATGCCCGCCAGCCACGACCCCGCCCCCAGCCCGACGGCGGCCATCCCGAGCCGCGCCCGCACCCCGGCGCCCACGGCCTCCTCCCCATCCACGCCGTCCTCCCCGGGCCGGGTCGAGACGCCCGCCGGGCCGTTGTCGAGAGCCGGATCCGCGTCGTCCACAGCCTGTGGCCGAGTGCCGGTGACTTCAGGGACGGTGGCGGCGGCGGCGCTTGCGCGGCCGCGGCCCGTCTCCGCCGTTGGCGTGCCCTCCGGCTCCATGCCACTCGTGTCCTGCGCGTCCGCGCCGCCCATCCTCGCGCCGCCGGCGTCTGCGCCGCCGGCGTCTGTGCCCCCTGCGTCTGCGTTCTCCGCGTTTGTGTTCTCCGCGTTTGTGTTCTCCGCGTTTGTGTTCTCCGCGTTTGTGTTCTCCGTGGTGGTGGACGGAGTCACCACGAGAACGGTCCGATCAGCCGCCGCCAGCAACGCCGCCCGGTGCGCCACCACCAGCACGGCACACCCCCGATCCGCCGCCGCCCGCAGTTTCGCAACAACCCGCCGTTCCGAGGCCGCATCCAGATGTGCCGTAGGTTCATCCAGAAGCAACACCCGAGGCGCCCCAGCCGCCCGGCTCAACGTCGCGGCCAACGCCAGCCGCTGCCGCTGCCCCGCCGAAACCCCACCCGCATGCTCACCCAGCGGCGTATCCGGCGAGAGCTCCCGATCAAGCCCCACAGCACGCAACGCCGCAACCCCCGCGACATCCGCCACCGTCCGGGCATGCGGTAACACAGGCCGCTGCGGCAGATAAACAGCCTCCGGCCCGGCAACCTCAGCGAATCCCGCATCCACGGCCTGAAGCCCCGCCAACACCCGCAGAGCCGTAGTCTTCCCCGCCCCGGAGAACCCCCGCAGCGCAACGATCTCCCCAGGCCGGACAACAAGCTCCTCCAGCCGCAGCGCATCCCGCCGCATGCCCGGATGCCGCACCCGAAGCCCCGCCGCCCACACCCCAGGCTCCCGCCCACCGACAAGCCGAAGCCCATCGCCCGCCGGTGTTCCAGCATCCGGCCGCAGCCGAGCGAGTGTCTGGATCTGGGTGTCCGTGCGCAGCCCAGCGTCCGCCGGCAGCCCGGGGTGTGTCTGGGGCCGGGCGTCCGTCCGCAGCTCGGCGTCCGTCTGGAGCCGAGCATCCGCCGGCAGCCCAGCGTGTGTCTGGAGCCGAGCGTCTGCGCGCAGCTCAGCGCTCGCCCGAGGTCCGGCGCTCGCGCGCAGCTCAAGATCGTTTTTCGCGGGCGCCGCCACCTCCCCCACCCCTGTCATGGGTGGGTGCGAATGTAGCGCCGAGGTACGACGATTTTCCGGCTCTGTCCACAAGGCGGCCGGAGTGTGGACAGCCGGGCCTGCCGGCCCGAGCGGTCCGGCGGCGGCAGCGTGAGAGTCGGAGGCGGCAGCGGGTGAGGCGGTGAGGACCTCGTCGAGGTCGGTGATCACGGCGGAGGCCGCGGCGCTGGCGTGGTAGCGGGATGCCGCCTCGCGCAGAGGTCGGTAGGCCTCGGGTGCCAGCAGGATGACCAGCAGGGCGGGGGCCAGGTTCATGTCGCCGGCGGCTACGCGGAGGCCGGCGCCTACGGCGATGAGGCCTACCGACAGGGTGCCCAGCAGGTCCAAGGCCGTGGAGGACAGGAAGGCCACGCGGAGGACGCGCATGGTTGCGGTCCGGTGCTGGGTGGTCATCGCGGCTATCACGCGGGTCTGGCGTGCGGCGCGGCCGAAGACTCGGAGGGTTGCCAGGCCTCGGACCACGTCGAGGAAGTGGCCGGCGAGGCGGGCGTCTTCGTCCCAGCGTTGCCGGGCGCGGGCCTGGGTGGCCCAGCCGATCAGCGCTCCCAGGATCGGGACCAGCGGCAGGGTCAGCACCGTGATGATGGCGGACGCCGGGTCCACCACTGCCATGGCGATCACGACCAGCGGCGGCAGCGCCACTCCGAGGATCACGGCCGGCAGGTAGCCGGAGAACCAGGGCCGTAACGATTCCAGGCCGGTGGTGAGGGCGGCGATGAGTCGTCCGGTGCCGAAGCGGGCTACCCAGGCGGGGCCGTGTCGCAGGGTGGCGTCCAATGTCGACCGGCGTAGTTCGTCGGTGGCTCGGGCGGCGGTGCGTTGCGCCACCACCTGTTCGGCCCATGCGAGCAGGGCCCGCGCTGGGTAGGCCAGTGCTACCAGCGCCG
Source organism: Actinoplanes sp. NBRC 103695 (assembly GCF_030269485.1). GTDB lineage: Bacteria > Actinomycetota > Actinomycetes > Mycobacteriales > Micromonosporaceae > Actinoplanes. The sequence goes on along the minus strand of NZ_BSTL01000059.1, from coordinate 8,359 downwards.
GCCCGGTGGTCCGGGATCCGGCGACGACCGAGGTCAGGCCGACGGCCAGCATGAGTGCCGTGGCGGCCTGCCCGGCGCCGATGAGGGCGAGCAGCCCGATCCCGGACCGGGCCGCCCGCGCGTGCCGCACGAGCCGCGGGTCGATCGGCCCAAACCCCCGCGACGGCTTGGCGGAGGAAGGCGCAGAGGAAGGCGCGGAGCTAGAGAGCGCGGAGGGAGAAAGCGCGGGGGAGGCGGTCATGAGGGGATCCGTTCGCTGGAGACGCGGCGGCGGAAGACCCAGTAGGAGTACGCCTGGTAGGCGAGCACCCCGGGCAGGATGATCAGCCCGGCGATCGTCAGCAGCCGCAACGTCGAGCCGGTGGCCGCGGCCGACGCCCGGGTCAGCGACCACGCAGGGTCGAGCGTGCTGGGCAGGACCACGTCGCCGTGGGCGGTGAGGATCGCGGCGACCGCGGCGGCCGCCCCGATGGCCGTACCGGTGAATGCCGCCGCCTCGCTCCCGGCCCGGGCCAGCACCGTCACGCCGAGCGTGACGAAGGCCGCGACCAGGAAGGCCCGGCTGCCCAGCGCCCAGCCCGCCCCGAAGGCGAAGAGCCCGAGCGCCGACCCGGAGGCCACCGCGGCCGTGCGGGCGCGGCGCCGCACCGGTCCGGTCGTACGCAGCGCAAGGAACGTGGCACCGAGCAGGACCGCCCCGCCGAGCGCGACCACCGCCCCGGCCAGCGACCACCACGTCCACAGCGGCCCGAGGCTGCGCCCGATCCCGGTGCCGGTCACCGACCCGGACGCGGAGAGTGCGAGGCCCCGCGCGAAGACCGCGAGGATCGCGCCCCACAGCAGCATGACACCGCCGGACGACACGGCCAGCGCCCATTCGCACCGGCGCCGCCACGCGGGGGACGAGTGCTTGCCGCGGAATTCCAGGGCGACCCCGCGTACCGCCAGGAGGAGGAGCACCAGGGCGAACGGCAGGTAGAGCCCGGAGAGCAGCGCCGCGTACCAGGCGGGGAACGCGGCGAACGTGACGCCGACCGCCGCGACCAGCCACACCTCGTTGCCGTCCCAGAACGGGCCGACGGTGCGGATGGCGGCGCCGCGCTCGTGGTCGTCGCGGCCGAGGACGGGGGCCAGGATGCCGACGCCGAAGTCGAAGCCTTCGAGCACGAAGTACAGCACCCAGGCGAGAACGACGAGCCCGAACCAGAAGGTGATCACGAAGGCTCCTAATACGAGGAAGCGGATGCCATGGCCGGCTCGGACAGACGTTCAGAACACACGTGGCGGACCAATCGGAACCACACCACCGCCAGCACGCCGTACACGAGCGTGAAACCCGCCAGCGAGAAGAGAACCTCGGCCGACGTCAGGCCGGGCGAGATGCCGGAGGCGACCGTGGTGAGGCCGAAGGCGAGCCACGGCTGCCGGGCGGTCTCGGTGAAGATCCAGCCGAGTGAGTTGGCCGCGGTCGGGAGCAGCGGGATGAGTGGCAGCCAGCGCAGCAGCAACGGGTGCGGCGTGCGCCCGCGCCGCGACGTCCACAGGTAGAGCGCCGCGATCGCCGCCGCGAGCATGCCGACGCCGATCATCAGCCGGAAGCTCCAGAACGCCACCGGGATCATCGGCACGTAGCTGCCGGGGCCGTACTGCGCGACGTACTGCGCCTGGAGGTCGTCGATGCCCTGCACGGTCGCCGTGGGTGAGCCCTTGGCCAGGAAGGACAGCAGGTACGGGACCTGGACGGAGAAGGACTCGCCGACGGCGAAGAGGGAGAACGGCGCGCCGGTGGTGGTCGCGTAGAGGGCTTCGGCGGCGGCCATCTTCATCGGCTGGACCTCGGTGATGACCTTGCCGAGGTGGTCGCCGGTGATCGCGGTCAGGGCGCCGCCGATCATGGTCAGCCAGGCGCCCAGCCGGGGGTAGACCTCGAGCTTGCGCCACACGCCGATCGCCAGGATCAGCGCCCCGCCGACCATCATCGCGCCGGCCATGGTGTGCGGGAACGCGGCCAGGTTGACCTTGTTGGTCAGCAGCGCGCCGAAGTCGGTGAGCTCGGCGCGCCCGGTCGCCGGGTTCAGCGCGTAGGCGACCGGGTTCTGCATGAACGAGTTGCCCGCGAGGATGATGAAGGCGGACAGCAGGGTGCCCAGCGCGACCACGATGATCGTCGCGAGGTGGACCGGGCGGGGCAGCCGTTCCCAGCCGAAATACCAGAGCGCCAGGAACGTCGCCTCGAGGAAGAACGCGAGCATCCCCTCGATGGCGAGCGTCGGCCCGAACACGTCGCCGTAGAACCGGGCGAACGCGCTCCATCCCATCCCGAACTGGAACTCCTGCACGAGCCCGGTGACGACGCCGACGGCGAACGTGATGATCAGCAGCTTGCCGGTCAGTTTGGTGAGGGTCAAAAACTTCTCTTCACGCGTACGCAGCCACGCGATCTGCAGTCCGGCCGCGATCGCCGCGAGGCTGATCGACATCGGCACGAAGAAGTAGTGGTAGATCGTGACGACCGCGAACTGCAGCCTGGTCAGGTCCAACACGTCCATGAGCACACCCCTCTACGACGTTCCGTAGTAGATACTACGACGTGTAGTACGACGCCGTGCAGTAGACTCGGTCACATGCCGCTCGGAGACCTGGAACGCGAGGTCATGACCCAGCTGTGGGGGAGCGCGGGTCCGCTGAGCGTGCGCCAGGTGCACGAGGCGATCCGCGGGCGCGACCTCGCCTACACGACCGTGATGACCGTCCTCGACCGGCTGGCCAAGAAGGGCGTGGTCAACCGCGAGCGGGACGGCCGCGCCTGGCTCTACGCCCCGGTGCAGACCCGCGAGCAGATGACCGCCGGCCTGATGATGGACGCCCTCGAGGACACGCCCGACCAGGATGCGGCGCTCGCGCACTTCGTCGGCCGGCTGTCCCCGGAGGCGCTGGCCGCGGCGATCGAGGCCGCCCGCCGGCAAGGGTGACCGCTCTCCTGCTCGGCGCGCTCGGGCTGTTCCTGTCGCTGGTCGCGCCGGGTCTGCTGGCCGCCGCCCGCTGGCCGGACCGCGCGCCGGCGCCGGCCGTGGTCCTTTGGCAGGCGATCACCCTGGCCGGCGTGCTGTGCGCGCTCGGCGTGGTGCTCGCCGGTCCGGAGGAACTGATCCGCGCCGCCGACGGCAACCGCCGGGTGGCCTCCGCCGCGCTCGTCGCCGCGCTGGCCGTGGCCGCGGTGATCGTGCTGCGGCTGCTGGTCTCGCTGGGCGGGGTGATGTGGCGCTCGCGCGCCCGCCGGGCCCGGCACCGGCTGCTGGTCGACCTGCTGGACCGGGCCGAGCAGCGACACGGACTGGACGTCGAGGGGCTGCGGGTGCTGGACGGCGCGCAGCCGCTGGCGTACTGCGTCGCCGGGCGCTCGCCGCGGGTCGTCCTGACCGGCGGAGCGCTCGATGTGCTCAACACCACACAGATCGCCGCGGTGGTCGCCCACGAGCAGGCGCATCTGCGCCATCGGCACGAGCTCGTCCGCGAGTCGTTCACCGCGTTCTACCAGGCCGTGCCGCGTCCGCTGCGGTCCCGGGCGCCGCTCGACGCGGTCCGGCTGCTGCTCGAGATGGTCGCCGACGACGCGGCCGCGCGGCGGTCCGGCGGCGATGCGGTACGCGGTGCGCTCACGTTGCTGAGCGACGACAGCGCCGGCGCCGGCCGGGATCGCCGACTGTCCCGTCTGGCCGATCAGCAGCCCCGATCCGTGGCACTCTCCGTGATTGTGCTGGTCGGGGCGGTCGCCTTGTTGGTGCTGCCCACGCTCGTCGTGGTCGTCCCGTGGCTGAGCGTCGCCGTCAGCAATTGGCCACTCTGAGTCACGTCCGCCGGGGCGGTTTCGGATCGATAACGAGCGGAGTACGGTGATCGCGGCTCCGCGGTCCCCCAATCGGCCACCGGCCGATCTGCGCAGCCGCCGCCTTCACCCCCGGGCGGTTGACGGAAAGGAACGTCCCTCCACGTGAGTCGCGCAGCCCGTTCTCTGCTCTGCGTCCTCGCCCTGGTCGCGACCGTGTTCGCGATCCCGCAGCCGGCGTCGGCCACCCCGGGCGTTCTCGCCGAGCCGACACCGTCGAGCGTCGAGAAGCAGATCGACACCGAGTGGAACAGGCTCGAGCCGGTCATCGAGCAGTACAACAAGGTGCACAACGACCTGACCGCCAACCGCCGCAAGCTGGCCGCGATCCAGAAACGGCTCACCCCGCTGGAGATCCGGGTCAACGTCGCGATGGCCCAGGTGCGTGGGATGGCGTCCGACACCTACATGCAGGGCTCGCCGTCCGCGTTGAAGGCGATGCTCCTCACCGGCGACGCGACCGGCCTGACCGACAAGCTGGAGTTCCTCGACCAGTACGCGAAGCACCAGCGCAACTCGGTCAAGGACGTGGTGGTCCTCAAGGACAAGCTGGCCAAGGACAAGCAGGACCTGGTCGACCTGACCCAGACGCTGGCCGCCCAGGACGCCGGCCTGGCGAAGTCCAAGTCCGGCATCCAGAAGAAGGTCGACCAGCTGCAGACGATGCGGCTCGCGGCGTACGGCAAGTCCGGCGACGACGGCCCCCTGCGGCTCGGCGCCTGCCCGGCGACGTACACCAAGGAGAAGGGCAACCGGGCCGCCCAGCGGGCCTGCGACCTGATCGGCAAGCCGTACGTGTTCGGCGCGATCGGGCCGAGCGGCTACGACTGCTCCGGCCTGACGATGGCGGCGTGGAACGCGGTCGGCGTGCACCTCACCCACTACACCGGCGCCCAGATGGGCCAGGGCCGGGCGATCGGCCGGGGCGACCTGGTGCCGGGCGACCTGGTCTTCTACCCGCACCACGTGGGGATCTACGTCGGCGGCGGAAAGATCGTGCACGCCCCGCACACCGGTGACCACGTGCGCATGGCCGACGTCGACCGGATGACGCCCACCGGCTACCGCCGGCCGGGCTGATAACGGGTCAGGACAGCCAGGGCGCGGCGACGTTCTCCTCGACGTACAGCTGAAAGCCGTTGCGGGCGCGGCGCTTCGAGCGGTACATCGCCGCGTCCGCATGGCGCATCAACGTCTTGGCGTCGGTGCCGCCGGGGAAGGCCAGCGCCACCCCGATGCTGCACCCGACGTCCAGCCGCAGACCGGCCACCGACGCGTTGCCCTCGATGCCCTCGATGATCCGCTGGGCCACCGCCGTCGCCTCGTCGGCGCCGCCCACCCGGGTCAGCACCACGCCGAACTCGCCGCCGCCCAGCCGGCCCACCGTGTCGGTGTCCCGGACCGCGCGCCGCACCACGTCCGCGACGGTCGTCAGCAGGCGGTCGCCGACGTCGTGGCCGTACGTGTCGTTGACCAGTTTGAAGCCGTCCAGGTCGAGGAAGAGCATGCCGACCGGGTGCTGGTACCGGGTGCCGTGCGAGAGCGAGCGTTCCAGGTCACGGGTCAGTGTGGGCCGGTTCGCCAGCCCGGTCAGGCTGTCGTGGCCGGCCGCGTGCGCGATGCTGTCCTGCACCGCGCGGCGCTCGGTGATGTCCCGGTGGTGACCGACCAGGCCGGCCACCTCGGGCGAGTTCAGCATGTTCCGCAGGTGCACCTCGTGCCAGTGCCAGGTGCCGTCCGCGTGCCGGTACCGCAGCTCGGCGGTGTGCTCCTGGGAGCCGTCCGAGGCCAGCACCCGCTCGTGCAGTTCGGTGTCCACGAGCACGTCGTCGGGGTGCACGTACTCGCGCAGCCGCCGGCCGGTCACGTCGTTCGGGAAGTAGCCCATGACCTGGGCGATCGCCTGGCTGCAGTAAATGACGGTGCCGTTCGCGCCGGACACCGTGATCACGTCGCTGCCGTCGCGCAGCAGCGTCCGGAACCGCTCCTCGCTGGCCCGCAGCGCCGCCTCGGCCCGTTCCCGCTGCTCGGTGGCGTGGCCGAGGACCCGGGCCGTGGCCAGGGTGCCGAGCGTGATCAGCAGGGAGACGCCATGCGACTGAGGCTGGGCCAGGTAACCGTCGAAGATCCCGTACGCGAAGGAAAGCTCTCCCAGCACGATGAACACCGCGCTGCTCACCGCGAGCGGCCGCCAGGACCGTGACCCGTCCTCCCGCAGGAAGAGCGTCAGGATGTACAGGTGGGCGACGGCGAGCAGGGCACCCCAGCCGGTCATGTACATGACAGCGGTGGTCAGCAGCACCTGCAGGCCGATCCGCCGCCGGAGCCGGCCGCCGGGCGTCCCGCCGGACAGCCGCCGCCGCACTCCGGGTTGCTGGCAGACGGACCTGGCGATCAGCAGGGTGGCGATCGCCCACAGCGGGGTGTCGCCGGAGAGGCCGAAGAGGCGCAGCACGGCGATCACGGCCAGCACCAGGATGGGTTCCATCCCGTTCCGGCCGAATCCGGCGGCCCTGGACAGCTGCGCTCGCATCTCGTCCCTCCACGGACGCCCCGGTCGGGCGTTGACGGAACAATCGGCCGCGGGACGGGCCAGTGAACTGTTGGCGCCCGGAATCCTGCGTGCATAATTCCGATCCATGACCGTGGCCGCGACGCAGCGCCAGGCACGCGCGCTGGCCGAGGCCGGCCGGTACGCGGACGCCGAACGGCTGCTGCGCGACGGCCTGGCCGAGGCGCCCGGGGACATTGACCTGCTGGTGCTGCTGGGCTACGTGTTGCGGATGCGGCAGGACTATCCGGGCGCGGTGGCCGCCTGCGACGCCGCGCTGGCGACCGACCCGCTGCGGTCCGGCCCGCATGCCGAGCGCGCGGAAAGCCTGCTGGCGATGCTGCGCGACGAGGAGGCGCTGGCGGCGGCCGGTGAGGCGGTCCGGCTGGACCCGCACGACGCGTACTGCCATCGGGTGCTGGCCCGCGCCCTCTCCGGCGCCGGCCGCCACGACGACGCCCGCGAGGCCGCCCGGCGGGCCCTGTCGCTCGGCCCGGACTCGGTGGAGAGCCTGCTCACCCTGGCCGGGGTGGAACGCGACGCGGGGGAGCGCAAGGCGGCCACGGACGCGGCGCGGCGGGCGCTGGCGTTCGACCCGGTCCACCCGTACGGGCGTTGGCTGATGGCGATGCTGGACGCCGAGCAGCTCAAGGTCGGCCGGTCGATGCGCGGCCTGCGCGGCGTGGCCCGCGACGACCCCGCGCACCCCGACGTCCTCTCGATGACCTGGCCGATGCGCAGCCTGCTCAGCGCGCTGCGCCGCTGGCTGGGCCCGGCGGTCCTGCTGGTCGCCGTCCCCGCGCTGTTCGACTGGTGGTGGGCGCGCCTGCTCGCGGCCGGTTTCGCGCTGGGCGTCGCCGGTCTGGCCGCCCGGGTCCTGATCCCGGCCGGCGCCACGCCGTGGCGCTGCCTGCGCCTCACTCCGCGCCTGTTTCGCCGCGCCCTCGCCGGTGGGCTGGTCACGGCGGGTGCGTCGGTCACCCTCCTCCTCGGGTACGCGGTGACGACGGTGACCGCACTGCCGCTGGTGGCGGCGGGGCTGATGCCGATCCTGTGGTTGCTGGGCCTGGCCGAGCTGATCGGCGCCCGGCTGGACGATCCCGGCGCCATGTGGGCGCTCCGCAACGTCCGGGACCAGCTCCGCGAGTTCCGCGCCGACCTGCGCGACTGGTGGCGCACCACGAAGAAGGACCTGCGCGACGCCTGGAAGGACCCGCCCAAGCCCCAGGATCCCGGCAGCACCCCTTGACGCACTTCCGGCTCCTCGCCGCTGTTGCCGGGTGTGGGGTCGTGCCGGGCGCCGGGGGTGCCCGCTCGAACGTTGCTGCGGCCGCTCGCTGTCGCCGGGTTTGCCAGGCGCCCTGGTGCCCGCCCACTGTTGCTGCGGCCGCTCGTGCTCGGCGTGGGGTCGTGCCCGGTTGCCGGGCGCCCTGGTGCCCGCCCACTGTTGCTGCGGCCGCTCGTGCTCGGCGTGGGGTCGTGCCCGGTTGCCGGGCGCCCTGGTGCCCGCCCACTGTTGCTGCGGCCGCTCGTGCTCGGCGTGGGGTCGAGCCCGGTTGCCAGGCGCCCTGGTGCCCTCCCACCGTCGCTGCGGCCGCTCGCGCCCGTGGCCGGGCGCGATCGGTGGTAGGAGCAGGCGCGAGTGGTAGGAGCGGCACGTAGTGGTGGGACAGGGCGGCATTTCGGCTCGAATACCGTCCTGAGCTACCACGGTCCGCGAAGGTGGTAGCCAGGCGCGGTCGGTCGGGCGGGACAGCGCCTGGACCTACCAGGTCGCGTCCGCTGGCGTGGTGTAAGACCCTGGTAAATAAGGGTTTCAGGTGCGGTGGTGACGGGCCAGGCGTCGGGTCATGATGATGATCATGGACCACTGGACCATCGCGGCGTGATGTTGTGGCAGTCGTTCGTAGTCGCGGACGGTG
>NZ_BSTL01000058.1 GCF_030269485.1 Actinoplanes sp. NBRC 103695 | reverse complement strand
GTTCAAACTCGGTTCTACGGCCATCGCAGGTCTCTCCTTCGTGATCTAGACAATCCGAAGGATCTGCGATGGCCGCCTCTCATCACTGCAAAACTGCAGGTCATACACCACTTCGGTGGACGCGACCGGCGCCTGGCGCGCCCAAGCGAAACCTCGCAGCGACCGCGGGCGGCGGCAGCAACGGTGAGTGGGCACCCGGGCGCCTGGCGCGCCCAAGCGAAACCTCGCAGCGACCGCGGGCGGCGGCAGCAACGGTGAGTGGGCACCCGGGCGCCTGGCGCGCCCAAGCGAAACCTCGCAGCGACCGCGGGCGGCGGCAATAACGGCGGGTGGGCACCCGGGCGCCTGGCGCGCCCAAGCGAAACCTCGCAGCGACCGCGGGCGGCGGCAGCAACGGCGAGCGGGCACCCGGGCGCCTGGCACACCCGCATGGACTCGCCGCCACGCGATGGTGGCGGCAGCGACCTTGGCAAGGCACCGGGCCGCCTGGCAACCCGGCCCGACCCGATACCCAGCGGAAACGTCGGCAGCAAGACCAGACCGACCTCCACGCGGAAAGCTGTCCAGCGTCGAAAGCAAGGTGCTGGCGCCGGGAGAACGAGGGGCTGGCGTCGGGAAACGCGAGGGGCTGGCGAGAGGCTGGCGTCGGGAAGGCGAGCGGCTGGCGCCGGGAAAGCGGCCGGCTAAGCGCCGGCGGTGCGGAGGCGGTTCAGCCAGGCGGCGCTGTCGGCGAAGTCGGCGTCGGTGAGGCCGGCCGTGGTGGGCAGGGGTTCGGCGGCCGCGGCCGTGGACCAGCGGTGGCGGGCGAAACTGCCGAGGAAGCGCACGTCGGCGCAGATGCGGCGCAAGCCCTGGAGGGCCTCGCCCATGCGGGATTCGGCGATGTGGCCGGTGCAGTCCAGGAAGAAGACGTACGTGCCGAGCTGCTCGCCGGTGGGGCGGGACTCGATGCGGCTCAGGTTGATGCCGCGGACCGACAGCTCGGTGAGGACGGCGAGCAGGGCGCCGACCTGGTCGTGGCGGATGGACACGGCCAAGGAGGTGATGTCGTCGCCGGTCGGCTCGGCGGGGGCCGCGGGGCGGGTGAGCAGCGCGAAGCGGGTCACGGCGTCGGCTCGGTCGGAGATCTTGTCGGCGAGCACGGTCAGGTTGTTGCGGGGTACGCCGATGGGCGCGCAGATCGCCGCGTCGTACTCGCCGGCGGCGGCGCTGATCGCGGCCGCTGCGTTGGAGAGGACGTCGACCACGGTGGCGTCGGGCATGTTGGCCAGCAGCCAGTTGCGGCACTGGGCGGACGCCTGGGGGTGGGCCGCGACCGTCCGGATCTGTTCCAGCGGGATCAGCGTCGGCGCCGCGAGCTGGAACTCGACTGGAATGACCACCTCGCGGGTGATCATCAGTGGGCTGCCGACGGCCAGCTCGTCGAGGGTGACCGTGACGGCGCCGCCCACCGAGTTCTCCAGCGGGACCAGGGCCGCGTCGGCCGCGCCGGAACGCACCGCCTCCAGGGCCTCGGGAACGCTGCGGGCCGGCGTGCGCACGCCGTGCTCGGCGGCGCTCAGCGTGCGCAGGGCCTGCTCGGTGAAGGTGCCCTCCGGCCCGAGGTAGACGAAGCGCGTTCCAGGTGTACCGGGCATGGCGTCCACCCTCTCACGTGCCGCAGGCACGCACCTTGATGCCCGCCGGGGCGCCGCTGTCGAGCCCGTCGCAGACGTCCGCGCCGGCGGCGACCACCCGCAGTGACGTCGGCCGGCCCTTGGTGAGCAGCAGCAGCGGGTCGACCTCGTCCTCGTCCTGGCCGACGATGCCCAGGATGGTGAACTGCCAGCCACCGGCGCAGTACGGCCCGTACCGCACCTCGAGCGGCTTGGTCGGTATGCCGGGTTTGCCCTTCACCGCGTTCAGGACCTGCTGTTTGGTCGGCGAGCCGCCGCAGACCGGTGCCGGGCTCGGCGGCGGCGTGGTGGTGGGTGTCGTATAGGTCGGCGGGGTGTAGGTGGGCTGGGTGGGAAAGGTCGCGCCGGGCATGGGGTTCGTGGGGTACGCCCCGGTCGGGTACGCCCCGGTGGGTGGCACGCCGGGCAGCGACGGCACCGCGCCGGAGGAGCTCAGACCGCCGCTGAGGGCCGGGGTCGGGGGCGCCGAGGGCAGCGGTTTGGGCGGCGTGCCGCAGCTCGCGAGCATCGCCGTGCCGATCATGGCCACCAGGAGCGTGGGAGCGGGACGCAACACGCGGACCATCGTAGGCCTAGATCGGTGTCGATTGAATCACTCAGCGATACGGTGCCCGGCGCGGGCGAGGGCGTCCTTCGCATCAGGCAGCCGGACCGTCGGCACGAGCACGTAATCGGTGTCGTAGGTGGAGAAGGTGACCACGCTGACCCGGGCGTCGGCGAGCGGGCCGACCAGCGACGCCAGCACGCCGACCAGCGCGAAGTCGAGCGGGCCGACCACCCGCAGGCAGCGCCACGGGCTTTCGGCGGAGGCGTCCGGCGGCACCAGCCCGGCCGGGCAGATGATCGAGGTCTCGTCCGGCGCCCAGGTCACCGACACGACGCTCTTGTCGTCGAGACCGCGGCTCAGGGAATCGGGCAGGGCGGTCCCGGCGGGCAGCCGGCACACCGCGTACTCCCCGGGCAGCAGGTCAAGATCGAGCATCACCCGAGAGTACGGGCCGGATCAGCCGGATGCGAATGAACTTCGGATGCCCGGTTTCAGTACCGCACGGGGGAGAAGAACGTGAGTGAGGCGACAACCTGATCGTTCTCGGTGAGCGGGGTCGCGATCGCGTCCACGGTGAGATGCGCCTCGTCCCCGCCGGTCTGCACGCGCATCAGTCCCCGGGCCAGGCGCTGGCTCTTGATGGCCAGCAACGGCGGGATCTTCTCCAGCTCGGGCTCCTCGAGGTCACCACCGCCGGCGGTGAAGTCGATCAGCCGCAGCATGTTGCCGAGCAGCGAGGTGCCGACCGCGTCGGCCGGCTTGCCCAGGCCGAGCAGTTCGGAGCAGGACGGCGAGATCGCCCGGATGGTGGTTGCCACATCGATGACCAGGCACGGCTCCACCGCACCGGCGACCGTGTTGGTCCAGCGGTCGACATTGGCCATGAACTCGGACTCGGCCGGCGTACGCGCCTGCGGCACGAACGCCCCCGACAACGAGAGCTCGACGTGCGCCACCCGCACCTCCCTCATCTACCGCCGGGCGGCGGCCGGTCGTCTGACCGGCCGCGCCGCGGCCTCGCAGCCCTGCGGCTACGAACGGTACTTCGGGTGGAACGTTACCGGCGGGTCGCGCGCTTGTCAGCGGCCGTTTGTCCGTCGGGGTACCAGCGGTACTCGCCGGCCGGACGATACGGCGCGTTCGACCACGTGTTCGGGCTCTCGGCCACCTTGCTGAGCTTGGCCGCGGTGCTCGGGGAGATCCGCGAACCACCGGCGATGAGCAGCCGGTCGAGCTCGCGGTGGGTCGCCACCAGGCAGTCCTTGGGCAGGCCGTGCACGCTGATCACGCCGGAGCCGACGAATGCCAGCACGGGATTGACCGGGACGGTGAGACCGACCGCCGCGGACATCGCCCGCCCGGCGCGCTTGGCGTCCCGGCGGGCCTCCGCGACGTACGCGGGCCGCTTGCCGTTGATCTGCACCACGTCACCGGCGATGAGCACCCGGGCGCGGCCATGATCGGCGACGGTCACGGCGTAGACGCCACCCGGACCGATGGCCAGGAAACCGGCACGGTCGTCGGCGGGGTCGGGCTCGTGGTAGCTCTGCGCGTAGTCAGTGCGCGGCCAGTCCACGATGTGCCAGGTCGGGCCGAGACGGTCGAGGCGGGTCAGTGCACGCGCACCTGCTGCCTCGATCCGACGTGCTTCCTTGACGGCGCGGCGGCGACGAGCCCACTCGGTGGGGCTGGTCCGCTGCGACTCGAGGTCGGCAGGTGGGGCGCTCGTCGGCCTGGTGCGATCGACCGGTGCGAGTGCCTTGGAAGGGGTCATCGGCAATGCGGGACGGGCGGGGAAGACAGTCATCGGGACCTCCGGCAAAAGGTCATCGGCTCTCTTTTCACTACCGTATGTGTCGGACCCCATACGGAAGAAGACATAGGGCCGTGAGAAAAGCGGAGTGAAGGGGGATGAATGCCGCATTCACGCGCGGCCTCTTTGTGCGTATGGTGCATGTGCCCCGTGATCCCCCAAGGACGTCGGACAAGCCACCACCAAGTTAGCGTGCCCTAAACGCGAACGCATCATGTGCTGGTGATCTCCGCGCAAAGTCACAGTAGGGTCGACCCGTGGCCCATTTCGTCGACAGTGAGGTCGGCCGGCTCGGGACGGTCATGCTGCACCGACCCGGTCCCGAGCTGGCAAGACTCACCCCGCGTAACAACGACAGCCTGCTCTTCGACGGCATTCCCTGGGTTGGCCGCGCGCAGGAGGAGCACGACGCCTTCGCCGCGGCGCTCACCGAGCGCGGGGTCGAGGTGCTCTATCTCGGACAACTGCTGGCGGACACGCTGGCCGTGGCGCAGGCCCGCGACGAGCTGATCGCCGGCGTGCTGCGTGACCGCCGGCTCGGCGACTCGCTGCGTGCCCGGGTGGCGGGCTATCTCGCCGACCAGGACGACACGCGGCTCGCGGGCGTGCTCATGTCGGGCCTCGCCCACGAGGAGATGAAGCCCGGACCGGGCGGTCTGGTCTATCGCATGATGGACCCGCTCGACTTCGTCATCGACCCGCTGCCCAACCTGCTCTTCACCCGCGACTCCTCGGTCTGGGTCCGTGACCAGGTCGCGGTGACCAGCCTGGCGATGCCGGCGCGCAGCCGGGAGACCACGCTCACCCAGGCGATCTACCGCTACCACCCGCGCTTCGCGGGCACCGCGCTGCTGTTCTCGCCCGACCTCGAGCACGTCGAGGGCGGCGACGTGCTGCTGCTCGCGCCCGGCGTGCTGGCCGTCGGGGTCGGCGAGCGGACCACCCCAGCGGGCGCCGAGCGGCTGGCCCGGCGGGTGTTCGCGGCCGGGCTGGCGCACACCATCCTGGCCGTGCCGATCGCCCAGGAACGCGCCACCATGCACCTGGACACGGTCTGCACGATGGTCGACGTGGACGCGGTGGTGATGTACCCGAACATCGCCAACAGCCTCCAGGCGTGGACCGTGACGGTCAGCCCCGACGGCGAGCCGGACGTGACCGCGCTGCGGCCGTTCCTCACCGCGGCGGCCGAGGCGATGGGCATCGACCGGCTGCGGATCATCGACACCGGGCTGGACCCGGTCACCGCGGAACGCGAGCAGTGGGACGACGGCAACAACACGCTGGCGATCGCGCCGCGGGTCTGTGTGGCCTACGAGCGGAACGTGGAGACCAACGCGCAGCTGGAGCGGGCCGGCATCGAGGTGATCGCGATCAGCGGCTCGGAACTCGGCTCCGGCCGCGGCGGGCCGAGATGCATGAGCTGCCCGATCGAGCGCACGCCCCTCAAGTCAACGGATACCCGATGATGTGGCTGACCACGAGCTCCGGCGTGTGGTCGGCCGGTCCCGGTTTGCCGGGGAAGTCGAAGACACCCAGCTCCAGCTGGACCGGATAGTCCGGCGCCTGGTCGATCCGCCTGACCTCCGCGCCGTCCAGGCTGAAAATCAAAGATCCAGGGCGCCAATCCACCGCGTACGTGTGGAACTCGGCGATGTCGATCCCCAGCGCGAGTGCCGACCACTCCTCGGTGAGTGCCGGGTCGCGGAACTGGTGGAGCCCGATCCCGACCTCCGTGGACGAGGCTCGCACTGCGTCGCCGAACGCCTCCATCACGCAGATCTCGCCCGACTTGCGAGGCTCGTCCTCGATGCCGGACATCCAGAACGCCACCATCGACCGCGGCGACACCTCGCCGCGCATCCGGATCTCCACGTGCCCGAAGTGCGGGGTGTACCCCCAGAACGTCTCCTGCTGCTCGCGGACCTGCTGATCGGTGAGGAACGGCTGGCCGCCGACCGTGCTGCCGACCGGGCCGGAGAAGTTCGCCGACTGGATGCAGGACACCCGCAGCGGGGTCTCGTGGACGCCCTCGGCCCAGAGACCCTGCTCCGGCGGGATGCTCAGCCGAAGCTCGCCGTCCCGCACCTCGTAGGTCGGCCGAGACGCTTCCCGGGAGCTCCAGTGCGGCAGGTAGTAGGGCAACCAGACCGATTCGTCCAGCTTGTCGCCGGTGAAGTGCTCCTCCAGGCTGGTCATCGGACCAGCCTAGGAGGACGAACCGGTTAGCACAGTACGAGCGCACCAACTCAGGGTGAGCGGACGAGCTCAGCGCAGCGTGAGGGGACGGGTCAGCCCAGCGTGAGGGGACGGGTCAGCGGAGCGTGAGCTGGCGTCCGATCAGGCCCTGCTTGGCGCGGCGGGCGGCACTGTCGAGCGGCCCGGTCTCGGAGAGCGTGTCGGCGTACCGCTTGGCGAAGGCGGCCAGCGGCGCCTCCCAGTCGGCCGCCTCCGGGTCGCGGGGCAGGTCCCAGACCGGAACCAGCACGCCGTGCGCCCGGAACATCCCGGCGAACTTGGTGCCCTCGCCGAGCAGCAGGTCGCCGCTCGCGGAGAGCCGGGCCAGCGCGTCCAGCGCGGCGTCCTCCGGCTCGGCCAGCACCCAGCGGACGTGCGACTTCTCCGGGACACGGCACCAGTACGCGGCGTGCGCCGAAGTGAGCCGGACGGTCGGGTAGATCGAGGCGTTCGCCCGCTCCAGCGACGCCTTCACGTTCGCGTCCTCGGCCTGGTCGGCGTCCAGCCAGTACTCGAAGCCGTCGTGCAGGGTGATGTCGAGCGGGCCGTCGACCAGGATGTCCTGCAGCCGCGGGCCGGGACCGGGCAGAGCCGGCACGGCCACGGTGTCGCCCGGGGTGGTGCCGAGGGCGCTGAGGATCGCCACGGCCAGGTCGCGGGAGACGTCACCGGACTGCACGTGCCGCTGGAGCCCGATGAACACCCGGCCGTCCTGGCGGGTCATCGCCGGCCAGGCCATCGGCAGCACCGTGGAGAGCGTGACCGGGCGGTCGCCGTACTCCTCGGTGATCTCGGGTTTGAGGGTGAGCGGCGCGGAAGCGGCCGGGACCAGCTCACGCAGCGCGATCCACTCGGGCTCGTCCGCGAGGCCTTCGAACGGCCGCGCGACGAAGATGTCGCGAACCTTCTCGCGCTTCGGGGTGGTCTGCGCTGACTTCCGACGCTTGCTCATGGCGAATCAGCCTAACGGCCGGACGACCGGCCCCAGCCCGGGGGCAGGCGCAGGCCGGGTGCCAGCGGTGGGGCGGGCGCGGGCCGGGTGCCGGCGGTGGGGCGGGCGCAGGCCGGGTGTCAGCCGCGGGGCAGGCGCACCTCGGCGACCGTGCCGCCGTCCTTGCGGGGGCGCAGCGACACCCAGCCGTGCTGCCGCTCCACGATGCGGCGGACCAGGTAGAGGCCGAGGCCGGCGCCCGGGTGCCGGCGGTCGTGCTCGCCCGCGTCGGCCTGCCAGTAGCGCTCGAACGCCTTCTCCACGTGCTCCGGCCGGATGCCGGCGCCACGGTCGGCGACCCGGAAGGTGACCGTCTCCTCGTCGGCGGAGGCGTGCAGCTCGATCGCGGCGGCCGTGGGCGCGTGCTTGTCCGCGTTCGTGGCCAGCTCGGTGAGGATGGTGGCCAGGGAGTCCCGGTCGCCGAACGCCTTGGGCAGCTCGGCCGGCAGCTCGTCGAGCGCGACCCGGTCACGGAGCGAGGCGGGCAGCTCGTCGACCGCCGCCCGCAGCGCCTCCACCAGGTCGAACGGGCCGGCGGGCGTGTCACCGACCTCGCCGTCCTCGCTGGTGGCGGAGAGCAGCCGGTCGACCAGCCGGGCGAGCTCACCGGCCCGGGCGCCGATGATGCGCACCGCCTCCTGCCGTTCGGCCTCGCCCATCGAGCCCCAGTGGTTGGTCAGCGTGTCCGCGTACCCCTTGATCACTGTCACCGGGGTCCGCAGCTCGTGGCTGGTCACCGCGACCCAGAGGTCCCGGTCCTCCTGGCGGCGGCCGTCGTCGTGGGCGGGCAGCCCGGCGCCGTAGCTGTAGAGCCGGCCCACCATGGTGGCCAGGAGCTCGAGGACCGCGTGGTGCTCGGGGGTCGGCTCGTGGTCGGCGCCGAAGTAGACGTGCAGCGACCCGACGACGGCGCCGGCCGCCTCGCACCGGGCGCCGAGCATGTGGTGCAGGTCGCCGCCCTCGACCTGGCGGGCGAACTCGTCGTTCACCTCGGCCAGGGGGATCAGCAGGGTGCGGTCGCCGGAGGCCCGCTCCTCGCGCTGGACGCGGCGGCCCAGGGCGCGCGAGCAGACGCCGGTGGCGGCGATGACCCGGCCGTGGTCGGCGGCGTACTCGGCGAAGCCGGCGCCGCGGCCGCCCAGTGCCTCCTCGGCCAGCCGGACGACCTGGTGCAGCACAGGCAGTCCCGCCTCACCGGCGTTGAGCCGGTCGAGAACCGCGATCTGACCCCGGGTCAGCGCGGCGTAGTCGGGTCGTTCCGGCATGTCTGCGAGTCTGCCTCGCTTCCGCTGTTTTGGGCAGGGCGCTTCGGGTGGTTCCCACCGGGATTGCCCTGACAGTGTTGGACGTCACACGTTCGCCATCGTGAGATCACCCCACGCCGGGACGATCTATCACAGAACGCGGGCCGGTTGCCCGTCCTCGCTTACCACCGGCTTACCCGCCGCCTCCCACATCTGCATGCCGCCGTCCAGGTTGCGGACGTTGTCCCGGCCGTTCTGGGCCAGGTAGGCCACGACGCGTCCGGATCGGCCGCCGGACCGGCAGACCACGACGACGTCGCCGTCGAGCGGGATCTCGTCGAGCCGGGCGGGCACGTCCATCATCGGCAGGTGGTGGGCGCCGGGCGCGTGGCCGGCGGTCCACTCGTCGTCCTCCCGGACGTCGAGCAGGTAGGCGTCGTCCGGTACGTCGGTGGGGGAAACCTCGGGAATCTGCACGGCTCCAAGCCTAGGGTTGCTCACTTCTCCTTGGCCACGACACCCGGGTTGGCCATGATGAACGGCCCGAGCTGGTCCCGGCGTACGGCCGCGAACATCTGCCTGCTCTCCGGCGTGATCGACTCCCGGCCGCCGGTGGTGCCGGCGAAGGTCCCGTTGTTGGTCCGCAGCAGCACCATGTCCTTGGCGGCGACGTTCTTGAGCGTGAACATGAAGTCGGCGACCGAGACCCCGCCGGTGTCCAGCACGAACGCCTTGCCGGCCGCCTTGATCAGCTGGTTCACCTTGAGCGGGTTGCTCAGCACGCCACTGCCGGCGGCCTTCTTGGCGATCGCCTTGATCAGCTGTTGCTGGTGCCGCTGGCGGTCGTAGTCGCCGTTCTTCAGGCCGTACCGCTGGCGGGCGAAGTCGAGCGCCTCCCAGCCCTCCATGTCCCGGCAGCCGACCTTGTGCACGACCGGTTTGGTGGCCTTGCCGGTCTTGCGGGCGTCGGCCAGGTACATCGGCTTTCCGTCGACGAGCTTCATGTGCTTGCTGGTGACCTGCTGGTCGACGCACATGTGCACGCCGCCGAGGGCCTCGATCACGCCCTTGAAGCCGTTGAAGTCGATGATCGCCGCACCGTCGAAGCTGATCCCGGTGGTGTTCTTCAGCGTCTGGGCCATGAGCTGGGCGCCACCCTCCCAGCCGCCGCCGTTCTGCGCGCCGTGGAAGAAGGCCTCGGTCGCCTTGGCGGTGCCGCCGGAATACTTGCTCTTGCCGAACGCCGGCACCGTCACCTCGGTGTCGCGCGGGATCGACACCAGGTACGCCTGGTCGTGGCTGGCCGGGATGTGCAGCACGATGATGGTGTCGGCGCGGATGTCGTCGACCGCCCAGCGCTTGCGCGCGTCCACGCCCATCAGCAGCAGGTCGATCGGGCCCTTGAGATCCTTGCCGCCCTCGGCCTCGGTCTTCTTCGTGGTGCCGAGCAGGTTGGTCTGGGTGACGGCGCTGGTGGCGGAGTGGATCAGCAGCCGGCTGCCGACGATCCCGGCGCCGCTGGCCAGCACCAGCACGATGCCGAAGACCAGCAGGAGCTTGGGCCAGAGCGGGCCGCGGCGCTTGCGGGCCGGTGGGGCGGGCGGGACGACCGGCGGACCGGCAGGCGCTGACGCGGGACGTCGTGGTGCCTGGACGGACATGCGGGCTCCCCGTGCGGTCGGTTCCGAAACGCGTTCACCTTATGGTCATGATCGATTCAGCGGTACGTCTCTGCTGTTTCAGATTCACGACACGAGGGATTTGCGTCAGAACGGGCCGGTGACATAAGTCACCGACCCGCCGCAGCTCGCTGTTCCAGGAGATCAGCCGCCCGCGGAGCTCGATGACTTCTTGGGCTCGTTAGCCGTCATCCACTCAGTCATCTTGTCGGCAGCCACGGCCTGATACAAAGCCAGTGCCTTCTCCTTGTCGCTCACCACGACCGATTGTCCGGCGATGGTGTCGCTGCCCTTGTTGGGGCTGGTGATGAAGGTGAGGTTGTCGCTGCGGACGTTGCGGAACTGGACCGCCATGTCGGTGAGCGAGAACTTGTCGTCCACCGTGACCGCCGCCGTGACCGCCTTGAGGAAGTCGTTCAGCTTGCCCGGGTCGGTCACCGTGCCGGAGCTGGCCGCCTTGTCCATCAGGGCCTTGAGGAACTCCTGCTGGTGGCGCATCCGGTCGAAGTCGCCGCGCGGGAACTGCTTGCGCTGCCGGATCCAGTCCAGGGCCTGGGCGCCGTCCATGTGCATGGTGCCCTTCTTGAACTTGCGGAACGGCTTGTGGATCGAGGTGATCGAGTAGTCCACCGGCAGGTCCACGCCGCCGAGGGCGTCGGTGACCTCCTTGAAGCCGCCGAAGTCGACCGCCATCACGTTGTCGATGTGCACGTCGGTCATGCACTCGACGGTGCGGACCGCGCGGGGGATGCCACCGAAGGCGAAGGAGGCGTTGATCTTCGCCCGCTGGCCCGAGTCGCACGCCGCGTTGTTGCCGGACGGCACCTGCACCCAGAGGTCACGCGGGATCGAGATCAGCTGGGCGGCTTTGTGGTCCTCGGGGATGTGCATGAGGATCAGCGTGTCCGCACGCCACGAGCTGCCCTTGCCGTCGTCGGTGTCCGGGTCACGCGAGTCGCTGCCCACCAGCAGGATGTTCATCGCGCCCTCCACCTCCTTGGCCGGCCGGCCGTCGGTGATGTCGTCGAAGGCGTTCGTCCGCTTCAGGTCCTTGTCCAGGCCGTCGGCGTAGCCGTAGAGCGAGATGCCGGCGATCAGGCCGCCGATCGCCACGACGGCGCCGACGATCAGGGCGATGCGGCCCCAGCGCGGCTTGCGCCGGCCCTTGTAGGGAGAGCCGCCGGGCCGCTGCGGCGGCGGACCGGTCGGCGGGCGACCCGGGCCGCCCGGGCCGCTCGGTGCCGCGCGCGGCGGCCAATCGTCGTTGCGCGCCTGCCCCCGGCGGTAATCGCTGGGCACTCCGGCGCGTCCGGCGGGCCGTTGGGGTCCTCCAGAACCGGGCACCGAGGCCCGGCCGGCGGAGGACCGACCGTAGTTAGAGGTAGGGGCAGACATGTTCCCAGATTACGAGGGATGCTCCAGAGAACGCTCGTACCGACACCTGCTCGGCACGAACGAAGGAGACATTACTCTCTGTAGTTCGTTCACTACTGAGATGAAATGCTCAGGGAGCGGAAGTAATCGATCGTGCGGCGCAGGCCGTCCTCCGGGCCGACCTGCGGCTCGTAGCCGAGGAGCTTCCGGGCCAGCGTGAGGTCGGGGCGGCGCTTCTCCGGGTCGTCCGGGGCGCGCTCGACCAGCTCGATCGCCGAGTCGCTGCCGGCCAGGCGGACGATCAGCGAGGCCAGGTCGAGCATGGTGATCTCGTGCTCGGTGCCGCAGTTGATCGGGCCGGTCTCGGTCGAGTCGAGCAGCAGCAGGATCCCGCGCACCAGATCGTCCACGTACGTGATGGACCGGGTCTGCGATCCGGTGCCCTGCACGGTCAGCGGCGTCCCGCGCAGTGCCTGGTCGATGAAGGTGGGGATGGCCCGGCCGTCGTCCGGCCGCATCCGCGGACCGTACGTGTTGAAGATCCGCACGATGGCCGTGTCCAGGCCGTGGAAGCGGTGGTACGCCATGGTGGCCGCCTCGGAGAACCGCTTCGACTCGTCGTAGACGCTGCGGATGCCGTTCGGGTTGACGTTGCCCCAGTACGACTCCGGCTGCGGGTGCACCAGCGGGTCGCCGTACGCCTCCGAGGTGGACGCCATCAGGAAGCGGGCCGCGTCCTCGACGGCCCGGTCGAGCAGCGCGAGGGTGCCGATCGAGCCGACCCGGAGGATCTCCATCGGCAGCTTGGCGAAGTCGGTCGGGCTGGCCGGCGACGCCATGTGCAGGATGGCGTCGAAGCGGCCGGGCAGCGGCGGCATCCCGTCGGTCAGGTCGGCCTCGACGAGGGTGAACCGGTCGTTGCCGGCCAGATGGGCGACGTTGTCCCGGGAGCCGGTGATGAAGTTGTCCAGCGCCACGACCTCGCAACCGCGGGCGAGCAGGCCATCGACCACGTGCGACGGGACGAACCCGGCGCCGCCGCTGACCAGAATCCGATGTCCCTCGCCGAACCGTTGCGTGACAGCCATGCCGTAACCCTAAGCGACGGGGACCGGGTGGCGGCCCGGTCCCCGTCGGTACTTAAGCAGAGCTGCGGTCAGTGCGCGCCGTGACCGGTCAGTGACCGGACTTCGAGCTCCGCGTACTTCTTGATGTCGGTCTCCTTCGACACGATCGTGCCGATGAAGCCGCACAGGAAGCCGATCGGGATCGAGATGATGCCCGGGTTCGACAGCGGGAAGAAGTGCCAGTCACTGTCCGGGAACATCGCCGTCGCCGAACCCGACACCACCGGCGAGAAGAACACCAGGAACACCGAGGCGATCAGACCGCCGTAGATGGACCAGAGCGCGCCGGAGGTGTTGAACCTCTTCCAGAACAGGCTGTAGAGGATGGGTGGCAGGTTCGCCGACGCGGCCACCGCGAACGCCAGCGCCACCAGGAACGCCACGTTCAGGCTCTGCGCGAAGATCGACAGGGCGATCGCGATCGCGCCGATGACCAGGGCGGCGATCCGGGCGACCCGGACCTCGTCCCGCTCGGAGGCGTTGCCGCGCTTGACCACGCTGGCGTAGAAGTCGTGCGCCAGCGAGGACGACGACGCCAGGGTGAGGCCGGCCACCACCGCGAGGATGGTGGCGAAGGCCACCGCGGCGATGATCGCGAGTAGTACCGCGCCTCCGGTCTGGCCGCCGAGATAATCGACGCCCAGGGTCTGCGCCAGCTGCGGCGCCGCGGTGTTGCCCGCCTTGTCCTGCGCGGTGATCGCCTTGCCGCCGACCAGCGCCGCCGCACCGAAGCCCAGGGCCAGCGTGAACAGGTAGAACACGCCGATGATGCCGATCGCCCAGAGCACGCTCTTGCGCGCGATCCGAGCCGTCGGAACCGTGTAGAAGCGGGTCAGGATGTGCGGCAGACCGGCAGTGCCGAGCACCAGCGCGATGCCAAGCGAGAGCAGGTCCATCTTGCTGTAGAACGTCTTCGCCGCGTCCCCGGCCGTCTCCACGCCGTACCGCAGGCCCGGATTGAGGAACGCGTCGCCCTTCCCGGACTGCGCGGCGGCGTCGCCGAGCAGCGCGGACAGGTTGAACTTGTAGTGCGCCAGCACCAGGATCGTCATCAGCAGCGCGCCGGTCATCAGCAGGAACGCCTTGACGATCTGGACGTACGTGGTGCCCTTCATGCCGCCGACCGTCACGTAGATGATCATCAGGGCGCCGACCAGGATGATCGTCGCGATCTTGGCGGTGTTGGCGCTCATACCCAGGAACGTGGTGCCCGGCGAGATGCCGAGCAGCAGGCTGACCAGGGCGCCCGCGCCGACCATCTGGGCGATCAGATAGAAGATCGAGACCACGATGGTGGAGACGCTGGCGGCGGTACGGACCGGCCGCTGACGCATCCGGAAGGCCAGCACGTCGGCCATCGTGTAGCGGCCCGAGTTACGTAGGAACTCGGCGACCAGCAGCAACGCCACCAGCCACGCCACCAGGAAGCCGATGGAGTAGAGGAAGCCGTCGTAGCCGTTCAGCGCGATGATGCCGGCGATGCCCAGGAAGGACGCCGCCGACATGTAGTCGCCGCCGATCGCCATGCCGTTCTGGAAGCCGGTGAAGGAACGGCCGCCGGCGTAGAAGTCGGTGGCCGTCTTGGTCTGCCGGCTGGCCCAGATCGTGATGCCCAGCGTGATCGCCACGAAGATCAGGAACAGCGTGATGGTCAGCGTGCGCGAGGTCGAGCTGGACGCCTCGGCCGCCAGGTAGGAGAACGTGTGCGACTGCATCTACTTCGCCTCCCCGTCGGCCTTGAGCTCGGCCTGGATCTTGTCGGCGATCGGGTCCACCCTGCGGGCGGCGAACCGCGAGTACAACCAGGCGATCAAGAACGTCGTCACGAACTGCAGCAGTCCGAAGAGGAGCGCGACGTTGATGTTCCCGATCAGCTTCACGCTCATGAAGTCTCGGGCATATGCGGACAGTAGGACGTACAGCGCGTACCAGAGGAAGAACGCGATGGTCATCGGAAAGATGAAGCCGCGCAGGGTCTTCCGCAGTCCCGCGAACTCCTCGGAGTTCTGTACGGCGAGATATTTCTCGGAGGCAGCCGCGTCGGGCGCGTCTGTGGTCACCGGTTTCACCACCTTCATGGGGCAGGCAACTGGCCCGCGCCATGGCGGGCTTCCCCGGCACGGTACGAAGGAGTGAGGCGAGTCACCCCTCGCCGGTCGGCGGGTGCGCCGAGCGGCCCGGTCAGTGCGCCAAGCGGTGGTAGCGGCCGCGGTGATGCAGCAGCGGCGGCGCGGCCTCGCCCAGGTGGACGGTCGCGATCGTGGCCTCGATCAGCAGGGCCCAGCCGTACGGCCGGTGCGCGTCGACCCGGCACCCGGCCCAGGTAGCGGCGTCCGCAGGGACCGGGCCGTACTCCGTGTCGGTCCAGTCGCCGGTCGCGAACAGGCCACCCGGCGCGGGCATCAGCCCGGCGAACCGGTCGGCGAGCTGCTGGTCGGCGCCGGTCAGCGGGGTGACCGCGAAGCGGCCGGTCGCCCGCAGGAGATCCCAGAAGTCGCTCTCCTCGTCGACCAGGCCGAGCACCCGGCCGGGGTCGCCGTCGGCCACCAGCACCGAGCCGACCGTCAGGCCGGACGGGCCCGGCGTCGTCCACAGCGTGACGGTGGTGGCGAGCCGCCCGCGCAGCCGCCGGACCGTGGACTTGTCCGCGTCGGGCGTGGCGAACGGGTCGTCGGAGTGGATCTCGGCGCCCGGTTGGAAGGGGTTCACGCTCCCATTATCGGTTCGGGGTGCTCTTTTACTCGGGAGTGATGGCGGAGAGCAGTTCCGGCATGCGCCGGTCGAGCAGGTTGCCGGCCAGCCGGGAGCCGATCAGGTACGCGGCGCCGCCGTAGATCAGCCCGATCGGCAGGCCGGCCCAGCGCCACACGCCGTCGTCGAGCAGCCAGGCGGCCACGAGCATCGGCACCGTTCCGACCACCGCGGCGAGCAGGACGCCCATCGCGAGCAGGCCCTTGGCCGGGCCGGCGCCGGACGACATCGCGAACGGGTTGGACGTGCTGGGCAGGGCGTACGCGCCACGGACCGACACCGGCAGGACGACGCCCAGCCCGATGCCGTACGCCGCCAGCAGGGTGCCCAGCCGGGACGCCAGATCCTCCGGATGCCCCGCCGTCACCGACACCACGGTCGCGATCAGGATCAGCAGCGGCACCACGAACAGCGAGAACGCGGCCGCGCGGGACTGGACCTCGGTGCGGCCGGGCACGCCGGCGACGACGTTCGCGGCGTACGCGTTGCCCTCGAACCCGAACTGGTTGGCCAGGCTGATCGAGGCCAGCGCACCGATGAACAGCACCGTGAAACCGCTGCCGCCGCCGTTCACCGACATCGTCACCGGCAGGAAGACGCCGACCACCCCGAGCGTGATCAGGCTGGCCCGCCGCCGTGTCTCCCGCCACCAGTAGCGGACCTCCCGGGACATCAGCGCCCCGAACCGGTTCTGCGGCAGCCCGCGCACCATCAGCCGGGCGACCGCCGAGCGCGAGCCGCCGGCCTTGACCGCCCGCTGCCCGCTCGCCGCGGTGCCGAGCATCGCGCGTTCCACCGTCGAGGACCACCACGCCAGCAGCGCCACGATCGACACCACGACAATCAAGATCTTGACGGGTACGGCCCACGCGCGGCCCTCCGCGACATCGGTGCCCAGCGAGTACGCGGCGCCGAGCGGAGTCCACGCGATCACGTCGGCGACCTGTGCCACCCGATCCCAGTCGGCCCGCTCCGCCCCGGCCAGCAGGCCCAGCTGCAACGGCCCGAGCAGCGCGGCGGTCACCGCGAGCAGCACGGTGGCCAGGTCGCGGGCCCGCCGGGAGCGCAACGCGGTGGCGAACGCGCTGGTCACCGCGCGGCTGACCGCGACGAACAGGAGCAGGCCGAGGATCACGCCGACCAGCTGCGCCAGCGCGGCGCCGGGACCGCCGAGCAGGGCCGCGGAAAGCACCACGCCGCCGCTCGCGAGCAGGGTGGCGATCGCCGGGATGCCGAGCGTCGCGGCCGCGAACAGGCCGGTGATCAGCGTCCGGCGGCTCAGTGGCAGCAGCGCGAAGCGGGCCGGGTCGAGGGACTCGTCCACGCCGAAGAAGATCAGTGGCAGCAGCAGCCAGCCGAGCAGCAGCCCGGTGCCGGCCAGCGGCAGCATGATGCCGGCCACCCGGGTGTCGTCGAGGAACCCGGGCAGCGCCAGGAGGAAGAAGCCGCCGACCGCCCCGCCGATGCCGAACAGGATGCCGACGACGAAGAGCACCACCCGCGAGGTGCTGCCGCGCAGTCCGTTGGCGGTGATGCGGAGCTTGAGGCGGACGAACGTGCTGGGCTTCAACCTGCTGGGCTTCGACCTGTTGGGCTTCACAGCCACGCGAGCTCCGACCCGGTCGCGGTACGCCCGCCGACCACCTGCACGAACACATCCTCCAGCGATCTCTCGCCGCGCACCTCGGCCAGCGTCCCGCCGACCCGGATCCGCCCCTCGGCCAGGATCGCGACGTGGTCGCAGAGCTTTTCCACGACCTCCATCACGTGGCTGGAGAAGACCACGGTGCCGCCGCCGGACACGTACCGCTGGAGAATGTCCCGGATCAGCGCCGCCGACACCGGGTCGACCGCCTCGAACGGCTCGTCCAGCACCAGCAGCCTCGGGCCGTGCAGCAGCGCGCAGGCCAGGCCGATCTTCTTCTTCATGCCGGCCGAGTAGTCGACCACCAGCGTGCGGTTGTCGACGCCCAGCTCCAGCACGTCCAGCAGCTCACGGGCCCGCTGGTCGACCACGTCCGGGGCCATCTCGCGCAGCAGCCCGTTGTACGCCAGCAGTTCGGCGCCGTTCAGCCGGTCGAACAGCCGGGCGCCGTCGGGCAGCACACCCAGCCGCGCCTTGGCGGCCGCCGGGTCGGCCCACACGTCGTACCCCAGGATCGTGGCCCGGCCCGCGTCGGGCCGCAGCAGGCCGACGGCCATGGACAACGTCGTGGTCTTGCCGGCGCCGTTGGGCCCGAGCAGGCCGAAGAACGACCCGGCCGGGACGTCGAGGTCGACGCCGGTGACCGCCAGCTTGGTGTCGAAGCGCTTGACCAGTCCGCGCAGAGACATCGCGACGTCGTTCTCGGGCGTTCTCTGCAGGGGCACGGTCATTGACTGAACCTACCCATAGAGATCGGCCCGGAACCAGGGCCGCTGGTCCGGGCCGAACTCTCGATTCGGGTGGCCCCCGATCAGCCCACCCGCTCGATCACGGCGCGCCGGATGAGGAACTTTCCCGGCTCGCGGACCTGCTCGAAGGCGGCGTTGTTCAGCAGGACGCAGCTGCCGGACGGGGTCGCCACCTTGACGGTGATGCTCTTGTTGTTGTCGAGGTTGGTGACCTTCAGCGTGGTGCCGATCGGGAAGGTGCCGCTGGAGGCGAAGGGCTCGCCGGCCTCGCCCGACAGGGTCACGGTCGAGCCCTTGCAGACCTGCTCACCCGTGGCGTCGTCATCCTGTGCGGGAGGCGCCGCGGGCTCTTCGGCGGCCGGCGGCTGCTCCTGAGCGGGCGGCGCGGCCGGCGCGGCGGCCGGGGGCTGGGCCTGGACGTTCCCGGGGCAGCCGGCCCGGCGCTGGTTGATCAGGTCGACCACGGCCTGCCGGTTGGCGATGCGCGCGTCCGACAGCGCGTCGGGGTTGGCTTTCTGGTCGGCGATGAAGTTCAGGTTGTTCTGAAGGGCCTGGTCCAGTCCGGCGCAACTCTCACCGCCATTGCTCAGACCGGTCTCACTGGCACTGCTCAGCCCGGTGCCGACGGCGAGCGCGCCGCCCGTCACAGCCAGAGCGACCAGACCGATGATGACCTTGCGTGCCTTCATGTGTGTTGCTCCTCTTCGTCGATCAGGCTCCCACCGCCGAGAGGTACGGGCGGAGCACGACGGGAGGTTCACCGCACAAGAAAGAAAGTTTAGAGACGGAGTGACTCCGGAGCGTGAAGCCGAAGCATGGTCGCCCCGACGTCCTTCGGAACCCGCCGGGACGTCGCCAGTGAGCCCACGATCATCACCGCGAACGCGAGCGGCACCGTCCAGGCGGCCGGCTGCCCGATCATCTGCGCAGGCCAGCCCGTCAATGGAGGTCCGAGCACGGTGATCAGCACGGCAGCCATCGCGGCGCCGCCCCCGGCCAGCACACCGGCCGCGGCGCCCACGTCGGTCAGCCCGCGCCACCAGATGCCCAACACGAGGAGTGGGCAGAAGCTCGAGGCGGCCACCGCAAAGGCCAGCCCGACCACGCGGGACACGTCCATGTTCGCGACGTAGATCGACAGCACGATCGGCACCACCGCGGCCAGCACCGTGGCGAGCCGGAAGTCGCGGACCGAGCCGCCCCGCTCGGACCGTTCGGCCCGCAGCACGTCGGTGAAGACCACCCCGGCGACGCTGGTCAGGATGCCCGACGAGGTGGACAGGAACGCGGCCAGCGCGCCCGCCGTGACCAGCGCGCCGAGCAATCGGCCCAGGGTGCCGCCGCCGAGCGCCGCCTCGGGCAGGATCAGCACCACCGCGTCGGTCCGCCCGGTCATCAGCAGATGCGGCGCCCAGACCCGGCCGAGCACGCCGTACAGCGTCGGGAACAGGTAGAACAGCCCGACCAGGCCGAGCACGACCAGCGTGGTGCGGCGGGCGCTGGCGCCGTCCGGGTTGGTGTAGAAGCGGACCAGCACGTGCGGCAGGCCCATCGTGCCCAGGAACGTGGCCAGGATCAGCGAATACGTCGCGAACAGGCTGTCGTCGCCGCCCGGCAGCAGCCAGTCCGTGCCGCGCTGGTCGTCGACCGTGTCCACGTCCGGCACCGGCGACCCGGCCGGGTAGGTGCGCTCGGCGCCGGCCTCCACCTCGTCGACGGTCCCGTCGGGCAGGGTGATCCGGGCCGCGTCGTCGAAGGTCACCGTGGTCGCCGCCGGGAAGACCGGGCCGCCCGGTGGGTCGATCGCCGGTCGCCCGTCCGACTGCCACTGCAGGACCAGGAAGATGACGGGTACGGCCAGAGCGGTCAGCTTGAGCCAGTACTGGAACGCCTGCACGAAGGTGATCGCCCGCATCCCGCCCAGCGCCACGTTCGCGGTGACCACCAGACCCACGAGCAGGGCACCCCAGACGTACGACCCGCCGGCGACCGTGGTGAACGTCAGCCCGGCGCCCTGCAGCTGTGGCACCAGGTAGAGGCAGCCGATGAAGACCACGAACACGGTCGCCAGGCGGCGCAGCAGCGGCGAGCGCAGGCGTACCTCGCAGAAGTCGGGCAGTGTGAAGGCGCCCGAGCGGCGTAGCGGGGCGGCCACGAAGAGCAGCAGCGCGAGGTAGCCGGCGGCGAACCCGACCGGGTACCAGAGCACGTCCACGCCGTACCGCAGGATCAGGCCCGCCACCCCGAGGAAGCTGGCCGCGGAGAGGTATTCGCCGCTGATCGCGGCCGCGTTCCAGGCGGGGCTCACCGAGCGGGAGGCGACCAGGAAGTCCGAGGTGGTCCGGGCGAAACGCAGGCCGTACGCCCCGATCGCGACCGTCGCCAGGATCACCACCACCAACCCCGGAACGACGTAAGGATTCACTCCGGCCGCCTGATGACCGCCGTGAAGTCCTGCTCGTTGCGTTCCGCCCAGCGCACGTAGACCCAACCGACGACGAACAGGAACGGGAACGACAGCACCCCGAGCAGCAGCCACGGCACGGTGAGGCCGAGGACCCGCAGGCTCCCGATCTCCGGTGCGACCGCGAAGAGCAGCGGCAACGCGCCCAGCCCGGTGACCACGACCAGGGCCATCCGCAGGGCGAGGGCGAGCTGGGCCCGGACCAGACCGCGGACCAGCGCCTCGCCGACCGGTGTCTGCTCGGCCAGGTCGGCGTGCGCCGGGTCGGTGGGCGTACGGCGGGCGGCGACCTCGCCGAGCACCACCCGCACCCGCCTGCCGTTTTCCGCCGAGCCGCTCATGCCCGGGAGTCTCATCGACTCCCGGGCAAAGTCAAGCGTTGCTACCCGAACTGACGTGTCGCGGGGCAGCCGTTGGGGAAGCTCGCCGGGTCGGTGGCGAGCAGCCGGCGCGCCTCGGACTTGCCGTAGCTCCAGCCGGTCCATCCGGCGTCGTCGTACGACAGCCGCTGCTGGATGAAGAAGAGCGTGCAGTCGCGCATCTTCTGATCCAGCTTGTCGAGCGCCGGCACGGCATCGGGGGAGAGCCCACCGAGGTATTCGCTGTCGATCCGGCCGGTCTGCTGGTACCGGGCCACGTTGCGCTCGGCGATCAGACCTTCCGGGTTGACCGCCGCCAGGCCCAGCAGGGTCAGCACGCCGATCGCCACGGCGACCCGCGGGAGCCAGGTGGCGCGAAGCTTGAGCCCGGCGAGCAGCACCAGCACGAAGACCACGCCCAGCCAGGCCTCGCAGAGGAAGACCAGCAGACGAAGGCGGGTCAGGCCGTACGTGTCGGCGTACACGGTCATCCGGTGCAGCGCCGAGGCGACGATGACCAGCGTGAGCACTGCCAGCGCGCCCATGATGCAGCGGATCAGCAGCCGGTCGGCCGGGGTGTCGCGCGGCGCCCAGCGGGCGGCGACGCCGAGGACGGCCAGGGTCAGCCCGGTGACGATCAGCAGCTGCCAGAAGCCGCCGCGGGCGTACTCGGCGTAGGTCAGCCCGTCGGTGTCGAGCACGTGCCGGCTCCCTCCGAAGAGGACGGTGAGCTGCACGGCGACGAACGCGAGGAACAGCAGGGTCAGCAGGCCCAGCGGGATGGCCCATTCCCAGCGGTTGACCCGCTTCGGCGTCTCGGCATCCACAGCGGAGAGATTGGGCGGCGTGGCGCGGAGGTAGGCGGCGCCACCCAGCGCGCCGCCGGCCATCACGAAGACGAAGACGTGGCGGAACGTGGACGGGACATCGGTCTCCGGGATCAGCGACTCCAGCACTCGGGCGAAGGTCGCGTCGGCCGAGGCGAACAGCGCGCCGAAGAGCAGGAGCAGGAACACGCTGGTGATCACGGTGGCGGCGATCCGCATGCCCGAGCCCGCCGAGTCCCGGCGGCGCCGGACCGCGGTCAGGCCACGGGTCACCCACGGGAGCGCCCGGAACGGCGCGCCGAGGAACATCAGCACGGCCATCGTCAGTGCCCGCATCGACCGGCCGCTGGTCAGCGTCAGCGCGGCGGTGGTCACGGCGGTGAGGACGCAGAGTACGGACAGCCACGGCGCCGACCGCAGCGTGCCGACGCCGAGCAGCGCGACCGTGGCGGCGGCCCAGGCGTACCGGGCAGGGTCGCCGGTGCGGCCGCCGGCACGGCGGTGAACGGACAGGTCCGGCCAGGGAACCGTGGACGAGGACCGCGGCAGGCGGCGGATCCCGGCCAGGGCGGCCGTCCCGGCGCAGGCGGCGACCAGCCAGCCGAGGCCGCCCCCGGTGACGGTGCCCGCGGCCACCAGGGCGGCCAGGATCAGCAGGCCGGCGGCGGCTGGAGTAGTGGCGGCGCCCGGTCCCGGCCAGGCGGCGCCGAACAGCCCCGGGCGTTGCCACGGCCCGTTGACCGGCGCGACGACCGGTGGCGCGGCCTGCTTCGGCGGGGTGGCCGGGCGGTCCGGCTGCGGTTGCCCGGCCGGCGCCGTCCACGGTTGTGGCGTCGCGGCCTTGGCAGGCGTCGCGGCCTCGGTAGGTGCCGCGGTCTTGGCAGGTGCCGCGGTCTTGGTAGGTGTCTGGGGTTCGGTGGTCACGTCCGGCTCATCTCCTCGGTCGTGCATGAGTGCGGTGTCTCTGACGTGGCACCGTCCGGGCGAGACGTGCCTGCGCTGGTCCTTTGCTCTGAGCACACATACGCATCACTGGTCGTGCGCCTACTGGTCGCGGCGTCTGCTCTGCTTACCTATAGGCGGCGCCGCTGGTCAGGGGCAGGGTCACGTGCACGTGGCAGCCGCCCTGCCCGGCCGGCGCCGGGTCGGCGATCGCGATCGTGCCCTTGTGCAGCTGGACCACCCAGCGGGCGATCGCCAGGCCCAGCCCGGTCCCGCCGCTGGTGGCGCGCTCGCCCCGGGTGAACCGTTCGAACACCCGCTCGCGGTCGGCCGCCGGGATCCCCTCGCCCTCGTCGGCGACCACCACCAGCAGCCGGTCGCCGCGCTGCTCGGCGGTGATCCGCACGGTCCCGCCGCGCGGGCTGTGCCGGGTCGCGTTGTCCAGCAGATTGGCGAAGACCTGGTGCAGCCGGCCGCGGTCGCCGGGCACCACCACATCGGCCGCGGTGACCGTGAACCGGACGTCGTGCCCGGCGCCCTCCGCGGTCACCTCGGCCTCGCGGATCACGTCGTCGAGGAACGGGCGTACCCGGATCGGGGTCTCGTCCAGGGCGAGCACGCCCGCATCCAGCCGGGACAGGTCGAGCAGCTCGGCGACCAGCCGGCCGAGGCGCTCGGTCTGGGCGAGCGCGGCCTTCATCATCCGCGGTTCGGCCTCGGCCACTCCGTCCACGATGTTCTCCAGGACGGCTTGCAGGGCGGTGATCGGCGTACGCAACTCGTGCGAGACGTTGGCGATCAGCTCGCGCCGCTGCCGGTCCGCCGCGGCCAGGTCCGCCGCCATCAGGTTGAACGCCTGGGCCAGCTCGCCCACCTCGTCGCGGGACGTGGCCCGGACCCGGCGGCTGTAGTCGCCCTGGGCCATCGCCCGCGCCGCGGCGGTCATCTCCCGCAAGGGCGAGGTCAGCCCGTGCGCCAGCACCTGCAAGGTGCCGAGCGCGACCACGACCGCGGTGAGCGTCGTCCAGTAGGGCAGCCAGCCGATCCACAGGGTGAACCAGGTCATCGCGGCGAAGAGGGCGCCGAGCAGGATCAGCCCGATCTTGATCTTGATGGATCGGACGGGGTCGAGGGGCCGTGGCAATTCCAGGTGGTGGAAGCTCAGCATCGCGGCGTCTCCAGCGCGTACCCGACGCCGTGCACCGTGCGGATCAGATCCGGACCCAGCTTGCGGCGCAGGCCCTTGATGTGGCTGTCCACGGTGCGCGTGCCGGAGGCGTCGGCCCAGCCCCACACCTCGGCCAGCAGTCGTTCCCGGGGCAGCACCGCGCGCGGCCGCTCGGCCAGGTGCAGCAGCAGGTCGAACTCGGTCGGGGTGAGCTGTGCCTCGACGCCGGCCCGGTGCACCCGGCGCTCGGCCCGGTTGATCTCCAGGTCGCCGACCCGGAGCGTGTCCTGGGCTGTTTCGGGGGCGGCCTCGGTCGTGCGGGCCGCGCGCCGGACCAGGGCGTGCACCCGGGCGGCCAGCTCGCGCATCGAGAACGGCTTGGTCAGGTAGTCGTCGGCGCCGACCGCGAGGCCGACCAGCATGTCGTTCTCGTCGTCGCGGGCGGTCAGCATCAGGATCGGCACCGGGCGCTCGGCCTGGATCCGCCGGCACACCTCGAGGCCGTCGTAGCCGGGCAGCATGACGTCGAGCACGATCGCGTCCGGTGGTGTCCGGGCCGCGGCGGCCACCGCGGACGGGCCGTCCGCGGCGAGCTCGACGACGAAGCCCTCGGCCCGGAGCCGGGCGGCCACGGACTCGGCGATGGTCGGCTCGTCCTCGACGACGAGGACCCGCCGCTCGACCGGTGCGCTCACGACTCCACTCCTATCGGTCCAGGACCGATCGGCACCCCCCGTGTGCGCCGATCTGGCCTGCATGGGGGACCTTAGTGACCGGTCGTGCCTATCCGGGGGCCGGTTTGTGAAGGACCTGTGGAGATCAAATCGGCCTGTGGATAACTATGTGGAAAACGCACAAGGGCTGTGGACAACGTTGTGGATCAGCGTGTCCAGTCGTGCTTGGCCGCCCTGATCAGGCGGTCCTTGAGCTCGCGGGTGTGCCGGCGGCTGACCGGTAGCTCGGCGCCGTCCACCGCGACCACGTAGCCGGACTGGGTCAGCCGCAGCTCGCTGACCAGGCGCAACTGCACCAGATAGCTGCGGTGGATCCGGACGAACCCGGCGTCCGCCCAGCGGTCCGCCAGCGTGGCCAGCGAGACCCGGACCAGGTGCGACGCGTCCGAGGTGTGCAGCCGCGCGTAGTCGCCCTGGGCCTCCACCCAGCGCACCGACGACCGGGGCAGCATCCGGGTGGTGCCGGCCAGTTCGACCGGGATGGCCGGTTCGTCCTCCCGCTTGACCGCCGGCGCCGGGGTGACGCGCAGGCCGGCCACCCGGCGCAGCGACTCGCCCAGCCGCTCGGCGCGCACCGGCTTGCGGACGTAGTCGGTGACGCCCAGGTCGAAGGCGTCCACGGCGCCGTCGTCGTAGGCGGTCACGAACACGATGGCCGGCGGGTGCGCGAACCGGCGCAGGATCCGGGCCAGCTCCATGCCGTCCAGGCCGGGCATCCGGATGTCCAGGAAGACGGCGTCCACCTCGGTGTCCCGGAGCACCCGCAGCGCCTCGGTCGCGTCGCCGGCCCGATGCACGTGAGCGACCCGGTCATCGGCCGTCAGCAGGTAGGCGAGCTCATCCAGGGCAGGCGGCTCGTCATCGACAGCGAGAACGACCAAGCTCACGCTCGTACCCCCGGGTGGAATTTAGGCACTCGCATGCTGACCTTGGTCCCTTCACCCGGCGCGGTCTCCACCACCAGCCCGAAGCGGTCGCCGAAGACGCTGCGCAGCCGCTCGTCCACGTTCGTCAGGCCCACGTGCTGGCCGTCGTCGGTCTCCGGCCGGCCCGGCGCGAACACCTCGGGGTCCATGCCGACGCCGTCGTCCTCCACCGTGATCTGGCATTCCGCACCGGCGTCGCGCGCCTCGATGCTCACCATACCGACGCCGGGCTTGCGGGAGAGACCGTGCCGCACCGCGTTCTCCACCAGCGGCTGCAGGCACAGGAACGGCAGGGTGACCGGCAGCACCTCGGGCGCGATCTGCAGCCGCACCTGCAGCCGGTCGCCGAACCGGGCCCGCTCGATGGTCAGGTAGCGGTCGATCGAGCGCA
Source organism: Actinoplanes sp. NBRC 103695 (assembly GCF_030269485.1). GTDB lineage: Bacteria > Actinomycetota > Actinomycetes > Mycobacteriales > Micromonosporaceae > Actinoplanes. The sequence goes on along the minus strand of NZ_BSTL01000058.1, from coordinate 922 downwards.
GCTCCTCGGCGAGCGTGGTGAACTCGCCGTGCGCCCGGAACGAGTAGCGGGTGAACTCGGCGAACTCCAGGATCAGCTCGCGGGCGCGTTCCGGGTCGGTGCGCACGAACGAGGCGATCGCGGTCAGCGCGTTGTAGATGAAGTGCGGGCTGATCTGGGCGCGCAGCGCACGGACCTCGGCGCGGGCCAGCCGTTCCCGGGACGAGTCGAGCTCGGCCAGCGCCAGCTGCGACCCGGCCCAGCGCGCCGCCTCCTGGGTGGCCTGCACCAGACCCGGCGCCGGCTGCTCGTCGGCGATGGCCACCAGCGCCGCCGTGGCCAGGCCGTCCGCCGCGGTGAGCGGCACCACGACGGCGCCGCGCACCACGCAGTCCATGCGATCACAGGGCAGATCAGAGGAATCGAGTACGACCGGACGACGCGCTTGCACGGCCCGCTGCGCCGCCGCCGTGAACTGGTCGCCGTGGTGGCTGCCCCGCCCGTCGAAGGCGAGACACTCCTCGGCGTCCGCGATGGTCAGCCCGACCGCGCCGACCAGCGTTCGCAGGTGGCGGACCGCCTTTCCGGCCGAGCTGGGGGTGAGCCCGCCACGGAGCGGTTCGGCGGCCAGCGCCGCGGTGTGCAGCACGTCGTAGGTGGCGCGTTGCATGGCCGTGGCGATCCGCCGGCGCCCCCGCAGGCGCAGTACCGCGACCACCGCCCCGGCGAGCGCGGCGACCGCCGCCAGCACGGAGAGAACGGTCGGTAGGTCGGGCTTCACCGGGGCATCGTGCCATGCGTGGGCCGCGGACTAGCCCCAACGCCGTTCAGTTAGGCGGTCGGGTGGATCGTCAAGGCGTGTCTGAGGCATAGAGCAGCGGAGCTCCGGTATAGAGGGTGGTCACTCTAAGACGCCCTTGAACCTGGAGCTCCGCTGGCTGAT
>NZ_BSTL01000057.1 GCF_030269485.1 Actinoplanes sp. NBRC 103695 | reverse complement strand
GTGTCCAGCACGACCGCGGTCGGGTCCTCGGCCCGCCCGGCCCGTTCCCGCGCCTGACAGCGCAGCAGATCATGGATGGCCGCGTCGGTGCCGTCATCGCGCCACAGAGCAAAGTAGTAGTACACCGCGGACCAGGGCGGCAGATCGTTCGGCAGGTACGCCCACTGACAGCCGGTCCGGTTCTGGTAGACGATCGCGTTCACGATCGCCCGCAGGTCGTAGCGGCCCTCATGTCCCGACGGCGACGGGCGTTTCGCCTTCCACGCCCGCAGGAACGGATCGATCAGCTCCCACTGCCGATCGGACAGGTCACTCGGATACCCGACACGCTCACCCATAACCAGCAGCTACGCGCCACGAGCGTGCCCGACCTCAGCCACACCCACCACGTCACGCCATCGAGCGACGACGAAACACCTGGAACCGGGCCGAGCACACCACAACCCGCGAAAGCGGCAGGCGGGCACTTACTGCCCTCTTATACCGCAAGTGCGCACCGAGCCGGTTCGGGAAGACCAGGTCGCTGCTTCGTGGGAGCTCGACGATCCCCTTGATCAGCGAGGCAGTCAAATCGACGTCGCGGGTCGCGTACGTCTTTGTTGGCCCGACGATAACTACACCCGATGTATCCTCAACACTGAGGCACACCTTCACGCAATTCGTAAAGCGGTTAACGTCGACCCAGCGAAGAGCCAATGCCTCGCCGATACGAAGTCCGCCATACGCCAGCAGCCGGACAAGAACCTGGTCCCTTTCCCGACGCATACTCATGGCGAGCTTCTCAACCTCCGCGGGGGTCAGCACTGGCCTGTCCAGATGTGGCTGAGGCGGCAGCTTGATGGATCGATCCCCTGCGGGATTCACCGGGATGGCACGGTCTCGGACCGCCCGGTCGAGGACGCGCCGCAAGACGCCGATGGCCTCGGTCACTTTGGACGTGCTGACACCTGCGGCCAACATGCCTGCAACCCAGTCGTCGATGCGGTTCCCGTTGATTCGTCGTACTATAGTGTCGCCAAACTCAGGTCCGACCCGGAGCTCCCAAGAACGGATATAGCCGAATCGTGTGCGAGATTTAAGGTGAGCAAAAGATCTTTCGTATCCGGGCCACCAGTCCCGGAGCGGCCGCTGAGCCAACCTCTCATCGCCCGCAATGCCCGCGTCGATCTCGGTTCGCTTCTTGGAAAGCCACTTGTCGGCCGCCTTCCGGTTGGCGAAAGTCAGCGGCGCAGGAACCATCTTGCCCGTGTCCGCGTCAGGATAGCGGGCTTGGAAGCGTCCGCTCGGCAGCTCGCGGATCGCTCCCCATTGCCGTCGTGTTCCCATAGCGTTCGTCCTTCCCCCGTATTGCGCATTGTCTAATGGCACGTGAATGGCATGCCAGGGGTCGAACCGTACGCCGACGCTGGTCACTGCGACAAGGAGCAACTGTTCCTAAACCGTGTGTCGTAGGTTCGATTCCTACCGGGGGCACTTACTTACGCCTATCGTCTCCGCCATGTCGCGCATCTTGCTGATCTCCGGCAGCACCCGTGAGGACTCGCTGCAGACGGCCGCGCTGCGGACCGCCGCGCAGGTCGCGCCTCCGGGGGTCACCGCCGTGGTCTATGACGCGCTGCGGGTGTTGCCTGCATTCGTGCCCTACGAGCGGCGGATCCCGGGGTCGGTCAAGCTGGTTCAGGAGCAGGTCGCCGCCGCGGACGGGCTTCTCTTCTGTACGCCGGAGTACGGCGGCTCACTGCCGGGCAGCCTGAAGAATCTGCTCGACTGGCTGTCCGACGGCCCGCATCTCACCGGGAAGCCGGTCGCCTGGCTGTCCGTCTCCGCGCCGGGGCAGGACGACGGGGCGCGCGCGGGTCTGGAAGCCGTGCTGAATCACGGCGGCGCGCGGGTGCTGCGGTCGGCGTGCATTCGGATCCCGCTCAGCCCGAGTGCCGTCGACGTGCACGGACTGGTGACCGAGCATCAGTTCCACCAGGCCGCGCAGGACGTGCTGCTGTCGTTGTCACGGTCGCAGGCGCCCCCGGAGCCGCAGCCGCAGCCGTCCTGGCAGGCGTACTCCAGTCTCTATCCGATGGTCCCGCAGACCGACACGTCGACGTTGCGCGCGGGCGGCCGGCCGCGACCGGCGGGGTGGCCGCACACCGGATCATGAGGGACATCCGTGACGTGCGCGCGACGATCGCGCCGCACATCCCGCGCACGCCGCTCGTCGAGCTGGGCCGGCACACCACCGTGGCCGGCCACCCGATCCTGCTCGAGGCCGAATGCCTCCCTCCAGCCGACCGGCTCGTTCAAGGTCCGCAGCGCCACCTACAAGATCTCGAGCGAGGAGAGCGTCGTCGCCTACTCGACGGGCAACCACGCGCAGTCGGTGGCGCGGGCCGACGTGGTTGCCGTGTCCGAGTCTGATATCGCGACGGCCCGGCGCCTGTGCGCGACCGAGGCGCATCTGGTGGTGGAGCCGCCGGGTGCGGTCGGTGTGGCGGCGGCCCTGGCCCACGCCGGCTCCCGTGACACCGGCCGTCCCGTGGTCGCGATCGCCTCCGGCGGCAACGGCTAGTCCGTCCAGCCGGCGGTGATCTCGATGTTGCGGCGCCAGCGGTCGCGGCCGGATTCATGGAGACGCGGCAGCGCCAGCATCTGCCGGCATTTGGCCAGCATGAACTCCTGCCGGGCAGCCCATGGCGGGCGCTCGCCGTAGCCGTCGAACAACGCGTCCAGGGCGTGCACGGACGAGGGGTGGTGCCTGCGCACGATCCACTCCGCCCAGGCGAGGTCCTCGACCTGGTCGCCGTCGTGGGCGAACTCCCAGTCGAGCACCGCCGTCACCGCGTACGTCTCAGGGTCGTAGAGGGTGTTGTTGGGGCCGTAGTCGCCGTGTATGAGCGGCGGCGGGATGCGCCTCAAGGCCGCTCCACAGGAACGGAGGACTGGTTCGGCCAGACCGTTTTCGATCAGCGCCTGTCCGTGTACGCCGGGCAGGTGCTCCGTGACGAGAACGCCGGGGCCCGAGTCGAGCACGCGCGGCACCGGCACCGCGCCGCCGGCCAGCCGGAGCAGCGTGGCGTGTTCGGTCGCGGCCCGCTGGCCGGCGAGCGGGCCCTGGTAGCGCTTGACCACGGTGGTCCCGTCGCCGCGGACGTCGTGCGAGTAACCGCGCGGCATCACCCGCATCGCATCATCATCATCCGATCGGGAAGTACAGCACCAGGATGAAGCCCAGCACGACGGCGATCAGCACCGCGGCCATCAGCCAGCCGCCCACCCGGGCGCCGGTGCGTTCCGGCAGGCGGCGGCGTTCCCGCAGTTCCTCGATGGTGCGGTCGATCTCGGCTGAGGCGCCCGGAATCTCGCCCAGTTCGCGGCGCAGCCGTTCGGCCTCCTCGCCGGCCACCGCCGGTTGCCCGGTGTCGGCGAACTGGCGGATCAGCCGGACGCCCATCGCCAGCTGGTCGGCGGCGGCCCCGATGATCTGCTTGTTCGCGGTCACGGTCTGCCGGGTGTGCGGGGTGACGGCCATCTCGGCGGCGACCGGGAACAGCTCGGCGAACCTGTCGACCAGCGGCCCGGACTGCTCGTACAGCTGGCTGGCGCAGTTGTTGAACGCGATGGCGACCAGTTCGGAGAGGTTCGCGGTGCGCTGGTAGTAGGCGGCCGGCAGCAGGGCGCGCAGGCGGACGAGCGTACCCATCGCGGTCTTGGCCTCGTCGATCGCCGAATCCACCATCCCGGCGTCGAGCAGGGCCCGCACCCGTCCGGCGATGGTCTCGACCTCGGCGTAGAGCGGGTCGGCGGTGCGGTCCAGCAGGTCCTCGGCGAGGCTGCGCTGCCCGGTCCAGTCGCGGGCGCAGCGGGCGGGGCGGGCCGGGTCTTTGGCGGCCACGGCCAGCGTGACCAGCGGCTGGAGGAGCGTGGCGGGCAGCCCGGCGCGGAGTTCGTCGACCACGGTCGCGGGCAGGCGGGCGTCGTTGAGCACGGTCACCCGGTGCAGCAGGTGCTCCCACAGGCCGTCGTCCTGCTGGAGGGCCTCCCAGCGGCGGGAGGCGTCCACCCACAGCTGTTCGAGTGTGGCGTCGTCGGCGTCGGCGTGCAGTTCCCGGTCGAGGGCCCGGCCGTACATGATCACCGCCCGGTCATGGTCGTCGTGCAGTGATCTGGGACACGGGCAGTCGGTGCCGGGCACGTCCCACAGCCAGAACAATTCGTCGATCACCCGGCGGCGGGGGTCCTCCAGCAGGCGCTCGCAGGCGGCGCGCACCTCGGCCGCGTCGGCGTCGCCGGCCGTCGCCTGCTCGTGCCGGCGGTGGATTGCTATCCGGTCGGCGGTGGTGGGAAGACCGGTGATCCGGAACGTATTCCGGTGGAAGAGCTCCGGTCCGGCGGCCGCCCGCAACGCCTCGGCCATCGTGTCCACCATCGCGTGCACCTCACCCGGAGTGTCGAATTGATTACGCGAGCATCAGTCTCCACCCATAGACGACCCCGGTCGATGTCCTCAATAGACTTGTAACCGGATGCTCACGCAAATGGTCTTGCCCCCATGCGGGAAGCTTTCCGCGTGCGATGGAGACGGCGGCTGTCACTTGCATTGACAGCTTGCATACTCAGTGTGATGAGCGTGGCCGGGTTCGGCGGCGCTTCTCCGGCGTACGCGATCGCCAACGGGCAGGACGTGAAGGACGGCGCCTACCCTTTCTCGGTCAAATTGTCGGCGATCGACATCCCGGTGCTGGGCGGCGGTACCCGCGACTCCTCGTGTTCGGGCGGCCTCATCAACTCACGCTGGGTGCTCACCGCCGGGCACTGCTTCAAGGACGCGCGGGAGCGGCGGGTGGCCCGGCCGGTCGCCAGGAAGACGATCGCCACCGTCGGCCGCGCCGACCTGAACGGCTCAGCCGGGCAGGAGGCCAAGGTCATCGCCGTGAAGCAGTCGTCGGTCGCCGACGTCGCCCTGGCCAAACTCGACCGGGACATCACCGGCATCACGCCGATGCGGCTCAACCGCACGAAGCCCAAGGTCGGCCAGCGGGTACGCCTGATCGGATTCGGGCTGGTCGACGGCGACGAATCGGACACCACGGATACCATGCAGACCGGGCAGTTCACCATCACCTCGGTCGGCAAGTACGTCCTGGGCATGTCCGGCAGGGCGCCGCGGTCGAACACCAGCCCGTGCCCGCACGACTCCGGCGGCCCCTACTTCATCCAGGACAAGACCGGCGCGCCCGTCGTGGTCGGCGTGGTCAGCGGCGGCCCGACCTGCCCGCACACCGGCGCCGACCGGAGCGGGCGGATCGACACGGTCGCGAAGTGGGTGCTCGGCGTCATCGGCAAGGACGGCCCGAAGCCGGCCGCGGTTCCGTCCCGCCGGGCGACGGCCTCGAAGGCCCCCGCACCCAAGCCCCCGTCGCGCCCCCGGCCCACCGCTCAGCCGGTCCGCGAGGAATTGCCCTACGGGCTGACCCTCCCGATCGTGGTCGCCGTGTCACTCGTCGCGGTCGCCCTGATGTTCGTGCTGGTCACCGCGCGTAGCCGACGGGGCAGAAGACGATTCCGCCACCGCCGTCAATGATTCGATGCGATCGCAACTATTAGAGCCCTGATCAATAAAAGAAATTCCTAAGAATCATTTCACCCTTCCGTTGAGCTTTTCACTGAATCGGTTCGTACGATTCGATATACACGTTGGTCAACGGAGGAGTTCAGTTTCATGTCCCGTAAGCGCACCCGTCTCCGCGTCGTCTCCATCGCCGGCGCCGCGGCGGTCGTCGCCGCCCTCGGCGCCGTCACCTTCAACGCCTCGGCCGCCGAGCAGGCCCAGGCCGGCGCCGAGTTCACCCGCGGCGGCATCCCGTCGAACATCCGCCCGCCCGCCGGATCCAAGTTCGTCGGCAGCGCGAAGGTGACCTCCGGAACCCAGACCTACACCTGCACGGGCGGCGTTTTCACCGGCGCCTCGGTGCCGGAGGCGCAGCTCGCCGGGCCGATCGGCCGGATCCACCACTACAAGGGTCCGACGTGGGAGCACACCCGGGACGGGTCGATCATCACCGCCACCAAGATCCAGGACTCGCCGGTCACCGGCTCCATCCCGCAGCTGCTGCTGCAGGTCAACGGGCACAGCGGCAAAACCGGCTCGCTGACCAAGGTCAACTACATTCAGCGCCTCTTCACGTCGGGCGGCGCGGCGCCCGCGGGCGCCTGCACCGACGGTCAGACCAAGGCCGTCAAGTACGGCGCCACCTACGTATTCTGGGCCTGATTTCATAATCGTCGAAAGGGCCCTCCGGGGCCCTTTTGAATGTCCCGGAGCGCTCGGGGTACCAGGAGACCGTGACTTGGATGCGCCGCGTGGTCGCGCCCTCGCTGATCGATCGCGTGGAGCGGGACCACATCGAGCCGGACACCGCCTTCCACCGCCGCCGCGTGGTGGTGGCGGTGACCCTCGTCGCCGGGGCCGTCCTGCTCGGGATCTCGCTGTCCATCCGCCCCGGTGACGCCGCGTTCTACCCGCTGACGCTGGGCGTGGCCGCGACCTGGACGGCCGGCGCGTTCCTGTCCGGTCCGCTGCACCTGGGCCACATCCCGTTCCGCGACCGGGTGCGCCGCCCGATCCTCACCCCGGTCGCCACCGGCGTCGTCGCGGCCGGGGTCTTCGCCGTCGGTGCGCTGGTGGTCCGCGAGATCCCGCCGCTGCGCGACTCGGTCAACGACGTCCTGGCGCACGCCCGGTTCGGCGCGATCGTCCCGATCCTGCTGATCACGGTCCTCAACGGCGTCGCCGAGGAGCTGTTCTTCCGCGGCGCCCTGTTCGCCGCCATCGGCCGCCGCTACGCCGTGCCGATCTCCACCCTGGTGTACGCCGCCGCGACCATCGCCACGCTCAACGCGATGCTGGTCTTCGCCGCGCTCCTGCTGGGCGCCGTCCTCGGCCTCCAGCGCCGCGCCTCCGGCGGCGTCCTCGCACCGATCCTCACCCACATCACCTGGTCGGCGGCCATGCTCTTCGCCCTCCCCGCGCTGATCAGCTGACGGCTTTGGGCGCTCTTTGGTGAGCCCTTGGGGCCGCTCGGCAACCTCTGTGGTGCCCGAGCGAGACCCCGGAGGGAGGTGTTGACGATGACGGAGAACAACAAGGCCAAGGCCTTCAAGAAGATCAGCGTGCGCAAGGCCGGTCCGGTGCGCCTGACGGCCGCCGCCTGTCCGCAGTACCCCACCAAGCTCTGAGTGGGCCCGCCGGATGCGGGCCCCGTGCCCGCATCCGGCGAAACACCAGGAAGGCCAAGCACCAGGAAGAGGGGCCGGCCCATGAGCATCCGCACCGACCAGCCGGTGACCCTGCATCCGCTGGTCTACCTGGAGACCGGCGACGAGGTGACCATCGGGCGCCGGGACATCGACTCGTACGGCATGTTCCCGCCGGACGGCGCCGCCCTGGTCCGCCGCCTCGCCGACGGGCAGACCCCGGAGCAGGCCGCCGCCTGGTACGAGCGCGAATACGGCGAGCCCGTCGACCTCGACGACCTGCTCGACGCCCTGAACGAGCTGGAGTTCGTGAGCACCCGCGGAACACCACCCGTGGAGCCGGTGCGCTGGCAACGCCTCGGCCGTGCGCTCTTCTCCCCGCCGGTGGCATTCCTCTACCTCGGCCTGCTGATCGCCGCCGCGGTCACGGTGATCCGCGATCCGGCGCTGCTCCCCCGCCCCGAGCACCTGCTGTTCACCGAGTACGTCGCGATCATCGAACTGGTGCTCTTCCTCGGCGCGGCGCCGCAACTGGCCCTGCACGAGATCTGCCACGCGCTGGCCGGTCGCCGGCTCGGCCTGCACTCCCGGGTCCGGGTCAGCCATCGCCTCTACTACCTGGTCCTGGAGACGTCACTGGACGGCCTGGTCACGGTGCCGCGGCGGCAGCGTTTCCTGCCCATCCTCGCCGGGATGCTCTTCGAGCTGGGCGCCCTGGCCGCGCTGATCCTGGTGGCGGGCGCGAGCGGAGGGCGTACCCATCAGCTCTGTCTGGCTTTTGCCTTTGCCACCGTGCTGCGTCTGCTCTGGCAGTTCTTCTTCTACCTGCGCACCGACATCTACGTGCTGATCTGCACGGTGCTGGGCTGCGACGACCTGCACGGCGCGGCGCGGGCGGTCCTCCGCAACCGGTGGCGCCGGGCCCCGCAACCGCTGGACCGCTGGTCCTCGACCGATCTACGCGCCGCCCGCTGGTACTCGTGGCTGATCGTGGTCGGCTACACGGCCAGCATCGGCGCGTTCGTCCTCGGAATCCTGCCGGTGGTCTACGCGATGTTCGCCACCGCGCTCGGCCGCCTGGCCGGCTACCACTCCACCGCGGAGCTTCTCGACTCCGCCGTCTTCCTGTCCGTCAACGTCATCCAGGGCTCGATCACCCTGTGGCTCACCCTGCGTGATCGCCGCCGGCGTCAGAGATGAGGACCAATCCGATGGGTACGCTTCACCGCACGCTCGCCGAGGTCAGTGCGCACCGGCGCCGCCGTGGCCCGTACACCGCGGCCGGCAGCCTGCTGCGGCAGATCCTCCCCGACATCCTGGCCCGCCGCCCCGACCTGGGCGTACGCCACCACATCGAGATCCTGACCGCGGCGCCGGAGTTCGCCGGGCAGGTGCCACCGATCCTGGCGACGCTCGAGTCGACGATGATGTCCGGCACCCGCACCCGCTACCAGTCCCGGGTGCACACCCTGCGGATCGCGAACGGCCTCGCCGAGCTCCTGCGCGACTCGCTGACCGAGCCCGGCACGCTGATCGTCGAGGACGTGCACGAGGCGGACGAGACCGACCGGGAGTGGCTGGACGTCGTCCGCCGCCGCATCTCCCCCGACCTGCTGACCGTGGTCCACACCTCGACTTCCGTGGTGCCTGGCGACGCCCAGGCCTATGTGGACGCCGACGGTATCGGCGTGGACGACGCCGCGTACCTGAGCCTTGCCCCGGCCGCGCGCGCCGCGCTGCACGACGCCCGGCTGTCCCTTCTTCTGGCCGGCGGTGTCGGCGCCTACGGAGCCGTGTGCTGGCACGCCGAACGCGGCAGCGACCCGCGAGGCCCCGGTCTTCTCCGAGCCGCCCAGGTGCATTGCAAGGACCACGGGCTCTACCACGCGGCCATCGACCTGGGCCGGCGCGGGCGGGCGCTCGTCGACCGGGAAGCCCAGCCGGACCTGTGGTGGGACTTCACCGGCGACATGACCACGTCGCTGGCCGCGTCCGGGCAGGCCGACGAGGCCGCGGCGGCCTACCACGAGATCCGGGCGCTCACCGAGGATCCCGAGATGCAGATGCACGCCGCGTACGGAACGGCGATGCTCTTCGCCCGGCACCACGCCGAGGGCCGCCGCGACCCGGTGACCGCACGCGGCTGGCTGAACGTCGCGATCGCCCTGGCCGGCGCCCTGCCGGAGAAGAAGGACCGGATCTTCTACGAGGTCTTCAACCGCAACGGGCTCGCCCTGGTGGAGGTGCGCGACGGCCGCCCCGAGGAGGCGCTGCGCCTGGTCACCGAGGGCATCGACCGGCTGGACCGGGAACTCGAGCCGGACGATCAGCTTCTGCACCGCACCGGCCTGCGCTACAACCGGGCGCTGGTGCACGTGATGCTCGGCGACCTGCCCGCCGCGCTGGCCGACTACGACCACGTGATCGCCGTGGACCCGCACTTCCACGACCACTGGTTCAACCGCGGCAACGTGCTGCGCCGGCTGGGCCGGACCGCGGAGGCGCTGGCCGACTACGACCGCGCGCTGGCGTTGTCGCCGCCGTTCGCCGAGGCGTACTACAACCGCGGCGACGCCCACGCGGCGCTGGGCGAACTGGAGGCGGCGGCCGCCGACTTCGGGCGCGCGGCCGAACTGGACCCGCCGAACACCCCCGCCCGCCTGTCCCGGGCGGAGATCCTGGCCGACCTGGGCGAGACCGCGGCGGCGCTGACCGAGACCCGGGTGGCGCTGGCCGACGACCCCGGCCACGCCGGCCTGCACTGCCTGACGGCACGGCTGCTCGGCGAGCTGGGCCGCGGGGAGGACGCACGCGAGGCGGTGTCCCGCGCCCTCCTTCTCGACGACAACTGCGCCGAGGCGTACGCCATCCGCTCCGCCCTGTCCTTCGAAGCGGGCGACCTGACCGCCGCGCTCACCGACCTGGACCGGGCGATCGCCGTGCGCGAGACGCCGGAGCTGGTCTTCAACCGGGGCGTCGTGCACCAGGCGGCGGGCAGCTGGGACCGGGCGCGGGCCGACTACGCGGCCGTGGTCGCGGCAACCGGCGACCCCGACGCCGAGGAACGCCTGGCCGCGGTGGCCGCCCGATGACCGCGACCCGGGCGCCGGCGCCCGCCACCGAGTTCTTCCGCGACCTGATGAGCGAACACGCGACCAGCGTCGCCGTGGTCACCGCCCGCCAGCCGTCGGGCGCGCCGGGCGGGCTGCTGGTGTCGTCGCTGTGCTCGTACAGCACCCGTCCGCCGTCCCTGCTGGTCGCGATCGACGCGGCGAGCCGTTCGTACCCGATGATGGTGAACTGTCGCGGCTTCGGCGTGCACCTGCTGGGGCGGGCGGACGCCGAGCTGGCCCGCACCTTCGCCGGCCCGGCGGCGGATCGCTTCGCCGACCAGAACTGGACCTGGGACGACGACGTGCCACGGTTGGCGGGGGCCCGCGCCTACCTGCGCTGCGCCACGTCGGCGGTCCTCCCGCACGGCGACCACGCCGCGATCATCGGCGAGGTCACCGACCTGGAGGCCGTCCCGGGCGAGCCGTTGATCCACTTCCGACGGTCGCTCGGCTGGTCCCTGTCCCCGATATCCTCGGTGAGTGCCTGAGCAAGCCCTCGTCCGAGAGCGCACAGCCTGGCTCCTCGCCAGCCACCGCCGGTGCGCCGGCTTCACCACCGTCTCCGGGTTCGCCCGCCGGGCGCGCGGCCCACGTTGGCCCCGGGGCGTCCATCGGAGCCGGGTGCACGCCTGGGAGGGCGGTCGCTCGACACCCCACATCGATGTCGTACGCCTCTACGAGAGCGCTTCGGGTCACGATCTTCTGGCCGCCCTCGACATCGCCCACCGGGCGGCCTCCGGGGCCATCGGCGGGCCGGTCATCCGACGTCCAGCGGTGTCCGGTCAGCGGCGCCGCCGGCTGATCCTGGACCTGGTCGAGAAGGCCGACGGCGGCGACGCGATGACCGGAGGCGACTGGGACGAGCTGACCGGGATGATCTCGACGGACCCGCACATCTGCCTGCGCGATCGCGATGCCGGCATGATCACGCACCGGCTGGTTGTCGAGCTCTGTGCCGCCGAGGGCGACGGCTGGGCGCGCCGCCAGGAGGCCCTGGCCCGGTTGATCGGACATCCCGCCCTCGGCCGGGTCGCGATCGACCTGTGTGACCAGTTGGCCCGTGACCGGTACTTCGCAGTCGGGGGCGACGTGCTGCTCGGGCTCGACGGTTCCCAGCATCCCGACGCGACGGCGGTGGTGCTGCGGCACCTTCGCACGCCGGTCAGCACCGAGGTGGAGGCCGGTGCCCGCGTCGTCGCGGCGCAGAAGATCCGGCTGGGCCATTTCCGCGGTGCGACGTCGCGCCTGCTCGCTCAGGACCACGCCTCGCCGCCCTGCGACTCACCGACCGGCCCGGACCGGACCGCCTACGCCGAAAGGCTCGCGCACGCCGCCGCTGCCGACGTCGACATCCCGACCGGCGCCGCCACCGGCCTGGTGATCGCGATGCTGTGCGACCCTGACGCGACCGCTCGCTACGTCGCGATCCGGTTCCTGGCCGCGAGCCCGCTGCGCGCACCGCTGGCCCGCCGGATCGGCGACGAGCTGACCACCCCGCGAACCTCGGTCGACGGGGCGAGGCTGGTGAGCGCATTGGCCGCCCTCGGCGAGAACCGCCGGACGGTGGAGCGTCTCGCCTGCGCCCACGACGTGCCGGCGCAGGTGCGAGACACGGCCGTCCGGAGCCTGGGCCACATGCCGGGCGACTCGCCGTCCAGCCTCTGGCGACATCTCCTCGCGCGACGCGTCGGCGACGGCGCCCTCATCTGCGCCCTGGGCATGCGACACCAGCATGCACTGCTCCGGGAGATCGTCGCCGACCCGGCGTGGTCACCCGGTGCGCGCGCGGCGGTGAGGTGGTGGCTCCGCCACGGACCGGCCGACGGGCCCCTCGACCGCTGAGGTGTCGTGCGTCGCGCAACGACACGCGACACCCGTCCCCGGCCGGAGGGCAGCGCCCTTAGCTTGCTGACATGACAGCCCCCACCCCCAGTCCTGCCCCGGCCCATGCACCGGCCCGCGGTCCGATCCGGCGCTTCATGCGCGACCAGCAGGTGTTCAGCGGCATCATCGGCGCGGTCGCCGCGGTGCTCGCCACGCTCGCGGTCGAGCACGGACCCGAGGCGGTCGACAAGGCGCGGACGACAGCCGAGATCAGGGTGCCCGCAAGCATCGACCGGTGCATCACCGTCGAGGGCACGGCGTCGGTGCCCGACCGCAAGAAGCTCTGGTTGGTCGTCAAGACGCCCACCGGCATGTTCACGCCGCTTCAGCCCATCACCGTCGACGGTGCCGGGCGCTGGACCATGACCCGCACCGGGATCGGCGACGACGACGAGGCCGGCCAGGAGTTCGTCTTCTACCTGATCGCCCTCCCCCAGCAGTGGGCCGACTACCTCGCCGAGATCGACAAGCGCGACCCGCTGCCCACCGTAGCCATGCTGCCCCCCGACGCCGACGTGCTCGACGACGCCCACACCATGCGAACCGGCAGCCAAGCCAAGTGCTCGCCGGGTCAGCGGGGCGGGAGCTGAGCCACGACCTTGCCGTCGGTGTCAAGCACCTTGATCGACGGCGTGTCGTTCTCGTCCACCTCGAGGGTGATGCGCGGCCGCCCCTGGGAGTCGGTGAGGTGCAGCAGGGAGCCCAGGTCGGAGCGCCACCCGAGGAGGACCCGTTCCTTCGGGCCGGTCGGCGGCGCGCCGGTCGGATGGGCGTTGATGTTGATGCCGGCGCCGCCGACCGGGTCGCGCCAGATGCTCGACATCTTGATGGCGTCGAGCGCACCGGGATAGTCGAACGTGATGCTGCCACCGGTCGTGCCGGCCAGGATGCCGCCGATCTCGTTGCCGTTGTCGTCGTTGAAGATCAGCCAGCTGGCGTTCTCCGGCCCACCGCGCTGCGCGGCCGGGATCTCCTGGCCGTCGATGATGATCGGGGGCTTCCGTGAGTCGAGGCGGAACCGCTGCTTGCCGCGCCGATCCGTGATCTTGAACGATCCGCGGACCTGCGGCTCGGCAGGCGGTGCCGCGGCGGACGCGGTGTCGGGTGACAACGCCGCGCCGGCAGCGGTCACCGTGACGGCACCGAGCATCGCGCGGCGGCTGACGTTGGTGCTTCCAGATGCCATGGGGAAGAGGGTGCCGCGGCGGGACCGGCGGTGTCGTCGGACCAGGGGTGACAGTTTCAAGGTCCTCTCAGGTCGGACGGCCTAGCCTCTCGTGCATGTCGACCGACTACCGACCGCCGCTGCTGGGTCGTCTCCGCACCGGTCACTGGATCGCCCTGGACGTCGTCGTGGTCGCGGTGTTCTCGTCGGCGGGCCTGGCCCAGGGATGGCTGACCGCGGCCGGCCTGGGTGCGGTGCTTCCCCTCGCGGTGCGGCGGATCTGGCCGCTGCCGGTCGGCGCGGTGGTGGTGCTGTGCACCTGCGGGTCGATGCTCAGGTCCGGCGCGGAGTATCCGGTGTTCGAGGTCGCGCTCGCGATCTACCCGGTGGGCGGCCGGACGGCCGGCCCGGTCCATGGCCGTCGTTCTCCCCGTCGTGCTGGGAATGGTCGGCGCGGCGGCCTGGTTCGCGCCGCCCCTGGAGAGCACCGGCTCCCCCGGCGGCCTGATGCTGACGAGCGCGGTGCTGGTGACGGTCGCGGCGGTCCTCGGCGGAACGGTCCGTGCCCATGGCCGGCATCTGGCGCGGCTGCGCGAGTTGACGACGCGGGAGGCGGTGGCGCGGGAGCGACTGCACATCGCGCGCGAGTTGCACGACGCGGTGGCACACCGCATGAGTGTGATCGCGCTCCAGGCCGGCGTGGCCAACTATGTGGTCGACGAGCAGCCCGACGAGGCCCGCCGGGCGCTGTTGTCGATCGAGGAGACAAGCCGCACGGGTTTGCGCGAGCTGCGGTCCCTGCTCGGTGTCCTCCGCACCGGGAGCCCGGCGGCCGGCGCCGAGGACGACCGTCGCCTGGGGGTGGCGAGTCTGGACGCTCTGGTCGTCCCGTTCCGGGCGGCGGGACTGCAGGTGCCGGTGGTCGTCACCGGGGTTGCCCGGCCACTGTCTCCAGCGGTCGACGCGTCGGCGTACCGGATCGTCCAGGAGGCCCTGACCAACGTCGTGCGGCATGCCGGCGCGACGCGGGCCGACGTGGTCATCGACTACGCGGCGGACTCGGTGGAAGTGCGGGTGACGGACAACGGCTCCGGATCCAGGAAGGCCGACCGGTCGGACGGTCACGGGATTCTCGGTATGCGCGAGCGGGTCGGCATGGTCGGTGGAGAACTCAGCGTCGGGCCGGTTCCCACGTCCGGCGGCGGGTTCAGGGTGAGCGCCCGCCTGCCCTTGGCCGAGGCGAGGGCATGACGATCAGCGTCGCCGTCGTGGACGACGAGGCCCTGATCCGCGGCAGCATCCGAACCTTGCTGAACACCGCCGACGACCTGCGGGTGGTCGGTGAGGCCGGCGATGGAGCGGGCGCGGTGGAACTCGTCACGGCCGAACGCCCGGACGTGGTCCTGATGGATGTGCGCATGCCCGGCGTGGATGGGGTGGAGGCGACCCGCCGGATCAACGCGACGCCCCACCTCCGGACCGTCAAAGTGATCATCCTGACCACCTTCGACCTCGACGAGTACGTCTACGCCGCACTGCGGGCCGGCGCGAGCGGGTTTCTGCTCAAGGACATGCGGCCGTCCGGCCTGCTGGACGCGATCCGGCTGGTCGCGGCCGGTGACGCCCTGCTCGCGCCGAGGGTGACCCGCCGGCTCATCCGCGAATTCGCCGCCCGGCCCGACATCCTGGGCCTCCCGCCGCGCGAGCTGTCCGCACTGACCAGACGGGAACGGGAGGTGCTCGTGCTGGTCGCCCGTGGACTGTCCAACAGCGAACTGGCCGACCGGCTGTGCCTGAGTCCGGCCACCATCAAGACCTACATCACCCGCCTGCTGGCCAAGCTCGACGCACGGGACCGCGCCGAACTCGTGGTGATCGCGTACGACTCGCGACTGGTCGAGCCGCGATGAGCCTCACCGGTGCCCGTGGTGGCGGAAGGCGTCCGGGTCGGCGGCCTTGAGGATGGCCTGCTGCAGGGTGCGCAGGGCCGGACCGGGCTCGATGCACGCCTCGTCGATCAGGATGCGCCGGGCCCGGGTGAAGACCTCGAGCGCCTGCGCGCCACGTCCCGACAGCCAGGACGCGAGCATGAGCTGGGCGTGCAACGACTCGATCAGCGGGTGGCGGGCGCACAGCTCGACCAGTTCGCCGATCACCTGGGCGGACCGGCCCTGGCACAGGTCGGCGCCGATCCTGGCCTGCAGCGTGGTCAGGCGTTCGCACTCCAGGCGGTCGATGTGCGGGTCCAGGGCGTCGCCCGTCAGGTCGGCCAGCGCCGGGCCGCGCCACAGGGACAGGGCCGCGTGGAAGGCGTCCGCGGCCGCCGCGCAGTCGCCCGCGGCCAGCTGGGCGTGGCCGGTCGCCGCCTGTCTGCGGAAGTCGCGCAGGTCCAGCGAACCGGCGCCGAGCCGCAGCAGGTAGCCGCGCGGGCGGGTCTCCAGCACCGACGTCGCGGGCCCGGGCGCGCCGGGGTGCAGCGCGCGGCGTACCCCGGTGACATGCATTTGCAGTGCCGCCCGCGCCGACCTCGGCGGACGTTCCGCCCAGAGGGCGTCGATGATGCTGCCGGTCGGCATCAGCTCGTCGTGGTGCAGGAGCAGCAGCGCCAGCAGGGCGCGCTGTTTGGCGGGGCGTGGGGTACGAACGTGCCGAGCCGCCCGGGCGTGCAGTTCGCCGAGGATCCCGAAGTCGAGTACGTGCATGTCAGCGAGCCTCGGTGGCGCCGCCGTCCACCGGCAGGGACAACCGCCCGGGCCGGCCGGGACATCAGCCCAGCGGCAGGTGGGCGACGAGTCGGGTTCCCGGCAGACGCGCCTCGACGGCGAAGGAGCCGCCCAGTTCCTCGCATCGGGTCCGCATCGAGTGCATGCCGACACCGCCCGCACCAGAGAGGGCGCCGCCCACCCCGTCGTCCTCGAGCACGATCCGCAGCGCCTCCGCCGTCCGTCGCACCGTGACCGTGGCGTCCGAGGCCGACGCGTGCTTGACCACATTGGTCAGGCCCTCGTCGACCAGCCGGTAGACGGCCACCTCGACGGCCGCGGGCAGCTCGGTCAGGTCGTCCAGGTCGGTGACCACGGTCAGGCCGCCGTGCCGGTGCCGGGCGGCGATCGTCGCGAGCGCCGCGGCCAGGCCGTCCTCCAGTGCCGGCGGGCGCAGGCCGTCGACCACCCGGCGCACCTCGGCGGCGGCGTCGGCGAGCCAGTGCTCGATCGTGGCGAGGCTCGGATGGGTCACCTCGGCGGTGAGGGACAGGGCCAGCATCCGGGCGCCGGACAGTGTCGGGCCGACCCCGTCGTGCAGGTCGCGTTGCAGGCGGCGGAGTTCGTCCTCGCGGGCGCGCACCACCGACTCGCGGGCCGCCTGCAGGTCGCGGGTCAGGCCGAGCGCGGCGGCCGACGGCGCGAGTTGCGCGGCCAGGTGCTGGAGGACCACGCGTTCCGCGCGCGACCACTGCTCGTCGGGGCTGCGCTGCTGGACGAGCAGGCGGCCGATCACCGCGCCGCGGTGTGCCAGCGGCACCTCGGTGACCGGCCAGTCCCGGCGGCGACCGGTCGCCGCCTCGGCAAGGTCCCGGTCGCCCAGGTGCACGGCCGCGTACGGCGCGCGCAGCCCGTCGCCGATCACCTCGACCGCGGCGGACAGCATCTCGCCGGGCGCGCGGGCGAGACCGACCCGGCGGCTCAGGGCGGTGGTCAGCCGGTACGGGTCGGCGCCCAGCCCGTACAGGCTGCGCCGGACCAGCGTGTCCAAGGACTGGCGCAGCGGCTGCAGCACGACCAGCGTCGCGGCGGCCACCACCGGGGCGACGGCCGGGCTCAGGTCGGCGACGACGGTCACCACGATCGTGTACGCGGCCACCATCGCCACCGTGAACAGCCCGTAGGTCAGCGACCGGTGCAGCAGGCCGTTGATGTCGTACAGCCCGTACCGGATCACCGCGACCGCTGTGGCCACCGGCACCGCGAGCGCCGCGCCCAGCCACACCAGCGGCACGCCCCAGACCGCGTCGGCGACCAGGCAGGACAGCAGAACTACGGCGCTGACCAGCGTCAGTACGAGCGGACCGCGCTTTTCGGGGTCGGCACGGCGTACGCGGAAGAACAGCGCACCCACCGCAACCAGCGCGCACCCACCCAGCGTGACGATCGCGCCCAGCACGAGCCAGGTGTCCCAGCCGGGCGAAACGCCGACGGTGTCGGTGATGAAGCCGTCCGGCGCGCGGGCCGCCAGATGGGCGAGCCCGGCCGTGCCGCCGAGAGTGGCCGTGAGCGCGACGGCCGGGCCGGGACGCCGCGCGGGAAGGTCCGGGAAGAGCAGCAGCACCAGCACGACCAGGCCGATCGGCGGGAACCAGAGCCAATCGCGCAGCCAGGCCGTCCCGTCCGCGGTGGAGGCGGCGACCGTGCCCGCCTCGCACAGCCCGACCGCGGAGATCAGCCACCCGGCCGGATTGCGCGGCGCATACGCCGCTACCCGCGCGCCCAGCGGCGGGCAGACCAGCGCGAGCAGCCAGTCCCGCCACTCGGCGCTCGGCGGATGCCGCAGGCCGGCGACCACCGCCACGCCGACCAGGGCGTACGAGGCGATCGCCGGAGCCCACGCGGTTCTAGTGGAAGTCACCGAGAATGCTGTGCAGCAGGTTGTGCATCGACGATCCGCGGCTCGGGTCCGGGTCGTCGGTCGGCGGCGGCGGGGCGATCGCGCTCACCGCACCGTCGATCGGCGGGTACCCGTCGGTGGCCACCGACCACGGCCGGCCACCGACAGCGAAGGCGGCCGCGATGAGTTTGTACAGTTCAACCTGAGTGACCTGCCCCGCAGGCAATGACTGGTGCGGGTGCGGCCAGTCGTCGCCGCCCTTGCGCGCCGACGCGGTCACCTGATCCATCCACTGCTGGTCGGCCGGCACACCGTTCAATACGACGACGTCCGATACCTGATTGGTCCGTTGCATACGGTCACTGTCACGGCGACGATCGGTGTTCACAACGGAGAAGTAGTCATTCCGACTGACGCCCGGAGGCACCGTGGCAAAGACGGTATTGGTGGTGGACGACCATCCCGTGGTCCGCACCGGGATGGCCGCCATGCTGCGCCCCGAACCGTGGGTCGCCCGCGTGCTGGAGGCGGGCACGGTGGCCGAGGCGCGCCGGCTCGCCACCGAGCAGTGCCCCGACGTCGCGGTGGTCGACCTGCGCCTGCCCGACGGCGACGGCGCCGCGCTGGTCCGCGATCTCCGGGTGATCGCCCCGGCCTGCGCCCTGCTGGTCGTCACGATGACCAACACCGAGGCCGGGGTACGCGCGGCGCTCGGCGCCGGGGCACACGGCTACCTGCTCAAGGACGCCGCGCCCGAAGCGCTCCTGGCGGCGATCGTCACGGTCGGCGCCGGCGGCCGGGTGATCGGCGCCGGGGTCCGGGACGGCGCGACCCGCCCGGCGGACCGTCCCCCGGCGCCGTTCGACCAGCTCACGCCGCGCGAGCTCGATCTGGTGACCCGGCTGGCCGGCGGGATGGGCAACCGGGAGATAGCCCGTGAGCTGGCGCTGAGCGAGAAGACGGTCCGCAACCAGCTCGCGATCATCACCACCAAGCTCGGGGTCCGCGACCGCATCGAGGCGGTGCTCCTCTCCCACCGCACCGGCCTCGTCCCTCGAAGGGGGTAGCCATGGGTTCGGAGCACCTGATCAACTCCCGTCCGGAGCGGCCCAGGCCGGCGGCGGTCCGAGCCGAGGCCCGGCACGGCACGATCCAACGCCTTCAGGTGGCGGCGGGCAACACCGCGGTGACCGCCCTGCTGACTGTCCAGCGCGACCCGGCGACCGACAAGGCCGTCGGCGCCGTCAAGAGCCCGAACGTCGAACTGCGCGAGGGCGCCGTCCACACGGCGCAGGAACAGCTGAACAAGCGGATGCAGAAGCGCCGGGACGAGATCCAGGAGCTGCTGGGCCTGTCCGCCAAGAACGCGAAACGTGCCGCGACCCTCCAGTCCGACCTCGGCCGGGACCTGGCGGACATCATCACGACGCCGGACACGAAGGGCATCGGCGCCGCCCTGCGCAAGGACGTCATCGAGTCCGCCAAGCTGCTGGCCGCGCAGCAGAAGAAGCTGGACGCCGCGGTCAAGCAGTGGGCGAAGTTCGACCCGATCTTCGCCGGCTCGGACGTCACCGCTGCCCTGGGCAGGAACAGCCTCACCCCGGCCGAGCTCAAGGCGCTGATCGCGCAGGAGAGCGGCGACCTCACCAAGAACGACCAGGACGGCGACATCGCCGGCATCGCGCAGATGGGCACCAAGGAGGAGAAGCGGGTCGGCGGGAAGCCGGGCGACCGCAAGAAACCCGAGAAGGCCATCGTGCTGGGCGCGAAGATCCTCAGCACGTACGCGAAAGATCTGGACGCCGCCCTGAAGAAGCCGCCGGCGCCGGGCGAGCACCGCAAGTTCGTCATGGCCGCCTACAACGCCGGGGTCAACGCGGTCGTGACGGCGCAGGAGAAGGCGATCGCGATGAACGCGGACGGCACCACCTGGGCCGGGCTCGTCACCGGGGGCGACAAGTCGCCGCTCTGGGCGGCCCTGATCGACACCTACAAGGACAAGGAGGTGCCGGCGAAATACAAGGAAACCACGGAGTACGTGGAGAAGATCCTGGCCCGGCTGCCGTGAACGCCCGTGGTACCAGCAATTCGGGATGTGTCTCCCGGGGCACCCAGGCAACACAATCACAGTCATGAATGTATTCCGCACCGCCGCCGTCACGAGCGCCGCGCTGGCCGCGGTCTTCGCACTCGCCGCGCCCGTTCAGGCGGCGCCGCCCGGCATCCCCAGCACCGCGACCGCGCAGTCATATCTGAACGGTCTCACCGTCGCGACCCAGGGGTCGATGTCCGGCTACTCACGTGACCGGTTCAACCACTGGATCACCATCTCGGGCTCCTGCAACACCCGGGAGACCGTCCTCAAACGGGACGGCACCAACGTGACCACCGACTCGGCGTGCGCCTCGACGTCCGGATCGTGGTACTCGCCGTACGACGGCGCGACCTGGACCGCCGCCTCCGACGTGGACATCGATCACGTGGTCCCGCTGGCCGAGGCGTGGCGCTCCGGCGCGAGCTCGTGGACCGACGCGCGGCGGCAGTCCTTCGCCAACGACCTCAGCCGGCCGCAGCTGATCGCGGTCACTGACAACGTCAACTCGTCCAAGGGCGACCAGGACCCGTCGACCTGGCAGCCGTCGCGGACGGCCTACCGCTGCACGTACGCGAAGATCTGGATCGCGGTCAAGAACTACTACTCGCTGACGCTGCAGTCGGCCGAGAAGACCGCCCTGCAGACCGCCCTGACCACTTACTGCTGAGGCTTCTCCTGCTCCTGCTCGACCTGCTGGTTCCACTCGCGCTTGCTGGTCTGCCAGCCGTCCTCGTTCATCCCGTTGCGCCAGTAGCCGGAGATGGACAGCTGGTCCAGCGGGATGCTCCGCTCCACCCGCAGGTAGGCGCGCAGGTCCTTGACGAAGCCGGCCTCGCCGTGCACGAACGCGTGCAACCGCCCCTCCGGGAACGGGAGCGCGCGCACGGCGGGGATCAGCTCGCAGCCGGGCGCCCGGTCACCGCGATGCAGCCAGGTGATCTCGGCGTCCGCCGCGGTGTCCAGTTTCTGCTCCTCGGTCTCGTCGACCACCTCGACGAACACGTGGGCCTTGGCGCCCGCGGGCATGCCCTCCAGAGCGGCGCCGATCGCCGGCAGGGCGCTCTCGTCCCCGGCCAGCAGGTGCCAGCCGGCCTCCGGGTCCGGCGTGTAGCCCCCGCCGGGCCCCATGAACCGGACGACGTCGCCGGGCTTGGCGGCCGCCGCCCACGGTCCGGCCACGCCTGCGTCCCCGTGCACCACGAAGTCGATCCACGCCTCCGGCAGCTCGGGCAGCCACTTGCGGATCGTGTACGTCCGCACCACCGGCCACGTCTCCCGCGGCATCGTCTCGCGGATCTCGCCCATGTTGAACGGCTCGGGGTAGTCCACCCCCGCCTGCGGGAAGAAGATCTTGACGTAGTGGTCGGTGAACTCGCCCGCGTTCAGGCCGGCCAGCCCGTCACCACCGATCACGACCCGGACCATGTGCGGGGTGAGCTGCTCGACCCGGGTCACCACGCCGGTGGTGGCCGGTCGCGAAGGCCTGTTCGGCATGTGACATGTCCCGTCTGTCGATGATCAGCGCCTGTCGGAAGTAAGGCTACCCTTATGCACGGCAAAGGGCCCGGGGGTTACCCCCGGGCCCTTCTCACAGGTCAGGCCGACGTCACCAGGACGTGTAGCTGCTCTGGGTCTGTGCGTTGAGACGGTTGGTGTGCTTGTTCTTGGCCGGGTCGGTCTTCGGGTCCGTCAGGTCCAGCACGTCCAAGCCCTTCTGGATGTCGCTGGAGAAGATGAAGCCGTTGTACCAGTACGCCGACCAGGAACCACCGGTGATCATCTGGGTCGCGCTCAGCGGGCCGCGCTCCCAGTAGGCGATCTCCTTGGGGTTACGGGCGTTGGTGAAGTCGAACACCGAGATGCCACCCTGGTACCAGGCCTGGACCATGATGTCGCGGCCGGGCACCGGGATCAGCGAGCCGTTGTGCGCCACGCAGTTCTCGTTGGCGGTGTTCTCCCGCGGGATCTTGTAGTAGCTCCGGAAGCTCAGCTTGCGCTTCGCGCCGGTGCCGGTGATCGCGTAGATGGCGTTGGCGCCGCGCGTGGGGCCGACCGCCTCGTTGCACTCGGCGCCACCGCCGCCGCCCAGCTCGTCGGTGAAGACGACCTTGGTGGCGTCGTTGTTGAACGTGGCGGAGTGCCAGAAGGCGAAGTTCTCGGTGTCACGCACCGTGGTGATCGTCTTCGGGTTCGCCCGGTCGGAGATGTCGAAGAGCGCACCGTCACCCATGCAGGCGCCGGCGGCCAGGTCCTTCTCCGGGTACGCGGTGATGTCGTGGCAGCCGGTCGTCTCCGAGGTGCCGTTGCCGGACGGGTTGCCGCCGCCCGGGAACAGGATCGGGGTCGAGACCACCAGGGCGGCGGCGGGGTTGTTCCGCGGCACCCGGATCACCGAGATCTTGTCGTGCGGCAGCGCGCAGTTGGCCACGCTGGCCCGCGACAGGTTGTACGACGACACGTAGATGTAGAGCGCGTTGTCGCCGGACTTGCCGGGGATCAGCGTCTGCGTGTGCGAACCACAGTCGGTCTTCACCGCGGCGACGTACTGCGGGTTGGTCGGGTCGCTGATGTTGAAGATCTTGACACCCTCCCAGCGCGCGTCGGCCGGGGCGTTCGCCGGCACCGACGTGCTGTTGCAGGAGTTGTCCGACCGCTGCGAGTCCGTGCCGAGGAACAGCAGGTCACCCTGCACCGTGATGTCGTTCTGCGAACCCGGGCAGACCACCACGGCCGCGACCTCGGGCTGGCGAGGCTTCGAGATGTCGTACACCGTGAAGCCGTTGTAGTTGCCGCCGTAGGCGTACTTGCCCTGGAACGCCCAGTCGCTGTTCAGCGAGCTGGTGTTGTCGAAGGGCGCCTGCTTCGGGATATTCGCTGCTTGCGTGAGGTTCGGGCTGCTGGCGATCTCGTCCACCCCGGGGGTGTCCGACTCGGCCGCGCTCGCACTGAACGGCGCGGCCAGCAGGCTCATCACGAGGGTTACCGTGCTGAGAACTGCCAGCCTTTTGAGCTGCCGCCCTCGTGGGGCAGAGTGGGTCATGGGCATCCTTCCGGCTCCGAAAGCGCACCGGCGGCCCGTTGGGTATGGCGGAACGTGACGCCGGTATCACTCACCATCGTCGTTACGATAGTGCTCGATCGACTATTTCTACAGGCGCATTTTGAGAACGGGGACCGGGATGGACAGACGCCGCTGGTTGACCTTCGGCGGGGTCGCGCTGGCCCTGGTGGCCGCCACCGGCGCCATCGCCGCCACCCGGTCCGGCGATGAGCGTTCCGCCAGCGTGGCGCGTCCACAAGCGAGTCAGAGCGGTCCGGCGGTCAAGGTTCTGGTGCCCGGCAAGCCCGGCGAGTCGGCCGGCGTCACCGACACCGAGCAGGTCAAACCGCTGGACGCTTCGACGTACAACGCGGTGGATACGGCGTTCGTGCAGATGATGATTGCCCACCACCAGCAGGCGATCCGGATGGCCGACCTGGCGCCGACCCGCGCGGGCAACACCCAGCTCCGGTCGCTGGCCGAGCGGATGGGCCTCGCGCAGAAGATCGAGATCGACGTGCTCAAGGCCTGGCTGCAGGAGCGCCGCCTGCCGGACAGTGACCCGAAGCACAACCACGCGACGATGCCGGGCATGCAGACCGAGGAGGCGATCGCCGCGCTCGCCGCGGCCAAGGGCCCCGACTTCGACAAGCGGTTCGTGAGCATGATGACCGCGCACCACGAGGGCGCCCGAGTGATGGCCGGCGACGTGCTCAAGGGCGGCACCGACCAGCGGATGAACGAGATCGCCAACGAGATGGCCGTCGAGCAGGCCGTCGAGATCCGCCGGATGCGTGACCTGAAAGTGTCGTGACGTAGGTCCTTCCGGGTCGCACATCCCGCTCGGCGTCGTTAGGTTGGAAGTCCCTGACCACCGAGGACAAGGGACGGTTCGTGACTGTCGTCACCATCGGAATTGTGTTGTCCATCGCGGCCGCGTTCGCGCTGGCCGGTCTCGCCCTCCCCCCAGGTGTGCGCCGTCCCAGGCAGCTGACGGCGTGGCTCACCGACCGGGCGCGGCAGAGACGCGCGGCGGAAAATCGCCAGGCCGCCGAGGCGGCCGAGCAGATCCGATGGTCGGAGGAGGTCGCGGTGGCCGCCCGCGGCGCGGTGGCCACGGCCGAGCGGCGACGCGCCGAGTGCCAGCAGGCGCAGGAGCGGGTGGCCGACACCTGGCAGGCATATCAGGACGCTGACCTGGCGTTGACCAGGGCCCGGCGCGCGGCGGCGTACTCCTCGCTGGACTCGGTCAGCTACCCCGAGCGGGCGAAGGCGCTGCGTCGCGCGGCGCAGGCCGCCCACCGGCGCGGCGAGCTGTCCGACGAGCAACTACTGGACGCTCTGCTGCACCGCCAGGGCTGGAACCCCGAGCTGCACCCGGTCGAGCAGGAGCTGGTGATCGCGAAGGCTGCGGTCAAGTACCGCTGGGAACAGCACCGCGTGGCCCTGGAAGCCGAGGCCGACGCATGGCGCGCGGCCGACGTGGCGACCGCATCGGTCCGTTCCCTGCGCGCCGAGGTCACCGCCGCCGCACCGCAGGCCGACGAGGCACGCGCGGCGCTGCCGGAGGCCACCCGCGAGATGCCGATCCTGATGCGTTCTCAGGTTCTGTCCAGGCAGGTGGCATAGCGTTTCGTCCCGAGGGGAGTACCTCGACAGATCGTCCCGGTCAGTACGGGTCCTCCAGTGGGAACCTCGGGCGGTCGCCCGGACGCGTCAGCGCCGGGTGAGGGAGACCTCAGACGATCAATAACGTCTGAGGAGGCTTTTCCCCGTGCCACCATCCATCGGCTCTCCGCTGCTGTGGACGATCACCATCGTCGTCTTGCTCGCCCTTCTCGCTTTCGACTTCGTGATCACCCGCCGGCCGCACGACGTGCCGATGCGCGAGGCGGTCGGCTGGACAGCCTTCTACCTCGCCCTGCCGGTCGCGTTCGCGCTCCTGCTGTGGCCGCTGTACGGCAGCGACGCCGCGCTGGAGTTCGGCACCGGCTGGGTGGTGGAGAAGTCCCTCTCGGTCGACAACCTGTTCGTGTTCATGTTGCTGCTGGCCGCGTTCGCCGTACCGAAGGAACTCGCCCAGCGGGTGCTGCTCTACGGCATCGCCGGCGCCCTGGTGCTGCGCGCGATCTTCATCGCGGTCGGCGCGGCCGTGATCAGCTCCGGCGCGTGGGCGTTCCTGCTGTTCGGCGGGGTGCTGCTGTTCACCGCGATCAAGGTGATCCGCGACGCCATGTCCGGCCACGCGCACGAGGTGGACATCGACTCGATGCGCAGCGTGAAGCTGCTGCGCCGGATGATGCCGGTGACCAAGAGCTACCACGGCGCGAAGCTGAC
The DNA here is from genome assembly GCF_030269485.1 of Actinoplanes sp. NBRC 103695. Lineage (GTDB taxonomy): Bacteria > Actinomycetota > Actinomycetes > Mycobacteriales > Micromonosporaceae > Actinoplanes. Next base: position 1,767 of record NZ_BSTL01000057.1, on the reverse strand, counting down.
CGTCGTCGAACGTGGCCGCCGCGCGCTCACCCCGATGACTCTGGTCGTGGTGGCGGTGTTCATGACCGACATCGTGTTCGCGGTCGACTCGGTCCCGGCGGTGTACGGCGTCACCGACGACCCGTACCTGGTCTTCGCCACGAACGCGTTCGCCCTGCTCGGCCTGCGGGCGCTGTACTTCGTGCTCCGCAACGTTCTGGAGAAGCTGCGCCACCTCAACTACGGCCTCGGCGTGATCCTCGCGTTCATCGGCTTCAAGCTGGTGCTGCACTGGGCGCACACGGTGTGGTCCTGGGTGCCCGACATCCCGACCCCGCTCTCCCTGGGCGTGATCATCGCAACGCTGGCCACGGTCACCGCAACCAGCCTCCTTGCCAACCGCCGCGACCGCGAACAGCCGCCGGCGCGTAGCGATCAGCCTGTCCGCCGCCGCTGACGGTTCTTCACCCCCAACCGCATAACCCTTTGCGTACGCGCGACGTCGTCCCCAACCGCAACACCGCATGCTCGTGACACTCCGCGACCAACCGGGAACGCAAGGCCGTGAACGCGCCTCACGCGAGACGTCGTGGTCGGGCCCGCACATCTCGCGCCCAGCGCGGGGTTCCGCTTGGGTGCGCCAGGCGCCCGGTCACCGTCGCTGCCGCCACTCGCGGCCGTCGCGGGATACCGCTGGGTATGCCAGGCGCCCAGGTGCCCGCTCGCTGTTACTGCCGCCACTCGCGGCCGCCGCGGGATACCGCTGGGTATGCCAGGCGCCCAGGTGCCCGCTCGCTGTTACTGCCGCCGCTCGCGGCCGCCGCGGGATACCGCTGGGTATGCCAGGCGCCCAGGTGCCCGCTCGCTGTCGCTGCCGCCACTCGCGGCCGCCGCGGGGTTTCGCTTGGTATGCCAGGCGCCCGGGTGCCCGCTCGCTGTCGCTGCCGCCACTCGCGGCCGCCGCGGGGTTTCGCTTCGTATGCCAGGCCCCCGGGTGCCCGCTCACCGTCACTGCCGCCACTCGCGGCCGTGGCCGGGCGCGGTCGGTGGTAGGAGCGGGCGTGGGTGGTAGGAGCGGGCGTGGGTGGTAGGAGCGGGCACGCTGTGGTGGGCCAGGGCGGTGGCCGGGCCGATTTACCGCTCTGAGCCACCGCGGTCCGCGCGTGTGGTAGCCCAGAGCGGGTGCCTTCGGGTGGATAGCGCCCGGTCCTACCACCGGCCGCCGGCGTGGCGGCGCGCAAAGGCCGGGCCAGCCGTCAATGCCGCAGACGCCGCCTCGACCTACCACTCGCGTGCCCGGCCACCACTCGCGCGCCCGGCCACCACTCGCGTGCCCGGCCACCACTCGCGCGCCCGGCCACCACTCGCGCGCCCGGCCACCACCGCGAGCGGCGGCAGCGACGGTGAGCGGGCACTCGGGCGCATGGCAGCCCGGCCCGACCTCACACCCAGCGGAAACGCCGGCAGCAACGCCGCGCACCAGAAAGGACGGCCAACCACACCCCACGCCCGAGCGGCAAGACCGCCCGCACGCAACACCGAACCCACGCACGAACGGCACGACCAACCGCACGCAACACCAAACCCACGCACGAACGGCACGACCAACCGCACGCAACACCAAACCCACGCACGAACGGCACGACCAACCGCACGCAACACCGGGCCTTGACCCCTGTTCTTGGACACGGGTTTATGCGGCTGTCGCCAGCGTAGCTGGCGTGGTTTGAATGTTGTTTTCGTAGTTGATCGGGGATTGCTGTCCGAGGTGGGAGTGGCGGCGGATGG
>NZ_BSTL01000056.1 GCF_030269485.1 Actinoplanes sp. NBRC 103695 | reverse complement strand
CCACCGAGCATCCGACAGGTCCGATCGATATGGACGTCGCTCCATCCCCATGTACTGCCAACGAACCAGCACGCCCGCTGACAGCCGGCAAACGCGAATCAACCTGATCGAGGATCAGATGCCCTCTAAGCGCGCGCACCCGGGCTCCCCATCAATTTCCGCCCCGCCTGTGGACAACCGCCGGAACGTGTCACACCCTCCCGCTACTTTCCCACCCACCCAACAGGGGTGGGGGAGGTGGCGGACGCGCGCGAGAATCAAGATCAAGAACGCGGCGGCTAGGCGGCCATCTGAGCGCCGATTGTCGACAGCGGGCGCGACGGTCCGGGTTCGGCGCCCTGGCCGGCCACCCGAGTAGGTCCGGGTCGCGGTCGAGTGGTAGGAGCAGGCGCGAGCGGTAGACCAGGCTTGCAGTGGTGGGACAGAGCGGTATCCGGGTCGAAATACCGCTCTGAGTCACCACGGTCCGCGCGGGTGGTAGCTCAGAGCGGGGGAAGCTCAGTGGACGGCGCCCGGTACTACCACCGGCCGCCCGGTGTGGGCGGCGCGAAAGGCCGAGCCGGCCGCCGGCGCCACAGATGCCGCCTCGACCTACCACCGCCGTACCCGGCTACCACCGCCGTACCCGGCTACCACCGCCGTACCCGGCTACCACCGCCGTACCCGGCTACCACCGCCATGCCCGGCTACCACCGCGAGCGGCGGCAGCGACGGTGAGCGGGCACCCCGGGCGCCTGGCAGACCCGGCCCGACCCCACACCCAGCGCAAACGCCGGCAACAACGCCACCCAGCGCAAACGCCGGCAACAACACCACGCACCAGAAAGGCCGTCAACAACACCACGCACCAGTAAGGCCGGCAACAAAGCCACGCATCAGAAAACACGACCGAACCACGAACGGTCTCCAGCGGCCTGCCCGCCGGCCGCAACTCCCGTCGGGCTCGCGCCGATAGGCTCGTTGGTCATGCTGGTGCATTCGTTGCCCGCCGAACCGCAGCCGGCGCCGTGCGCGAGTGCCGATGTGGTTCGGGCCGGCCGCCACCTGTCCGCCTACGTTCTCGGTTACGCGACGTTCCGCTCCGGGACCGGAGCGGCGATCCACCATCGGGTGCTGCCGGTCGCCGGCGCCGCGCTGGTCATCGACCTCGATGGTCACGGTGCGGTGCTGACCGGGCCGCGGGCGCGGGCGGCTGTCGCGGCGCAGCGGTGGGGACGCGGGGTCACGGCCGGGCTGACGCCGGCGGGAGTGCGGGCGGTGTTCGGGATGCCGATGGGTGAGCTGGCTGGGGCCACCGTCCCGTTCGAGGAGGCAGAGCTGGTCGAACGACTCGCCGCGGCTGGCGACGATCGGCTCGCGATCCTCGACGGCTGGGTACGGCGCAAGATCCGGGACGCGCGCCAGGGGGTCGATCCGCGGATCGTGATGGCGTGGGCGCGGCTGCAGCGGCCGGATGCCGAGCCGGGCGTCGGCGTGCTGGCGGCCCGGCTCGGTATTCGGCGGCGGCTGCTGGAGCAGGGTTTCCGGCAGCATGTCGGGATCGCGCCGGGGGCTGTCGCCCGGATCGCCCGGCTGCAGCGCGCCATCGGGATGCTCGCCGGGCGGGTCGCGCTGGCCCGGGTGGCCGCCGACTGTGGCTACGCCGACCAGCCGCACTTGACCCGCGACGTGCGTGCCATGTGCGGGTGCACCCCTGGGGAGTTGCGCCGGCATCTGCATCTCGCGCAATCGTTCAAGACGCCGTCTCCGGGGCTCGCCTAGCTTGATCGCATGTCCCTCGACGGCAAGATCGCGCTGGTCACCGGCGGCTCCCGCGGCATCGGGCGGGCGGTGGTGGAACGGCTCGCCCGCGACGGCGCCCAGGTGTACTACACCTGCCGCACTGAGCCGCGCCTGCTGGGCGCGACAGGCATCCGGGCCGACCACGAGGATGTCGGCAGCGTCGAGGCGATGGTCGCGGCCGTCGGTGACCGGCTCGACATCCTGGTCAACAACGCCGCGATCAACCCGGGCGCGACGCTGGCGGAGGTGAGCGCACCGGAGTTCGACCGGGTGCTGACGGTCAACGCGAAGGTGCCGGTGCTGGCGATGCGCGCCGCGGCCGAGCGGATGGGGCCGGGTGGCCGGATCGTGAACCTGTCGACGCTGAACACGGTCGTGCCGGCGCCCGGGCATCTGCTTTACACGATGAGCAAGGGCGCTCTCGAGCAGGCCACCGCCGTCGCGTCCCGGGAGCTGGGGCCGCGGGGCATCACCGTCAACACGGTGTCGCCGGGAGCGGTCGAGACGGACATGCTCCGGTCGGTCAACTCGCCCGAGGCACTCGTTCAGACGGCGGCGCTGACCGCCTTGCGGCGGCTCGGCCGGCCCGGCGACATAGCCGACGTCGTGGCTTGGCTGGCCGGGCCGGACGCGGGCTGGGTCACCGGCCAGAACCTCCGCGCGACCGGCGGGCTGCTCGTCTGACCCGGCTCAGTTCCAGGGTGCGAACGCGTTCTCCGCCGGCGGGTTCAGCGTCGGGCAGTGCCGCTTGATGATGGTGCTCATGGTGTTCTCGGCGATCCAGTCCAGGCCGAACTGGGTGTAGATCTCGGGCCGGTAGTCGACGGTGAGGAAGCGGTCACTCTGCAGGCGGCGGGACGCCATCAGGATGAAGACGCGGAACGCCGTGTCGGAGAAGCCGAACCCGTCCGGTGGGGTCTCGGCGAACATGCCGACCATCGTGTCCACCTCGTCGATACTGCGGTAGACGCTGCGCAGCTTCGCCACCGTGGACGGGTCGGCGCTGAGGTCTTCCCAGCGGGTGATGCGCGGCAGGTGCAGGCCGGCCCGGAAGTCGTTGTAGCGCGGGACGTCGCGGCGCCGGGTGCGGACCAGGTCGACCACGGACAGGTCGATCAGCTCGCCCTCGCGTTCGAGATTCATCAGCGTACGCGGATAGTTGTGCAGCGTGATCGCACCGGGGTGGGCGGTGCCGAACGAGTGCAACACGTTCGTCAGCCCGAGCGTACGCAACTCGTCGTCTGCTTTGTCGCCGAGCAGATCGAGCAGGTCACGGTCTCCGGAGCCACCGAAGGAGAAGGTGTCCGGGAGCAGCGGGTGCATCCGGTAGACGGCGACGAAGTCCTCGGTCAGTGAGTACGGCGCCGCGTGGTGGTCGGGTGTCGTGCCGGGGATGCCGTGCAGCGCGTGCACGTCGGTCAGCCAGACGCCGATCCGGGACAGCCAGTCGCCGGCCGGGACACCGCTCCAGTTGATGTTCATGCCCTTGTAGAGCGTGTCGGTCTTGAGGATGGCCGGCGTCCACTCGACGGTGTGGATCTTGGCGATCTGCGCGGCGACGATCAGGCGGGCGGTCTGGTAGATCCGCTCGTCGTCCCACGACGGATTCCGGGAGCGCAGCTCGTCGCAGAGCACGTTGTGCTCCCGTACGAACAGCGTGTGCATGCTGCTCAGCCCCAGCCACCAGGCCTCGTTGAACCCGGTCACCTCGGCGCCGCTGAGGTCGGTCGGCAGGTACCCCTCGGGCGTGAGCCTCAGCTTCGCGCCGTCCCGCAGCGCGTTGGCGGCCGGACGGGAGGTGCCGTACACCTCGGAGCCGTCCCACCAGTGCGAGACCACGTTGCCGAAGGCGCCGTTCGCCAGCGGGACGTTCCCGCCGATGCGCATCTCCGTCTCGAGCGCCCCGCCCGGCGTGTTCGCCCAGCCGGGCAGGTCCGGTGGCAGCGGCACCCGCACGTCGTCCACGCCGAGGGGATGCCGCTCGTGCACCACCCAGTCGTGCACCTGGAACTGGATCCAGTTGGCGGCCAGGATGTTCAGCGTCGTCGCGGGAATGAACGTCTCGCGGCGCAGCAGCTCCCGGCTGACCACGATCGGGTTGGGCGTGTCGTGCAGGTCGGGCCGCGGGTCGGCGGCCACGTTGCGGCCGAAGGCCGCGCCGACCGCTCCCATCCGCGGGTCCGACAGGTCGTTCGAGCTGCCGTCGTGGGTGCGGAAGTTGCGCTGGTCGCCGGTCGGCCTTTCGGGCACTTCGCGTACGCGCGGAGGAGCGTCCCGCGCCTCGGTGTCGAGCAGGTTGTCCCGCCGCAGCACGTCCCGGAACGACGCGAGGTTGAGCAGGGCCAGCGCCCCGGGCATCCGGTGCCACGGCACGAACCGGTTGGCCGTGGCGAAGATCCGGCCGGCGATGCCACTGAACACGGTGTTCCGCAGCGGCGCCTCGGTGATCCACCGCTCCTGGTTGCGGTGTGCGGCGCTCGCGTCGTACGCGGCCCGGCGTACCCGATTGAGGTTGCCCAGCGGCCGGAAGTCCTCGCTGGTGTTCCACGGGTTGTAGCTGAGGTTGGCGGCCGAGGCCGGCGTGCCACGGTGGATGGTGAGCACCGCGACGACCTCGGGCGGCGCGGACGGCGAGCGCCAGTCGACCGCGGCGTCCTCGATCGGCGTGCTGCGGGCGTCCCGGAACCGCTGCACGCACAGTTCGAACCGCACGTCCCCGGCGGCCAGCCGGCCGGCCATCTCGGCGGTGAGGAAGTCCGGCCCGTCGTGGGAGGCCGCGGCGGGGGTGTCCGGGGCCGGCCGCAGCGAGTACTGCACCGCGGTGCCGCCCCAGCGGATCGGCGTCCGGCTCCAGTACGAGATGGTCGCCACGCTGGTGATCGCCGAGCGGCCGCCGAGGATGTTCCGGATCATGCGTACGGCCTCGAACGGCCCGACCACGAACGGAAGCCGCAGCAGGCCCAGAACGCGCGACAACCCGCCGCCCGCGGTGAGCGCGGCGAACTCGACGAACTGCTTGGCGTCGCGTGCGTGCGCGACCGGCGCGCTGGTCATCGTCAGATCGTGCTGTTCACCCCCGGACGCCGTCACCCGCAGGGCCACGCCGCGCAGATCCGGCGAACGGTCGGAGAGCAGCCGCCCCTCGGCATTGCTGAACCGCACCGTGGTGGCGTAGGAGGCGCCCGGCTGCGCGAAGCCCACCCGGAGGTCGGGGGCCAGATCGTCGACGAACCGCAGGGTGGCCTCGTCGACCACGTAGGTGCCCTTGGCCTGGAACCCGGCGACGATCTTCCCGCCGGCCGCGTTCTTCACCTGCGCCTTCATGATCTTGCGCGCGAGCTGGTCGAACAGGACACGTTCGGCCTCGGGTGACCCGCCCAGATAGCTTTCCGCCCACGCAGCCGTCATCGTCCGCCCCCAGAAAGCGCAAAAAGTGGTAGCTCATCGCTGAGCTACCACTTTCTACAGGAGACGGCGGGTTTGCGATCCCCCTAAGCGGGACGGAGGGTCGCCCAGCCCTCATCTCGTGTCCGTGCGGCCGCCAGAAGACCCGCGACCGTTGACGCGTTGGTGATCTCGCCGCGCAGGATCATGGCGACCGCCTCGTCCAGCTCGAACCAGGCGATCTCCAGGTCGGCCTCCTCGTCCTGCCGCTCGTGCCGCTCGTCCTCCGGCACCGGGGTCAGGTCGCGGGCCAGGAAGACCCGGATCGTCTCGTCGCTGAACCCGGGCGAGGTCTGCAGGTCGAGCAGCAGGTCGAAACGGCCCGCCGCCCAGTCCGTCTCCTCGGCGAGCTCCCGCCGCGCGGTCAGCACGAGTTCCTCGCCCTGGACGTCGCGCAGCCCGGCCGGGATCTCCCAGAGCCGCTCCCCGACCGGGTGCCGGTACTGCTTGATCAGCACCACCCGGTCCAGGTCGTCGAGCGCCACCACGCCGACGGCGCCCTTGTTCCGCACCACGTCCCGGGTGGCCGTCCCGCCACCGGACATGGTCACCTTGTCCGAGTAGACCGTGAAGATCGGCCCGGCATAACGCTCGGTACGGTCCAGGGTCTCGTGCTCGAAAGCGGTCACGAGGCCGGAACCGCCTCGGCCGTCCCGGCCACCTCGGCCAGCGGGCCGACGGGCAGTTCGTCGGCCGCCGCGTACGCCACGGCGGCCTTGACGAACGCGACGAACAGCGGGTGCGCCCGGGTCGGCCGGCTCTTCAGCTCCGGGTGCGCCTGGGTGGCCACGAAGAACGGGTGCGTCTCCCTGTCCAGCTCGATGAACTCGACCAGGCGGCCGTCCGGCGAGGTGCCGGAGAACGTCAGGCCGGACTTGGCGAGCTTGTCGCGGAAGTCGTTGTTGACCTCGTAGCGGTGGCGGTGGCGCTCGGAGATCTCGGTGCTCTCGTACGCCTCGGCGACGATCGACCCGGGGGTCAGCGCGGCGGGGTAGGCACCCAGCCGCATCGTGCCGCCCAGGTCGCCCTTGCCGACCACGATGTCCTGCTGGTCGGCCATCGTCGAGATCACCGGGTGCGGGGTGGTCTCGTCGAACTCGAGCGAGTTGGCGCCGGCCAGCCCGGCCAGGTTGCGGGCGGCGTCGATGGTCATGCACTGCAGTCCGAGGCACAGCCCCAGGATCGGGATGTTGTTCTCCCGGGCGTACCGCGAAGTGTTGATCTTGCCCTCGATCCCGCGGATGCCGAAGCCGCCGGGGATCACGATGCCGTCCACGCCCTTGAGCGCGGCCGCGGCGCCGGCCTGGGTGTCGCAGTCGTCGCTGGGCACCCAGCGCAGCTGCACCTTGGCCAGGTTGGCGAACCCGGCCGCCCGGATCGCCTCGCTCACCGACAGGTAGGCGTCCGGCAGGTCCACGTACTTGCCGACCAGGGCCACCGTGATCGTGCGGCGCGGGTGGTGCACGCGCTGCAGCAGATCGTCCCAGCTCGACCAGTCGACGTCGCGGAACGACAGGCCCAGGCGGCGCACGACGTACGCGTCCAGGCCCTCGCGGTGCAGCACCTTGGGGATGTCGTAGATGCTCGGCGCGTCCGGGCAGGCCACCACGGCCTCGCGGTCCACGTCGCAGTAGAGCGACAGCTTGTGCTTGAGCTTCTCCGGGATCTCCCGGTCGCTGCGGCAGACCAGCGCGTCCGGCTGGATACCGATGTTGCGCAGCGTGGCCACCGAGTGCTGGGTCGGCTTGGTCTTCAGCTCGCCGGAGGGCGCCAGGTAGGGCACCAGCGAGACGTGCAGGTAGAAGACGTGGTCGCGGCCGATCTCGTGGCGCACCTGCCGGATCGCCTCGAGGAACGGCAGCGACTCCATGTCGCCGACCGTGCCGCCGACCTCGGTGATCACGACGTCCGGCGTACGCCCGAACTCGTCCGGGTCGGCCATCGCGAAGATGCGTTCCTTGATCTCGTTCGTCACGTGCGGGATGACCTGCACCGTGTCGCCCAGGTATTCCCCGCGCCGCTCCTTGGCGATCACCGCCGAGTAGATCTGGCCGGTGGTCACGTTCGCCTTCTGCGACAGCGACCTGTCCAGGAAGCGCTCGTAGTGACCGACGTCCAGGTCGGTCTCCGCGCCGTCCTCGGTGACGAAGACCTCACCGTGCTGGAACGGGTTCATCGTGCCCGGGTCGACGTTCAGGTAAGGGTCGAGCTTCTGCATCACGACCCGGAGCCCGCGCGCGGTCAGAAGATTGCCGAGGCTGGAGGCGGTGAGCCCCTTGCCCAGCGAGGAGGCGACGCCCCCGGTGACGAAGATGTGTCGGGTATCGCGCGCTGCAACGGCCAAAGCCAGCTCCCGTGGTCGGTCCTACAGGGTCTTGCGAACCAGCGCCGATGGGCGCCATCCACGGGATTCCACGGTAACACCTTCCTAGTGAGGCGCATGTTCCGGCTGGTCCGCCCGCGTGTCCGCCACATTCCGGACGAAACCCGGACCTCCGGGGCCATCCGTCTCGTCGTCGGGCCGGGTCCGATCCGCAGCGTGATCGAGCACGCGCAGAGCGGTCAACACCGCGACGGGTACGGCCACCGCCGCGGCCGCCCCGGCCACGGTCAGGGCGGTCCCGCCCAGCGGACCGGCGATCAGCGCCGCCACCGTGACGCCCGCACCCGCCGCCCGCAGCGCCGGATGCAGGCCGAACAGCCGGTTCAGCCCGCCCCACGGCGAGAACTGGCAGAACGCCAGCATCAGCACACCCACCACCGCCAGCACGGTCAGCGGACTGTCCACCAGGGACAGGCCGTTGGCGGCGGCGGCACGCTGCATGGCCGGCCCGGCGGTCCCGTCGGCCAGCGACGTCAGGATCCGGCCCAGGCTGCCCTGCTCGGCCGGAGGCCGGCGCAGGTCGAGCACCGCGAAACCGATCGTCACCGCCAGCCCGGCCACCGCGGCCCAGGCGAAACGCGGGAAGGTCAGCCAGCCACCCGAGCTGATCGCCGCGGCCACGCACACCCCGGCGGTCACCGCGATCGCGCCGGCCGGGTCGGCGCCCAGGTACGGGCTGCCCACCATGACCACGGCCACACCGCCGATCAGCACGGTCACCAGCGGCCGCCACGGCTTACGGATCCACTGCGCCAGGCACCCGGCCACCACCAGCATCCCGGTGACGAACACGCCCAGGCCGACGCTGCCGACACCCGCGTACCGGCCGCCGGTCGCCGCCGAGTAGCCGGCCACACCGTTGAGCTGCAGCTGCGCGCCGGTTAGCAGGTCGGCGCCGACCACCACCGCGCCGATGCCGGCGACCGCCCCGATCGGCCACAGCGTGCGCCGGTAGCGGGGCGCGACCCGGACGGCGACGGTGCCGATCACGGTCAGCACGAGCGTCACCGCGGCGAAGAACAGGGCGGGATGGTCACCCCGCCACCACGGCACCGCGTCGGCGAGCAGCGCGGCGGGCAGCACCAGGGCCACCGCGATCAGCGCGACCTCCATCGCCGCCACCAGGATCCGGGGCGGCGACGCCGGGCCACGCGGGCCGGCGTGCCGGCGGGCGCGCACCATCAGCGGCACGGCGGCCAGGAACAGCAGCAGGTCGGCGGCGGCCAGCGCGGTGAAGAACTCGTCGGCGACGCCGCGCTGGGCGGTCGCCCGCCGGTCCGCGTCGTGGTCGCCGCGCACCGCGTCGGCCAGGTCCGCCGGCCGGCCCGGCACGGTCGTCGCGGACCGGCCGGTGAACAGTCCCTGCGGATCCTGGCGGCCCAGCGCGGCCAGCACGGTCGGCGCCAGGTCGACCAGTTGCAGGTAGCCGTCGCGGCCGGTGCCCGCCGAGGTGAGCCAGCCGCCGTCCCAGCCCTCGCCCTCGGCCATCGCCACGTGCAGGCGGGACGAGTTGGACGTGCCGCCAACCCCGGCGACCACGATCAGCGACCGGTCCGGGCGGGCGGCCACCACCCGGGCGAGCAGGGCGTCGGCGCGGGCCACGGCGGCCCGGCGGGCGGATCCGCTGCCCGAGACGGTGCCCAGGTCGACGATGCTCAGCACGCAGTCGTCGAGCAGGCCCTTGGCGTCGGCGGGCAGCTCGGCCTCGTACCGGTCGACGCGGCCGAACGGGCGGGCCGCCGCGATCGCCGCGCCCGGCCCGACGGCGACCGTGCAGCGCACCGACTCGGCCAGCGCGCCCGGCACCGCACCGTACGCCAGCGCCTGGTTGTTCCGGACGATGCCGTCCTGCTGCTCGATGTCGGCGCCGAGGCTGTCCGGCTGGGTCAGGCCGGGGGCCAGCGGCGGGCACTGGCCCCGCACGGTCTCGGTGCTCCAGGCCGCGTAGTTGCCGGCGCCCAGGGTCAGCCAGCCGTCCGCCGGGCAGGTCACCCGGTGCCCGGAGCGCACCGACAGCCAGCCGACCGAGCCCTTGCCGGCCTCCGCCCAGAGCGCCGGGGTCAGTTCCGGGTCGAGGTCGTCCCAGCGCAGGCCGGCGGCGCCGGCCACCACCACGTAGTCCAGGGGCTGCTTGGCCGGTCCGGGATCCGGGCGTACGGCCAGCGCGGCGACCCCGGCCGCGGCCGCGATCAGGACCAGCGCGTACGGCAACCAGCCGCGTGCTCTCCGCACCGGGAACCCGGCCCGGCGCATCCGCCGCAGCCGGTTGAGCCCTCGCCGCGGCAGGGTGCGGAACGGCTGGAGCCTCACCCACCCACCTCGTGGTAGGCGGCCAGCACGTCGGCCACCGTGTCGTCCTCGTCCGGCCAGCGGGCGGCCTGTTTCGGCCCCCGCGCGGCGTAGTCGGCACGCAGGGCGGGGTCGTCGAGCAGCCGGCGCACCGCGGCGTCCAGCGCGTCCACATCGCCCGGCGGAATCTGCACGGCGGCGTCGCCGACCAGCCCGGGCAGCCCGCCGACCGAGGTGCAGATCATCGGCACCCCGGCCCGCAGCGCCTCCTGGGTGAAGAGCTGCCGCGCCTCCCAGGCGCTGGTCACCACGGCCAGATCGGCGCCGGAGAGCAGGTCGGGGACGTCGTTACGGCGGCCGAGCAGGTGGAACCGGGCGGCCTTCTCGCTGGCCTGCTGGGCCAGCGGCATGTAGCTGGGGCCGGAGCCCGCGACCACGGTGACCGGCGGCGGGGTCAGCGACCGCCACCGGGCCGCCGCGTCGATCAGCACGTCGTAGCGTTTCTGCGGGTGCAACCGGCCGACCGAGAGGATCATCGGGACCTCCGGGCGCAGCCGGAACTCGGCCCGGACCGCGGCCCGCGAGCGTTTCGGCGGGTCCATCGCGGGCGCCGCCACCGGGCTGAACCGGGCCTTGCCGCCCAGCGCGGTCGCGCGTTCCACCAGGTCCTCGGAGGCGCCCAGCACCAGCGCGGCGTTGCGCACCACGATGCGCTCGACCAGGGCCGACGCGCTGGCTCGCAGGCCCTTGCCGAGCACCGCGTTGTGCAGCGTGACGACCAGCGGGACGGACGACCGGGCCAGCCCGGCGACCAGCCCGGCACGGAGCCCGTGCGCGTGGATCACGGTGACGTGGTGAGCCGGGAGGAGGCGGCGCAGCGCGCGCACGGCGCCGGAGTCCAGCGGGCCGGGGTTCGGCGGGATCTCCACGGCCTCGAACACGGCGCCGGCGGCGGCGAAGCCGAACAACTCGTCGGTGGCCGCCGGGCCGCACACCAGCACCGGCCGGCCGGCCGCGACCAGCCCCCGGACCAGCGAGGCGATGTGGTTGCCCACCCCACCGGTGCTGGAGCCCAGCACCAGGGCCACTGTGCCGCTCACGAATCTCCCCTCGTTCTGATCGCTCGCAGGTCGCGCCGGTCGAGGGCGAGGACCACGGCCAGGTAGGCGATGAGCACCGCCACGCCGCCGGCCAGGCCCTGCACGACGCTGCTGCCGATGCCCGTGCCCAGGCCGTCCGCGATCGCGCGGACGGCGAAGAAGCCGGCGAGCGCCGCCACGACCGCCGCCACGATACCGGCCGCCGTCGCCCGGCCCAGTCCGTGCAGCGAGGCCGGACCGGCGTGGCGGCGGACCGCGAGGACCAGCAGGACGCCGATCACGGACATCCCGATCGCGTTGGCCAGGCCGAGCACGAAGACCTGACGCCCCGGTCCCGACGAGGCCGAGAGCAGCACCGCGGCGATCGCCGCGACACCCCACCCGGCCGCGGTGGAGGCTGCCGCCGCGGCCGTGGCGCCCCGGGCGTAGAGGGCGCGGGACAGCAGCGCGAACAGGGCGTACCCGAACAGTCCGGCGGCGAACCCGCGGATGCCGGGCGCGGCGGAGGCCGACCGGACCAGGTACGCGATCGGGTCGGCCAGGGCGAACAGCGCCGCCGCGCCCAGCCCGGCCAGCAGCATCACGGACCGGGCGACCGGGGCGAGCGCCGACCGGAAGCCGTCCGTGTCGGCGGCCGAGAGCGTCGGGTAGACCGCGGTGGCCAGCGGCACCGCCAGCACCGCCCAGGGCAGCAGGAAGACCGTCTGCGCGGCGTTGTAGGCGGTCAGCCCGCCGCCGACCGCCAGCAGGATGACCACCCCGACCATGACCTGCTGCGAGCCCACGGTGACCGCGCCGGCCCAGCCCAGCCGGACCGCGCGCCGCCCCTCGTCGCCTGGGAAGCGGAGACTCGGCCGCCACCTCAGCCGCAGCCGGCGCAGCGGGATCAGCAGGCACATCGCCAGCACGACGACGCCGAGCGTGGTGCCGGCCGAGAGGATCAGTTCACCGGTACGGGTGAGCCCGCCGAACCCGGTCCGGGGCCCGTCCACCGCCGCGTACGTCAGGTAGGCGCCCATCACGGTCACGCTCGACAGCAGCGGGGCGATCACCGGCCACGCGAACCGGTGGTGCGCCTGGAGAACGCCGGTCAGCACGATCCCGGCGCCGTACAGCGGCAGCTGCGGCGCGAATACCCGCAGCATGCTCGCCGCCACCTCGCGGTGCTCGTCCGGGATGCCCGGCAACAGCCCGCTGATCGGCCCGGCGAGCACCGCGACCAGCACGGCGAGCGGGACCATCACCGCGAGCACCCAGGTGAGCAGCGCGGAGGCGACCGTGCTCACCCGTTCCGGCCGCCCGCCCGCCACGTCGGCGGCCAGCAGGGGCACCACCAGCGAGGCCAGCGCACCCCCGGCGACCAGCTCGAAGACGATGTTCGGGATGGTGTTCGCGGCGTTGTAGATGTTGCCCAGCGCGCCGTCGCCGACGGTCTGCAGGAAGACGACCGTCCGCCCGAAACCCGCGATCCGGGAGACGACCGTGAGAACGGTGATGACGAGCGCGGCTCCGGCGACCCTCGTCATGACCGCCCGCACCGAGCGGCAGAGCCCGGCGGCTGCCGACGGGGCCGCAGGCGAGGGCCAGAAGGGCATGACACAGGCAAGCTCAGCCTCGCCGGGGTCATGAACGGCCGAGCTCGTCCAGCCGGCGCAGCCACGGCGTGTCCTGGATGACCTTGGTGAAGCTGACCTTCTCGCTGGCGGCGGTCAGCCCGGCCAGCACGGTCAGCGCGAGCGCCCGCCCGCCCGTCCCGGTACGCGCGGCCAGCGCCAGCCCGAGCAGCGCGCCCAGCGCGTTGGCCCCGGCGTCGCCGAGCATGATCTCCTCGCCCAGGTCGTCCGGCAGCAGCGCCGCCCCCGCGCCCAGCGCACCGGCGGCCAGCCCGCCGCCCTCCCCGAAGGACAGCGGCGTGCCGAGGATCATGCCGGCCTTCAACGCCCGGCCGGGCCGCAGGTCGAGCAGGTTGACCAGGTTCGCGGTGCCGGCGATCACGCCCGCACCGAGCAGCACGTCCCGCTTGCGGCCGCCGAGCAGCGCGGACGCCACCAGCGCCGCCGCGCCCACCCCGGCGATCTTGACCAGGCCGCTGGTCACGTGACCCTCGCGGAGAGCGCCGAGGTGCCCGGCGAAGCCCTTCGCCGCCTTCTGCTCGGGCCGGTTGCCGGCCAGGTCGTCGTAGAAGCCGACCGCGCCGGAGACCACGCCCGCGGTGATCGCGGCGGCTGCCCGGCGGGGCGAGCCCGCGCCCAGGGCGGCGCCGACGGTCGCGCCGGCGGCCAGCGCCGGGCCACCGGCCAGGGTGACCGTGCGGCCTCGGAAGTTGGTGCGCTCCAGTGCGGCGGCGCGCGGGTCACGGCGGATCCAGACGAGCACGGCGCGGGCGGTGAGCCCGGCGATCCCGGACGGGCGGAGGAGAGCCATGGTCCCTGAGTCTAGGTCTTCTTCCAAATTCGCCCTGAAAGCGACGCCCCGGAAGTGAATTCGAAAGAAGACCTAGGGAAGCCGGGCTAAGCGGCGGCCTTGGGCACCAGCGAGGTGGCGCCGGCGGCCAGGCCGTACTGGCCGACCTTGCCCTGCACCACCCGCTCGACCACGCACAGCGCGGTGGCCAGCTGGCCCTGGGTGGAACTGGCGTTGTCCACCGTGGAGATCGTCTTCACCAGGGTCGGGTCGGCGCGCACCTCGGCGACCAGGTTGCCGTCGACCGCGCCGTCGCCGGCCACCACCAGCGGCCGGTCGGTGCCCGCGAACTGGGTGGTCATGGTGACCGCGGCCTGGTTCTTCTTCCCCGCGTTGGTGTCCGTCGGCGGCAGCGCGGAGATGACCACGGTGGCCTCGGCGCCGCCGACCGGCGCCTTGCCGTCCACCTCGTCGGCGGTCAGGTAGCCGGGCTCGGCGTACGCCGCGAGCACCGCGGTCAGGTCGGTGGCGCTGACCGGGGCGGGCTGCTGCTGCAGCGCCCGGGCCAGCAGCGCGCTGGAGGTCTCCACGCCGTTGCTGTTCATCGGCAGCCCGGCCGCCGGCACGGTCGGCTGGGACGCCTGCTCGGCCAGGTCCAGCAGCTCCACGTCGTTCACCGGCTCGAAGAACTTCTCCTGCACCGACACCTTCGCGGTGATCGTCGCCCCGGAGACGGTCAGCATCGCGATCACCTGGTCGGCGTACTTCTGCGTGTTGGGCAGCGCCAGCACCAGGATCTTGCGGCCGGTCAGCTTGCCGTTGAGCAGCGCCGGCGACACCTCGGTCGCGAAGTCCTGCGCCCGGTTCAGCTCCTCACGGAACTGGTTCTGCTGGTCGCGCAGGTTGCTGTTGTCCTTGCTGACCGACTGCACCTGCTCCTTGAGGCTGTCGGCGACCGGGCCGTTGAGCGCCGTGGTGCCCAACACCAGGCCGATGGCCAGCGCGAGGAACACCGCCGTCAGCGACACCACGTGGTACCGGAAGTTGATCAAGGGGAACGTTCCCTACAGCTAGAAGAGGTGGCCGAGCTGGAACAGCAGATTGTCCCACCACTCGGAGACCACGGCGAGGTACGCCTTGCCGACCGTCGACACGGCCACCGCCGAGGCCATCGCCGCGATCGCCGCGAGCACGAGCAGCAGCAGCGACGACCCGGAGATGTTCTGCCGGTAGAGCCGGCTCACGCCCTTGGCGTCGACCAGCTTGCCGCCGACCTTGAGCCGGGTGAGGAACGTGGACGCCATGCCGCCGCGTCCCTTGTCCAGGAACTCGACCAGGTTGGCGTGGGTGCCCACCGCGACGATCAGCGACGCGCCCTTCTCGTCGGCGAGCAGCATCGCCAGGTCCTCGCTGGTGGCCGCGGCCGGGAAGGTCAGGGCGGCGACATCCAGCTGGCGGACCCGGTCCAGGCCCGGGGCACGACCGTCCGGGTACGCGTGCACGACCACCTCGGCGCCGCACCGCAGCACGTCGTCGGTGACCGAGTCCATGTCCCCGATGATCATGTCGGGGCTGTACCCGTTCTCCACCAGCGCGTCCGCGCCGCCGTCCACGCCGATCAGAACCGGCTTGAACTCGCGGATGTACGGCCGCAGCACGTCCAGGTCGGCCTTGTAGTCGTAGCCGCGCACCACGATCAGCACGTGCCGCCCGGCGATCCGGGTCGCGACGTCGGGCACGCCGACGCCGTCCAGCAGCAGGTCACGTTCCTGCTTGAGGTAGTCCATGGTGTTCGCGGCGAACGCCTCGAGCTGCACGGACAGGCCCTCGCGCGCGTCCGCCATCGCGGCCGCCACGGTCAGCGCGTCCTGCCGGACACCGGTGGCCACGGCCGCGCCGTCGACCAGCACGGTGTCGCCCTCGATGGTGACCAGATCACCCTCGCTGACCTTCTCGATCAGCTCCTCGCCGAGGTCGTCGATCAGCGTGATGCCGGCCTGGATCAGCACCTCGGGGCCCAGGTTCGGGTACCGCCCGGAGATCGACGGCTTCGCGTTGAGCACCGCGAGCACGCCCACCGCGACCAGCGAGTCGGCGGCGACCCGGTCGATGTCGACGTGGTCGATGACCGCGATCTCCCCAGGCCGCAGCCGCCCGACCAGGCGTTTGGTCCGGCGGTCGACGCGGGCGGTGCCGGCGAGGGCTCCCGGTTCGACCGTCCGGGTCCGGCGCAAGGTGGGAAGTCGCATCGCCGCCCATCCTGTCACGCGCGTTCACCTTCGCCGCCCGCGACATGCCTGAACTCACCCCCAAAAGGGGGCAAAATTAGCGCCTCTCTTCCTTGACGGCCACGGTCAGCGCCGCTTTTCCTTGACGGCCACGGTCAGCAGCTCTTCCGCGTGCGCGATCCCCAGATCCGAATCGGGCAGACCGGCCAGCATCCGGGACAGCTCGCGCGCCCGGTCGGTCTCCTGGACGACCCGTACACCGCTCGTGGTGATCGCGCCGCCGGTGTCCTTCGCGACCACGAGGTGGGTGTCGGCGAATGCCGCGACCTGCGGCAGGTGCGTCACGACCAGGACCTGATGGGTACGCGCGAGGCGAGCCAGCCGCTTGCCGATCTCCACCGCCGCCGTGCCACCGACCCCGGCGTCCACCTCGTCGAAGACCAGCGTCGGCGGGCCACCCGCACCGGCGAAGACCACCTCGATGGCCAGCATCACCCGGGACAGCTCGCCCCCGGACGCGCCCTTCTGCAGGGGCAGCGACGGCGCCCCCGGGTGGGCCAGCAACCGCAGCTCCACCTCGTCGGCGCCGTCCGGCCCCGGTCCGTCGCTGCGGTCCACCACGGCGACCTCGACCCGCGCGTGCGGCATGGCCAGGCCCGCCAGCTCCACGCTGACCGCCTCGGAGAAGCGGCCCGCCGCCTCCCGCCGGGCCTCGTTCAGTCGAGCCGCCAGGTCGTGGACCTGCGCCTCCAGCCGGAGCCGTTCCCTGTCCAGCTCCTCCAGCACCTCGTCGGAGGTGTCCAGGATGTCCAGCCGGGCGCGGGCGTTGTCGGCCCAGGCGATCACGCCGTCGACGTCGTCCGCGTACTTGCGCATCAGCCCGCGCAGCTCGGCCCGCCGCTCGTAGATCGTCTCCAGCCGGGCCGGATCGGCATCCAGGCTGCTCAGGTAGGTCGACAGCTCGGCCGAGACGTCGCCGACCAGCGTCGCCGCCTCCTCGATGCGGGCCGCCAGGTCGCCCAGCGCGGCGTCCACCTGGGCCTGTGCCTCCAGCGTGCGCCGGGCGGTGCCGAGCAGCTGGGTGGCGTCCGGAGCGTCCTCGGTCACCTCGACGCCGCCGGCCAGCGCCACCGCGGCCTGCATCGCGGCCACCCGCAGACCCTCGGCGTGCTCCAGCCGCTGCACCTCGGCGCGCAGGTCGTCGTCCTCGCCGGGCTGCGGGTCCACCCGGGTGATCTCGTCGAGCCCGAGCTTGAGCAGCTCGGCCTCCTGCGTGCGGGCGCGGGCGTTGGCGCGGCGGTCGGCCAGGTCCTCGACCGCGGCCCGCCACGACGCGTACGCCTCGCGGTAGGTCTCCAGCAGTTTCTCGTGCTCGGGGCCGGCGAACCGGTCGAGCGCCGCCCGCTGCTCGGCCGGGCGCAGCAGCCGCAGCTGGTCGGACTGGCCGTGCACGGCCAGCACCTGCTCGCCGAGCTCGCTGAGCATCGCCACCGGCATGCTGCGGCCGCCGACGTGCGCGCGTGACCGGCCCTCGATCGTGACCGTCCGGCTGAGCAGCACGCTGCCGTCGTCGTCCACCTCGGCGCCTGCCTCGGCGAGCCGCGTCGCCACGGCCCCGGACAGCACGCCGCCGAGGCGCAACCGGCCCTCCACGACCGCGCGGCCCGGGTCGGCACGGACCCGCCCCGCGTCGGCACGGCCGCCGAAGAGCAGCCCCAGCCCGGTCACCACCATGGTCTTGCCGGCGCCGGTCTCGCCGGTGATGACATTCATCCCCGGAGTCAGGTGCAGGGTCGTGTCGTCGATGACACCGAGCCCGGTGATCCGCAGTTCCTCCAGCACAGGGCAGACAGTAGTGGGACCTTGTGACGAATGCCCACCAGGGCTGTGGATCAGCGTCGATTCCCGCGCGGGCCGCCCGGACGGACGCTCACCCGTGCCGCGGGTCAGCGCCGGTTCCCGCGCGGGCCGCCCACGCGGATGCTCACCCGCGTGCTCACCCGCGTGCTCACCCGCGCGAACGCTCACCGGCGCCGCCCACGCGAACGCTCACCCGCGCCGCGGATCAGCGCCGGTTCCCGCGCCAGCCGTCCACCGGCAGGGCGAACTTGGCCACCAGCGTGTCGGTGAACGGGCGCGGGGACAGCCGGACCAGGCGAACCGGCAGGTCACCGCGCTGCACGGTGATCTGCGCGCCGGGCGGCAGGTCCCAGGTGCGTCGGCCGTCGCAGCACATCGTGGCGAACGACGTGTACGGGTCCACGGTGATCGAGAACGTCGAGGTCGGAGCGGTCACCAGCGGCTTGCTGAACAGGGCGTGCGCGCTGATCGGGACCAGCAGCAGCGCCTCCACCTCGGGCCACACCACCGGGCCGCCGGCCGAGAACGCGTACGCCGTGGACCCCGTCGGCGTGGCGCACACCACGCCGTCGCAGCCGTACCGCGACAGTGGCCGGCCGTCCACGTCGACGAGCAGCTCGAGCATCTGGGCCCGCTGTCCCTTCTCGACGCTCACCTCGTTGAGGGCGAACGAGTCGGCGATCAGCCGGCCGTCGTACTCGGCGTGCACGTCCAGCGTCAGCCGTTCGTGGACGGTGTAGGACCCGGCCACCACGTCGGCGATCACCCGGTCGATGTCGCCGGTCTCGGCCACCGCCAGGAAGCCGACGTGCCCGGTGTTGATGCCGAGCATCGGCGCCTTGGCCGGGCGGGCCAGCTCGGCCGCGCGCAGGAAGGTGCCGTCCCCGCCCATCGCGAGGACGATCTCGACGCCGTCGGCGTTGGCCGGGTCGTCGGAGACCGGGATGACGCCCGGCGGCAGGTCGAGGTCGCCGACCTCCTCGGTCAGCACCCGCACCTCGAAGCCCGCGGCGAGCAGGTCCTGTGCGACGGCCCGGGCATGCGCGGCACTCTGCCGGCGTCCCGTGTGGGCCACCAGCAAGGCGGCACGCGTCATGAGGTTTCTCCCGTTGAAGGCGACTCGCCCGAAGTTACCGTGCCCGACGGGCCCGCGGCGACCACAGCCCGTACTCGTTCCGGATCAGCGGGTGGCGCGTCCCGGCGGAACCACACGAAGAACTCGACGTTGCCGCTCGGGCCGGGCAACGGGCTGGCCGTCACGCCGGCCACGCCCAGGCCCAGCCCGGCCCCGGTGGCGCAGACGTCCAGCACCGCCTCGGCGCGCAGGTCCGGGTCGCGGACCACGCCACCGGTGCCGACCCGCTCCTTGCCGACCTCGAACTGCGGCTTGACCATCAGCGCCAGGTCACCGTCCGCCGCGGTGCACGCGGTCAGCGCGGGCAGCACCAGGCGCAGCGAGATGAACGACAGGTCGGCCACCGTCAGATCCACGGCGCCGCCGATCGCGTCCGGGGTGAGCGTGCGGACGTTGGTGCGCTCCAGCACGAGCACCCGGTCGTCGGTGCGGATCGGCCAGGCGAGCTGGCCGTAGCCGACGTCGACCGCGGCCACGTGCACGGCGCCGGCACGCAGGAGCACGTCGGTGAAGCCGCCGGTGGAGGCGCCGGCGTCGAGGCAGCGCTTTCCGGCCACGGTCAGGCCGCCGAATCCCTTCAGCGCACCGGCGAGCTTGTGCCCGCCGCGGGACACGTACTCGTCCTTGGGGTCCGCACCGGTGACCAGGACCGGATCGGCCGGGTCGACCATCGCGGCGACCTTGTGCGCGACCGTGCCACGCACCTGTACGCGGCCCTCGGCGACCAGCGCGGCGGCCTGCTCCCGGGAGCGGGCCAGTTTGCGGCGGACCAGTTCGGCGTCGAGCCGGGCACGACGAGCCATCGAAACCTAGCCGTCGATGCTGGCGAGCGTCTCGCGCAGGACGTCGTGCGCCGCCTCGTACTCGGCGATCTGCTCGGCCGGGGGCAGCTGCGCGGCGTTCTCCAGCGCGGCGAGCATCCCGTCCACCGCCGGGTGGCCGGTCTCGCCGTCGGACCGCTCGGGCAACGCGTTGTACCCGGGCGGAGGCCCCGGAACCACGCCCGGCGTCGGCCCCGGAACCGCGCCCGGCGTCGGCCCCGGACGCGGTCCCGGCGTCGGTCCCGGGCGCGGTCCTGGCGTCGGATAGCTCACTTACCGGCCTCCGGCTGGGTCTTCCTGGCGGAAGCCCGCTTGGCGGTGCCCGCCTTCCTGGCCGGCGCCTTCTTGGCCGGCGCGCTCCCCGGGTCGGAGAACTGCACCGGCGCGACCTTCTTGGCGGCCTTCTTCGCCGGCGCCTTCTTCGCGGGAGCGGCGGCGGCAGGCGGAATCTCGGTCGCCGCGGCGGCGTCGACGACGCTCGCCACCGGCGACTCGGCGGTGCCCGCGGGCACGGCCGGTGTCGCCTTCTCGGCCGGTGTCGCCTTCTTGACCGGCGGCGCCGCGGCCGACGGCATCCGGTTGGGCGTGGCCTTGGCCGCCTTCTTGGCCGGGACGGCCTTCGCCGGGACGGCCTTCGCCGCAGCGCCAGGAGCCGGAGCAGCCGGCGTCGGCGTCGGCGTCGGGGCGACCTTCTTCACGGCTTTCTTCGCGACCTTCTTGGCCGGCAGCGGCGCGGGCTTGTCCAGCACGTCGCCGCCCGAACCCGGACCGGTCGCCGCCTCGGCCGCGCTGACCTTCGCCTGCGCCAGCCGCAGCTGCTTCTCCAGATCGCGGACGCGACCCGTCAGGTCCTTCACCTCGTCCGAGGTGGCCAGCCCGACCACACCCAGCGCACGGTCCACCTCGAAGCGCACGATGTTGGTCAGCGCCTCACGGTTGGCCATGCCGGTGCTGAGCAGATCCTCCACCAGCCCCTGCAACTGGGTGGCCGTCGCGCCACCCTTGTTGACCAGCTCCGAGGCGACCTTCTGCGCCCTCTTCCGGGGCGCCTCGGCCAGTCCGAGCGCCATCTCCAGATACGCCCGCCATGCGTCCTGCATGATCGCCCTCCTTCGCGTCAGGTGCCACGCTACCGGTCCGATGATCGCCGCCGTGTGCGGTACCGTGCGGTCAGCCCGCGGTGTCGCGGATCAAGATGCGGAGGAAGGACCAGCGGATGGCCACCGTGGACGAGTGCCGGCAGGCTCTGCACGACCTCGCCGCCCGGCTGCAGCGGAATGCGGAGACCAGGGGCAAGCTCGACTTCGACCGTACGCTGGCGGCCCGCGTCACCGACCTGGGGACGGCCTTCCACGCCCGCCTCGCCGACGGCCTGCTGGTCGACATCGCCGACGGCGACGACCCGAAGGCCAAGATCGCCCTGATCGCGAGCGGCGACGACCTGATCGCCCTGGTCAACGGCGGCCTGGACGTCACCCGCGCGGTCGCGTCCGGCCAGGTGAAGATCAAGGCCAACCCGTTCGACCTGCTCAAGCTCCGCAAGCTCCTCTAGGCCCGCCCTCACCGACGACGACCCGACTCCGGGCCCGCGCTCACCGACGACGGCCCGGCTCCGGGCCCGCCCTCACCGATGACGACCCGACTCCGGGCCCGCTCTCACCGACGGCGCCTACGCCCTGCGACGTAGGCCGGAAGCCGCGCCCGGACGGACGCTGTTCCGCACGCGTCCGACGAGCCTGAGGGCATGACAAACCCCGTCGTCACGCAACGGCTCACCAAACGCTACGGCTCGCTGACCGCCGTCGACGCGCTCGACCTCGAGGTGCGCGCCGGCGAGGTGTACGGCTTCCTCGGCCCCAACGGCGCCGGCAAGACCACCACGCTGCGGATGCTGCTCGGCCTGATCAAGCCCACCTCCGGCGAGGTACGCCTGTTCGGCGTCCCGCCGGGGCGGCCCGGCCACCTGGCCCGGGTCGGCTCCCTGGTCGAAGGGCCGGCCTTCTACCCGTACCTCAGCGGTTCGGACAACCTCAAAGCGATGGCGCGGCACGCGCGGGTGGGCGCCGGCCGCATCGCGCTGGTCCTCGACCAGGTCGACCTCACCGGCCGCGCCCGCGACCGGTACGCCAGCTACTCGCTCGGCATGAAGCAGCGTCTGGGCGTGGCCGCCGCCCTGCTCAAGGACCCCCGGCTGGTCGTGCTCGACGAGCCCACCAACGGCCTGGACCCGGCCGGCATGGCGGACATGCGCCTGCTGGTGAGGCGGCTCGGCGCGGCCGGCTGCACGGTGCTGCTCTCCAGCCATCTGATGACCGAGGTGCAGGAGCTCTGCGACCGGGTCGGCGTCATCTCCCGGGGGCGGCTGGTCGCCGAGAGCACGGTGGCGGAACTGCGCGGCGACCGTACCCTCCGCATCGTCGCCGACCCCCTCGAAGCCGCCGCCGGCACCGCGCGCGATCTGATCGGAGCGGACGCGGTCAGCGTCCGCGACGGCGGCCTCGACCTCAACGTCGCCCCCGGCCGTGCGCCCGAGATCAACGCCGCGCTGGTCCGTGCCGGAATCGCGGTGCACGAGCTGACCGCCCGCGAACGCAGCCTCGAACAAGCCTTCTTCGACCTCACCGCTCCGGACCCAGCCTCCACCCCGCCACCGCCCCTGACCGGACTGAAGACGGAGCAGAATTATGTTTGACGACATCCGCGCCGAGGCCCGCAAACTGCTGCGCCGGCCCGCGATCTGGACCCTCCTGGCGGTCGCGCTCACGCTTTCGTTGATCTTCACCTACATCGTTCCGTACGCCGGGTACGCCGGCGGCACCTCCGGTCCCACCGCGGATCGCGGCCTGGCGGCGATGCTGCCCGACCAGCTCGTCGGCAACGCGATCGGCGGCCTGCCGGTCTTCCTGGGCGCGCTGATGCTGATCCTCGGCGTGCTCACCGTGGGCAGCGAGTACGCCTGGGGCACCTGGAAGACGGTGCTCACCCAGGACCCGTCACGGGTCCGGGTGTACGCCGCCAAACTGGTCGTCGCCCTGCTCGCGGCGCTGGCCGGGGTGCTCGCCGTGTTCGCCGCCGGGGCCGCGGCGAGCGCCCTGATCGCGTCCGGCGAGAGCGCCCCGCTCGACTGGCCGGCCGCCGGTGACGTCCTGGTCGGGATCGGCGCCGGCTGGCTGATCGCGGCGATGTGGACGGTGCTCGGCGCCCTGCTGGCCGTCGCGCTGCGCGGTGTCGCGCTGCCGGTCGGGCTGGGCCTGGTGTGGCTGCTGGCCGTGCAGAGCCTGCTGTCGCTGATCGCCGCGCCGCTGCTCGACTGGGTGGCCCAGGTGCAGAAGGGTTTGCCCGGCCCGAATGCCGGTTCGCTGGTGGCGGCCCTGGGCGGCGGCACCGACACGCCCGGCGTCGAGGCCGTCGTCGGCGGCGGGCAGGCGACGCTGGTGATCGCGGCGTACGTGATCGCCTTCGCCGCGCTGGGCGGTGCGACCCTCCGCCGGCGTGACATCCTGTGAAGGTGCTCGACGGCTTGCTGGCGCTGGTGCTCCTCCTGGCCGGGGTGGCCGGGACGGCGCCGGCGTCCCGCAACGTCGGCCTGACGGTCACCGGCTGGTGGGTGTACGTGCCGGTGGTCGTGGCCGCCCTCGCCATCGTGGTCCGGAGGCGGTTCCCGCTGCCGGTCCTCGGTGTCACGATCGCGGCGCTCTGTGCGTACCTCCTGATGGGTCTGCTCTTCGGTCCGATCCTGTTCAGTCTGGGGTTCGCGCTCTACACCGTCGCCGCCCACCGCGTGCTGCGCGTGTCGGGAGCGGCGGCCGGGGTGGCGGCGGTGCTGACGGTGGCGTGCGGCGTGATCGGGACCGGCTTCGACCTGCTGGCCGTGATGCCGGTGACGGCGTGGGCGGTGGTCCCGCTGGCGATCGGCGTGACGGTGCGGGTGACGCGTGAGCAGACCCTCCAGTCCCGCCGCGACGAACTCCGCCGCCACGCCGACACCGAGCGCCTCCGCGTGGCCCAGGAGGTCCACGACGTGGTCGGCCACGGCCTGGCCGCGATCACCATGCAGGCCGACATAGCCCTCCACGTCCTGGCCAAGCGGAGCCCCGCTCCCACGCCCGCATCCCCTCCCGCGCCCGCATCCTCTTCGGCGCCCGCATCCTCTTCGGCGCCCGCATCCTTGCCCGTCTCCTCCGCGACCCAGGACCGTGCGGACGCGGCCCTCACCGCGGCCCTCACCGCGGCCGAGGACGCACTCACCGCGATCAGCCGGACGAGCCGCGAATCGCTGGACGAACTGCGGGCAACCCTCGGCGCGGTGCGGCGCGGCCCGGCGGACGACCGCAGCCCCGTCGCCGGCCTCGCCCACCTCGGCGCGCTGGTGGACCGCACCCGATCGGCCGGCGTGCCGGTTTCTCTTTCGATCACGGGCACGATCACCGGCCTGCAGACCGCCGTGGACCTCGCCGCTTACCGCGTCGTCCAGGAGTCCCTGACCAACGTCCTGCGCCACGCGGGCTCGGCGACCGCCGCGGTCAGCGTCGAGAACTCCGCAGGCAACCTGACGATCAAAGTGACCGACACCGGCCATGGCGCGCCCTCGACGAGGTCACCCCACGGCGGCGGGCACGGTCTGATCGGCATGCGCGAGCGGGTGACGGCCCTCGGCGGCACCATGTCGGCGGGCCCGCAATCCACCGGCGGCTACGCCGTGACAGCCACGATTCCCGTGCCGCACCAGCGATCCGCCGCTTCCCAAGAGCCTGGAGCCGCCGATGACCGGGGCTGATGTCCGCGTGCTCGTGGCCGACGACCAGGACCTGGTCCGCATCGGCCTGCGCACCCTCCTGGACAGCGAGGACGGCCTGACCGTGGTGGGCGAGGCAGCCGACGGCCTGGCCGCCGTGAACCAGACCCGCGCCCTGCACCCCGACGTGGTCCTGATGGACATCCGCATGCCCGGCATCGACGGCATCGAGGCCACCCGCCGAATCGCCGCCGACCCCGACCTGTCCGCGACCCGCGTGGTGGTCCTGACCACGTTCGAGGTGGACGCCTACGTCTTCGACGCGCTACGCCACGGCGCCAGCGGTTTCCTCACCAAGGACACCAAGCCCGCCGATCTCGTACGCGCCATCCACCTGATCGCCGCCGGCGAGGCCCTGCTGTCCCCCTCGGTCACCCGGAGGGTGGTCCGCGAGTTCGCCGCCCGCCCGGCCCGGATCCTGAAGCCGCACCCCCGGCTGGAGACGCTGACCGACCGCGAACGCGAGATCACCGGCCTGGTCGGCGAGGGCCTCAGCAACGACGAGATAGCCGCCCGCCTGGTGGTCAGCCCCGCCACGGCCCGCACCCACGTCAGCCGAGCCATGATCAAACTCGCGGCCCGCGACCGCGCCCAGCTGGTCGTCTTCGCCTACCAGTCAGGCCTGGTCGACTGACCCGCCGCAACCGCACGGCTAGCCAGAAATCGCATCGCGCGCGCACCGCCACCTCCCCCACCCCGTCACTGGGTGGGCCGAAATGTAGCGGCCGGGTACGACAGTTTCCGGAGTTATCCCCAGGCGGCGAGGACCTCGCGTGCCTCGTCGGAGCCCGCCTCCGGTGACGCGCCCGCCCACGTGTGCGGGCACAGCAACCGCAGCGCGTCGACCGCCGACCCGGCGCCGTCCAGCGTCACCGTGGACCCGGCGACCGTGACCTTCCACCCGCCCAGCGACGTCGTGTCCGCCCCCGGGATGCGAACCTCCTCGGCCGGCACGAACAGCCCGGCAAGGTCGGCCGCCACATAGGTGGGACGGCGTTCGGGTTCGGCCGCGAGCAGATCGGCCGGGCCGCTGACTCCGGTCAGGACCAGCAGGCTGTCCGTGCCGGCGTTGTTGGCGCCTTCGATGTCGGTGTCGAGCCGGTCGCCCACGGTCAGCGGGTGCTCGGCCCCGGACAGGGTCGCGGCCGTCGTGAACAGCGCCGGCTCCGGCTTGCCCACGACGATGTCCGGATCCCGGTCGAGGGCCGTGCGCAGGACCGCGACCAGGGAACCGTTGCCCGGCAGCGGGCCGCGCGGGCTGGGCAGGGTGCGGTCGGTGTTGGTGGCCACCCACGTCGCGCCGGCGCGCACGGCCAGCGCGGCTTCGGCGAGGACCTTCCAGCCGACGTCCGGCCCGTAGCCCTGGACCACCGCGGCCGGCTTGTCCTCGAACGTCTCCACCACGGTCAGGCCGGCGTCGCGGACCTCGGCCCGCAACGCTTCGGCGCCGACGACCAGGACGGGCGAGCCCGGCGCGAGTCGCTGGGCCAGCAGGGCCGCGGCGGCGCCGGCCGAGGTGAGGACCTCGTCCGGCTTCGCCGGGACACCCATGCCGGTGAGCAGGGCTGCGACGTCGGCCGCGCGGCGCGAGGCGTTGTTCGTCGCGTACGCCACGGCGACGCCACCGTCGCGCAGCCGCTCGACCGCTTCCGCCGCGCCCGGGATGGGCCGGTCGATCAGGTAGACGACGCCGTCCAGATCGAAGACGACCAGGTCGTACGCGTCGACCAGCCCGCCGCTCACGACCGGCGCTCGCCGTCTGCCGTGAACTCGTCCCCGTCCGCCTTGTCGTCGCCGCTCTTGCCGTCGCCGCTCTTGCCGTCGCCGCTCTGGTTGTCCGCGCCGTCGGCCGGCGTCCCCGCATCCGAGAACGTCACCACGGGCGGCTGAGTCGACGTGGCGTCGGCCACCCGGGTCTCGTCGTCGAAGTCGTCCTCGCCCCGGAGGTCGTCCTCCTCGCCGAGAGCCGCCTCGCCTTCAGCAACGTCAGCCTCGACCGAGTCGCCGTCGGGCTCGGAACGCACCTCGGCGACGTCGGTGTCGAACTCGGCCCGTGCCGCGGCCTCCGCTCGGTCGGGGTCACCCAGATCGGCGACCTCGCCCGAAGCGAGAACGTCGTCGACCTCGTCCTCCTCCGCGGAGTCCTCGTCCACGGAATCGTCGTCCTCGGAATCGTCGTCCTCGGAATCGTCGTCCTCGGAATCGTCGTCCTCGGAATCGTCGTCCCCGGCGATGTCGGAGGTCTCGGCGACGTCGACGTCGGAGTCCGTGCGCGCCTCGGCGTCGCCCTCGCTCTCGTCGGTGCCGTCCTCGTCGTCCTCGCCCTCGTCCTCGTCGCCCGTGAGGGTGACGCCGTCGAGTTCGAGAAGGCGTTCGACGGCGTCGGTGGCCTCGTCGGTGTCGGCCGCGGCCGCCCGGGAGAACCACTCGCGCGCCTCGTCACGACGGTCCGCCGCGAGCAGCGCGTCCGCGTAGGCGTAACGCAGCCGCGCCGCCCACTCGGCGTCCTCGTCGGCGGTCAGCTCGCGTACCTGGAGCATCGCCACCGCGGCGTCGTGCTGGCCCAGGTCGCCCCGGGCGCCCGCCGCCACGATCAGCAGTTCGATCGTGCTGGCCTTGTCCAGCGCCTCACGGTCGGCGCCGCGGAACAGGTCGATCGCCCGTTCCGGCCGGCCGAGCGCCCGCTCGCTGTCCGCGATCTCGGCCAGGTGCGTCTGCTTGCCCGACATCCGGTGGTAGGTCCGCAGCTCCGAGATCGCGGTCGCCCAGTCCCCGGCGGCGTAGGCGGCCAGCCCGACCGCCTCACGCACCACGGCGATCCGGGACGCGATCCGCCGCGCCGCGATGGCGTGCTGCAGAGCCAGCTCGGCGTCCTCGTCGATGATCTGCCCGGCCGCGACGAGGTGCCGCGACACCCGGTCGGACATGTCGCGCGACAGCGTCACGAGCTCCGAGCGGACCTCCTTGTCGAGGTCGCTCGCCTGGATGTCCTCGGGGATGTCGGGCGCCTGGAAGCCAAGCTGCTCGTCATCCCGGCCCTGCGGTGCCTCACGGTCGTTCGGTCCGCGGTTTTCCCGGTACGAGTCCCGCGGTCCCCGATCGCCACGGTCGTCGCGCCGATCCTGGTCGCTGCGGAACCCGCCCTGCGGCCGGTCACGGAACCCGCCGCGCTCACGGTCCTGGAATCCACCCCGGTCCTGCGACCCACCCCGGTCCTGCGACCCGGCACGATCCTGCGTACCGGCGCGGTCACGGAACCCGCCCCGGTCACGGTCCTGGAAGCCGCCGCGATCACGGTCCGGCGCACCGGCACGGTCCTGCGAGCCGGCGCGGTCACGGAACCCGCCCCGGTCACGGTCCTGGAAGCCGCCACGCTCACGGTCGCCACCGCGGAAGCCACCCCGGTCGCCACCACGCGAGTCACCCCGGAAGCCGCCGCGGTCACCACCACGGTCACCTCCGCGGTCCCGGTCGAAGCCACCACGGTCGAAGCCACCACGGTCGGAGCCGCCCCGATCGGAACCGCCCCGGTCCCGGTCGAAGCCGCCGCCCTGGGGCCGGTCGTCCCGGCGGAAGCCGCCACGGTCGTCACGAGGCCGGTCGCTGCGAAAGCCACCGCCCTGCGGACGGTCACCGGAAGGCCGGTCACGGAACCCGCCACCTTGCGGACGGTCGCCCGAGGGCCGGTCACGGAACCCGCCGCCCTGCGGACGATCACCCCGCCCGCCCTGGTAGCCCGGCCGTCCACCACGGTCGTCACGGGCGCCACCACGATCGTCACGAGGCCGGTCGCTGCGGAAGCCACCACCCTGCGGACGGTCACCGGAAGGCCGGTCACGGAACCCGCCGCCCTGCGGACGGTCACTGCTCCCCTGGTATCCACCACGGTCCCGGTCGCCGCCGCGGAAGCCGCCCCGGTCGTCACGGCGGTCCCGGTCACCCCGGAAGCCACCCTGCGGACGGTCTCCGTAGGAACGCTCCCCCGAGGCCCGTTCGGGCCGGTCGCCGGCGGGCCGGTCACGGTAGCCGCCACCCTGGGGCCGGTCACCCCGGTCGTCCCGGCGGTAGCCACCCCGGTCGTCACGCGGCGGGCCACTCCGGAAGCCACCGCCCTGCGGACGATCACTGCTCCCCTGGTAACCGCCACGGTCCCGGTCGCCACCGCGGTCGCCCTGGTACCCACCGCTGCTGCCGCCACTGCGCGATCCACCCTGATAGCCGCCGCTGCTGCCACCACGCGAGCCACCCTGGTAACCACCGCTGCTACCGCCACGGTCACTGCTGCCACCGCGCGAGCCACCTTGGTAACCACCGCGGTCACCGCTCACGCTGCGCGATCCACCCTGATAGCCGCCGCTGCTGCCACCACTGCGCGAACCACCCTGATAGCCGCCGCTGCTGCCACCACTGCGCGAACCACCCTGATAGCCGCCGCTGCTGCCACCAGTACGCGAACCACCCTGATAGCCGCCGCTGCTGCCACCAGTACGCGAACCACCCTGATAGCCGCCGCTGCTGCCACCACTACGCGAACCACCCTGATAGCCGCCGCTGCTGCCACCACTACGCGAACCACCCTGATAGCCACCACGTGAGCCGCCTCGGTCGCCGCCGCGGGAGTCGCCACGGTCGCGGTCGCCGCGATAGCCGGCGGAACGATCGCCCCGGTCACCACGCTGGCTGGCGTCACCATCCCGGTCGCGACTCCGGCCGTTGCGGCCCTCGTCGTCGCGCTGGGAGCCGCCGTCCTGCGGTCCTGTCGTCACGGGTCAATCCTTCCGATCCGGCGCGGCCCACAGCGGGCGGGCGCCTAAGTTCAAACACTCAGCGTTCCAAGCTACAGCGGTCGTCATCGCGCCGCTGGTGCTGGCATCCGCTGCAGCCCCCGCACAGCGATCCACACTGTCCACAAATGCAGTTAAGGGCCACCCTCTCGGGTGGCCCTCAACCGTAGGTTTAGTCCGGCGGCGTCCTACTCTCCCACACCCTCCCGAGTGCAGTACCATCGGCGCTGGCAGGCTTAGCTTCCGGGTTCGGAATGAGACCGGGCGTTTCCCTGCCGCTATGACCACCGAAACACT
>NZ_BSTL01000055.1 GCF_030269485.1 Actinoplanes sp. NBRC 103695 | reverse complement strand
TCGAACTCCAAATACCAAGCCCGCGGCCCGAACATCGACCGGCGCAGCTACCAGGCCACCGCCAGCATCGACGTCATCAGCCCCGACCCTTGACAGCCAACGTCCCGCCCTAACTGAACGGCGTTGGCGCTAGTACTGCAACCCGATGTCGTGATTTACGGCGGTTCGAGTCGTTTGCGGTAGTGACAGGCTCGGGCTTGTTCCTGGCGTCGGCGTCGGTAGCAGGACCAGTGCCAGACGTGTGTGGCGGTATGCGCGACGGTCAGGATGAATCTGGCGAACAGACGGCGGATTTCGTTGCTGGTTAGCGGGATCAGCTCACCGCCGTCTGCGTCGGCACCCCTTTTACGGCTTCGGCGGCCCGGGTCACGACCAGGAACGCGGCGGCGGCCATAGCCAGGGTGATGTGCGCGTACCAGGCGTCGTAACGACGAACTTGGTACTGGTCCAGGCCGACCTCGTTCTTGGCCGTCTGGAACGACTCCTCGATCGCCCACCGGGCTCCGGCGACCCGGACCAGGTCCCGCAGCCGGGTCCCGCGAGGGCCGAAGCACCGGTAGTAGGCGATCTCGCCGGTGCTGACCGATCGGCGGGCCAGGACCCAGCCCCGGCGATCGTGCGGGAACGTCGTGCGGATCGGGGTCCACGCCCAGTCGTAGACGCGTGGGCCGTGGGCGCCGTCGCCGCAGGACATCCGCTGCCAGGCGCCAGGCCGGATGCTGCCGATCATGTCCTTGACCGGGCTGAGCGTGTGCAGCCCGGCGGGCACTTCGTCGTCGTTACGGGTGGCCATCACATAGGCGATGTCCTGTTCCTGCAACCAGTCCCGCAGGCCAGGGTTCTGCCCGAACGCCTCGTCGGCGGTGAACCACCCAAACGGCACTCCCGCAGCGACCGCCCGTTCGATCATGGTCTTCGCGTGCTCGGGTTTGGTCGCGAACGCCACGTCCTCGGGCACCGCGGCCCTCGCGCACCGGTCGGCATCCTGGGTCCAGGACTTCGGCAGATACAACTCCCGGTCGATCAACGCCCGCCCTTTCGGTGAGGCGTAGGCCAGAAACGTGCCGATCTGGCAGTTCTCGACTTTCCCGGCCGTGCCCGAGTACTGCCGTTGCACCCCGGCCGAGCGGACACCCTTCTTCACGAACCCGGTGTCATCAGCGATCAACACCCCATCCGGGTCCCCGAGGTGACCAACCAGGTAGCCCCGCACCTCGTCACGGACCTGGTCCGGGTCCCAGCACGGGCTGTACAACATCTCCTGCATAGCGTTCGGTGACCGGCGGCCGGCCTGCTCCGACAGCGTCCACCCGTTACGCCGTTCCAACGGCGCGAGCAGCCCGCGGATGTAGGCGACTGCCAGCCGTCGCGGTTCCACCCGCGAAAAACATCCCGCGATCAGGGCGAACATGTCATTCAAGCCCGCCTGCCACTCGTCGAGCACCTCACCACCCAGCACGACCAGTCAACGAGCCACCACAGCTCAGGTCGCAACAGCGGGTTGCAGTACTAACCCTGATCGACCGGCAGGTACTGCGGCCGGGCAACGTCGTACGTCACCTCGCTGGCGAATCCTGGGTCGGACATCCGAAGGTCGTCGCCGTCACCGGGTGCCTGGCCGACCTCGGCTTCGACACCGGCCACGTCGATCCCCGCATCGACCGGCTCACGATGCCAGAGCAAGCCGTCATGCTGCTTCGCGAACACGACTTGGTCATCGACGCCACCGGCGATGCCCGAGCCTCGTCGCTATTGATTTGGGCCGGCAATACCGTGCGGCGCACCGTCATCTCGGTCTGCGTCGAACGACACGGCGGCATAATCCGCGTCGACCGCTTCCCATTGCGAGGCCGCGAACAGCATCACCGGCCCATCCCCGGCCGAGGCGAAGCCCAGACGAACGAGCATGGCTGCGACGATCCCGTCTCTCTGACCCCACCGACATCGGTGGTCGCGGCCGCCCAACTGGCCTGCCGAGCCGCGATCGATGACCTAACAAGAGAATGCGTTCTTCCGGCGACCCTGATCGACATCGTCGAACCACAAGAGCCGCCGTACAGTAAGCGTGGCCTCATCTGGGCCGCTCCCCCAGGGAGCTGACCAGCTAGCGCCGGGGGGTGGGGGACGCACGGCGAATCAGCCTCCGGCGTGAGACAGGGCGAAGGCGACGAGAAAGCCCGCGACGGTGACCAGTCCGATCAGCAGGTGCGCGTTCTCGAAGGCCTCGGGAATCATGGTGTCGGCGACCATCGCCAGGATCGCGCCGCCGGCGAGGGCGGTGATACCGGCCAGCACAGCGGCTGGAGCACCGCCGAGCAGGCTGTAGCCGGCGAGCGCGGCGAGGCCGCTGACGAGTGCTATGGCTGCCCACAGCCCGAAGACGTACCGGCGGCTGCGGCCGGCGTTGCGCATGCCCGCCGCACTGGACAACCCTTCGGGGACGTTGCTGATGAACACCGCGGCGACGGTGACGGTGCCCACCGCGCCGCCGCCGAGCAGGCTGGCGCCGATCACGATGGACTCCGGGATACCGTCGAGCAGGGCGCCCAGTGCGATGGCGGTGCCGGAGCCGGACTGCTCATGCTCGGACGGCTGTTGGCCGCCGGAGCGTTTCCGATGGCGGGCCCCGTGCCGGGCGAGGATCACGTTGCAGCCGGTGTAGATGACCGCTCCGATCGCCGCGCCGAGGACGGTGGGCAGCATGCCGGCACGGTCATGGGCTTCGGCGATGAGCTCGAAGGCGACGGCGGACAGCAGGACACCGGCGCCGAACCCCATCACCGACGCCACCACGTGCCGGGAGATCTTCGTCAAATATCCGATGGCGGCACCCACGAGCAGTGCTGATCCCGCCAGTAGGCCCCACCCGCCGGCTTGCAGCCACTGCGGCATCCTGATCACCTCATGTCTTGCTGATGGGCGATGTCGTCATCACGGCTTGTCGGCGCCGGTGTGCAGGCGCTGGTGGTGTGGGCTGTCGTAGGTTTTGACGGTGCTGCCGCCGAGTCGGCGGGCGGCGTTGACCAGGCCGACGAGACTGAACGCTTGCGGGGTGTTGCCCAGGTGCCGGCCGGTGGCCGGGTCGTACTCCTCGGCGAGCATGCCGACGTCGTTGCGCAGGGTGAGCAGGCGTTCGAACAGGTCGGTGGCTTCGCTGGTACGGCCGATGCCGTGCAGGGCTTCGACGAGCCAGAACGTGCAGGCCAGGAAGGCACCTTCGGAGCCGGGCAGCCCATCGACGCCCTCGTGCTCGGGCCGGTAACGCAGTAGGAACCCGTCTTGGCACAGGTCGGCGGCGACGGCGTCGACGGTTCCGGCGATGCGGGGGTCGTCGTAGGGCAGGAACCCGACGCGGGGCAAGAGGAGCAGGGCGGCGTCGAGGCCGGTGGAGCCGTAGTACTGGGTGAAGGTGTTGCGGCCGGGGTCGTAGCCGTGGGCGCAGACGTCGGCGTGGATGGCGTCGCGGGTGGACCGCCAGCGGTCGGCGGGCCCGTCGAGGCCGCACTGTTCGACCGCGGTGATGGCCCGGTCGAAGCCGGCCCAAGCCATGACTTTGGAGTGCACGAAGTGCCGCCGCGGACCACGTACTTCCCAGAGGCCGTTGTCGGGCTGTTGCCAGTTGTCTTCGAGGAAGTCCAGCAGTGCGCGCTGGATGTCCCACCCGTCCGTAGTGGTGGCGATGCCGGCCTGCCGACTCAAGTGCAGCCCGTCGAGGACCTCGCCCCAGACATCGAGCTGGAACTGGCCGGCGGCGGCGTTGCCGACGCGGACGGGCGCGGCGCCCTGGTGGCCGGGCAGCCAGTCGAGGGTGTATTCGGGCAGGCGGCGGGTTCCGTCGAGGCCGTACATGATCTGCAGGCGGGCGGGGTCGCCGGCGGCCGCGCGCAGCAGCCAGTCGCGCCAGGCGCGGGCCTCGGCGACGTAGCCGGTACCGAGCAGCGCCTGCAAGGTGAAGGTGGCGTCGCGTAGCCAGCAGTAGCGGTAGTCCCAGTTGCGGGGGCCGCCGAACTATTCGGGCAGGGAGGTGGTGGCGGCGGCGACGATGCCGCCGGTCGGCGCGTAGGTCAGGGCTTTGAGCAGAATCAGGGAGCGGCGTACGGCGTCGGCGTACGGGCCGTCGTAGCGGTGCCGGCTGATCCAGTCGTGCCAGTACCGGCGGGTGTCGCGCAGTGCCTGCTCGGGATCGGCAGGGTGGGGTGGTGGCAGGTAGGACGGCTGGTGGGTGAGCACGAAGGTCACCCGTTCGCCGGCCTCGACGGTGAACGCGGCGGTGGTCGTCAGGTCGTGGTTGTGCAGTGGCACGTCGGTGTGCAG
Source organism: Actinoplanes sp. NBRC 103695 (assembly GCF_030269485.1). Classification (GTDB taxonomy): domain Bacteria; phylum Actinomycetota; class Actinomycetes; order Mycobacteriales; family Micromonosporaceae; genus Actinoplanes. Next base: position 25,742 of record NZ_BSTL01000055.1, on the reverse strand, counting down.
CCAGACGGCGTCGGGCCCGGCGACGGCGGTGAGCCCGTGCGGGGTACGCCGCAGCCAGGGCACGACGCTGCCGTAGTCGAAGCGCAGGGTGAGCTCGGCGTGCATCGGCACCCGCCCGGTGACGCCGTCGACGATGCGGACGATGTCGGCGGCCTGCCCGCGCGGCGGCATGAAGTCGGTGACGCGCACGGTGCCGTCCGGGGTGTCCCATTCGGCTTCCAGAATCAGGGTGTCGTCGGTGTATCGGCGTCGGGTCGCGGTGTCCGCGCTGGCCGGGGCGATGCGCCAGCGGCCGTTGCCAGCGTCGCCGAGCAGGGCGGCGAAGCAGGCGGGCGAGTCGAAACGGGGCAGGCACAGCCAGTCCACCGAGCCGTCGCGACCGATCAGGGCGGCGGTGTGCAGGTCACCGACGAGGGCGTAGTCCTCGATGTTCGACACCACGCCCGCCGTCACCGGCCTCCGGCGCTCAGGTCGAGCACCACCTTGATGTCGTCGTCGTGGGCGGTCAGCGCGTCGGCGAAGTCGTCGAGCGGCACGCGTCGGGTGATCAGCGACCGCAGCCACCGAAGGTCGGCCTTCGTGAGGGCGTCGGCGGCGGCCCGGTAGTGCCGCAGGTTGGCGTTGACGCTGCCGACGACGACGTCGTTCTCCAGCACTATCTCGCGGTTGTCGGCGCCGACGTCGACACTCAGCTTACGGCCGGGCGCGGACACGCCGGTGAGACAGGTGATGCCGTACGGCGCGGTGTTGCCGATGACACCGAACACCACCGGGCCGGCGCCGGTGGCCTCGACGACGACGTCCGGTTGCAGCTTGCCGGCCACCTCGGCGACCGGGTCATGGTGGTATGTGGCGCCGAGCGCGGTGACCACGTCGGGTTTGGGGCCGTCGGTGACCCGGTCGAGCACGTGCACGTCGAGGCCGCGCTGAACCCCGAGCAGGGCGGCGAGCAACCCGATCGGGCCGGCCCCGGTGACCAGCGCAGTGCGCGGCGCGAACCAGGACCGGGCACCGATCAGGTCGATCTGCTCCCACGCCTTCGCGACCACGGTGGTGGGTTCCATCAGCACACCCACGTCGGCCAGCGCCGGGTCGAGCCGGACCGCGTAGCCGGGTTCGACGGTCCACTGTTCGGCGGCGTACCCGTCGATCTGTTTGATGCCTCGCTCGGTGTAGCCGCCGTTGCGGCACATGTCGAACTCACCGCGCGCGCAGGCGCCGCACGGCTGGGGGTCGGGTCGCCGGACGACGCCCACCACCAGATCACCGGCGGTGAAGTCGCTGTCGGCGGGCGCCTGCCGGACACGGCCGAGGGATTCGTGGCCGAGGACGAGCCGGTCACGGCCCGGTGGTGCCCAGCCGTAGGCGCCGGCAACGATTTCCCGGTCGGTGCCGCAGATGCCCAGCGCGATGCCGTCGACGAGCAGCAGGGAGTCGCCGGGATCGGGAGCGGGCAGGTCGTCGATGCGGGCGGTGCCCGGAGCCAGGGGTTGAACGGTCAGTGCTCGCATGAGTCCTCCACAGGTCACGAGCCGGTGTGCGCGACTTCGGGGCTGTCGGTGTCGAGCGGGACCGCGGACGCCGCAACGAGGCCGAACTGGATGTCGGGGCGGTGCCCGCCGGCGCTCATCAGCCAGGTCACGGCGGTGCGCAGCCGGTTGGCCGGCAGCGCGGCGAGGTGGTAGCCGCGGGTGACGGCGAATGCGGCGGGTCCGGTCAGCGGCACGCCGAGCGGGTTCGCGACCGCGCGGCCGGCGCCGAGGTCGACGACGAAACCGAGACTGGAGTGCCGGTACGGTCGGCGGCGCCCGACCCCGAGATCGGCGGCGATGTTGTCGGCGGCGCACCGGCCCTGGCGCTGCGCGTGCTGGGCGGTCATCGCAGTCGTCTGCCCCGGCCTGGTCAGGTCAGGTACGGCGGCGGCGTCACCGCAGGCGTAGACCTCTCTGTGGCCGGGGATGTTGAGCCGGGCGTCGACGACCAGCCGGCCGTGGTCGGTGGCCCAGCCGGTGCCCTCGGCGAGCGGGTCGGGGCGTGCGCCGACGCACCAGGCCAGGGTGCGGCTGGGCAGGAAGCTGCCGTCGTCGAGGTGGACCCCGTCGGCGGTGGCCTCGGTGACCGACGTGTTCGTGCGGATCTCGGCGCCGCGCCGGCGCAGCGTGGTCGTAGCGGCGGCGCTGAGCCGCCGGTCCAGGTGGGCGAGGATCCGGTCACCGTGCTCGATCAGCACCCACCGCCGGCGGATGCCGCGAAGCTGCGGATGCCGGCGCGCGACGGCCGACGTGAGCAGTTGGCCTTGCGCGGTGACCTCGGTGCCGGTGTAGCCGGCGCCGACCACGACGAATGTGCACCGCGCGGCACGTTCCCGGGCGTCCGTGGCGGTGGCTGCCATCTCGATCTGCCGGATCACGTGATCACGCAGATGCAGGGCCTCCGGCACGCCGCGGAAGCCGTGCGCGTTGTCGGCGATGCCCGGGATCGGCAGCAGCTGGTTCACGGCGCCGACGGTCAGCAGTAGCCGGTCATAGCCCAGGTGTGCGGTGCGCCCCTCGGGATCGCGGTAGACGACGTGCCGTGTGTGGGGGTCGATAGCGGTGGCTTCGCCGAGCACGATCCGTGCGCCGGGCAGGGTGTCGGCCAGCGGGACGGCGATCTGCCGGGGCTCCAGCGTGCCGGCCGCGACTTCGGGCAGCAGCGGCAGATAGCAGAAGTAGTCGGTCGGATTGAGCACGGTGATGTCGGCCGATCCGCGTAGCCGCCGGGTGAGGCGGCGGGCGGCGTGGTAGCCGGCGAAGCCGGCGCCGACGATGACGATCCGCGGTCGTGCCATGGTGTTTCCTCCTCGACGCCGAGGGTGTGCCGGTTACCGCACCAGGCGGCACCGGCCGGGCTGAGCCGTGACGATGCCGTCCGTGCCGAGGTCGAAGACGGTGGCGGGCTCGTCGCCCCAGACGCGTAGGCGTCCGGGGCTCAACAGCTGGTAGGTGACCAGGCCGGGCAGCACGGTCAACGAGGGCACCAGGACACGTACCGTCGCGGCGCCCACGAGTCCTCGTTGCGCGGTGAGTTCCAGATGCTCGGCCGCCCAGGTGACAAAGATCGGCGAATGGGTCAGACTCAGTACGCCTCCGGCATCGAGGCGGCCCGGGTCTTCGATCCCGGCGAGCGGAGCCGGGGCACGGCCTATCCGGGCGAGGGTGGCGTCCAGGTCACCGACCTGCTCGGTGCGGCAGGACCAGCCGTCCTCGTCCCGGCGCAGCCATACCGTGCGTTCCCATCCGGCGCCTCGGCACGTCACGGTCAGGTCCCGCACGGCCCGGCTGGAGTCGAGGTGTGCCTGCCACGTGGTGGCGTACGGCGCCGGACCCGCCACGACCGATTCGCCACGCCCTTGTCCGTCGTCGTGGATGACCAGTTCAGTGCCGACGGTGTCGGTGCGTTGCCAGAGTGTCGTGCTTTGCCGGCGTGCGGAGCTTCGGCCGGGATCGTCGGCCGTCTCGGGTGCGACCAGTGTCATTGGCGGCCTCCGTCCTGTGGTTGCTGTGAAGCCGAGGGGTGTGGCCGGGCGCCGAGCGCCAGACCAGCCGCGTATTGCGCGTCGGTGAATGCTCGTCGGCAGCTCTGCTCGTCGCGGTACACCGGCGGGGACTGCGCGATCACGTGGTCGGTGACGGTGAGGATCCACTGGAAGTGATCGTCGGCGGTCAGCTTCCCGGTGCTGGCGGACAGGTGTTGCAGGGCGTCCCGCCACGGTCTTTCGTGACCGGCGCCGGCGCTACGATGCGGGACTTGGGCCAACACGTCCGCTCCGGTCGCTGAACGGCTGACCAGAAGCGTCCCGTCCGGCGCCGCCTTGGACCCGGACACGACGGTGATCATCGAACGCCCTCTTCCACGGTGTTCGCACCGCGGCGGAGTGGAACCGTCCGCCTTGCCGCGGGGAGGGCCAGCTTTCGATGCCGGTAAGCCGGTCCCGCCGCGACCATGGCGCCTCCTCGCCGAGGCGCCGCCGTCGCGGCGTTGCCGGCAAGGCGGTATCCGCCAGTGCGGCCCATGCACCCTCCTTATCGCGCGTTGCCCGTCAGATTCCCACGATGGGTGCAGGTAACCATCTTTGCACTGTGCAATCTTCTCTTGGGGGCGCGGACACGGTGTTTTGGCGTATGCCGCACGGGTCTTGGCGCCCCTGCCAACCGGTCGTGTTCGGCATCGGGCTCCCTGGTCGGGGAGTGCGACACAGGAACTGACGTGACACTGAGGGAACAAATCCTCACCGGCGCCCGACCATCGCCTTCCTTTCAGGCGAGGCGGTGCCGGCGCAAACCGCGTCGGAGGACATGAAGAAGGCGCCAATCATCCTGGGAGTTCGCTGTCGACGGCGTGCGTTGTCAATCAGAGGGCAGCCGGATTTCGACACAACAGGCGCCCGGCCGCGGTACGAGGCGCGCCTCGGCACCGGCGGAGCCGCAACCGTGGACCACTCCTGACACGAGCGCCTGGTTGAGCCCGCACACGAGCGAGGTGTACCGGGCCGCGAGCGCATGGAATGGACAGTTGTGCAGCAGGATCGCCTCCGTGCCCGGTTGCGGCTCGAAACCGAGATGTTCCAGGACATCGGTGAGGTCGGCGGTGGGCGCGCCGGTGACGGTGGCGAACTCGACACCGCGTCGGTAGGCGACCTCGGCGGCGATGGCGTTGGGCGGTTGTGTCGGGCTCGACATCGCCTCGGCGAAGATGTCGGCGATGAGTTCGTATCGGCGTGCGGGCAGTGTGAACGCCACACCGTCGCCGTTGAGTTGGTAGACCTTCGGTGTTCGGCCGCGGCCGCGCGGCCGCTGGCGGGGAGCCTCGTAGCGTGCGGTGAGCAGGCCTGCGTCAACGAGTTTGTCCAGATGGAAAGCCGCGAGCCCTCGCGTCATGCCGGTGGCCTCGGCGGCGTCGTCGCGGCTGACGGGGTGCGGCTGCCGTCGGACGTAGTCGTAGAGCGCGCGTCGTGACGTGTCCGTCAGCGCCTTCAGCTGCGTCCAACCGTCCGTCACCCACCAAATTTATCACCAACGCCCGCTATTGAAATACAGGCGGCGAGGAGTGCACGATGCGAGTATCACTAGCGAGCGTTGGTTAAAATGGGGATGTCCACATGACAGTCGAAGCCGAACTTCGTATCGATCTGCCCGTCGAGCGTGACGTCGTGGCCGCCGAGCGGGCTGCCACGGCGTTTCTCGAAGCCCTCGGGGTGGACTTGTCGGCGCCGGGACTTGCCGAGACGCCGGGGCGGATGGCTCGCGCGTACGCCGAGATGCTGACTCCCCGCGACTTCGTCATGACGACGTTCGACAACGATGAGGGCTACGACGAGCTGGTTCTGGCCAAGGCGATTCCCGTGCGTTCGGTCTGCGAGCACCACCTTCTGCCGTTCGTGGGTGTCGCTCATGTCGGCTACCTGCCCGCGCAGCGGATTCTCGGGCTGTCGAAGCTGGCCCGCGTCGTCGAGATGTTCGCTCACCGACCTCAGGTGCAGGAGCGGCTGACCAAGCAGATCGCCGACTGGCTGTCCATGCACCTGCATCCGCGCGGCGTCGGCGTGGTCATCGAGGCCGACCATATGTGCATGAGTCTGCGCGGGGTACGCGCAACCGGGGCCCGCACGGTCACGTCGACGCTGCTCGGCACCTTGCGCGACGACGCACGATCGCGGGCGGAGTTCTTCGCTGTCGCCGGCATCGGCGCTCGCTGACCACCAGTCGAAGGGAGTGAACCATGACCGCTGACCGCACATTCGTCATCGTCGGGGCCGGCTTGGCCGGTGCGAAGGCCGCCGAGACGCTGCGCGTCGAAGGGTTCGAGGGCCGGATCGTCCTGCTGGGAGCCGAGCCGCACCTGCCGTACGAGCGTCCGCCGCTGTCCAAGGGGTTGCTTCTCGGCACGGAGGAACCGGACTCGGTCTACGTGCATGACGCCGCCTGGTACGCCGACCACGACATCGAGGTGCGTTGCGGCGCGACGGCGAAGGCCCTCGACCGCGTCAACCAGCACGTCGTGTTCAACGACCGCGAGACGATCCGCTACGACCGGCTGCTCATCGCCACCGGCTCGGCACCGCGACCGCTGCCGGTTCCCGGCGCGGACCTCGACGGCATCGTTACTCTCCGGACGCTCGCCGACAGTCACCGCATCGCCGGTGAACTGCGCCCCGGCACCCGTCTGGTGATCATCGGGGCAGGATGGATCGGCTTGGAGGTCGCGGCAGCGGCCGCCGCGCAGGGCGCGGATGTCACCGTCGTCGAAGCCGGCCCTCTGCCCTTGCATCGGGTACTCGGTGATCGCCTGGCGCGGTACTTCGCGGACCTGCACACACGGCACGGCGTCCGGTTCCGCTTCGGCAATCAGGTCACCGAGGTACGCGGCACCGATCGGGTGTCGCAGGTCCTGCTGGCCGACGGATCCGTACTCGACGCCGACATGGTGCTCGTGGCCATCGGCGTTCGTCCCCATGCGGCGCTCGCCGTAACGGCGGGTCTCGCCTGCGCCGACGGCATCCTCGTCGATCAGCGGCTGCGCACCAGCGACCCGCTGATCTTCGCCGCCGGCGACGTCGCCAACGTCGACCATCCACTGCTCGGCGCACGCGTTCGTGTCGAGCACTGGGACACCGCGGTGCACACCGGCACGACGGCTGCGCGGGCCATGCTGGATCAGGACGTCGTTCACGACAGGGTGCCGTATTTCTTCACCGACCAGTACGACCTGAGCATGGAATACACCGGCTGGGTGGCACCCGGTCAGAATGCCGATGTCGTTATCCGCGGCGACCTCGACGGTGGCGGGTTCATCGCGTTCTGGACCGATCGAGGGAGCGTGCTCGCCGGCATGAACGTCAACGTGTGGGACGTCGCTGACCAGATCGACACGCTGGTCCGTGCGGGCCTGCGGCGCGGTTTCACCGTACCGATCGACAAGTTGGCCGATCCCGCCGTTCCCCTGAAGGATCTCCTGCCAGAGGCATAGCGAGATTGTCCGCGGGGCCGGGCGATGACGGTACGCGCATCCATGGCCGGGCATTCTGCCCGAGGGGTCCGGCAAACGGCAGAAGGCCGGTTCACAGCAGGCGCCGAGGCGCAGGCCGCTCGGCGGAACGGTGGAGGCTGGACCGATCGAGCAGCGGTCGAGGCGTCGAGCAGTTGGCCGAAGGGCTGGAACGGCGCGGCGAACCAACACCACGGGTCGTCGACGGTGTCTTTGTTGCCGACCGTCGGCATCCAGAAGGGTCCGTATGTGCCTGTCGGGAGTCTGTTGAGGTCGGTTCACTTCCCGGGAGCATGGAGTCGAACTCCGGATCGAGGTGTCCTTCGCAGCGATCTGCACGGCTCGCTGCACGGGGTCGCCACAGCCGCTACGGCTGGTTCCGACCGCCGACTTACTGAACCGGCCACAACGGTCCGCACACCGGAAGGAGGCTTCATGCAGTGCAGACACCGCCGCGCTGCAACGCTGGTCGCCGCGGCCGTCACGACGATGACCGCAACCGCATTCCTGGCCGGGCGGCAAGCCATCCCCGAAAGTTCCTTCACGTTCGCGGTGAGGGGCGCGGTGGTAGTTCTGTGCGTGTGGCGACGCTTCGACGGCGCCGCGTCCGAGCACCATCGTCAGTGCGTCGCCGAACTGTGTCACCAGCCGGCATGGCAGCCGTCGCCTGACGGTCGTGTCGGCACCACGGACTGGACCGAACTGGATGCCCAGTCCGTCGAACGATGGATTGAGGCACGCCGGCTTCGGCCGAGCGAATCCCTCAACGCAGCAACACTGCGACGCAGGCCCCGTTGACCGACGCTGATGGCGGGCACCGACCGACACCCGGCGTGACCAGCCATGGCCCCGATCCGCTCACCACGTTGGTTTCCGCCGTCACGCCCCCTATGGTGAGGTCATGACCATCGTCGCGCTGCCGATCGGCGTGGACGTCGCCCCCGCGACGACCACGCCGGCTGCTCGCGCGGCCCACCCGTCGGCCGCGGGCTGGTCGACGTGCGCCCCGGCGACTCGCTGGTCGGCTGCGGTCAGGTCCACCTACGGCCTGCCGAGCCCGGCGACCACCGGCCGAAGCCCTCCCGGGAACCGTTTCACTGCGTAACGGCCACCAGGGCGAAGCTTATTCAGCTTCGGCCCTTTTTTGTTTCTCGAGAAAGAGGCGGATTCCGTCATGAGCACCGACATCCACGGCAGCACCAGCCAGCGATGGCTGGACACCCAGCGCACCGCACTGACCGATGAGTTCGCCGAACAGACGGCCCGGCTCACCGAGCTCACCGCGGACACCGGCGATCCGGCGGGCGCCCACACGCGTGCCGCACTGCTCGCCGCGACCCGCCACAACCTCGAGCAGCTCAGCAGCGCGCTGCGTCGCCTCGCTGAGGGCACGTACGGTCGCTGCGAGAAGTGCGACTTTCAGATCAACCCGGAACGTCTGGAAGTCCTGCCACACGCGCGGTTCTGCATGCCGTGCCAGAGCAAGCACAAGAACTGACAGGTCCGCGGCTGCCGCGCCCGGCTGAGGGCGCGGCAGCCGCGGCGTCTTCCTGGTTCTGGCTGCCGATCGGGTCAGATCAGCCCGTGTGCCAGCATCGCCTCCGCCACGCTGCGGAAGCCGTCGATGTTGGCGCCGGCCGCATAATTGCCGGGCATGCCGTACTCGTCGGCGGTGGCGTAACACCGGTCGTGGATGTCACGCATGATGTCACGCAGCCGCTGTTCGGAGTAGGCGAACGTCCATGAGTCCCGGCTGGCGTTCTGTTGCATTTCCAGAGCGCTGGCCGCGACCCCGCCTGCGTTGGCGGCCTTGCCCGGACCGAATCGGACGCCGGTCTCCGCGAACACCCGGATGGCCCGGGGTGTGGCCGGCATGTTGGCTCCCTCGACCACGAGCAGGCAGCCGCCGGCTGCCAGGGTTGCCGCGTCCGTGGCGTCGAGCTCGTTCTGCGTGGCGCTGGGCAGCGCCACGTGACAGGGCACCTGCCACACCGACTGGCCGGCCGTGAACGAGGCATGGGGCCGGTGCTGCACATAGGCCGCGATGCGTTCGCGGCGTACCTGCTTGACCTCCTTGAGCACCTCGACGTCGATGCCCTTGTCGTCATGGATGAAGCCCGAGGAATCGGAGCAGGCCACCACTGTCCCGCCGAGCTGATGCACCTTCTCGATGGCGTAGGTCGCCACGTTGCCGGAGCCCGACACCACCACCCGCTTGCCGTCGAGGTCGTCTCCGGTGACCCGCAGCATCTCCTGTGCGAAGAACACGGCACCGTAGCCGGTGGCCTCCCGGCGGACCTGGGCGCCGCCGTAGGCCAGGCCTTTGCCGGTCAGCACTCCGGACTCGTAGCGGTTGGTGATCCGCTTGTACTGGCCGAACAGGTAGCCGATCTCGCGGGCCCCCACCCCGATGTCACCGGCGGGCACATCGGTGTATTCGCCGATGTGCCGGTACAACTCGGTCATGAACGATTGACAGAACCGCATCACCTCGCGGTCGGACCGGCCTCTCGGGTCGAAGTCGGAGCCTCCTTTACCGCCGCCGATCGGCATACCGGTCAGCGCGTTCTTGAACAGCTGCTCGAAACCGAGGAACTTGACGATGCCCAGGTAGACCGAGGGGTGGAAGCGCAGCCCGCCCTTGTACGGGCCGAGGGCGCTGTTGAACTCCACCCGGAAGCCGCGGTTGATGTGCACCTCGCCGCGGTCGTCCTCCCACGGCACCCGGAAGATGATCTGCCGTTCCGGTTCGCAGATCCGTTCGATGATCTTCGCATCGGCGTACTCCGGGTGCTTCTCCAGCGCCGGTCCGACGCTGTCGAGGACCTCGCGCACCGCTTGGTGGAACTCGGCCTCCCCGGGGTTGCGCTGCACCACGGCGGCGAATATCGATTCCAGTTTTTCCTGCGTTGTCACCCAGGTTCCTTCCGGTGCGAGACGTACCGTCACCACCGGCACCCACGTGCCGGTGGCTGCCCACCCCGTTGTGGACCTCGTTGACAAGACAAGGCGAACGCCGGTCGGCGCTCTTCTGCCCCATCGCCACGTGACAGGCCGGAGCCAGGCGTCTGCTGCGTGTCGGGTCAGCGGACGCCGCGGCCTGCACGGTGGCGGCTGGGGCGTTACTAGTGGTCAGAGGTATCGTGGCTATGACGCTGCTTCGGTCGATGAGGGTTCGTCGGCGCGGGAGTCGACGACGTCCAGGATCCCCAGCAGGCCGGCCAGTGCGATCGCCTCCTTGCGCGTCAGCGCGAGAGCGCAGACGCTGTCGGGATCATCGCCACCGTCATGAATCAGCTCTCGTCTGCCGTTGCGGTGGTGGGACACCACTCCGACACGCCGACCCGCTTCCGTGGTGAACGAACATCGCTGCCCGATACCCGGCAACGACGTCATTTCGACGTCCATGAATGCTCCGATGTGTGGCAGGAAAGTCAGATGGGGCGGTGTGCCGCCACGGCAAGAAGGTCGCCGCAGCTCATGGCCGGCGGCCCGGAGCCTGGGCGCTTGTGCTCGGGGTCCGCCGCGCGGCCGACGTTGCTCAGCCCGTGAGCAGCAGGCGCAGTCCGGTCACTGTCGCCAGCCGCGGTTGCACCGGCACCGTGACCGCCCGCCGGGTCGATGCGGCGAGCCGCGCTGCCACGCCCGGAAGGGTGGCTCCACCGCCGGTGAGCAGCAGCCTGCGGTGGCCCTCGGCACTGACGCCGATGCGGCGCACGGCGGTGGCGATGGCCGGCACCTGGTCGACGGTGTTGGCGATGTCGACGCGTTCGGCAGCCGTGACGGTCTGCTCGGTGATCCGAGCGACCTCGGTGCGCCCGTGGCCGATGTCCACTGCTACGACATCGCCATCACGGGGGCTGAGCCGGCATGCCAGTGCAGCCGCCAGCGGCTCGTCGACCGCGGTGACATGACTTCCGGTGGCACGGCGTACCGCTGTCACCATCAGGTTCTTCTCCCGCAAGGTCGCTGTTGCGGGCACGCCGACCAGGACCGGTGAGACGTCGGCATAGGGCCGGCCTGCCATCGCGACCAACATCCGCAACAGGCGCACACATCGATAGAAGTCGTGGACCACGCCGTCGCTCATGGGCCACACCAGGTCGGTGCCGTACTCGAGGGCCGTGCGCCCCGCGACACGGCGACCGCGGCGGTCGCGGCCGATGACGGCCGGCTCGCTGAGCACACAGTCAAGCCCTGGGCGTCCAGACGCGCACCGTCGCCGTGCCCACATCAAGAGCGAGGGGATGTACCACCGCGGGCAGGGACGGTGAGTCATGAGTCACGGCGATCACCGCCCCGGCACCACGACAGTGAGGCAGCGAGTGCAGCACCACCCTCGGTGATCGGGTGGCCGAGGATGGTCGCACGCCGGTAGCGAGCCGGCGTCAACGATGGGTATGGGTGTGGACGGGTACGCATGATGCTCCAAGCCGAAAACCAGCGTCGCCGCGACGCTGGTGATGACAACCTCAGGCTGCGATGACGAGCAACCTGGGCGGAGCCCTGTCAGCCGACCATGCCGGGACACACCCGGGGATCGCACGACGGGCGAGCCGGAACACGATGCACAGGCCGCCTGCTCGCGAGGCGGCCATGACGACCACGAACGCGGCCAACATCATCAGCATCGAGAGCGAGGTGCGCTCGTCGACGCGGCCGATGTCGGGACGGGGGTGCATGGGCCCACCATAGCCGCCCCTCTACCCCGCGAGCCATCGGCATAGTCGGCCGCGTTATCAAGCGCTCACGAGCATGGCCTGCCGGTTTGCCTGTCGTCGTGCACCGACCGGGCGCGTAGTGCCGATGTCCCCCCACATGCCCGCGTGCTGCCCGGTCGTCCCTGCCACACGCGGGATCAGGTGGAAAGTTCGGTGACGCAGCCGGTGCCCAGGTCGTACACGCACGCCAAGACGTCCAGGGCAGCCGGCAGATACGGTGAGCTGCGAATTCGCTGCACGTCGCGGGCCAGCGCCACCCGCTGATCGCTGATCGTCCCGAAGTCGAGGCTGCGGGTGTCGACAGCCGCCATGCGGCCGATGGCGTGGTGCAGCTCCTCGTCGGTGTTCGTGGTCATACGGCAGTCCGTGTGGCCCATGACCACCACGCGCGTGACGTCGAGCAGGTGGGTGGCCACCACGAGAGCACGCAGGACGTCATCGGTGACCCGGGCGCCGGCGGTCCGCAGGATCACGGCGTCGCCCGGATCCAGCCGGAACACGGCTGCCGGACTCACGCGGCAGTCCATGCACGTGATCACTGCCAGTTGCCGCCCGGCGGCGCCTTTCGTCGCCGGCGGCTGGTGGGTGACCGCGTGAATCTTGTTGGCGGTGATCAGGTCGTCAAAGGGGCCGGGCAACATCTGCTCCTTCACTCGTATTTCCGGGCAGCCCGTAGGAGACCAAAGTGACGGTGAAAATGCGCAGGCAGTAGGCGCATCGCCATGCCTGCTCGTCGGCCGGGAAGAGGTCCTCTTCACCGCAGTAGGGGCAGTGGAAGATCTCGGCGTCAGGGTTCACAGAAGGTCCTCGGCAGTGGCCCGGGCGACCCAGGCGGCGAAGCTCTCGCCGCCGCTGTTGGCCGTCTGGTAGCGGGTCAGGAGTCGCTCGATGTAGTCCGGCAGGTCGTCAGCGGCGACCTTCAGTCCTCTGACCTTGCGCCCGAAGCCCGCGGCAGCGGACAGAGCACCGCCGAGCTGCACGTGGAACCCTTCGACGCTTCTCCCGTCGGCGGTGGTGACGATCTGTCCTCGGAGCCCGATATCAGCGGTCTGAACGCGGGCACACGAGTTGGGGCATCCGTTGAAGTTGATGGTCAGTGGCGTGTCGAAGCTCGGGAGCCGCCGTTCCAGTTCAGCGATGACATCGCCGGCCCGGTCCTTGGTGTTCACGATCGCCAGCTTGCAGAATTCGATGCCGGTGCAGGCCATGGTCTGCCGGCGGAAGGTGCTGGGACGCACCGGCAGGCCGACGGCGTCCAGTGCGGCGCTGAGGGCCACCACCTCGTGCTCGGGCACGTCCAGGATGATGATCTTCTGTTCGATGGTGGTTCGGATCCGTGTCGAACCGTGCCGTTCGGCGAGTTGCGCAATGTGCGCCAGCAGTGAGCCGGACATCCGTCCGACCAGCGGGGCCAGGCCCAGGTAGAAACGGCCGTCCTTCTGCCGGTACACGCCGACGTGGTCACGCCGCGCGTCGGTGCTCGCCGCCGGGGCCGGCCCGTCCGGCAGGGGGCCGCCCAGGTACTCCGACTCCAGGACGTGCCGGAACTTCTCCGGCCCCCAGTCGGCGACCAGGAACTTCAGGCGTGCCCGCGAGCGCAGCCGGCGATAGCCGTGATCGCGGAACAACGAGGTCACCGCGACCCAGGTCTCGGCCACGCGGTCCGGTGCGATGAACACACCGAGACGGCGGGCGAACATGGGGTTGGTGGACAGTCCGCCGCCGACCCACAGGTCGAATCCGGGCGTGCCGTCCGGTCCCTGCACGCCGACGAAACCGACGTCGTTGATCTCGTGCACGGTGCAGTGCTGCGCGCAGCCGGAGATCGCGGTCTTGTACTTACGGGGCAGGTTGGAGTACGCCGGGTCGCCGACGAAGGGCGCCAGCGCCTGCAGCGCCGCGGTCCCGTCGATGATCTCGTCCTCGGCGATCCCGGCCACCGGGCAGCCGAGCATGTTGCGTGGGGTGTCCCCGCAGGCTTCCGTGGTCGACAGGCCGACGGCTTCCAGCTGCTCCCAGATGGCGGGGACGTCTTCGATGCGGACCCAGTGCAGCTGGATGTTCTGCCGGTTGGTGATGTCGGCGACGTCGCGGCCGTAGCGTTGCGACAGTTCTCCGATCACCTGGAGTTGCCGGGTGTCGAGTTGGCCGCCGGGGATGCGAACCCGCAGCATGAAGTACTGGTCCTCCAGCTGTGCCGGCGCCAGGCCGGCGGTGCGGCCGCCGTCGATGCCGGGCCGGCGCTGGGTGTAGAGGCCGTACCAGCGGAAGCGCCCACGCAGGTCGGACGGGTCGATCGAGGCGTATCCGTGCTTGGCGTAGATGTTCAGGATCCGGTCGCGGACCTGTAGCCCGTCGTCGTCGCGTTTGAATCGCTCGGTGTCGTTGAGCGGTTCGCGGTAGCCGCGGGCCCATTGGCCTTCACCGCGTGTCGTGGCAGCTCGCCGTGGTGCAGAGGTCACGGACATGAGGTTCCTCCGAAGTCAGAGATGCCGAGATTGCATCGGTGTCGCGGAGCGGCTTCATCGCCGCACTGAGGACCCGAACCATCCGGGACCGCCGAGACGGCGACGGGACGGCTGGCCGATAGGCCGGGAGCGCTGTCGCCCGGCTGCTCGTGGGTACGCACGCCTTGCAGCGGTGGCTCGCGAAGGTGCACGTACCGAGGCCAGTCATCGGGCCGGGCTCGTGGCCCCACCGTGAACGACTGGCCCAGGCACGGACTGGTCATTGATCCATGCAGAAACCAATCATTGCGAACTGCAATATTTTTTGATGGGTGGGCCGTGTCGGCGTCGATCGGCGGCTTTGGGTAATCGATCAGTTCAGGACGCGGAGGCGGACCGTCTGCTCCATCGACCGCAGCTGGTTCAGCACGTCTTCGCTGTAGCCGGCGGCGATGTCGGTGATCAGGTAGCCGTATTCGCCGCGGGTGCTCAGCATCTGGGCCTCGACGTTGACGTTGTGCTCGGCCATGATCCGGTTGACCTGGGCGAGTACGCCTGGGGTGTTGATGTGCACGTGCACGATGCGGTGCAGTCCGGGCGACTCGGGTAGGGCCACGCCGGGCAGGTTCACGCTGAGCGTGGTGTTGCCCTCGGTCACGAACTTCGCCAGCTTGTTCGCCACGAAGCCGCCGATGTCGGACTGCGCCTCCTCGGTCGAACCGCCGATGTGCGGGGTGAGGATCACGTTCGGAAGGCCGCGCAGCTCGGAGACGAACTCGTCACCCCGACCTTTGGGCTCGGACGGGAACACGTCGACGGCGGCGCCGGCCAGGTGGCCGCTCTTCAGCGCGTCGCGCAGCGCCAGGTGGTCGACCACGATGCCACGGGACAGGTTCAGGAACAGGGCGCCGGGGCGCATCTTGGCGAACTGCTCGGCGCCGAAGAAACCGGCGTTGCCGGGACGGCCGTCGACGTGCAAGGTGACGACGTCGCTGGACTCCAGCAGCTCGTCCAGGCTCGCGCAACGGTGCGCGTTGCTCAGCGCCAGCTTGTCGGCGGTGTCGTAGAACGACACCGACATGCCCAGGTTCTCCGCGAGAACCGACAGCTGGGTGCCGATGTTGCCGTAACCGACGATACCGAGACGGCGGCCACGGATCTCGTGCGCGCCGTCGGCCGACTTGTCCCACACGCCGGAGTGCATCAGCGTGTTCTTCTCGGTGAGCCGCCGGGTCAGCGCGATGATCTCGGCGATCGCCAGCTCGACCACCGAGCGGGTGTTGGAGAACGGCGCATTGAAGACCGCCACCCCGTTCGCCGAGGCGTGCGGGAGGTCGATTTGGTCGGTGCCGATGCAGAACGCGCCGATACCGACGAGGCTGTCCGCAGCGTCCAGCACCCTCGAGGTCACCTGGGACTTGGAGCGGATGCCGAGCAGATGCACCCCCGCGAGGCGCTCGATCAGCTCGGCCTCGTCCAGCGCGGTGGGCGCACACTCGACGTGAAATCCGTCTTCCTCGAGCCGGGCAACTGCGTCGGGGTGGATGCTTTCCAGAAGCAGGACTCGCACCTTGGCCTGGTCGATCACATTCCGTCCGTTCTGTTCCGTAGAAGCCATCGGGGTTTCGTATTTCCTCATCGAGGTGCCGCCCGCCTCTGAGGCGGCGGCCGGCGTGGTCTCGTGGCGCCGGGGACTTCGTCGTCCGCCCGGCGGGGTGTGGCCACGGGCAAGCAGTGCTCGGCCCCGCGGCCACTGCTCGTCAGTGGGCGTCCGCTCCGTCTACTCGCTGGGGTTCGAACCGTAGGCCGCGTGGGCTTTGCGCAGTGTGTCGGCGTCGAGCCTGCCGGCGGCGGCAAGTTGCTGGACAACCCGCAACGCGATGGAAGGCGCATCGACGCGGAAGTGGCGGCGCAGAGCGGCACGAGTGTCCGACATGCCGAAGCCGTCGGTGCCCAGCGACGCCCAGCGACCGGGAACGAACGCGGCGATCTGGTCGGGCACGGCTCGCATCCAGTCGGAGACGGCGACCACGGGAACGGAACTGTCGGGCAGGCAACGGGCGACATGAGACAGGCGAGCCGGTTCCTCTGGATGCCGCAGGTTCCATTGCTCGATGTCGAGGGCGTTGCGGCGCAGTTCGGTCCATGAGGTCACCGACCACACGTCGGCGTTCACGCCCCAGTCGTCAGCGAGCAGCCGCTGGGCTGCCAGTGCGGCAGGCACGGTGATACCGGAAGCCAGGATGTGCGCCGCCGCGTCGTTGACGTCCGTGCTGCTGATGCGGTGCATGCCGGCGAGGATGCCGGCGACGTCGACAGCGTCGGGCTCTGCGGGTTGAAGGATCGGCTCGTTGTAGAGGGGCAAGTAGTAGAAGACGTCCTCCGGGGCGGTCCCGTACATCCGGGTCAGGGCGTCACGGACGATGTGGCCGAGCTCGTAGGCGTAGGCGGCGTCGTAGGCCACGCATGCCGGATTGGTGGAGGCGATGAGCAGCGAGTGGCCGTCCTGGTGCTGCAGGCCCTCGCCGTTGAGGGTGGTGCGGCCGGCGGTGGCGCCGAGTAGGAAGCCGCGGGTCATCTGGTCGGCGGCCGCCCACAGGCCGTCGGCGGTGCGCTGGAAGCCGAACATCGAGTAGAAGATGTAGAGCGGAATCATCGGCTCGCCGTGGGTGGCGTACGAGGTGCCGACCGCTGTGAACGACGCGGTCGACCCGGCCTCGGTGATTCCTTCGTGAAGCAGGACGCCGCTGGTCGATTCCTGGTAGCTCAGCAGCAGGTCACGGTCCACCGACGAGTACGTCTGGCCGTGCGGCGAGTAGATCTTCTTGGTCGGGAACAGGGCGTCGAGTCCGAAGGTGCGGGCCTCGTCCGGGATGATCGGCACCAGCCGGTGACCGATCTCCGGATCCTTCATCAGGTCCTTGAGCAGCCGGACGAACGCCATGGTGGTGGCTACCGGCTGGTTGCCGGATCCGCGTTTCATGCTCGCGTAGGCGCTCTGGTCCGGCAGCGTCAGGGGCTTGCTGCGCAAGGTGCGCGACGGCACGTAACCACCGAGCTCGCGGCGCCGTTCGAGCATGTACTGAATCTCGTCGGACTTCTCGCCGGGGTGGTAGTACGGCGGGAGGTACGGGTTCTCCTCGAGCTGCTTGTCGCTGATGTCGAGGTAGAGGCGGTCCCGGAAGCCCTTGAGGTCGTCCAGGGTCAGCTTCTTCATCTGGTGCGTGGCGTTACGGGCCTCGAAGTGCGACCCCAGCGTCCAGCCCTTGATCGTCTTGGCGAGGATCACGGTCGGCTGGCCGGTGTGCTCGGTGGCCGCCTTGTACGCCGCGTACAGCTTGCGGTAGTCGTGCCCGCCGCGCTTGAGGTTCCAGATCTCGTCGTCGGTCATGCCCTCGACGAGCTTGCGGGTGCGCGGGTCACGGCCGAAGAAGTGCTCCCGGACGTACAGCCCGGACTCGCCCTTGTAGGTCTGGTAGTCGCCGTCGGGCGTCACGTTCATCAGGTTGACCAGCGCGCCGTCGGTGTCGGCGGCGAGCAGGCCGTCCCACTCGCGGCCCCAGACGACCTTGATCACGTTCCAGCCGGCGCCGCGGAAGAAGGCCTCCAGCTCCTGGATGACCTTGCCGTTGCCGCGGACCGGGCCGTCGAGGCGCTGGAGGTTGCAGTTGATCACGAAGGTGAGGTTGTCGAGCTCCTCGCGGGCGGCCAGGCCGATCGCGCCGAGCGACTCGACCTCGTCCATCTCGCCGTCGCCCAGGAACGCCCAGACGTGCTGCTGGCTGGTGTCCTTGATGCCGCGGTTGTGCAGGTAGCGGTTGTAGCGCGCCTGGTAGATCGCGTTCAGCGGGCCGAGGCCCATGCTGACCGTCGGGAACTCCCAGAAGTTCGGCATCAGACGCGGATGCGGGTACGACGGGAGGCCGCCACCGGGGTGCGACAGTTCCTGCCGGAAACCGTCGAGCTGGTGGGTGGTGAGACGACCCTCCAGGTAGGCCCGCGCGTACATGCCCGGGGAGGCGTGCCCCTGGTAGAAGATGTGGTCGCCGCCACCCGGGTGGTCCTTGCCCCGGAAGAAGTGGTTCATGCCCACCTCGTAGAGGCTGGCACTCGACGCGTACGTCGAGATGTGACCGCCGACGCCGATCTCCGGCCGCTGCGCCCGGTGCACCAGGATCGCCGCGTTCCACCGGATGTAGGCCCGGATCCGCCGCTCGACGAACTCGTCACCCGGGAACCAGGGCTCACGCTCCGGCGGGATCGTGTTGATGTAGTCCGTGGACGTCAACGGCGGAACGCCGACCTGTCGCTCCCGGGCCCGCTCCAGCAGGCGCAACATCACATAACGGGCTCTTTTCGCGCCGCGTTCGTCGATGACTCCGTTGAGCGACTCGACCCATTCGTTGGTCTCTTCCGGGTCGATGTCGGGAAGCTGGCTCGGCAGGCCATCGCTGATCACCGGGCGGGGCACGCTCGTCGGGCTCATCGTCATACCTCTGCTCTGCTGGTTGCTTCACCGGGAAAGCGGCTGCCCGGTGTCATGACCGATACCTGGTCCGCCAGTAACCCACGTCGTCCTGGCGGCCCCCGAGCAGGACGGGAAGGGCGCGTCGTCCGCTGATACGCAGCCGGCTCAGCAATCGCGTCGGCGAGGTTGCTGATGCGTCCGGGACGACGATCACCGGGCAAGGTGCCCGTTGCACGCAGTGCTGACTCACCGAATCGAGCAGGATGCCCGCCAGGGTGCCGTGTCCCCGGCTGCCGACGACCAGCAGGTCAGCGAACGTGGCAGCCGACAGCAGTACGTCGGTGGGCCTGCCTCGAAGGACTCGACACCGAATCGGCACGAGTGGCTCGTCACCGGCGACCTCGGCCACGGCGGCGGCGAGCACAGCCCCGGCTGCCGCCTCAGCGTCCTGCCCGGTGAAGACCTCTGGTGTCCAACCGATACCGAAATCAGTGACCAGCGGCATTTGCCAGACGCAGACCGCTTCCAGGACTGCTGTCGTCTGATCGGCGTAGCGCAGTGCCCACTGCAGCGCTCGATGGGAGCCGGCCGACCCGTTGACGCCGACAACGACGCGTCGTCGCCGGCGCAGTGTCCGAGCGATGTCCCGTTGCATCTTTCCGCTCCCTTCGCCGTGTAGCAGCGCTACGACTCCGACAAGCGGAGCCCCCGCTTCGGTAGCCGCGGCCGGCGCGGTGGCCCGTCCTTTCAGGAGGTCAACTCGCAGGCAACGTCTTCGCCGATGGGAGGCTGCGCCTCGGCATTTCATTGCATAGTGCAAGTGTTGCATAGAGCAATACTTTTGGCTCCACGACGAGCTCACCCTCTTGGTGACGCTGGTCATGCTTTGAGCACTCCGCGGCGAGGCGTTGGTCAATGCGGCGGCCACCGAGCTCGACTGCCGGAAGGCCGGGAGATGCCTGCGGGCGGCGGGGTGCGCGTGAGCGGCGGGATGGGCCACCCCCACCCATCAACCGGCCCGCTCGCCACCCGCACGTGGAACGCACCCGTGATGCAACGATGGCCCTATGCAATCTTTCGATTCGGGTCCCAGCGACGCGGTGCAGGCGCTGATGCTGGCCAGCCGGGCGTTCGTGGCGCTGACCGCCCGCTCTCTGGCCTCAGTCGAGGGCGAGATCACTGTGCCACAGTTTCGCACGCTGGTGGTTCTGGCCGTGCGAGGCCCGCAACGCAGTGTCGACATCGCCGACGAACTGCGCGTGAACCCGTCGACCGGTACGCGAATGCTGGACCGGCTCATCCGCAAAGGCCTGGTACGCCGCACCCGTTCAGCTACCGACCGGCGTGTAGTACAGGTACGACTGACTCCCACGGGACGCAGCGTGGTCGAGCAGGTTCTGACCTTGCGGCGGGCCGAGTTGGAGAGGCTCGCCGCAGAGACCGCGGATTTGTGGCAGCCCGCGGTGACCGAGGCACTCACCGCCTTCGCGCAAGCTGTCGGCGAGGTCTCCGAACACGACTGGTGGCTCGGGTGGGACGCGCATCGCCCTGATGCGTCTGAATCCGACGAGATCGAGGCCGCCGCCACCTGACGCCGTGGAATCCCGAGTGCAGCCGGACGACTCGCCGCTGCGTCAGGACCCCCAATGATCGACGCCGAGATGGGCAGTCGTCCGGCTGCTCATCGAGTCCTCGCCGCATGCAGCCCGTAGCGGACCTGGAGCGCTCTGAGTAGAGGCGCGGCTCCTCGCGACGCGGCAGCAGCCCTTCCCACATTCATTGCATAGCGCAACAGCGCTCCTCTGCATATGAGGAGGCCGAGCGATCGATCGCCACGTGACCACACCGGGGCCGCCCTGCCGACAGGACCGCGGCAGACCCGCACGAGACGACGTGCGCTGCGTCGCCGCACGCTACTTCTCCCACCGATCCCCCATCGCGTCGCCTGCGTCCAGGACGCGCGACCGTCAGTAGCACCTTCGATCGCTGCGCCGCGGGCTGACGGACACCCAGAGCACCCGAAATCATCGGCCCGCGGCACGAAGGCCAGGACAAGAGCCTCATCGCATACTTCTTTCGCGGGTCCCTGAGCTGAGTATCCCAGGCCGGGAACCTGGGTCATCCGCACAGGTCAGAGCGCGACCCTCGGCCTTCGCGACGCAAGCAAGACCCTAGACGCGGTCGTAGTAGAGCAGGCCATCGGTCGACATGCGGGCGCCCTCGGCGAGCGAGTGCTCCGTCAGGCTGCTGTTATGCAGCAGGTGGACGACATTGCGTCCGCGCACGCTGGTCACGAAGTCGGCGATCAGCCGGCGGTGACAACGCCACCACAGGCTCTCGCTGCACATGATCGCCGTTATGCCGGTGTCCAGGTCATCGAGCAGGTCGGTGACGGCATCGGCGAACTCTGGGCTTCGCATGTGGCTTGCATAGGCGCGAAACGATTCGACCTGCCACCACAGGTCCGGAGCCGCCTCGGGCAGGCGCCGCCGGCCGCCCAGACGTTCGTCCCAGCGGTAGGAGATGCCGGCGTCCGGCAGCCAGCCGCTCATCGCCTCACGCTTGACGTGTGGATGTGCCCGGCTCCCGGGATAGCGCCGGACGTCCACCAGGCGGGCGACACCGGCGCCGCGGAGCAAGGCCGTCAGTTCGGCTTGTTCCGCCGCGCCGTGTCCGACAGTGATCAGAGCACGCGTCATAGTCCGGAAGTACCACCTTTCCGCGGACCGTATCCCAACAACAGGGTCCGGACGAGGATCCCCCGTGCTCGATCGCGAATGGTTGCCGACAGTCGGCAAGTTTCAATGCAGATTTTCGTCCGGCGTCACGCCCTTTCGGCATGCCCGCGAACGGGCATGATGCAGGTAGGTACAAGAGTCGCCAGCAGGAGGGGAAGGCCGGATGGTTACGTCAGCGGCAAACAATCCCCCTGCTCAGCGCCCCCTCGGCATTGACGCCGCCTCGGCTCATCGGCGTGACATCGAGGCCAGTTCATGGCCCCCGTTCGATGTGACTGCCTGGCCCGCTGTCGCGACAGCTTGATGACAAACGCCGATCTACCGCCTCGGGCTGACCCGTACGTCTGGATCCCGGGTGTGGACGCCTGCAGCCGCATCGTTGCGGCCACTCCGCCACGCCGCAATCGATGTCAGATCCCGGTTCGGACACCGTCGTAGCCGTTCGCCGACGAGTTCGTCATCCGTTACGAAAGAGGCCATCGTGACCGTGTCGCCTGGTTGCATCACCATTCAGTCCGGCAATGAAGCCGCGAACGCCGTTGCAATGCCCGGTGTTGGCGCTCCTTCAGTCGTCGCGGTCGACCTCGGCAGCGCCTGCGCCCGGATATGGGCGTCTCGGCACGGCAGCGTCAGCGCTGCGACCAGCGCGTCGTTCGGTATGGCCGGGAGCCTGGTACGACGTGGTCGCATCCTCGACGAGCAAGGATGTATCGCTCTGCTGAGCGACCTGGCCCGTCGCTTCCCTGAGCCGATCACTGCCGATGGGGTCGTGGTCGCGTGCCGTCCGGTGCAGGCCACCATGACCGAGCAGTACGCGTTGCGCCGTGTGGTGACGGCGGTGTTCGCCCCGTCGCGGCTACTGCTGATCGATTCGGTACGGGCGGCCGCCATCGGCACCGGCGCCGCGGCCGGAGTTCGGCTCGTCGTTGATGTGGGCGCCCAGCTGACCGAGATCGCGCTGTTGGATCACGGGCGCGTCACCGTGGCCCGGCGTGTCGACATCGGCACCCGCGACGTGAGCCTGAGTGCTCCCGTGGATCTGCTGGCCGACATCGTCGCGCGTGGCGTCTGCGACCTTCGCTGCTCGCCGGGCGTCGATGATCTCGTATCGGCCGCGCTGGCCGGCGGCATGCTGCTGGTCGGTGACGGCGCTCTGCGCCCCGGCTTGTCGAGTCGTCTCGCCGGTGCTTTGGGAATCTCGGTGCGGTGCGCGGAGTCACCGCGCTCCGCCGCGGTCAACGGCGCCGGTTTCGCGGCCATGTCCGTGCTGCGCCATCCCGCTATCTGAGCCCGACAATACCCCGTTACCCGACGTGAGCGTCTCCACGAGAGAAGGGACCGGCCCGTGACTGCCACCGTGCATGAGTCGACCGAAGCGCAGGCGGGAGTCGCTGTCTCCCTGCAGCTGCTGCGCGACATCCTGGAAGAGCAGTTCGCGGTGCACACCAATCGGCTGACCGAGCTGGTGCTGTGCGGAGCGCTGCCCCACCACGGCGGCCATGATCCACGCACCCTGGCCGTTCTGACAGAGGCGTCGCGGCAGGCAGTCGCCGACACCGCCCATGCGTTGCAGCGGATGTCGCAAGGAACCTACGGCCTCTGTCAGGGCTGTCACCGGGCGATCCCGCTGGGGCGTCTGCGCGAGTCGCCGCAGACGAGCTTCTGCGTTCCGTGTGAGCAGGCTCGGTCCGCACGATCAACGTTGTCCGGTCGTCCGTAGCCCTCGGTCAGAGAGCGTCACGTCATACGACCCACGAGGGAGGAAGCGTGCATCCTGTCATCGTCAGACAGAGCCGGACCGGCGGTCAGCAGACCCTGTACCCCGTCGGCGAGCTCGACGCCGTCGTCGCGGACCGGTTCGAGGTGGTGGTCGCCGCCGCGTTGACCGACGACCGGCTGACCGGTGTCGTCGTCGACCTGTCGGCGGTGACCTTCCTGGATTGCGCAGGCGTCGGTGCCCTCGTCGCCAGTCGGCAGTCGGCCCAGCGAGCCGCGAAGGCGTTCGACGTCATCGGCGCTGCCGGACTTCCGCGCCAGGTCCTGCAACTCACCGGAACGCTGACCACTCTGCGGGTCACACCGCCGGTTCGGACATCACAGCAGATCAGTACGCCCCTGGCCGCCTGAGTCACCCGGTTTCGCCACTGAACATCGACTAGGAGCGAGCACGCCACGGCACCTCTATCACCAGTCAGCCGGTGCAGCACATACGCCACTACGGAGGATCCCCCCATGAACGCCCCAGTGATCGTCGGCTTCGACGGATCGGCAACCGCCCGCTCAGCTGTCCACTACGGCGCCCGTGAAGCACAGCGACGCGGTGGTGATCTGCAGATCACGCATGCGCTGGGCTGGCCGGTGATCCTGCCACCCTTCCATGCTCCGTACGACCTGCACGACCAGGGACAGCGCACCGCGATGCTCGACCTGCTGGCGAAGGTCGCCCACGAAGTCCAGGAGGAGCACAGCAGCCTGTCGGTCACCACCCGCCTGCTCGACGGGCCGACAAGTTCGATTCTGATCGACGCCTCACGAAACGCTCAACTGCTCGTCGTCGGGCATCGCGGTTCGGGCGGATTCGCCGACCTGCTGACCGGATCGGTCGCCACCCAGGTAGCAGGGCACACCCGCTGCCCGGCCGTCATCGTGCGAGGCGACGACCAACTGCCCGACGACCGGCCGATCGTGGTCGGCACCGATGGCTCCTCCGGATCCCGCGCCGCGGCAGAAGCCGCATTCACGCAAGCCCGGCTCCGCAACGCCGAATTGATCCTGGCGCACCACTCGGCACGCCGCAGTTCCGCCGGGGCGCTCGCGACCAGCACCCCGCCGTTCTGGGCAACCATCGGCGATGCCGCAGCGGGCACCCACGACATCAGCGCCCAATACCCGGTCGTCAAATACCGCACCGAGGTCATATCGGGAGACTCCGCCGCCGCAGCGCTGATGAACTTCAGTCAGCGGCTCGCGGCCGGCCTCCTTGTCGTCGGTTCCCGCGGCCTGGGCGGATTCACCGGGCTGCTGATGGGATCGACGTCACGCAGCTTGATCGACCACGCGCCTTGCCCCGTCATGGTCGTTCCGTCAGCACACGACGCGAAGTGACGCCGCTGAGGCCAGAGCCTTATCGGATCATCAACGACACAACGGGGAGGCCGAAAAAACGGTCATGCTCAGTGACGCGGACCGGCGCCGGCTGGCCGAGATCGAGCGGGAACTGCAGGCGCAGGATCCGTCGTCGGCCCTGCGTCTCAGCGATACAACGTCTCGGCCGTCGGCGCAGTGGTGCGGTATGGACGCGCTATCAGCTGGCTCCTTCGGGCACGAGCGGCCGCCGGGCCGGCACGACAACGGCGGCCCGCCCGGGTCATCTGAGAGTCAGACCATCTCCACGGCCTCGAACCTGCGCGGCGAGGTCCTTCCGGAAGCACACGTAGAAAACCGTGGTGTAGTCGGTGCCGAAGTCGTCTCCGACGTCGCCGCTGTCCAGGAAGAACTCGGCCAGCAGCAGACGGGTCTCGAAGTCGTCGACCGGCACGCCCATGCCGTCGGCGTTGAAGCGGCCGAACCCGCCGAGAACGAGCAGCCCGTAACTCGGCAGCTCCCAGGTGATGTCGGCAAAAAGGGTCTTCGTAGTCGCGAGCACCGTCGGCCAGGTGGCGCGGGTTGGCGCCGGCCCAATCCGGCAGGCTCCAATCCCGGGTGGCGTGGAGGGCGGCGCGGTCATACACCGAGATGTGGGCATCGGGCGGCTCGATCTCCGTGCATTCCTCACCGGCCGGCGCGTAGACGGCCCGTCCCTCGTCCGAGCCGAGCTCCGGCACCGCGAAGAACACCAGTGTGCCATCCGCGGGAGGGGTCGAGGTCCGTTGTGAACTTGCCGATCGCGGCGAGATCGATCGTGACCAGGTGGGCGTGGTGCGCAGGCCCGGCGACGGACGCGGGCAGCAACGGGTGGCCACCAAAATGTCCCACGACCGGGCCGAGCCCGTCGGTGTCCAGAGCGATGCAGGGACCCGCGAGGCTCACCCAGTAAACGACGACATCCTGCGGCATGCCGTGATCAAGGGCAGTCTTCCGGAGTACCGTGGACGTATACACAGCGGTCATGATCCAAAAGGAACGCCAACGACCGGCTGCTCTGGTCGGTCCCCCGCGCCAGTATCGGAACCTCCTCGTCGACCGCGACGGCGTCTGATCTCTAAGACCCTGGTAAATAAGGGGTTCGGCCCGAGGCTGGGTCTGGCGGAGATCGACGATCTTGCCCGTGTGCGGCGTGTCGCGCGGACACGAGGAAGGGCCTCCGGTACGAGCAAAGGCGACTAAACCAGCAGCTCGTTAC
>NZ_BSTL01000054.1 GCF_030269485.1 Actinoplanes sp. NBRC 103695 | reverse complement strand
GGCGCCGCCAAGGCAGAGGTGTCGACGGCCGTCGCCGGAGCGGAGATGGCGGCAGGCGTCGCCGGAGCGGAGGCGCCGACAGGTGTCGCGGGAGCGGTGGTGCGGCGCTGAGCCAGCATCGCGGAGAGCGCCCGGTTGCCGACGGCCGACTGGATGCGCTGCGCCGTCGACACGCTGACCGGTCGCGCTGCCGGTGGACGACGCACCTCCACCGGTGTCTCGGTTGTCGGCCCGCCGCTCGGCTGAGGCGGGCGTGCTGCCGAGAGCTCCGGGTCTCGCTCCTGATCTGCCTCCCGCATGGCCGTGTTCGCTCTCCCCGAGTCCGCTCCGGACTCCAGCGTCAGACCAGGCCGGAGCGAGCGGCAGTCCCGGGAGAACCGGTGCGGAGGCAGACGCGGTTGCCCTTTCGGGCACCGATCGTCGCGGGCGGTCAGGCCTGGTCGATGCGGGCTTTCAGCCAGATCGCCGCGTCCTCGGCGTCGGCCACCAGCGTCCGGAGCTCGGCGTCGGACATCGCGGCGAGCGTCGTGGAGAGCCGGGCATGTCGTTCCACGCGCTCCTCGAGGTCGTCTCGCACGCACCAGACCCTACGGCCGCCGGTGCGGCGGCGGGTGGACCGGTGGGAGCTTGAACCTCGTCCGGGGCGGGTGCGGTCGCGCCTTCTGCTTGGTCTTGGTCACCTTCGGCTTGGGCTTCGGCGTTGCCACCTTCTGACGAGCCGTGGTCATCGTGGCCGGCACGCCCTGCACGGAGAGCTCCGACCGGCAGGCGACGTCGTTCAGCGTGAACGACTGCGGGAGCGTGGCTGTCGCGCCGTGCGAGGTGCGGAACGTCGTCGTCACCGGCTTGCCCGGGGGGAGCGAGCGCCCCCGAGCCTGGAGGACGTCTCCGGTCTGCCGCCACCCGGCGTCGGATCCGCGGGCCAGCCGCTGGTCGCCGGGGAGCCGGAACGCGAGGGTCCAGGCGCCGATGGCCGCCGGGGCGGTGTTGGCCACGGTCACGGTCGAGGTCGAGTCGCCGGTGGCGAGCAGCCGCGTCACGAAGGTCACCCGGCAGGTCAGCGCCGCCGGTTTCACCTGATCGGCGGCGGCGGGTTCCTGACGGGCAGTGGACGGCCAGAGGACCAGGCCCACCGTCACGATCGCGACGAACAAGGCGCTGCCCGCGGCCACCAGGTGCCGCATCGGCCCGTCCACGATCCGCCGGACCACCGGGACCGGCACCGACCGGGTGGACACCGGCTCGGTCGGGGTCTCCGCCGCGCGGTTCCTGCTCTGATCGGCGCTCAGGCTGGTCAGCAGGGTCAGCGCGGGCAGGCCGGCGGCCTTGCGGAGGATCCGGGCGGCGGCGACCGCGGGCGGCCGGTCCGACGGGTTCTTGGCCAGGCACCGCCGGATCAGATCGACGACCTCGGCGGGCAGGTCCGCCACGGCGGGCAGCGCGGCCGGGTCGCGGTACCGGTGGGCGATCAGCATCTGCGTGGTGGTCGACGCGTTCCACGGCAGCCGCCCCGCGAGCATCAGGTAGAGCAGCAGACCGAGCGCGTACACGTCGGTCGCGGGCCGGACCATCCCGCTGCTCAGCCGTTCCGGCGCGAGGTAGGCCGGCGTGCCGAAGATCCGCCCGGCGACGGTGTCCAGGTCGCCGACCGCGGCGGAGATGCCGAAGTCGACCAGCTTGACCCCGTCCGCCGCCACCATCACGTTGGCGGGCTTGACGTCGCGGTGCACGACGCCGCGGTCGTGTGCGGCCGCCAGCGCCGCCGCGACCTGGGCGCCGACCAGCATGGCAAGCCGCCAGGGGAGCGGTCCCGCGCTGAGCAGCGCGCTCAGCGGCCGTCCTTCCACGAGCTCCATGACGACGTACGGCATGGGCACGCCGTTGACCCCGGTCTCGCCGTAGTCGTACACCTCGACCACGTTGTCGTGCCGCAGCCCCGCAGCGGCACGAGCCTCGGCATACAGCCGGTGGAGTGACGCCGGGTCCGCCGACACGTCGGCCGACAGCACCTTCACCGCCACCTCGCGCCCGAGCAACTCGTCCTCGGCCCGCCACACCACCGACATCCCGCCGCTACCGAGCGGCTCCATCAACCGATAACGTCCGCCGATCGTCTGGCCACGCTCCACGTGCGACCGATGCCCGCCCGAGCGGGTCGGCAAACGCATGCATCGGTACAGCTTCGTACCAGGTGAATCGGCGGCTCACCTACGGTCGAGGCGATGCCACTCCTCGTGTTGTTGTCGGTCGCCTGCTCGCAGGTCGGCGGCGCGATCGCCCGCACGATGTTCGACGACCTCGGGCCGTCCGGCGTGCTTCTGCTGCGCCTGGCCGTCGCCGCCCCGATCCTGGCGGTCGTCGCGCGTCCGCGGGTGCGGTCCTGGACGGCCTCGGCGTGGTGGTCGGTGGCCCTGCTGGGCGTCTTCGCCGCGGGCCTCAACATGCTGAGCTATCTGGCGTTGAGCATCGCGTCCCAGGGCATCGTGGTGACCGCGTCGTTCGTCGGCCCGCTGGTGTTGTCGCTGGTGCAGACCCGGCGCCCGGCCGACCTGCTCTGGGCGCTGCTGGCCGGGACGGG
The DNA here is from genome assembly GCF_030269485.1 of Actinoplanes sp. NBRC 103695. GTDB lineage: Bacteria > Actinomycetota > Actinomycetes > Mycobacteriales > Micromonosporaceae > Actinoplanes. The sequence goes on along the minus strand of NZ_BSTL01000054.1, from coordinate 32,316 downwards.
TGTCGCGCTGCTCGGCCTTCGCGTCGGGACGGACATCCCGCTCGCGGGTCTGGCGCTGGCGCTCGCGGCCGGCGCGTGCGGGGCCGGTTACATCATGTTCGCGGCCCGGGTCGGTCAGGCAGTGCCCGGTCTCGGCGGCCTGGCGGTGACGTTCGCCGTCGGCACGCTGATGGTCCTGCCGTTCGGCGCGTCCGGGGCCGCCTCGGTGCTCCACCACCCGAGCCTGATCCCCGGGGTGGTCGCGGTCGCGGTGCTGTCCTCGGTCGTGCCGTACGCCCTCGAACTGATCACCCTGCGCCACCTGTCCACGCGCGTCTTCGGTGTGCTCATGAGCCTGCAACCGGCCGCCGCGGCCATCGCCGGACTGCTCATCCTGAACCAGCACCTCGGCCCGGTCCCGATCGCGGCCCTGGTGCTCGTCACCGCGGCCGGCGTCGGTGTCACCCGGCGCCGCTCCCGAGAGAACTGAACTGCAGGGCGGCGAGCCGCCAGCCGTCCGCCTGCTCCACCCAGACCTGACTGAACCTGACATTCAGAGCCATGGTCTGGCCGTTCCAGGTGGCTTCGCCGTGCTGCACGCCCCGGACGATCGCGCTCCGGTCGTAGCGCCGGACGGTGATCTCGCTGGTCCGCAGGCTGAGGAACCGGAACTCGGCGTGCATGGCGATCCACCGCGCCTTGTCCAGAACGAAGCCCTGCTCGCCGATGGATTGGAAGTCGCCGGTGAGCATGCGCTCGTGCCAGCCGGTGTCGGACCGTAGCTCGGCGTCGTCGAACTCGCGCTGCAGCCGGAGGATCAGGTTGTCGTCGATGGCCGGAGCCTATCGGCTGAGGCCGAGGCGGTGCGGAGCCAGGCGTCAGGCCGCGACCCGCAGGGCGGCGGTGACGTGGCCGGCGCGCTCGACCAGTTCGTCGATCCACGTCATCGACTCCGGCACCACGTGGATGCCCTCCTCGAGCACCCACCGCAGCGCCCGCAGGGTCCACACCGTGCCGCCGAGGGCCAGCTGCCACTCCAGGTCGGCCACCGGCGCGGTCTCGGCCGCGTACGCGGCGACGATCGCGTCCGTCGGCCCGCCGACCAGCCCGGCGTCGCGGACCAGGCCGTACAGGTCGCTGAGGTGGGCGCCGACCTGCGCGGACGACCAGTCGACCGCGCACGGCCCGGCGTCGGTCAGCACGATGTTCTTCGACTCGAAGTCGCCGTGGACGATCGTCTCCGGGACGGTCTCGGCCAGCCGGCGCATGTTCGGCGGCAGGCTCGTCGGCGGCACAGGCCGTGATCAGCGGCAGGGTCATGGCCATGAGGGCGGCGCCGGTCAGCAAAGGTCTCATGAGCCATGACCCTCGCCCAGCCGCTGATTGGTCGGCAATCCGCCTGGAGAAGGCAAAGTGGACTACTCCCGACAGACCAATGTGGCACGCGCGGGCTACTACAGGTGGACGATGCCGAGTGCGGCCGGCCCTGCCTACTATCACGGCCATGGCCCTGGCTTGGCTGAAGCGGCACCCGATCGCCGAGGACGCGCTCCTCGCGCTGGTGCTCCTCGTCGCGGGAGTCGGCATGCTCGTGGTCGACGACCCCGGACGCCCGCGCGTCGGGCCCTGGGACGTCCCGGTGTTCCTGCTGGCGCTGGCCGCCGTGGTGCTGCGCCGCCGCTTCCCCGTCGTCGCGCTGGCCTGGACGGTCGCGCTGGCGCTCGGCCTGACCGTCCTGCAGCGCTCCGAGAACCCGGTGGTCACCGGCGTGATCGCCCTGCTGGTCTACACCTGCACGACCAGCGTCGGCCGCCGCGCCGCCTGGGTCCTCGCCGGGGTCGTCGCCGCCGTCCTGCTCACGAGCCAGCTGGTCTGGGCCCGTGCCGCCGGCGACGCTCTCGGCTCCATCGCGTGGGTAGGGGTGGGCGCGGCGATCGGCGACGCCACCCGCAGCCGCCGCGCCTACATCGCCGAGGTGGAGGAACGCGCCCGCGCGGCCGAGCAGTCGCGCGAGGAGGAGGCCCGGCTGCGGGTCGCCCACGAACGGGTACGCATAGCGCGCGAACTGCACGACGTCGTGGCCCACCACATCGCCGCGATCAAGGTCCAGGCCAGCGGTGCGCGGAACATCTTGACGCACCGGCCCGAGCAGGTGGCCCCGGCGCTGGAGAACATCAGCCGGCTGTCCGACACCGTGCTCAGGGAGATGACATCGGTGATCGGGCTGCTGCGGCAGACGGCCCGGCGCGACAGCCTGGTCGTCGAGCCGACGCCGGGCCTGGCGCAGCTGACCGGGTTGCTGGACGACTTCGGCGCGACCGGGTTGCGGGTCGATCATCACCAGACGGGTACGCCGCGCGAGTTGCCGGTGCTGGCCGACCTGGCGGCGTACCGGATCATCCAGGAGGGGCTGACCAACGCGCGGAAGCACGGCGACGGGGCCGTCCGGCTGACCGTCGCCTACCACGGCGGTGGGGTCACTGTGGACATCGCCAACACGATCGGCGGACAGGGCGCGGCCGGCGGTTCCGGCTTCGGCATCCTCGGGATGAGCGAACGCGTCGCCGCCAACGGTGGCGTCTTCCGCGCCGGCCCGTCCCGCGACGGGGGCTTCGCCGTGCATGCCGAGCTCTCGGCGCCACCCCGATGATCCGGCTGGTGCTCGCCGACGATCAGGCCCTGATCCGGGCCGGGTTCCGGATGTTCGTCGACCTCGAACCCGACATCGAGGTGGTCGGCGAGGCCTGCACCGGGCGCGAGGCGATCGATGTGGCCCGGGCGGAGCGGGCGGACGTCGTACTCATGGATCTGCGCATGCCCCAGATGGATGGCCTGGAAGCGACCCGCCGGATCGCCCAGGACGCGGCCCTGGCCGCCGTCCGCGTGCTGGTCCTGACCACCTTCGAGGATGACGACAACGTGCTGCTGGCGCTGCGCGCGGGCGCCAGCGGCTTCCTCGGCAAGCACGTCGAGCCCGCCGAACTGGTCACCGCGATCCGGGTGGTGGCCGACGGTGACGCGTTGCTCTCGCCGGCCGCGACCAAGGGCCTGATCAGGCACTTGCTGGATCAGCCGGCGGCGAGCGCGCTGCCCGCGGCGCCCGAGCTGGGCGGGCTGACCAACCGCGAGCGGGAGGTCCTGGCCCTGGTGTCGCAGGGCATGTCGAACGAGCAGATCGCCGAGCGGCTCTACCTGTCGCCGCTGACCGTCAAGTCACACCTCGCTCGCACGATGTCCAAGCTCGGTGCCCGCGACCGCGCCCAACTCGTCGTCATCGCCTATCAGACCGGCCTGGTGCGCGCCTGACGTCCACCGGCGGGCAGGCGTACCTCGAACCGGCAGCCGCCGGCCAAGGTCTGCCGCTTCAGTGGTGTTCGGCTCCGCCGGTGAGGATCGAGGACCCGCGGACGCCCACCGGTGTCAGGTGGCGGGGAGGGTCTCGGTCAGCCCGACGGCGGTGGACTGGAGCAACAGCCGCAGGCGGGGCTGGAAGTCGAGGGCGACGTGGCCCCAGTCCGGCACCTGCTCGTACAGCGCCGCGAGGGTCGGCGTGGGGTGTGACACCTGCCAGAAGCTGGCGGCGAACGCGAGGGTGGCGGCGATCAGGGCCTGGACCTGCTCGACGGTCATGCTGCTCGCGCGGTGCAGCGCGGCCACGATCCGGTCGTAGGCGGCGAACGAGTTCGTCTTGTACTGCCGGGCCCGCTCGATGTCGACGTCGCCCTCGAGGCTCAGCGTGACGTGGGTCAGCAGGTCGCAGAACACCGGCAGGGACGCGATGGTGTCGGCCAGCACCGTCGCGACGTCTTGGGGCGTCAGCCCGCTCTCCTCGGCCTTGTCGGTGATCGCGGTGCTCCACTGTCGCCAGCCTCGTTCGGCCAGCTCGAGGAGTAGTTCCTCCTTGCTGGCGTAGTAGCGCCGGACGCCGGTGCGGTGCAGGCCGGCTCGCTCCGTGACGGGCGCCAGGGTGACGAACCGTACGCCGCCCCGCTCGAGGGCGATCGCCTCGGCCGCCACCAGGAGGTCCTCGGAGCGGCGGTGTTTGTCGTCGGTCGATCGAGCCCGCTGGCGCATGAATCCACTCTAACGCACCTTGCGATGCGTTAGAGCGTCAGGCTAGGCTGTCGGCACTTAACGCATCACAGAGTGCGTTAAATTTCGAGGGAGTCACGGTGAAGGCAGTTCAGGTCACCCAGTTCGGACAACCGCACGTGCTGGCGCTCACCGAGCTGCCGGACCCGGAGCCCGGCCCCGGCCAGGTCGCGATCGACGTGACCCACGCGGCGGTCGGGCTGATCGACGTCTACCTGCGGCAAGGGCTGTACGAGGGGGTGCCGGGCCTGCCGCAGCCGCCGTACGTGCCCGGTCTCGAGGTCGCCGGCACGGTCCGGGCGCTCGGTGCGGGGGTCACCGATCTGGCGATCGGCGAGCAGGTGGTCACCCTGTCGGCCTCGGCCACCGGCGGGTACGCGTCGGTGTACGTCAGCGACCGGGCGCGGGTGCTGTCGACACAGGCCCACGATCTCGACCCGGCTCTCGCGGTCGCCGTCGTGCCCAACGCGCTCATGGCCCACGTCGCCCTCACCGGCCCGATCCAGCTGCATCCGGGCGACCGGGTCCTGGTCCACGGCGCGTTCGGCGGCCTCGCGGCAGCGTTCCCCGGCATCGCCAAGCAGCTCGGTGCTACCCGGGTGGTCGGCACCGTGCGCGGCGAGCGGCTGGCCGGGGCCGGAGCCGGCCGGCTTCCGTACGACCGGATCGTCGACTCAGCCACCATGCCGACCGCCCTCGGTGACGAGAAGTTCGACGTGATCGTCGACCCGGTCGGCGGCCAGGTCCGCACCGACAGCCTGGGCCTGCTCGCCCCGGGTGGCCGGCTGCTGCTGGTCGGCAACGCCGGCGGTGACTGGCAGCACGGCGTCGACGGCAACCGGGTCTGGCAGGGCAACTTCGTCGTGGCGGGCTTCAACGCCGGCGGATATCTGCCGGCGCACCCGCAGGCTGTGCCGGCGGCTGCGGCCGCCGCGCTGACGGCCGCCGCCTCCGGCCTGGCCGACACCGAGATCGAGTTGCTGCCGCTCGCCGACGCCGCGACCGCTCACGAGCGCCTGGAGAACCACACCGCCCGAGGCCGCGTCGTCCTCGTCCCGTAAGACCCGCTTTTCATCGAACAGGAGACCCCCGTGAGGACACGCCCCAGGCACAATGTCGCCACGAAACTGGCCGGTCGGCTCGGAGAACGGATGTTGAAGCTTCCGCCGGCCGTCACCCGCGACGTGACCGTCGAGCGGGACATCCGCATCACCGTCGAGGACGGGGTGACCTTGCTGGCCGACCATTGGGCGCCGGCCGCCTCATCCGGCGTGCCGCTGGAGCAGTTGCCGACGGTGGTGGTGCGCACCGCGTACGGGCCGGGTGGTCCGCTGGGCTGGATGTACGGGCGGGCCATCGCCGAGCGTGGCCTGCACGTGCTGATGGTGCGCAGCCGTGGCACCTTCGGCTCCGGCGGCGGCAGCTTCCTGGCCATGCGCCACGAGCGTGCGGACGGCCTGGCCACCCTGCGCTGGCTGGCGGGGCAGCCGTGGGGCCAGGGTGGCGTGGTGCTGGCCGGCTCCAGCTACTTCGGCTACACCACGTGGGCGGTCGCGGCCGAGGCGCCGGTACAGGTCAAGGCGATGGTTCCGCACATCACCTCGTCGCGGCTGGCCCTGGGCCTGCTGCGTCCCGGCCGGTTCGAGCTGGACACGCTGACCAACTGGGTGTGGAACACCGAGACGCAGGAACGGCCGCGGGCGTTGCTGCGGTCCATGCTGGGCCTGGACCGCAAGCGGGTCGCCGCGGCGATGACCACCCTGCCCCTGACGGAGGTCGACAAGGCGCTGCTCGGCCACCGGTCGCCGTTCTTCCAGGAGACCTTGCGTCACGACCAGGACGATCCGTACTGGAAGGACGAGGACCACAGCGGCACCGTCGCCGACGTGACGGTCCCGGTCAGCTCGGTCACCGGCTGGTACGACATCTTCCTGACCGACCAGTTGCGCGACTTCCAGGCGCTGGCCGCCGCCGGCCGTGACCCCCGGCTGACGGTCGGCCCGTGGTGGCACGCCGACCCGGCGGGCATGGGCGCGGCTGTCGGGGAGGTGGCCGGCTGGGGCGCCGCGCTCGCCCGCGGCGAGCAACCGCCCGGGCAGGCTCCGGTCCGGCTGTTCGTGATGGGCGCGAAGCAGTGGCGCGACTTCGACCAGTGGCCGCCGGCCGGCTACTCGCAGCAGCGCTGGCATCTGCGTTCCGGCGGTCGGCTGGCCCGCGACGTGAATCCGGCCTCGCCGCCGACTGCCTTCACCTACGACCCGGACGACCCGACCCCGTCGCTGGGCGGGCCGAAGCTGGACGCGAACGCGCCGGGCCCGAGGGACAACCGGCCGCTGGAGAAGCGGGCCGACGTGCTGACGTTCACGTCACCGGTGCTGGAGGCCGACCTGGAGGTGATCGGCGAGGTCGCGGCGCAGGTGTGGCTGCGCGCCGATCGGCCCAGCTGTGACCTGTTCGTGCGGCTGTGCGACGTCGACGAACGCGGCCGGTCGATCAACGTCAGCGACGACCTGGTCACCGTCCGGCCCGACGGCATCACCGAGGTGACCGTCCAGCTGTCACCGACCGCGTACGTCTTCCGCCGCGGCCACCGCTTGCGCGTCCAGGTGTCCGCCGGTGCGTTCCCCCGGTTCGCCCGCAACCTCGGCGGTGGCGAGCCCGTCGCGACGGCCACGACCTCCCACGTCACGACCATCCAGATCCTGCACGACGGCGCCCACCCCTCCGCCGTCCTGCTGCCGGCGAGATAGCTCCGTCGGATCGTTCTCTCCTGGCCCCGTGCGCCATCGCACCCGCTCATCATCGCGGGTCGGCAACCGCCGAGCAGGCAACGGTTACGGGTGTGCAGCCGCCCGGTGCCTGCTCGACGAGGGCGTCCCGGTCAGCGCCGGACACCGGACGGTGAACCATCGCTGCTCGTGTTCGTCCGAACGGCCATGCGCATTGCCCTCCGTATCGTCCTGTCCGTCGTCGTTCTGCTGCTGGTCGCGGTGAGGGCGTTGTGGGTCTGGCCGCTGGACAGTGACGACTTCCGGCCGGCGGCCAAGCAGCTGGACGAGCCATCTGGCTATCGGCTGAAAGCCTCGTCGATCTCGTCGAGGAGTCTGGCGGCGGGTCGTACGCCGAGCAGGACGCGCTGCATGACACCGCGGTGGAACAGGACCATGGTGGGGATCTGGGTGATTCCCCACCGGTCGGTGGTCTGGGGGTTGGTGGCGGCGTCGATGATGGCGACGCGCAGGTGTTCGGGTCGTTGCTGGGCCACGTCGGTGAGGATCGGGCGCAGGGCTTGGCTGGTGCTGTCGGGATATTTGAGGAAGGCGAGCAGGACGGGGACGGGGCTGTCGATGACCCGGGCGACGTAGGAGGCGTCGGTGACCGGCATGACGGCGCCGGCGTACGGGTCGTCGGTCATTGCTGGTCCTCGGTGCGTTGCCATTCGAAGGCGGTGCGCCAGCGGTTGTCGTCGTTGAGGTAGCTGAGGAAGGCGTCGAGGACCGCGGCGCGGGGTTGCGGGTGCGCGGTCTCGTAGGCCTTGTCGGGGCCGCCGTCGCGGTAGCCGACGTCGAGGTCGCCGGAGTCGAGGGCGTAGGCCTGGATGTAGTGGTGCGGTCGGCGGTCGAGGACGGCGAAGCGGGGGCCGGTGCTGCTCAGCTTCGTGAAGGCGACGTGGATGTCGTCGGTGGTGGCGTCCGGGATGGGGCTGTCGTATTCGACCTCAAGATTCATCGTCGACGCCCTTGAACAGGAACTGCTGGGCGTAGCCGATCAGTTCGGTCATGTCCACCGACCGTGAGTCGTCGCCGGCGGCCAGCCGCAGCCCGTCCTGCCAGAAGGCGCGGCGCTGCTTGTTCTGGAAGTTTTCGAAGTCGATCCAGGCGCCCTCGGAGTTCTCCAGGTTGCGGAGCTCGGTGATGAGTTTGTCCGGCCAGGCCAGGCCGAGTTCGGTGCCGACGCTGCCGCCGCGGGTGCGGGGGTTGTCGTAGCGCATCCGCAGCCACGGGGTGGCCAGGCGGGCGAGGTCGGCGACCTCGAGCATGCGGTCGAAGCGGTCCTCGGCCTCGGACTGGGTTTCGCGGCCGCTGAACTCGCACCGGTAGGCGGGGAACACCGCGTAGGTGACCTCGTTGAGTTCGGGGTGCTTGAGTTCGTGGTAACGGTGCACGGCGGGGATCGTCGCGGCGACGACGTCGAAATGCGCCTGCGACTGCGGCGGCGGGGTCCAGCCTTCGAGCACGGCGAACGGTGCGGCGGACAGCACCTGCGGGCTGTGCTCGCGGGCGTACGACAGGACGCTGACGGCCATGCCGGTGTCGAGTTCGCCCTTGACGTTGATCTGGACGGCGTGTGCCTTGTCGGTGGTCAGCGCGAGCGCGTAGGAGAACATTCGGCCGGTCGACCAGGTCCAGCTGTCGTCGAGTCCGTCCAGGGGCCGCGCTCCGCCGAAGCCTTGCACGACGGCTGCGATATCAGTCACGACAATCCCATTCCGCTTTAATCATTGCTGGAGTCATTGCTGTATCCCGGCCCGGTATCCTGAATGTATCGATCCTGCATGAGCGAGCCGCCTCGGGAATTGTCCGGGCGTGACATCGGCGAAAGGTTCGACGGGTCATTGTACCAGTCATTTCTTTCGCTTCGTGAGGTGAAACGTCCCTCGTCGTTCCAATGCTGGACGACGGGCCGGTGGTGTTCATAAGTCAATTGGTCGGCCGGGACCGGGCGTCCCCGGCTGTCGTACCAGGTGAGCTGATCGCGGGGAATGCGTTCGCCGGTGGCGGGGTCGCGAGGCGGCCCGCCGGCTACCTGTCCTTCCTCGGTGTAGCGGGTGGTCATGGAGTCGTGGGTGGGCTGGCGGTAGCCGGACGGGTATTCGGTGTCGCGGTTGTGGGAGTTCGGTGGCGCGGTCGGGTCGGTCGCCCACCGCCCGTCCGGACCTTGCAGGCGGCCGTTGGGTGCGTACCGGTAACCCGCGGGCAGGGGCTGGCCGGTGACGGTGCTGGCCACCGGGTCGGCGGTGCGGGCGCCGGCGTTGGTGTTCACCCGCCCGGCGGTGAAGGCCGCCTGCACGGCGGTGTGCCCGCCGTCGACGTCGCCGGCGTGGCTGCCGCCGGGTCTGCGCCGGGGTGCGCTGCCCCCGTCGTCGGCTCCGCCGGATCGTCCGCGGCTTCTCGGCATTCCCCTGCTCAGCTCCCCATCAGCGCTTTCAGGTTGGTGAGGCTGGTGATCAGGGCGGTGGTGTAGCCGAGGATCCGCCCGGCCCACTTCACGACCGCGGAGGCGATCTGCGCTGCCACCACCGGGATGGTGACGACGAAGATGGCTTCGGCGGCCCAGACGATCACCCGGGCGACCAGGTCGCAGATCAGGTCGCGGACGATGTCGCGGGTGAACGACACCAGGTTCCCGGCGCCCCGGGTGGCCGAGGACATGGTCGCGGCGAGCACGCTCAGCCCGCCGAGCCCGTCGACGTTGTTGGCCATCAGGCTGTGGTAGGCGTCGGCGGCGGAGCCGGACCAGTCGGGCAGGTCGGCGGCGAGGTCGGCCTGCAGGTCCTCGGCCATGGTCTGCAAGGCGCCGGCCATGTTGTTCCAGGTCTCGGCGTGCGCGATGACCATGTCGGGGATCCCGGCGAGCTTGTCCAAGACCTGGCGCAGTGGTTCGAAGTGTTCCATCGCCCAGCCGAGCCCGTTGGACAGCAGCGCGCTGAACGGGTCGAGCACGGTGGCGGCGGCTTCCAGGGCGAAGGCGCCGCCGGCCAAAGCGCCGTCGACCCAGGAGCCGCCGTTGACCGACTGCTGCAGGCCTTGGAACCCGTCGACCAGCGACATGCCCGTCGTGCCAGTACGCGACGAGGTCGCGGCCGCGACCAGCGAATGATCAGGCACGGTCGCTACCTCGCCCCGCCCGAGCGGCGGATCCGCTCGGAGGCGTCGGTGTCGGTGGCCTCGTAGTCGTTGGCGGTCGGTGCCTCCGCCGCTAGTGTCAGGTTCTCCTCGACGTAGCTGTACAGCGTGTCCTGCCGCCGGTGACGGGCCTCGAGAATCCCGGCGATCCAGCCGCAGAGCAGCCCGTACGCGGCGTCGTTCTGCCCGATCGCTGCGCTGGCGCTCTTGATCGCGCCGAGCTGGTCGCGTACTGCCTGCACGTGTGCCGCGTGCCGGCGCAGCTGTGCCGCGTCGACGTTGAAGGACTCGGCCATCGGATCAGTGCCTTCCGATGCCCGGCGTGGTTTCTCCCGGCGGGCCGGGCTCCGGCTCGGGCGGCTCGAGCAGTTGCTGCATCCGGTCGGCGATGGTCCGCGCCGACAGCGAGTCGGGCCCCATCGTCTCCACCGCGATCTCCCGGGACTGGGCAGCGGCTTTCACCCGCGCATCGCGCAGCGCGGCCATCACCGCCCGCGACACGACCTCCGGGGCGAACTGGTGGATGCGGTCGGTGAGCTTCAGCTCCACCAGCAGGCCGGAGGCGTCGATCGTCACCTCGGCCAGCCGGTTGCCGTCCTCGGCGCTCACCCGCAACTGCCCGATCCGGTCACTCATGGCCTGGGTGTTCGCCGCCTGCTGATCGACGCGGTCCTTCCAGGAGCGCAGGTACTCGCGGGAGGCGTCCGGATCCAGAAACGCATCGCCATCCGACATGTCCGACACCGCAACTCCCCCCGGTTTGGTGGTCGGGAGTGTAACAACGACATTCATGACCGTCCGCCCTGCTCAAGTGGCAGCTCGAGGTGCTGGCGCCACTTCGATCGATCAATCCGGCACGGTGCGGGTGTGGGACCCCGACACCGGCGCCCAGACCGGCCCTGTTCTGATCGGCCACGCCGGAGTGGTTACTTCAAATGCGGCGCCGCATTTGAAGTAAGGTCTCGACCCGGCCGCCGATATCGGCCAAGCTACGTAGCGGCAATAGATAGCCGGGCAGAACCGGGCGTCAGCGGACCGCGAAGCGGATCTCCTGCAGGAATGCTAGGTGGCATCCCGCTGGTCCAGCCACGTCAGAATCGCCTCGGTCGTTTCCTCAGGCTTCTCCTGCTGGATCCAATGACCGCAGTCCAGACTGACCACTTCCACATTCGGCACGAATTCCGTCAGTCTTTCAGACCTCGCCACCGTGTCGTGGTTGCCATAGATCATGAGGGTCGGCTGTCGGATGATCGGGTCCACGTCCGCCAGCAACCGCCAGTTGCGGTCCAGGTTTCGGTACCAGTTGATTCCGCCCGTGAACCCTGTTGATGCGAAGGCGGAGACGAAGACGGCCAGTTCGCTGTCGCTCATGACGGGCTCGCCGAGTGGGGTTTCCGCTCGGGCGAGGTTGATCAACGCATTGCCCGGCTGAGGCTCTGCGGGGGGCACGTTCTTGCGGTACAGGTTCCGAAGGAACTGGAACGTGTTCTCCTCGAACACGGCGTCCGCGACGCTCGGCTGCCGGTTGAAGTGGACGAAGTAGAAGTCGCTGCCGAGCACGGCTTCCATGCCCTCGATCCAGGGCACTTCTCCGCGTTCGAGGTACGGCAGGCTCAGGTTGATCACCTTGTTGACCCGGTCCGGGTGCAACAGGGTCAGGCCCCAGACGACGGCTGCACCCCAATCATGACCGACGAAGGTGGCACCGTCGTATCCGTAGTGATCGAGCAGTGCGACGAGGTCACCCGACAGGTGTGCGATGTCGTAGCCGGTGACTTCGGCCGGGCGCGACGAGTTGCCGTAACCCCGCTGGTTCGGGACGATGACGTGGTATCCCGCTGCCGCGAGGGCGGGCACCTGATGCCGCCAGGAGAAGGCGTGCTCCGGCCAGCCGTGACAGAGCACGATGGGGTTCCCCGCGTTCTGCCGGCCTGCTTCGAAGACTTCGAGTTCCACACCGTTGACCGGAATGCGGGTGGGCTCGGGAAAATCGATTGTCATGCCGGCATCTTGTCGACCAATACCGGTCACCTCCTGACCGGTTTTGCTGGAAGTGTTTTGGGAGTGCGAGCCGACCGGTTGATGGCCATCCTCCTTCTGCTGCAACATCGCGAGCAGGTGACAGCAGCGGAGGTCGCCCAGGAGTTGGAGATCTCCGAGCGCACCGCCCGCCGCGACCTCGACGCCCTAGGCATGGCCGGCGTGCCGGTGTACTCCGTGCAGGGCCGTGGCGGCGGCTGGCGCCTCGTGGGCGGCGCGCGCACCGACCTGTCCGGGCTGACCGCGGGCGAGGCCCGCGCCCTGTTCCTGGTCGCCGGCCCTGCCTCGTCGGTGACGCCGGCCGTGAAAGCAGCACTGCGCAAGCTCGTCCACGCGTTGCCGGAACCGTTCCGGGCGCAGGCCGAGGCGGCAGCATCGTCGCTCGTCATAGACCCGCAACGATGGGGCTCGACCCGGGTCGAGCCCCGACCGCCCCGCTTCCTCGACGAGCTCCAGGACGCCGTGATCCGCGGCGTCCAGGTCCGGCTCGGCTACGTCGACCGCGAACACACCGAAACCGAGCGAACCGTCCACCCGCTCGGCATCGTCGCCAAAGGCCCGTCGTGGTACCTCGTCGCCACCACCGAGGCCGGTCGGCGAACCTTCCGGATCGACCGCGTGTCGTCCGTCGACCCGACCGGCGATCCCGTGCACCGGCCCGATGACTTCGACCTTGGCGAGAGCTGGCGCGCGATCGCCGACGAGGTCGACCGCAAGCGAACACCCCTCGAAGCCCGGGCGGTGTGCGCGCCCCACGGGATAGGCGTGCTCCGGATGGGGTTCGGCGGTCGGCTCGAGGTGGGAGGTTCCACGACCGACGGCCGTATCGAGGTCGTGATCCGCGGCAACGACGAATACATCCTCGCCGGCGAGCTTGCCGGGCTGATCGAATGGATCGAGGTGACCGGCCCTCCGGGTGTGCGGGACCACCTGGCCTCGATCGGTAACGCGCTCGTCGAGCGATACGGCTGAGACCGGCACGGACGTCGTACCCGATGACCTCGGTCTTCGCTCTGCCGTTAGGCGATGGTGCAGGCCTCCGCGCGCCGCGGGGTGGGCGGGGTCAGGTTCGTGGCCAGACCCGGACCGGCATCCTCGGGAACGCGGCGGTCAGGAACTGTTCGGTCAGGCGGTCGCGGAGAACGCAGTCGGGCCAGATGTCGAGCACCTCGGACACGGTGCGATGACCGAGGGCCAGCTGGAGCAGCGCGCCTGGTGGGATGGCGGCATGGGTCGCGGGGTCCATGGAGGGATTGACGGCTCCGCGCGTGGCGGTCACCGAGGTCAGCTCACCGTCGGTGAACTCGAGGCGGGCGGCGCGGCCGTAGCTGTCGATGGTTATGGTGGGCGCGGGCCAGCGCATGCCGGCTGCTTGCCATCGGGCGTGCAGCAGCGGCCGCAGCCGGGCGAGCAGTCCGGCCGGGTCGCCGGTCCGCAGGTACCAGCTGCGAGGCCGGCGCGGCACGCCGGGCGGGCCGAACCTGACGAGCGGGTGGTCCGGGCCGAGCAAGGGCCGCATCGCTGAGGCCTCGTGATGCCGGCAGAGTTCGCCGAGATAGGCGTACATGGAGTTCGCAGCGTGGGGCCAGTCCGCGTGCACATCGCAGGCGGCCGCGACGACGATCAGCTCGCCGGTGGCTGAAGGCCTGCCGCCGTGCACCAGATATCCCCGCACGACTGAGCCGCGAAGCAGGACGGCGACCTCGCGGCGGGCGATGTCGGCGGGGCGGCGGCCGGTGATCTCGTACCGCCAGACCGTCGCGTCTCGCGGGCAGAAGAGCGTGTCGCCGTCGGCGAGCCGCCGGTCGACGGCGGCGAGGGTGTCCGCGTCGGCCGCGGTGGCAGGACGCATCATCAGCTCGCCGGCCGGGCCGGCGGGCACCGGCATGGGAAGCGTCGCGGCGCCGTCGGCGACCAGCGCGTAGTCGTAGCCGAGGCGCCGGTAGAAGTACGGGATGCCCTCGATCATCTGCAGGGGCACGCCGCTGGTGTCGCACGTCTGGTGCAGGGCGGCGAAGAGTCGTTCGGTGAGCCGGTTCCCGCGGTGTTCGGGTGCGGTGCCGACCAGTTCGATCTGGACGATCGGCAGCCGTACGCCGGCCAGGCTCCACTCCTGCCGCAGCGCGGCCAGGCTGGCGACCGGACGCCCGGTGGCCTCGTGCTCGGCGACCAGGAAGTTGTCGGGCGTGACCGTGGGGTGGCCGTCCAGCAGGTCCTCGGTCCAGGCGGCGATCCCGGGATGGGGCTGCCCGCCGGTCAGCGTCTGGAGCTGGACCTCCGCCTGCAGCCGGGCGAGATCAGCGGCGTCGGCGATGCGGCCGGGCCGGATGAGGTAACCCGTCATGCCTGCCCCGGGATGTCGCCGGCGAGGAGAGCGCGCTGGGCGGCGTCGAAGCCCGGGCGCAGGTTGTTCCAGAAGATCGAGTGCAGCACGTGCCCGGACACGTAGGGCATGTCCGGAAGCGTGTAGACGGTCATCGTCAACCCTTCATCTGCTGTGGTTGCGGCCTGGCGAGACGAACAGCACGAGCGTGCTGTCGACGCCGGGCCGTGGTGGCACCTGCTGCCAGCCGGCGCGGCGGTAGAACGCGACCGCGCCGGGTGCCCGCGCCGAGGTCAGGAGCCAGGCGTGGTCCTCGCCGATCAGTGCGGTGAGCAGCCGTACGCCGAGGCCGGTGCCCTGCGCGGAGGGCCGCACCGCCAGTTCGTCGACCACCAGCGCACCGGCCAGCAGGTCATTGACCCGGTCGGGGCCGAGGTGGTCGACAACTCGCGGGTAGGCGCGAGTCGTCGGCAGCGGCAGCGTGGTGCGCCAAGCCGTGGCGAAGCCGTCGTCCGCGATCACCGCCCGGAAGTCCGGCTCGGCCATGTCGTCGGCGAGCCTGCGCCGGAAGGCCGCCACGTCGTCCGGGCCCTCGTTCCACGGCTCGGTGCCGAAAGCCTCGGCGTAGACGCCGGCGAGGTGATCGACGTCGGTGAGCACCTCACGCCCTCGCACCGTACGCATGACCCCAGACCTTATTGCAAAGAACTTGCAATTGCGAGATCATGGCGACAATGATCCGCCGAGCGTGAGGTGATCTCCTCGATGCCCACTCGACGTCTGCTCGCCACCTTTGCCGCCACCGCATTGCTGCTGGGCGCCTGCTCCGATCCGTCCACCACCGAGCGCACCGCTGCCGGCAGCACGATCGTCCTCGCGACCGCCGGGGAGCCGGACACGCTGCGCGGGCCCTCCGGCAGCGGCAAGTCGACCCTGGTCCGGGTCCTCGCGCTGCAGCACCCTCCCGACGCCGGGCACATCACGCTCGACGGGGCGCAGATCGACGGCGTCAGGCACCGGGTACGAGCGAGCACACGTACCCGGATCGGGGTCCTGTTCCAAAGCCCGCGCGCCGCCGGCGACCCGCGGCTGACCCTCACCGACCTGATCGCCGAACCCCTACGCGCCACCAGGCATCCCCGTGACCGGATTGATGCCCGGGTCGGCGAGCTGGCCGAACGTGTCGGTCTCACACCGGATCTCCTCGGCCGGCGCCCGCACGCGGTCAGTGATGGACAGCTCCAGCGCGCCTGCCTCGCCCGGGCGCTCGTGCACCGCCCGGGCTATCTGCTGTGCGATGAAGCCACCACCATGCTCGACGCGTCCACCCAGGCCCACGTCGCTGCCGTGATCACCGACGACCAGCGGCAGCGCGACGTCGGCGTGCTCGTGGTCTCCCACGACGCCACCCTGCTCACACGCTGGGCGGATCGAGTGGTTGACCTGGGCGCCTCTGTGTAGCCGCGCCGCGGACGCCCGGCGGCACTGGACAGCCTGACTCCGTCTGCCGGGCAACGACCTGAATGACAGGATCGCGAGACCGGTCATGATCAATCACGATGTCCACCGCGTGCCGTTCCAGCCGCACCCGTTCCAGCCGCGCCCGGTGCCGGACACAACCGAACGGGCCGTCCAGCGCCGTATCGACCTCGACCACGGTCGTCGGCTTGGTAGCCATCGACCAACGGACTCCGAGTAGCGACTCTCTCTGCGGGTTGACGCCGCGGAGATCGGCTTCCGTGAAGTCATGCCTGGCGATGTCGAGATTTCGGGTGGTCGAGGTCCTGCTGGCCGGCCTCCTCACGAAGCGCTGAGGTTGCCCAGCGACTCGACGAGGTTGTCCCAGGTCTCCAGGTCGTCCTCGGTGTCCCCGTGCGGTGCCGCGAACCACGCCAGCCCTTCCGCGATCTCGCTGAGGTCCCACCGCAGCCGATAGAGCTCGAGCGCATCGGCCCGCAACACCACCCCGGTGGCGGCCGTGTAGGCCTCCTGCATCCCGTCCAGCTGCCAGACGTCCCGCTCGGGCGGCGCGACCATGGCCGTCTCCCAGTCGATGAGCAGCCACCGCCCACCGGCCCGCATCGTGTTGCCCGGGTGCGGCTCCCCGTGCGTGAGCACCATCTCCGGCGGCGACGAGCGGACACCGTCGACCAGCGAGCCGTACCGGGCCGTGGCCGCGGAAACCGGGCTCAGGTCAAGCTTGGCCACCCGAGGCCCATAAGGTCCGGCTTCCGGACGCACCGGACCGCCGGCCGGAATCGCATAGTCATCCGCACGGGCCAGGTCCCGGACGGAGGCCGGCGCCGCGTGAACGGCCACCACGAGGTCGAGCATCGCCGCGCGATGGGAATCCGAGTAGTCGTCCCACCCGAAGCTCTCACCCTCGACATGCGGGTAGACCGTCACCGCATAGAACTCCCCGACGCGCACCACAGGCGCCCCGACCGGCGCCACGACGAAGTCGCATCCGGAGTCCCGCAGGGCAGTAGCCGCGGTGAGCGAGGCCAGCAACTGGTCGAAGCCACCCAACTGGTCGAAGCCACCCTTGCGTAGATCGACCACCGAGACGAACCACCGCCTGCCGCCGGCGTCGACGACCGCCCAGTGATGCGCCCCGAAGCCGACCGCCCGATAGTCCAGCGTCGCGGCGGTCAGCGACCAGCCGGCGGCGAGGGCGTCGCGCACCACCGGCTCGGGCAGGTCATCGGGCGGAGTCAGCACAGGCTCACGATAGGACCCCCGGCAACCGGATTTCAGCCGGAGGCGTCGGCTTGTTCTGCGCCGCCGCAGCGATTGCACCCGACAAACTCGAGATCTGACGACAACCCTGACGCTGTTCTGACACGCGTGCCGAAGGATGGGCCCGTGCGAATCGGAACCCTGTGCGTCGTGGCCGGTGCGACGCTGCTCATCCCTCTGCTCGCCGGTTGCGGTGAGCCGGCCGGGAGCGAGACGCCCGCCGTCGCGACCCTGCAATCGGCGCCCGCGGTGTCGGCGTCCGCGCCGGCGGCCCAGCGGGAGCGACCGGTGCTCGGCCCGGACGACGCCAAGGCGGAGTACGATGCGGCCGAGTCCAAGCGGAACTGCCAGTAATCGGCCGGGTCGTCAAGGATCAGAGGCAGCCCCGGCCCCGCGGCCTCGAGCGGGACGGCGACCCACCTCGGCCTCCCGGCCGGCCTCCCGGGCGCAGATGTGGACCATCTCGGCCATGGTCACCGGTTCCGCCGGGCCGACCGCCCGATCACGTCGGCACAACCGGCCACGTGCTCCGCGAACGCTGCCAACGCCGAGCGTTGAACGCCGCGCCTCATCAACCGTTGTGTGCGGCATGGGAGACGGACGGAGCGTCATCGACGGAGCGTTTCGGGTGCTACACGCGCTGCCCGGGACCGGCCCGGACAGGCAGATCGCCCGGCTGACCGCGCTCACCGGCCTGCCGCGACCGACCGTGCATCGGCTGCTCAGCCAGCTCGCTGAGGCGGGCTCGGTCGAGTGGCGGGACGGCTGCTGGACGCTGGCCGCCGGTCTGCTTGATCTCGGCCAGCGCGTCGAGCCGCTCCCCGGACTGCGGCGGTCGGCCGCGATGGTCATCCAAGCGCTGCGGGAGGAGACCGGGGCCGCCGTCTCTTTGGTCGTGCCCGGCGGCGAGGCGTTTGTGGCGCTGGAGATGGTCCCAGGCCGTGAGGAACTGCCGATCGTGGCCCAGCCCGGCGCGCCCATGCCGGCGAGCACGGCCGCCGGGGTCGTCCTCAGCGATCTGCCCGAGCCCCGGCGCCGGCGGTTCGGCGCCGCAGTCGACGACCAGCATCTGATCGAGGGCCTGACTTGCTACGCGGTCCCGGTCAACCTGCCCGGCGGGCACCTTGCGGCGCTGCAGATCGCCACCTCGCCGGCCCGCCCGGCCGAACGGGCGGCGGGCCTGGTCCACCGCGCGGCGCTCGAACTGGCACGCCAGGTGACCGCGTGACCGTCCGCTGAACGGACAATTCCGGGGCCGGGCGGCGCGTCGTGCGGATCATGGCGGCCGTGACCGAATCGAAAATCGCAGTGATCACCGGCGCCTCCCGCGGATTGGGCGAGGGTATGGCCCGCCACCTGACGCGGGCGGGCGTCACGGTGATCGGGACCAGCCGTCAGCCTGTGGTGGTGTCAGATCTCGTACCAGTGTGGCGGCTCGCTGACCAGCAGGGTCAGCAGCTGCTCCGAGTCACGTGCAGGTAGTCGTTCCTCGGTCCGGTTACGGCTGGCGATGCTGGTCCTCGCCTGGGCCGGCGGGAACGCCTGCCCGTGTGACCCGACATTGTCGGACATTCCGTTTGCACGGATGCACGTATCGCTCCTCGCAGAGCTGGCCCCAGCATCCACATTGATCTACGTTTCCCCGTACTTCCTGGCAAATCACGAGTAGGAGTCATGCGTGCCCGACGCCGTCCCGGTCGCCCACGTGATCGGGGACCTTACGTGAGTATCCGGCCGATCGCGCCGTACTCGATGCCAGCCCCGTCTGAGCTGCCGGCCAACACCGTGAATTGGACCGTCGGCCGCGGTCGCGGCGCCCTACTGGTGCACGACATGCAGCGATACTTCATCGCGCCGTTCACCGCGGAGGAGTCACCACGCGCCGACCTGGTCCGGAACGTGGTGCGGTTGCGGAAGCTGTTCGTGGAGCTCGACATGCCGGTGGTCTTCACCGCGCAACCCGGAAATATGACGCCGCCGCAGCGCGGTCTGCTCGCCGATTTCTGGGGACCGGGCATGACCGATGCGGCCGATCAGCGTGGCCTGATCGAGGAGCTGACGGCCGACGGTGGCCGGGTCTTCACCAAATGGCGTTACAGCGCGTTCCACGGCTCCGGCCTGCTCGACCATCTCCGGGCGCAAGGCCGCGACCAGCTGGTGGTCTGCGGGGTGTACGCCCATCTCGGTTGCCTGATCACCGCGGTCGACGCCTTCGCACACGACATCCAGCCGTTCTTCGTGGCCGACGCGGTCGCCGACTTCAGCCGCGCCGACCACGACCTCGCGCTGACCTACGCCGCCGAGAGCTGCGCCATGGTCACCACGACCGCCGCCGTACTCGCGCATCTCCACGCCCCGGATGGCGCCGGATGACCCGATACGAGTACAGCCTTGCGGACGTCTTCACCACGACCTCGCTGGCCGGCAACCCGGTCGCCGTCTTCGATGTCGCGGCAGCCGTGCCGGAGGCGCTCATGCAGCCGATCGCTCGTGAGCTCAACCTGTCCGAGACGGTGTTCGTGCTGCCCGGTGACGGTTCCGCGGACGTGCGCGTGCGCATCTTCACCCCCGTCAACGAGCTCCCGTTCGCCGGGCACCCCACGATGGGTACGGCGATCGTGCTGGGCAGTGCGCGTCCCGGTCACACCATGACCATGGGCACCGGGCGCGGGGTCGTGCCGTTCACCTTCGATCGCGACTCCGACGGTCGCATCCTGAGTGCCACCATGCGCCAGCCCGTGCCGACCTGGCAGCCGTACGAGCACACCGAGGTGCTGCTGCGCAGCCTTGGCGCGATCGAGCCGGTGACGGCCGTCGACGCCTATCGCAACGGGCCCCGGCACGTCCTCGTCGGGTTCGGTTCCGTCGAGGAGTTGTCCGCGGTCCGGCCGGATCTGCAGGTGATCGCCACCCTGCCGGACATGTCGGCCATTTGTTTCGCCGGGTCCGGGAGCCGGTGGCGGATGCGCATGTTCTCGCCGGCCTACGGCGTCACCGAGGACGCCGGCACGGGTTCCGCGGCCGGTCCACTGGCGATCCATCTCATCCGCCATTCGCTGGTGAGCCCCGACGACTGGATCGAGATCCGGCAGGGCGTGGAGATGGGCCGGCCTTCCACCATGTGGGCCTCAGCCTCAGGGTCGGGTGACAGCTTCCACACCGTCCGATTGCGCGGAAGCGCGGTCGTGGTCGGACGAGGCGAGCTGAACGTATGACTGGTGGCCCGTGGGCGAGCCTGGAGCCGCCGTTCGTCGTGCTGCACCGCGAGGGCCGGTCCGGTGTGGAGATCCTACGAGGACAGATGCTGCAGGCGGACTCGCTCGCCGGGCTGCCGGATGCCGAGCTCTTCGTGCTGGTGCCGTTCCGTCAGATTCGGGAGCGAGGGTTCGCCCACCACGACGACGGGACGCCGCTGTCCGCGCTCCTGATCGACTCCAGGCAGATTGTGCCGCTTGATGAGGCGGTGCGTGGTCTGCCCCGCGAGCGGGTCGATGCCGCGCCAGGGTCGTTCGATCTCGACGACGATGCGTACGCCGAACTGGTCCGCACCGTGGTCTCGACGGAGATCGGCCGCGGCGCCGGAGCCAATTTCGTCCTCAAACGGTCCTTCACCACCACCGTCACCGGATGGTCGCCACGAGCCGCGCTGTCCTTCTTCGGCTCGATGCTGCGCGCCGAACGAGGCGCCTACTGGACCTTTCTGGCGCACACCGGCACTCGCACGCTGGTCGGCGCCACCCCGGAGCGGCACATCGGCGTCGAAGCCGGGCAGGCGGTGATGAACCCGATCAGCGGCACCTACCGCTTCCCCGCCGACGGCCCCACCGTACGAGGAGTGCTCGATTTCCTGACCGACGCCAAGGAGACCGACGAACTGGAGATGGTCGTCGACGAGGAACTGAAGATGATGGCCCGCATCAGCGAACAGGGCGTCCGCATCACCGGACCCCGCCTCCGCCTGATGTCCCGCGTCGCTCACACGGAGTACCTGATCGAGGGACGGACCGGACTGGATGCCCGCGAGGTTCTCCGGGAGACGATGTTCGCGCCGACCGTCACCGGCAGCCCGCTACGCAACGCCTGTTCGGTCATCACCCGGCACGAAACCAGCGGCCGCGGCTACTACTCCGGAGTCGCCGCCCTCATCGACACCGACGACGCCGGACGGCAACGGCTCGACTCGGCCATCATCATCCGCACCGCGGACATCGACGACGCGGGCCGGATGCAGGTCAGCACCGGCGCCACGCTCGTGCGCCACTCCGATCCGGCGTCCGAGGCGGCCGAGACGGTCGCTAAGCTCGACGGCCTGCGGGCAGCCCTGTTCAGCGAGCGCGCAGCGGCCGGCGGCGCCTCGCCTGTCTCGGCCGCCTCGGCGGCAGAACCGGCCGTGCTGGACCGTCTCCGCCGCCGCAACGAACGCCTGGCACCGTTCTGGCTCGGTGCGGCCGTCGACCCTGAGGCGTTCCTGGCCGGCCGCCGTTGCCTGCTCCTCGATGCCGACGACGATTTCACCGCGATGCTGGCCCATCAGCTCTGCGCGCTGGGCCTGCGGGTGACGATCCGGTCGCACCGCGAACAGGCCACGCTCGACGCGTACGACCTGGTCGTTCTCGGACCGGGCCCCGGTGATCCACGCGACCCCCACAGCGCGGCCGGTACAACCCTGCGACGCGCTGCCCGGCACCTGCTCACGCGGCAACGGCCCTTCGTCGCAGTCTGCCTGGGCCATCAGATCCTGTGCGACGTGCTCGGCCTGCCGCTCGCGCCGCTGCCCACCGCACATCAGGGCACGGCGAGGACGGTGCCGCACCTCGGCGCCCACCGGACGGTCGGGTTCTACAACTCGTTCGCCGCCTACGCCGGGAGCGACCTGCATCGCTCCGCGCTGACTCCGGCCCCGGTGGTCGTGAACCGCGACGCCGGAACCGGCGAGGTGTACGGGTTGCACGGCAGCCACTTCTCGTCGATGCAGTTCCATCCGGAGTCGGTGCTGTCAAGGGACGGCCTGCCGGCCCTGCGGAACGCCCTGCGGCTGCTGTTCATCAACGACATCTCCCGTCCCGCGATGTCCCGGCGTCAGGCTCTGGCCGGCCGGCCCCAATGTAAGGAGACGACATGAACGCCTTCGCCGACGACGCCGAGTTGCGCCGCCGCAATCGAGACGTGGTGGCCCGGTACCTCGAGATGACCGAGGGCGAGGCACGCCGGAGCCGGCACGAGTTGTTCGCCGACGACGCGATCGGCGGTCTTTGGACGACGGACACCGGCACCCCGGCGGCGGTCCGGGGCAAGGAGAGGCTCGGCGCCATGGCCGCGTGGTCGCTGGAGTGCTTCCCGGACTGGCGCTGGACGAACATGCACATCTACGAGACTCAGGACCCGAACCACTTCTGGGTGGAGTGCGACGGTGAGGGCCAGATCCTCTTCCCCGACTATGAGCCGGGGCACTACGTCAACCATTTCATCCACTCGTTCCACCTCGACGACGGCAAGATCACCGAGATGCGCGAGTTCATGAACCCGACCGCTCAGATGCGCGCGCTCGGCATCGACGTACCCGTGGTCAAGCGCGGCGGCATCCCGCGTTGAGCGACGTTGTCGTCGCCGGATCCGGCGCCGCCGGCCTTTCCGCCGCCATCGCCGCGGCCGAGGCCGGCGCCCGCGTCACCGTGCTGGAAGCCACCTCGCTCGTCGGCGGAACCACAGCCCTGTCCAGCGGAGCCATGTGGGTGCCGGCCAACCACCGGCACGCCGGCGACGACATCCGGGCCGGCCGCCGATACCTGGAGGCTCTCGACCTCGGCGACACCTCGGCGGCCGCTCGCGACCGGTTCCTCGACGAGGCCCCCCGCGTGACGAAGTGGCTGGAAGACGTCACCGGGCTCGATCTGAGCGTGGTGCCGCTGCCCGACACTCACG
Source organism: Actinoplanes sp. NBRC 103695 (assembly GCF_030269485.1). Lineage (GTDB taxonomy): Bacteria > Actinomycetota > Actinomycetes > Mycobacteriales > Micromonosporaceae > Actinoplanes. The sequence goes on along the minus strand of NZ_BSTL01000054.1, from coordinate 9,315 downwards.
CTGAACTGCCCGGAGCCGCCGCAACGCCCGGCCGCACCCTGGAACCCGGGCGGCGCACCGTGCCCGCGCCGATCATCGCGATGGTGCGGCCGACGCCGGCCGGGCGGCCCCCGATGACTCTCGCCGAACTGCTGACCGGTGGCGTCCCCGCTGCCGAACTGGAACGGCGCCGCGTCGACGGCGTTCTCACCGGCGGCCGAGCCCTGATCACGGCGCTGCTGACGGCCGCACTCGACGCCGGCGTCGAGATTCGCACCTCGGCCCGGGCCACCCGGCTGCGGACCGGCGGTGTCATGGTCGGTGACGAGCTGATCCCCGGGCGTATCGTGCTGGCCACCGGCGGATTCGAACGTGACCCGGAGCTGTCCGCGGCATTCCTGCCGCTGCGGCCGGACGGTCTGATCGGCGCCCCGGGGGCACGCGGTGACGGCCTGCGGATGGCGATGGCGGCTGGCGCCCGCCTCGGGAGCATGGCCGACGCCTGGTGGTGCCCGACCATCAAGGTGCCGGGCGTCCCCGGCAGCGATCAACCCCACCATCGGATCCTGCTCGCCGAACGAGCCCGGCCGGGGGCCGTCATGGTCGACCAGGACGGCCGGCGCTTCACCGACGAGTCCCAGAACTACTGCGATGTTGGGCGTACCCTGCACGCCTTCGACGCCGGATTCTGCTTCCCCCGCAACCCGTCCTGGCTGATCTTCGACGCCGAACACCGGGCCCGGTACCCGGTCGGTCCGCTGCGGCCCACCGACCCGAACCCGCCCTGGTTGCACCACGCGGCCACGATCGGGGAACTCGCCCACGTCATCGACGTCCCCGAGAAATCCCTCACAGCCACCGTCCAGACGTTCAACGAGGGCGCCGGCCGCGGTGCGGACCCGGCTTTCGGACGTGGCACGCGTGCATTCGGCCGGGCGACGGGTGACCCGCAGGCACCGCACCCGACACTTCGCGGGCTGACCGAACCGCCCTACTTTGCCGTGGCCGTGCACGCGGGCCTCGGCGGCACCAAGGGCGGGCCACGCACCGACCCCGACGGACGGGTCCAGCATGTGCTCGACGCCACGGTCCCCGGCCTGTACGCCGCCGGCAACGCGGCCGCCAGTCCGTTCGGCCTGGCGTACCCCGGCATGGGCGCGACGATCAGCCTGGCCCTCACCTTCGGCACCCTCGCCGGACGGGCCGCCGCGACCGACCGGTGACCAGCGGCCGCTCCCTGTCGCATCATTCAACGAACCCCGCGGTGATAAGGCGACCGCACGGACGGGACCGCGACGGCGCATGTCGGGCGGCAGTGGCGGGGGTCGTTACGGCAAGGCCGACAACGGTATTGTCACCGTGACCACGGTGTGGGCCGACGAGCGTGTCTACTACCCGGCTGGAACGCGCCGAAGCTACGTGACCCGTACGCCGCGGACCGGTGGACGTGGATCGTGATCGCCTCCTACACCCGGCTGCGTCTCGCCCGCCACCTCACCCAGGACCTACGTCGGCCGTAGGAACGTCTCGCACCCGGGGGCCGGCTCACTCCAGCGCGGGTACGCCGAGGGTTTCGGAACCTTCGCGCGAGGACCACGAGGCTGTCGCACAACTTCCGATCATGAGCTGCCACAGGTTGCCGTCAGCCACACGACCACAGTGGATGATCACGTTTTTCCGTGGCGTACAACTTCGGCCGGAGCGAGAACGTAACGGCCCGGACCCGCGCGGTCAGGCAGGCGTAGAAGTCCACCACGCTGACGCGCGCGCCGGGCACCTGGCTCGGACAACCGGCCTGAGCAGCACATTAACGTTCGTCTCAGATTCGCTCGGTACGAAGTCGGCGTCAGATGGCGAGGTAGCCGGTCGGCAGGAGGCTAGTCATGGCAGTGGATGCAGCGCCGTCAGGGAATGCGCCGCCCGGGCGATTGAGGTTCGGGGCGTCCACCATGGTTCTGGCGACGGCGTACCCGGTCGCCGCCTGTGGGTCGCGCCCCCACAACAATGCGGGGGCCGCCGCGGCCGGCCCGCACAGCATGCACGCGGGCAAACGGTTCCTCGACCCCGGGCAGGACGCGAGGACCCGTGGTCCCGGCCGGCGGTGCTTCGGCGGGACCGGTGCCGAGGTCGCAGAGGGGGACACGGCTCGGGTGGAGACCTGCGCGACGAAGGCTCGATCTGAAGCATCTCAAAATGAAAATGCCCGTGAAGTGACGCGTCGGCGTCGGCGTCGGCAGCGGTTCTCCTGAGATCCCCAGCGCGCCGGCCCGCCTGGTCATCGACAGCGCGGTTCGCGAGGGTCTGCCAGAGAGCCCCGGAGCAGACCCTCGCCCCGCCCACGTCACCCCGACAGCGACCACGTCATCGCCTGGTCACGCCTGGACGCCGTTAATGGCGAGCAGGGCATCGACTGATATCACGTTGTGTACTAAAAGAGGGAGCAACATGCGAGTCATGATCATCGGGGCGGGGATCGGTGGGCTGACGCTTGCCCAGGCCCTGCACCACGGCGGTATCGAAGTGTCCGTCCACGACCGTGACCCCCATGTGGGGGCTACCGGCGGTTACCGGCTGCATCTCGACGATCAGGCCTGTGAAATCCTCCGCCGCCACCTCAGCCCGCAGCACTACCATGCCCTGTTGGCCAGCTCGGTCTCCCGTGCGTCGCTTCGCCGCTACACCTGGGCTGACCACCACCTGCGCCCGTTGGTCACCCGCCCCTCCGATCAGGGCACCGACACTCTCATGATCGGACGAGTGCCGCTGCGAACCCTGCTGACCCACGGCCTGGACGATCAGGTGCGATTCGGGGCCGAATATGTGTCTCACGAGGTTCTGTCCGACGGCCGAATCACCGCCCACTTCGCTGACGGCAGTACCGACACCGCAGATGTGCTCGTCGGCGCCGACGGTACCCGCTCCCGGGTAGCGGCCTCGCTCGCCGGCCGGGACCTGGCCAATCCCATCGGGTTCGGGGGCATCGCCGCCCGCACTCCGCTCACCGAACGCACCCGCGCCCTGCTGCCCGATATCGTCAACGATGGGCCGGTGCTCGCCTTGGGCCTCAAGGGAGCGTCGATGTTCATGCAGCTCCACGACCCGAGCGGCGGCCCGGCAATCGATCCGGCCTCCTGCACCACCGTCCCGGCCATCACGGAGGCCCCGTCCCTGGTGTGGGGATTCAGTGCCACCGAGACCGTGCTGCCCCCCGCCACCGTGCAGGGGATGACCGGGCCGGAACTGGTCGAGTTCACGCTGTCGGCTGTTCGTGGTTGGCCTCCGGCCGTGCTCGAGCTCATCGCCACCACCGACCCTGGCTCCGCAGCCTGGTTCCGGTTCTACGCCGCCGACCCCGATGCCGACCTGACGCCGTGGCCGGCCGGACCGGTCACCGCACTCGGCGACGCCGTGCACGCTATGCCCCCCACCGGCGGACGCGCCGCCGCAACCGCGATCATCGACGCGGACCACCTCGCCCGCGAGCTGTTCGCCGCGCGCGACGGACACAGCACCATCGCCCTGGCAACCCACCGTTTCCATCGCGAGATGGCCGGCTACGCGCCCGCCGCGATCCGCTTTTCCCTGCTGCCGTTGCGTTGGCTGTCCCGTATCGACCGCCTCGACCGGCCTGGACTTCGCGGTCTCGCCGAACTCGGCCTCAGCGCCGCCTCCGCGGTTCACCGCTTCAACTCCAGCCTGAACGGGCGGGCCGCTGCATGAGTGAACCGGCTCGCCTCCGACAGCCGGGTACTCGACATCGCCTCCACCGCGCCCCACATTCCCGACCGCTCGGAGGGCAGCGAGCCCCGTCGTCGGTCAAGGTCGGGCTGACCTGGAAGGCGCCGTTGGGGTTCCGCCCCTTGTTGTGTTACCTGGACGCCACCGCCGAGACTCCAGCCGGAATGCCGCCCGGGGTACCGCAAGAAGTAACACCCAGTCGAGGCAGGCCCGCGACCACACGCCGTACTTCCCGGACATCGTTGCTCACCTGTCGGAGTGGTTCTCGCCGGGCACTGTGGTCGACGACGAGCTGATCATCTGGGACGAGGACACGGCGGGTACCTCGGCAGGCTTCTGAACGTCTCAGCGATGCCATCTCCCGTATGACCCCGGACATCCGCGCCGCACGCCCCGGTCGGTGGGCGTGCGCGCGTCGATGTCCGCCATCGAGCAAGCCGTCGAAGGATCCCCATGAAGACCTCGGAGAACAATCCCGCTCCCGACTCAGCACCGTCTCGCTTTGAGAACGGTATGAGCGCTCCCGCAGCACAGGAAGCGCAACCGCTGACCAGTCACCCGAACCGGGTCCTGGCCGTTCTCCTCGCTGCCTGCGTCAGCTTCGCGCTGTCGCAGATTCTTGTGCTTCCTGCACTGCCGGCCCTTGCGCGAAACTACAACGCGAGCCCCACAACCACGTCGTGGATCCTCACCGGTTTCCTTCTGTCCGCCTCCATCGCGACGCCCATCGTCGGCAAGCTGGGCGAGCGGTACGGCAAAGCCCGGGTGCTCACCGCCGTACTGCTGATGTTTTGCGTTGGCGCAGTCGTCAACGCCCTGGCACCCAGCGTGGGAGTCCTGATCGCCGGTCGGGTGCTCCAGGGAGTGGCTGGTGGCGTGTTCCCGCTGGCTTTCGGAGTGGTCCGCGACTCCTTCGCACGACCGAAAGTGCCAGGAGCGATCAGCCTCATCAGTGCCATCTTCGGCGTCGGGTCCGGCATTGCGCTGCCGCTGTCCGGAGTGATCGTCGACCACCTCGACGTTTCCTGGCTTTTCTGGCTCGGTCTGGTGGCGCTGCCGGTCGCTGTCGCCGCCCACCGCTGGGTACCGCCGTCCCCACGCGGCGATGGCGACAGCATCGACTGGGCCGGGGCGCTTCTGCTGGCGGCGGTCCTGGCATCGCTGCTGCTCGGGGTGACGCAAGCACCGTCCTGGGGATGGGGTTCACCGGCCAACGTGGCCCTGCTGGGCGGCGGATCAGTGCTGCTGCTGCTCTGGATCCGACTGGAATCGCGCATCGCTAGGCCGTTGATCCGCCTCGACGTCCTTGCTCAGCGCACCGTCGCGATGACGAACTTGACCGCCGTTCTCATCGGTCTGGCGATTTTCGCCGGATTTCTGCTCCTGCCTCAGCTCGCTCAGGCCCCAGCCGGTGACGGTCCTGGACTGGGTACGACTGCGACGGTCGCGGGCCTGCTGCTGCTGCCGAGCGCCATCGGCCAGCTTCTGGTCGGCACCTTCGCCGGCCGGCTCGGCGTTGCGCTGGGCTTTCGCAGCACCTTGGTACTGGGGGCCGCCCTCACCAGCGGGTCGTTCGCACAGCTCACCGTAATTCACTCTTTACCCTGGCATCTAATGCTGGGCGGATTCACCATGGGCGCCGGCGCGTCATTCGCCTTCGGCTCGATGGCCAACCTCATCGTCCAGTCCGTACAGGGCAGCGAAGTCGGGGTCGCAACCGGCATCAACACCGTAGTCCGTACGGTCGGAGGCGCGTTCGGCTCTGCCATCGCCAGCACGGTTTTGGCAGCCCACACCGGATCGACCAGTACCCCGTGGGGCGATGGTTACACCGCCGGGTTCGTCGTCGCAACCGCCGCGGCGGTATCCGCGCTCCTGTCAGCTCTCTTGGTACCGATACGACACGGTCGTTGAGAACTCCACGCCAAGAAGGCTTCGTTCGAAGCTACGGCGACAGTCGCTTTCTCCTCGCGCTCGGTGAGAACTTGGAAGAGCAGCTGAGATTCAAAGCGGAACAGCCCGTTCACCTCGCTCGTCAGGTCCTCGCGGAGCGCCGGCGGCGGCGACTCGGCCCGGGACACCGACCACATCGTGTACCGGATCGTTGCGTTCAGCTCGTCGATCCGCGCGGCCTTGCTCTGGTCCTCGCGCATGAGTCCTCCGGAAACCGGTGGTGCTGCAGGCGATGGTGGTCAGGGGATGGTTACCGCAGTGGGCGCTCGCATGGATGCCACCACCCGGCTCACCCAGCTTTGCCGGGCGGTGCGGCTGGCCGTCCCCAGCGGCGTCTCGGGGCCGATGAGGTCGAAGCCGTGATAGCCGCCGCGCCAGACGTGCAGTTCGGCCTGGACGCCGGCCTTCCACAGTCGGCTCGCATAGTCGACGTCCTCGTCGCGGAAGACCTCTGCGGATCCGACGTCGATGAACGCCTCCGGCAGTCCGCTGAGGTCGGTGGCTCGCGCGGGCGCTGAGTAGTGGTCGACGTCGTCGCGTTCGGCGTGACCGTCACCGAGGACTGCGCGCCAGGCCCACTGGTTGTTCTCCGTCGGCCACACCCCGCCGGCGGCGCCGGTGTACTGCCCGGCTGACGAGGTGTTGTTGCGGTCGTCCAGCATGGGGCAGATCAGGAGCTGGGCGCGTACGACGACCTCGGCCCGGTCGCGGGCCATGAGCACCGTTCCGGCGGCGAGACCGCCTCCGCCGGACGCTCCGGCGACGATGATCTGGGCGGGATCCGCACCCCAGCCGGTCGCGTTCCGTGCGGCCCAGGCCAGGCCGGCATAGCAGTCCTCGACGGGTGCGGGTGCGGGATGTTCCGGGGCGAGGCGGTACTCGGGTGTGACGAGGACCATCCCGTGTTCGGCGGTCCACTTCAGTTCGTCGACCTCGATGACGGCGGTGAATCGGTTGCCCGAGACCATTCCCCCGCCGTGGATCGTGTAGTAGATGGGCGCGGGCCGGCTGAGCCGTTCGGGGCGGATGACGGACATCGGGATGGGGCCGCGCGGGCCGTCGATGACGATCTCTTCGTGGGTCAACCCGAGGGCCGCGGCGTGTTCGATGACTCGTTCCGGGCCGGGGCCGGTCGCGACGCGCAGCTCATCGATGGTTTCGATGTCAAGGCGCGGCAGCGGGGGCAGGGCCTGTAGGAGAGGGGCGACTTCGGTGTCGAAGGCTGGTCGGCGGATGTCAGCTTCGCTCATGGGGCGATCCTCCAGTTCGAGGAGGCTCCGTTGCTTCAAGAGTGATCATGAAAGCGATCATACCTACAGTCTGCCTGTAAGTCTCGTTACGATGGAGGAGTCTTCGGAGTGAGAGGGGCCGTGTGTGGTTGAGGCGAACCGCCTGGCGCAGCAGTCCGCATTCAATGCCGCGTTGACGATGATCGTTCAGGCGCGTGTGATTGAACAGCGCGTCGAGACCGAGTTGAAGAGCCTCGGTCTTTCGCTGCGTCGGCTCGGCCTGCTGGGTCATCTGGGTGCGGCGCCGGGGATCTCGTTCAGCGAACTTGCCCGGCGGGCCGGCATCAAGGTGCAGAGTCTGCACCCGATCGTCGATGCCTTGATCGAGCAGGGGTTCGTCACCACGGTCGGGGGAGTGGGGCAGGGACGTGCCGCCGTCCTCCAGCTCACCGCGCAGGGCACCGAGGCCGCCGATCGCGCCAAGCATCTGCTCCTGAAGATCGACGGCGAACTCTTTTCGGACGGAGCGTGGAAGGAACTCGGCGACGCGCTCCGTGAGGTCGCACGGGCCCGGCAGCGGGAGCTGCGGGCTGGGCCACCAGTCGTATGAAGGTCCCGTAACACTGCTTCGAGCAGCCTTTCACCATGACGTCGACCGTGAGCGGCTGATGCTGGTCCACGGAACCGCCGGCCCTGCGGTCTTGCGGGCGGGGTCAGCGCGGTGCGTCGATCGGATTCGCGGGAGTGTCGGTGGAAGCATCTCCCTTCTTCGTTTCGCGAGCCGCGTTGGCGACCAGCGCGCCTACGGCACAGAGCACGAGCACGAGGATCAGGGCGTTGAGCAGGCCGACATGTTCGCCCAGGAAGCCGATCGCCGGTGGACCGGCGAGGAGCGCGAAATAGCCGATCGTGGCGACGGCACTGACCCGCGCGGCAGCGGTCCTCGGGTCGCCTGCGGCGGCCGACATGCCGATCGGGAAGCCGAGCGCCGCGCCCAGCCCCCATGCGATCGCGCCGATGGTCGCGACGACGGGGTCGGGTATGAAGATGATCGCGAACAGTCCGGCGGCGGCGAGCAGGAAGGAAACCCGGAGCACGGGCACGCGCCCGAACCGGTCGATGAGCAGGACACCACCGAGCCGCCCCACGGTCATTGCCGTGACGAAGATGCCGAAGACGACGGCGCCCCTCGCGTTGTCGACGCCGTGGCCGTCGACCATGGCGAGGGCGAGCCAGTCGCTGGCCGAGCCTTCCGCGAATCCGGCGCTGAGCACGAGTACGCCGATCAGGAGAGTCCGAGGATCGCGCCAGATGCTGAGGCGTCCGCGCCAGGTCTGGGAGTGGTCGTCGGTGGACACCGGCTCGGCGCCGTCTTCGACGGTGTGCTCCGACTGGATGTGGCGCGTGATGAACAACATGCCGATGACGACGATCGCGGCGACGAGGCCGAGGTGCACGGCGATCGGTACCGCCGCGTGTTCGGCGAGGGCGCCGAGTCCGGCGCCGAGCATGGTGCCGAAGCTGAAGAAGGCGTGGAAGATCGGCATGATCGCCCGCCCGAGAACACGTTCGTTGGCGGCGCCGGAGACGTTCATGGCGACGTCGATGATGCCCGAGGCGAATCCGAAGACCATGAGGCCGCCGAATGCGACGGCGAAGACCGGTCCGACCGTGGCGCCGACTCCCGCGAGCATGAGGCCGGACGATGTGATGACGAGACCCCACATGATTGTCGTCTTCGCACCGAGACGAGCGACGATGTGGCCCGACAGCACGAGGCCCGCGATCGAACCGACGGCGAAGCCGAATATCAGGAGCCCTACCTGGTCGACTCCCACATCGAGTGCGTCGCGCACGGCCGGTAGGCGGGACGCCCAGCTCGCGAAGGCGAGCCCGGGAAGCAGGAAGACGACGAAGATCGCATTGCGCCAGGAGACGACCTGCGGGCGGGAGAGCGGACCGGACAGCGGCGTCATGGGCGGTTCGTTCATCGTGCTCCTTCAAGATTCTTGATGATCGGGCTGAGCCGCGACGATCTGTCATGGACGGCCCGTCCCACGAGCGAGAAGATCTCGTAGGGGCCGGCGAAAATCCTGCATCTTCGATGCCGTCGGGCATCCTGGAGCGGCGGTTGCCGCACCGATGGGGAAACTGTTGAACGAGGTCGCCGTTCGCTCCGTGGATCCGGCCCCGTCAAGGCCGGCGCGGACCGCGTTTCGCTCAAGCAGGTCGGTTGGAGACCCGTGATGGCAGCGCGCCCGAGGTCATCGGAGTTGTCATGCGATCAACCTAGAGCGCATCTGACGGATCATGGTCGGCTCCGGTCGGGTTTGGCGCGGAGCCAGATCATGATCGAGGCGATGGTTACCGTTGCCTCGTAACGGTTTTTCAGCTTGTCGTACCTGGTCGCGACGGC
>NZ_BSTL01000053.1 GCF_030269485.1 Actinoplanes sp. NBRC 103695 | reverse complement strand
AACCGTCCGCGACTACGAACGACTACCGCAACATCACGCCGCGATGGTCCAGTGGGCCATGATCAACATCATGACCCGCCGCCTCGCCCGCCACCACGCCACCTGAAACCCTTATTTACCAGGGTCTAAGGCTCGGTGTCTGCTTGCCAGAGGTCGGGGCCGAACATCTCGTATTGGATGTCCCGGGCGGGAACACCTCGGTCGATCAGCGTGCTGCGCACCGTTTGCAGGAACGGCAGTGGCCCGCACAGGTAGTAGACGGCGTTCTCGGGCAGGTTGATCTCGTCGAGATTCATGGTCCCCGCGAAGGCGGCGGTGACCGGCAGGTCGGTGTGTTTGCCGCGCTCGTACCAGACGTACATGTTCGATTTGGGCATGTGGGCGAGGTCGGCAGTGATCTGCTGACGCAGAGGGAACGATTGTTCGTCGGCGTCGGCGTGCAGCATGGTGACCTGAAGGTGGGATCCGGCCGCGACGAGGTGCGAGAGCATTCCGGCCATCGGGGTGATGCCGATGCCGGCGCTGGCGAACACGATGGGCCGGCCGGAGTCGTCGAGGACGACGTCGCCGTACGGGACGCTCATGGTCAGTTCGTCGCCGACCTGCACCCGGTCGTGCAGCAGGTTCGACACTTCGCCGTCGGGTTTGCCGCCGCCGTGCACCCGTTTGACCGCGAAGTAGCGGTGTTCGCCGTCGTCGGCGCGGGTCAGGCTGAACTGGCGGGGCTGGCGGACGCCGTCGGGCATCAGCAGGTTGACGCTGATGTATTGGCCGGGCAGGGAGGTCTTCACCGGCCGGTCGTCGACGCGGCGCATGACGAAGCCGACCACGTCGTCGCTCTCCTGATGCTTGCCGGCGACGCGCCATTGCCGCCATACGCGCTCGGGGGTGACGCCGCGGGCGCTGTACAGCCCTCGTTCCTGATGGATCAGGGCGTACGCCATCAGCCAGTAGACCTCGTCCCAGGCTGCCGCGATCTCCGGTGTCACGGCGTCGCCGAGGACGTCACCGATGGCCCACATCAGGTGGTCACGGACGATCGGGTACTGGTCGGGCCGGATGCCCAGCGAGGCGTGCTTGTGGGCGATGCGGGTGAGCAGCCGGTCCGGGAACTGTTCCGGCTGGGTGAGCAGTGTGGTGGCGAAGACCGCCACTGAGCCGGCGAGTGCTTTCGGCTGCGAGCCTTCCGCCTGGTTGCCCCGGTTGAACATGCCGTCCTGGAATTCGGGGTGGGTGGCAAACATGTGCGCGTAGAACCGGTTCGCGATCTCCGCGATGTGTTCGCCGACGACGGGCAGTGTGGCTTCGATGATCGGACGTGCCTTCTCGGACAGCACGAGAAGTCTCCTGACGTAGACAGGCTGGAACAGAGAGTCAGCCGGTTATGGGAAGCAGCTCGACGGGTTCGCCGTGCCAGTACGGCGCGATCACGGCCAGCGCGTCGGCCTGCGCGGCGGGGCCGAGGAAGCCGGAGTGCGCGCCTTCGATGACGTGTGCCTGTCGCCGGTGGAACCGGACCGGCAGCAGCCGGGTGCAGTCGGCCGACGTCTTGGCGTCGCCATTGAGCTCGGCGGTCTTCAGCTCCGGTAGCTCACGGCCGGCCAGGCCGGCGAGCAGGGGGTCCAGCAGGGTGTGGACGGCGACCAGGGCGGCGTACGGATTTCCGGGTACGCCGAGGAGCCAGTGTCCGTCGTGGTGGGCCAGCAGTTGGGGGTGGCCCGGCCTGCAGGCGACGCCGTCGATGTTCACCTGAGCGCCGATGTGGTGCAGTGTCGTGTGCAGTCCGTCGGCGGGGCCGACGGATGAGGAACCGCACACGAGGGTGATGTCGTTGCGACGCAACGCATCGCTGACCGCGTTGTAGTGGAGGTGGGGCGGCCGGTCGGGTACGCGTTCTGATTCGATGTCGAGGTTCCACTGCCGTAGCAGGGCGCCGAGCATCGGACCGATCGCGTCACGGACCGTCCCCTGGCCGGGGATGCCGTGATCGGTGATCTCGTCTCCGGTGATCAGCAGGCGTACGGAAGGTTGCCGCCGGACGGTCATGGTGTCGATGCCGGTGCTGGCGGCGAGCCCGATGGCCGCCGGGGTCAGTTTCTCGCCGTTCGGCAGGAGGTGCTGGCCTTCGGTCACGTACTCTCCGCGTCGGCGGATGTGGTCACGAGGACCGGGTGACGCGGAGAGGCTGTCTCCGACCCGGGCGGTGATCTCGTATTCGACGACGCGTTCGGTACCCGGAGGGACGGGTGCGCCGGTGGCGATCTCTGTTGCCTGTCCCGGTGCCAGCGCCTGCGACGGAACCTCGCCGGCGAGGATCTGACCCACGATCCGCCACGGACCTGGTCCGCGGACGGCGTAGCCATCCATTGCCGCGTTGTCGAAGCCGGGCACCATCGTCCTGGCGTGCAGTGGTGCGGCGAGAATGCGGCCGTTCGCGTGTCCCAGCGGCACGTCCTGGGTCGGCAACACGTTGGTGCGGCCGAGTTCGTAGGCGAGTTCGCGGGCTCGGTGCCACGACATCGGTTGCTGGACGTGGCCGGTCGCAGTGCGCCGGAGTGTTGCGTTGGTCATCGGGTTTTGGCGACGGTGAGCAGGACGACGGCGTCCTTCAGGGCGTGCAGGCTGTGGCGGGCGTCGGGCACGGTGAGCAGGTCGCCGGCAGTCCCGTCGCAGGTGTCTCCGGTGACGCTGCCGAGCCGGACCGCGCCGTGCAGCACGTGGACGGTGGCCTCGCCCGGGTTCTCGTGTTCGTCGAGTCGCTGGCCTTCGGCCAGGGCGATCAGGGTCTGTCGCAGGACGCTGTCGTGGCCGCCTTGCAGTGTCTGGGCGCTGCGGCCGCTGGAGGCGCCGCGGGCGGTGGTCAGGTGGTGTTCGGTGAGCTCGGAGAGTGATGACTTCTGCATGGCAGGGTTCCTCTGCGGCGCTTAGATCTTCCGGATGGCGGTTACGGCACCCGTTCCCAGCCCCGGCGGGTGGGGCGGGCGCCGAGGTGGGCGTCGCGGCTGCGGTAGACGATGTAGGGGCGGGTCAGGTAGCCCAGTGGCGCGGAGAAGACGTGCACCAGGCGGCTGAACGGCCAGAACGCGAAGAGCACGAAGGCCGAGATCGCGTGCAGCCGGAAGCCGATCGGGGCGTTCGTCATGAGGTCCGGGTCCGGCTGGAAATAGAAGATCGACCGGAACCAGGGCGAGACGCTCTCGCGGTAGTTGTGCGGGTCGTCGGTCAGGTTGCCCAGCACAGTGGTGCCCAGGCCGAGAATGATCGTGGCGATGAGCAGGACGTACATGATCTTGTCGTTGACGGTGGTGGCGGAGAAGACCGGGCCGACCGTGCGGCGTCGGTAGATCAGGATGGCCGCGCCGGCCAGCGTGCAGATCCCGGCCAGGGTGCCCACGCCGACCGCGACCACGTGGTAGGCGTGCTCGCTGACACCAACAGCCTCGGTCCACGATTCGGGAACGAGCAGGCCACCGATGTGGCCGAGGGCGACGAGCAGGATGCCGAAGTGGAACAGTGGGCTGCCGATGCGCAGTAGGCGCCGTTCGTAGAGTTGTGAGGATCGGGTGGTCCAGCCGAACTTGTCGTAGCGGTAGCGCCAGACGTGCCCGCCGATGAAGATCGCGAGGCACACGTACGGGAAGACGACGAACAGCAGGGTGCCGGTCATCGTGCGCCTCCTTCGACGGGCATGTATTCCGGCGGGGCGAACGGTGCGAGGCCGACCTGTTCGGCGGGTGGCCCGTCGGCGGCGAGCCGGGCGACGGCGATGCGCTGGTCACCGACCAGTGGTGGCAGTGTCGCGGAGATCGAGTCGAGGACGTCGGCCCAGGGCGAGCCGGCGTCGTGCAGGGCCAAGCGCAGCAGTTCGATGCCGGCTCGATGCTGAATGAGCAGGTCACGGCCCGCGACCGGGTCGGCGGCGGCGTATTCGAGGACGACGGACAGGTGATCGGGGAGTTCATCGTCACTGAGCTGCAGCCCTGCCGCCGCGTACGTCTGCTTGAGGTGCAGCAGCGCCATGCCGCGTTTACGGGTGTCGCCGTGGGCGTAGTAAGTGAGGTAGAGGCAGCAGCGTTTGCGGTGGTCGAACGTCGTGACGTAGTCGGCGGTAAGGTCCATCGCCGGTTGTTCGACCAAAACTCGCAGGAAACGCAGCAGTGGTTCGCCGACCGGTGGTTCCAGGGACGTCGCCGCGCGGGTGAGCAGGTCGTGGCGGGCGAGCAGGGTGTCGTCGGGGTAGCCGAGCAGCAGTGACTGGGTCTGGAAAGCACGCACCAGATGGTTGGTCATGGCTTGGGCTCCACCTCGCCGGCCGGGTCGCCGCCGCCGGGCACAGCGGGGGTGTCGTGGCGTGGCGGGAACAGCCCAGCGGGCCGGCCTTTGCCGTCCCAGTTGAGCAGGTTGACCCGCAACTCTTTGTCGCCCGGGTCGACGAGGGTGTCGCTGGTCTGCCGGTCGACGAGCATGTGGAAGTTCTCCACCGCGATGGGTGTGGCGCCGCCGGAGGACTCACCGAACGGTCCGGATCCGCCCATGCCGGGGCCCCCCTCATAGTCGAGGCTGCAGTCGGTGGCCAGTTCCTCCAAGCTGTGGGCCTGCTCGGCGTGGGCGGGTGGGATGACGTATCGCTCGTCGTACTTGGCCAGCGCGAGCAGGCGGTACATGTCGTACAGCTGCTCGCCGGTCATCCCGACGGCGTCGGGGATGCTCTCGTCGGTGTCGCGGCCGAGGTTGATGTCGCGCATGTAGGAGCGCATCGCGGCCAGCCGGCGCAGCACCGTGTCGACCGGGCCGGGATCGCCGGCGGTGAACAGTTGGGCGAGGTAGTCGATCGGGATGCGTAGCGCCTCGATGGCGGCGAACAGGTTGCCGCGGTCCTCGGCGTCGTAGCCGGTGTCACGGACGACGTCGACCACCGGGGACAGCGGCGGGATGTACCAGACCATCGGCATGGTGCGGTATTCCGGATGCAGCGGCAGCGCCACCCGATACTTATTGATCAGAGCGTGCACCGGGGAACGCTGGGCGGCCTCGATCCAGTCCCGAGGGATGCCGGCCCGCTCTGCCTCGGCGACCACGTGCGGGTCGTTCGGGTCGAGGAACACGTCCCGTTGTGCCTCGTAGAGGCCGTGTTCGTCCGGGGTGGTGGCGGCGGCGAGCACCCGGTCGGCGTCGTAGAGCATCAGGCCGATGTAGCGCAGCCGGCCGACGCAGGTCTCCGAGCAGACCGTCGGGATGCCGACCTCGATGCGCGGGAAACAGAACGTGCACTTCTCGGCCTTGCCGGTGCGGTGGTTGAAGTACACCTTCTTGTACGGGCAACCCGACACGCACATCCGCCAGCCGCGGCACTTGTCCTGGTCGACCAGGACGATGCCGTCCTCGGTGCGCTTGTAGATGGCGCCGGACGGACACGACGCCGCGCACGACGGGTTGAGACAGTGCTCGCAGATACGCGGGAGGTAGAACATGAACGTCTGCTCGAACTCGAACTTGACCTTGTCGGCGATGCCTTTGAGCAGGACGTCCTTGTCGCCGTGGTCGGGTGAGCCGCCCAGGTCGTCGTCCCAGTTCGCCGACCACGAGATCTTCATGTCCTCGCCGGTCAGCAGCGACTTGGGCCGGGCGACCGGGGTGTGTTCCTGCAATGGCGCGTTGGTCAGCGTCTCGTAGTCGTAGGTCCAGGGCTCGTAGTAATCCTGGATGGCCGGCAGTTTCGGGTTGGAGAAGATGCTGAACAGCTTCTTGAACCGGCCACCGCCCTTGAGCGCGAGCCGGCCCCGCCGGTTCAGCGTCCAGCCGCCCTTCCACGTCTCCTGGTCCTCGTACCGGCGGGGGTAGCCCTGCCCGGGACGGGTCTCGACGTTGTTGAACCACACGTACTCGACGCCGCTACGGTTGGTCCACGCCTGTTTGCAGGTGACCGAACAGGTGTGGCAGCCGATGCACTTGTCGAGGTTCATGACCATCGCCATCTGGGCCATCACGCGCATCAGTACTCGACCTCCTGGGAGCGGCGCCGGATCACGGTGACCTCGTCGCGCTGGTTGCCGGTCGGGCCGAGGTAGTTGAACGCGAACGACAGCTGCGCGTACCCGCCGATAAGATGACTGGGTTTGATCAGCAGCCGGGTCAGCGAGTTGTGGATACCGCCGCGCCGGCCGTTTGTCTCGGTGCGGGGCACATCGATCAGCCGGTCCTGAGCGTGGTGCATGTAGACGGTGCCCTCGGGCATGCGGTGCGACACGATCGCGCGGGCCACCACGACACCGTTGCGGTTGACCGCCTCGATCCAGTCATTGTCGTGCACGCCGATCTTGGCCGCGTCCTCCTTCGACATCCAGATGTTCTGCCCGCCGCGCGACAGCGACAGCATGAACAGGTTGTCCTGGTACTCGGAGTGGATCGACCACTTGTTGTGCGGGGTCAGGTAGCGCACGGTGATGCCGAGCTCGCCCTTGTCGCCGATCCTCGGCTCACCGAACAGCGCGTTCATGTTCAGCGGCGGCCGGTAGGTGGGCATCTGCTCGCCGAGCTCTGCCATCCAGTCATGGTCGAGGTAGAACGACTGCCGGCCGGACAGCGTGTGCCAGGGTTTGAGCCGCTCCACGTTGATGACGAACGGCGAGTAGCGGCGGCCACCGGACTCCGAGCCAGACCACTCCGGTGAGGTGATGACCGGAGTGGGCCGGGACTGAGTGTCGGCGAAGGTGATCTGTTTACCCTCGTGCTCGGCCGACAGGTCGGCCAATTGCATTCCGGTGCGTTCTTCGAGCTGACGGAAGCCCTGGGTGGCGAGGTGGCCGTTGGTGGTGCCGGACAGCGCGAGGATAGCCTCGCAGGCCTGCACGTCGCGGGCGATCGACGGCCGGCCGTTCCCGGCCACACCGTTCTTGTGCTTCAGGTAGTCGATCTCGCGGCCGACCTGGAACGTGACGCCCTTGGTGGTCGCGCCGAGGGTGTCCAGCAGCGGCCCGAGCGAAGCCATCTTGTCGGCGATCGCCGTGTAGTCACGTTCGACCTGCACCAGTTTCGGCATCGTCCGGCCGGGGATCGGCTCGCATTCGCCGCGTCCCCAGTCGGCGACGCGGCCGTACGGGTTGGCCATCTCGTCTGGGGTGTCGTGCAGCAGCGGCGCCGCGACGACGTCGGTGCGGGTGCCGAGGTGGTCCTTGGCGAGGGCGCTGAACGCCTTCGCGATCGTCATGAACGCGTCCCAGTCGGTGCGTGTCTGCCACGGCGGGTTGATCGCCGGGTTGAACGAGTGCACGAACGGATGCATGTCCGTGGTGTTCAGATCGTGCTTCTCGTACCAGGTCGCGGCCGGCAGCACGATGTCGGAGTACACCGTCGTCGAGGTCATCCGGAAATCCATGGTGAGCAGCAGGTCCAGCTTGCCGGTGGGCGCCTGCTCGTGCCAGGTCAGGTCGGTCGGGCGGGCCTCCGGTGGTGACTCCTGAGCGCGTACGGCGTGGTCGGTGCCGAGCAGGTGCCGCAGGAAGTACTCGTTGCCCTTGGCCGAGGAGCCCAGCAGGTTGGCCCGCCAGATCGTCAGGACGCGTGGGAAGTTCTCCGGCGCGTCCGGGTCCTCGCACGCGAACCGCAGGCCGCCGTCCTTGAGCCGGCCGACGATGTGCTCGCCGATCGGCGTGCCGGCCGCTTTGGCCTCGTCGGCCAGGTCGAGCGGGTTGCGGTTGAAATGCGGCACCGACGGCATCCAGCCCATCCGTGCCGACGCCGCGATGAGGTCGGCGGTCGACCGTCCGGCGAAGGCGCCGCCTTCGTCGGTTGCCGACAGCGTGGCCGCTGAGAACGGGTCGTAGCGGTACTGGTCGGTGTGCAGGTACCAGTACGCGGTCTGGATCATCTGCCGGCCGGGCCGGGACCAGTCGGCGGCCGTGCCGAGCACCGAATAGCCCGTGATCGGGCGGACTTTCTCCTGCCCGACGTAGTGGCCCCAGCCGCCGCCGTTGACGCCCTGGCAGCCGGTCAGTGTCGTCAAGGTGAGGAACGCGCGGTAGATGGTGTCGGAGTGGAACCAGTGGTTGGTGCCCGCTCCCATCAGGATCATCGACCGGCCGCGGGACTCCTCGGCGTTGGTCGCGAACTCCCGCGCGATACGCGCCGCGGCCGGTCCCGGCACACCGGTGATCGTCTCCTGCCAGGCGGGGGTGTACGGCTGGTCGGCGTCGTGGTAGCCGGCCGGCCAGTCGCCGGGCAGGCCGGGCCGGGAGACACCGTACTGGGCGAGCAGCAGGTCGTAGACCGTGGTGACGAGGTGCTCGCCGATACGGCGTACCGGAACTCCTCGCCGCATGTGCTTGGCGGTGCCGGACGCGGTGTCGAAGCGCGGCAGCGTAACCACGACCGGGCCGTCCTTGCCGCCGTCGGCCGACAGCAGCGGATCGACGTCGCCGAGATCGAGATTCCACTTTCCCGTGCCCTGCTCGCCGTAGCGGAAGCCGAGTGAGCCGTTGGGCACGACCGGCATGCCATCGCGATCGAGCAGGACCATCTTGAAGGCCGCGTTCTCGGTGTCGGCGAGCGCGCCCGGCAGTTGGGCCGCGGTGAGCATCTTGCCCGGCGTGAAGACCCCTGACCCGGCCCCGGTCTCGTTCAGGGTGACCAGGAAAGGCAGGTCGGTGTACTTCTTCACGTACTCGTCGAAGTACGGGGTGTGCCGGTCGACGAAGAATTCCTGGAGCAGCACATGGCCCATCGCCATGGCCAGGGCGCCGTCGGTGCCGGGGGCCGGGGCGAGCCACTCGTCGGCGAACTTGACGTTGTCGGCGTAGTCCGGTGCGACGGCGATGACCTTCTGACCGCGGTAGCGGGCCTCGGCCATCCAGTGCGCGTCCGGGGTGCGGGTGACCGGCAGGTTGGAACCCCACATGATCAGGTAGCCGGCGTCCCACCAGTCACCGGACTCCGGCACATCGGTCTGGTCGCCGAACATCTGCGGCGAGGCCACCGGCAGGTCGGCGTACCAGTCGTAGAACGACAGCATCGCCCCGCCGAGCAGGTTGTAGAAGCGGGCGCCGGCGGCGTGCGACACCATCGACATGGCCGGGATCGGCGAGAAGCCGGCCAGCCGGTCCGGGCCGTACGCCTTGATGGTGTGCACGTGCGCTGCGGCGATCATCTCGGTCGCCTCGTCCCAGCTCGCCCGGACCAGGCCGCCCTTGCCGCGCACCGACTTGTACTTCCTCGCCTTGACCGGGTCGCCGGTGATCTCCGCCCAGGCGGCGACCGGGTCGCCGAGGCGCTTGCGCGCCTCGCGGTACATCTCCAGCAGAACCCCGCGGACGTACGGGTACCGCACGCGCGTCGGCGAGTACGTGTACCAGGAGAACGCCGCCCCCCGCGGGCAGCCGCGAGGCTCGTACTCCGGCCGGTCGGGTCCGACGCTCGGATAGTCGGTCTGCTGGGCCTCCCAGGTGATGATGCCGTCCTTGACGTACACCTTCCACGAACAGGAGCCGGTGCAGTTCACGCCGTGTGTGGACCGCACGACCTTGTCGTGTGACCAGCGGTCACGGTAGAAGACGTCCGCGTCGCGGCCGCCGATCTGATACAACGCCCGGCGGTCGCCGGACACCTGCCCTTTGGTGAAGAACCGGCGGGTGCCCACGAGGGCGTCGGTGAGGGGGTCGTCGAGTCCGGCGGTGCCGTCCTGGCGGCGCGGTGTGCTGACCATGTCCGTCCTTCCGGCCGGGTGATGGGCCGTCGACATGCCTTGGCGATCTTCACATTAGCGATTCCACGGCAGCAATGCAGCGTTTGCACCATGCATCAATTGACTATTGCGCTCGGCGATCCTGGCAGGCGTGTGCCGGTCCTCGCCCGTACGGCGTCGACGATGTCCCAGTCGTCGCCGGTGAGGTTGGTCAGTGCCGCAGGGAATACGCCGTCCTGCTCCTTGAGGATGTGTTCGCGCAGCATCTCGAGAGTGACCATGAGCTGATCCGGCCAGCGCGGGTCGGCGGGTGTGGCCTGGGCTGCGGCGGCCAGCACCTGCTCAACCTGGCGATGCTCGGCGCGCAGTGCGTCGACGTGCTCCGGGAACTCGTCGGCGAGCAGCGGGAACAGACCCTCTTCCTCCACCACGGTGTGCGGCTGCAGGATCACGGCGATCCGCTGGGCCAGTACGGCCATCTGGTCAACATCGTCTGCGGCGTGCGCGGTACGGACCTCGCCGATCAGGTTCACGACGTGATCGTGTTCGCGGGTCAGCACGTCGATCGCCTCGATGGCCTGACATCCGCAGTACTCACACATGAGCGGCCCCTTCCGGGGTGCGTCGGCCGCGGCCGACGGAGAAGACATCGAGCAGCAGCGCGGCGGCCGACACTGCAGCGAGCAACACCAGACCGAGCGCGTAGTCGTCAAGCTGGCCGTAGATCACGCCCATCACCAGCGGAGGAACGAACCCGCCCAGGCCGCCAGCAGCGCCGACGACCCCGGTGACCGAGCCCACCTGCTGCGCCGGCGCCTTCTGGGCGACCAGGGCGAACGTGGCGCCGCTGCCGGCACCCAGCGCCGCCGCCATGGACAGGAACGCGATCGTGCCGACCGGGGCGAGGCCCGGGGTGAGCGACTGCACCAGAGCGGCGGCGACAACGATCGCGAGCGAGCAGCCGAGGACCCGGTGAGCGGCGATGCGGTCCGACAGCCAGCCACCGACCGGCCGCATGATCACCGCGAGGACGACGAAACCCGCCATCCGGTTCGCCGCATCGGCCTGGGTCAGCCCGTACGCGGTCTTCAGGTAGGCGGGCAGGTAGACCGAGAACGCCACATAGCCACCGAACGCAACCGCATACAGCGCCGAGGCCTGCCAGGTGATCTTCAGTTTGAGGGTCGTGGCCAGCCGCGACGCCAGCGGCGCCGTGGGCACCGGCCGGTTCGGGGCATCCCGCATGAGCGCGTACGAGACGACGGCGTAGACGGCCAGCACGATCGCGGTGATCACGAACGGGGCTGCCGTGCCGTACGCGTCGACCAGCTTCACCGTGGTGAGCGCGCTGATCGCGGTGCCGCCCATGCCGGCGCCGAAGATGCCGACTGCGGTACCGCGTCGCTCCGGCGGGAACCAGGCGTTCACGAACGGCACACCCACCGCGAACGTGGTGCCGCCGATACCCAGGAAGAAGCCGCCGATCAGTAGAGCCGCCAGCGAACCGTGGCCGAGCAGGCCGAGGAACAGCACCGGCACGATGGTCGCGGCCGACACCAGCGGGAACATGATCCGCCCACCGAAACGGTCAGTGAGCGCACCGACCGGAATCCGCCCGACCGACCCGACGATCACGGGCACCGCCACCAGCAGCGCCTGCTCGAACGAGGTCAGCTGCAACACGGTGGTGAACTTCACCGCGAGCGGGCTGAGCAGTGCCCAGGCCCAGAAGTTCACCGCGAACCCGACGGTCGCCAACGCCAGCATCAACCCGGCTCGACCCGGTGCCGGCTGCTCGCCGTTGCTGGGACGGTTGCTTCGCCGCTGTGACGCACTCATCGACACCCCGCATGTGCTAGCTGCTCACCCGGCACGACCCGGGAAAGGAACGGCCGGCCGGACCCGATGATCAGAGTCTGCCGGGCGTGGCGGTTGCGGACAGGGACTTTCTACCTATCTTCGCAGGACCAGCGGGCCAGCCGATCATCGATCGCGGACGCTTCGGCCCTGCCAGGACAGATTCGCGCGTCAACCGCCCGCCGCCCGCGCCACGGCGAACCTTCGGGCCGCGGGCCGGTCTGATCGCCGCCGTCGGGTCCTGCTCAAGCATCCGATCGCCGTGCCGATGAAATCGCTGAATTGTCGGAGCAATCGTGAGGTTCACATGCAACGCTTCGGGTCCGTGACGGAACGTTTGTTTCGTTCATCGATTGTCGCCCTCATCCTGGCGACGGTGATTTGGGTCTGCGGCGCGGTGATCCGTTGGTGGACTCACCCTTTGATCGGCTGGCTGCCCGCCGTCGGTCTGGGCGTCCTGGCGACCCTGGCGTGCAGCACAGCCGCCCGCCAGGTGCCGCAAGCGGACGGACGCCGGTTCTGGGCACGCGCTGGGCTCGCTGCAGGGCTGTTGACCATGGCCGCTGTCAGCAACACGTTCGACTCGGCGTCGCGATGGCCGGTGACCGCGCAGTACATCAGCGTCAGGACGATGGCGTTGTACGTGGCGGCGGTGCTGGTGATGCAGGTCGCGTTGCTGTGCCTGCCGACATCGCGTCGCCAGGGTCGGGTCAAGCTGGCACTCGACAGCAGTGTGGTGATCGTGACAGTGGCCATGTTCGCCTGGCACTTCTCGTTCCGGCACGGCGACCAGTGGCACGCGGTGACCGGCTCCTGGGTGGCGATGGCCGCGGTGGCCGTACTCGGCATCGTCTGCATCGTGGCCGTGGTCAAGGTGACCACGATGCAGGCCATCGCGGTCGCCCCCTCGGCGATGCGACTGCTGGCTGTCGCGGCGGGCGGTAGTGGAATCGCCGGTGCCGCCGCCCCTCTCCTGGTTGATCATCGCCACATATCTGACGGCCACTTCGCCGTGCCGGTAGCGCTGGCGTTCATCGGTCTAGCCGCCGATCAGCAGAGGCGAACTCGCGACCAGCCCGCCACAGCCGTCCGTCGTCGTCGCTGGAGCGTCTGGCCCTACCTGGCCGTCAGCGCGGCGAACAGCCTGCTACTGATCGACGGGTCCGGCCCGCACGGCCGTTTCCTCATCGCCAGCTCCGTAGCGCTCACCAGCCTGGTCGTGGTTCGTCAGATCGTGGCGCTGACCGACAACGGACGGCTGCTGGACACCGTCGCCGCCCATGCGCAAGAGCTGCGCCAGGCTCGCGACCAGATGGCGGAGCAAGCCAGTCACGACCATCTGACCGGTCTCCCCAACCGCCGCCTGCTGTATCAGCTGCTCGACGGCACGGATGGCCCTTCGCCGGCTGGTTTGTCTCGGCACCTTCTGCTGCTTGACCTCGATGGGTTCAAGAACATCAACGATTCGCTCGGTCATCATGTCGGTGACGGGCTGCTGTGTGCCGTGGCCGATCCGCTGCGAACCACCGCCGGGCCCGATGCCGTGACCGCACGACTCGGCGGTGACGAGTTCGCCATCGTCGTGGCCTGCCCGGGCGATACGGGCGTCGAGCTTCTCGTCGCACGCGTACTGGACGCGTTCACGGTCCCCCTGGAGGTCAGCGGTAACGAATTGCTGATCAGCACGAGTGCCGGCGCGGCCCTGCTCGAGCCGGCCATCGACGCTGCCGAGGCGATGCGACGCGCCGACGTCGCGTTGTACGCCGCCAAACGCGACGGCGGTCGCAAGTTCGTGCCGTATAGCCAGGAATTGGATCAGCGCGCCGACGAGGATGCCCGCCTCGGTGCCCAGCTGCGCCAGGCGCTTGGTCGCGACGAACTGCGTCTGGTCTATCAGCCTGTCGTCGACATGGAGGACAACCGCATCGTCGCGGTGGAAGCGCTCCTACGGTGGCACCACCATGACATCGGCATGGTTTCGCCCGCGCTCTTCGTCCCCCTCGCCGAGCGCGTCGGCCTCATCGGCGTGATCGGCGCCTGGGTGCTGCGCGAAGCATGCGAACAGATGGTGCGATGGGACCGTTCACCGGGCGATGCCCCGCAACGGGTCTCCGTCAACGTGTCCACCAGGCAGCTCAGCGACCCCGCTCTGGTCGCGACTGTCGCCGAGATCGTTCGGGAGACCGGCGTGGAACCCAGCCGGATCGCACTGGAGGTGACCGAGACCGCGGTGTTCGAGGGCGGCGTCGCGGTGGACAACCTGCAATCGCTGCGCGATATGGGCTTCCTCATCGCGTTGGATGACTTCGGGACCGGGCATTCGTCGCTGAGCCTGCTGCGGACGTGTCCCGCCGACATCGTGAAGATCGACAAAAGCTTCGTGGACGGCGTCACCGTGCCGGGCGCCCACCAGGTCATCACCGTCACCCTGTTCCAGCTGACCACCGGCCTCGGCATGTCGGCGATCGCCGAAGGGGTGGAGACGGTCGAACAACAGCGAGAACTCCAGCGTGCGGGATACCGATTCGGTCAGGGCTTTCTCTTCTCCCGGCCGGTATCCGCCGACGATGTCGCGGTGCTGATGAACCGGCAGCCCGCAGCCACCGGGGTTTGAGACGGGGATCGCCTGCAGTGTCGATGACGAGTTGCAGGACGCGCTGACTGCCTCGCACGTCTATGCCGAGGATCCGCCGGCCGGCCCGTTATGGCGGGACACGCGGGCGCTTCCCAGGCCTCGACAAACTGGCGTCATGGCTTGCGCACGCGACGAGTCGGCGCATAGCGTCCAACGGCTTGTATCCGAGGTCCGGCAGGACACCGGTGAGCTCAAGGACCCGGCGGACACTGTCTCGCGCGCCGACTACCTCGTAGCGTTTGGCGTTCGCTTCGGCAACGCGGCGCCCATGCAGGAGTGCGCCGATGCCGGCACAGTCGAGGAACGTCACCGCCGAGAGGTCCACGATGAGTTCGCTGAGTTGCGGATCGGTCAGCGCGGTCGTCACGGTGTGACGCAGCTTGCCGGTTTCGGCGAGGTCCACATCGCCGGAAACGCGCATGGTTCCGCTGCCGTCGAGAGACTCGACGCGTTCGACGGTGCAGCGCATGGTGTCACCTCCAGCTCTGATGGCGACCACGGGGTCACGCTACGAAGACACTGGCTGCTGGTTGCGGTGGCAGCGGGTGCAGTGTCGGGCCTGTGGCATGGCGCGGAGCCGGCCGAGCGGGATCGGCCGGTGGCAGTCCTCGCAGGTTCCGCGGGTGCCCTCGGACATGCGGCGTAGCGCCTGCGTCGTGTCGGCGATCCCTCGACGAGCCGCGGCGGCGAGCAGGTCCAGGGAGCCGACCGTAGACCGTCAGTTCGATGAGCCGGTTCGTCTGCAGGGTGAACTGCTCCTCGGGCATGGTGCGCAACAGGTCGAGGGGTTCCGACCGTCCCCGCTCTGGTCGCTGGATGATGGTCATGAGGGTCCCCCATTTGAGTCGGGTCGCGACCATGACGAGGCCGGGTGACGCAGCAGGGACATGGCGGCCAGGCCGGCGCCGTTGACCGCGGCGGTACGTGGGGACGCGGCACGGTGCACCGGCAGCCGCAGCACGGCCGACAGCGTCGTACAAAGACCGGGATGAACAGCGCCGTCACCGACGAGCAGCACGCCGCGCGCAATCGCGGGACCGATCTCGGCTGCCGTCGCGGCGCCGCGCAGTTCATCGAGATGCTGGGCGACGATGCCGCAGATCAGGTCCAGGTTCGCGCCGCGGGTGAGATCGCGGGTTCCGAGCTCGGCTCGGCGCGCGGCGATGACGCGGCCGTGTTCGAGCAACGCGACCTCGGTCAGCTGGGTGCCGATGTCGGCGACCAGCAGGCTGCCGGCTGCGGCCCCCGAGCCGATCGCGGCGGCGCGGACGGTGTCGATGAACACCAGACGGGTGGGCGCGAAGACCTCCTCCAGGACCACGCGCATCACCGCCTGATCCCGGTCACCGGCCAGGACCGGCCGGCAGGCCGCCACGACGCCACCTGCCGGAACAGGTTCGCTGTAGCGGCGGATCAGCTGTGACAGCAGGGTCACACATCCTGCCGGGTCGACGATGCGGCCACGGCGCAGCAGAGGACGGGACGCCGTGAACGCGTCGCCACACGGTGCGTTGATGGTGCCACGGTGCGACGCCCACACGCCGACGGTGCTGCTGCCGAGATCGACCGCGACGGCGGCCGGTGCGGCACTGTCCGATGCACCGGCCGGGCGGTGAGACGAGACGAGATTAGCGGGCACGGTCACGCCGACCCCTTTCACGAGGCGGAGTCGCTCACGAGGGCGACGATCAGAAACGATTGCGCTGAACTGCGGCGGCGCGCTATGGCAGAGGCCGGCCGGTGCTGGGACCGGCGTGCTCTGGCGGCATCCTTCGGCAGGCCAGAAGGCCAGCGGCGAGCGGCAATGGGCACGAGGCGACGAAGTCCGCCGGTCGGCGCTCACGCGTCGTCATCGTTGCCTCCTCTCACAGGCTGAACCTCACCGGAATCCCATCGTCACCCTCAGCCGCCCGGACGCGCAGGAGCGCGAGCCGGTCAAGTTCCCCGACACTCGTTGCCGACGTCCGGCAATCCTCGACGAGGCCGTCGGTGCTGATGGGTGCCGTCGTGGCGGGGTCGTTATGGCGGCCGACATGGGCGAGGGGCGCGGCTTCGGCGGCGTCGGCCGACGTGGTGCCCTGCCGACGCTGGTCCTGTGGGTCGTGGTACTGATGGTCGTGGCCGCCGCCCGGGAGATCGGGTTGTGCATCGTGTTCCGGCTGGCCCGGCGTGCCGTCCCGGCTGTGTTCCGGCGTGGTCAGCGGACCGCGCACCGCCGGCACGGGTGGTCGTCGCCTGAAGCCGCCCGCCGTGCAGCATCGGACATGGCGCTGTCTTTGGGCTTGGAGAACCATGCCGCCCTTCGATCAACACTGTGGTTCCGTCGTCACTACCCCTCGACCGCAGCCGTCCCCCAGCATCGGGCCACCTCATGTCGATCATGCGGGGAGGCCAACCGCGACCGGATTCGGCACCTCTGCTTAGCGCAGCGGGTCGAACGGCGCCAGCTCCGCGGGCGTTTCACCTTTGAGGATCGCCTGCGCGACGAGCTGGCCGGTGATCGGCCCCAGCGCGATGCCCCACATGCCATGGCCGCCGGCGACGAGGACACGTGGTGCGGCGGTCGCCCCGATCAGCGGCAGGCCGTCGGGGGTGCACGGCCGGGAACCGACCCACTCGTCGCAGCGCTCGTCGAGGTCCACCCCGTGCAGCAGCGGACGGACCGCGTCGACGATGGCGGCGATGCGCCGTGGGTCCAGCTCGTCACCGGGTCGGCGGAACTCCATCATCCCGGCCACCCGCAGCCGGCCGTTCAGGGGCGTGCAGGCCACCCGCTGGGCCGGGAAGTACAGCGGGCCGGCGGGCATGCGTTCGACCGGCACGCTGAAGCTGTAGCCACGCCCGGCCTGCACCGGCCGGCGTACCCCGAAGCGGGCGGCCAGTTCGCCGAACACCGCCCCGGTGGCGATGACCACGGCGTCATGCCGATGCTGCTGCCCCGGCCGGCAGATCACGCCGACGCCGGCGGCCTCCGGCTGAAGGCGGGTCACGTCAGCGCCCTCGATGATGCGCCCGCCGCGGGCGCGAACCGCGTCCGCCAGCGACCGGATGAACTCGGGCGGATGCAGATACCGCTGCCCGAAGATCTGGACGGCGGCGCCCACCCGCTCGGTCAGCACCGGCTCCAGGGATCGGATCCGCCACCCGTTCACCGGCCGGAAAGCGACGTCCTGGCCGGCGTCGCGGATCTGCTTCAACTCGGTCAGCAGGCCGCGGCTGTCACGCTCGCGGACGAAGCAGGCGAGGAAGGGGTCCGCCGGCGTCGTCGTCGCGGTCATACCGCCGGCGGCGAGGGTGTCGAAGGCTTCCAGGCAGCGCTCGTTGACCGCGACGTAGGCGGCCATACCGCGGCGCCACCGCCCGGTGGTGCTGTTGGCCGCGAACGACAGCAGGAAACGCCACAGCTCACGGTCGGCCCGCAGCGGCAGGTAGACCGGGGAACGTGCGCTGAGCACCGCGCGCAGGCCGTAACGCAGGACCGCGGGTTCCGGTAGCGGAGCGCTCAATCCCGGGGTCAGCCATCCGGCGTTTCCCCAGGATGCGCCCGCGCCGGCATGGTGCCGCTCGTAGACGGTGACCTGGACGCCGGCCTCCTGCAGGAACCAGGCCGTGGACAAGCCGATCATTCCCGCGCCGACGACGGCGACGTCACGCACAGAGCCGGTCACGAACGCGGGAGTGCCCTTCCCGCCGGTCTGGTCAGTCATGCCGCTCCCCGACGTGATGTAGTTGCCCGCCATCGATCGGATGGCGGAACTGACTCGATATGCGGCCATGGTCACCCGGCCCTCGGGCCAGCGGCCAGGGTCGTCGTCGGTGACCTGTGGCCCGGTAGATTGCCGACGGCGGGAAATCGGCACCGCGTGGCGCGGGTCCGCGTCGATGGGTGTCGGCGCGGCGGTGCGGGATCACGTCTACGATCGTCGCAGTCACGGTGCCGACCGGACCGCCTGGTGGAAGGGACGTTGGTGATGCGGGTCTTGCTGGTTGCCCCGCCTGGTGCCGGGAAGGGCACCCAGGGCGCGCTGATCGCGACACACTTCGGTGTCCCGCACATCGCCACCGGTGATCTGCTGCGCGATCACGTGGCCCGGGGCACCGCGCTGGGCCGGTCGGTGCGCGATCATCTGAGCCGCGGGGAGCTGGTTCCGGACGAGGTCGTGCTCGACATGGTCGGGGCCGCCTTCACCGAGGCGAAGGCGGCCGGCGGCGGGTATGTGCTCGACGGCATGCCGCGCAACATGGCGCAGGCCCGGGCGTTGTACGAGATCGGCCGGAACCTGCAGATGACCGCGAACGTGGCTCTGCATCTGCAGGCCGACGACGAGGAGCAGCTGATCCGGCGGCTGCTGGCGCGGGCCGCGCTGGAAGGCCGCTCCGACGACACCGAGCCGGTCATCCGCCACCGGCTCGCGCTGTATCACGAGGTGACTCATCCGATCGTCGACTGGTACGCCTCGCGCGGGATCCTGGTGTCGGTGGACGCGATGCGCCCGGTCGAGCGGGTCGCCCGGCAGATCCTCACCGCGCTGGAGGCGATGCGGCCATTGGTCGACCTGGTGCCGGAACACGCCCGCCGCTCGATCGACCTGACCGGTCTCGGGGCGGCGTTCGGTCGCAACGACCCGGACCCCGTCGTGTAGAAGGCAGTCAATAGCGAAGGATGGCGGCCATCGGCGTACGGTCCGGCATCCGGTCGCGGGATACGGCGTGCACGGTTCCGCCATGGCGCAGGGTGGCCACCGCGGCGGCGTCTGAGCGGTCGATCGTGGGCGGGTTCTCGTACACCCTGATGACCTTCGTGGCACCAGCGGGTGCGTCGGCACGCAGGAAGAGCGTGTCGATGCGGCCCTGCTCAGCGGCGGCGTGCACCGTCGCGACGTCGGCGCAGGTGCGCCCGGTGCCCTGCAACTCCCGGTAGACGGCTGCGGCGGTGGTCTCGCCGGCGCGCAGTATGGGTTCGGCCAGCGGCCAGGCGAGCCGGTGCAGCTGATCCGCGTTCAACTCCCGGGAGTTGCCGTCGATACCTTCCCGGATCAGTCCCGGATGGGTGTTGACCTGCCGGTAGAGGGCCTGCGTCGATCGGACACCGGCGAGCAGCAGCGGCACGTCGTCGGCCTGCAGAACCTCGCGCAATGCACGGTCGACGCGCCGGAAGTGCTGTACGACCAGCGGGGTCTGGTCATCCTCGATGCCGTGGAAGACGGCGCGGCCACCGGCACCACCGCGATCGGCGACGAAGGCGTGCACCTGGGCGCGGCGACGCGGCATGGTCAGCCACACGGCCAGGGGCAGTCCATCCAGGGCCATCTGCTGCATGCTGTGCCGCGAACCCCGCCACAGGCGGATCTCGTCCTGGTTGAGCGCCAGGACGTAGAAGTGGCCGGCGGCGCCCAGCAGCGGCAGCAGCGGCCGTACGAGGAACCGGTCCCCGACCGCGACCAGCTCAGGCAGGCGCTGCGGAACCCAGAACTGCCGCAGACTGCCCTGCGCGCAGAACAGGGCCAGGCCGTCGCCGGAACCCTCCGCCCGGTGCGGGGAGTCCAGCAGTCGGCGGGCAGGCGCCAGCACCAACTCGGTCGCGGTCACACCGTCGGCGCGCAGCGCCTGTTCGGCATCGCGCAGTAGGTTCTTGACACGCGCACGATGACGGCCGCCGGCCGCGTCGGCGCGGTTGACGGGCAGGAATGCCGAGACACGGTGGCCGCCGCGCTCGTCGGAGAGTGTGATCAGATCTCGCGCGTTCAGAGTGTTCGACAGGTCCATTCTCGCCTCTCAATGAAGATCATCGGCGCTCACCACTGGGCCGGTGAGATCACATGGCGACCAGCCTGACCGCCGTGAGTGTGCGTCGAACAGGGTCGCCACACGCCGATCCGAGCCGCTCAAACTGCCGACCGGCAGCAGGATCATGTGGGCAGCAAGACGACGGAGCCCATCACCGAAGACGACTCCGGTACCGTCCGCACCGTTCCGTGTCGAGCCGTTGCGGCCGTGGCCGGGGCTGCGTGCCTGAGCCTCCGCCATCGCTAGTTGCCGACGCCCGGCAAGGAGCCCCGTTGCAGGTGACCGGTGGCGCCTCTGTCAGCGGGCGCAGTGACGCGGTCAGCATGGGTGGCATGGTCACCGTGGTTCACCGAACCACGCCAGGGCAGTAGCAGACAGGCACCGTTCCGGTGCCGGGAAGAGGACACCATGCAGTGGACGGTGCGCGACGCCATGACGGCTGACGTGGTCACCGTGACCGGCGACGCCGCCCCGGCCGACATCATCACGACCATGACGACGTACGACGTCAGCGCGGTGGCCGTGATCGACGAGTACGACCGGGTGCTGGGCATCATCACCCGTACCGACGTGCTCAACGCCGTCGCGTTCCCACCGCCGCAGCCACGGCCGCGGATCCCGTGGCGGCGCATCGTCCCGGCACCGGACTGGATCACGACCTCGGCCAGAGAGATGATGCGCGCCCCGGCGCTGACCGTAGCGGCGGACGCGACACTGGCCCAGACCGGCCGGTTGATGCGCCGCCATCGAGTCAACCGGCTGCTGGTGACCGGACCGGACCGGCGACTGCTGGGCATCGTCACCGCAGGCGACCTGCTCAAGGTACACGACCGCCGGGACGAGGCGATCCGCGACGACGTGCGGCAGGTGCTGGAGACACTACCGATCCGTCATCTCCATCTGGACGTTCGCGACGGAGCGGTGACGGCGACCGCGACCGTCAGCGACGCCCGGCACGCGACGCTGCTGCCGCGGGTGGTCCGCGACGTGCCCGGCGTAACCCTCGTGCGTGACGACATCACCGTCGACCAACCCCACGAACCTGCCGTCGTCCAGGCCTCTCCTGCCCCGTCGATCGACGGTTGGTGGCCGGGACGCCACCCTCAACGCCGCGACCCGTCCGCGGCAGCGGCAGCGGCAGGACACTCGTCGATCGGTTGAGAAGGAAGACGCCATGAGTGAGGTATTGCGCTGGTTTCTGGTGGGCGGGCTGGTCCTTCTCGTCCTGCTGATCGCGTCGGTGCGAGTGATCATGGATTACGAGCGGGCGGTGGTGTTCCGGCTGGGCCAGGTCATCGCCACGCGAGGCTCGGGGCTGACGGTGCTGATTCCGCTCGTCGACCGGATGGTGCGGGTCTCCTTGCGTACCGTCACGATGGACATCCCGCCGCAGGACGTCATCACCAAGGACAACGTCACCGTGAAGGTCAACGCGGTGGCCTACTTCAACGTCGTCGTGCCGCTGCTGTCGGTCACCGCAGTCGAGAACCACGTCGTCGCCACCTCCCAGATCGCCCAGACCACGCTGCGCAGCATCCTCGGCCAGGTCGACCTCGACGACCTGCTCGTCGACCGCGACGCCATCAACCAGCGGCTGCAGACCGTCATCGACGAGATCACCAGCGCCTGGGGTGTCAAGGTGACCCTGGTCGAGGTCAAGGACGTCGAACTGCCCGACACCATGCGCCGGGCGATGGCCCGCCAGGCCGAAGCCGAACGTGAGCGGCGGGCCAAGGTGATCCACGCCGCCGGCGAGGTCGAGGCCGCCGACGATCTGGGCCGCGCCGCCCAAGTGCTGGAAAACCACCCAGCCGCCATGCAGCTGCGGGTGCTGTCCACGATGGCCGAGCTCACCTCCGAACGCAGCTCCACGCTCATCTTTCCGCTGCCGGTGGAGCTGCTACGACTGGTCGACACGCTGAGCCACAACCTCGCCGGCCACACCGCGAAGGCCGTGACCGTAGGTAACCGGACGGACGGTGACCGTGAACCGGTGACGGCGGCCGGCAAATGACGTCGATCGCCGCCGAAATCAGCGATGCTGAACCTTCGGGATTGGGAAGGGCACACGTGAGCGACGACGGCACACGCCGCAACGCGCGACAGACGGCAGCCGACGCCGACGGGCAATGGCTCGCCGACGTCGCCGCCGGGGCCAGCCGCGACGCCGGCAACGTGCCCGTGGCTCTGCTCGGCGACTACCTGCCGCTGCTCGCCGACGCCGCCATCACCGGACGCAAACCCAAACGCGCCGAACTCGACGCCGTCGAAGCGCTCGGCAGACGGGCCGCCGAGCAGGGCATCTCCGCCGGCCGGGTGGTGCAGCTGTACCTGTCCGCCGCCCGCCGGCTCTGGCACGACCTGCCGGACGTCGTACGCAACCGCGACCGGGAGGCCGTGCGCGCCGCCGCAGCCGCGGTCCTGCAGGTCGTCGACGACGCCGTCGCCACACTGGCCGAAGGCTACGCGGTCGCCCGCCGCGACCTGGTCCGCCGCGAGGAGACCCTGCGCCGTGAACTCATCGACGACCTGCTGCGCGGCGACTCCGACCTCGGTGCCCTGGTCGGCCGGGCCGAACCGTTCGGCCTCGACCTGGCCCGCGTACACCAGGTCGCCCTGGCCGAGCCGAGCCGCCGGCTGCCCGACACCGACGCGGCGATCACCGCTCTCGAGGCCGTCATCTTCGACCGGCTCGGTGACCGCGACGTGCTCGTCGCAACCAAGGACGGGCTCCTGGTCGTGCTCGCGCCCGCCGACGCGTCCGACCCCGACGCCACCCCGGCAGGCGGGGACGGCACCGACGATCTCGGCCGGCTGATGCACGATCAGTTGCGTCGGCTACCACGCGGACGGCCCTGGCGCATCGCCGTGGGCCGTCCCCACCCAGGTCTGTACGGCATCGCCCGTTCCTACGAGGAGGCCCGCGAGGCGCTCACCATGGCCGGGCGGCTGCGCGTACCCACTCCAGTGGTCAGCGCCCGCGACCTGCTCATCTATCGCGTCCTGCTGCGCGACCAACCGGCCATCGTCGAACTCGTGCACGCCGTGCTGCATCCGCTGACCCGGGCACGTGGTGGCGCTGAACCACTCGTCGCCACCCTCCACGCCTACTTCGACACCGGGGGCGTGGCCACCGAGACCGCAAAACGCATCCACGTCTCCGTGCGGACGGTCACCTACCGCCTCGAACGAATCCGTGTCCTCACCGGCTACGACCCGGCCGACCCCGCCCACCGATTCACCCTGCAGGCCGCCGTGCTCGGTGCCCGCGCCCTCAACTGGCCCGAACAGCCCTTGCCCGCAGCCGGATGAACGTCCCGCTCCTCATGAACGCCGCAACCGTGGCTCGCCCACACCAATTAGCCGGGCCCTTCAGCACAGGGCGCGGAGGCGGACCGTCTGCTCCATGGCCTGGAGCCGGGTCAGCACGTCTTCGCTGTAACCGGTGGCGATGTCGGTGATCAGGTAGCCGTACTCCCCGCGGGTGCTGAGCATCTGGCCCTCGATGTTGACGTTGTGCTCGGCGAGGATCCGGTTGACGTCGGCGAGCACGCCCGGGGTGTTCTTGTGCATGTGCACGATGCGGTGCATGCCGGGCAGCTCGGGCAGGGCGACGCCGGGCAGGTTCACGCTGAGCGTGGTGTTGCCCTCGGTGACGACTTGGCCAGCTTGTTCGCCACGAAGCCGCCGATGTCGGACTGGGCCTCCTCGGTCGAGCCGCCGATGTGCGGGGTGAGGATCACGTTCGGCAGACCGCGCAGCTCCGACAGGAACTCGTCGCCGCGACCCTTCGGCTCCTTCGGGAACACGTCGACGGCGGCGCCGGCCAGCCGGCCGCTCTTGAGCGCGTCACGCAGGGCCAGATGGTCCACGACGATGCCACGCGACAGGTTGAGGAACAGGCTACCGGGCCGCATCTTGGCGAACTGCTCGGCACCGAAGAAACCGGCGTTGCCGGGACGGCCGTCGACGTGCAGGGTGACGATGTCGCTGGACTCCAGCAGCTCGTCGAGGCTCGCGCAGCGGTGCGCGTTGCTCAGCGCCAGCTTGTCGGCGGTGTCGTAGAACGACACCGACATGCCCAAATTCTCCGCCAGGACCGACAACTGGGTGCCGATGTTGCCGTAACCGACGATGCCGAGACGGCGGCCGCGGATCTCGTGCGCGCCGTCGGCCGACTTGTCCCACACACCCGAGTGCATCAGCGCGTTCTTCTCGGTCAGCCGCCGGGTCAGCGAGATGATCTCGGCGATCGCCAGCTCCACCACCGAGCGGGTGTTGGAGAACGGCGCATTGAACACCGCGACACCGCTCGCCGAGGCATGCGACAGGTCGATCTGGTCGGTGCCGATGCAGAACGCGCCGATACCGACGAGCTTGTCGGCGGCCTCCAGCACCTTGGCGGTGACCTGGGTCTTGGAGCGGATGCCGAGCAGGTTGACCCCTCGGATCCGCTCGATCAGCTCCACCTCGTCCAGCGCGGTCTTAACGGACTCGACCTGGAAACCATCCTCCTCGAGCCGCGCAACCGCGCCGGAATGGATGCTCTCCAGTCCGGGATGGCTACGGCTTCGGCGCGTTCATGCAACGTCGCGCCCGCCGCGGTGTCGTCGATCCGTGCCACATGGTGATCCCCATTGCGGTCCATATCTTAGCCTCCCTCACCGAGGTTAATGCACACTACTATCTTTGCACTATGCAAACTTCTTCGCTACCGGTTCGTCCGCGTCCTCTTTCGCGGTGTCGCGGTGCGCGCTCCAACCCAGCCACCACTCGTCCTCAGGGACTTCGCCCGCTGCTCGCGCGAACGTGGTGAGGGCTTCGGTGACCGGTGGCTGCCACAGATGCGCCGTGGCGGTGACCAGTCGCTGCAATTCCTCGCGCCGGCGGTTCATCACCTGCTCGACCACCTCGCGCCCGGAGGGGCTCAGGCGCATCCGGACCACCCGCCGATCGGTGCTCGACCGGGGTACGGCGGACCAGACCCTTGCGGACGAGCCGATCCAGCATCCAGCACCGCTGCAGGCGGCCAGAGCGGTCGCGGCGACAACGGTGAGACAGCGCAGCAGGCCACGCCCGGAAGTCATGGCCGCGACGGTAATGAGGCATCCGCTCAGCCGGGTGCCGCGCAGCTCGGACGTCACACGAACAGTGTCGTGACCGTGCTCTGACGGTGACCGGCGAATGCGACGCGCTGCAGGGCACGTTCCTTCAGTTGAGAGGCCTGAGAGGCGGGGTTCGCTGCCGGACGGCGGCAAGTACCGGGGTCGGAATCGACCGTCTTCGCGACTGTCGCCGACGGCGTCCACCGCGCGACGCTGGCGCGGAGGCGAGTTTCGTCGCACCCGTACGCGGTCCTGAACGGAGGTTTCATGCTCAATGACTCGGAGCGGCGCCGACTGAACGAGATCGAGCAGGGTCTGTGGGCACAGGATCCCTCGTTCGCCCGGCGTATCAGCACGGCAGCACCGCCACGCCCGTCGGCCCGCCTGGCAGGCCTCGGGCCGCTCGGGTGGCTGTTCGTCGCCGTCGGCGGCACCGGGCTGGCCCTGCTGTACCGCAGCGGCTGGCTCGCCCTGATCGCACTCTCGGCGATCTGCCTCAGCATGGGCTTGTGGTCGGCGCACGAGACGCCGCACCGCTGAGACACCGACACGATCTGCGGACCGCAGCCTCGCATCGCTGGTCCGGTTGCCGACAGTCGGCAATCAACGGTGGCGTCAATGGCCAGCGCGAGACCTGTCCGGCCCTCACCCCATCGACGGACAGTCGAGGTACAAGCGAACGCGGAAGCCCCGTCTGGCCCAGATGTATCGGCCGAACCGGCCGGTGAAGGAGGTTCACCATGAACGCGCCCGTGATCGTCGGCTTCGACGGCGCGGCGTCGGCCTACGCCGCGGTGCGGCACGCCGCCCTGCAGGCAACGCGGCGTGGCAGTGAACTGCGGATCGTGCACGCCTTCGGCTGGTTCCTCCTTCCCTCGGCGATGTACCCGCCGCTGGCCGACATCGACCGCGGTCCGCGCGAGGCACTGCTGGACCTGCTCACACGCACGGCGAGCGAGGTACGGACGGCCTGGCCGCACCTGAAAGTGAGTACCCGGCTGATCGACGGATCGGCTAGTGCGGTGCTTATCGACGCCTCCCGCGACGCCCAGTTGGTGGTGGTCGGCCACCGCGGCACCGGCGGGTTCGCCGGGCTGCTCGCCGGTTCCACCGCCACCCAGCTCGCGGGTCACGCATCGTGTCCGGTCACCGTGGTTCGAGACGCCGACACCACCGACCGGACCGTGATCGTCCTGGGCATGGACGGCTCCGTGCAGGCGGCAGCCGCCGCCGAGGTTGCGTTCGCCGAGGCCCGCCGCGGCGACGCCGAACTGGTGCTCGTCTCTCACGGCCACGCGGACGCGGGCCCGGAGGCCGACATGATCACGGCACAGACGGATCAGCTTGCCCGGCATTACCGCGACGTCAAGTATCGCCGGGAGAGCGCCGAGGCGGCCACGCCCGCGACCGCATTGATCGACACTGCGGACCGGCTGCACGCCGCCATGATCATCGTCGGCTCCCGGGGCCACGGCGGATTCCGCGGTCTGATCACCGGATCGACCTCGCGGGCTCTGATCGACCACGCCGGCTGCCCGGTCACGGTCGTGCCGTCTCCTGCCGCGTAGCCGTAGTACACCACGACACCGAGCGACTCGAGCCGAAGGAGGATGACCGATGCCGACACCTGCGGTGCCGCTGCTCGACCTGCCGGACGAGCAACGCGACCTGCACACACTGGCCTGGGATCTGACCGTGTGGCAGTTGCACCAGGCCTTCGTCCAATGCGCGTTCCCCAACCCGGAACAGGACGCGGCGACCGGACGCTGCGAACAACTCGCCCGCGTGCGGATGGCAGCGGCACGGCATGCGGTCGAGGACATCCGGGCTGCTCTGCGACGTGTCGAGTCCGGCACCTACGGCATGTGTCAGCAGTGCGGGTGCATCATCGCGGCCGATCGCATGCGGGCGCGGCCCACCACGCGCTGGTGCGCCGTCTGCCAGATATAGCCCGCACCGGCCGGCGCCGCCGGAAACGAAACGGAGTGAAGCACGGTGGCAGAGACAACACCCCCCACGCCCACCGAAGCAGTCGTGACGGCGTCGGATCCGACATCGCGTGCCGTCGACATCGACATCGTCGAGGTCTGGGGGCAGGATTCCTTCCCCGCCAGTGACCCACCCGCCAACTGGTGAACCACGCTTGTCGGAGACAAGAAGGTCACCGCCGAGCCTGCTGCCTGTGGAGGAGGACGTCGACATGTCCGCACGAAGAATCGTCGTCGGTGTCAACGGATCGGCGAGCAGCGCCGCAGCAGCCCGCTGGGCAGCCGCCGAGGCTCGACGGCGCGGCGCGGCCCTCGACATCGTCGTCGCGCACCAAGGGGGAATCCCCGGCCGGGCATTCCCCTCCCGCACCGACCTGCCGCGTACGGCCGATGAACGTGCAGCGGCGATCGTGGATGCCGCCATGGAGCAGGCCCGGTCAGGTGCGACCGTTGTCCCGGTGCGGGGCGAAGCGGTCGCCGGTGACCCTGTTCCGGTCCTGCTCGAAGCCGCCGCCGGCGCCGAACTACTGGTCGTCGGGGGCCGCGGTCACGGCGATCCCGGCCCCATGCTCGGCGTGGTGACCAGTCAGGCCGCCGCGTACGCACTGTGTTCGGTCGCCGTGGTTCGCCCCGGCGGGTGCAACGACACCCCCGACACGGTCGTGGTCGGGCTCGACGACTCCCCCGCGACATCGACGACCGCCGGTATCGCGTTCGAGCAAGCAGCGCTGCGTCCTCACGGAACGCTCCAGGTGGTGTCGGCGTTCACCGTGCCGACCGGCCGCGATCTTCGCGGCATCGAAACCGAACGACGGCGCCGCCTGACCGACGACCTGACGCCGTGGCAGGAAAATTCCCGGACGTCTCGGTGACCGTCGACGTCGTGTCCGGCCCAGCCGGCCCGGTGTTGGCGCAGCAGTCCCGGCAGGCCGGACTGCTTGTCGTCGGGGCCGGCAGCGACACGACCTTCGAGGAGTTGCGTTTGGGCACGGTTCGTCTGCATCTGCTTCACCACGCCGCCTGTCCCGTGCTGATAGCCCGCGCCGATGACTGACCCGGCCACACCACGGCCATCGCGTGGCGCGATGCCGGGATCACCTCGCCGCGGACGGCTCGTCATCCGGCGAAGTCAGGGAGAGCCGGCACCTGTTGGGCCGGACGAACGGGACCAGTTCCACAGCGACCGCCTGGTTCTCGAGCCGACCCAGCATCCCCTCGACGAAACCGAGATGCAGATCGCAGACGATCCGCCCGTGCGTGTGCACTGCGTCCAGGAACGGGCAGCTGTCCAGGTCGACCGTGCGACCGTGGTCCGCCGGTCGCGGCGCGAACCCGGCACGATCCAACTCCCGTACCAGCACCTCCGTCGCCTTCACCGGTGTCCCCGGGCCTCGCGGCGGGTCGAGGATCCGGCGACCCCACCGCCGCCCGGCCCGCTTCGCCCGGGTCACCGGGTCGCCGTCGGCGGCGATGTCGGCGAGCAGCACATCGGCCAGCAAGCGATAGTCGCGCGGCCCACGATCCGGAGCCGCAGGCACGGCCCGGAACAGCGCGGGAGGGCGGCCAGGACCGGCGGCACGGACCGCCATCCGCTCGGCGTGCCCCGAACGCATCAGGGTGTCCAGATGGAACCGGACGGTATTGGGATGAACCCGCAGCCGACCGGCGATCTCGGCGACCCCGACGGGAACCGGTGCGGCGGCAAGGATCCGCAGGATCTCATCACGCCGCCCGGCCGGCGAAGGGTTGTCTGCCACACCCACTTTTATACAAGATCGGTTTGGATAAACTCTGGTCATGGGCTCGAACACGGTGGCAGTCGGAATCGCGGCGACCTTCGTCTGGCTCGGCATGGTCCTGGCGATCTCCTTCCTGGAAGCACCGTTGAAGTTCCGGGCACCGGGCGTCACCCTGGCCGTCGGTCTCGGCATCGGACGGCTGGTCTTCCGGGCACTCAACATCGCCGAATCGATCCTGGCCGTGCTCGTGATCGTCGCGATGGCGTCCGGCTACCCACGCTCCGCGCTGGTGCTGTCCGGGATCGCGGTGACCGCGTTGATCATCCAGCTGGTCGCGGTCCGTCCACAGCTGCATCGGCGCACAGCCGCCGTCCTGCACGGCGACACCACACCGCGATCCCGCGCCCACCTCGCATACGTCACCCTCGAGGTCGTCAAAGCTCCCGCACTGATGGCCGCCGGCGTGCTGCTGCTGGCCGGCTGAAACCAAAAAACGGCGACCATCTCCGCCTGGTGCACAAGCGGCGCCACACGAACGACTGCCACGATGACTTCGGTTTCGCAGAAGGGTTCCGGTATGCGACACGACGACCCCGCGGTCGCCCAGCTCCAACACTGGCAGGATTCCGGCGGACGATGGCGCGTCCTGACACGCGGCACCGACACCGTGGTCATCACGCTGCTCACCTGCGACACCGGCGAGGAGGTCGACCGGCTGACCGGCACCGGCGCGGACCTGCTCGCCTACCTCGGCGAGCGAAACAGCAGCGAGGACGACGACCCGGCAGCCGCCGACGACTCCGCCCGCCGACCGCAACCCGCGGCACGTGACCGCGACACCACCGGCAGGCCCCGCAACGCGCGGCCCCGCGATGCCCTCGGCCGCCCTCTGCGACCAGGCGCCACCGGTGTCCCCACCATGCCTGAAGATCTCGACCTCACACCCGCCGACGCGCTACAGCAAGCACAACGGCTACTCGACGACGGCCTGCCGTTTCACGCCCACGAAGTCCTCGAGGCCGCGTGGAAAGCCGCCCCCGACGACGAACGCGAACTATGGCGCGGCCTGGCTCAACTGGCCGTCGGGTTGACCCACGCCCGCCGTGGGAACACCACCGGCGCCACCCGTCTCCTCCAGCGTTCAGCCGAACGGATCAACGCGTACGAACACCACGCTCCGCATGGCATCGCGGCAGGCCGACTGTGCGCCTGGGCGTGCGAGCAGGCCGAACGAATCCGCGGCAACCCCCACGCCGGCAACGTCGCCATGCCCCGTTTGACCACTTGACCGAGCACGCCGAAAGCGTCTCAG
The DNA here is from genome assembly GCF_030269485.1 of Actinoplanes sp. NBRC 103695. Taxonomy (GTDB): domain Bacteria; phylum Actinomycetota; class Actinomycetes; order Mycobacteriales; family Micromonosporaceae; genus Actinoplanes. Next base: position 8,198 of record NZ_BSTL01000053.1, on the reverse strand, counting down.
CAGCCGTCATCGGGCGGCTGCCCGCCGAGATCCGAGACAACGATCGAGAACCGATCCCATGAACTCACTCTGGCTGTCGCTTACCGGCAGCACCGGGCACCTTGCCATCCACGGGACGGCCCGCCGATACCTTGAAGGCTGGCTCACCCCGCACCGGGTCCGTGATGCCGTTGCAGTGATCACGAGACTCGTTCACCACGTCCAGAACCCCGATCACCGGGGCGAACTGATATTGAGCTGCCACGACGACACCCTTTTGATCGAAGTCGTCACCCACCACCCGGCCGCGGGCAAACCCGCCGACGAGCATCCGTTGGGAACGCAACCCGCGCCGGTACACAACTGGGGAGCCCACCCGACGAGCACCGGCGTTGTCATCTGGGCCGAGATGCGGCTTGACGGCACGTGAGGACTACAACTCGTCGCTCTCCTGCTCGTCGCTCCCGCTCGGCATGACCAGGCACGGCGAAGAGACGGGGCGAGCGCCAACCCACGCGGATTTCCGAATCCCGACGGCTCGCTACGTCGCACGAGGTCTCCACCACGCAAAAGGGGACCTTGGTCAACGACGGATGAATCCGAGGTTGGTGGCGGTGGCGACGGCGGAGGTACGGGAGTCGACGCCGAGCTTGAGGTAGATCCGCGCCAGGTGCGACTTGACGGTGCCTTCGGTCAGGTGCAGCCGGGTGCCGATCGCCTGGTTGGACAGACCTTCGGCGACCAGGGTGAGAACTTCGATCTCGCGGCGGGTCAGGGCGGTGTCGGGTTGACGCAGGCGGTTCATCAGCCGGTCGGCGATGACGGGGGCGAGCGTGGTACGGCCGGTCGCGGCGGTGCGCACGGCGGCGGCCAGGTCTTCGGGTGGGGCGTCTTTGAGCAGATAGGCGGTGGCACCGGCGGCGATGGCGGGCAGGGTGTCAGCATCGGTGTCGTAGGTGGTCACGATCACCACGCGAGGTGCGCCGGGTTGCGCGGTGATCTGCGCGGTGGCTTCGGCGCCGGTCATGCCGCCCTTGAACTGCAGGTCCATCAGGACCACGTCGATGTCGCCGCCGGCAGCACGGACGACGGCCTGTTCGGCGGTGGCGGCCTCGGCCACGACGGTGAGGTCCGGTTCGGTCTCCAGAACGGCGCGCAATCCGGCACGTACAACGGGGTGGTCGTCGGCGATCAGCAACCGGACCGTAACGCCGGTCATGAGCCGGTTCCGGCGCCGATGGGGACCTGAATGGCCAGCGCGGTGCCGGCTCCGGCGCCGGCTTCGAGGGTGAGGATGCCGCCGAGCGCGTGAGCGCGGGCGCGCATGGCCGCCAGCCCGAACCCACCGATCTCCGACTCGGGGGCGGGGAGCCGCGTGGGGTCGAAGCCGGTGCCGTCGTCGACGACATCCAGGGCGACGTGGTCGCCGAGGTAGCTGAGGGTGACGTCCACGGTCGCGGCGTCGGCGTGCCGCACGACGTTGGACAGGGCGGACTGGGCAATACGCAGCAACGCGATCTCGGTCGCGGACGCCAGCGGCACCGGTTCACCGGTGCGGTGCAGCCGGGCTGTGATCCGGTGCCGCGTGCTCGTGGTGGCGCACAGCTGTTCCAGGGCGTCGGCCAGGCCGGCGCCCTCCAGAGCAGGCGGAGTGAGGGCGGCGACGAAACGCCGGGCCTCGGCCAGATTGTCGACCGCGGCCTGCCGAGCCTGCACGACGTGACGCTCGGCCACCGGCGGATTGCCGGGCAGCGCCCGTTCGGCAGCGCTCAGCAGCAGCTGGATGCTGGACAGACCCTGGGCCAGGGTGTCGTGGATCTCGCGGGCCAGACGTTCCCGCTCGGCCAGCACCCCGGCGGTATGCTGCGCCGCGGCAAGATCCGCGCGGGTGGCGGTCAGCTGCTCGATCAGCTCCCGGCGCCGCTCGCTCTCCCGGTACAGCGCCTGGTATCCGCGCACCACGGCGATCGCGACGGCCGCGCCGAGCAGCGGCCCGACCGTGATCGCCACCGTCAGCGCCCCGGCGTGGGCGGCGAACCCGGTGACCGCCACGAGCGCGGTGAACAGCACCGTGATTACGCCGGCCCAGCGGGTCAGCAGATGCAGCTGCAGGAAGTACAGCGGAAACGCCACCCACACCCCGTCCGCGGACAAGACCAGCAAAACCAGCCACACCACGACCATCGCGGCCAGCCACACCCCCGCCAGCCGCCGCGACGCGCGGACCCGCGCGAATGACACGCCTGCCCCATAGGTCACGGCGAGCATGCCCGCCGCTGCGACCACCCACCACGCGCGCCCGGTCCCGCCGACGATCGCCCGGCCGGCGACCAGCGTCAACAGGCCGCCGAGGAGCAGGTGCAGGCACCACAGCAGGCCACGGGCCGTGCTGGGCAGGTGCAAAGCGGTGGCGGACATGATCTGTCCAGCGTACGGACAGCAACATCCGGTCGGCCTCTATCAAAAGATGCAAGCCGCGTCCGATCCTGCGGCAGATGCCCCACCCCGGCCCGGCGGCGACCGTAGAAGGCAGCCACCACCACACCGACAGAACGGGGGCGTATCACCGTGTACGTCGCATGGCGCGACCTGAAGTTCGCCCGAGGCCGCTTCGCCCTGATGGGCGCCGTCATCGTGCTGATCACCCTGCTCGTCGGCCTGCTGTCCGGGCTGACCGCGGGACTCGGGCAGCAGAACATCTCCGCGATCACAGGCCTGCCCGCCGACCGGATCACCTTCGCCGCCCCCGCCGCGGGGCAGAAACTGTCCTACGCCAACTCCACCGTCACCGCCGAGCAGTGGCAGCAATGGGCCCGCACTCCCGGGGTCACCAACGCCGAACCCCTCGGGATCAGCACCACCCGCGCCACCACCGGCACCACCACGACCGCCGTATCAGTGTTCGGCGTACGGTCCGGATCCCGACTCGCCCCCGCCGGCGACCGCCTCGACGACCGGTCGGTGGTGCTGTCCACGACCGCCGCCGACGACCTCGGCCTGCACGTCGGCGGCACCCTCACCCTCGCCGGGCAGCCGCTGACCGTCACCGCGATCCAGGGCGACGCCTCCTACAGCCACACCCCGGTCGTCTGGACCAGCCTGACCACCTGGCACCACACCAGCGCACCCACCGGCGACCCGGACCAGAACACCGCGACCGTGATCGCCCTGACCACCACCAGCGGCGCCGACATCACCGCCGGCGACCAGGCGGCCGGAACCAGCACCGTCACCCGCGGCGACTCGCTGTCCGCGATTGGCTCCTACACCAGCGAGAACGGCTCCCTGCAACTGATGCGCGGCTTCCTGTTCGCCATCTCCGCCCTGGTCATCGGCGCGTTCTTCACCGTCTGGACCATCCAGCGCAGCGGCGACGTCGCCGTCCTCAAAGCCCTCGGCGCCTCCACCGCCGCACTGCTGCGCGACGCTCTCGGCCAGGCCGCCGTTCTGCTCACCGCCGGCACCCTGACCGGCACCGCCCTCGCCGCCGCGGCCGGCGCCCTGGTCGCCGGCACCAGCGTGCCGTTCCAGCTCAGCCCGGCCACCATGCTCACGCCGGCCGCCATCATGATCGCGCTCGGCGTGCTCGGCGCGGCCCTGTCCATCCGCCGGATCACCTCCGTCGACCCGCTGACCGCCCTCGGGAGCGCCCGATGACCCTGACCCTGACCGACGTCACCCTCACCTACCCCGACGGCGACACCCGCCTGACCGCCCTCGACCACATCACCCTCGACGTGCCCCGCGGCACCCTCACCGCCGTCATCGGCCCCTCCGGCTCCGGCAAATCCAGCCTGCTCGCCGTCGCCGCCACCCTCATCACCCCCGACAGCGGCACCGTCACCATCGACGACACCACCGTCACCGAGCTCAATCGCGCCGAACAGGCCACCCTGCGCCGCCGCAGCATCGGCATCGTCTTCCAACAACCCAACCTGCTGCCCGCACTCACCGCCGCCGAACAACTCCAGACCATGGCCGTCATCGACGGCCACCGCCCCGCCACCGCCCGCCGCCGCGCCCTCGACCTGCTCGACGCCGTCGGCATGGCCGAGCATGCCGACCGCCGCCCGCACCAGCTCTCCGGCGGCCAACGCCAGCGCGTCAACATCGCCCGCGCCCTGATGAACGACCCCACCGTCCTGCTCGTCGACGAACCCACCAGCGCCCTCGACCACGAACGCGGCGCCATCATCATCGACCTGATCACCCGCCTCACCCACCAACAGGCCACCGCCACGATCCTGGTCACCCACGACCGCACACACCTCACCGCCGCCGACCACATCACCGAAGTCCACGACGGCCGCCTCCTCACCTCCGAAACCGGCCTCATCAGCTCCTGACCCACCACGTCGCCGACACCACGAAATCGGCTGCCAATTTCTCAAACCTGACAAACGAGTCGCGCCGTTCCTGTGCCTCCGCCGGGTGACGTCCTAGAAGACCCGTCGAGTTCTCGCTCAAAACTCGGACGTCTGGCAAGGATCAGCGGTAGACCTTGCCAGCTGTGGGGCGGTCGCCATTTTCCGGTCAGCGGCTGCTGGAAAGAGCACCCGGCACGTGATCGCAGCGAGCAGGGCGCACGCTACGCACTGGTCGTATCCGTTGAAACTCCTGGCCAGGACGTCGATGTGTCGACTCCGGTGGCTCAGCAGGTCGGAGTCCCGGTACAGGTTCACGTGTGATCGAACGTATTGAATTGTCTGCACCCGGTGATACCCAACCTGGACCTGGCCAAGGCCGGCCGGACACGACGGACGATCTAGTGGAAGCCCTCATCGAAGCTTTCGTCGGCACCTTCGGTGACCGCTGTCCGGCCGCCGAATCGCACTGACCGAATCGCCAAGAGCACTGCTCATGGGATAAACCAGTTCGTCGCCGTCGGTGCCTCTTGATGTTCAGACGGCCCACATCGCCGGGCCAGCGTGACGCGTCAAGGCCGTGAAGGGCCGGTGACGACGAGCTTGGCGATCCGTACTGCGGCGCCGCACGGAGGATCAGAATCAGCCGGTCACGGTTCGTCGCGGCCATCGCGTCACAGGTGCGGGTAGGCCAGGGGGCGCAGGGCCCGGGCCCGAAGGGCTGCGTGGGCGGCGAACCGGCCCGCGTCGGTGAGCCGCAGTGGTTCGTCGAAGCGTGGAGAGGTGGTGAGGTCGAGCAGGCGTAGCCGCCGCCGGAGGTCACCGAGGAGCCTGCCGGTCTGGTCGGGGGCGACCGGCTGGCCGGTGTGCTGGTCCCGCCAGCCCTGCTCGGCGAGCGCATGCGCGACGGCAGTGTCGAGTGCATGGTAGTCGTGGTCCTGGCCGGACAGCATCAGGAGCAGGGCGGCCTCGCCGGCAGCGGCGTCGGCGGCGTCCGGGCCGAGCAGGTGACCCGTGGTGGCCTGCCACAGTGCGGGCGTGCCCTCGGCGTGGAGGGTCTTGCCGATGCTGCTCAACAGCAGTTTGCGTCCGGAGCGGCGTACGACGCCCATCTGTTTGGCGAGCTCGCGCAGGGTCCACAGTTCGACGATGTCGGACTCGGAGCGGGGGTTGGCGGTGAGCGTGAGCCAGTCGAAACGGCGGCAGCCCTCCGCGACGAGAGGGCGGGTGAGGGTGCCGGTCTGGGTGAGCGCCGCGCCGGTGGCGGCGTGGTCGAGCAGCCATTGCAGCGGGGCGAGATGTTCCGCGGCTGTGTCGGGAACGGCGACCGGGTGCAGGAGCTGGTTGGTGATCGCCGTGGCGAGACGCCGGCGTTCGGCGCCGTGGCCTTCGGCCCAGTTCTGCAGCCGTTCGGTATGCACCCATTGCAGCCAGGTGCTGCCGGTGAGGTCGTCGCGGGGGCTGTCCAGGAACACGCGAGTCGTCTGGTCGGCGGCTTTGCGCCAGCCCGGCCGCCCGGGTCGCAGTTCGCCGCTGTCGATGGCGTGTTCCAAAGCCAGCGACGCCGATGCGTAGGCACTGGCCTCGTCGCTGCCCATGACCGATCCCCACTCGAGCACGCGCGGCAGGTCGGGTGGTTGCAGGCCGGTGGCCGCCAGCGCGGACCGGTAGGCCTTGAACCCCGCCGTGCCGCCGTCGTTTTCGTAAGTCGCCAGGATGTCGGCGGTGGCCGGCGAGCCGCACATGTCGGCGTACCGGCTGCGGCCCACACGGTGGAACAGCTCGCCGAGAGCGGCAGCGACCTGCTGTTTCTCGCCGAGGTCGCACATCCACTTAGTCGGTAGCTGATACCACAGGAAGTCGGCCAGAGCATGCCCGGTGACAGCGGCGAGCCCTTCGCCCCAGGTCAGCGAGTCGAAACCGGCCCGAGCCGCAGCGGCCACATCCGCGTCGATGCGGGCCAGGTCGGCCAGCGCCGCCTCCACGACCAGATCGTCGGCGGGTTCAGCCATGGTCACCGGTCCGGGGTGCGCCGCAGCACTTCTTGTACTTGCGGGCCGAACCGCACCAGCACGGCTCGTTACGTCCCGGCGGCCAATCGATCAGTTGCTCGGGACGGGTCCGGGCAAGGTCCGCGGCGTAGGTGGCCCGGGCCTTTCCGGGATTCTCGTCGCGATCGGCGCACCAGGCCAGCAGGGCGTCGACCCGGATCGGGGCGATGCTGACGCGGGCCGCCCCGGTGTTGGCGGCTTCGGCGAGTTTGACCTGCATGGCTCGGCAGTACTCGGCGTGCGATCGCCCGCCGGCGGCCGCGCCGCCGGGTTCGGTCAGCTCCGGCCATCGGGCGAGCGCTTCGTCGTACTCCTCGGCGGGGAACCATGCCAACGCCACGAGCATCGGGCTGGCTGGGGCGCGATGGCCGGCGACGGGCGCCGGCGCCGCGGTGCGCAGGATCCGCTGCCGCGAATCGCGTTCCCGTTCGGCGTGGAAATTCACCGCGCGGGCCTGCAGATCATCGGCCTCCATGCCCAGCTCGGTCATGCTCGTCCGGCGCAGGTCGATCAGCTGGGGGATGAGCCGCTCGGGGTCGCCGCTGCCCAGAGCGATACGCATTCCATCGGTCAGCCAGGCCAAGGCGGTGACGTGGTCACCGGCAGCGGCGTACTCGAGGCCGGCGTTGTTGAACAGCCACACATCGCCGGGGGTGTCGGCTCTGACCTGGGCCCAAATCGGTTCGGCCTCGTCGACACGGCCGGCCCGCATCAAAATCTCCGCGATCCGGCATCGGCTGTCCGGCTTCCCGCTCAGCCCGGCGTCAACAGCCTCGCGGATGGTCTGCAACGCCTCGTCGAACCGCCCGGTGTCGGTGTAGGCCTGCGCCAGATCGTCGAGCAGATCCGGGAGGTAGAACACCTCGGCGGCGCCCGCGTCAGTGCGGGTGAGCGCGACCGTGTCCTGCAACGCCGCCAGGTAGACGCCGTTGTCACGCGGACGCGCGGCCATCGCCGAGGCAAGTTGCCGCTCGACACGTTCAACCTCGGACAGATGGTTCACCGGCATCAGACCATCATGCCGTCGCAGGCGCCAGGCACGCGTGCACCGGGCCGTGATCCCCGCCTAACGATCACGGCCGGTCCCGACCCTGCCACGATCCGCTGCAGTGCGCCCCAGCCTCCGCCTACGGCTCCTTCGCCTCGGGACCGGCAATGACGAGTAGCCGCTGAACCTTCGTGAGCAACGACTCCAGCCAACGGCTCTGGGGCCGCCCGACAGGCCGACCAACTGGGGCCGCGACTACTGCGGACAACCAGGGACCACCGCAGCCAACTTCCGAACCCCACGAGCAACCACGATCATGGAATCACTGGCCCCGGACGTGGCCGGCGAACCTCGGCGAAGATCACCGTACGGGCATTCGTGTCATCGAGGTGTCGTGATCATCCCCATAGGAGGATGCGGCACATCGACGTTCGGCATCACCAACAAGGAGACCAGTCACGTCGAGATCCGATCAGCTGGCCATGAACGCCCTGCTCAACCAGGGCCCCGGGAAGTGAGACCGATACGGAGGGAAGGCTCACGAGCTGTCGAGTACGAACCGGCTACGAAGATCATCCGAAAACGTGGCGTAAACCGTACGCGCGTACGTGCAAAAATGCGTGCCCCGCCGCTGCCGTTGCATCGATTCCTAAACATGCAAAAGGCCAGCTATGCTGGCCTTTTGTTAAGTCGGGCTGACAGGATTTGAACCTGCGACCCCTTGACCCCCAGGCCGTTGGAGTAGGCGTTTCCGCACGTCAAACGCGATGCGCAGCGTTCACGCCGATGTTAAGTGTGCAGGTCGGCGCACCGGCG
>NZ_BSTL01000052.1 GCF_030269485.1 Actinoplanes sp. NBRC 103695 | reverse complement strand
CGGCACCACCACGGCGACCTGGCGCACCACCACCAGGGCTGCGTGACGGTATGCAGTCCATCCTGGACCTGCTCACCGAACGGCAAGCCGTCACCGCCGAGGCCATCACCACACTGCGCGAGCAGATCGGCAAGCTCACCGACGAACTGCGAGCAGTCGAGACCGACCTGGCCGACCTGGTCACGACCCGCACCACCCTGACCCGACTGATCAGCATGAGCACGCCGCAGATATCGGACGACGGCCACCTCGACAACACCGTCTACCAGCAGATCATCGCCGCGTTCCAGACCGGTACCGGCACCACGATGCGCGCCAAGGACGTCTGCCACGCGCTCGGCATCGGCACCGAACCCAAGGACACGGAAGGTGTCCGCGCCAAACTCAAACGCCTCGTCAAACGCCAGATCCTGACCGAGCCCGAGGCCGGGCTATTCACCCTCGCGACCCCCGCCGAGCCAACCAGAGCCCCCACCACCAGCGCACCTGACTCCAGCCCCAACATGAAACCAACCTAAAGCGCGCTTATCGCCCTCTCAGTACTCCCGCGCGGCATACGCCGCGGCGATCCCCGAACTGGCTCGCAAATACCAGGACCCCCGCAAGGCTGCCCGGAGCGGAAGACGGTCGGCCCCAAATGGAGAGGCCCAGAACCGGATCGGTTACGTCCTCTGGGATATCCGCTCGACCGCCCGCCTGCGGTGCCGGACCACGAAGGTGGTCTGCCCGGCCAGCTTGGCCACGATCTGCACCGTGAGTGTCACTTGCTCGGTGGCCCAGCCGACGAGTCGGCCAGCGTAGCCGGAATCGGCCCAGACCAGGTGGATGCCGGGGAAGCAGGCGTGCAGGGTCCAGAGCAGTGTGTCATGCCGCCACCAGTGCGAAAGGCGCCTTGTAAAACCAGGCGGCCGCCTCCGGCAGCCGCTTGGTAGCTGTCGGCGAGCAGGTCTGCGAACAGCGGGCGCTGTCAGGATTCACTGAACGAAGATGTCGACCGACGGGCGCATCTGCCCGCAGACCCGCAAGACCTCGTGGATCGGGTGGTCTTCGAACGCCTTGATCAGGGTGGCGTCGAGTACAGCGGTCTGATGGTCGACCGCCGGGTACGCCGTCTGGGTGAGCAGGTAGTCGAAGCGTGGCGCCCATTTACGCGAGCCCAGGCGCGCCGTGGTCGAGCAGTTGTCCACCATGTACGACACACCGCGGGCGTGCATGTACGGGTTGAGCGAGTCGGTGGCCTCGATGACCGACTCGTTGGCGATCTCCGAGTACGGATGCCCCTTCTCGACGAACGTGTCGATCTGCCCCATCATCACACCGCAGAAGATGCCTGCGGTAAACGCATCCAGCGGCAACGAGTCGTCGTCCCGGGTTCGGCGGGCCTCATCGCCCGCACGCCACATGTCAGCCTGATCAATCCTGCCCATCGGGAAGCGCGCGAGCCGCTGACCGGCCAGGATGACGCTGCGGATCTCGTTGCCAGACGAGACCTCGTCGTAGATCTCGTGGGTGATCTCCAGGCCGACTGGATAGGCGGCGGCATACGCCTGAGAGAAGACGTGGCGGCCGGCGACGTCCAGGCGCCGGTACAGGCCGATGAGGCCATCCTTGGAGATGGTCCGTGAGATCGGCCCGGTCACGCAGTCAACCGAGTGGCGGTAGGCCTCGGTCCCGGTCATCCCGCGGTCACGGAACCGGCGGTAGAGGCTCTCGACGATGCCGTGTACCCCGCCGAGCAGGATCGCCCGCTCACCGGTCAGATCCGACAGGTACTCCGAACGCAGCGTTGTCTGGAAGGTGTACGGCGCGCCCAAGCCCACCGACCAGCCGAGTGCCCGCTCGACGGCGCGGCCGCTGCTGTCCTGCTCGACGGCGAAGCTGGCGTTGATGCCCGCACCGTTGGTCTCGGTGCCCTGAAGGTACAGCGCCCGCACGGAAGCGCCCATCCCCTTCGGGCACACCGCGATCACGTCGATGCCTTCGGGAAAGCGGCTGCCCTGCTGGTCGAGGTGGCCGAGCAGGAATCCGTGGGACAGGCCCAGGGTCGCGTCCGGGCGCAAGGCTGCGAAGACCTGCTCGTGTAGTGCGGCCTGGGCGGCGTCGGAGATCAGCAACAGCACCATGTCCGAGGCCGCGATGACCTCGAACATTTCCCCAAGCGTCCCGTCCGCCTCGGAGAACCCCGCGGCGCGGGCGGCGTCGAACGACGATGAGCCCACCCGCAGGCCGACGGCGACCTTGAGGCGGCCGGCAAGGGAGTCGCGGAGGTTCTGTGCCTGGGCCGAGCCCTGCGGACCCCACCCGATCACGCCGATCTGGTTGATGCCCTCGAACGCCCTGGGCAAGCGGTCGAACAGGTCCCGCCCGCCGCGTACGATGCCTTCGCGGGTGTCGACCAGGGTGATGTACTCCTTGTCGAAGACGCCAGTCTCGAAGTCCAGTCCATCCGTCGTCATGCTGCTCTCCACTTGTCGTCTAGGCCCGCACCGTCAAGCATGTAGACGTACGAACGGACTACTTTTAGGGTGCTGAGCCCAGATTGTGATGTAATCCACTTTAATCAGCAGAGCTCGGCACAAGCTTGTGCCGTGCTCAGATGACGTCTGAGGACACCGGGTTCGAGCCCCGGTACGACACCGCCGCGGCTGCCGCTGACTACATCGCCTGGCTGCGCGCGGGAAACCAGCGGCAACCCCCAGCCGCCCTCGACTGCCGTCACGCAATCCGATCGTTGCCTTGCCGGAGGCGACTCCCCATCGTCTGCGGCAAAGACCCAACGCCCCTCGACCCGCGCACCGACTGCGACCGCGTGCCGCGCCATCGCTGAACGGGGTGCTCGGCTCCTTCCACCGCTGCCCGATTCCGGACATCGCTCGCCTCGAGCCGGACGTTGCGGTCGTGGCAGGCGGAGGTACTGGCCAAATTCGACGACGACCCGCACTGGTACGGCATCAGCAACGGCGGCACCGAGGCCATCAACCTCATCATCGAGAAGACCCGCCGCCTGGCCCACGGCTTCCGCGACCACCACATCCGCATACTGCTCGGCGCCGACGACACCCGACCCTGGCGACGCCCTCGACACGGGTCAGGGTGAGCTACCACCCTCAGATCCGAAGAGCCCGTAAGAATATGACGTCCTCCCGACGCCGGTACCGGCGTCGAGGTGGCTTGCTTACTTCGCCTACGGTCAACGAGTGCCTGAGGAACCGTACCGTGCCGGGCGTGGTGGTACGGCCGTCTGCCGCGAGGTCGGCCCGTGGTTGGGCTGCGGCTGATGATCTCGACGTTCCTGGTCGAACATCGGTGGCAGCCCGCGGTCGCCTTGGTGCTGCTGTTCCTCGTCGGACCATTGATGGGAAGCTGGTTGGTCACCCGGCCGAGAACAGCCTGGGTGCTGACCGGTGTCACGTTGCTGCCGCTGGCTTTCCTGACCCTGCTGCCAGAGGACCGCGAGCTTTTCGCACGCTGCCAGGTGCAGTGGGAGATCCCCACGCTCACCGGTCCCGAGTCGATGGCGAACATCCTGCTCTTTGTCGCGCCGGTGTTGCTGGTGGGAGTGGCCACGCGACGCCCGGTGCTGGCCATGGTGGCCGGCAGCGGGCTGTCGGCCATGGTGGAGATGTTCCAAGCAGCCGTGCCGGCCCTGGGACGTTCCTGTGACTTTGACGACTGGGTGCACAACACAATCGGCGCGGTCATCGGCACGCTGCTGGCGTTACTGTCGCTGGCGCTGGCTCCCTACTGGGCGCGACGGGCTCGCTCCTCGTCTGTCGAGATCCACGATTAGGCCGCCGAGTAGCCGGAGGGAATCTCACCCTCCGGCCCTCACAGATCCGTACGTGACAGTCTCCCGTCATACGGCTCTTGTCGTCCTGATCAGTCAGAAGACGTTTATCCACGCCCAGTGGGCGAAGACTTTCGGGCACTGAGGCTTTCCGAGTAACGGCCTGAGTGCTCTGCATGGTCAGCTCGATTTGTCTGGTGTGGACACGCCCGGATTTGTTGCGGTGCAACAAAAGAGTACAGAACCCCGGTAAGAAGTGGTCCTCTCACAGATCAACTTCAACAGGGTTCCTGCGCCGCCATGAGTGTCACATATACCGCCACGCTGCCCGTGAGCGACCACACCGTGTTGTATCCTGTCGAGTCTGTTGCACGCCGAACGGCGGCGCCTTGAGACCAGGGCCGGAACCCGTGCGCTCGGCTGCTACCGCCAAGCGATCCTGGTCCTGCGCTGGCTGCTCGACGGCACCCGGATGCGCCAGTTGGCCACCGACAACGCGATCAGCCGGTCGACCGGATACGCCTACCTGCACGAAGGCCTCACCGTGCTCGCCGCACTCACCTCAGCATTCGCCCGCGACAGCACCATCGTCGACGAAAAGCCGCCCGAATCGCCATCTCCGAAACCGGCGCCGACTGACCGGCACCACCACCACCACCACCGAACACCCCGGCACCAAGCCGACCAAGGCCCCGCCCGCTGGTCACGGGCGGGGCCTCTCCCCGCCACGCTCATCGGCAACCTGAACGACGGCATCGTCTGCAAGATCAGCGACGGTCAACAGCGGGCCGGGTGCGGGTAGCGGGGTGCCGGGTACTTTCCGCCGCCCCGGTAGGCGACCTCGACGGGCTGCGCGTCGCCGCGCTGGGCGGTGTGGTCGAGGTGGTGGCCACGATGTAGGTGATGCCGCGGTCGGTGAGGCCTTGCCGGAACTCGGCGACCTGGCCGTAGCCTGCGCCCGCGGTCAGCAGCGGCGGATACAGGTCCCAGCCGGCCAGCTCGTCGATCATCTCCAGGGCCATCAGCCATTTCGGCCGGTAAAGCTGCTCGTCGGGGACCTTCGACGCTTTCCTCCGCGGCAGGATCTGTTCGATCCGTTCCTCGCGTGGCAGCTCTTTACGCAGGTGAGGTTTCTTCTTCCCGGCCTCGTCGAGGGTGGTCGGCTGCCTGCGCAGGCGGCGGGCATGACCGTTGGCGACCTTGCCGTTCTCGTCGGGCACGCAGGTCTCATCCCAGGACTCCGGGACGAACAAACCCCAGTTCAGCACCGCCGACGCCGCGTCGGTCACGGCGTGGACGCTGACCGCGATCTGACAGTTACCGACCTTGCCCAACGTTCCCGAATACTGCCGGGCCACACACGCCGACGCCGGGCCGTCCTTGGCGAACCCGGTGTCGTCGACCACCCACACCCTCGGCGTCACCAGACCGACCGCGGCCAGAGCGACCCGCCGCCGGACACCGGTCACGTCCCACGTCGACGAAGTCAGAAACTGCTGCAACTGCTGATGATCAACCCCGAGCCTGGCAGCCATCGGCTGCATCGACTTACGCTGCCCATCCAGCACCAACCCACGCAGGCCGCACGGGCCTGCTTCAGCAGCGGGGCCGCCTCGTTGGTGTAACCGCTGTACGCGATCGTGTCCGCCTCGGCGGCCTTGATCCGACCTGTCCTTGCGCCCGGCACAGGGCCACCCGCCGCGACGTGCCGGATGCGACAATGACCACGTGACCGATGCGTCCCAGGAAGACCCTCACCCCGAGGAAGAACACATCGTTCTGCACTTCCTGGGCGAACTCGACCCGGCCGGCAGCGACACCCTGCACCAGCACCTGGCCTCCTGCCCGCAATGCCAGGCCAAAAGCGAAACCATCACCGACACACTCGCCGCACTGGCACTGGCACTGGACACAGCCGACACCACGGACACGCCAACCGCCCCCACCGAAGACCGACCATCGTCAGCCCCACCAGACCTACCCAGCCGCCGACGACGGCCGGGTCACCCGACGAGGCTGCCGCTCCAGAAACCCGCTGTCCCGCAGCGCCTCAGCGAGCGCCCTGAGCGCGTAGAACGTCCGTGACCGGACTGGCCAGTGCGTTCCGCCGCGAGTACGGCATGGCGCCTGGCGCGTTCCGCCGTGCCTGGCCCCGCCGACGTCGTCCGACCCCAGCAAGCACCTTGATCAAGAACAGGCTCAGCACGTCGATCGCCCGGGGCGCTGCGTCCTGGCAGTCGCGCGTCCGGTCGCACCGGGCGATGCCGTTCAACGGGTGCGGTTCCGGTTTCGGGCTTCGACGGAGCGGCGGCGGAGCGCTTCGCGCATCATCCGGAGACTCTCGCCGGCGTGTGCCCGGACCGTGTCCTCCGAGACCGCCAGCAGGTCGGCCACCTCGCCGACCGAACGTCCTCCCAGGTAGATCTCCACCAACGTCACTCGCAGTTGCTCCGGCATCGAGTCGAGCGCCGCCCGCACCACTGCGGGATCGACGAACCCGTCGGGTTCACCGTTAGCGGCGAAGCGGTCGGGCGACGAGAAGGAGGGAGTCACGTACGCAACAGTGCGGGGATGGCACGTGATTGTCACGCCGGGACGGTACGAACGTACCTTTTTCTCGCCCTTTCAAGCCCTTTCACGGCACTGCGTACCCTTCGGGCTCATCGCTTCCGCAACATCGACATGAGCGCCAGAAGGGTCATCGCTGTGCCCGTGGTCCGCGTGCCGGTTCCGGGACGCCGGCCATGGCGATGCGACGGTGCGGCCAGCAACTCCGCGACGTCCACGGGCGTGAGCAGGTCGAGGGCGTTCGTGACCTCCTGAAAACCGGCCACCTCCGCCACGCACGGCGGGCACTCGTCCAGATGATGCTCCACCCGTGCCCAGTCGGCCGCGGTAAGCCGGTCAAGCACGAGGAATCCGAGCAACTCCTGGACAGCCAGGTCGTTGCAACAGTGGTTGCCCGCCGCGGCGCTCCGGGCGAATCCGCGAGCCTCGTCACCGTCCATGCCGCCCCCGTCCATGCTGAGAAAATACTAACTCAGTTAACGGAGCCGGGCGGCTCGGCGTTCGGACTTTCTGTGAGGGTAGTCCCCCTCATCTCAAGCTCCGGCAACTTCTCTCAGCCGCCCTGCGCGCCGACCCGGCCTCGCACGGCCGGCAGGTCCTCGGCGGTGAGCACAGCCAGGTCGGCGGTGGTCACGTCCGGCGCGGACGCCAGCCGGGACGCCTGCATGTCGGCCATCCGCTCGAACACCTTGCGAGCCTCGCGGCCGTTGCCGAAGGTGCCGTCCTTCGGGATCCGGTCGAAGTGGGTCAGCAGGGCCGCTGCCGCTGCCGAATCCAGCCGGTAGTCGTGCTTCTCGCACTGATTCTCCACGATGGTCACGAGCTCGGCCGGCGAGTAGTTGCTGAACTCGATGGTCCGGCTGAAACGGGACTCCAGACCGGGGTTTGCCTGCAGGAACCGCTGCATGTCAGCAGAGTAGCCAGCCGCGATCACCACCACGTCCTCGCGGTGGTCCTCCATCAGCTTGACCAGCGTGTCGATCGCCTCGCGCCCGAAGTCGGGGCCGGTCCCACCGCGACTGTTGCTCAGCGTGTACGCCTCGTCGATGAACAGCACGCCGCCGAGCGCCGAGGTGAACACCTCGGTTGTCTTGATCGCCGTGCCACCGATGATCTGAGCGACCAGGTCCGCGCGGGCAGCCTCGACGAGGTGTCCCTTCCGCAGCACACCGAGTTCGCCGAGGATCTTGCCGTACAGCCGCGCGATCGTGGT
Source organism: Actinoplanes sp. NBRC 103695 (assembly GCF_030269485.1). Taxonomy (GTDB): domain Bacteria; phylum Actinomycetota; class Actinomycetes; order Mycobacteriales; family Micromonosporaceae; genus Actinoplanes. The sequence goes on along the minus strand of NZ_BSTL01000052.1, from coordinate 31,713 downwards.
CTTCCCGGTGCCCGGGGAGCCGGCGAAGACCAGGTGCCGGGCCATCGGGGGCGCGGCCAGGCCGGCCTCCTGCCGCCGCTTGGACATCTTGTTCAAGTTGATGAGTGACGTGACCTCCTGCTTCACGCCGTCCAGACCGACCAGCGACTGCAACTCGCGCAGCGGGTCCGAGCCGCGGGAGACCGGCTTGCGCTCCTCGGCCGGCGACGGACCGGCGTCCGCCGGGGCCGATGCGTCGGCGGTGGCCGAACCGTAGCCGTCCGGCAGCCGGTTGCGGGAGCTGGTGAGCCCCTCGACGGTCAGCATCCCGACCGGCTCGCCCTGGCGCAGCCCGGAGCCCTGGTTGTCCCGGACGGTGCAGCCGGTGATGCGTACGGAGCGAGCGGTGCGCACCGCGATGCCGTCGCCCGCGTTGGCCGTGAACTCCGAGCCGGTCACTGTCCCGGTCGCGCCGTCGGCGAAGACGATCCCGTCCGCCGCCCCGTCATGCACCCGGCATCCGGTCAGGGACACCTCCGCGCCCGTACCCACGGACACGCCCACCGCGCTGACGTCGGCGATGTCGCAGTCGGTGAACGAGGCCGTCGCCTCCTCGACGATCACCCCGGCGCCCGAACTGCCGCGCAGGCTCAAGCCGCTCACCGACGGGTGCGCGCCACCACCGACCTTCACGCCGGCGCCGCCGCACCTCTCGATCGTGACGTTCTCGAACCGGCCGCGGGCCGCTTCCGAGACCTCGATCGCCGCGCCGTCGCAGTCGAGGATCTGCAACCGATGCAACAGCGGGTCGGCGCCACCGCCGAGGTGCACACCGGCGCCCGTGCAGTCGCTGACCGTCGTGTTGGTCAGCTCCGGGGTGCTCCGGTCGCCGACGCTGACGCCGACGCCGGAGATTCTGGTGGCGATGCACGAGTCCATCCGGCCGGCCGAGCGGCCGGTGAAACGAAAGCCGCTGCGGCGTGCGTCGGTCACCCGGAGGCGCCGCAGTGTGGGCGCGCACCGCTCGTCGGTGAACACGCCGTCCGCGCTGCTGCCCTCCACCGTGCAATCCTCCAGGGTGGATACCCCCGCCGTCGCCAGATAGAGACCGACGCCGCCGGCTCGCCGCACGGTCAGCCGCCGTACGGTGGCCTCGGACTGCTGCTCCGCGGCGAACGCCGGCTTACTGGTGCCCGAGATTTCGGTGTCCTCGATGGAGATCTTGCCGTGGCCGTTGATGCAGATGCCGTTGCCGCGCGCCTCGCGCACCGTGCAGGAGCGGACCTGCAGATTGCCGTGTTCCGCCACGACCACACCAGAGGTGCCGAGCTTCTCGATCCGGCAGTCGTCGAGCATGCTCCCGGTACGCGAGGTGACCACGACCCCGGCCCCGACGCTGTTGGTGACGTGACTGCCGCGCATGGTCAGCGAGCCCTGGTCGCGGACGAAGACGGTCGCCCAGGCCGACGAGGCCAGCTCACACTCGGTCACGCTGAGCTGACCCGCGGTCATGACCAGTGCGGGGCTGTCGGCGTCGGTCGCCATGATCGACAGCCCGGACAGCGCGGCCGACTCGGCGGCGAGCAGGACAGGTATCCCGGAGGGCGCAGTGAGCCGCACCGTGCCGGGCCCGTCCTCCGCCGTGATGGTGACCATCTTCGTCAGGACCAGGTTCTCGCTGTAGCTGCCGGGCCGCACGGTGATCACCGAGCCGTCCGTTGCCGCGGCCAGCGCCGCACCGAGCGTCCGATAGCCGGATCCCGCCGACTGCGCGACCGTGATCGTCCGCTGTTTCACGCTCGGGAGACCTCCATCTGGGAGCCGGTCCGGTCAGGAGTCCGGCGCGAGGTTGGCGGCGTTCTGGGCGTCCATCTCGACGAAGTTGTCAACCGCGTTCTCGCCGTTCTCGCCGAGAATTTTCAGGGACTCGACGGAGCCGCGGAGGCTCTCCAGGGTGTCACTCGCGTTCTGCTCGCGTTGCTGGCTGAACCGCTGGCCGTATTCATCGGTGCCCCACGGCTGCGGCAAGGTGGACCGTACGTTCGTGACCCGCGCCAGCGCCACTTCGAGATCCTCGGCGACGGAGCCCACGACCTTGAAGACATGCTTGGCCGGCTCCGGGTCGACCCTGGTCACGTCAGCCATCGGTGCGGCCCGTCTCCCGCTTGACGGCCTTGGCGATGCCGGGCAGGTCGATCGCGGAAGTCATGATCGTGCCCACCACCTCGTTGAGGTCGAGGTTGCCGGCGGCCAGCTGCCCGAAGTCGATGCCGGGCAGCACCTCCCGGCCCGCCAGCTGGTCGATCTGGCTGAACGCCGCGGCCCGCCCGCGCTTGATGGTGTCCATCAGCGTAGTTGCCAGTTCCGCCGCCGACATGGTGCGGTACCGGGTGTTGTTGAAGGTGAGCTTGACCAGCTCACCCCGCCCGTCGAAGGTCGCGCTGACCATCCTGTTCGGCGAGTCGACGACGGTGCTCGCCTCGCTCATCTTCCGCTGGAACTCGGCGAGCTTGTGCTGCTCGTCGGCCAGGACACTGAACAGGGCCTCCAGCTGGCCGGCGGCCGCCGGTTGATCCGTCTCGTCAGACATCGCGGTGGTTCCCCCTCGTCGCCTTTCTGATCTGTTCTTCCAGGTCCCTGTGGAAGTCCGCGCGGGCGGTCTCGACCCGTTCCTCGGCCCGCGCCTTCCGTCCGATGACGCTCCAGCCGTCCTCCTGACCGTTACCCCAGGCCGCCGGATCGCCCTGAAGGTTCCCGCGCTTCTGCGCCGATGCCTCCGGCACGCCGCCCGCCCCACCCAGGCCGCCGCCCATCCCGCCCATGGCGCCACCCATCGGTGGCATGAAGGGCATCATCGGCATGCCGCTGCCCGCCCCACCTCCGGCCGCCGCCGGGGGTGGGAGCAGCGGGTCACCTGGCTGCGCCAGTGCGCGCGCCGACCCGGACGGCCGGAAGAGGTCGGCCGGATCGGTCGCCGCGAGCTCCAGACGCGCGGAGTCGTCCCGTGCGGCCTCGATCAGGATCCGGCCCAGGCCGGGCTCCTCAACGATCGCGTCCGGTGGTGGCGACTGGCCGCCGATCGCGATGCCCACGTCCCGATATCCCTCCGCGACGTCGTGCAGGATGCTCTGGGCCTGCTGGTCGAACGGGACGTCCGTGAGGCCGGCCACCTGCTGCGCCGTCAGATCCCGGACCCGGGCCTGGCCGGCCGCGAGAGCGTTCGCGGTGACGCGAAGCTGCCGCCCGTACTCGCCGTCGTCCAGCAAATGCAGCAGTTCGCGGGTGCGGCGCAGCGGCTCCTCCAGCCGCGCGCCGACGGCCGCCGCTCCCCGCCACGCCTCCTCCAGGTCGCCGAGGGTGCGGTCGAGGCGACCGACCAAGGCCCGCAGGCCCCGCCGCGCGTCGTCGAACGCGACCGCCCCGCGCTCCACGGCCGCGGGCGAAGTGGCCTCCAGGGCCGCGGAGACCTCGTGCAGGGTGCACGGCTGCGCTGCGCTCATCGTCATTCCCTGCCCACGGCACTGCTGGAGACGGCGCCATCGTCGTCCTCGCCCCACATGCCGTCCTCACCGACGAGCCAAGTGTTGCGCTCGCGGTCGCGGTCGCCCTGGCCGCCCGCGCCGCCGCCCATCGGCGGAGCCATCGGCATGCCCGAGCCGGGCTGGCCGGCGCCGCCGGCCGCCGGGGAAAGCAGGGCGGCGTCGTCCCGGCTGCCACTCGCGTGCCCGGTGACCGGGGCGAGTTCCAGCGGCGCGGGCAGGTCGGGGTTGCCGGCACCGCCCGGCCCGCCACCGCTGCCACCACCACCGCTTCCGGCGCCGCCACCACTTCCGGTCGTCCGCAGATCCGCGGTGGGGTCGCCGTTGCCGTGCAGGAAGTCGGAGAGCGTCGAGGAGTGGTCGCCTCCCTCCTGAACCAGCTCGTCGATCGCATCGTCGGCGGTGTCCTTCGCGTCCTGCAGCGCGTCGATGCGGGCCTGCCGCTCGGCATCGGTGAGCCCGTCGGTGCCCGCACCGTCCTTGACGTCCTGGATCATCTTGTCGATCGCCTCGTCGGACGCGTCCCTCGCGTCGGCGAGCGCATCGTCCCGCAGCGCCTCCGCCTCGCTGTCGTCGATCGTCCCGTCGCCGTTCAGATCGGCATCCGGTCGGCCATCGCCGTCCGCGTCGAGGGCATCCGACATGGCGTCATCGCCGAGCAGGTCGTCGATCGCCTTGTCCGCCGCCTCCCTCGCGTCGCCGAGAGCGTCGTCGCGCGCCGCCTGTTCCTCCGCGGTGCGGCCATCGTCCCCGCCGCCGGTGTCGCCGATCGCGCCGCCCGCCGCTTTCCGCGCGTCCGCGAGCGCGTCGTCCACGGCGGGGTCGCCCGTCCCGGAGAGCTTCCCGATGGCATCGTCGGCCGCCTGCTGGGCCTGTTCAAGAGCCTGCTCGCGGGCCTCTTCGGGCGAGACGTCACCGGCGTTCTGCTGCCCGAGATCGTCGATCGCCTTGCCGGCGGCGTCCTTCGCCCGGTCCAGCGCCTCGTCGCGGGCCCGATCGGCCTCCGGGTCGCCGGTGGACTCGCCCTTCAGATCGTCGATCGCCTTGTCCGCCGCCTCTTTGGCGTCGTCGAGCGCCTCGTCGCGCGCCGCTTCCGCCGCCGGGTCGCCTTCCGCCTCACCGGTCAGGTTGTCGATCGCGTCGTTCGCCGCCTGCCGGGCATCGTCCAGCGCGTCCTGCCGCGCCTGATCGGCCGCCGGGTCCGACGAGGACGTGGCCGGGAGGTCCTGGCCGCCGTCCGCGCCGCCGCCGAGCCCTTCGATCGCGTCGTTCGCGGCGCGCTGCGCGTCGTCGAGCGCCTTCTGGCGTGCGGCGTCGGCCTCCTCGCCGGGGTCCCCGCCGCCGCCACCGGCGGTGCTCCTGCGGTTGGGCATGCCGCCGCCCGGGACAGCCGAGGTCGTCGGTACGGCGGTGCTGCCGCCCCCGTCCGCCCCGCCGCCCGGCGCGTCCGCGCCGCCCATCAGATCGTTGATGGCGTCACCGGCCGCCTCCCCCGCGTCGTCGAGAGCCTGATCGTGGACCGGATCGCCGTTCTTGAGCCCGTCGATGGCGTCGCCGGCGGCGTCTTGGGCGTCCTGAAGCGCCGCGTTCCGCGCGGCGTCCGCCCCAGGACCGTTGCTCCCTGTTCCACCGCCCGTGCCACTGCCTGTTCCGCCGCCTGTTCCGCCGCCTGTTCCGCCGCCCGGGAGGCCCGCGCCGTTGTCGTCGCCGGCCAGGACGCGATCCCCTGCGACGTAGTCGTCCTTCAGATCCTCGAGAGCCTTGTCGGCTGCCGCCTTGGCGTCGTCCAGCGCGGCGTCGTGCTCGGGGTCACCGTTCTTGAGGTCGTTGATGGCATCGCCAATCCGGTCCTGAGCGGTGTCGAGAATGCCACCGCCACTGCCACTTCCGCTGTCGCCCCCGGTCCCGCTGTCGCCCCCGGCCTCGCCATCACCATCGGTGCTGCCACCACCGTCGGCGCCGCCGTCACTGCCGGACCCGTCACCGCTGCCGGTCGCCACCCTCTCCTGCACCGCGACGGTGAGCGGTCTGAAGTGCGAGCCGATGTCGCGGTAGTGGTTGGACAGGTCCGTGAGCAGGACACGCAGGTTGGACATGGTCCAGCGCTCGCCGGCCTGGTAGGCGCGGGACATCGCCTTGTCCAGGTCGGGCTGCTTGTCGACCTCGGGGAAGTCGGCGTAGATGGCGTTGATCTGGTCGCTCGCGTACTTCTCCAGCTTGTCCGTCAGCCGGTGACCCGCGTCCACAATGGCCCAGAACTCGGTGCGGAAATTCCGGAGCGCATTGCCGACGGCGTATGTACTTGCCCCGAAGTTATTGGCCCGGATGACGTCCTGCACGCCCTTGCGGCTCTTGTCGACCAGCTTGTTCACGTGGTCCTGGAAGGCGTCAGCGGCGGCGCCGGCGAAGAACGGGCTGCTGCCACCGGTTACCTCCTTGGTGAGGTTGAGGAGGTCCTCGACCATGTTCTCGAGCGAGACGAGCGACGCCGTCATAGCATCGCCGCCCACGTGCCACTCCTTGGCCGGGTCCTTGCCCAGATCGATGATGTCCTCGACGTACGGCGTGAGCTCCGTCCAGACGTGGTAGTCGCCGAACGTCTCCCGCGTCGGCGGGCTCTTCTCGTCGAACGTCCCGACTTCGCCCGTGGCCACGACTCACCCCACCATTCGAACTGTTGCGACACCGATCGCCACGTCGGCCGACGGGCGAGGTCAGAGAGGGGCCGGGCAGCTCACGAGCAACCCGGCAGCTCCTGCTCGCTACTACTGGAAGCGGTTGCCGCTTCGGGCGTCCTGCTGCTTCATGTCGTCCGAACGAATGCCGATCTGGCTCGCCAGTCCGTGCACGATCGAGTTCATGTCGCTGATCTTCTGTTCGATGTCGTTCGCCATCACGTTGTAGCTACCGGCCGCCGAACCGGTCCAGTTGTCCAGCGCGGTGCCCGTCTCCTGCGACAGCTTCTCGATGAGACCTTCGATGTTCTTGTTCACCTTGTTCATCTGCGAGATGCCCTCGAAGATGGCGTTGTAGTTGTAACCGATCAGGTCGTTGTTCGGCATGTCGTTCTCCCTTTGTCGTCGCGGTGCGAGGGTCAGATGTCGCGCAGGATGTCAGCGCCGATGTTGCCGATCGCGCCGGCGTTCTGCTGGTCGCTCAGGTCGATGTCCTGCACGGAGCCGTCCACGTTGTCGGCCATGCCGTTCAGATCGCCGATGATCCGGTTCAGCTGCTCGGTCCACGCGTCCCGCGCGTCCAGCACCGCCCTCAGCATCGCGCCGGAGCACTGGTCGTCCATCAGGTCGACTGCGGTGCTGAAGTTGGCCTGTTCCCGGCCGACGTTCGCGGCCGTCTCGCGATGGTCACCGGCCACCCGGGTGGCGACGACAGGGTCAAGATTGGTGTTCGTGTTCGGACTGGTCATGGGCTTCCTCCCACTGGACGCCGACTTCACTGGCAGGTAGATGAAATCAGCCGTGCCGCCCGCCGGAGCGGGATCGACCGGCATCGCCCAGTCGTCTCGGGGATATCCCTCATCAGCCGCCCCAGACCTGGCTGCGCAACGCCGCCGCAGGGTCCAGGACCGCACCGGTCGGCAGTAGTTCGAGCAGTTCGGACGGCAGGTCGACCGGCGGGCTGCCGGCGTAACCCAGCGCCTCCACGCCGGCGGCCGGCAACGGGTACTTCGCGCCGTACTCGGTGACCAGGAACGTCGCGCCACCCGCGGTGCCCGGGGCATAGGGATTGCGGGCCAGCACCCCGGTGCCGGGCGCGATCATCACGCGGTCCGCGGTGCCGGCCGCGGTGGCGGCCCGGGGTACCGGCAGCGCGCGGGCCGCCACCGTGGCCGGCACCCGGGAAAGCGTCACCGTCACCGTCGCCCCGGACGAGCGATAGCCGACGCAGGGCAGTCCGCCGCCGTCCGGCGGCGCGGGCGGCTCCGGCGGATAGCCGTCGACGAACTCGGTGCTCTTCGCGACCGTCGCCGAGGCCAGTTCGTCCGGCCGGGCCGGGATCGGGCTTACCGCACCGCCCGGGTACGCCTGCCGGATACCCGGATCGGCCAGCGCCAGCGCCGCGACCGTACGGCTCAGCCGGACGAACCCGTCGGAACGGGCGAGGAACTGTTCGGCCGTGCCTCTGACCGGGTTCCGCACCTCGTACACCTGACCGATCACGCTCGACCGTCCACCGATCGGCGGCCCCGGCCGGCCGCGCCCGGCCACCGGGGGGAACGCCAGGTCGCGCCCGGCCGGGATCGGGTTGAGCCAGGCTGCGGTCACCGGGACGGCTTCCAGGGCCGCGTAGCCGAGCGCGACCGCGGCGGGTCCGGACAGGTGGTACCGGCGGCCCTGCCACACCAGAGACGTCTGCCGATCCGGCGCCCGTACCAGAAATCCGTGTCTGTCGTCCACATCGGACGTCTTCGTCAGATCGCCGAGCAGCAGCATCGTGGCGGGCCGACCGGCCGGCGACGGGGGCTGCGCGCATACCGTCCAGGCGCCGGTGTAGAGCCGGTTCGCGGCCGGGACCGCATCGGGAGCGCCGGGGATGCCGATCGGGGCGCCCACCGGGATGCCCTTCAGCGAGTTCCGCGATACCTGCACCATCCTCGCGTCCGTTCCGCTGCCCAGCACCAGCCGGGCCGACGCGTAGTTCAACACTGGCCGGAGCTGGTCGTCGAGCAACAGATAGCGAGCGCCGTTCTCGCGGACGGCGATGACCACGCCGCTCTGCCGCCAGGACTTGTCACCGCCCGGCCGGAAGATGCCGTAGATGCCGAAGCCCCCGGTGATCACCACGGCCAGCAGCATGCCGATGACCAGGCCCAGCACCGGGCGGCGGTTCGGCGGCTCGTACGGGTCGGGCCGGCCCTGCATGACCGCGGCGTTGAGCCGACTGACGATGTAGAAGTACCCGTGTACCTGATCCCGGCGCGACTCCATCTCAGCTCGCCCAAGCCCGGACCATCTGGTAGATGCCGAGCACCGCAGCGAGCACCGGGACCAGCATCACGGCGATGAAGATCTCCAGGATGTCGACGGCCCGTCCCCAGTAGGGCCGCAGCCGCCTCCCGGGCAAGGTGCCGGCCGCGGTCAGCACCGCGCCGGCCACCACGGCCGCCGCCGGCACCAGGATCGCGGCCCGGACCGGTCCGCTCTGATCCGCGGTGAACCGGAACAGGTCGAAGACGACCAAGGCGATCGCAGGCGCGATCGTCGCCCAGCGGGATACCAGGCCGGTCAGATGCCGGGACCGCATGCTCAGCAGCGTCGCGACCACCAACGCCATGATCATCGGCCAGACGCCACCGTCGCGCACCAGCACGGCGGCCATCAGCACCTGCGCCGCGCCGACGCCGACGGTCAGCGCCGCCAGATAGGCCAGTCCGGCGGATCCGCGTTCGACCACGATCCGGTGCGGCGCCGGATCGATGTCCTCGGAGAGTTGCTCGGGCTTGCCCGGCAGCATCGGCAACGCGAGGCCGCCGAGCCGGAACCCGAGCGGCGGCAACGTCAGACCCAGCAGCAGGGTGAGGACCAGACCGCAGGCCGCGGCCTCCGGCGGGGTGACCGGGCCGGCCGCGGTGAGCAGCGCCGGGACGGCCACGAAGGTCACGAACGCCAGCGCGCCCGCGAACAACAGGCCGGCGTCGGCCACGGCGGACAGGCCGGCCGCCAATGCCACCAGCGCGGCCAGCGCGGCCAAGGACAACCGCACCTGCGCCGGGGAATGCGGCGCCAGCGCCTGAGCGCCGAGCCAGCCGGACGACGCGGCGTAGCCGGCCGACGCGAAGGCGAGCAGCGAGCCGGTCTGCGGGTCGGGCACCGCACGACTGACCAGACCGGCCGCCGCGAGCAGCGCCACGGCCAGCACCGCCGCGACGGTGGCGCGCCACACAGGCGGCCCACCGAGTCCCAGCATCACCAGCCCGGCGGCCAGGGTCAGGCCGCCGAGAACCAGGAACATCGTCCGGGTACGGTCGTCGCTCCACCGCCACGGGCTGGTGCGGGCCTGCTCGCCGACCCCGTCGACGAGGTCGTCGAAGTCGATCGGTGGCAGTTGCTCGGCGCGCGGCCGGAAGTGTAGCGCCTCGCCGTCGAGCAGTTCCAGCTCGACCGCGGTCCGCTCCTCGTCCAGCGGCACCCCGCCGAGCCGCTGCACGACCCACCCGTCGTGCTCGGCCCCGTGGTCGGCGGCCTCCGGATTCAACCGCAGCAGGACCGCCGGGAGCAGGTCGACCAGCGGCGCCTCACCGGGCAGCGCCACGTCCATGGCCTTGTCACCGAGCACGAACCGCAGGCGTACCGGCGCGGCGAGACGCTGCCTCGTCAGACGTTCCATGTCCTCGCTGCCCTACTGGGTCTTGTACTCGATGAAATCGACACCGCCGTCGGAATCGTTGTACTTGAGGTAGGTCTTGCCGTCCAGCCACCAGATCTCGTTGCCGTTGTGCGTCTGATGATTGCCGTTGTCGTCTTCGTAGTAGCGGTACGTGTCGCCGTCCCAGTCGTACTCGCCCTCCGGGCCGCCTTCGTTCTCGTTCTTCTGCCAGAGCTCGTGCGGCACCGGATCAGTGCCCGAGCGGTACTCCACGAAGTGCCCGTTCCCGCCGATGTACGCCTTGCCGTCCAGCCACCAGATCTCGTTGCCGTTGTGGGACTGATGGTGACCGTTGTCGTCCAGGTAATACCGGAAGGTGCCCCCGTCTTCGTCCCCTCCGCTCACCCGGCCGTTCTTCTCGCCGTCGAGACCCTCGTCGTCGTCCTTGGTGTCCTTGAGTTCGACCAGCGGCTTGTCCTCCGGCTTGTCCTCCGGCTTGTCCTCCGGCTTGTCCTCCGGCTTGTCCTCCGGCTTGTCCTCCGGCGGCGGCCCGCCGTCGGTGGTGATGTCTCCGTCTCCCTTGACGTCGGGCGTCTCGTTCAGGTCGAGCGTCTTGTCGGTGTTCTTGCCGAGCCCCTCGGTGGTCATGAACTCGTCCATCCCCGGGACCTTGGCGGGGTCGAAGTCCAGGATCACCGGCTTGTTCGGGTCATTGAAGTCGAAGGTGTCGGTATCGGATGTCGGCTTGTCGTCGCCGCTCTCGTACGACGTCTTGCCCTTGGCCGTCACCGGCTCGTAGTCGCCCTTGCCCATCTCGGTGACGATCGACTTGGCGGAGTCGGTGAACTGCGCCATCGCGTCCGCGTTTGCCGAGTCGACGTTCTCGAACTCCTGGGCGATCTGGATCAGGCCGTCCCTGATCTCGCCGAAGGCGCGTTCCAGATAGCTCATGTGGGTCACGATGGCGTCGCGGCGATCGATAAACAGGTCGCGCATCCACTGCGCGGCGTCGAACTTCCCCGCGTTCGGGTCCACCTCACCGAGGCTGTTGACGCCCGCCTTGTGCTCGTCGACGATGTAGCCCACCAGGGTACCGATGTCCCGGAGCTTCTGAACGTCGACCTTCGTCTCGCCGGCCACGGCCACTCTCCCGTCTGGTCACGGAGACAATCCGAGACCAGACCGTAGGCCCCGCGCGGGACACCGCGGGCGCCCCCAGCATCGCCGGTCGGAATCGGAGGGAAACCCCTCACCGACGCGCCGGGCGATCGACCTGGGACACAGCGGCGGCGTTAGCCACGTCCGTCGCGTCGATCTCCCCCGCGATCTGACCGAGCGCAGCGGTGATCTCGGCCAGCGCCCGCCGCAGAAAGGTCACATGCGCCAAGATCGTGTCGCGGCGGTCGGTGACGAGATCGCCCAGCCAGCGGGCCGCCTCGAAGTCCCCGAAGCCGGGCTGGTAGGCGTACAGCTTGTCGAACTGCTCTCGGTGCTCGTCGAGGAGCACGCCAATCGACGCGGCAATGTCCCTCAGCCGATCGACGTCGACCCTGGTCTCCTCCGGCACGAGCACCACCTCGACCTCTGTCGCGCCTCATCGGTCCTGATACATTTCGCTCTGCCCACCACGGCACCGAACGGAACGTCTCCATCAACGGTAGGCACGGTGCGAACGGCCCCGCCCCGGCGCGGCCCGCCCACCGGCCCTTTCGGAGGGAAACCCCTCACCGAAGGAGAAGCGCGTGGGCACGGTTCCGTATTCACGTAAGGCCCGGCGCGCCGGGCCCAGCGCACCCGGCGAGGAGATCGCGCTCCAGGAGCCGCCGGTCATCCCGGAACCGGCCGAGCGAGGGCTGAGCACGGTCCTGATGCTGGCACCGATGGCCATCGCCTCGCTCGCCATGGTGCTGATGTTCCTCCGGCCCAACGCGGGCGCGCTGGCGTACGTCGGAGTCTGCCTGATGGTGCTCTCCGCGATCGCCATGATGGTCGTGCCGCTCCTGCGCAACGCCGGGCAGCACAAGCACCGGCTCAACGGCGAGCGCCGCGACTACCTGCGGTATCTCGGGCAGGTCCGGCGCACGGTGCGTACGGCGCTGACCGAGGAGCGGCGGGCCGCCCGCTGGCTGCACCCGGACCCGGGCGGGCTCTGGTCGATGGCGCTCAGCCACCGGCTGTGGGAGCGCCGGACCGCGCACGACGACTTCGGTGAGGTGCGGATCGGCCTCGGGGCACGCCGTTCGACCACGCGCCTGATCGCCCCCAGCAGCAAGCCGGTCGAGGACCTGGAGCCGATGGCCGCACATGCGTTACGGCGGTTCCTCCGCGCGTACTCCACCCTCCAGGACTCACCGATCGCGATCTACCTGCGTGCATTCTCCCGCATCGCCTGCCAGGGCGACCTGGCCACGATCCGGTCCGCCGTCCGTGCGATGCTCGCCCAGCTCGTCGTCGCGCACTCCCCCGGCGACCTGCACGTCGTCGTGGCGGCCACCGCCTCGCAGTGGGAGTGGACGAAGTGGCTGCCGCACCTGCAGGACGACAGCGTCCCGGACGTCACCGGCACCCGCCGCCGCTTCGTCACGGATGCCGTCGAGCTCGAGGAGTTGTTCGCGACGCTCGGCGTTCCGGACCGGCCCGGGTTCGAGCCGGACACCCCGGTCACCGCGATGGAACCGTATGTCGTGGTCGTCCTGGACGGCCCCCGGCTGCCGGCCGGCCACCGGCTCGGCGGCGACGGCTACCGCAACGTGCTGGTGCTGGACGTCGGCGCCACACTCGGCTGGGAGGCGCATCCGCACGCGCTGCTGGTGGAGGCCACCGAACAGCTGTTCAGCGTCGTCACGTTCGACCACCTCGGCAAGTCCGACAGCACCCCGCTGTGCCGCCCGGACGCGATGAGCGTGACCGCCGCCGGCGCGCTCGCCCGCTCGCTCGCCCGCTACCGGGTCGGTCAGGGCGGCGACACCGAGGAACCGCTGGCCACCGACTACGACCTGGCCGGGCTGCTCCAGCTCGGCGACCTGACCGCGTTCAACCCGGCCGGGTACCGCGCCGGGCGCAGCGCGTCGCAGCGGCTGCGGGTGCCGATCGGCATGACCGGTGACGGCACGACGATCGAGCTCGACATCAAGGAGGCGGCCGAGGGCGGGATGGGACCCCACGGCATGCTGATCGGCGCCACCGGCTCCGGCAAGAGCGAGCTGCTGCGTACGCTGGTGCTGGCCCTCGCCGCCCGGCACTCGTCCGAGGAGCTCAACTTCGTGCTCGTCGACTTCAAGGGCGGCGCCGCGTTCCTCGGCTTCGAGCGGCTGCCGCACACCTCGGCGGTCATCACGAACCTGTCCGAGGAGCTGGAGCTGGTCGACCGCATGCAGGACGCGCTCACCGGCGAGCTGAACCGGCGCCAGGAGCACCTGCGGGCCAGCGGCTACCCGTCCCGGCGGGAGTACGAGAGGGCGCGCGCCGAGGGCACCACGATGGAGCCGATGCCCGCGCTGTTCATCGTGGTCGACGAGTTCAGCGAGATGCTGAGCAGCAAGCCCGAATTCATCGACGTGTTCGCGATGATCGGCCGGCTGGGCCGGAGCCTCGGCGTCCACCTGTTGCTGGCCAGCCAACGCGTCGACGAGGGCCGCATCCACACGATCGAGTCGCACCTGTCGTACCGGATCGGCCTGCGCACCTTCTCCTCCATGGAGAGCCGCAGCGTGCTCGGCGTGCCGGACGCGTACGAGCTGCCGAACGTGCCGGGCAACGGCTATCTGCGACCCGACACCCAGACGCTGATCCGGTTCAAGGCCGCGTACTGCTCGGGGCCCTGGCATCCGCCGCACCAGCGCCGCCGTCGCTCCGTCCAGGGTGGGGTGGTGCCGTTCGGCACCGAGCACCTGATCCCGGAGGTCCCGCCCGAGCCCGAGCTGGAGCCCGGCGGGCAGGCCACGGACGGCGAGGACAAGCCACCGGTGCTGGCCGACGTGCTGCTGGAGGCCTTGCGCGGGCACGGCCCCGCGGCGCACCAAGTGTGGCTGCCCCCGCTCACCGAGCCCGCCACGCTGGAGAAGCTGCTCCCGCCGCTGGTGGAGCACCCGGACGTGGGCCTGGCGCCGGTCGGCGGCTACGGCGCCGGCCAGCTCACCGTCCCGATCGGCCTGGTGGACCTGCCCGCCCAGCAGCGCCGGGAACTGCTCACCGCCACCCTCGCGGGCAGCGCGGGCAACGTCGGCGTGGTCGGCGGCCCCCAGGCCGGCAAGAGCACCCTGCTGCGCACGCTGATGTGCGCGCTGGCCCTCACCCACACCGCCGCCGAGGTCCAGTTCTACTGTCTCGACTTCGGCGGTGGCGCGATGTCCTCGCTGACCCGGCTGCCGCACGTGGGCGGCGTCGCCGGCCGACTCGACCGGGACAAGGTGAACCGCACCGTGCTGGAGATGACCAACCTGATGGCCCGGCGGGAGATGATCTTCAGCGAGCACGGCATCGACTCGATGGCCAGCTACCGGCGGGCTCGCGCGACCGGCGCGTTTCACGACATCGACCCGTACGGCGACGTGTTCCTGATCGTCGACGGCTGGTACACCGCACGCCAGGACTTCCAGGAGCTGGACGACCGGTTCGGCGAGCTGGCGGCGCGAGGTCTCAGCTTCGGCGTGCACCTGGTGGTCTCCGCCGGGCGCTGGACCGAGATCCGGCCCTGGCTGCGTGACGTGCTCGGCACCCGCTTCGAGCTCAAGCTCGGCGACCCGGTCGAATCCGAGGTCAACAGCCGGGTCGCCGCGACCGTGCCCAACGTGCCGGGCCGCGGCATCACGGCCGACCGGCAGCACTTCCTCACCGCGCTACCCCGGATCGACGGCAACGCCGAGACCGAGGACCTGGCCGAGGCGATCGGCGAGCTGGTCGAGGCGCTCGACGTGCCCACCGCGCCGCGCGCACCGAAGGTGAAGCTGCTGCCGGACCGGCTTGCGGCCGGCCAGCTGCCGGTCGCCACGGCGCCGTCGAAGGACGCGGAGATCCGCATCCCGCTCGGCCTGGACGACGTCAAGCTGGAGCCGCTCTGGCACGACTTCGATGCCAACCCGCACCTGCTGATCTTCGGCGACACCGAGACCGGCAAGACCAACCTGCTCCGCCACATCGCGCGGAGCATCGCCGCGCACCACGCGCCGAAGGAGGCGCGCGTCGTCTTCGGCGACTTCCGCCGCGAGCTGCACGACGCGATCCCGGAGGCGAACCAGATCGGCTACTCGATGTCCGCCGAGCGGCTGACCGCGACGCTGGTCGAGGCCGGCCAGGTGCTCACCGGCCGGCTGCCCGGCCCTGAGGTCCCGCCCAGCCGGCTGCACAAGCGGGACTGGTGGACCGGCGGACGCCTGTTCATCATCATCGACGACTTCGAGCTGATCGAGAGCGGCCGGGAGTCGCCGCTGACGCCGCTGCTGCCGCTGCTCCCGCACGGCTCCGAGATCGGCCTGCACCTGATCGTCGCCCGCGGCACCGCCGGCGCCTCGCGGGCGATGATGAACCCGGTCCTGCGCCGGGCCTGGGAGCTGGGCTCACCCAGCGTCCTCTTCTCCTGCCCCCGTGAGGAGGGGGTGTTCCTCGGCAACGTGCGGCCGCGCACGCTACCGACGGCGCGGGGCCAGTACATCGACCGGCGGCGCGCGGTACGGCTGGTGCAGACGCCCGAAGTGCCGGCACCAGACGCGCCGGAGCGTGAGTGAGACGTTCCCCGGTCAGGAGGGGTGCGTGTTCCGGACGTCGGCCACCCGCGCGGGACGCCAGCGGCGCCGGTTCCCGGACGGCAGCAGCCTGGTCAGCAGGCCCACGGCGCCGAGCAGGGCGACCGCGAGGCCGGCGCCGAGCGCCGCCAGGAAGGGTCCGATCGGGTCCGGTGGTGGCAGCGCGGGATGGCGGGCCGAGCCCGGGCCCGCGACGACACCCGCGCCGCCCTCCTCCGGCAGCACCGCGGCGACGGCCGCCGACGGGTTCACCACTCCCCAGCCGAGACCGGGGTCGGGGATGGCGGTCGCCGGATGGTCCGCCGTGGTCAGCAGCCGGTGACGCACCTGGGCGGCGGTCAGATCCGGCCGGTACGCACGGACGAGTGCGACGACACCGACCACGAACGGGACCGCGTAGCTGGTGCCGCTGCCCACCCAGTGGCCGGGTCCGCCCGGTCCGATACTCACCACGTCCACGCCGGGCGCGACGAGCCGGAGGTGTCTGCCCTGCTGGGAGAAGTCGGCGAGCACCCCGGCGGCGTCGATCGCACCGACCGCCAGCACCGTGGGCAGCGCGGCCGGATAGGCGACCGTCCGCTGCTCCGTGGCACCGTTGGCGGCGGCCGCCACCACGACGACGTCGTGCTCCTCGGCGTACTGGACCGCGGCGACCAGGCTCGCCTCTGGCGAGGCGGCGCTCGCGGAGATGTTGATGACCGAGGCGCCCGCGTCCACCGCGGCCCGGATTCCTCTGGCCAGCAAGCCGGCCGTGCCGTCGTCCAGGCCGTGCGCCACCCGGACCGGCAACAGCTTCGCCGCGGGCGCGACGCCGGAGAACCCGGTGCCGGCGGCCGGAGCCGCGGCGATGATCCCGGCGATGAAGGTGCCGTGGCCGAAGCAGTCAGTGTCGGCGGCTGCCGCGTTCTTCGTGACGTCGACGCCGCGCAGCACCCGGCCGCGCAGCTGCGGGCTGTCCGCCGCGACGCCGGTGTCCACGATTCCGACCGTCACCCCCGCGCCGCGGGTCAGCGGCCACGCCCGCTCGACGCCCAGCCGCGACTGTGCCCACGGGGTGCCGGCCTCGACGCTCTGCGGCGGTCCCAGGCATCCCCCGCCGGGCGATGGCACCGGCGGGACCGCCGGCGCCGCCGAAGCCGGCGCCGCCACCAGCACGACCGGAGAGATCAGCGCCGCGACCGCGGCGACACGGGCGCGGAACATCACGACCTCGATCCTGGTAGGTCGGCCTCGCTCAGCGAGACCCGGTGGCCACGGCCGGCTCCGCGGCGCCCGGCCAATCTCGATCCAGCGCGTCATCGCCCTCGGCCGCGGCCCGGCTCATCGTGCGCCGGAACCGGAAGACGAGCAGAGTGCTGAGCAGCAGCCCAGCCAGCACCGTGACCAGGAACGCGACCCGGACCCCGTCGCCGCCGCTGACCTGCCGGTCCGCGGCGGCGTCCGACGGCGGTGGCGCCGCCTCCCCCGGCAGTTCCCGGGTCACCGCGGCGACCGGGGTGATCATGCCGTGGCCGTACTGGCTGCCGGTCATCTTCTCCGCGGTGGCCGCCAAGCGGTTGGCGACCTGATCGGCCGTGAGCGCCGGGTGCGTCGAGCGGATCAGCGCCGCCGTGCCCGCCGCCAGCGCGACCGCGTACTGGGTGCCACTGCCGACGAACGTCGGGGCGCCGTTCACCCCGATGCTGGTCACGTTGACGCCGGGCGCCACCACGTCGACGGTCTGAGGGGCGTAGTCGGCCGCGGTCTTGCCGTCGGCGGCAACGCCACCGACGAGGATCACACCGTCCGGCAGCGCGGCCCCCGCGGGCCGGTCCGAGGTCGGGGCCCCGGCCACCACGACGATGTTGTGTTCCAGAGCGGTCCGCACGGAACGCGCCACCGCGTCCCGCGTGACGTCGACATAGGACCCGATGGCGATCACCGTGGCGCCGGCCGAGACCGCGACCTCGATCGCTGCCGCCTGGCTCGCCTCGTCGACGGTCTTCCCGTCGGTCACCACACGGACCGGCATGACGACCGCCTCCGGCGCCACACCGGCGAAGGTCAGTTCCCCCTGGGGCGCTGCGGCCATCAGGCCCGCCATCGCCGTGCCGGTGCCCAGGCAGTCGGTGTCGCCACGCCCGTCGCCGGTGACGATGTTAGCGCCGATCGCCACCCGGCCGCTGAGCTGCGGCGCCCGGCCGTCCACTCCGGAGTCGACCACAGCGATGAGCTGACCGGTGCCGCGGCCGTACTGCCACGCCCGGTCCGCGGTGAGCCGGCTCATGCCCCAGTGCGAGGGCTTGCTGGCCGCCGTCGCCGCGACACACTTGCTCGACGCGGACGGCCGCAACGGTGGCGTCTTCGGCAACGCGGCCGGGTTCGGTCGCGCGGCCCCGGCCACCAGCGGTGCGCCGGGGCCATCGGGCCGCACACCCTGCCCCGTTGCGCCGGGGCCGGGTCCGCTCGCTCCGGCTGGCGTACCCGGCCCGCCGGAACTGCCGGAACCACTCGGGCTTCCGGAACCACTCGAACTGTCGGTGCCGGAGTTCGGCGCTGGCGCGGTCTTCGGCAGGACGCCGTACTGCACGCCCGGACCGACCGCGTCCCAGGGCAGCATCAGGTACCAGCCCGCGCGGAGCCGGTCCGGGTCGCTGAGGCTGCCGCCGACCGGCTGCCGCCGACCGGTGTTGAGGTTGAAGATTTCCGTCGAACGCCCGGAACTGCTGAGGAATTCGTCCGCGATCTGGCTGAGGGTCTCCGACGACGAGCCGACCGTGTAGTACTGCACGAGCTCTTCCTCGGTGGCGTGCGACGGCGAGGCGCACACTCCTGCCCCGAGCAGGGCCGCGACGAACACCGCCGCGACCCGGCTCGACGACCGGCGGATCCGCGCAGCCCGGGCCGCACTCACTTGCGGAGCTTCCAGTGCTGGTCGACCGCCCGCGACTGCAGATCCCACTGGCCGATCGGCGTGCCGTTGTCCCCGCAGCAGTCGTCGCCGTTGAGATCCAGCGCCTTGCCGCTGTTGCGGTTGACGATGAAGTACGTGCCGTTACCGCCGTCCCGCAGCTGCCACTGCTGGTTGTGATCGGCGGCCGCCGGGGTCAGCATCACCACCTTGACGCCGTTGACGGTGGACCGGTCGCGGACGCCGAGCGCCTTGTTGCTGAAGGCGTTGGTGATCACCACCCAGCCGGCGTCGGGGGCGTCGGAGATGTGCCAGTACTGGTCCTTGGCCTTCTGGTTGTTCCAGATCCCGATGATGGTGTTGCCGGCCTTGGTCACATCGTCGCCGGGGACGTCGGCCACCCGGCCGGTCAGCGCGTTCGAGATCTGCCACCGGTCCGCGGCGTTCCACTTCTTCGACACCGGGGCCGCGGGCTTGGTCGCCGGCTTCTCCGGAGCCTTGGTCCCGGTCGTCTCCGTAGCCTTGCTCGGATCCGCGGCGGGCTGCGGATCCGAGCTGGAGGGGCCGGACTGAGGCGCCGGAGGCGTGGAAGCGGACGTGGAGGGCGTGGATGCTCCTGGCTTCGGCTTCTCCGGCGCCGGCTTCTCCGGAGCCAGCCGGGTGTCGGCCGAGTATCCCTCGACGTAGCCGGCCGCCAGGTCGGTGAGCTGCGTCACGGACGCCTTACGGGGCACGCCGCCCTCGGCCCGGACCGCGGTCACGCCCCACTGGTAGGCGGCCAGCGCCAGGTTGTAGGGGTCGCTCTTCGCGTCGGCGGTCTTCATGCCGGAAAGCTGGTTCCAGAGGTCGCACATCGCGCTTCCCATGGCTGGGATGGCCGCCTGCGGATCCCACACCGACGCCCCGGCCGAGGGGCGGTACCGCTCCCACATCGACGCGGTGAACTGGGCGATGCCCTGTCCCCCGTTCGGGCCGCGGTAGTTGGGGTTGAACGCGGAGAGGGCCATGAGCTGAGCGGCGACCCGCGGGGCGGGCAGCACGTCGTCGCAGACACGTCCGGCGCGGAGGACGAGGGGGACGTACTCGTCCGGGATCTTGACCGGGCCCGGGGTGGCGCTGAGTACCTGTTCCCGGGTCTTCTGCTCGGCACCGGTGAAGTCCGGCTCGTCGGCGTACCAGTTGGCGTACCCGGCCACGGTGTCGACGTGCTTGCGGGCGCGCTCCGGCACGCCCTTGGCCTTCACCACCGCTTCCAGGCCCACGCTGTCGGCGGCGATGGCGGCCTCCCAGAGGTCGCCGGCCACACCGGACTCCCGGGCCTGGCCCACGAATTTGCAGGTACGGTGCGCCAGCGCGAGCACGTTCGCCAGCACGTCGGTACGCTGCGCCCGCTGCCACGGCGCCCACTTCTTCCAGTCGGCCGCGTCCAGATTGGCCAGGCCCTCGCCCTCGCCGGTCTTCGCGTTCGGCTCGAAACGCGACGCCGCCATCATCTGGGCCGCGAGCCGCGGGCCGGTCACGGCCGGGCAGGACGTGGCGCCGACCACGATCGCCGCGAGGACGTCGTCCGGGACCGCCTCACCCTCGATCTTCGTCTCGGCGAGCGCGGGGCCGGCCTGAACGGCGGCGGCCACCACACAGGCGACGGCGGCCGCGAAGGCCACGCCCGCCTCCACCCGCTGCCGGGTGCTACGCAGGGAGCGCCAGGCCCTCAGTCCCGTCGCGCGGAGCGCGCGAAGCCGGTCAATTACGAATGTCAGTGCCACGGTTGGTTCCCTCTCCACCCAATGTGCCCTGAGAACGGATCCCACGGGGACCCGGTTCACGGAAAGTTCGAGCTTTCTCGCCGGCTACTCGGCGAAGCCGCGATTCACCAGGTCCTCACGCAGAGCGCGTAACGCGTAGAACGTTCGCGATTTGACGGTGCCCTCCGGAATGGACAGACGCTGCGCCGCCTCGGACACCGAGTGCGCATGGAAGTAGATCTCGATCAGTGCGCTGCGCAGCCGCTCCGGCAGCCGGGCCACCGCCTCCCGCACCTCCCGGCTGTCGATGAGCCGATCGATGTGGTCGACGCCGTCCGGCGGCTCATCGATGCGCTCGTCGAGCACGTCGGTGGCGCGCACCCGGTCGGCCCGGATGTGGTCGATCGCGATCCGCCGGGCCACCGTGATGAGCCAGCCGCGACTCCACTGCCCGTCGGCGGTACGGACCTCCGGATGGTTCCAGGCGCGTACCAGCGTCTCCTGCAGGATGTCCTCGGCGAGGGCGCGGTTGCCCATGGTCAGGCGTAGAAGGTAGTTGATCAGGATCGGCGCGTGCGCGGCGTAGGCGAGTCTGAGGGCCTCGTCCTGAGCGGGTAGCAGTGACGACTCCCCCTGCCTCGCGTCGTCGATAGCCGGATTCACTCTCCAGTAACGCGACTTTTCGGGACGGTGTTCACGCGAATCGGCCGGACTCCTGGAGGGACATTGCGGACGCAACTCACCGAGGGCCGAGCCGCACCTCGCCCGGCGGCGTCGATTCCCTGCTCACCGTGGCGACAACGATCAGGCCACCGTCCACCTCGCGCACACCGAAGTACCAGAGGTCGTCGACCCGGACCGGGATGTCACCGGCGTACGTCCCGCCGCCGGACGACCCGGTCAACCGGCCGAGCAGCAGATCCTCACCGGCGTCGGTGACGGCATAGAGCTGATATACCCCGGGAGCCAGACCGGTCGCGGCGAGCCGCACGCTGACCTGGCCTCCCTGCTCGTACAGGGTGGCCGACACGTCCACCCCGCTGCTGTCGTCCCTGGTCGCCGCCACTGCGATCACCGGGCCCAGGCCGCCTGCCTGCGACCACGACCGGGAGACGAACAGCCCGCCGAGCGCGATCACGACCACCGACGTCAGGCCGACGACCACACCGGTACGCGGACGGCGACCGCCGGGCCGGCGGTGCGTGTGCGGGCCGCGCGCAAGCCGCCCGGTCGCCGGCCGCGGCGTGAGATGACCCTCGCCGAGCCGGATTGGCGGCAGGCCCGGCTCCATGCTGACGCGGCGGACGACGTGCGACGACCCGGCCGGCCGCACCGGCTCGGTCACGGGGCGAGGCGCGCCCGGGGCACCGAAAAGCTGATCCGGCACGGGCCGCGCGGTGGCCGCCGCCGGACCACCGAATTCCGCCGCCAGCGCCCGGAAGTCCGTGACGGAGAGCATGCCGAGGATACTGATGACGCTGTCGACCTCGGCCCGCTCGGCCCGGCAGGACGCACACGACCGCAGATGCCCGGTGACCGCGCTGCGTTCGTCCGGGGACAGGCGGCCGAGCGCGAGGAAGCCGATCAGCGAACGCGTCGCCTCGTCGTCGCACGGGAGCCTGCTCATCGGCGGATCACGCCCCCGGCGACGCCGGCTCGGCGCCGGACCACCCCGCGCTGGGCAGCGCCGGCCAGGGGGTGTCCAACGCGCGGCTGATCTGGCCGAGCACGCCGTCGGCACCGAGCAGACCGTCCACCGCGATCGTCCATTCGTCCGCCGGGTCCAGGTCCGGGCCCACACCGGTCCACAGCTCCCGTGTCGGCGCCAGCGCGTGCCGCAACCCGGCAAGCTCCCCTGCCACCTCGGCGGCCGTTGCGATGATCGCCCGCCCGTGCTCGGCCAAGTCGGCGTCCATCGAGGTCACCCGGGACTTCCGGCGGCCAGCTCCAGGCCGCAACGCCGCGGCGAGCCGGCCGCAACGCGCAGGTCGCCCGCGATGTCGCACAGAGCGTCGTCCAGCATCCGGGCGTAGATGTCGAAACCGGCCAGGAGGTCCGCCAGCCGGGCATCCGGCATGCCCAGGCGGACGGCATCCAGGCTCGCCAGCCGCGCACGCAGCCCGCGAAGGCGATCGCCGACGTCGGCCGCGGAATCGCGGCAGGCGACGGCGGCATCTCTCACATCCTGCGCATAAGGTTTAGTTCTGCTCATCATCCCTCCATCGTGGGGAGAACAACCTGAGAACGGAGCGCGGATGGTCGCGGTTCACGAATTCACGGACGAACCCTGAAGGACGAGGCGGCATGGGACGACTTTCGGTGCCCGTGATGGTGCTCCTGCTGATGCTGCCGGTGGCCGCCGGCACGGCGAGTGCTGCCGTCGCTGCGCCGCAGGCAGGTGCCTCGCGGGCGCTGCGGGCGCCCGGCGACACCGGGAAATACTACGTGGTCGGCCCGCCGGTCAACGGTCACCAGGAATATCTCTTCGCCATCGCCGCGACGACGCTCGGCAACGGGAATCGGTACAAGGAGATCTTCGAGCTCAACAAGGGACGTCCCCAGCCCGGCGGGCAGACGATGACCGACTCGACGAGGGTGCAGCCGGGCTGGATCCTCGTACTTCCCCAGGACGCGAAGGGTCCGGGCGTCCGCAGTGGTCCCCCGCCGGCGCCGGGCGGACCCGCGACCGGGCCGTCCTCAGCGCCGGCGCCGGTCGGTTCGTCCGCCGCGCCGTCCCGGTCGGCGGCGGCCGACTGGAACGCGGGCGCTTTGGCCGAGCCGCCTCCGCCGGACGCGCCGGGGGTGAGCTCACCGGGAATCGCCGTGCTCTGGTCGCCCACCGCACTGCGGGTCGCCCTGCTGGTGCTCGCGGTGTTGCTGGTCGCCTGGGCACAGATGGCGCGGATGGCACGGCGGCGGGCGGCGGCGGAGGCAACCGCGAGATCACCCGCTTACCCCGGCGCGCCGCCCGCCACCGGGCCCGCGGCGTCCGCATCCTTGCCGCCCTCGCCACCCGCACCGGCGGCTCCGGTCGCGGCCACGGCTGCCCGGCCACCTGCCTCAGCGCCGCCGGATCCGTTCGCCACGCTGGTCACCGACCTGCGGTGCGGGGAGGAGCCAGCGAAAGTCCGGCTGATCGGCGCGCGGCCCGCCGGCTGGGCCCCCGCCTACGGATGGCTCGACGGCGATCAGCGACCGCCGGCGTCCACCGTCCCGGTGATCGCCGGCGAGCGGGACGGACGCAGGCTCTGGCTCGATCTGGCGATGGCTCCGGACGTGCTCACCGTCGGCGGCGGCGCCGAGGCAGCGCGACGGCACGCGGTGGCGCTGGTGACGCAACTGGGCCAGGATACCGACGTGGTGGTGGCCGGCGACGCGCTCGGGGACGATGTGCCGTCCCGGTTCCGGCGGATCGCCTCGCTCACCGATCTCGCGACGGACGCCCCCACTTCCCTGCGGGTCGTGGTCTGCCGTGGTACAGACGGGCAGGATTTGCGGACACTTCTGGGCACGATGTCGGATGGTCCACACCGGACGGTGCCGATCGTGGTGGGCGGCGGACCGGCGGCGCGCTGGTCGATCAGCCTCGGCCCGGACCTTCCGGCCTAGCAAGCGCCCGGCCGAGGCGGCAGAACCCGAACCGGCAGGGCCGACACAGTGAGGAATGTGTGCAAACGACTCCATCGACCAGGCCCGTCGAAGGGCTGAGCGACCTGGTCCTCGTGCGTACCCCGGCCGGCGGGCTGGCCCGGCCGGAGGCGCCCGCGACGGCGCTGACCGCGCAGGAGCTGATCGCCTGCGTGCAGGAGACCATGTCGCCCGGCCACGACCTGCGGCTGCTGGTGGACGACGGCGTACGCAACGCGAGCACGCTCGGCCTGGTCGCCGACGGGCTGGGCTGTGACCTGCTGGTCACGCCGGTCGGCGCCCGGGTGGAGCGGCTGGCCGGCGCGGCCGGCGAGCCTCCGGAGGCGGTGCCGGTCGACCGGGTCAGCGGCGCGGTGGTGGACTGGGTGGTGATCCAGCCGCCCACCCTCGCGACCACGTTGCCGAGCTGGTTCGAGCTGGCCGGCGGCCTGGTGCTGCACCGATCGGGACTGGCCACGCTGCCGCTGCCGGGCGGGCTGGAGTTCGCCAACCGGGACGACTTCGTGGTGCGCCGGGCGGCGGCCGCCGGGCTCGGCGCGGGTCACCCGAGCATGGTCACAGTGGCGGCCGCTACCCGCGCCGGCGGATTCCGGCTCTCCGCCTACCACCCGGGAACGACCGGCGGCCACACCGGCCAGGACATAGCGGCGGCGCTCTCGTCGATCCCCCTGTACGGCGGTGACCTGCGGCTCTGGCTGCGCTGGCCGGACGGCGCCGCCGAGCAGCGGCTGCTGACCAGGCAGGTGGCCGCGCTGGCCGAGGCGACCGGCGCGACCGTGTGGACGCCGCGGCCGGGCGGCGAGGTGGTGCTGCTGCGCGGGTGCCGGGATCTGGCCGCCCGGGACGGTTCCGGTGAGATCACCGGCTGGATCGGACACCGGCCGCCGGCGACGACCACGACCGCCCGCTTCGCCACGGACCGCGACGGGCGCCTGATGCCGAGCGGCCCGCCGGTGATCTTCGGCGCCGGCGCCGTGACGATGGTCAGCACCGGCCGGCGTTCCGAGGAAGCGCTGCGCGAGCAGTACGCCGGGGCGCGCGCCGAACCGGGCACCGTGCTGGTGGATCTGACCATCCTGGAGGACGGCCGGCTGGCGCTGCGCCACGCCGACGGCGCCGATCTCGCGGCCGGCCCGGCCGAGCTGCACGCCCACCTGGAGGACGCCGGTTGGCAGGGCGAGGATCTGCTGCTGCTCACGCCCGTGGTCGCGGACCGGGCCGCGGGCCTGCACGAACATCTGTTGGCGCTGGAGTCCGACCTGGGCGTGGAGATCTGGTCGCTGGAGCCGGGCGCGGAGGTGTCGGTCGTCGACGGCCTGCCCCAATCCGTCGGCGAGCGGCAACAACCCGCCCGCTGGGTGCGCGCCGGGAACCTGGGCGACGACTCCGGGACCGGCCGGTGGCGCAACGACGACGGCTGGCTGATCCCGCGGCGGCGGCGCATCGTGGCCCGGGCACGGGTGCCGGCCCCGGTGGTGCCTACGGAGCCGCCGCCACCGGAGCGGGTGCTGCCGGCGCCGAGCCCGCGCCCTGCCCTGACTGTGCCGTCCCGGAGCAGCCGCCCGCACGGCGTCCGGTGGTTGCCCGGCGATCTGGAGGTCAACGCAGAGCCGGTCGATCTGTGGATCGGCTCCGAGTGGCCGGCCGAGCGGGTGGCGACGGACGGCGTTCCGGGCACGAACCTGTTCCTGATCGGACAACTCGACGGCGAGAAGATGGCGCGGGCCCATCCGCGCCGGCATCTGCTCTGCCTCCGGGTGGGGGCGGGCGGCGCGGTGGCGATGAGCCGGCTGGCGGACGTACCGACGGAGTTGCGGCATCAGGCCATCGAGGGCGGGGCGTTTCTGCTGCCGGCCGGCTGGCTCGACCGGACACGGCTGCAAGCCGCCTATCCCGTCGACCCCGATGGGCAGCCGGGCGAGCGGACCGAACTGTCACCAAACCCGGTGACGCTGCGCTTCACGGGAGCGCGCCACGGCATGGACGGTCTGTCGAACGACGTAGTGCCGTGGCCGAGGAGCGAGCGTGGCGTCGGCGCCTGGGCGGTGCTGACCGAGTCGCCGTCCCGGCTGGACGACGACTACCTGCGGCTGCATGTACGCCGTCCCGAGGTGACGCCGGGCGGCCGGCTGGTGCACCTGCACGTCGCCGCGAACCGGGCGATCGACGTGCCGGCGACCGCGAGCCGGCTGGTCGAGCTCGCCTCGGTGCGGTCACGGCTACCCGAACTGGTGGCCGGCGGCGTCACCCTGCTGCTGCCGAGGCGGGCGTGGGAGCGTACCCGGGTGGATCAGGTCCTGCGCCCGGACGGTGACCGGTGGCGGCACGTCGCGAAGGGGATCGACCTGCCGCTGCCCAGCCTGATGGCACCGGAGCAGGCCGGAGCCGGATCTCAGCCGGGCCCGTAGTCGCCGACCAGCACCGCGGCGGCCAGCTCGACCCGGGACCGGTATCCGGTGCGGTTGAAGAGGCGGGTCAGTCTGCCCTCCACGCTCTTCTCGCTGCTCTGCGTGGCGGCGGCCAGCTCACGGTTGGACAGGCCGTCAGCGACCAGCACGGCCAGCAGGTGCTCGCCCTCGGCCAGCGTCCGCACGCGCCCCGGCACGCCGCGGCCGTGCTCGCGCATGACCTGGCGTACGCGGGACCGGTGCAGCACCGCGCCCAGATCGCCGAGCAGGTCGTACGCCTCCCCCAGCAGTTCCGGCGTCCGGCCGGTCCACCGCACCACCCGCTCCAGGGTGCGGGCCAGCTCGTACGGCCGGCCGAGGGCCCGCGCCATCGCCACCACCTCTACCGCCGCGGTGTGGTCGCGCGCCACGATCATCCGGGCCGTGGCCGCCCGCACCGCGCCCGCCTCGGTGCCCAGAGCGGACGCGGCTGTCGTCGCCGAAGCGGCGGCGCTCCAGGCCGACCCGACGTCCCCGCGCTCCATCGCGAGTTCCGTGACGATCAACCACAGCTCATCCCGGCCCATGGCCATACCACGCACCGAGGCCTTGGCCAACGCGTTTGTGGCCACGCGCAGAGCGGCGTCCGCGCGGCCCAGCACCCACTCGATCTCGGCCGCCGCCACCGCCGTCAGGTGCCCCAGCGCCGTAAAAGTATCGTGAGTCGCCTCCAGCACCGCCCGGGCGCGAGCCGGCCTGCCGCGGCTGAGCAACACCTCCGCGGCGGCACGGTGCACGGCCGAGGGCAGCGGATGGCGACCCGCGACCAGACCGGCGGCCATCCCGAACTCGGCGGCGTCCAGCGCCGCGTCCCACCGCCCGGCGTGCCAGTCGAGCAGGCACCGCTCGGGTGCCGGGAGGTCCCGCGCCGGCAGCCCGGCCTCGGCGATCCCGCGTTCCGCGGCGGCGAGGTCGCCGGCCATGAGATGGATGCCGGACGAGCCCACCACGGAGGCCGCTCGGCGCCGCGCTCCCCGGTCTGTCGCGGCGGCCCGGGCCCGTTCCCGCTCGGCGTACCGGTACGCACCACCCTGGCCGGTCCGTGCCAACGCGGACGTCCGGCCTGTGACGGCAGCCACTTGCTCGAAGACCGTCGCGGCGGCGCTGTCCGGTTCGGGCGGATCGAGGGGGGCACGAGCCAGCAGACGGGCCGCCGCAGCCCAGCGGTCCTCCAGGGTCAGCGCGGCGGCCCGGGTGACGGTTGTCGGCGCCGGCCCGTCCGCCGACCAGGGTTGCCCCTCGGCCGTACGCCGGATGGCGTCCACGTCGCGCTCACCGCACGCACCGGCGAGCGCCAGCAGCTCGGCGTCCTGCCGCACGGCGGCGGACAGAGAGGCGGCGTGCTCACCGAGCAGCCGGTGGGTGTCAATACGCGCGGCGGCGTACCGTCCCGCACACAGCTCGGCGGCGGCATGACTGAGCAGCGCCTCCACCCGGTCCGCCGGGTCGCCGCTCAGGGTGGCCGCCGCGGCCCACCAGCGCGCCGCGGCGGCGGGCCGCACGACAGCGGCGGCCTCGGCGCGCTCCCGGAGCAGCGCGAGCGCCGGCCCGGCGTCGACCAGCGTGCCGGCGGCGGCCACCTGGTCGGGCAGGAAGTGGGGATCGGAGCAGTGCACGCGACCGGACCACAGTGCCTCGACAGCGACCTGCGCGAGCCGGGCCCGCTCGTAGGGACCCAGTCCCGCGCGGAGCGCCAAGGCCATCGCCGGAACCGGGATTCGCCAGCCATGCCGGCCCTCGCGGGCCACGCCCTCCCGGCGCAGCGTGCCGAGATGCTCGTACACCAGGTCGGCCGGCAGGCCCAGGACAGCACCGATCAGCGGCGGCGCGGCGGCGCGCAGCGGCTCCAGCACGGCCAGCGCACGGGCGACCGCGCGGGCGGGGGGCGCCAGGCGGCGTACGGGCGACAGCAGGTCATGGCCGGCGGGGATCTGCGGATCGGCGGCGGTGTCGGTCAGGTAGGCGCGCCGATCCACCACCGCGAGCGTCCCCGACCGGCGGAATCCCTCCACGGCCGCAAGCACGGCGGCGGGCCGGCCCCGGCCGAATCGCCGCACCGCGACGCCCAGCGAATCGTGTGGAACGGCCCGCACCGCGTCGCGCACCAGCGCGTCCACCGCCGCGGGCGCGAGCGGGCGCACCGGCGCCACCCGGACCAGCCCGGCCGCGCGGAGCCGGTCGAATCCGGCAGCCACCGCGGGCGCAGGCTCGGCGCCGGTACGCAGCGCGGCGACGAACCGCAGCGACGAACCGGCCAGGTCGTGCATCGCCTCCAGCAGCCCGGCCGCGGACCGGGGATCGGCCCACTGCGCGTCGTCGACCAGCACCACCAGGCCGGGCCGGTCGCGGAGGGTACGGGCGAAGGCCGCGGCCCAGTGCTCGGCCGTCATGCTGTGCCCCCGCCCTGCGGCGAGGCGAGCCGGCACCGGCGCGAGCCCGGTGAGCACCCGGGCGACGAGGTATCCGGGATCGTCGCGGTCCTCGGGGGCCAGCCGCACCTCCAGCACGGGCCGGCCGGCGCCGGCCGCCGCTCGGCGCAGGGCGCGCAGCACGTGCGTACGCCCGATGCCGGCCGGACCCGTGATCAACGTGAGTGGCGGACCCGCCTCGTCCAGCGGCGATGCCTCTCCCGGGAGGCCCGCGTCCACTGCGCCGGTCACCGGGCCGAGCTGGCGAAGTCGGTGGCCAGGCTGGCCGCGGCCAGCTCCACCCGGGACCGGCATCCGGTGCGGGCGAACAGCCGCGTCAGGTAGTTCTCGATGGTCTTCTCGCTCATCCGGATCTGCGTGGCGATCTGCCGGTTGGTGTACGCCCGTCGGATCAGCTCGACGATCTGCATCTCGACCTCGCTGAGGGCGTCCTGTGCCGAGCGCGGTCGCCGACGCTGGACGTCGCGCTCCCGCATGGCCCCGGTGACCGCGGAACGCAGCCACGGTGACGCGATCTCCCCCGCCACTGCCTGCGCGTCGAGCAGCCACGGTCGCGGGTCCGGCATGACCCGGCCGATCGCAAGCGCGGCCAGGCCCAGGGCGGGCCGGTGTCCCCGCGCGCGGATCAGTCCGGCCGCGGTCTCGGCGGCGGTCTCGTCCCGGGCGGTCAGCGCCCGGACCAGCGTGGTTGTTTCCGTGCTGAGTCGGCCGGGGCCGTCCGCCTCGGCGATCGCGGCCAGTGCCTCGACCTCCCGGGTGAGCGCGAAACGCGCGGCGAGCGCGGCGGCCCGCACCAGGAGCTGCTCGACACCGATCCGACTGCCGTGCGCACGCTGGCTCTCGTACGCCATCCGCGCCGCTTCCAGCCGCTCCGCCGCCTCCCCGGCCGTGGCGGCCTCGCCTCCCGCGCTGTCGGCGGCCCACCAGCGCAGCGCCGCATAGGGCGGCTGGTCCGGGACCGATCGCAGCCAGGACATCCCCTCGTCGGCCCGGCCCAGCAAAGCCAGGGCCTCGACCGCCCAAAGCCGGGCCAGGCGGCGCACGACCGCGGCCTGCCCGCCCACCAGTTCCACCTCGCGGGCGGCGGAGACCACACCGGGCAGGTCACCGCGGGCGTAGCAGTCGTGCAGTCGGTGGTAGGCGGCGAGCGGCCCGTCGGCCGGGATCCCGTACTGCTGTTCGCCGAGCACCAGCCGGAAAACCGCGGCCAGGTCTCCGGTCGCACCGGCGGTCAACAACTCGTCCTTGGGCCCGTCGGCGGGGCCGGGTCCGTCGCCGAGGGCACGGGCCGCGACCGCGAAGATCGAGTCGCCGGTCGGCGGTGCCCCGCCCGCACCGGTGAACCAACGCTCCACGAAGTCGTCCTCCGGTGTCCCAGGGATCCGGGTTCCGGTGTGCAACGCGGCGAGCGCGCCGACCGTCGCCAGACCGGCGGACCGCCCCGCCGCCGTGCGAACCACCTCGGCAAGGCGGGTGAACTGCCCGGTCCGGACCAGCAGCCGCAGCAACCGGGACAGGATGTCGTCGGCAGCCCGTCCCCCGCCCGCGTGCCAGAGGGCGGCCCGCAGCCAGCCGGCGGCACGATCGGGTTCGCGGTCGGTCACCGTGGCCGCGGTGGCGGCGAGGCTCACCGCGGTACGCCGGTCGCTGGGCATGGCCGGGCCGGCGAACGCGACGTGGTCGGCCAGCGTGGCCCGGTCAGGGACGACGCCCGCCCGGCGGAACATCGCAGCCGCGTACGCGCGATGCAGGCGGGCCACCGCCTGCGGGCCGGCGTCGGCGATCAGCCGGGCGGCGAGCGCGGGACTCCGCGGGCGGATGCCACCGCCCGGCTCGGCCACCAGCACACCGTCGGCCACCAAGGCGTCGACAGCCCGGCCATGCTCGTCGAGACGGCCGAGCGTGGCGTCGGCGAACAGCGGCAGGTCGTCGACGCCGAAGCGGGCGACCGCGGCCATGGTCGCGATCCGCACGGCGACCGGGCCACGTCCGCGCACAGCGATGACCAGCCGGTGGCCGGTCGGCAGCGCGATCGGGACCTGCGGGTCAAGCAGGCACAGGTGGTCACGGACGACAACGAGGCGGCCGGCGCTGGTCAGAGCATCGGCGGTCTCCTGAACGGTGGCGGGATCACCGGCCAGCGGTCCGAGGGCGGCGGCGAGCGCGGGCAGGACGGCCTCGTCGAGCGGCACGCCGTGACGCCGGAGCAGCAGTTCACGGACCGCGTCGGCGTCCAGCGGCGGCAGGCCGACGACCACGTCGGCAAGCGCGCCGAGACGGCCGTCGGCGGTGCGGGCGGCGGCCACCACGAGGACCCGGTCGCGCACGCTGGAGGCCAGCGCCGTGGCCAGCCCCGCGGCCTCGTCTACATCGTCGGCGAGCAGCGCGGTGGGTACCCGCCGGCCGATCAGCCCGAACGCGGCCGAGGTCTGCTGGGCCAGTGCGGCGAGAAGACCGTCCGCGTCGGATCCGGGCTCGGCGCACAGTGCGCCGAGCGCGCTCAGCGGCCGGGCCAGCAGCGGGTCGGTGAACCGCTCGTACTGCGCTCGAACGGCCTCCAGCACCGCCGCGAACCCAGCCACCGCGCTCGGACTGGACGGCCGCGACACGCGCAGTACGGCCACACCGGACGACTCCCAAGTGTGCGCGGCCTCCTCCAGCAGGGCGCTCCGACCGCTGCCGCAATCGCCGGCGACCAGCACGAACCGTCCACCGGCGACCGCGTCCCACCGCGCGACGCCGAGGGCGTCGAGTTGCTCCTGCCGGCCCGCGATTGTCCGCCGTCTCTGCATGCATTGCTAACGGAAGCCAGCCCGAATCCGTTCACGCGATCGTCTGATTCCCTCTCCGTCAGACTGCACCGTCAGCACCTCGAGACTGCGAACTGGACGGCCTGGGCCTGCGCCCTCTGCAGATCGGTCCGCGGCCGGGACTGCTGCTTGCCGAGCTTCTCCAGGAGGCGATGTTTCTT
>NZ_BSTL01000051.1 GCF_030269485.1 Actinoplanes sp. NBRC 103695 | reverse complement strand
CTCAAACAGCAAATACCAAGCCCGCGGACCAAACATCAACCGGCGCAGCTACCAAGCCACCACCAGCATCGCCATCATCATTCCCGACCCTTGACCACCACCACAGAGCCTTAACTGAACGACGTTGGATCTAGACCTTGCGGTACTTGGCCTCGGCGACCGAGAACAGGCCGTACGCCGCGAAGCCGAGGGCCACCAGGAGCAGGACCCAGGAGCCGTAGGTGTGACTGGCCAGTTCGCGCAGCGCCGCGTCGAGGCCGCGGGCCTTGTCCGGGTCGTACTGGACGGCGGCGACGACGAAGAGGGCACCGGCGATGCCGTACGCGATGCCCTTGGCCGTGAAACCCACCTCGCCGAGGCGGCGCAGCAGGTTGCGGGTCGCCTGGGTCATCCGGCTCACCCGCAGGTGGCGCTCGAAGCGCTTGGTGAGGCCGGCGACGGCCAGGAAGACGCCGATGGCCGCCACGGCGAGGCCGGCCGCGATCACCGCGACCCGGCCCAGGTCGGAGGCGAGCAGGCCCTCGGCGGCGTTCTGCTGGGTGTCGGCGCTCGACGCGGGCTTGCCGCGCAGCACCTTGATGCCGTTCCAGCCCAGGTAGAGGTAGAAGGCGGCCCGGCCGCCCGACGCCACGCGGTCGCGCAGGCGGCGCGTCTCGAAGATCTCCAGGATCTGCCAGGCGGCCATCGCGGCCAGGCCGATCACGATCAGCACGATCAGCGCCGCGCCGAACGGCTCCTCGGCCAGCTTCTTCATCGCGCCGGACTGGTCGCCGTCCGCGGCGGGACCACCGAAGGCGATTTTCACGATCAGGTACGCGAAGAGGAGGTGCACGACGCCGTAGCCGATGAAGCCCGCGCGTGTCAGGCCCTCGAGCCAGCTTTTACCAGGGGACATGGCCGGGCCTATGACCCAGGACCACCGCTGCGAAACCTGTATGGCGCAGGCGTTCACCGCGTCGCTGCATTTACGCGCTCGACGCCCAGCACATTTCTTCGGGGGAGGAACGCTTCAATCCGGCGGCGCGGGGCGGGGCATTCAGTCGGCTACGGCGTCGCCGCCGATAAGCTTTTCCTGGTTGTTCAGGTGGTGGCGCAAAGCGGCGTGATAGCTGCCGGCGAGGCGGGTCAGACCGTCGATCTCCTCCTGCAGCGCGGCGCGCGCGCCTTGGACCTCGGCCATCGCCTCGGTGTGCCGGCGGTGGGCGTTGTCCGCCAGCGCCAGCCCGGCGGCCTGAGCATCCCGGATCGTGCGTTCTGCCTGCTGGCGGGCCTCGGAGAGCAGCTCGACAGACTCCTGGTGGGACTCGCGGACATGCACGTCCGCGGTCTCGTGCGCCCTCGCCAGAACCCGATCGGTGAGTTGCGTCACGGGGGCGGCCGGTTTGGCCTGCGAGGCGCGCCGAGCCTGCTCCAGTTCCGCCTGCAGGGCGGTGGCGTTCCGCTCGGCGCGGTCGCGCTCCTCGGCTGCCCGGCGCAGTTGCTCGGACGTCCGGCGCAGCTCGTCGGAGCCGGGCGAGGCAGCGGGCGGCTCGGCGTCGGCCGGGTGGCCGGCGCGGCGTTGCAGCTCGTCGCTGTCCTCGAGGAGGGCGATCATCTCGGCGGACACCTCGTCCAGGAGGGCGTCGACCTGTTCCTCGTCGTAGCCGCGCTTACCGAGCGGGGACTTGCCGAAGACGGTGTTGTGGATGTCGGCTGGCGTGAGCGGCACATTGCTCCTCGAAGCCGGGTGCGAGTGGACGGACACGACGCACCCTACGCGCGGTCGCGCGCGCCGACACGCCGCCCCGCGTCGCCGTCGCCCGGTATTCTCCGATGATCGGCAGCAGTGGACGACATTTAATTCCCTTTTCCATGCTAGGGTCATATGCCGAGGAAAATGATTCGCTTTCGATATCAAAATGGGTTCGGCAGCAAAAAGCGATGAATTTCTCGCATTGACTTTTTTCGGTCCCGGATGGGGTGGCGGCCGACGCGTGTCGCTGGTTCGGCTGCGCGCGCGGCCGTCGCCTGTCGCCGGACACCCGGGGGATGACAGCCGTCCATACAGTGAGGCGATGGTGCGGTGGAATCCCTTCAAACGCCCCGGCCCCTCGTTGTCGGCGGGCGCGTCGCTGTCGGCTGCTGCTGAGGCACATTTCCACGCCGGTCGGTTCGAGCAGGCTCGCGTCGGGTTCGCCGCGGCGATCGCCGAGAAACAGCCGCAGCTGGAACAGCGGGCCGACGACGTCGCGCTGAGCGCCGCCATCGCCGGCGACCTCAACAATCTCGGGCTGTGCCTGGGCAAGCTCGCCCGTTTCCGGGAGGCGGCCGACGTGCTCACCGGTTCCGTCACGATCTTTCAGGCCCTCGGCCCGGCGTACGCGCCGTATGCGGCCGGCACCCTGCAGAGCCTGGCCGGGGCGCTCGGCGACGGCGGCGAGCTCGACCGGGCGGTGACGGTCAGCCGCGAGGCCGTCGAGACGCGCCGCGGCCAGCCCGCCGACGACCGGCCGCCGCCCGCGCGTGAACTCGAACTGGCCCGGACGCTGCGCATGTTCGCGCACGTGCGGGCCGAGGCCGGCGCCGAACTGGACGAGGCGCAGACGGCACTGAGCGAGGCGCAGACGCTCCAGCTCAACGCGCTCAACCGGCAACCAGAGATGGCCACGATCAACGAGATCTACACGACCGAGCTCGTCCAGGCCCGCCTGTGGGCCCGGCGCGGCCGGACCGAGGACGCGCGGCGCATCGAAGGGATGGTCCGCGCGCGGCACCTCGACGCGTTGCTCGGGATGATGAAGTAGCAGCTTCCTGTCACGGCACCCCGGACGGTCGCCGCGCGCTCCTACCATTGCTCAATGCGTACCCCACTGATGGTCTGCCTTGTCCTGGTGATGACCGCGGCCGGTTGTGGTGTGGTGGGCGGCTCGAAGGAGAAGGTGCCCGTCGAGTTTGGGAGCGCGCGGCCGGGAGCCGCGATCGCGCTGCCCGACCCGCCGAAGGGTGGAGTGATCCCGGCCGACAAGTGGCCCAGCGCCTGCCAATTCCTGTCCGACGAGGAGATCACCGCGCTGCTGCCACAGGCGGCCGACATCGTCCGGAAACCCAAGGTGGTCAGCGTGCTCACCCTCGACGACGAGCAGCGGGCGAAGGCGCCCGAGGGCGCGTGCACGTTCCAGTTCTGGCTGAAGGGCGCCACGACCGAGGAGATCACCTCCAGCGTCGACGTCGGCATCTCGGGCCTGGCCGACCCCGAGGTGATCACCGCCCACTACGCCGAGACGCTGGTCGTTGACCGCAAGCGCAAGGACAAGTCGCAGGTCGAGGACTACGGCGCCCGGCTCGGACCGGAGGCCTGCTACAGCTATCTGACCGGCAGCTACTTCCACACACTGCTCTGCCGGCAGGGCACGCTGCTCTTCCACGTGGACGGCATCGGCTTCGGCACCTTCCCCGGGGTCGCCGAGGGAGACCTGCCCGCCGGCGGCAAACACTGGCGGGACAAGGTCCAGGCGCCGGTGGCGGGCGTGATCGCCGCCAAGATCAGCCGCTGATCAGCTGGATGTCGTCGACGTAGCCGCGGAAGAGGCCGGTGTTGCGCGGCTGGTCGTAGCCGATGCGGATCTGGTCGATCGTGCCGCCGGCCAAGGGGGCCAGGCTGATCCGGATCTGGTTCCACTGGTTGAGGATCAGGCGGTTGCCCTCACCCTGGAACTGGGGGTGCGCGCGGACGCCGAACTGGTCCACGGCGCCGGAGTCGCGGAGGCTGCGGCCGTCGGTCAGGGACAGGTCGATCGCCACGGAAGTCGCGTTGGCGAGCTGCGGGTAGATCCAGTAGGTGAGCGTGCTGTCGGCGGCTATCGGCGTGTGGACGTCGTAGACCCTGTTGTACGAGTAGGACTGGGTGGCGCTGGTGTCGTTGCCGGAGAACATCAGGGCGTACGCGTCGCTGTGGGCCGTCTCCGCGCGGACGGCGGACTCCATCGCGGTCAGGTTGCAGCAGTAACCGCCGACGTTGAGCGAGCTGTTGACCGTGTTGGACCACGTCGGCGGCGGGGACGCCGGGTCGAAGGCGGTACGCAGCAGCGGCCAGGAGCGGCCCGCGCCGAGCACGGGACGCAGGGCCGAGTACCAGATGTTGCCCATCTTGACGTAGCCGGCGTCGGTGGGGTGGATGCCGTCGGAGCTGATGTCGTCGACGGTCAGCGACGAGTTCAGGTCGGCCAGGTGAACACGGTGACCGGCCGCCTGCTCGTCACGCGCGATCGCCGGGAGCTGGGCGTTGAAGGCCTGGGTCTCGGCGTTGTTGCCGGCGTCGCGGGACGGCACCAGGGTGGAGAAGACCACCGCGATGCCGGGGCGGGCCGCCACGATGCGCTGGACCAGGGCGCGCATGCGAGCGGGCGCGTTGGGCAGGTCGTAGTTCTGGATCGTGTCGTTGGTGCCGACGTTGATCAGCACCACGTCGGGCTGGTAGGTGGCCAGCCAGCCGTCGATGCTCGCGGCGACCTGGTCGATCCGCCAGCCCGGATGGCCCTCGTTGTCGCGGTCGGCCATGGCGCCGGACTGCTGGGAGCCGACATAGTCGACCGTGACCCCGGCGTCGGCGAGACGTTTCCGCAGATCCTCGCGGTACCCGTTGCCGTCGGAGGAGGCGGTGCCCCAGGTGATGGAGGCGCCCAGCGGCATCACCTTGACCGGGTCGGCGGCCTGCGCGGCAGCCTGCGCGGCGGCGGGCGGGGCGGCCTGCGCGGCTGCGGGCGCGGCCAGGCCGGTGAGAGCGAGGGAGGCGGCGACGAAGGCATGAAGCATGCAAGACCCCTGACATTGATGTCAGGCAATCAGACAATGACGTCTGTCAATGTGTCAAATGATGATCCCGCCGAGCCGCCGTACCGAGGCCGTGCCGGCGTCGAAGTAGCCGAGATGGACGTCGCCGTCACCGCTGTCGTCCTCCAGGACCACGGCG
Organism: Actinoplanes sp. NBRC 103695; assembly: GCF_030269485.1. GTDB lineage: Bacteria > Actinomycetota > Actinomycetes > Mycobacteriales > Micromonosporaceae > Actinoplanes. Next base: position 35,494 of record NZ_BSTL01000051.1, on the reverse strand, counting down.
CCGAAGTCGGGATCCACCGGATTGGCGCCGTGGTCGCCGCCGACGTACTGGATCAGGCCCTGGATCCAGTCGTCCTCCCCGGTGATCGCATAGACATGCTGTCCGACCTGGTCCGGCGGCACGCCGTCCAGACGCAGCTCGGTGACGTCGTTGACCGGCACGCCGGGGCTGGCGACCAGGACCACGTCGTCCACGTCCAGGCCGAAGCGGTGAGCCGCGATGCCGGTCACCACCGTGCCGTAGCTGTGCGCGATGATCGTCTGGTGTGCGTCCGGCCCGATGTGGGTGGCTCGCAGACCGTCCTCGAAACGGTCGAGCCTCGGCGCCGCGGCCTCGGCCGGCGCGGCCGAGACGCCACCGACGAAGCTGGGGGAGTCGTACCCGACCCAGGCGATCACCGAAGTCTGCCCGAACGTGGTGTCGTCGCCGGCGGCCCGGCCGGCGGCGTCCCGGAGGTTGGCGGCCCGCCCGATGTCGTCACCGACGGTGGCCAGGCCGCTGCCGACCCCGGGGACGAGCGTGCTCACATTGGCTGCTGTGTCCGGGTTGCCGAGCGCCACGATCGCGGTGCCGTCGCCGGTCGCGTCCAGCCCGAGCAGGAAATGGTCCTCCTGCGGGAGCTTGGCCAGTGACTCCAGCCCGCGGACCCGCTCGGCCAGCGCCTGATACTCGGCGTACTCGTCGACGGTGTTGAGTGCGGCCGGATCGATCCGGGCGAGCTGGGCCTTCTGGGTCGCGAGCTCGCGACCCAGCGCCTCGCGGTTGAGCTCGTTGCGGACCTCGGCCGGGATGCCGTCGAGGTTGCGGACGGCGTCCGGGTTCTCCGCCTTCAGTGCGTCCTGCGTGGCGGTCGGCAGGGTCTGCCACCAGTCGCGGATGTTCGCCGGGGTGGTCTCCGGCGGCGGCACCTCGGCGCGGCCCAGGGGAGCGCCGCCGGCCTCGTAGACCCGGGACGCGGCCTCGCGCAGCAGCCGGCTCACCTCGGCGGCAACGCCGGTGACGAACTCGCCGCGCAGGCCCGGCTCGACCTGCGCGTACAGCGGCTCGTTACGGGCCACGGTGTCGGCGATCACCAGCTTCACCGCGGCGACCTCCCCGGCGTACGCGTCGGCTCGTCGCCCCAGTTCGACCATCGCGTTGCCGGCGTCGGCCGTGTTGCCCAGATGGGCGAAGGCCCGCTGGTGGTACGCCCGGCCGGCGTCGTCGACCCACCGGTCCTCGATCTCCTTGAGCGAGAAACCACCGGCCTCGATGAACCCGCCGCCCTGCCCGCGCCAGTTCGCGGACAGCTCGCGGACCGTGTCCTCGTTCGCCTCCGGCCAGGCCGACGGCATCGACAACGCCACCAGCCGCCACAGCTCACCGGTGGGCTCCGCGACCGGCATGATCAGCCCCCGTCCCGGATCACGCCGGCCAGCCCGGCCCGGGCCTGATCCTCGGCCGTCGTGTAGAGCCGGACGCACTCGCCGCCGAGCTCACCGTCGCCGCGGACCTCGCCGGGCGCCTGGTCGGCGATGGCCTTGACGATGTCCCGGTCGCTCTCGTAGATCGCCTTGAAGCTGTCGGCCAGCCAGTCGGCGCCGATCGCGGCCTCGCCGGCGTCGATGGCGGCGCGCCCGGTCCGCCACGCGGTCTCCAGGTCCTCGCCGGCGGCGGCCAGCCGGTGCGCGAGCGGCTCGACCACGTCGGTCCACATGTGCAGATCGCCCATGCGTACGACGATGCCCGGCCGGACGCCCCGCGCCCGGCCGGTGACAGCAACCGGCCTTACTGGCGGAGCCGGCCTTACTGGCGGAGCCGGCCTTACTGGCGGAGCCGGCCTTACTGGCGGAGCCGGCCTTACTGGCGGAGCCGGCCTTACTGGCGGTAGACGGCGAGGAAGCGGGCCAGCCGGTCGGTCGCGTCGTCCAGCACGTCGACCGGGGCCAGGAACACCATCCGAACGTGGTCGGTGGTCGGCAGGTTGAAGCCGGTGCCGTGCGACAGCAGGAGGTGCTGCTGCTCCAGCAGGTCGACGATCATCCGCTGGTCGTCGCGGATCTTGTGGACGTCCGGGTCGAGGCGGGCGAAGAGGTACAGCGCGCCCATCGGCTTCATGCAGGTCACGCCGGGGATGTCGGACAGCTTGCGCCACGCGTGGTCGCGTTGCTCGTACAGCCGGCCCCCGGGTTTGATCAGCTCTTGGATGCTCTGGTAGCCGCCCAGGGCGGTCTGGATCGCGTGCTGGGCCGGCACGTTGGGGCAGAGGCGCATGTTGGCCAGGAGTTGCAGCCCCTCGAGGTACTCCTCGGACTGCGCCTTGGGGCCGGAGACCGCCAGCCAGCCGGAGCGGAAACCGGCCGCGCGGTACGTCTTGGACAGCCCGCTCATCGTCAGCACCAGCAGGTCGGGGGCGAGCGCGGCCGCGCACTCGTGCACCGCGCCGTCGAACAGGATCTTGTCGTAGATCTCGTCGGCGAGCACCAGCAGGTCATGCTTGCGGGCCACGTCGAGCAGCCCGAGCAGGGTCTCGCGCGAGTAGACGGCGCCGGTCGGGTTGTTCGGGTTGATGATCACCATGGCACGGGTGTTCGGGGTGATCCGGGCGGCCACGTCGGCGACATCCGGCTCCCAGTCGCGCTCCTCGTCGCAGCGGTAGTGCACCGGCCGCCCGCCGCACAGCGTCACCGCCCCGGTCCACAACGGATAGTCGGGGCTGGGCACCAGCACCTCGTCGCCGGTGTTCAGCAGCGCCTGCAGGGTCATCACGATCAGCTCGGAGACGCCGTTGCCGAGGAACACGTCGTCCGGCTGGACATCGCGGACGCCGAGGGTCTGGTAGTACTGCGCGACGGCCACCCGGGCCGAGTAGATGCCCCGGGCGTCGCTGTAGCCCTGGGCGTTGCGCAGGTTGTGCACCACGTCGGCCATGATCGGCTCGGGTGCGTCCAGCCCCCACGGGCCCGGGTTGCCGAGGTTCAGCTTGAGCAGCCGATGGCCGGCGCTCTCCAGCTCCTGAGCTCGGCGCAGCACGGGACCGCGGATGTCGTACCGGACATTCTTGAGCCTGCTCGCCTGCGCCACCATGCATCGAGCTTAAAGCGGCCAACTCCCCGCCCGCAGAGTGCCATAACAGGTAGTTTGACCCTTATGCTGCGGATCTTCACGATCATCATCGTGGTGCTGGCGGCCATCGTGGCCGTGACCGCGCTGGCCATCGTCGCCGTCCGCGTCCACCGCCACGTCCGCCGCCGCAAGCAGGCCGCGCTCGCCGCCGGGCCCCGCCAGGCCCTGCTCGCCTTCGTCGCGGACAACGGCGAGGAGGGCAGCCACGGCCTCGTCGCCATCCCGGAAGACGCGTGGAAAGCCGCCGAACCCGGCGCGCTCGGCCTGCTCGGCAAACTGCGCGGCGAAGCCCACCAGGCCCTCGTCTCCGTCTTCCTGCGCCGCGGCACCGCCCGCCGCGCCCTCTACGACCTGCGCTCCCGCAGCCGGGTCCGGCGCGCCCGGGCCGCCCAGGTGCTCGGCGACCTGGAACTACGCCAGGCCGTCCCCGAGCTGTGCCGGCTGCTCACCGACCGGCGCGCCGAAGTACGCGTGGTCGCGGTGCGGGCACTCGGCCGGATCGGCGACCCGGCCGCCGCGTGGCGGCTCATCGCGAGCCTCGACCAGTCCGACCCGGTGCCGTCCCTGCTGGCCACCCACACCCTGGTGCAACTCGGCCCGGAGGCCGAGGTCACCCTCTCCGCCGCGCTCGACCACCCCGAGGCACGCGTACGCGCGGTCTGCCTCGAAGCCCTCGGCCTGCTCGGAGCCACCGGCGCCCTGGACCGGGTGGCCCGGGTCCTGCGCGAGGACGCGGTGCTCGACGTCTCCGTCGCGGCCGCCACCAACCTCGGCCGGCTCGGCACCCGCGGCGCCGTCGAACCACTCACCCAGGCGCTGACCTCGGCCCGGCCCGCCGCCCTGCGCGCCGCGGCCGCCCGGGCCCTCGGCGACCTCGGCGCCCCGTCCGCCGTGGGGGCGCTGGTGGCCCTGCTCGACGACGAGCAATACCGGGTGGCCCACGAGGCCGCCCACGCGCTGCGCCGGGTCGGGCCACGCGGCCGGCAGGCGCTGCAGGACGTACTGGACGCCGACCGGGCCGACCGCGGCGGCCGGGGAGCGCACGCCCAGCCGTCCTCGGCCGCCGCACACGCCCGCGAAGCCCTCGCCATGGCGGCGGTCACCCTCGACGTGCCGGAGCCGGTGCCCGTATGAGTGTCGAACTGGTCCGGCAGATCCTGCACGCCACCGACTGGGCGATCTTCGCCTACTTCATCGCTCTCAACAGCAGCTATCTGATCCTGATCATTCTCGCCGGCATGGAATTCACCCAGCACCTACGGAGATTGCCGTTCGCGGGCAGCGACGACATGTTCAGGTCACCCCTGACCCTGCCGGTCACGGTGATCGTGCCCGCCTACAACGAAGGGCCCGGGATCGTGTTCGCGGTGCAGGCGATGACGTCGCTGCGCTACCCGCGGTACGAGGTCGTGGTGGTCGACGACGGCTCCACCGACGACACCTTCGAGCAGTTGCGCCGGCACTTCGACCTGGTCGAGATCCCGCGCGTGGTGCCCGGCGAAGTCCCGTACACGAGCCAGGTCCTGTCCGTGCACGTGGCCCGCGCCAACCCGGAGACCCTGACCGTCGTCCGCAAGACCAACGGCGGCAAATCCGACGCCCTGAACGTCGGCATCAACCTGGCCCGGCACCCGCTGGTCTGCATGGTGGACGCCGACTCGGTGCTCGACCCCGACGCGCTGCTGTCGGTGGCCAAGCCGTTCGGCGACGACCCGCTGCGGGTGGCGGCCTGCGGCGGCGTGGTGCGCATCGCCAACGGCTGCAAGGTGGTCGGCGGACGCGTGGTCGACGTCCGGATGCCGCGGCAATGGCTGGTCCGGGTGCAGGTCGTCGAATATCTGCGGGCGTTCCTGATGGGCCGCACCGGCTGGTCCCGCCTCGGCGGCCTGGTGGTCATCTCCGGCGCCTTCGGCATCTTCCGCCGCGACCTGGTCGTCAAGATCGGCGGAATGGCGCACGACACCGTCGGCGAGGACGCCGAACTGGTCGTACGCCTGCACCACTACCTGCGCGAACGCCGCGAGGACTACCGCGTGATCTTCGTGGCCGAGCCGGTCAGCTGGAGCGAGGCGCCCAGCAGCATGCGCGTCCTGGGCCGGCAGCGGTTGCGCTGGCACCGAGGCATCGCCGAGATCCTCAGCAAACACCGGCGCATGATCCTCAACCCCCGCTACGGCCGGATCGGGCTGCTCGCCCTCCCGTACTACGTGGCGTTCGAGCTGCTGGCGCCGTTCATCGAGCTGGCGGCTCTGGTGCTGGTGCCGCTCGGGCTCTGGGCCGACGCGATCAACCTGGACTTCGCCTGGCGGTTCGCCCTTGTCGCGTACGGGTACGGGCTGCTGGTCAGCTTGGTGTCGCTGTTCATCGAGGAGGTCTCGTTCCATCGGTATCTACGATGGACGGACATGCTGCGGGGGGTGGTGGCGGCGATCATCGAGAACTTCGGGTACCGGCAGATCCTGGCGGTGTGGCAGGTTTCGGGGGCGGCGCACGCATGGCGGGGGAGACCGGCGGTCTGGGGGGCGATGCAGCGCCAAGGTTTCGACACGGTCCCGGCCGACGCCGACGATCTGGTGGGAGCCGGTTCGAGGACCTGAGGCTGAACCCGCTTGAGGCGTTCCGGAGGCCGTGTATGCTTACCCCGACACGCAAAATGCCCCTGCCGGTTGGCCGGGGCATTTTTGCGCTCCTGGTCCGCCTACTGGCGGGGCTCCAGAAGGTCGACCACACTCAGACCCGTTTCGCCGCCGACCAGTTTGAGGCCGACTTCGGCCCGAGCGGCGAGCTTGAGCGGAGCGAGATTCTCCACGAGCATGGCGTGAGTGACCCGGTCGAGTCCGGCACCCACCAACGGCGCGACGATGCGCAGGGTCGCCTTCAACGCCACGCCTTCCATCGAGCCGCCGTGCAGCACGATGTTGCGAGTCCGGTACAGACGCCTCAGCGCGATCCGAAGAACAGTGACCGCGGTCGAGAGTTCCCTTCTGGGATCGGTGACGACGTGGCGCATACGTTGAGCCGCTGCGATGTCGGAGTCACGTCTGAATCGGTCTGCCGGCCTCACCACGGTCCCCGCCCTCACAGCTTCGGCTACCGCGAACGCCCTGTCGCGGTTGGTCGAGCAGGCCGCCAGTTGCTTGATCAGGGAGTCTGGGGTCTCAGGTCGATGCCGGTGGGAGAGCGCCGTCAGTTCCGCGCGGGGCCAGGAGCAGGCGATGATGGCAGCCAACCGGTCCGCGGCGACCGCCTTGCCTGATCGTTCTGCCTCGGCGGGATCGTCCGGATGCGACAGCAGCGATTCGACAGCGGCCCATGCGCCCGCTACCGCGGGGCCGAGCACGCCTCGGTTCACTGGCGCGGCGAGTTCCAAGGCGGCATCGATCAGACTGCGTCGGCCGTCAATTTGATAGAGGCTTTGCTCGTTCGAGAGAGACAGCACATCGGCACCCCGTGACGGGGTGGCAAACGGGATCGGGACGGGGTGGTCATCGACCCACAAATGTGGGGCCGGCCTGATCCTGCCGCGGTTCCCTCGCATGAACGACGATCGCGCCACTATGTGTTCGACGAGCTCGCGCGCCTGGCTCGCAGCGCTGAACGGATCCCGCGCGGTGACTCGATAGATGAATCCACCACCGGGGTTCACTCCATTCATGGAGTGGCCGCGTTGCTTGAGCCAGTCGATTACTTCCCGGACCGAGACCCACGCCTCGTGCCTCTGAGCCTGTCCTCGTTCGGGCACGGTTTCCAGGACCGCGAGAACGGTGAATTCCCGTGGTCCGGCTGCGTCGAGCGACACCGCGTCCTGGAGAACCTTCTCGACGCCGGCCCGTTGGTGTGCAAGTCGACCGATCCATGCCGCCAGATGGCTTGCGTCGTAACCGAGGTCGAGCAGATGTGCTGCGATGACGCGAGCAAGCCTTTCCGGCCGCGGCCGTTGCTGGTCAGGCAGAGTGGCCGCGTCTGCCCAACGGCGGATGTAGCCGCCGCGGGCATGGTCGATGATCTCTTCGAGCCGACGGTGTGCAGGGCTCGGGTCGGGGAGCGGGTTGCTCAGCAGCGAGGTCAGCTCGGCCCGCAATTCCTTGGCGCCGAGGCCGATGTCGGGCCCGATTGCTCTCAAGAGTTCGCGGCGCTGCCAGTCGACCGCGGACATGGACAGCACGCGGTGCCGAGCCCAGGTGCTTGCCTCCAGCAGTTCCTGCAGGGCGAGCAGCGACCCGACATCCCACAGCCGGCGTGGCCACGGTTGTCCTTCGAGGGTGAAGAAGTCGATCATTCGTGCACGGACATGGTCGTCATAGACGGTTGCTGAAGATTCAGACGTCACTCGTGAACACTAGACTAGTGGTCACTCGACTAGGGGACCGCATTCTCGGGGATCTGGGGGTGGCGGAGGCCGGGGTGGTCGGGCGGGAGGCTGTGGCGGATCACCCACCAGCTCGCGGCGATGACCGCGGCGACCAAGGGCCACGTCAGCGCGATCTGGGTGATACCCAGGGCTACGACCTGGCCGGTGGCGTACAGCGGCAGGAAGACCGCCAGCCGGACGACATACTGCAGGACCCAGACCCAACTGCCTTTTCGGTACGCCGTGAGCAGCGCCGGGTCGCGACGCCATTTCGTGCGCTGGCCGAGGACGCCGCCGACCACCAGGCCCAGCAGGGGGCGGCGGATCACGATGCTGACGATCCAGGCCAGGGCGCTGGCGCCGTTGGTGAGCACGCGCAGGAGGAAGAAGTCCTCGGCTCGGCCGGTGCGCAAGGCCACCAACGCGGCCACGCACACGCCCAGCAGGCCGATCAGGACGGCGCCGGGCTTGTCGCCTCGGCGTAGGCGCCACGCGGCGACGGCCAGTGCCACCAGGACCGCGGCGGCGGAGCCCCAGCCGATCGAGTGGCCCGTCACCAGCCAGCCGGCCAGGAAGCCGGCGACCGGCGCGGTGGCGTCCAAAGCCGCTCGGCGACCGCCCAGCAGATCCGACAGTGACTCGTCCGCCAACGCCCACCCCCTATGAGTTAGGCAAGCCTAACGGATATGCCAGATGAGAAGAATTGTTCAACAACTCTTCTCAAATCGTTGAACGATCTCTACGGTCAAAGCATCGACGGAAATTCCCAGTGATCAGGAGCACGCCATGCCGCCTGAGTCCTCCGTACCGACCGCCACCGCGCCCCGGAGCAGCAAGAAAGACCGGCGGACCGCGCTGGTAGGCGCGATCTTCCTGATGGCCACGAGTGCCATCGGGCCCGGCTTCATCACGCAGACCACCAACTTCACGGTCGCGCTCGGCGCGGCGTTCGCCTTCGGCATCCTGATGTCGATTCTGGTCGACTTCGTGGTCCAGATGAACATCTGGCGGATCATCTCGGTCAGCGGCAAGCGGGCCCACGAGATCGCCAACGCGGTCGTCCCGGGCGCCGGCTACCTGCTCGCCACCCTGGTCATTCTGGGCGGCCTGGTCTTCAACATCGGCAACGTGGCCGGCACCGGACTCGGGCTCAACGCGATGCTCGGCCTCGACCCGAAGATCGGCGGGGCGATCAGCGTGCTCATCGCCATCTCGCTGTTCGTCGTCAAGCGCGCCGGAATGGCCATGGACCGGGTGATCATCGTGCTCGGCATCCTGATGATCGCGCTGACCGTCTACGTCGCGATCGTGTCGGGGCCGCCGGTCGGCGAGGCGCTGACCCAGACCGTGTGGCCGGACACCATCGACTTCGCCGCGATCACCACGATCATCGGTGGCACGGTCGGCGGCTACATCACCTACTCCGGCGCGCACCGGCTGCTGGACAGCGGCACCACGGGACCGGAGCACGTCCGGGAGGTCACCCGCGGCGCGCTGACCGGGATCGCCGTCACCGGCCTCATGCGGTACGTGCTGTTCCTCGCCATCTTCGGTGTCGTGGCCGGCGGCGTGGCACTGAACACCAAGGGCAACGCCACCGCGGACGCCTTCGAGTCGGCGGCCGGTCAGTTCGGGCTACGGGCGTTCGGTGTGGTGCTCTGGGCGGCCGCCATCACGTCGGTCATCGGCGCGGCGTACACGTCGGTGTCGTTTCTCGACGCCTTCTCACGGCGCTTCGCTGAGCCCCGTACGCGAAATCTCGCGACCGTGATCTTCATTTTGGTCAGCGCGGTCATCTTCCTGATCCTCGGCACCGCGCCCGCCGCCCTGCTGGTGTTCGCCGGCGGTTTCAACGGGCTGATCCTGCCGATCGGGTTCACGATCCTGCTGTACGCGGCGTGGCGGCGTCGCGAACTCCTCGGCGGGTATCGCTATCCCGTGTGGCTCATCGTCGCCGGAGTGCTGGTGGCGGCGTTGACCTGGTACATGGGGGTGGTCTCCGCGCGGACCATCTTCGACTACCTGGCCTCGTAGTTCTTTCTTGGCGGCCTGGGCATGGGTGCGGCAACACCCGGCCCGGGCCGCTCCGGACCTTGGAGTGGGCGATGGACCTCAATTCCGACCTCGGCGAGGGCTTCGGCACCTGGCGACTCGGCGACGACGCCGCGCTGCTGGACATCGTGACCAGCGCGAACATCGCCTGCGGCTTCCACGCCGGCGACCCGCGGACGCTGCTGTCCACCTGCGAGCGGGCGGTCACCCGGGGCGTCGCGATCGGCGCCCAGGTGGGCTACCGCGACCTGCCCGGCTTCGGCCGGCGCTTCATCGACTACGAGCCGGCCGACCTGGTCGCCGACGTGCTCTACCAGCTGGCCGCGCTGGACGGGCTGGCCCGGGTCGCCGGCGGCCGGGTGCGCTACGTGAAGCCGCACGGCGCGCTGTACAACGCGATCGTCTCGCACGAACGGCAGGCGGCCGCGGTGGTCGAGGCGATCAGCCGGTACGACACCCGGCTCCCGGTGCTGCACCTGCCCGGATCCGTGTTCAGCGACGTGGCGTCGGCCGCCGGGCTGCGGGTCGTCGCCGAGGCGTTCGCCGACCGCGGCTACACGCCCGACGGCACGCTGGTGTCGCGGCGCTCGCCCGGGGCGATCATCGAGGACCCCGAACTCGTCGCCGAGCGGATGGTGCGGTTGGTCCTGGCAGGCGAGTTGGTCGCGGTCGACGGCACCCCCATTTCGGTACGCGCGGAGTCCATCTGCGTCCACGGGGACACGCCCGGGGCGGTGACCATGGCCCGTACGGTCGCCAAGGCGCTCGCCGACGCGGGCGTACACCTCGAATCCTTCACCGCCTCATGATCGCCGCGCAGCTCCGGTCGTCCTTCCGGGCCGGCGAGGTGCGGCCCACGGCCGGCCTCGCGCCCGGTCACGCCCAGGCCAACCTGATCGCGGTCCCGCGGGACTGGGCCTTCGAGATGCTGCTGTACGGCCAGCGCAACCCGCGGCCGTGCCCGGTGCTCGACGTCACCGACCCCGGATCGCCGTTCACCGATCTGGCGCCGGGGGCGGATCTGCGGACCGACCTGCCGCTCTACCGCGTGTGGCGCGACGGTGAGCTCGCCGAGGAGACGCCCGACGCCACGTCCGCCTGGCGCGACGACCTCGTGGCGTTCCTGATCGGGTGCAGCTTCAGCTTCGAGGCGGCGCTCCTGGCGGCCGGGATCGACGTGCGGCACATCGCGCTGGGGTGCAACGTGCCGATGTACCGGACGAACGTCGCCTGCCGTCCCGCCGGACGGTTGCACGGCGGCATGGTGGTGTCGATGCGGCCGATCCCGGCCGGGCAGATCGCGCTCGCCGCCACGATCAGCGGACGGTTCCCGGCAGTGCACGGCGCGCCGGTGCACGTGGGTTCGCCCTCGGATCTCGGGATCGCGTCCCTGGACTCGCCGGACTTCGGCGACGCCGTGCCTCTCCGGGACGGCGAGCTGCCGGTGTTCTGGGCGTGCGGCGTCACCCCGCAGGTGGCGGTGATGGCTTCCGGCGTGCCCTACGCGGTCACCCACTCGCCCGGACACATGCTGATCACCGACGTTCCCGACACGAGATACCAGGTATGAGCACACGTTTCCTGCGATGCGGCCGCGAGGCCGTGCTGGTCGAGGTCGCCGATCTGGCGGCGGCCATGGCGCTCTACGCGGCGCTGCGGGACGCCTCGCTGCCCGGGGTCGTCGACCTGGTGCCGGCCGCGCGTACCGTCCTGATCCGGCTCGACCCCTCGGTTACTTCTCCCGCACTCGTCCGGACGCTGGTCTCCTCTGTCCCGGTCGCCGACGGCCGTCCGGTGGACGCCGGCACGGTCACCATTCCCGTGCACTACGACGGGCCGGATCTCGCCGACGTGGCGGCCCTGGTCGGGGTGTCGGCGGAGGAAGTCGTGAAGATGCACACCGCGGGGGAGTGGACGGTTGCGTTCACCGGGTTCGCGCCCGGGTTCGGATATCTCATCGGGGGCGACCCGCGGCTGTCGGTGCCGCGGCGGTCGTCACCGCGTACCCGAATCCCCGCGGGCTCCGTCGCACTCGCCGGACCGTACTCCGGGGTTTACCCCAACGAGAGCCCCGGCGGATGGCAGCTGATCGGGCAGACGTCGCTGCGCATCTGGGATCTCGACCGGGATCCGCCGGCGTTGCTGTTGCCCGGTGTCCGTGTGCGGTTCGAGGCGGTGAACTGAGATGTTGATGACTGTGGTGCGGACCGGCCCTCGAGTGGTGATCAAGGATCGGGGGCGGCCGGGGCATGGGGCGTTGGGGGTGGCGCCGTCAGGGGCCGCTGACCGTGGCGCGCTGGATCGGGCCAACGCGCTGGTGGGGAACGCGCCTGAGGCCGCTGTGCTGGAGTGCACGCTGGGCGGGTTGCGGGTTCGGTTCGACGGGCCTGCGGTGGTGGCGTTGGCGGGAAGCGATGCTCGGCTGACCGTGGACGGGGTGGTCCGGGAGTCGCCTGTTTCGGTGCCTGCTGGTGCTCTTGTGCAGGTGGGGACGCCGCGGGTCGGAGTGCGGTCTTATCTGGCGGTGCGGGGTGGGATTGATGTGGCTTTGGTGCTCGGGTCGCGGTCGACGGATGCGTCGGGGCTGGGGCCTGCGCGTCCTGCTGCTGGGGATGAACTGCCCGTGGGCGCCGAGCCGGGTGGGGGCGGCGGATCGGGCGTCCGGCTGGGCGGGGGCGACAGGCCCGGCGGTGGCGCCGAATCGGGCGTGAGCGCCGAGCCCGGCGGTGGCGCCGAATCCGGCGTGAGCGCCGAGCCCGGCGGAGGCGCCGAGCCCGGCGTGCGGGACAGGTCGGGTGTGGGCGAAATTCCGGATTTGTCGGGCGTTGCCGCCGCCACCCCCGCCCCTGCACTGGGTGGGTCTGACGATAGCCCCGCCGACCGACGTTCTCGCGACTTATCCACAGGCGTACTCGAAGTAGATCTCGGCCCGCGCGACGACTGGTTCACCGCCGGGGCCGTCGCCACGTTCCTGCGCGAGACCTACACCGTCACGCCGGCCAGTGACACCGTCGGCCTTCGCCTCGACGGCCCGCCCCTGGACCGCAGCCGCACCGAGGAACTGCCCAGCGAAGGCGTCGTCCGCGGCTCCATCCAGGTCCCGCCGGACGGCAAGCCGATCATCTTCCAGGCCGACCACCCGGTCACCGGCGGCTACCCGGTGATCGCCGTCCTCACCCCGGCCGCCGCCGACCTGGCCGCGCAGCTACGCCCCGGCCGGACGGTCCGCTTCACGACCGCGCCCCAGCCTCGATAAGCTCTCTGACCTGGGCCGTTCCAACGGGCGAAAGAATTCTGAGTTGCCGTGTCGATCCGCGGGCCGCTCGTTCGACGTGGGGGTGCGAGGGCCGGGAGGCGGCCCCGCCGGACGAGGAGAACGCGATGTCGAAATACATGCTGATCATGCGGGGCACCGACGAGTCGAACGCCGCCATGATGGCCAACATCGACGAGATGATGGCCACCAGCCGTCAGTTCATCGAGGACCTGTTCAAGGCCGGCGTCTACGTCGCGGCCGAGGGGCTGGACGACCCGGGCACGGGCGTCGTGGTCGACTTCAGCGGCGAGGCCCCGGTGGTCACGGACGGACCGTACGGGGAGACCAAGGAGTTGTTCGGGGGCTTCTTCCTGATCGATGTCGCCTCGAAGCAGGAGGCGGTCGAGTGGGCCAAGCGAGTCCCGGCCGCCCCCGGTTCCAAGGTCGAGGTCCGGCGCGTGCCGGGGGAGGACGAGGCGCCGCCGCGGATCGACGGCCAGATCTGATGAGTACGGCCGACGTCGAGGCCGTCTGGCGGATCGAGTCGGCTCGGATCGTCGCCGCGCTGACCCGGTTCACCGGCGACTTCGGGCTGGCCGAGGACGCGGCTCAGGAGGCGGTGGCCGAGGCGCTGGTGTCGTGGCCGCGTGACTCCCCGGCCAATCCGGCCGGCTGGCTGATGGCGACGGCCCGGCGGCGGGCGATCGACGCGATCCGCCGCCGGGTCGCCCTCCATGACCGGTACGCCCTGCTGGCGGCCGGTCCGGAACCGGGCTCGGCGGTCGACGACTTGATCGACCCCGACCGGATCGACGACGACGTGCTGGCGCTGATGTTCGTCAGCTGCCATCCGGTGCTCTCCCCGGAGGCCCGGGTGGCGTTGACCCTGCGCGTGGTCGGCGGCCTGTCCAGCGAGGAGATCGCCCGGGCGTTCCTGGTGCCGGTGCCGACCGTGCAGGCCCGCATCACCCGGGGCAAGAAGACGATCGCGGCGGCCGGGGTGCCGTTCGAGCTGCCGCCGGCCGCCGAGCGCCGGGAACGGCTGGGCGGTGTGCTCAGCGTCATCTACGTGATCTTCAACGAGGGGTCGACGGCCACGTCGGGGGACCGGCTGCTGCGTCCCGCCGTCGCCTACGAGGCGATCCGGCTGGCCCGTACCCTGGCCGCGCTGCAGCCGGACGAGCCGGAGGTGCACGGCCTGCTCGCGCTGTGCGAGCTGACCGCCGCGCGTTTCCCGGCCCGGACCGGCCCGGACGGCTCGCCGATCCTGCTCGAGGACCAGGACCGGCGGCGGTGGGACTTCTCGGCGATCCACCGGGGGCTGGCCGCGCTGGCCAAGGCGTCGCCGCGTGGCCTCGGCCCGTACGGGCTGCAGGCCGCGATCGCCGCCACCCACGCGTCGGCGGCGTCGGTCGAGGCCACCGACTGGGACCGGATCGTGGTGCTCTACGAGGCGCTCGGCCGGGTCGCGCCGTCGCCGGTGGTCGAGCTCAACCGGGCCGTCGCCGTGGCCATGGCGTCCGGCCCGGAGCGGGCTTTGACGATCGTGGACGAGCTGGTCGCCTCGGACCGGCTCCCCGGCTCCCATCTGGTTCCGACGGTACGCGGTGAGCTGCTGACCCGGCTCGGGCGGCTGCCGGAGGCGCGCGCCGAGCTGGAGCTGGCCGCCCGGCGGTGCCCCAACCAGCAGGAACGCTCGGTGCTGTTGCGCAAGGCGGCAGCGCTGAGCTGACGGGCGCTGCGGGCGTACCCGTGATCTCGGCGGTCTTCTGCGAAACGGCCGAGGAGGCCGACGCCGCGCTGGCCCTGACCGAGCCGGACCATGCGGGCTGCTCGTACGCCCTCACCGGCGGGCAGTCCCTGCGAGCTGGGCCACGACCACACCCCGGCGTTCGCAGGTTGAGACGGTCCGGCTATTCACTCTTCTCATACATCTCGATATTTGCATGTGTACGGATCTAGGCTGGCCTCATGTGGCGGGCGGTGCTGTTCGACCTGGACGGGACGCTGCACGACAGTGACCCGGCCTGGCAGGACGCGCTGCTCGCGCTCGCCGAGCGGCACGAGCTGGTTGCCGCGGCCGGCGCCTTCGAGGGCTTGGCAGGCATGAGTACGCCCGAAGCGGTCGCCCTGGTGCACGGCCGCCTCGGCGTGGCCGGTGGGGACGTGACCGGTGACGTGTTCTGGCTGGAGGAGCGGGTGGCCCGGCGCCTCGCGAAGCGCGCGGAATGGCATCCGGGGGCGCTCGATCTGGTCCGCGAGGTGCGAGCCCGGGGCTTCCCGACGGCCCTGGTCACGAGCAGTTGCCGGCAGGTCGTGGACGGGTTGCTCGCCGCGCTGCCCGACGAGCCGTTCGACGTCGTCGTCACGGGGGACGACGTCGAGCGCATGAAGCCCGACCCGGAGCCCTACCTGCTCGCCGCGAAACGTCTCGACGCCGACCCGGCGGACTGTGTGGCCGTCGAGGACTCGGCGATGGGTGTGGCCAGCGCCGTCGCGGCCGGCTGCGGCGTCGTCGACATCGGACGGTTGCCGGGCCGCGAGGCCCTCACCGCGGAGCTGATAGCGCGGGGTGATCGCGGAGCTGGCGGCGGGACGTGACGCCCAGTTTGCGGAAGATGTTGCGCAGGTGGGCGTCGACCGTGCGGGGGCTGATGAAGAGCCGCGCCGCCACCTCGCCGGAGGTCGCGCCGGCCGCCACCTCGCGGGCGATGGCCTGTTCCTGGTCGGTGAGCTGAGCGCTGTCCGGGGAGGCGCGTCGCTCGCCGGTGGCGCGCAGCTCGTCGGCGGCCCGGCGGGCGAACGCCTCGATGCCGGCCGCGGACAGCGTCTCGTGGGCTGTGCGCAGGTGCTGGCGGCTGTCGCGGCGGCGGCCCTGGCGGCGGAGCCATTCGCCGTACAGCAGGTGGGCCCGGCCGCGGTAGGGGAGCAGCGGCGACTCGGCGAGCCGTTCCACCGCCTCGCGATAGTGATCCTCAACCCCGAGGACCAGGCCTTTCGCGTACGCCGCGACGCCCAGCCCGGTGGCCGTGCCGCTGGCGTCGGTGCGCTCGGTCAGGGACCGTAACGCCTCCGTTGCGGGGGCGCCGCAGCGTACGGCCGCTTCGACAAGCTCGGGCAGCGCCGCACCGGCGAGGAACAGGTCGCCGCACGAGACCGCCCGCTGGGCCGCCGCGAGCGCGGCCGGATAGTCGCCGATCCCGTTGCGCAGCACCGCTTCCGCCCAGTGCACGTTGGCGACCAGGCTGCCGGGCGCGGCCAGCGCGGCGGCGAACAGGGCCTCGTCCGGCCGTCCGCGCATCGCCGCCACCTGCAGCCGGTGGTAGTACACGCGAGGAAGGCCGGTGGCGTCGGCGATGGCCTCCTCTTCGGCGATCGCGGTCGTCGCCGCGTCCAGGTCACCGGCCAGGGCGGCCCGGGACGCCTCCTGCGCCAGGCCGAGGCGCAGCACCTGCGGGGAGCCGGACTCGCGGCCGGCCTTGATCAGCCACTCGACGATCGCCGCGTGGGTGTGCGGATCCCACAGCTCGGAGGCGATCATGACGGCCAGCCCGGGGTGGCGCGTCCAGAGCGGCTCGGCGAGCGCCGCACGCAGCAGCGGGACGGCGGCGCTATGCCCGTCGGAGGTCAAGATCTTCAAGGCGGAGAGCACATCGGGGGTACGCGAGGCCGGAGCGGCCGCCAGGACGAGGTCGAGTACGCCGTCGGCCCGCCCGGCCACCAAAGCCATCTCGAGGGCGTCGAGCACCCGTTCCCGGGACCACGCCGGATCCGTGCCGGCGGTTCGTGAGGCGGCGCGCAACACCAGCATCGGGCCGTCGGTGTCGTCCCGCCGAGCGAAGGCGATCTGCCCACGCAACAGGTCCACCCGCGCGGCGTGCCGTTCCCCGCCCGGGTCGTCCACCCGCGCGGCCTGCCGTTCCCCGCCCGGGTCGTCCATCCGCGAGGTGTGCCGGTCGACGGCGACGGTCGTCAGCAACCGCTCGGCCGCCTCGGTGTGACCGGCGTCGAGGTTGGCCTGGGCGGCCGCGAGGGTCCGCTCGGCGCGGGCGACCGGGTCCAGCGACAGCGCGGCGGCGCGTTCGAGGAAGGCCGCCGCGGCGACCACGCCGCCACGGGTGCGGGCCCGCGCGGCGGAACGCTCCAGCTCGGCGGCGATGTCGTCGTCGGGGCCGGTGCCGGCCTGGGCGCGGTGCCAGGCCCGGCGATCCGGGTCGGCCGCCGGGTCGGTGACCGCGGCGAGCACACCATGAGCGGTACGCCGGTCCGCCGCCGGCGCCGCGCGATACACCGCGGAGCGGGCCAGCGGATGACAGAACCGCACCCGGGTGCCGAACTCGACCAGTCCGGACGCCGTCGCGGCAGGCACGTCCACCTCCAGCCCGCGCACCGCCGGCCAGAGCAGTCCCGGATCGCCGGTGGGGTCGGCGCTGGCCACGGTGAGCAGCAGACGCGCGCCGTCGGGCAGAGCCGCCAGCCGGTCGCGGTAACTCCGCTCGACCCGCGCCGGCCCGTCCGCGACAGGCCCGAAACCGTCCCCGGCCGGCCCAGACCCGCCCGCCGGCGAATCGGCGCCCGCCGGCCCGTCCGCGACCGGGCCGAAACCGCCCGCCGACGGCAGTTCCAGCAGCGCCAGCGGGTTGCCCCGCGCCTCGGCGACGATCCGCTCGCGGACCTGCTCGTCGAGCGTCCGATGGCCGTCGGCCAGCACCGCCCGCGCCTCCGCGTCGGTCAAACCGCTCACCCGCAGGCCGGGCAGCTCGTCGAGCACACCCGGCTCCCGCGCCGCGAAGATCATCACGATCGGCTCGGCGGCGATCCGCCGGGCCGCGAACGCCATCGCCCTCCGCGAAGCCGTGTCCAGCCAGTGCGCGTCGTCGATCAGGCAGAGCAGCGGGCGCTCGCGGGCGGCGTACACCAGAAGCTCGAGGGTTTTGAGCCCCGCCTGGAACAGGTCGGGCGCGACGGGAAAGGTCCGGGTCAGAGGCACACAGAGCTGGTGCAGTCCGGCGTACGGAAGCTCGATCTCGAACTCCGCCCCGGAGGCCTCGACCACCCGGAAGCCGGCGGCGGCCGACCGCGCGTGACCCAGCAGCGTGCTCTTGCCGATCCCGGCCTCGCCGAGCAGGACCAGCGCACCACCCCGGCCGTCGCGAGCGGCGTGGATCAGCTCGTCGACGCGCCCCGTCTCGTCCCGTCGCCCTCGCATCCAGGTGATTGTCGCCGACGCGAGCACGGCCCCGATCCGGTGCCCCGGACTCGGCTGGTTGACTGGATGTCGTGAGCACCGCACCTTTTACTTCGCCGGAGAAGCAGGAGTCCGGGGCGGCGCGGGCCGTCAACGGGCTGCGCGACCGGATGATCTCGGGCGAGCTGGCACCCGGGACGCGTTTGTCCGAGAGCAGGTGGACCGGCCCGCTCGACGTGTCCCGCAACACGCTGCGTGAGGCCTTCTCGACGCTCATCGAGGAGGGCCTGCTGGTCCGGGTGCCGCACCGCGGCGTGTTCGTGGCGACGCTGACCCCCGCGCAGATCGCCGACATCTACCGGGTCCGGGTCCTGCTGGAGTGCACCGCGCTCCGGCAGGCCCCGGCCGACCCGCCGCAGGCGGGTTTGATGCGCGAGGCAGTCGACGAGGCCCTGGCCGCCGCGGCGACGGGCCAGTGGCGCGCCGTCGGCACGGCGAACATGCACTTCCACGAGCACATCGTCGCCCTGGCCGGCAGCCCCCGCCTGGACGGCTGGATGCGTCAGCTCACCGCCGAGCTCCGCCTGGCCTTCGCCGCGGCGCCCGAGCCCGAGGCCCTGCACCGCCCGTTCGTCCCGATGAATGACGAGATCGCCCGCGCCTACGAGGCCGGCGACCCGGCGCGGGCCGCCGACCTGTTGCACGACTACCTCCTGACCTCGGAGCGCATCGTCCTGGGACTCCTGCCCTGACAGCTGCCCCATCCGCCGGCCCGGAAGATCTTGGAAAACGCATATGTCGGCGGTCGCGATTCACCGATGATTCGTCGGCTCAGATGATGCCGGCCTCGTGAGCCTTGTCCTTGTTTCTCTCGTGCTCGGCGTCCGTCGTCGCGAAGGCCGAATGCCCCTGCTTGTCGATCGCCACGAAGAACAGCCACGAACCCTTCGGCGGGTCGGACGCGCCCTTCAGAGCCTCGGCGCCCGGGTTGTTGATCGGCGTCGGCGTCAGGCCGGCCTTGCCGTGCAGGCGGTACGGGTTCTTCGGATCGCGTAGTTCCTCGCGGGTCATCTTCTTCGACGGTTTCGTCGGCTTGCCGGTGAGCTGGTAGTAGTAGTTGATCCCGACGTCGAACTCGAGGCAGTTGCACGGGAAGTCGCCGCTGTAGATCCGGTTGTAGGCGACCCGCGCGACCTTGCCCAGATCGTCCTTGTTGCCCGCCTCCGCCTGCGCCAGCGACGCGACGATCAGCGCCTCGTACGGACTGATCTGGAGCTCCGAGCGCACCTGCTTGCTGAAGCCGATCTTCTTGTCCTGCGCGAGGAAGTGCTTGACCATCTCCTTGAGGATCGCCTGCGCACTCGAGTCCGGCGGGAACTCGTAGGTGTCCGGGAAGAGGAAGCCCTCGATCGAGTACGTGACCTTCTGGCCGTCCTGACGTTCGAACCACGACTCGGGTACGCCCAGAGCGAGCGGGCTCCGGCCGGCCTTCTCGAAGTCCTTCACCGGCACGTCGGTGGCCTTCGCCAGCGTGGCGTACACCTGGTTGGCGGTCTTGCCCTCAGGGATCGTGACGCCCCCGCGGATCCGTGAGGCCGGGTCGAGCATCAGCTTGACCGCCTCCGCGCCGGACATCTCCTTGCGCATCGTGAACGAGCCGGCCTGGATGCTCTGGCCGCGCGGATTGTCCTGGGCGGCCTCGGTGAACGCCACGACGCTCTTGACCACGCCCGTGTCGCGCAGGACCACGCCGATGTCGGTGAGGGTGGAGCCCTCCGGGACGTCGACCCGGACCTTGCCGCTGCCGGCGCCGCTGTAGTCCGGGACGCTGAACCGGTCCCACACGTAGTAGCTGCCCGCGCCGACGAAGCCCACCAGAATGACGACCAGCAACGTCGTGGTCACCTTGATGCGTGCCCGTTCACCGCGCCGTACGTGACGGGACCGATACTTCTCGTCACCCACTTGGGAGGCCTCTCGTCGACAGTCGGAGAGGCGCAGAGTACGCATGCCTGTCGATAGGCATCCTGGCAGGGCCGCGTTTCCGCACCAGCCGGCGCGACGCCGCTGGTCGCGGCATTGAACGCCGGTCCGATTACTCTCTGTGCAAGATCAACCCGGTCAGGGCTTGCGGCCGACCGCCGTCCAGATGTTGATGTCCGAGCGCGCCGGGATCGCCTCGCCGTCGTCCGGACGCCACTCGCTGGCCGGCACCACGCCCGGCTCGACGAGCTCCAGTCCCTCGAAGAGCTCCGCGAACTCGTCCCGCGGCCGCGTCCACACGTCGGACTTGCCCTCCTCGATCAGCCGCTGGTAGAGCGCCTGCTGCTCCGGCGTGCCGAAGTCGGAGGTGGCGTGCGTCGCGACCAGGAAGCTGCCCCGGGGCAGGGCGTCCAGCAGCGTACGCACGATCGGCTTGGCCGCGCCCTGACCGTGGATGAAGTGCAGCACGGCGATGAGCATCAGGCCCACCGGCTGCGACATGTCCAGGGTTTCGCGCAGCTGCGGATCGTCGAGGATCGACTGCGGGTCGTTCAGATCCGCCTGGATGTAGGCGGTGCGCCCCGCCGGCGTGCTGGTGAGCAACGCCCGGGCGTGCACCATGACCAGCGGGTCGTTGTCCACATAGACGACCCGGGCATCCGGTGTCACGCGCTGCGCGACCTCGTGCGTGTTGTCCGCGGTGGGCAGCCCCGTGCCGATGTCCAGGAACTGCCGGACACCCGACTCGGCCACGAACTGGGTGGCCCGTCGCAGCTGCGCGCGGTTGGCCAGCGCGCCGAGCCGAACCTTCGGGAACAGGCGCTGCAGCTCATCGCCGGACGCCCGGTCCGCGGCGAAGTTGTCCTTGCCGCCGAGCCAGTAGTTGTACCGCCGCGCGGGGTGAGCCACGCTGACATCGATCCCGGCGGGCCCCACCTTGCTGTCGTCCACGCCGGAACGATAGCCCGAGCCCTGTCGCCCCGGCGAGCGACCCTCACCGATGTAGATCATCGCCGGCAGCCCCGCGACCGTCTCGTTCGCATCCTTCCCGGTGTGCCCGATCAGCCACCCGTTCCAGCTGGTCCACCTGGTCGGCCTGCCGATGGGCGTCTGACGGCCCGAGTCTTACGAAGCGCTGACAAGCTGTGCGGAGCGGACGGATCGGGCGGTCGCGTGGCTAGCATCGCCGGATGCGTCTGACCAGGATCCTGCTGCTCGTGACGACGGGTCCGCTGCTGCTGGCGGCCGCCGGGCTCCTGCACCCCGGCGGGCTGTCGGCCGCTTCCGCCGATGACTGGGTTCGGCTGCACGTCATGCTGCTGCCGGTCTTTCCGCTGCTGGGTCTCGGCTTCGTGGTGCTGCTGCGCGGCCGGCCGCGTGCCGATGTGGCGGGGGTGGCCACGGTTGTCGCGTGGGTGGGCGCGGCCGTCTATGCGGTCGGGTACACCGGTCTGGACGCCGTCGCGGGCATCGGGGCGGGCACGATCGCGGGGCAGCCCGGTGACCAGGGCGAGCTGCGCCGGCTGGTGCTCGCCCTCTACGACGTCGCCGACCAGGTCGGCCGGGCGGGTGTCTACGCCCTGCTCGTCGCCGTGCTGGCCGGTACCGTCGCGTTGCTGGTGTGGCACGGACCGGGCGTCCTGGCGGGCACGGCCGTGTTGCTGGGCGCCGGCTGGTCGTTCCTCGACAGCCACATCTTCTGGCCGCGTGGCGTGCTGACCATGCTGGCGATCGCGGTCGGGTTCGCGCTCTGGGCGTGGGCCGCCGAGCGCCGTCCCCGGCCGAACGGCTCAACCCGGGCGGTTGGCGGCCGATGAGGATGGAGTCGCATCCTGCTGCGCCGGCGAGGAGTGAGGACCGTGGTCGCTCGAGCCGTCGGCCTGCTCTTCGGGCCGGCCGCCGCGCTCATCGGCCGGCTGCGATACGCGCAGAAGTTCGTCGTGGTGGGGCTGGTGCTGCTGATCCCGTTGGGGTTCGTCGCCTCGGCGTACGTCGAACTGCAGCGCGACCAGATCGCCTTCAGTGCCAAGGAGCGTGACGGCGTCACCTACATGGCGCCGCTGGTGAACCTGGCGTCCCGGGTATCGCAAGCTCGTCATGTGGCGGTCCTGGGCGGCCCCCCGGCGGTGGCGATCGACGGTGAGATCGGCACGGTGGATGCCGTCGACCGGCGGCTGGCCTCGAGCCTGGGCACCGGCGACGCGTGGGCGGCCACCCGTCTGCTGATCGTCGCCGCGCGGCAGACGACCGGCTCGGGCAGCGTGCGGTACGCGGCCTACAACGCGGCGATGCAGGCGGTCCTCGATCTGATCGTTCGCGTCGGCGACACCTCGAACCTGACCCTCGATCCGGACCTGGACAGCTACTACCTGATGGACACGCTGCAGTTCCGGCTGCCCGTGGTGCTGGACAGCGCCGGACGTGGCGCGGATCTGGCAGTCCTGGCCGCGTCGGCGCCGGCCGCCACCCGGACGGACGCGCTGATCGACATCGGGCTCACCAACGGAGTCCTGTCGAGTACCCGGGCCACCATCGCGCGGGCGGTCGGGACCCTCACCGCCCTCACCGCCGACCCTGGCGTACGCGCCCGGACCCGGGACAGTTTCCACCGCCTGGACGGCGCGCTCGCCACGTTGACCGCCACCCTGGCGGCGGCCGTCAAGGACCGCCGGCCGGACGGGGTACCGGCGCACGCCTCCGACGCGGTGCGGGCCGCTGCCGTTGACTTCGCCGCCCAGGCCGCGGCGTCGCTGGACAAGCTCCTGACTGTCCGGATCGACGGTTTCTCGGGCCGGGCCGACCGGGTCGAACTGGCCACCGGCCTGGCGGCGCTGCTGGCCGCGTACCTCTTCGTGGGTTTCTATCTGTCGGTGGCGTGGCCGATCCGGCGGATCGTGGCGACGTTGCACGCGGTCGCGGCCGGCGATCTGACCCGGCGGGTCGCGGTGGACACCCGGGACGAGCTGAGCTTCGTGGCGCGGGCGCTCAACGAGACGGTGGCCGGCACCGAGGCCGCCACGAACCGGCTCGCGCAGCAGGCCACCCACGACACGCTGACCGGTCTGCCGAACCGGGCCCTGGTGCTCGACCGGCTGGATCAGGCGCTGGCGCGAGGCCGGGAGGACGGCGCCCGGACCGCCGTTCTCTTCATCGACCTGGACAGGTTCAAGCCGATCAACGACTCGCTCGGCCACCACATCGGCGACGAGGTGCTCATCGAGATCGCCGGCCGGCTGACCGCGATCTCGCGCAGCGTGGACACGGTGGCCCGGCTGGCCGGTGACGAGTTCCTGGTGATCTGCGCGGGCTTCGCCCTGCCGGACGCCGCGGTGGAGACGGCGGAGCTGGTGATGGCGGAGTTGAGCCGGCCGATCATGACGGGGGAGGGCGCCTCCGCGCGAGAGGTCACGGTCGGTGCGAGTGTCGGGATCGCGTACGCGGAAACGTCCTCGGACCAGACCGCGGAAAATCTGGTACGCGACGCCGATGTGGCCATGTACCAGGCGAAGCAGCGTGGCCGTGGCCGGGTGGAGATCTTCAACGAGGCGCTGCGGACGGCAGTCGAGCTTCGGCTGCGGACCCGGGAGGAGCTGCGGCACGCGATCGACGACGGGCAGATCCGCCCGTACTTCCAGCCGATCGTCGACGGCGTCACCGCCACGGTCGTCGGCTTCGAGGCGCTCGCCCGCTGGCAGCACCCCACCCGTGGCCTGCTCGGGCCGAACGAGTTCATCGAGCTGGCCCAGGAGACCGGCCTGATCGTCCCCCTCGGCGCCGAGATCCTGGCCCGGGCCTGTGCCGAGGCGGTGCGCTGGCGGCGGGACGGTGCGGGTCCGGCCGTGGCCGTGAACGTGGCGAGCGCGCAGCTGGCCGACCCGGCGTTCGTCTCGACGGTCACCACGGTCCTCGCCGAGACCGGCCTCGAAGCGTGTGCGCTGTCGCTGGAGATCACCGAGACGACCCTGATGGCGGACACGCTCGCGGCCGCGGAGACGCTCCGGGCGATCGCCGCGCTCGGCGTGCACCTCGCGCTCGACGACTTCGGGACCGGCTACTCCTCGCTGACCTACCTGCGCCGGTTCCCGGTCGAGGCGCTGAAGATCGACCGGTCGTTCGTCGCCGGCATCGGCCACGACCGGGAGGACGAGGCGATCATCGAGATGCTCCTCAACCTGACCCAGGTGCTCGGCCTGCAGGTGGTGGCGGAGGGCGTGGAGACGGCCGAGCAGCTCGACCGCCTTCGCGGGTGGGGCTGCTCGCTGATGCAGGGCTTCTACTTCGGCCGGCCGATGCCCGCCGAGCTGATCGACGACTTCCTGCGGGCCCAGCAACCCGTCCTGTCCTGAGTACGGTCGATCACTGGCATTCGCCCGGGACTTCTACCCCGCCGCTGCCTGATCGGGGCGGCCGAGGGCGGGCCCGAGCAGGGTGGCCATGTCGGTGAGGATCTGGATGTAGTCGTCGGGGCGGAAGGTGAACGGCAGGGCGAAGGCGACCTCGTCCACCTCGCGGAAGGCGGCGTGGGCGTTGAGGCGTTCGGCGATCTCGGCTGCCGGGCCCACGATGTCGGGGGCGAACATCATGCGCGCCGGGCCCTGCGGGGTCTCGGTGCGGGGCAGCCGGGTGGCCGCGTACTCGCGGTAGCGCTTCTCCTGGTCGGGGGTCGCGCTGTCGGTCGGGATGACGACCAGGCCCTGTGAGACCCGGGCCTGCTCGCCCAGCGGGTGGGCGGCGCGGAAGGCCCGGATGTGGGACAGCTGGATCTGCGCGAAGTCCTCCGACTCCTCGGCCTTGACCACGCTGCTGGTCAGGAAGTTCATGCCGTGCTCGCCGGCCCAGGTGGCTGAGCGGAGGCTGGCGCCGCCGTACCACATGCGGTCGCCCAGGCCTGGGGAGTGCGGCTGGACGCGGTCGCTGAAGTCCTCGAAGCCGACGCGGCCGCGGAAGTCGGTGGCTCGCTCACCGCGTACCCAGGAAAGAAGTCTCTCCACCCGGCGGTAGGAGAAGTCTTCGGAAGCGGAAGTGTCCGGGTAGAGGGCGTCCTTGATGTCGTCCCAGCGCATCGGCGGGCCGACGCTCACGCCGGGGTTGATCCGGCCGCCGGACAGGACATCGACGGTGGCGAGGTCCTCGGCGAGGCGCAGCGGGTTCTCCCAGCCCAGCGGGATGACCGCGGTGCCGAGCTCGATGCGGCTGGTGCGCTGGGACGCCGCGCCGAGCACCGCCACGGGGGACGAGATGCCGTACTGCAGGTGGCGGTGGCGCAGCCAGGCGCTGTCGAAGCCGAGGTCCTCGCCGAGCTTGATCAGCTCCAGCGTCGCCTCGTGCCCGGCCCGGGGGTCGTCCTCGTCGAACAGCCCGATGGTGAGGAAGCCCAGCTTCCGCAGCGGTCGTGAAGTCACGTGATCACGGTAGCGCGAGAAGAGGCATTGCCCATATTGCCTACTGACTATATAGACTATGGCTCATGCGCCGTGCCACCGCCTTCGTCACCGCCTTCGTCCTCGCCGCAACGGCCGCGCTGACTGCTTGCGGCGATCAAGAAGAACAAGCCGGCGGGGTGCTGCGGATCGGCTACCAGCGCTTCGGCGGGCTCAGCCTGGTGAAGGCGCGCGGCGACGTCCCGGGAGTGGAGTGGTCGCTGTTCGAGAGCGGGCCCGCTCTCACCGAGGCGATCAAGGCCGGCGCCATCGACCTCGGGCAGACCGGTGAGGCGCCGCCGATCTTCGCCGCCGCCGCCAAGACGGAGTTCGTGGTCGCCGCGGCCGGCGCGCCGTCGCCGCGGAGCGAGGCCGTGCTGGTGAAGAAGAGCCGCGGCTTCAAGACCTTCGCCGACCTCAAGGGCAGGACGATCGCGCTGAACAAGGGCTCGAACGTGCACTGGCTGCTGGTGCGGCTGCTCGAGGCCAACAAGCTGACGCTCGCCGACGTCAACGTGAAGTACCTCAAGCCCGCCGAGGGGCGGCCGGCGTTCGACAACGACCAGGTCGACGCGTGGATCATCTGGGATCCGTACTTCGCGCTCGCCGAGCGGCCGGACGTGCAGGTCCTGGCCGACGCGACGGGCGTGGCCAACAACCGGGAGTACATCCTGGTGTCCAAGGACGCGGCGGAGGCTAAGACCGACCAGATCAAGAGCTTCCTTGCGGCGTACGAGAAGACGACGGCCTGGGGCATCGCCAACCCGGACGAGCGCGCCAAGGTCCTCGCCCCCGAGCTGAAGATCGACGAGCCGACCACCAAGCGGGCCCTGGCCCGTGCGGCGCAGCCGGTGGCGCCGCTGACGCCGGAGATCGGCGACGAGCTGCAGGGCATCGCCGACGGCTTCACCGAGCTGAAGCTGATCCCGGTCAAGGTCGACGTGAAGTCCCTGATCGACTCGCGGTTCGGCGGGACGAGCCGGTGAGCAGCCTGCTCGTCGCTCCGGACGTCGAGGTGGCGCACGACCAGAAGGTCCCGAGGAAGCGGCGGGTGCGCTGGCAGCGCGTGGTCAGCCCGGTGCTGATCCTGGCGCTGTGGGAGGCCGCCGCGCGGGCCGGGCTCATCGCCGAGGACAAGCTGCCCGCGCCGAGCGCCGTGCTGGCCACCGGGTGGCGCCTGGCCAGGGACGGCACGCTCGGCGACCACCTGCTCAACTCGCTCAGCCGGGCGGCGATCGGGTTGCTCATCGGCGGCGTCCTCGCGCTGGTGCTGGGCGCCGCGGCCGGCCTGCTGCGGCTCGGCGACGACGCGATCGACCCGCCGGTGCAGATGGCCCGGATGCTGCCGCACCTCGCGCTGGTGCCGCTGCTGATCATCTGGGTCGGCATCGGCGAGTCGATGAAGATCACGCTGGTCGCCCTGGGGACGTTCTTCCCGCTCTACTTCAACGTGTACGCCGGCATCCGGGACATCGACGAGCGGCTGGTCGAGGCGGCCAAGACCTGCGGGCTGGGCACCTGGGCGCGGATCCGGCACGTGGTGCTGCCGGGCGCGCTGCCCTCGCTCTTCCTCGGGCTGCGGCTGGCGATCGGCGCAGCCTGGCTGAGCCTGGTGGTGGGCGAGCAGACCAACACCCAGAACGGCATCGGCTTCCTGATGATGGAGGCCCGGGAGTTCAGCCAGACCGACGTCGTGGTGCTGGGCCTTTTCGTGTACGCGACGCTCGGGCTGCTCTCCGACGTGTTGCTGCGAGTGCTGGAACGCAGGGCGCTCGCATGGCGGCAGGGGTTGAAGGCGACATGAGGGCGAACGGGGTCCGGCGGTCCTTCGGGGCGGTCCGCGTGCTGGACGGCGTCGACCTGACCGTGGGTGACGGCGAGGTGGTCGCCCTGCTCGGCGGCAGCGGCTCCGGCAAGAGCACGCTGCTGCGTATCCTGGCCGGCCTCGACCCGGACGCCACCGGCGAGTTCACCGTCCCGCCCAGACACGCGGTCGTCTTCCAGGAGCACCGCCTGCTCCCGTGGAAGCGGGTCATCGACAACGTCGGCCTGGGCGTGCCGAACGCCCGGGAACGCTGCCGGGCCGCCCTGGCGGAGGTCGGTCTCGCGGACCGGGCGCGGGCCTGGCCGGCCGAGCTGTCCGGCGGCCAGTTGCAGCGGGTCGCGTTCGCCCGGGCGCTGGCCCGGGAGCCGGAGGTCCTGCTGCTGGACGAGCCGTTCGGGGCGCTGGACGCCCTCACCCGGCTGCGGATGCAGGAGCTCTTCGGCCGGTTGCGGTCCCGGCACGGGTTCGCCGCCCTGCTGGTCACGCACGACGTCGACGAGGCGCTGCTACTCGCCGACCGGGCGCTGGTGCTGGACGGCGGGCGGATCGCCGCCGAGGTGGCGGTCCCGCTGGCCTACCCGCGGGCGCAGGACATGCCCGGTTTCGGGGAGTTACGTCGGGAATTGCTCGATCTGCTCGGTGTGCCCGTCGCTCTCTCAGGTTCGGGGGAGGGCAGCCGATAGCACGGTTGTGCGTTCTGGGCGGATCTGGTTGGGCTGGCTGGTGGCGGGTGTGCTCGCCCTGGCCGGGTGGCGCCTGCTGCCGGAAGGACTGCCGCAGGACATCGCCTACAACGTGATCGGGCTGGCCTCGGTGGCCGCGATCCTGGCCGGCGTGCGGATCCATCGGCCGCCGCGTGCGGCGATGTGGCTCTGGTTCGCCGCGGGACAGTTCGTCTGGGTGATCGGCGACCTGGTCTACGAGTTCTACGAGTACGTGCTGCAGCAGGAGCCGTACCCCTCGATCGCCGACGCGTTCTACCTCTCGGCGTACCCGATGATGGTCGTTGGTCTGTTGACCCTGCTGCGTGCGCGGCGGATCGGGTCGGGCTTCATCGACGCCGCGATCGTGGGGACGAGCCTCGGGCTGGTGCTGTGGATCTTCGTGATCCAGCCGATCGCGGTGGACTCGGACGCCTCGCTGCTGGAGCGGCTGATCGGGGTCGCCTATCCGGCCGGCGACGCCATGCTGCTCTTCCTGCTCGCAGGGCTGTTCACCGACGGGCGGAAGGGGTCGCCCAGCTCGCGCCTGCTCGGGGTGGGCGTGCTGCTGCTGCTCGCGTCCGACATCAGCTTCGCGGTGCTGTCGCTCTACTCCGACGGCAACTCGGCTGTCCTCGACGCCGCCTTCCTGTTCTCGTACCTCTTCTGGGCGGCCGCCGCGCTGCACCCCTCGATGAGTGCCCGGGGCGAGGGCCGTCCGGAGGGCCGGATGACCCGGCGACGCCTCGTGCTGCTGGCCTGCACGTCGTTGTTCGCGCCGGGCCTGCTGTTCCTGCCGACCGTGGACGCGAGCCGGCGCTACGCCATCGGCGCCTGCGGCATCGTGCTGTTCCTCCTGGTCCTGGTACGTCTGTCCGGTTCCGTCGCGATGGTGCAGCGGCAGTCCCTGCAGCTCGCCGACCTGGCCATGCGGGACGACCTGACCAGCCTGGCCAACCGCCGCCGCTTCGAGCAGGAGGTGCGAGCCGTCCTGGTACCCACCAAGCGGCCGCACGTGCTGCTGCTCGACCTGAACGGCTTCAAGGAGGTCAACGACGACCTCGGCCACGCGGTCGGCGACGGGCTGCTGATCGTCCTGGCCGAGCGCCTGCGCAACGCGGTGCACCCGGACAGCCTGGTCGCGCGGATGGGCGGGGACGAGTTCGCCGTGCTGCTGCCGAACGCCCGCCCCGGCGACCTGCCCGTCGTGGTGGAACGGCTGACCGGGACGCTGCACGAGGCGATCCGGGTGGGCGAGCACGAGCTGCTGATCTCGGCGAGCATCGGCAGCGCGGACGGCACCGGCCTGGACGACCCGTTCGAGGTGCTGCGCCGCGCCGACATCGCGATGTACGCCGCCAAGAAGCAGGGCGTGCGGCACCGCGAGTACGACCCCGGTCTGGACGAGCGGGCGAGCGCGGAGGCCCAGCTCGGGGCGGAACTGCGGGCGGCCCTGGACGCCCAGCAGTTCCGGCTGTTCTTCCAGCCGATCGTGACACTGCCGGAGGGCCGGATGGTCGCGGTGGAGACGCTGGTGCGCTGGCAGCACCCGGAGCGTGGCCTGGTCGGCCCGGTCGACTTCATCCCGGTGGCCGAGCGCAACGGCCTGATCGTCGAGCTGGGCGCGTGGATCCTGCGGTCGGCCTGCTTCCAGGCCGCGGCCTGGCGGGACGAGTACGGCGACCGCGCGCCCGAACGCGTCAGCGTGAACGCCTCCGCCCGCCAGCTCGGCCAGCAGGGCTTCGTCGACCTGGTCCGGGAGGCGCTGGCCGCGAGCGGGCTGCCCGCCTCGGCGCTGGCGATCGAGGTCACCGAGACGGCCGTCTTCGAGGGCGGCCGGGCGCTGGAGGCGCTGCACCAGATCCGGGCGCTGGGCGTCCGTATCGCGCTGGACGACTTCGGCACCGGCCACTCCTCGCTGGGCCTGCTGCAGTCGGTGCCGGTGGACATCCTCAAGGTCGACAAGTCGTTCATCGACAACATCACCGCGTCGGGCCGGCACGCGGTCATCGCGACGTCCCTGATCGACATCGGCAACGGGCTGGGCCTGACCACGGTCGCCGAGGGCGTCGAGACCGCCGAGCAGGCCGACGAGCTGTACCGCCTCGGCTACCGGCTGGCCCAGGGCTACCATTTCGGCAGGCCGGTTCCGGACCCGATGATGCGGCTCACTCTTCCGATAACGGCCCGCTGAGCAGAATCATCGGGGGATGCTGCCGACCTGACGATCAGCGGCGGCATGATCTCGCCCGTCAACTGACAGCTGGATCTCAGTTTTCGGGTGTACCGAATGGTTTCATGCGTGTTCTGGCCCGGCTCGGTGGTGTCCTTCTGTTCGTGACCGCGCTGGCCGTGGCGGTGGCCGTACCCACCGGTCTCGCGGCCCGCGCGGTCACGAGGACGCGCCGGCCGGAGCTGCCGGCGCAGGTGCTCGACCCGGTCACCGACCAGGTCACCCGGGTGTACGCCGCGGACGGGAAGACGCAGATCGCCACGTTCTACGACGAGGACCGGCACGACGTCGCCCTGACCGCGATCGCGCCGGTCATGCGGCAGGCGATCGTGGCGGCCGAGGACACCCGGTTCTACGAGCACGGCGGCGTCGACCCGCGGGGCGTGCTGCGGGCGCTGGTCGCCGACGCCGGGTCCGGGCATGCCGGGCAGGGCGCGTCGACGCTGACCATGCAACTGGTGCGCAACGCGCTCAAGGAGGACCCGCACGCCACGCCCGCCGCCCGAGCCGAAGCGACCGCCGACACCCCGGCCCGCAAGATCCGCGAGGCGGAGTACGCGGTCGAGCTCGAACGGCGCCTCAGCAAGCAGCGGATCCTCGACAACTATCTGAACATCGCGTACTTCGGCGACGGCGCCTACGGGATCGACGCGGCCGCCCGGCGCTTCTTCGGGGTGTCGCCCGGGCGGCTCGACCTGGCCCAGGCGGCACTGGTCGCGGGCGTCGTCCAGTCGCCGGACTCGGACAATCCGGTCAGCGGGGACCGTGCTCAGGCGCGTACCCGTCAGCTCTATGTCCTTGACGCGATGGCCCGGACCGGCGCGATCAGCGCGGCCCAGCAGTCTGCCGCGGCCTCCGAGAAACTGCACTTCACGGGTACGACCACAGCGAGCGGCTGCCGTGACTTCTTCTGCGACTACGTGCAGCGGTGGTGGGACGCCCAGCCGGGACTGGGCGGGGACCACGCGCTGCGGACCGGTGGCTACACGATCGTCACGACGCTCTCTCCGGAGGTGCAGTCCGCCGCGGGGAAAGCGGCGCGGTCGGTCTATTCGGACAAGAACCGGAAAGCGCTGCCGATCGCTGTCGTGCAGCCGGGGACCGGGCACGTGCTCGCGCTGGCCGTGAACCGGCATTACGGCACCGCGCCGGGTGAGACGGTCGATCCACTGGTCAGCAATGTGGCGGGCTATCCCTCCGGCTCGACGTTCAAGCTGTTCACGATGCTGGCCGCGCTGAGGGCCGGGATGCCGCTCAACACCGGCTTCGACGCGCCGGCCAAGCTGAGGACGCACTGGCCGGACGACGGGCCCGGCAACTGCGACGGTCGCTATTGTCCCGGCAACGACAACCCGGCCTGGATGGACGGGCAGCGGACCATGTGGGACGCGTTCGGCCGGTCGGTGAACACCTACTTCGTGCACCTCGAGGAGCAGGTCGGGCCGTCGGCGGCGGTGGACGAGGCGAAGAACCTGGGGATCAGCTTCAGCGCGCCGGCCGACGCGCGGATGGCCGCCGGGGACACGTCCGGCTGGGGGTCGTTCACGCTGGGCGTGGTCGACACGACGCCGCTGGAGCTCGCCTCGGCGTACGCGACGATCGGGGCCGGCGGGGTCTACTGTGCGCCCACGCCGGTGTTGTCGATCAACGGGACGGCGGTCGCTTCGCGCTGCCGCCAAGCGCTGCCGCCGGACATCGCCCACGCGGCGGCGGACGCGGCCAGGTGCCCGGTCGGGGAGCAGAGCGCCTATCAGAACTGCGACGGCGGGACGGCGCAGCAGGTGGCGGGCATCTTCGGCGGGAAACCGGTGGCCGGGAAGACCGGCAGCACCGAGGACAACACCACCGAGACGTTCGTCGGCTTCACGCCCGCGGTCGCCGCGGCCGGCATCGCCAACGACCCGACCGACCCCGCCGACCACGTGGGCAGCGCGATCGAGTCCCGGGTGGTCACCGCCGTCGCGCGCACCCTGCGTGCGGCTGCGCGCGACAGCGGCTACCCGGACTTCCCCGTTCCCAGCCCGGCCCTCGCCTTCGGCGGTTAGAGGTCGAGCTCGATCAGAGAATGCCGCGGTCCACGAAGGCGGCCTTGACCTTGGCCTCGGCGCCCTTGCCGAGCAGCGTGCGGGCGGTGGCCACGGTGTGGGTCGCCGCGGCCGGCATGTCGGTGTCCGGGGCGAACAGGAAGTGCGCCTCCAGGATCACGCGGTTGGCGTTACGCCGGCCCAGCGACTTGTTGATGTCCCACAGCGCGCGCGACCAGATCTCGCCGTCGTCGTGGACCTCGCCGTCCAGGTCCTCCGGGTAGACCTTGGTGCCGTCGGTGCGGCGCAGGCAATGCGGCTCGTCCGACGTGTACGACGTGGCGTCCCAGTCCATCACGCAGGCCCACGGCGTCACCGCGGTGTCCGGGCTGGTCGCCTGGGTCATCGTGACCGCGAAGTAGTCGCCGAAGCCCTCGCCGATCGCGCCGGCCTCCTCGGACAGGCCGTAGTCGGGCACCTGGTCGGCCTGGATCGCGTGGCCGTACTCGTGCCAGATCACCTCGTTGTCCTCGGCGTCGTCCACGCCGCCGGTGCCGAACGTGATCGAGTCGTCCGAGTCGTCGTAGTACGAGTTGTCGTCCTCGAACCCGGTGGTCCGGAAGTCCTGCGGCTCGTTGTTGACGTCGGTGAAGCCGAGCCGGTGGATGTACTTCTGCGCCTCGGTCAGGCTGTAGTAGGTGTTGACCTCTTCGAAGTGGTCGTTCTCCCGGTCGAACTTGTAGACCCGCTTCGGCGAGGTGACCGCGTTGTCGCTGATGTTGTTGGCGTACTCGCCCTGCAGCGTGTCCTTGCCGTCGTCCAGGTTGGTCAGCTTGACCGTCCGGTAGGCCGCCGCCGGGATCGCGCTCGCCGCGTCGTCCTCATCGGTCAGCGACTCGTCCTGCAGCTTCACCACCGGGTTGGGGTCGAAGACCTGCCCCCTGCCGTCCGCCTCCTGGATCGTGCGCTCCTCCTTGAGCAGCGCCCCGGAGCTCGCGTCCAGAACCGACCGCACGGTGCCGCCCGGCGACGCGGTCAGCGTCACCCAGGCCAGCTTCGCCGGGCTGCCCGGCACGACCATCAGCTGCGCGCCCTGCGGCTGCCGCTTGAGGCGACCCGCCACTGCCGACTTCGCCCGGTCACCGGTGATGCCGGCGGACGTCCTGGCCAGGCCGGTGACCTGCTTGCGGCCGTCGGTCACGGTCGGCTTCGCAGCCGCCGCGGTGTGCGTCGCGTAGTAGCCGCCGAGCACCGGGATGCCCTGGTAGAGCTGCTGGTACCAGGTGTGGGTGCCGAGCAGCGACTGCCGGACCTGGACCTGGCGGAGGCCGTCCGGCACGGTCGGCGGGGCGGCCTGCGCGGGTGTGCCCGCCGCGGCGACGACACCGGCGATGACCAGGGGAGAGAGCAGTTTCAGCATCTTCACAGCGGGGATGCTAACGCTCACGGAGACGGATGGAAATCCTTCGACGCCTGTATGGCGCAGATTCACACCGGAGCTAGGACCGGGTGACCTCGAGCGGGGAGGCGGCCGGCACCAGCAGGACCCCGTCCGGGAGCTCCCAGCGCGCTTTCGGGTTCGCGGCCCAGTCCGGCTCGTCCGGCCAGTCGCTCAGGTAGCGGCGTCCCAGATAGACCGCCGCGAGCGGCTGCTCGAGCTGGACCGGCGGGTCCTCCTCCATGAAGGACAGGTCGTCATCGTCGTCCACGGTGACGAACCCCAGGTACGAGCCGGCGAACTCGGTGCCGATGCCGATCAGCCGGGCCAGCGCGTCGACGGCGCCCCGGTTCTCGTCGAGGTCCTCGTCGAGCCGGGTCTCGTCGACGGCGATCTGGAGCATCCAGGTGTCACCCACGCGGACCGAGGCCAGAAAGCTCGACGGGTCGGGCAACCACACCTCCAGCGACGGCCCGACGTCGGCGGGCGCGGACGCGAAGCCCTGCCCCCGCAGGACGTCGGCGAGGCGCTGCTGGTCGGCCGCGGTGGACTCGTCGCGGTCGTCGTCATAGGCCAGGCCGATGAACCGGATCTTCTCGTCCATGCTGGCATCCTGTCACGTGCGGGCGGGCATCAGAAAGGCGCTTCCTTGACCGTGCCGTACTTCGCGGCGATGGCGGTCAGCTCCGCCGGAACGTCGGTGAGCGGAGCCTTGAAGACGAATTCGAGGACGGCGTCGGGCCACCGTTCACGGTGCCTTGCCGCCTGCGCCTCGAACTCGTTGAGTCGTTGCTGTTGCAGTTCCCGCCGGCCCTTCTCGAACTTCGCCAGCTTCACCGGATCGGCGACCGTCGCCGGCTTGGGCGCGTCCCACGGGAACTTGTCCTTCATGCCCTCGTAGTTCTTGAACTCGATGACCTTCTCGCCGAGATTCACGACGATGTCGATGCCCTTGACCGACTTCCCCGACTTGGCGCTGATGTAGGTCTCACCCAGCAGGGTGACCTTCACGCCCTCGTCGAGCAGCCAGGCGGCGTACCGGATCTCGCCGATCGCGCCGGTCACGGTGGTGTGGCTGGTCGCGACGTCCTTGAGCACGTTCTCGGCGCCCGGGATGTGGGCGATCTTGGCGAACCAGGTGAGGACCTCGGTCGTCTGTCCGCCCAGGTTCTTCACCGCCTTCAGCAGGAACGGCTCGAACTTGGCCTGCGAGAGCAGCGGGCCCAGCGGAGGTGGCTGCGCGGTCATCGCGGTGTGCAACCTGGCGGCGAGCGCTTGCGTGTCCTCGCCGACCTTGTGGTATTCGTCGGCGAGCGCCTTGACCTCGTTGTCGGGCACGCCGCCGGTCAGCGCCTTGGCGTATTTCTGGGCGTTGCGCGAGTTCGACCGGAAGTAGAGGTCGAGCTTCTTCTCCGACTCCTTGACGTCCTTGGCCAGGTCCTTGTCGACCTCGAAGACGACCGGCGCCGGGTATTTGGCCTTGGAGGCCTCCAATTCCTTCGCGGCGATGCTCGCGATCTCGTGGTTCTTCTTGAGCAGCGCGGTGTTCGGGTTGGCGTCCGGGTCGGGCTTGGCGATCTGCTTCTGGTCGCCACGCACGGTCTGCACATGTACGACCTCGCCCGAGTCGTTGCGCGAGTCGGTGACCAGCTTGAGCGACGGGACGCCGTGGGTGCGGGCGATGCCGGGCAGGCGGCCCTGCACCCCGGCGTGGGTGGCGTCGGGCGTGAGCAGCTTCTGGGCGTCGGCGACAGCGGCCTTCTCACGGTCGGCCGGATTCTTCGCCCCGTCCTTGCCGTCCTTGCTGTTCTTGCCTTTGGGCTTGATCTTGGCCCAGATTTTCTTGCCGAGTCCGACGATCTTTCCGACCACCCAGTCGACGGCCTTCATCACCGGCTTCGACAGCGCCTGGAAGAAC
>NZ_BSTL01000050.1 GCF_030269485.1 Actinoplanes sp. NBRC 103695 | reverse complement strand
GGAACTCGGCTACCTGAGCCCGGACGAATACGAGACCGCCTGGCACACCCAGACCGAGCCAGATAACCTCACCCCTGCCCCGACCGGAAGCAGGTAACCACCGCTCCGTCGAAACGGGGGGAACTCAAGTACCGGCTTCAGATACGGGGTGGCCACCTCTGCCAGGTACGGATCCGCCGCATCGAGTGCCTTGATGTACACGAGCAGGCCCGACACGCATTCGACGACGTACGCGGGTAGCCACGCCGTGCCCACTTCCAACGGGGTGAGCTCGGTGAGCGATCCGGGCAGGTTGAACCGCTCGCCGTCGGGCCGCCGGGATAGTTCGGCTAGCCCTTCCATGCGAAAGTTCGGTGACCCAGTCACCACCTGGAACCGCACGTTCCAAATCGTGAGTTCAGGGTCGTCCAACCACACCGACTTCGCGTAGTGCGTCGCCGGTAGCGGCGCCCCGCGGAAGCCATCGAAGTAGAGCACCTGCCGGTCTTCCTTGCGGACGTAGCGGCACCCGTCTCGTACCGAACGCTGCCCGAGATCCGTCAGGACAAGCGCGCTGCCCTCGTGACGTACGTGTCCGATGGTTTGCAGAAAGTGCAGCGCTCGATGGACCAGTGCCGGTTCCACGCCGAAAAAGACGGCGAGCCTGGAGGAATCGCGAAGTCCCGCTTGACCGATGGCCCGGGCCAGGTATTGGTCGAAGACTTCGTAGGGTTGGGCGTCCCAGAACGTCGTTCTGACTTCCACCCGCCACAGCGGGAGCAGCAGCGGAAAGATCCGCAGGGGCTGCGCCCCTGGGACGGCGCTTACGCGTTCCAGAACTCTGCGGACCGGAACATGCGCGGGAGCGGTCACGAAAGCCTGCTCTTCATCTCGGCCGGGGTGAGGACGTCGCCGTTCCGGTCGGCGTACCGATACAGTCGCTGCGCCAAGCCTTGGAAACCTTCGTGACGCGCGCGGACGAGAGTGGAGCGATCTCCTACCAGGACCAACTGGTCGCGGGCACGCGTGACGGCGACGTTGAGCCGCCGAAGTTCGCTGAGAAAGCCAACCCGCCCGTGCGGATTGCTCCGGGTGAAACTGAAGATCACGATGTCCCGTTCCTGCCCCTGGAAGGCATCAACCGTGCCGACTCGGTCGCGGACCGCGTCGTTGCCGAGTGCCTCACGAATCCACATGTCGATCAGTTGGACCTGGGCCCGGTAGGGGGCGATCACCACCCAGTCGCGACCGGCCCTGGCGTAGGCCTGGACCAGGTCCAGCACGATGCGGGCTTCCTCTTTGTTGTCGCAGCCGGCGGCCAGCCAGGACTCGGTCTTCTGGCGTTGCCGCTCGGCGCGGTCATCGGCCGGAAGGGTCGAGGTGTCAACGACCACCAGTGCGCTGGTGAAGAAAGCCAGAGGTTGCCGAGGCTGGTCTTCCGTGAGCAGCTTGCCCCCGTAGAACTCTGCAGACACGAACTCGGCGAGCACGGCCGGCATCCGGCGTTGCCGGTTCAGCAGGATGAGGTTGTCCTTGCCTGCCTTATCCGCCAGCATCTCGAAGGCACTGTGCACGAGCAGTTCGGCGGCAAGGCCGGCCTGGGCCGGGCCGCCCAGGGCTCGGCGGACGTCGTCGTCCACGAACGGCGGCAGTTGGTGATGGTCACCTACCAGCACGATCCGGCGGGCACGAACCAGTGGTACGAGCGTGGACGCTAGGGGAATCTGTCCCGCCTCGTCGATGACGGCCAGATCGAAATCGAGGTCCGCGAGCAGATTGCGCTGAACACCGACACCTATGCAGGTGGCCCCGATGACGTCCGCGTACCGGATCAGCTCGGGATGGAGTTGCTCGGTGGGACGGCTCAGCTGGGCGCGCCATTCTGCCAGCAACACGGTCCGCTGCCGGAGAAACGGTTCCCAGGCGAGGCACCATTCGGCAAAGGCACCGAGCGACGCCGCGTTGCTGCCCGGTTCGAGCACCCCTTCCACGCCGGCAAACAAACGAGCCGTCCGGCGCGCCGTTTCCTGTGCGGCGCCGAACTCTCGAGCCACGGTTGAGTCGGCGTCACCGACCAGCTCGGTGGCTCGTCGCACCTGCGCATCGCTTTCCGTCTCCTGGTGAAGTCTCGTTCGCCAGGCCTCATCCTCCTGTGCGGCGCGGTCTGCCTGTGCTCGGGTCTGGGCGGCAGCGGTAGTGGCCTCCAGGAGGCGGGGGCGGAGACGTCGCGCCCACCACGCGGACAGGAATCCCAGCATTCCAGCGGCGCGCAGGTCGGCTCGCCGAACCCGCTCGGTGAGCCAGTCCTCCGCCTCGCACGCCGTTTGCGCGGCCGCCGCCGTCTGTCGCCGGGTGTCTCCGCTCGCCTGCATCGGTCCGGCAAATCGCTGCTCGACCACCAGCCTCGCGGCAGCCAGCCGTGCCCTGGCGTCATCGCGGGCAAGCTCGGCCTGCCGAACGGTCGCGAGCAGGGCTTCCAGGCGCTGGATCCATCGCAGCGCCAGGGACGGCTCCCCGGCCCACGGTTCCAGTCGCTGCGCCGTGGCCTGGGTTCGTGCCAGGACACGTTCCTGCAGGTGCACTGCCGTGGCGGCAAGGGTCTTGTCCGCCATTGCTGCGGAGAACCGTTCCTCGTTCCCGGCACGGAGCGCCGTCAGGACGGCCGGCATCCGCTCGATGACGTTGTCAACCGCGGTGTTCGTCTGCGATGCGATCAACACCCGCTCGCCGCGGGCTGCCGCGGCCCGTGCGATCTCCACGATGGTGCGGGTTTTACCGGTGCCTGGCGGGCCGACGACACAGAGCAGATCTGGTACGCCGAGGGCGCGCCGGAAGGCTTCGGTCTGTGCCTCGTCCAGCGACTCGGCCGGTTGAGCTGTCACTGGTTCCGGTGGGGTGAAACCGCCGTCGACCAGAAGTGGCAGCAGCCTCTGGTGGAGCGTCGTGCCGGATCGGAGCTTCGCCACCGCGTCGCCCTGCACTCGGGCGATCACATCGTTGCCGCTGATCATCAGTTCGCCCCGCTCGGCGATCCGCTGCCGGTCGATCGCGCCCTCGAACCCGACGGTCAACCGCTCCCCGTCGATGGCCGTCACTCTGCCTCGTAGGTCGGGTTCCGCCCGCAGATGCACCATGTCGCCCGCCTTCACCGAACTCGGCCGGGAAAGCAGGAACTCGTAGCCGCCGGCTGCTGACCGACGCTGCTGTGCCGTGCTGCGTACCTTGTAGTACGGCAGGATCCGCCCGCCGGGATCCCGCTCCGCCTCGATCCGGCGACCGGTCTCGATGACGGTGCCGAGCGCGTCGCAGAACTGTTCATGCCGGGCCGGAAGCCTATGCACGACTCGGTCCGTACGAGTTCGTTGCCATGCCTGCCGGATCTCTTGATCCGGGACGATGGACCCTTGCGGCACCTGGTGAAGTTGGTACACGAACGACCAGTACGGTGCGGTCAGCCGCAGCCAGCTCCGCGCCAGCCGGCCGTGATTGGCCAGCCGCATCGGCTCCATGAATTCGATCGAGTAGGCGTCCTGGAAATTGGTCGGTCGCACGGCGATACAGCAGCGCTGGACATAGAGTCGAATCCATCCCTTGCCGTCGTCGACGGTGACCGCCACTCCGCCGGCGGCGCTCAGCCGGCCGAGTTCATGCGGCAGGGCCTCGGGCTGGGGAAGGAAGGGATAAGCGCGGAGTTGCTCATGAAACTTCCCGAGGAAGTTACGGCCGGCAACGAATACGATCGGCCTCGACGCGGCCACCACTTCGATGCCCGCCATCACATCGATCCACCGTCGCGTAGCCCGGCCATGAATTCATCCCAGGAGGGCCGCTGGTCCTGAGGTTCGGACAAGGCGCTCATCAGCACGGCGTCCCAGGCCGGCGTCAGGTCGTCCCGAAGTAATGACGGCGGAGGCGGGTGCGGGCCCGGCAGCTGCCCGGTTGCCAGGTGAAACAGCACCGCCGCAAATTGATAGAGATCAGTAGCCGGCCCGGGCGCGTTCAACAGCGGCCGTTCCTGCTCGGGCGCCCGGTAATCGGCAGGCCCTTCCCCGGCAGCCGGTTCCAGGACAGCCAATCCGGTGTCCCGCAGCCAGAGGCGGCCACGATCGCCGAGCAGGGCGGCCGGCCGCAGCGCGCGGTGCGCCTTGCCGGCCGCGTGCAGAGCCGACAGCGTGCGAACTACCGCCGGCAAGGCATTAACGAGCGCGTCCAAGGCAATTCGTGGGTACGGCGGACGCCCATACAACGCCGCTAGGGGTCTTCCCGGCAGCATCGTGGCGAACGCATCCCGATCTCGCGCCGCCACGGCGGGCAAGCCCGAGACAGCCTCCTGCAGTTCGGCCTCGGCCGCCAGTTCCGTGCGTCGTCGTTCGGCGGTCGCGCTTGCCCGTCCGACCTCCAGCCGAGTAAGCCACACGTCACGTTCGCGGCCGTTCACCTGGCGGGCCTGAGCGCGTACCACTCGAAAGGATTTATCAGCGCCTTCCTCGACTTCGGCGTCCCCGGTCAGGACAAAGCTATCGGCGCCGACCTTCACCCGCGGCGGACCGGACACCCGTGGCTCCACGGCCGCTCGGATGCGCCGAGGCTCACGCCGTGCGTATTCGGCCTCGGTGAAGAGCACCAGTTCCCGGAGGTCGGCGATGTGCAGGGTCAGGTCGGACTGCCGGGGCCGCTTCCGCTCACTGATGGCGCGCAGTGAGCCCGCCAGCCGGGCGATCCGCTCCTCCGGGCTGTCCGGCTCCTCCACGGCGACGGCGGCAACCCGGGCAACCAACGCCAGGTAACACTTCTCGGCGTAGCGGGGGTCGCGGTCCAGCAACGCCAGAACCCCGGCCATGTCTCTGATTCCCACCGCGGTGATCTCCGATCGCCTCGGCAACGGTGGGTCCGGCAACGACAACGCCCGCCCGAAAGCATCTGCGTTCGCCGCGTCCACACCGAGGATCGCCGCGAGATCTCGTCTTACGTCGCCGCTGGCTTTCGTCGTGGCCGCCGCACTGGAAGCAAAGGCGCAGCGGCACTGCGCCGGCATCTCACGCCACGTTCGATACAGGTCACGAAGCGGTTTCCTGAGTTCGCCGGAGGTCCATTCACCGGTGCCCGGCTCCCGGTGCTTGACCGAGACGAGCTCGCTGGATCCGTCCGCCAGCAGGGCAAGGTAATCCGTTGACCACTCGACCACCACGGCCGTGACATCCTCGGACACCAGATTGGCGACGCACCGCAGGGCAACGCATTCGTCCTGGTAACGAAACCGGCCCCGGGTCTGCCGGGCGGTATTGCGATCATCGAAGAACATATCGACACCCGCCGACGCCATCGGGAAACCCTAGTTTGACGTTCCTCGTCAAGGCAACCACCTTGAGCCACACACCACTACTACTACTCAATCCGGCGGGCGGCCGGAAGCCCGCGCTGGGCCGAGTTCGTCGAGTTCTGCGCCTCTAGGTGTGCCCTGGCTCTGGCCACGGGCATAGAGTTGAAGACCGTGCAGGACATGCTCGGGCACACCAGCTATGTGGTCGCCGCCGATAACTTCACCGCCGTGCTGCCCGACCAGGCGAAGCGTGCTGCGGAGTCGACGGCTCAGCTCGGACGAAGGGTTGGAGGCGGCTTAACCCTGTCGGTTCGGATGCTTTGATGCTGATGCGGGGCAGCGCCTGAAGCGCCGTGCCTGGTATGGATGATCTCATGACGGGACAGCTCGATCTTTCTCCTCAGCTGGCGCAACCGCCTTACTGGCTAGTCTTCGGTCTTCCGTGGCCGGCTGGGCAGGAGCCGGCTCGGGAGGCCGTGGCGGCGATCGCACCGCCACTGGTTACCCGGGATACGTCACTGCCGCGCGATGTTGGTGACGTGCTGGCCATGGCCGATGCATACCAGCGGATGAGTGGTGGTCGAGTCGTCTTCTTAAGTGATCTGACGAAGTGGCTCGATCAGCGCGGCAGCAGCTGGGCGGCTCGTGGCACCGGCTACGAAGGCGCGCTCGCGTTCTTGCTCGGTCGCCAGTCGTCCACCCCGTTGATGTACCTGACGATCACGCAGCGCGCTCACGTAATCATCTGTGATGCCAGTAGGGAAGGCGTGACCTTGCACTTCACCAACGGCGCGCCGCCGGAACGAGTCTCGACGCAGGAGCGGCAGCTCGTGCATCAGGTGCTGGAGCAGCAATTAGTCGCAGACTGGCCGCCATATATGCGGCAGCTGGCCGCGGCCGGACGACTACGCGCCAGGTAGGGCTAGCCGCTAATCCGTCAGGCAGAGGAGCATGACCCCCTGACCGGCTACGGTGAGCCTCGCTGGACGCCGACAGCGGGATTGAAGAACCCGCTCAAGGCACCCCAGGCCGAGCCGGACGCACACCACCGTTTAATGAGTGTCACATTTCGGGTGTGGGCTTCCCGTGGTCGACGTGTCCCATCGTGCCGATGTTCAGGTGCGGCTTGGTGCGCACGAATTGGCTCTTGGCCATGGAAATGTGTCCTCACTGGATGCGAGAAAACGAAAGGCTTTCTTTGGTACGCCGCGACGGGCGCCACTTCCGTCCGCGTCAGAACCGCACAGCGTGCAGCCACCCGTCCCCGGGTCCTGCTGCCGCTTGGGGACGGGTCAGATTCGCGTATCGAAGAGATCGCACGCGGGAGCGGCCGCGTGGAGCGGCAGCTGCAGACCGGGCGCGAACATGGTGATCACGGTAGGTCGTAACGCGACGCCCGTCGAATGTATTTCAGGCCTTGCCGATGCTGCCTTCGGGCGCCATCACGATGCGCGGCTTCAGGGCCGGGTCCAGCCACTGCAGGACCCTGATCATGTCGGCGCGGGCGACCGAGACGCAGCCGGCCGTGGAGCCCTTGCCGTTGACGTGCAGGAAGATCGCCGACCCGCGGCGGACGTCGGCCGGGCGGTTGGTGGTGTACTCCCCCAGCCTCGCGTTCCAGGTGAGCGACGACGCCGGCGGGCGATTGAAGTCGATCATCGCGGCGTACTCGTACTGGACGGGGTAGGCGGCGAGCCGCTCGCCCTCGCCGGTCCGCCAGGTGCGCTTGGCCGAGACCGTGGGCTGGAACAGGTTGTAGGTCTTGGCGTCCTTGTTGTCGCCGACCCAGTAGTCGTTGCCGTCGACCTTGCGGTAGTACATCTTGGTGCCGGGGTTGGCCTTGACGCCGAACGTCCAGGTGATCGGGAACGTGCCGGCCGGGGTCGTGCCGGTGTCCTGCTTGCGGACGGTGTACCAGGCCCAGCCGGCGTACCCGTTGCGGGCGGCCATCGCCGGGTACCGCTCGGACCACGTGCCGTTCGCGCCGAGCTGGTAGGTGCGCAGCGTGGCGTAGGTCGACGGGATCGACACCCCGGTCACCACGATCAGCTGTTTCGCGTCACCGACATGCGCCAGCCTGGTCGGGTGGTAGACCGGCACCTCGTCGGCGAAGGCCTGCTGGGTCACGACGGCGCCCGCGGCCACGAGCACCACGGCGGCAGCGGCCACGACGAGTGACTTCTTCACCAC
Source organism: Actinoplanes sp. NBRC 103695 (assembly GCF_030269485.1). Taxonomy (GTDB): domain Bacteria; phylum Actinomycetota; class Actinomycetes; order Mycobacteriales; family Micromonosporaceae; genus Actinoplanes. The sequence goes on along the minus strand of NZ_BSTL01000050.1, from coordinate 36,990 downwards.
GGCCGCACCCTACCGGCCGCGGACTCAGAACGTGAACCCTTCTCCGGAAGCCTGGCCGTTGTTCACTCTGCCCTGCCGGGAGAACGACCAGCTCATGCGCACCGTGTAGCGATGCCCCCGGACGGCGGGGGCGGTGCGCGGCCCGCACTCCCGGGTCGTGCCGTCCTCGGTGAAGATCAAGTTCGAGCAGGTGTACGGACCGGCGACGGTGCGGCCGTTCTCCTGCAGGGCGAGGGAGACCGTGGCGTGGCCACCGGCGCGTGCCGTGAGCACGGCTCTCATCTGCACGTCCTTGCCGGTCGACTGGCACGGCTTGGCGACCAGCGGGTTGCTCATGTCCAGCGCGACGACCTGGCGGCAGGCCCACGGTCCGTACGGGCGGGCCTCCGGCTGCCGCCGGAGGGTCGCGGACTGCCGGGTGGCGGACGGCTTGGGGACGGCCGGGCGTACCCGATCGGGTTTGTCCTCGGACGGCGCCGGAACCGCCCGATCGACCACCTCGGCCTTTCCCCGCGGCGCGGTCGTGGCCGCCGGCGCGGCATCCGCGGCCGGTGCCGTCCGGCTCTGCGCCGGGGCCGGCTGCGCGGCGATCACCCGGACGTCCGCCGGGTCGGCGCCGGAGCGGGTGACGTGCCAGGCGGTGGTGGCGACACCGGACGCGAGCATGGTGGCGGCGATGACGGTCAGCACCGTGCCCGGGCGCGCCCACCGCCAGCTGCGCGCCTTGTTGTGCGGTCGCTTCGGGACGCGCGGGACCGGCACCACGCTCAACGGGGGCGAGCTCGGGTGGGGCTGCTGCGGCAGGACCGCCGGCGCGGGGAGCCGGGGCGCGGCGGACACCGCACGGGCGACGTCGGCGAGCTCGCTGACCAGTTCCTCGGCGGTGGGGCGCAGCCGCGGCTTCTGCTCGAGGCAGGAGGTGATCACGGTCCAGAGCTTCTCCGGTACGCCGCCCGGGCGGTCCAGATCGCCCTGCAGGTGCCGCTGCATCAGCTCGTGCACCGAGTCGCCGTGGTAGGGCGGGCGGCCGGTGACCATCTCGTAGAGCACGATGCCGAGCGCGTAGATGTCGGCGGCCGGGCTGGCCGCCGAGCCGTGGAAGGCCTCCGGCGACATGTAGTGCGGGGTGCCGACCACGGCGTTCGGCGTGGTGATCGACGGCATGGTCAGCACCCGGGCGATGCCGAAGTCGGTCAGCCGGGTCTCCAGCCGTCCGTTCTCGGTCTGCAGCAGGATGTTGTCCGGCTTGAGGTCGCGGTGCACGACGTTCAGGCCGTGCGCCTCGGCCAGGGCGGCGGCCAGCTGACCGGCCAGCCGGGCCGCCTCGCCGGCCGCGATCGTGTGGTGTTCGCGCAGGTGGTCGCGCAGGCTGCCGCCGGCCACCAGGTCCATCACCAGGCCGAGGGACTCGCCGACGCTGAACAGGTCGCGGACCCGGACCACGTTGCGGTGCCGCAGCATCAGCAGGATCGTCCGCTCCTGCACGAAGCGGGTGACCAGCTTGGGCTGCCGCAGCAGGCTCTCGTGCAGCAGTTTCACCGCGACCGGCTCGCCGGAGGCCCGGTCCACGCCCCGCCACACGGTGCCGGTGGCGCCCTGCCCGATGGGCTTGACGAGGATGTACGAGCTGCCGACGCACCTTCCGCTCAGATCGACCGTGTGCGCGCCGTCCGGCTCCTGGCGCACGCCGCCGGAGCTTCTGGGATCCTCATCCACCCGTCAGGTTCCTTCCAGCCGCCTCATTCGCCCAGAGATCCTGCTGTTTGTCCGGATCAACTGCCAACCCGGCATGCCGGAGTTCGCCCATGGCGTAGGAGTCCCGCGACACCCGTCACCAGCGCCGAACCCGCTCGTTCGTTCACCAGGCCCCTGGCCGAAAGGTTGCTTTTCCGCCCGAACCGCCCGCGTCGAAGGGCGATACACCGGATCATGTCGGCATGGGTGTGATGGCTTATCCGCTTCGGTACGCGCTGGCCGACCTTGCGCTGGCATTGAGCCGGGCGGCCGAGGATGTCGCCGAGGTGCAGGCCACCGCCGCCCGCGCCGCGGCCGACATGATCGGTGACGGCGCCGGCGTTCAACTGCTCGGCGACGACGGGCACTACGAGGCCCTCACGTTCCACCACCCGGATGTGGAACGCTCCGCCGCCCTGCAACGGGCGCTGGACCAGCAGGGCCGGCTGCCGGAGGACGAATTCTCCACCACGCTGGCCGCGAGCCGCCGGCCGGTGGTGCTCGCCGCGGACGGACGGGAGCCGCTCCCGCAGTTCTCGACCGGGGTGCACGCCGCCGTGCTGTGCCCGGTCATCGTCGACAACACGTACGCGGGCTATCTGATCCTGACCCGCGGTGAGGTCGGCTCGTTCTACGCCGCGGCGGAGGTCGAGCTGGCCCGGGACATCACCGGCGAGCTGTGCCTGGCGCTCTCCTCGGCCAAGGCCCGCGAGCGCCTGAAGGTCAGCGAGGAGAAGTACCGCCGGGTGCTGGAGACCATCCCGGAGGGCGTCCTGCAGCTGGACGTCGAGGGCGTGGCGACCTACGCCAACGAGCCGATCGGCGTGGTCCTCGGCATGCCCCGGCACCAGCTGGTCGGGATGCCGTTGCGCGGCTTCCTGGACGTGGTCGGGCAGAAGGAGCTGAACCGCCGGCTGGCCGAGTGCAAGGCGGGCCGGTCCACGGTCGGTGCCACCCGGCTGAACCGCGCGGACGGCTCGCACCGCAGCGTACGCATGAGCATGATGCCGTTGACCGACGAGACCGGGCAGTACTCCGGCGTCGTCTGCATGGTCACCGACACCACCGACCACATCGACGCCCGCGGCCTCAAGCGCCAGCTCGACCACCTGCGCCGGCTGGACAGCCTGGGCCAGCTGATCGGCGGCATCTCGCACGACTTCAACAACCTGCTGACCGTGGTGGCCGGGTCGGCGGACATGATCGCGTCCACCACCGCCGAGGGGTCGCCCCAGCACCAGATGGCCACGGACATCATGGCCGCGGTGAACACCGGGCGCAGCCTGACGCATCAGCTGCTCGCCTTCGGGCGTACCGAGGGGAACCGTCCCGAGATCATCCCCATCCCGGACCTGCTCACCGACGTGCAGAGCCTGTTCTCCCGCACGCTGGGCGAGCACATCGGCCTGGACCTGGCCTTCGGGCCGGACGTCTGGCCGATCCGCGCCGAACGCGGGCCGCTCGAGCAGGCCCTGGTCAACCTGGCCGCGAACGCCCGGGACGCGATGCTGCGCGGCGGCATGCTGCGAGTGGCGGCGACCAACGAGGTGGTGGTGCCGGGGCAGCTCGCCGAGGGCGCGCCGACCGGCAAGCTGGTGCACATGGTCATCACCGACACCGGCGTCGGGATGAGCGACGAGACCCGGAAACGGGCGCTGGAGCCGTTCTTCACCACCCGCCCCACCGCGGCCGGGCTGGGCCTGGCCACCACGGCCGGCATCGTGCAGGGCATCGGCGGGCACATCATGCTGGAGTCCGAGCCGCGGATGGGCACCACGGTGCACCTCTACCTGCCGGCGGCCGAGGAGCGTCCCGCCCCCGCGGTGGACCGGCAGACCACGCCCTCGGTGATCGGCCGGGTGCTGATCGTCGAGGACCAGCCCGAGGTGGCCCAGCTGGTGCAGCGGCTGATCGAACCGGCCGGCTACACGATCACGGTCGCCACGGACGCGCTCACGGCGGTGACCCAGGTGGCCGCCGGCGAACACCCGGACCTGCTGATCACCGACGTGGTGATGCCCACGATGACCGGCCCGGAGCTGGCGAACGCGCTGCGCACCCACCAGCCGGACCTGCCGGTGCTCTACATGTCCGGATACACCGCGGCGTCCCTGGGCCCGCAGCTCAACCTGGACGCGAACAGCATGCTGATCGAGAAGCCGTTCACCCGATCCACCCTGCTGGGCGCGATCAAGAGCCTGTGCGGCCCGCAGCCTCCGCGGGAAGCCAGTCATCCGCATCCTGGACAGTCCTGATCTCCAGGAGCTTGGCCAGCCGGACCGTGGTCTGGCGGGCTTCCAGGTGCAGGCGGGCGATGTTCAGGCCGTCGTCGCCGATGACCGCCAGCAGGGCCAGCTCGCCGACCGCGTAGACGGCCATGTAGCCCTTCTGGTTGCGGATCGTGCACTCGTGGAAGCCGCCCTGGTGCAGGGCGCCGCCACAGGTCCGGCTGATGCCGTGCGCGCCCGCGGCCAGGGCGGCCAGGTCGTGCGGCTCGGCGGCGGACATCGTGTCGTGCAGGATCAGCAGGCCGTCCACGCCGGCGACGACGCACCCCTGGACGCCGGTCACCGCGTGCCTCAGCGCCGCGAGCTCGGCGCGTGCGGACTTGAAGGGGTCGGTGGGCTGCACCATAGCTCCCATTTTTACAGTTGTTTGAGCGTGCCGATGATCCGGTCGAGTGCCGAGTCGTCGCTGACGTACGGCTGCCCCACCAGTTCGAGCCAGCCCGGCGGGACCACGTCGTCCCGCTCCTTGAAGGCGGCGGCGGGTATGCCGTTACGCCGCCGCCGGGGCAGGGCCGAGCCGTTCTGGGCCGAGCTGTTCTGGGCCGAGCCGTTCTGGGCCGGCGCCCGCTCCACCGGCGCCGGTTCGGGCTCCGGCGGCTCGGGCTCGGCCAGATAGCGGTCGGTGAGCACCTTGAACTCGCGACGGGCGAGCGCCAGGTTGGCCGCGCCCCGGCTCAGTGTCAGGTGCGCGACCTGCGTCCCGCCGTCCTCCGGATCGAGCACCCGGAGCACGTGGAACGCGGTAGTGGTGGTGAGCAGGATGTCACCCATCTCGTCGTCCGGATCGGTGAGCCGGACCAGCGTGGCGGCCGCGCCGGCCAGCGCGCCCGCGGCGATCGCGTCGTCGCCGTCGGGCTCGTGACCGCCGGCCCACCAGGACGCCGCCGCGTCCCGGATGGAGAAGACCGCCACCGAGAGGGCCCCGCCGATGTCGAGAGCCATCTCCAGCGGCTGCATGGGGGTCCGTCCGGTCAGGCGAAATCGGCGTCCATCTGCTTCATGACCACGCGGGCCTGGGCGAACAGCATGCCGATGTTCGACACCCGCTTGCACACGATCACCGCGACCAGATCCTGGTGCCGGTTGCTCCGCAGGAACAGGTGCACCAGCTCGTCGCTGTTCACCAGCATCTCCTGGAAGTACTGCCGGTCGCCCTTGCCGTTCCGCTCGGCGAACACGTCCCGGATGATCGAGACGTTCCGGCCCTGGAACAGGTCGAACGTGGCCGCGGCGAGCAGGTCGAGCTGCTCGTCGGCGGTCTGGTCGTCGATGGTGTCCACGGCCAGGAGCATGCCGGTGGACATGTCCACCAGCGCCGCCGTGATGCACTCCGGCACCTGGCCGCGGAAGGTCCGCACGGTGTCGGTGACGACCTGCGACATGCTGCGCTCGGTCGTGATCGGCTTCTCCTCGACGGTGGTCATACGTCGAGGTCGGCTTCGATCTTGCGGAGCTGGTGCCGGGCCAGACCCAGGTTCGCGCGGCTCTTGCTGAGCGCGAGGTAGAGGAAGAGCGCGTCGCCGCCCTTGCGAGTCTGGATCAGCCGGATCAGGTGGTACTGGCTGTCCAGCGTGATCAGGATGTCCTCGATGTCCTCGCCGAGGCCCAGCATCTCCACCGCGCGCATCTTGGCCCGGACGACGTCCGTGTTGCCGGCGGCGGCGACGTTCATGTCCATCGTCGGCGAGCCGCCGATGACGCCCAGCGTCAGACCGCTGGTGTAGTCCACGAGGGCAACGCCGATCGCGCCCTCGATGGCCATCGCTTCCTTGAGAGAAGTCTCGATGTTGGCCATTGTTCTGCCTCCGGGGATGTACGGCTTTACGGATCTTGCCGTCGCCGAGCGTGACACAGGTTCACTCGAAAGGGGACCTGCGAGCTGGGAAAACACGGAGGATCGACTGATCATCGGTGGCTACTCAGTCCGATTGATGGAAAATGCATCAAGCCGGACTATGGACACGGTCCGTGCCCGGGGAGTAACCCGCTCGTGTCCGTTATGCGAAGAGTGCGCTGACCGATTCGCCGTTGTGGATCCGGCGCATCGCCTCGGCCAGCGGGGCGGCCACCGACAGCACGGTCAGCTTGTCGGTGTGCTTCTCCCGCGGGATCGGCACCGTGTTCGTGCAGACGATCTCCTCGACGTCCTTCTCCGCGCTCAGCCGCTCGATCGCGTCACCGGAGAACAGGCCGTGCGTGCAAGCCACCCGGACACCCCGGGTGTTGCGCTCGCGGAGCCGGCCGAGCAGCTCGAAGACCGTGCTGCCCTTGGCGATCTCGTCGTCCAGCACGATCACGTCCCGGTCGGCCACCTCGCCGATCACCGAGCTGATCACCACCTTGTCGTCGGCGAAACGCTGCTTGGCGCCGGCCGCCACCTCGACACCGAGCAGCCGGGCGAAGGCGGCCGCCTCCTTGGCGTTGCCCAGGTCCGGCGAGACCACGACCGTGTTGCTCAGGTCGTACCCCCGGAAATGGTTTGCCAGCTCACGAAGGGCGTGCAGGTGGTCGACCGGGATGCTGAAGAAGCCGTGCACCTGCGGCGAATGCAGGGTCATCGCGAGGATCCGGTCGGCGCCGGCCTGATGGAGCAGATCGGCGACCAGACGACCGCCGATGGAAATGCGCGGTGCGTCCTTCTTGTCACTGCGGGCGTACGCGTAATGCGGCAGCACCACCGTGATCCGGCCGGCCGAGGCGCCCCGGGCGGCGTCCAGCATGAACAGCAGCTCCACCAGGTTCTCCTGGGTCGGCGGCACCAGCGGCTGGATCAGGAACACGTCACGCTCGCGGCAATTGCCCTGGAGCTGCACCTCGATGCAGTCGTTGGCGAACCGCGACACCCTGGTCGGCAGCAGTGGCACACCGAGGTGGAAGCAGATCTCGGCGGCCAGGTCGGGATGGGCACTTCCGCTGAAAACGGCGATGTCACGCACGGGCACCACCCTAGGTGCCGTCCCCCCGCCACTTGCGGGCGACCTTGGCCGCGGGTCGTCACGAACACCGGAGTTTCTCTATCGTGATCGCATGAACGGACTGGCGGTGGCATGTCGGCGGGTCGTGCACATCTATCGCGCCGAGGCGGGAGACGTGGTCGCGCTGGCCGGCGTCGACCTGTCCATCGCGCCGGGCGAGACGCTCGCCCTGGTCGGGCCGTCCGGCTCCGGCAAATCCACGCTGATCGCCCTCCTCGCCGGACTGATGCGGCCGTCCGCCGGGCGGATCAACATCGGGACGTACGACATGGGCAAGCTCTCCGACGCCGAGGTGTCCCGGCTGCGCGGCACCGAGATCGGGGTGGTGCTGCAAGGCGCGGCGCGCAACCTGCTGCCGTACGTCTCGCTGCACCGCAACATCTGGCTGGCCCAGCGCCGGGCCGCGCACACCCGAGGCATCGAGCTCGACCACCCCGACCGGATCCTCGACCTGGTCGGCCTGCCCGGCCAGGGCCGCGCCCGGCTGGACGAACTGACCCCCGGCGGCCGGCAGCGGGCCGCGCTCGCCGTCGGCATCGCGGCCGGCCCCGGCCTGCTGCTGGTCGACGAGCCGACCAGCCGGCTCGACACCAAGGGCCGCGACGAGGTGCTCGCCGCCATGGAGACCGTCAACCAGGAACGGCAGACCACCATCGTGGTGGTGACCCACGACAACGAGGTGGGCGCCCGGCTGGGCCGTGCCGTGACGATCCGGGACGGCCGGGTCGGCGCCGAGGGTCGCGACGGTCAGGACTTCGCCGTGGTCGCCGGCGACGGCACCGTGCAGCTGCCACCCGACGTGCTCGGCTCGTACCCGCCCGGCACCCTGTTCACCGTGCAGCACGTCGACGGCGAGGTCACCCTCGTCCCCGGGTCCTAACCACGGACCCAGCTGGCTTCGCCGTCCAGCAGGTGCAGCTCGCGGTCGCAGAGGTTCGCCGCCTCCGGGTCATGCGTGGCCAAGACGACCGCCGCGCCCCGATCCGCCTCCGACCGCAGCAGGTCCGTCACCTTCTGCCGGTTCGTCGCGTCCAGCTCACTGGTCACCTCGTCGGCGAGCAGCACGTCGCCGACCAGCGCCAGGCCGCGGGCGATCGCCGTACGCTGCTGCTGCCCGCCGGAAAGCTCCTCGATGAGCTGGTCGCCGTGCCCGGTCAGGCCGACCCGGTCCAGCGCCTCCGTGGTGAGCCGCCGCGCCTCGGCCGGCGTGCCCCCGGTGGCGATCACCGCCACCGAGATGTTCTCCGCCGCCGTCAAAATCGCGGCCAGACCGTTGTCCTGCGGGATCAGCACCACGCCCAGCGAGACCGCGTGGTCCCGGTCGCTCAGCGCCGCATCGTCCACCAGCACCTTGCCCGCCGCCGGCGTGAGCAGCCCCGCCATCGCCGCCAGCAGCGTCGTCTTGCCGGCGCCCGACGGCCCGGTGACCGCGAGGATCTCACCCGGCCGGACGGTCACCGACACGTCCCGCAGCACCGGGTCACCCGCGCCGTAACCGATCGACGCATCCTCGACCGTCAGCGTCCTCATCGGATGCGTCCCCCTCAGTCATCCCGCCCGTGGATCTGGGGGAGCATACTGCCCCTGATGGAATACGCGTTGGGTGTCGACCTGGGCACCACCCATATCGCCGCGGCGGTGAACGTCGACGGCCGCATCGAGGTGGTGCAGCTCGGCGACCGGCACAAGGAGATGCCGGCGCTGATCTACCTCGCCGAAGACGGCCGGACCATGGTCGGCGACGGCGCCGAACGCAACGGCCGCGGCGACCCGTCCCGCCTCGTGCGCGAGGTCAAACGGCGGATGGGCGACCCGGTGTCGATCCTGGTCGGCGGTGCGCCCTTCTCCGCGCACGCCCTGCTCGGACGGTTGCTCAAGCACGTCGTCGAGACGGTCACCGCGCTGTACGACGGACCGCCCGCGCACATCGTCGTGACCCATCCGGCGAACTGGGGGCCGTACAAACGGGAACAGCTCGACCAGGTCTTCGAGACGGCCGGGCTGACCGGCGTCGAGACGCTCACCGAGCCCGAGGCGGCCGCCATCCACCACGCGGCCGGCAAACGCATCGCCCCCGGCGAACTGATCGCCGTGTACGACCTCGGCGGCGGCACCTTCGACGCGGCCGTCCTGCGGCGCACCGAAACCGGCTACCAGATGCCCGGCCCGCCCAGCGGCATCGAACAGCTCGGCGGCATGGACTTCGACGAGGCCGTCTTCGGGCACGTCACCCGAGTCCTCGGCGCGGAGGTCGCCGGTGGCGGCGACGCCGACTTCGCCGCTTCGGTCACCCGGCTGAGGCGCGACTGCGTGGAGGGCAAGGAGTCGCTGTCCTTCGACACCGAGGTGCAGATCCCCGTGGCGCTGCCCGGCTTCCACACCCGGGTGCGGATGACACGCGCCGAGTTCGAGGCCCTCATCACCCCCGCCCTCGGCGACACGGTGGAAGCACTCGGCCGCGCGATCCGAGGCGCCGGCGTGACCGCCGACGACATCTCGATGGTCCTGCTGAGCGGCGGTTCGTCACGCATCCCGCTGGTCACCCAGGTGATCACCGCCGGGTACGCCCGGCCGGTCGCGCAGGACCCCCACCCCGAGCACAGCATCGCCATGGGCGCGGCGCTCGTGGCCGGCCAGTCCCTCTTGTCGTTGAGCGCCCCGACCTTTGACGCCCCTGTTGGCGACGCCACCATCGCTCTCCCGCCGCCCCTGCCGAAGGCGACCGTCCGCGCCACCGTGCCCTCCCCCGACAGCACCCAGGAGTTCGCCCTCACCGGCCCGGCACCATCCGACGCCGAACTCCGCCGCCGCCAGCGCATCGCCCTGATAGCCGCGATCGTCATCGTCCTGATCGGCGCCATCGGCGGCGTGGCCCTCGCCCTCCAGGGCCGCGACGACATCCGGCCGGCCGGCACCTCGTCCCCCGTCACGACCGGCCGCTAGCGGACCGATGCCCGACGGCCCGGACCCCTACCTGTATCCCGACGTCGCGTCCGCCGGCGACCTCGCCTGGTTCCTCCAGCCCCGGCTCGCCGCCGCGGGCACCCTGCTGCGCTCCCAGCCCCCTTCGGCGCCCGGCTACGCGCGCACCGGGGCCGAGGTCCGCGCCGGCGACCGCCAGGCCTCGGTGCGCCTGAGCCCGAACGAGCGGGTCTTCCTCCTCGACCTGTGGACGCGCGGCGTCCTCATGGCACAGGGCCAGACCACCGACCCCGACGCCGTGGCCGGAGCCATCGCGCTGTTCCTCGCCGGCGCCAAGCTCCGCCAGGTCGGCGCGGCCCGCCCGTTCATCCGCTTCGGCAGCTTCGCCGAGGCCTTCGAACGCGGCGAACCCGCGGCCATCGCCCACCGCTGGCGCCAATACCTCGACCTCTCGTCGACCCGCGCGCCCTACCTGCTCAACCTGTACGCCTTCCTCGTCGCGGCAGCGGACGCGCCGCGGTTGCGCGCGCTGTTCCCCTTCACCAGCCACGTCGACCTGGGCCTCCGCGAGTCGGTCGGCGGCGGCGAGGCCCTCGCCTGGATCCGCCCCTCCGGCGACGGCCTCTACCTGGTCGCGACGAACCGCCGCGACCTCGACAAGCCGGCCGCCCTCACCCCGGCCGACGCACCGCGCAGCGTCGCCCTGGTGCTCGCTGCGCTCAACGCCCGGTAGCGCCGGGCCTGACTGGCCAGGCCGGATTGGGCTCGGGCGGGCTTGAACGAGCCGGGGCGGACCGGGGCGATCCGGGCGGGCCGGGGCTGGCCGGGCGGGCCGGGGCCGGCCGGGGCGAGCCGGGGCCGGCCGGGGCGAGCCGGGGCGGACCGGGGCCAGCCGGGACGAGCCTGGCGGACCAGGGCCGACCGGGGCGAGCCTGTCGGACCGGGGCAAGCCGGGCGGACCGAGGCGGGCCGGGGCGGGCCGGGGTTGAAGGAGCCGTGCCGGGCTGGCCAGGTTGCGGGCGGGCGCCAGGAGCGCGCGGTGCCGCTCGCCCTCTCTGCAGCGGCACCGGGCCACAGTGGGCCGAGCGGGTAGCCAGACGCCCACCGTGCCCACCCACCGTCGCTGCCGCCGCTCACTCTCGAAAAGTGGTAGCGCCAGGCGGCATCCGCGCCGCGGCAACCGCTCCAGTCCACCACTTCGCCAGGTTGTGGTGGGCTGGAGCGGTATTCAGCAAACAATGCCGCCCTCTACTACCACCGACGCAACCAGCTACCACCGACACAACCAGCTACCACAGAGACAGCCAGCTACTCACCGACGCAACCAGCTGCCACGGAGGCAATTCAGCTACCACCGGAGGGTGACCACGCACGCAGAATGAAGGGTGCGCTCGGCCGTTATGGACGCGCCAGCGGCCAGGCCGAGTGGGCCCGGCCTCGGCGTGAGCGACGGTCAGCACCACCCACCCAGGCACGACATCAAGCTCTTGATCTTGAAGACCGAAGGGCACCTCGATCTTGAGCGCAAAGACCGAGCGTCTTGAGCGCAAAGACCGAGCATCTTGAGCGTGAAGACCGAGCATCTTGAGCGGCGAGACCGGACCGCGCATCGAACTTGAGCGGCGAGACCGGACCGCGCCTCGGCGGCTGGGAAGGAACGGCCGCCGAGGCGCGGGCGGTCACTCCTTCGGCAGGTGGGGCGCGATCTGGGTGAGGTCGGCGGGGCTGAGCCGGTCCGTGCTGGTGTTGCGCTGGTGCCAGAACGGGTAGCGCAGCGGCGAACCGCTCACGTCGTCGAGGGCCGCGACCTCGTCCGCCGTCAGTTCGAGGTCGGACGCCGACAGGCTGTCGCGGAGCTGGTCGGGGGTGCGGGCGCCGACGATCAGGGACGTGATGCCGGGCTTGGTGAGCAGCCAGGCCAGGGAGACCTGCGCCGCGGACACGCCGTGGGCCTCGCCGATCTGGACGGCCGTCTCGATCGTGTCGTAGAGCTTGTCCTCGTCGTTGACCGGCGGCTCGTCCCACTCCGTCAGGTGGCGGCTGCCGGCGGGGGCGTCGACGCCGCGGCGGTACTTGCCGGAGAGCAGGCCGCCGGCCAGCGGGCTCCAGACCAGCACGCCGAGGCCCTGGTCGACGGTGAGCGGGATGTGCTCGGCCTCGATGTCGCGATTCTGCAGGCTGTAGAACATCTGCTGGCTGACGAACCGCTCCAGGTGGCGGGCGTCGCTGATCGCCAGGGCCTTCATCAGCTGCCACGCGGCGTAGTTGGAGCAGCCGATGTAGCGGACCTTGCCGCTGCGGACCAGGTCGTTCAGCGCGGTCAGCGTCTCCTCGACGGGAGTGTGGCCGTCCCACTCGTGCACCTGGTAGAGGTCGATGTAGTCGGTCTTGAGCCGGCGCAGGCTGGCCTCGGCGGCCCGGATGACGTGGTGGCGCGACAGGCCGGCGTCGTTCGGGCCCTCCCCCATCGGCATCCGCACCTTGGTGGCGACCAGCCAGTCGTCGCGCTTGTCGCCGAGCGCCTCGCCGAGGATCTCCTCGGACAGGCCGGCGGAGTAGACGTCGGCGGTGTCGATGATGTTCACGCCGAAGTCCTTGGCGACCGCGATCTGCTCGCGGGCCCCGCTCACGTCGATCTGCCCGACGGGTGTGGCCCAGCCGGTGCCGCCGAAGCCCATCGTGCCGAGCGTGAACGTCGAGACCCGGAGACCGGACCGCCCCAGTTGCCGATACTGCATTACGCACTCACCCTTCGTCGTCTCGTAGGAAGCCTTACCCTCTCGCGAGCCGCTGTCCACCGAACCGGGTAAGACAGACGTGTGACCACAACGACTTCCGGCGCGCCCGCCACCACCCGGCTCTTCCAGGCCGGCAAGGTGATCGAGGAGGGTTTCGCCCCGGAGCGCATCCCTGCCCTGCTCCGCGAGCACCCCGACGCCGTGCTCTGGCTTGACCTGCTCGACCCGGACGAGGCCGGCCTGGCGGCGGCGCAGGAGATCTTCGGCCTGCACCCGCTGGCAATCGAGGACGCCGTCCAGGACCACGAGCGCCCCAAGCTGGACCGCTACCCCGGGCATCTCTTCCTCAACCTCTATCACGTACGGGTGGACACCTCGCCGCCCGCGCTGCACAAGACCGAGATCAGCGCGTTCGTCCTGGAACGGGCCCTGATCACGGTGCACAAGCAGCAGGGCGACCTGGCCGCGCTGACCGCCCGCTGGGACCTCGACAGCGAGTCGCTGGGCGCCGAGAACGGGGTCGCCTTCCTGGTGTACGGCCTGCTGGACGTCGTGATGGACGCCCAGCTGGCCGCCGCCCAGAAGCTCGACCGGGCGATGGACGGCGTCGAGGACACCCTGCTCGAGGAGGGCGGGGCTCCCCGGGCCGTACGGGCGAAGGGTTTCGCGCTCAGGCACACCCTGGCGACGCTCCAGCGCGGCGTCGGCCCGATGCCCGCCATCGTCACCGAGCTCCTCGACATCGGCTCCCACCTGCATCTCTCCGACCAGCTGAAGCCCTATCTCCGCGACGTCGAGGACCACGCCAAGCACGCCGCCGAGACCACCGAGATGGCCCGCGACCGCATCAACGGCCTCCTCGACGCCGACCTCAACGAGCAGAGCAACGCCCTCAACGACATCACCAAGAAGCTGGCCGCGTGGGCCGCGATCATCGCGGTGCCGACGGCCGTGACGGGATATTTCGGCCAGAACGTTCCGTACCCGTCGTCGGGCACCTGGGTGGGCGTGGTGGTGAGCGCGGTCCTCATGCTGGGCGCGGCGGGCACGCTGATCTGGACCTTCAAGCGCAAGAACTGGCTCTGAGTAAGGCCGTGCGCGCGCTGCGGGAGTACGACCACGACATCCAGAAGTGGTGGGCCGACTTCCACGACCGGCCCGCGCTGTCCAAGGAGCACGACATCCCGCTGCTGCTGTCCCTCGGCTGCTCGGCCGCCTACTCGGCGGATCCGGACGGCACCCCGCGGCTGCCCTTCGACGTCCGGTCCGGCGAGCTCATCCCCGAGCTGTGGGAACGCTGGCTGGCCTGGGATCCGGTCCGGATGATCGACCGCTACGCCGACGCGCTGCGCTCCCAGCGGGCGATCTGGATCGACGCCGGCACCCGCGACGAGTGGTACCTGGACCTGGGCGCGACCGCCTTCCGCGACGGCCTCGAGCGCATCGGCGTCGAGGCCGGCCGGGTGCACTTCGAGCTGTTCCCGGCCGGCCATGGCGCCATCGACTACCGCTACCCGCAGGCGATCGCCTGGCTGGCCCACCGCCTGGCCGAGACCGGCTAGCGGCGGCGCTTGGCCGCCCCGAAGATCGAGCGGACGATCTCCCGGCCGGCGGCGGTCGCGGCGGTCTTCAGGGCGTTGCGGACGGTGGGGTTGGCGAGCGCCTTCTCCAGGAAGTTCTTGTCGTCCTTCTTCTTCGGGGAGGGAGCGGGCTTCTCCGGGGAGGGAGCGGGGGCGGGCGCGGGTGGTGCGGCGGGTGGCGGCACGGCGACCTTCTTCAGGAGCATCTCGTACGCCGACTCGCGGTCGATCCGTTGCGCGTAGCGGGCGTTCAGCGGCGAGGCGGCCACGATGCCGTCGGCCACCGGCTGCTCCACCTGGGCCATCAGCGAGCGCGGCGGAGGCAGCCGGGTCCACGCCACGGGGGTCGGCGCGCCCCGCTCGGACAGCACCGTCACGATCGCCTCGCCGGTGCCGAGCCGGGTCAGCACCTCCTCCAGGTCGTACCCGGATCGGGGGAAGGTCGAGACCGTCGCCTTGAGCGCCTTGGCGTCCTCGGGGGTGTAGGCCCGCAACGCGTGCTGCACCCGGTTGCCGAGCTGGGCGAGGACGTCGGCGTGCACGTCCTTCGGGGTCTGGGTGACGAAGAAGATGCCGACGCCCTTGGAGCGGATCAGCCGGACCGTCTGCGTGATCGCGTTGCGGAACTCCTTGGAGGCGTCCCGGAAGAGCAGGTGCGCCTCGTCGAAGAAGAACACCAGCTTGGGCTTGTCCACGTCGCCGACCTCGGGCAGGTCCTGGAACAGGTCGGCGAGGAACCACATCAGGAACGTGGCGAACAGCTCCGGCCGGCTCTGCAGGCTGGGCAGCTCCAGGATGCTGACCACGCCGCGGCCGTCCGGCGCCACCCGCATGAAGTCGCGGGTGTCGAACTCGGTCTCGCCGAAGAAGTCCTCGGCGCCCGCGTCGGCGAACGCGATCAGCTCGCGCAGGATCACCCCGGCCGTGGCCTTGGACAGGCCGCCCAGCTCGGCCAGTTCGGCGGCGCCGGCGGGTGAGGTCAGGTGCTGGATGACGGCGCGCAGGTCGGCCAGGTCGAGCAGCGGCAGCGCGTGCCGGTCGGCGTAGTGGAAGACCAGCCCGAGGCTGGACTCCTGCACGTCGTTGAGGCCCAGGATGCGGCTGAGCAGCAGCGGGCCGAAGGACGTGACGGTCGCGCGGACCGGCACCCCGGTGCCGTGCCCGCCCAGGGCGAAGAACTCCACCGGGTACGCGGCCGGGCTCCAGTCGTACCCGATGTCCTCGGCCCGGGAAGTGACCTTGTCGCCGGCCGCACCCGGCGCGGCCATCCCGGAGAGATCGCCCTTGATGTCGGCGAGGAACACCGGGACTCCGGCCGCGGACAGCTGCTCGGCCATGCCCTGCAGCGTCTTGGTCTTGCCGGTGCCGGTCGCCCCGGCCACCAGCCCGTGCCGGTTGACCATGGCGAGCGGGATGCGCACCTTGGCCGTCGGGTCGCACGCGCCGCCGTCGATGACCAGCGCGCCGAGTTCCAGGGCCGGGCCGGTGAACGCGTAGCCGGCACGTACCTCGGCCGGGATGTCGATGTCCGCCATGACCTGCAACTTAGCGGCTGGAGCGGCCGGCGCGAAGCCTGCTGAGGTTGCGTTCGACCTCCTCCGCGGCGTGCGAGCCGATCTCCCGGTAGATCTCCAGCGCCTCCTGCCAGCACCGGCCGGCCGCGTCCGCGTCGCCGAGCTCGTGGTGGGCGGAGCCGGCGTGGTTGAGCACCTCGGCCTCGTGGAAGCGGTCGCCGCTGCGGTGGAACAGGGCGGCGGACCGCTCGTACATGGTGGCGGCGAGCCGCACGTCGCCGCGGGCCTCGTACGCCACCGCCAGGCTGTCCGTGGTCGCGGCCTGGCCGTTCAGGTCGCCGCTCGACTGCTGGATGTCCAGCGCCTCGCGGCAGTTGACGATGGTCTCGTCGTAGTCGCCCATGTTGGCCGCGACCCAGCCGACCGCGTTCAGCGCCCGCGCCAGGCCCGCCTGGTAGCCGCCCCGCCGGTAGAGCTCGACCGCCCGCCGCGCGTGGCCGATGGCGTCCGGCGCCCGCTCCGACTGCAGGGCGATCTCGCTCAGGTTGTGCTCCGCCTGGGCCTCGCCGAGGACGTCGCCCAGCCCGGCGTAGAGGTCGCGGGCCGCGCGCATCCCGGCGTCGGCGTCGGCGAGCCGTCCGGTGCGGGAGTCGGCCCGGGCCAGCAGGCGGCGGGCGGTGGCCTCGCCGAGGACGTCGCCGGAGCGGACGGCGGTGGTCAGCGCCAGCCGTTGCAGGGGCGCGCTCTCCGACCAGCGTGCGCCGGGTGCGTAGAAGCAGACGAGGCACGCGGCGAGCCGCCACGGGTAGGCGTCGGCCCCGGTGCCGGCGGCCGAGCGCAGGATGCCGGGGAGCACCCGGTCCTCGGCGGTGAACCAGGCCGTCGCCTCGACCTGGGTCATCGGCAAGGCCGGGGCCCCGGCGGGCATCGGAACCTTGAGCCACTGCGGTTGCAGCGCCTCCCCGGCCGCGCACGCGCTCCGCAGGTAGTGGTCGTACATGCGCAGCCTGGCGGCGGTGAGCTCCTCGTCGTCCTCGGCGCTGCGCGCCAGTTCGCTCGCGTACGCCCGGAGCAGGTCATGAAAGGCGAAGCGGCCGGGCCGGTGCTGGGCGAGCAGGTGCAACCGGGTCAGCTCGGCGAGCAGCGGCGCCACCTCGGCCTCCGGCGACCCGGCCAGGGCGGCCGCGGCACCCGCCGTCAGGTCCGGCCCGGGATGCAGCCCGAGCAGCCGGAACAGCCGCCGCGCCTCCTTCGAACAGGCCACATAGGACCAGCTGAAGACCCGCCGCACGTCGCCGTCGGCCAGCGCGTCCAGCCGACGGCCGGGCGCCCGCAGCTCGGCGGCGAAGGTGGACAGCGGGAAGCCGGGGTGGGTGGCGATCCGGGCGGCGGCGATGGTCAGGGCCAGCGGCAGCCGGGCGGTGCACGCGATGATCTCCGCGGCGGCGTCCGGCTCGGCGGTCACCCGGTCGGCGCCGGCCCGGGCGGTGAGCAGCGCCCAGGCTTCCTGCTCGGACAGCACGTCCAGCAGCACCGGCCGGGCGCCCTGCGCGGCGACCAGCCCGGCCATCCGGTCCCGGCTGGTCACCACGACCGCGCAGCCACCGGCGGCGGGCAGCAGGGGGCGCACCTGCTCCTCGTCGCGGGCGTTGTCGAGCACCACGAGCACCCGCTTGTCGCCGAGCACCGTGCGGTAGAGGGCGGCGCGTTCGTCGAGGCCGGACGGGATCCGGCCGGGCGGCACCTCCAGCGCCTGGAGGAACGCGCGCAGCACGTCGGACGCGTCGGCCACCGACTCGGCGGCGTCGAAGCCGCGCAGGTTCACGTAGAGCTGGCCGTCCGGGTAGTCGCCGCGGACCCGGTGCGCCCAGTGCAACGCCAGCGCGGTCTTGCCGACGCCGGCCATCCCGGCCACCGCGGACAGCACCACGGTGGCGGGCCGGCCGCCGGAGGAACCGACCACCTCGTCCAAACGGGACAGTTCGCCGTGGCGGCCGGAGAAGTCGGCGATGTCCAGCGGAAGCTGACGCGGGCCACGCTGCGGGGCGGCGGCCGGGGCGGGGGCCGGGTCGGCGTCCCGCAGGAAACGCTCGCGCTCGCCGCCGGCCAGCCGGAACGCGTCGGCGAGCAGGCGCACCGTGCTGGCCCGGGGCCTCGCCACCCGGCCGGCCTCGAGATCGCGGATGCCGCGCACGCTGACGCCGGTGCGCGCGGCGAGCTCGTCCTGGGTCAGGCCTGCCTTTCGCCGGTGTGCCGCCACCGAACGGCCGAACACCCATCCACCTCCGCCGTTGCGCTCCCCCGTGAGGTGTCAGCGTAACTGCCGGTCAACTGCCGGTCGGTTTCCTGGCTCATCCCAGGATTTCCGGCGAAAGTGGATACGGGACGGTGGCTGCTCCGCCCGGCCGCCGGGGCCGACGTCATCGGCGCGGCACGCGCAAGTACGGGGGGATGACGTCGGTTCCCGGCGAGACGGGGCCCCGGGCGGAGCAGCCGTCGTCACCGTGGGCCGAGGATCACCACGGCGGTCTCGCGGCCGCGTTTCGCGGCGAGTGCGTCCAGTTCGCCGTACCCGGAAACGCCGCGCAGCGTCGCCCAGAGCCGCTCGCGTTCCGCGCCGGTGGCCTCGCGGGCGACGACCGCGCGTCTGCCGCCGGCCATGTCCACTTCGGCCTCCGGGCGGGCCCGGAGGTTGAGCCACCAGCCGGGCTCGGGCGGCGCCCAGCCGTTCATCGCCAGCGTGACCAGGTTGTCGCCGTCCTCGATGTAGCCGAGCACGACCGCCCGCGGCCTCCCGGACTGCCGGCCCACGGTGTGCAGCCGGAGCATGCCGAACCTGCCGTCGCCCGGCTTGGACAGGCCCACCCGATCCCTGGTGATCCCGAGGAGCGCCTTGTGCGCGACCCAGGCCGACCGGACGAACCATCGCGGCGGAAGTGACTTGACCATGACGCCTCCCCTTGCCCTACGGTGTAGGTCTACGCCGTAGAGTAGCGCCCGTGCGCCACCCGGGGGAAGAAGTAAGCTTCGGTTCGTGCCACGACGTTCAACCGCCGGCTCCCCCGCCCGCGCCACCGCCCGGCTGAGCCGGGAGAGCATCGTCACGGCGGCCGTCGAGCTGGCCGACCGGGAGGGACTGGACGCTCTGAGCATGCGCCGGCTGGCCCAGGGGCTGGGCGTCGACGCGATGTCGATCTACTACCACCTGCCGGACAAGAACGCCCTGCTCGGCGCCATGGCCGACGCCGTGGTGGCGGAGATCGACCCGCCCCCGCCGACCGGCGCGCCGTGGGCCGGCGAGCTGCGCGAGCTGATCATGGTGGCGCGGGCGACCGTCACCCGGCACCCGTGGGTGGCCCGCGTCCTGGAGCAGCGCGCCGACCCGTCACCGGCGGTCCTGCTGCACATCGAGCGGGTGCTGGGCATCATGCGCGGCGGCGGCTGCTCGGTCGGGCTCGGCCACCACGCCATCCACCTGCTCGGCAGCCGCATCCTGGGGTTCAGCCAGGACCTCTTCGACGACTCGCCGTCCGCCGCCCCGCCCTCGCCGGCGCAGGCGGAACAGTGGGCGGCCACCATGCCGCACATCGCCGAGCTGGCCGCCGTGGTCTCCCACGACGGCCCGCTGGGCGGCTGCGACGACGACGAGGAGTTCGCCTTCGCCCTCGACATCCTGCTCGACGGCCTGGAGCGCCGCCGGTCGGCGGACGCGGACGCCTAGGAGGAGGGCCGCGGGGCCGGGGCGAGCGCCTTGCACGCCTCGCGGGCCTTCCGCAGCGCGCCGTCGTCCGGCGCCGGCGAGCCCTGCCCCATGGTGACGCCGTTCTCCTGGAGGCAGTTGCGGTAGGCCGGGGACATCCCACCGCCGTCGCCGCGCCCGTTGCCGCCGCCCGGGCCGAAGCTGGGCCGCACCGACGCGCACGCCGCCTGCGCCTTCTCCCAGGTCGCGTCGTCCACGCCCTCGGGCTTGCCACCCATGAAGCCCCCGCCGCCCTGCCGCGGCTGCCCGGACGGACGCGGCTCACCGGAGGGTCGCGGACCCCTCGACGCACGGGCGCCGCCGGACGGCATGGCGACCGTGACACCGTTCTTCTGGAGGCATTCGAAGTACGCGTTCATGCCCTCGCCACCCGGGCCGCCGCCGTTCGCGGGTGCCGGGTCGTCGCCGCTGCCGCCTCCGCACGCGGCCGCGCCGAACAGCAGGGCCAGCGAAGCCAGGACCAGTCCGGTTCGGTGCAGCGCCACGATCGTCTCCTTCGGTGGGTAGAGGGTCGCCGAACAGCGAAGACCATCGACCTCCCGGGAGTGTCGGACGCCGCTGGGAGCCGCCTGGGAAAGCTCCGAGGCAACTCCGAGGTGGGCACGAGGCGGCGGCGAGGACCACCGGCCAGACTTCCGGCCATGCGGATCGGCCGGTGGACACTCTGGGCGGTGGTCGGCCTGGTCGTGCCGGCCGCGGCCTTTTTCGGCGTACGCGCGCTGCTCGCCGACGACGCGAAGCCGGCGGCGGCGCCCACGACCGCGACCGTCGACCGCGGTCCGGTGACCGCGCAGGTCGCCACGACCGGCACGGTCCAGCCGGCGCAGACCCGCAGCCTGTCGTTCACCGCCGCCGGCACCGTCGAGAGCGTCAAGGTGAGCGCCGGCACCGTGGTCACGGCGGGTCAGGTGCTCGCCTCGATCGACGACGCGACCGCCGCCGAGGCCGTCGACACCGCCCGCGACAACGTCGGTGCCGCGGAGGACGCGCTGACGTCGGCCCGCGAGGCGGCCGCGAGGACCACGACCTCCACCGGCTGCGACGTGCCGGCCGCCGCCCCGGCCCCGGTCACCTCGAGCCTGGCCACCTCGAGCCCGGCCACCTCGAGCCCGGCCCCCGCGCCGGCCACGACGCGCCCGGCCACCACGGGCCCGACCGGCACACGTCCCACCGGTGCGACCCAGCCGAAGCCGTCGCAGCCGCAGACGTGCGAAACCGGGACGACGCCCCAGGGCGGCACCGGTCAAGGCGGCACGGGTCAAGGTGGCACGGGTCAGGGCGGCGGCGGGGACCAGATCTTCAGCGCGCAGCAGCGCCTGCACCAGGCCGAGCAGACCCTGGCCGACGCCGAGGACGCCCTGGACGGGACCACGATCACCGCCCCGATGGCCGGCCGCGTGCTGAGCGTCTCCGGCAAGGTCGGCAGCGGTGTCCGGGCCGGTTCCGCGTTCGTCTCGCTGGCCGGCGGCACGATGGAGATCAGCGCCGACTTCCCGGAAGCGGACGCCGGCCGGCTCGCGGTGAAGCAGAAGGCCACAGTCACGCTGGCCGGACAGGACGACGAAGCGGCCGCCACGGTCGTCCAGGTCGATCCGGCGGGCACGGACGACGGCACGATGGTCCGCTACGGCGTGGTGCTGGCCTTCGACAAGGCGCCGGCCGGCCTGCTCATCGGCCAGCGGGCGGCGCTGCGGGTGACCACCGGGTCGGCCGGCGACGTGGTGCGCGTGCCCAGCACCGCGGTGCACGACGTCACCGGGGACAAGGGAACCGTGCTGCGTGCGGGCGTCGAGGTGGCCGTCGGTGTCGGGCTGCGCGGGGACGCGTACACGGAGATCACCGCGGGCCTCGCCGAGGGTGACGTCGTCAGCCGCTCCTGGTGACTCAGCTGGCTCCTACGACATTCATGGCGGATTCAAAGGAAGCGTTGATACTTCTTCCGGGTGCTTCCTGATACCAGCGGCTCGACCGCCCTCCTCGCCGACCCTCCGGCGCACGCCGGGCGGGTGCTCGTCGTCGACGACGAGGCGCACGTGTCCGGTCTGCTCTCCGCCACGCTGCGGCTGGTGGCCTACGACGTCCGGGTGGTGACCTCCGGGCAGGCGGCGCTGGCCGCGATCGACGAGTACGAGCCGGACCTGATCGTGCTGGAGGTCGCGCTGCCGGACGGCGACGGCCTGGAGGTGCCCCGCCGGTTGCGGGCGGCCGGGCGGACCGTCCCGGTGCTGGTGCTGACCGCGCGGAACACGGTCGAGGACCGGGTGGCCGGGCTGGCCGCCGGCGCCGACGACTACGTCACGAAGCCGTTCAGCATCGAGGAGGTGGTGCTGCGGATCCGGGCGATCCTGCGCCGCAGCCGCCCCGGCCCGGTCCCGCCGCCCACCGGCGCTACGTTGCGCTACGCCGACCTGGAGCTGGACGAGGACGCCCACGAGGTGCGCCGCGGCGGCCGGCTGGTGGAGCTGTCGCCGACCGAGTTCAACCTGCTGCACTACCTGCTGCGTAACGCCGGCCGGGTGGTCAGCAAGGCGCAGATCCTGGACCGGGTGTGGAAGTACGACTTCGGCGGCGACGGGCGCATCGTCGAGTCGTACGTGTACTACCTGCGGCGCAAGATCGACACGGTCGGGCCGCCGCTGCTGCACACCGTCCGGGGCGTCGGTTACACCCTGCGCCGGCCGCGAGCCGACTCCGAGGCCGCTCCGAGGTTCTCTTGAGCAGCGGTCTCCACAGTAGGCGCGTGTCTCTCACGTCGCTGCGCCGGCCGTCGGTGCTCGTCAACATCGCGCTGGTGCTGCTGCTCGCGGGCGGCGGCTACGTGATCTGTCGAGTGCTGGCGGGACCGTCGACCGCACAGGCCGCGGATTCGGCCGTCCGCTCCGTACCCGCCCAGCAGGGAACCGTCACGAAGACGGTGACCGCCGACGGCTCGGTGGCCGCCGCGAGCACGGCGAGCGCCACGTTCACCACCGGTGGCACGGTCACCGAGATCAAGGTGAAGGTCGGCGACCGGGTCAGGAAGGGGCAGACGCTGGCCGAGGTGGACCCGGCCGCCGCGCGGCGCACCCTGGACACCGAGCGGGCCGATCTGGACGCCGCCGAGGACGCGCTGGACCGGGCCGAGGACGCCGGGTCGGACACCTCGTCGGCGGAGAACGACGTCGCCCAGGCGCGGCTCGCGGTGGACGAGGCCGAGGCGGGCGTCGACGGCACCGTGCTGACCGCGCCGATGGCCGGCACCGTGGTCGCCGTCAACGGAACCCTGGGCAGCGCGGCCTCCGGGTCGTCCACCTCCCAGCAGGGCGGCCAGACCACCACGACGTCCGAGGACACCGGCGGCTTCATCGACATCTCCGACCTCACCAAGCTGCAGGTCACCGCCCAGTTCGCCGAGGCGGACGCGACCGCGCTCAAGGAGAAGCTGGCCGCCACGGTCAGCTGGAACGCCCTCGACGGCGTGCAGGAGGGCGCCGAGGTCGCCGCGATCGACCCGCAGGCCGCCACGTCGACGTCCGGCACGACCGGCGGCACGACCGGGCAGTCCCCGTCGGGCGACTCGGTCACCTACGGCGTCACGCTCACCCTGGACAAGGTGCCGACCGGCGCGAAGCCCGGCCAGACGGTCTCGGTGGCGGTGGTGACCGGTCAGGTCGACGACGCGATCTTCGTGACCTCGCAGGCGGTCACCACGGCCGGGCGGCGGCACACCGTGACCGTGCTCGCCGGCACCGCGCAGGAGGTCCGCCAGGTCGAGATCGGCCTGGTCGGCGACGCGGCCACGCAGATCACGTCGGGGCTCGCCGCCGGCGAGCGGGTGGTCCTTCGCGAGACCGCCACGGGTACGCAGCAGAACGGCGGGCAGTTCCAGCGCGGCGGCGGTGGACTCGGTGGCCTCACCGGTGGCGGCGGCGCCCCGGCCGGCGGGGGCTTCCCGGCCGGCGGCGGCGGTCAGGTCCGGGGTGGCCGATGAGCCGGCCGGTCCTCGACGTGCGGGACCTGACCAAGACCTACGGCGACGGCCCGACCGCGGTGCACGCCCTGCGCGGCGTCACGCTGACCGTGCCCCGCGGCGAGTACCTGGCCATCATGGGCTCGTCCGGCTCCGGCAAATCCACGCTGATGAACATCCTCGGCGCGCTCGACGTGCCGACCACCGGCAGCTACCGGCTGGACGGGGTGGACGTCAGCCGGCTCGTCGACCGGCAGCTCGCGCTCGCCCGGAACCGGCTGATCGGCTTCGTGTTCCAGGCGTTCAACCTGATCCCGCGGACCACCGCACTGGCCAACGTGGAGCTTCCGCTGGCGTACGCGGGAATCAAGGCCAAGGTGAGACGGCGCCGCGCCCTCGACGCTCTGGACCTGGTCGGCCTCGCCGACCGGGCCCGGCACGAACCCAACCAGCTCTCCGGCGGGCAGCAGCAGCGCGTCGCGGTGGCGCGCGCGCTGGTCACCGAGCCGGCGCTGCTGCTCGCCGACGAGCCCACCGGCAACCTGGACACCCGCTCCACGGAGGACATCCTCGACGTGTTCGACCAGCTCAGCGCCGACGGGCGGACGATCGTGCTGATCACCCACGAGAAGGAGGTGGGCGACCGGGCCGGCCGCCTGATCCGGCTGGTCGACGGGCAGGTCGTCACCGACGTCAGGCAGCAGGCTCACCGATGAGCGTCGGGGAGGTCGTCCGGTTCGCGCTGCGCGGGCTGTCCGCGAACAAGCTGCGGTCGGCGCTGACCATGCTGGGCATCCTGATCGGGGTGGCGGCGGTGATCCTGCTGGTCGCGGTCGGCAACGGCTCGGCGCAGGCGGTCGCCTCCCGGATCGAGGCGCTCGGCACCAACACGGTGACCGTGCTCGGCACCGGGCGTGGCGCCACCCTCACCCTGCCGATCGCCTCGGCGCTGTCCGATCCTGTTCTCGCGCCGGACGTGGCCTCCGTGTCGCCGGTGGTCAGCGCGTCGGCGACCCTCACGTACGACGGCACCGACCACGACGTGAACAGCTTCGTCGGGACCACACCCGGCTGGTTCACGGCCTCCAACACGCCGGTCGGGCAGGGCGCCGCGTTCACCGCCGACGACGAGGCGCAGGGCCGCCGGGTGGTGGTGATCGGGCAGACCGTGGCCGAGGAGCTGTTCCCCGGCGTCGACCCGATCGACCAGCAGGTCACGGTCGGCGGGGCGCTGTTCACGGTGATCGGGGTGCTGGCCGCGAAGAGCTCGACCGGCTTCCAGGACAGCAACGACACGGCGGTGGCCCCGCTCACCGCGGTGCGCCAGGTTCTCACCGGGTACGGGGCGCTGAACTCGATCCTGGTCGAGGCGGCGTCGCCCGGCCGGGTCAGCGCCGTGCAGTCCCAGGTGGCGTCGATCCTCGACCAGCGCCTCGGCGTCACGGCCGGCGACACGGCGCCCTACCGCATCCAGAACGCGTCCCAGCTGCTCGAGACGCAGACCGAGACGGCCGACACGTTCACCGCGCTGCTCGGGGCGGTGGCCGCGATCAGCCTGCTGGTCGGCGGCATCGGCATCACCAACATCATGCTGGTCACGGTCACCGAGCGGACCCGCGAGATCGGCATCCGCAAGGCGCTCGGCGCGCCCCGGCGGACCGTCCTGACCCAGTTCCTGATCGAGGCCACGCTGTTGAGCGTGATCGGGGGCGCGCTGGGCGTGCTGGCCGCGCTGATCGGCAGCAGGTTCGAGATCGTCGGCGTACGCCCGGTCATCGTCCCGAGCTCGGTCGCCCTGGCTCTGGGTGTCTCGATCGCCATCGGCCTGTTCTTCGGCGGCCTGCCCGCGGCCCGCGCCGCCCGTCTCCGCCCCATCGACGCCCTGCGCTACGAGTGAGGACCCCGCCGTGACCCCCGCCAACTCCGCCCGGTCCGACTCCGGCGCGTCCCCTTACGCTGACCCCGCCGCGCCTTCCACCTCAGCCGCGCCTTCCACCTCCGTCTTCCCTTCCTCCGCCGACGAGACCGTCGTCCTGCCGGTCGCCGATGACGAGGCGGCGCCGGACGGCCTCGCTGCCGAGCTCGCCAAGGCCGCACCTCGGCGCTGGCACAACAGGGCGACCCTCCCGCTGGTCGGGTTGGTGCTGGTGGCGGGCGGTTTCCTCGGTGGCGCGCTGACCGAGCGGCAGACCGGAACGAGCCAGCAGACCACCGGACGCAACTTCCCGGCGGGCGGTTTCGGGGCCGGCGGCGGGGCCAACGGCGGCGGTTTCGGCCAGCGGAGCGGCACCACCGGTGGCAACGCGCCCGGCGGGGCCGAGGGCGCCCCCGGCACGACCGGCGGGGCCGACGGCGGGAACGCGACGGGCGGGGCCGGTGTCACGACGGGCGGGGCCGGTGTCACGACGGGCGGAGCCGGTGCCACGACCGGCACGGTCAAGCTCGTGCAGGGCAGCACGATCTACGTCGAGACCGCGGACGGCACGGTCGTCACCGTGAAGACGGGTAAGGACACCTCCGTCCGTACCTCAGCACCCGCCAAGCTCAGCGACATCAAAGCCGGCGCCAGAATCACCGTGCAGGGCACCGCCGCAGGCGAGGACGCGGTCACCGCGACCAGCGTGACGAAGCAGTAAGGCCGCCCACCGGGAAAGAACGTTCTTTCTCTTTGTTACCTCTGCCACTTTCCTGACCGATCGGTCAGAGCCTGTCCGATCGGTCAGGCACCATGGTGCGCATGGCTCGCGTCAGCACGCGCGACGAGATCCTCCGGGTCGCGGGTGACCAGTTCGCCCGCGTCGGCTTCAAGGGGACGTCGCTTCAGGACATCGCCGTCGAGGTGGGCTGCTCCAAGGCCGCCCTGCTCTACCACTTCGCCGGCAAGGAGCAGATCCTGCTCGCCCTGGTGGCCACCGCCGAGCACGCGCTGACCGGCCTGCTCGCCGACCTCGGTGACCTGGACCCCGCCGCCGCGCAGGCGCTCGCCATCGAGCGCTTCGTCGACCTCGTGCTGGAGTTCCGGCGCGAGGCCGCCCTGGTCTACGAGGTCGTGCCGCAGTTCCACAGCGAGCCGGCCTTCTGCAGCGTCCTGGCTCAGGCCGACGAGTTGTGCGCCGCCATCACCGCCCGCTCCGACGACCCGGCGGAGATCATCGCCGCCCAGACCGTCCTGCACGGAGTCGTCAACGTGGCCATCGACGACAAATGGGACGCCGCCCAGCTGCGTCCCGCACTTCTGCGCGTCGCACGACGTGCGCTGATCACCCCTCACCACGACAAGGATTGAGATGGCAACCCTTCTCTACCGGCTCGGCCGGGCCTCGTTCCGCCGCCGCAAGGCGGTCGGCGTCCTGTGGCTGGTGCTGCTGGCCGCCGTGGGCACCGCGGCGCTGACGTTGCGCGGCGAGACCGGCAACAACTTCACCATGCCGGGCACCGAGTCGCAGCGCGCCATCGACGCGCTCCAGCACGAGTTCCCCGAGGCCAGCGGCGCCACCGGCGTGATCGTGGTGTCCGCGCCCGCGGGCCGGACACTGCAGGATCCGACGGTCGCCAACCAGGTCGTCGGGCTGGTCAAGGAGGCCGGCGCTCTGCCCGGCGTGCTCGCCGCGGTGGACCCGTACCAGGCCAAGGCGTTCTCGCCGGACATGCGCACCGCGCTGATCAACGTGCAGTTCAAGGAACGCGCGGACCAGATCACCGAGGACGAGAAGGACGCGTTCCTGACCAGTGGCGTCGCCGCCGAGCAGGCCGGCTTCCAGGTGGAGCACGGCGGCGAGATCCTCGGCGCCCCGCCGGAGGTCGGCGGCACCGAGGCGATCGGCGTGGTGATCGCCCTGATCGTCCTGCTGGTCACGCTGGGCTCGCTGGTGGCGGCCGGGATGACCATGCTGAACGCGCTGATCGGCGTCGGTGCGGGCATGGCCGGGCTGTTCGCGCTGAGCGGCGTCATCGAGCTGACCAGCACCGCGCCGGTGCTGGCCCTGATGCTCGGCCTGGCGGTCGGCATCGACTACTCGCTGTTCATCACGTCCCGCCACCGGCAGAACCTGGTCGAAGGGCTGGAGCCGGAGGAGGCCGCCGGTCGTGCGGTCGGCACCGCCGGGTCGGCAGTGCTCTTCGCCGGTGTCACGGTGATCATCGCGCTGGCCGGGCTGTCCGTGGTCAACATCCCGTTCCTCACGGTCATGGGTCTGGCCGCCGCCGGGACGGTCGCGGTCGCCGTGCTGGTGGCCCTCACGCTGCTGCCGGCCCTGCTGGGCTTCGCGGGTCTGCGCATCCTGCCCCGCAAGCTGCGCGGCGCCGGCCGGCACGAGGCGTCCGCGGTCGCCGCGGCCACCAAGGAGGGTTTCGGCTTCCGATGGGCGCGAATGGTCATCAAGCTGCGCGTACCCGTGATCATCGTGGGAATCCTCGGCCTGGGCGCGCTGACGCTGCCGGCACCCGACATGCGCCTCGCGCTGCCCGCACCCGGGTCGAGCGCGGAGGGCTCCCCCGCGCGGCTGGCCGCCGACGTGATCACCGAGCGTTTCGGGCCGGGCTTCAACGGCCGGCTCGCGCTGATCGTGTCGAGCGACTCGCCGGAGACCACCGCCGCGGCCGCCGGCCAGGTCACGACCGCCCTGCGGGGTACGCCGAACCTGCTGCTGGTCACGCCGCCGAACCCCAGCGGTGACAAGAAGACCATGCTGCTCGGCCTGATCCCCAAGGACGGGCCCACCTCGAAGAGCACCGAGAACCTGGTTCATGAGGTACGCGAGCGCACGCACAACCTCGGCGGCGCGGACGTGTCACTGACCGGCCAGACCGCGATCGGCATCGACGTGTCCGAGAAGCTGTCCGACGCGATGCCGATCTACCTGCTGCTCGTGGTCGGCCTGTCGGTGCTGCTGCTGATGCTGGTCTTCCGGTCGATCCTGGTGCCGGTCAAGGCCGCGCTGGGCTTCCTGCTCACCGTCGGCGCCACGTTCGGCATCACGGTGTTCATCTTCCAGCAGGGCCACCTCGCCGACCTGGTCGGACTGGAGAGCCCCGGGCCGCTGGTCAGCTTCCTGCCGATACTGCTGATCGGCATCCTGTTCGGGCTGGCGATGGACTACGAGGTCTTCCTGGTGTCGCGGATGCGCGAGGACTTCGTGCACGGCGAGACCCCGTACCACGCGGTGGTCAGCGGCACCGGCCACGGCGCCCGCGTGGTGACCGCGGCGGCGCTGATCATGACCAGCGTCTTCGCCGGCTTCGTGCTGATCGAGGACCCGATCATCAAGTCGATGGGCTTCGCCCTGGCCATCGGCGTGGCCATCGACGCGTTCATCGTCCGGATGACCATCGTGCCGGCGGTGATGTCGCTGCTCGGCCGGGGCGCCTGGTGGATCCCGCGCTGGCTCGACAAGGTCCTGCCGGACGTCGACATCGAGGGCGAGAAGCTGCGCAAGCAGATCGACGCCCCGCCGCCTGCCTCCTCCACCGCCGACCCGGAGCCCGTCCGGGTCTGAGAGTGAACGGCCGCTGGACGCCGCTCCGGCGCCCAGCGGCTACGCCAAGCTGCCGGCCACCGCGGTCAGGGCCGCGATCGACTCCTGTTCCAGTGCGTCGTCCTCCTCGACCGGCCACGCGCTCGTCTTCACGATCACCACCGACGCCGCCGGGTCCACGAACAGGTACTGCCCGTGCACCCCGATGCCGCTGAACCGGCCGCCGGGGAAGGTCCACCACTGGTTCGAGTACCCGGGCGCCTCGGACGGCGCCGGTGCGAGAAGGCCGCCGCCCTCCGCCATCACCTGCCCGACCCGGGCCAGGTCACGCGCGGTCGCGTTGAGGCCACCGGCGCTGATCGCGGTCCGCGGCTTCGACCGGCTCAGCCCGTAGAAGGCGTCCGTCACGGCGCCGATCGGCTGCCACAACCGCTCCGACGCGTACGCCGCGAGCGGCACCCCGGTCGCCGCCTCCAGCACCCAGCCGAGCACCTGCGCGTCGAACGTCGAGTAGTTGAACCGTTCCCCCGGCTCGCACCCGCGCGGCACCGACCGCACGATCTCCGCGACGTCGCCGCCGCTGAGCACCGCGCGTTCGAAGCGGCGGATCGCCGAGTCCGGGCCCCAGGTCTCCTCCTCGCCGGCGCCGCTGCGCATGTCGAGCAGGTCGGCGATCGTCACCCCGTCGTAGGCGGTGCCCAGGAAGTCGGGCCGGTATTCGGTCACCTTGTCGGCCACGCTCCCGATCGCCCCGTCCGCGAGCGCGATGCCCACCAGCATGGACGTCACCGATTTGGAGACGGAGAAGAGCTGCATCCGGGTACGCGGCACCGCGAACACGCCCCGGTACTGCTCGTGCACGATCCGCCCCTGGTGCAGCACCACGAACGCGGTGGTGAACGTGCGCTGGTGCAGATCCTCGATGCTGTGCTCCCACTCGCCGAACTCGTAGGTCACGTCCAGCGGCCTCGGCTGGGCGGGCAGCGGGTTCCCGGCCCGGCCACGGGCGACCCGGGCGGTCGGGAGCAGCCAGTTCATGTGGGTGAACGTCCACTCGTTCAGCGGACGCCGCATGACACGGTCGGTCTGCCGTTCCCACCAGGACGGCGGGCGGTGGGCAGCGGCGGACGGCTCAGTGGTGGTGATGGTCATCTCGGTCCCCGGTTCCTGCTCGGGGGCGCGCCCGATTCTGTGACCAAGTACGCTGCGACACCCACGACCGGTTCTTGCAGGATTGCCAACGGTGAGAGATGCCCTGCGGATACGCGACTTCCGGCTGCTGTGGCTGGCCCGTTCGGTCAGCCGGCTCGGCACCTGGTTGCTGGTCGTCGCCGCCGACGTGCCGCGGGCCGTCGCCGTGGCCCTCCTGCTCCTGGTCCGCGACCCTCAGGACCTTTGGCTGGTGTACGCAGCCCTGTTCGCCGAGAACGTCGGCGCCGTCGTCTTCCGCCCCGCCGCGCGAGCGCACACGCCCGCGTCGGTGGGGACGGGCCGCGCATCCGCGAGGGCCTGGAGTTCACTGCAGGTTCTTCGTCACCTTGCCGCCGGTCTCCCCGGCCGGAGGTGAGACGCCGCGGCGCTCCACTCTCGGGACAGGACTCCCATGTGCACCAGGTCGTGCCAGGCGCCGCCGCGGAAGACGGCCTCGCGGGCGCGGCCCTCCTCGACGAAGCCGGCCCTCAGGTACGTGGCGATGCCTCGCTCGTTGGAGCCGATCACGGTCAGCTGGACGCGGTGCAGGCCGAGCTCGGTGAAGCCGTAGCGCAGCATCAGCCGGGTCGCCTCGGTGCCGTGGCCCTGGCCCTGGTGCGGCGGGCCGATCATGATCGCGAAGGTCGCCGTCCGGTTGTGCGCGTCGGCGCCGTACAGGGCCGTGTGCCCCAGCACCGTGCCCTGCTCGCGGTCGGTGACGACCAGGCCGGCGTCGGTGCCCTGGTTGCGGCTCCAGCCTCGGTACAGCTCGGCGACCTCGGCCGCCGGGCGGGGGTGCATCACGGCCGACGTCTGTGTCACGAGCACCTCGGGGTCCTGCCACCAGGCGACGAGGTCCCGGAGGTCGTCGTCGCGCAGTTCGCGCAGCCTCAGGCGTTCGCTCGTCAAGGACACCCGGTCACGATACGGCAGAGTGGGTGGGTGAGTGATGAACGTGGTGACCGGCGACCGCCCAGCATCAACAGCGGTGAGAGGGAGACGCTTGCCGCCTTCCTGGACTATCTGCGCGAGGCGGTGATCGCGAAGGCGCTGGGCGTGGACGGCGCCCGCCGGCCGGGTGCCGGCTCGGGCATCAGCCTGCTGTGGCTGGTGAAGCATCTGACCGCGGTGGAGTACAACTGGTTCGCGTGGTCCTACGCGGCCGAGGACCGGCCGCTCGAGGACGACGAGGCGGCGGTCACCGACGACGACACCCCGGCCGACCTGGTCGCCGCCTATCGGGCGGCCGCGGCGCACTCCAACGGGATCGTCGCGCGGGTCGCGGATCTGAGCCGGCCGGGCGCGCGGACGCTGCGTGAGACCGAGCCGCCGTCGATGCGCTGGGTGCTCGTGCATCTGATCGAGGAGACCGCCCGGCACGCCGGCCACGCCGACATCCTGCGGGAACAGCTCGACGGCGCGGTCGGCCGGTGACTCAGCGGGTGATGCCGTACCGGCGCTGGATGAGGCGTTCCGCGGTGGTGCGGGGGATGAGGCGGCGCAACGCGAAGACCAGCGGGGCGCCGCTGCCGACCGCGTACAGCGGTTTCGGGCGGTCCGCCTCGATCGCGCGGATGATCGTCTCGACGACCTTGCCGACCGGGGTGCCGCCGCGCTCGTTGCTGTCCAGATAGGACAGTACGGCCGCGAAGTCCTTGCCGTGCGACGAGTTCTCGGCGACGAAGTTGGTGCGGCGCGCGCTGATGCCGGTGCGGATCGAGCCGGGCTCGACCGTCGTCAGCCACACGCCGAACGGGGTCAGCTCGTAGCGGGCCGCGGTCGCGAAGCCCCGGAGCGCGGCCTTCGCGGCGACGTACGACGACCGGTAGGCGATCGGGAACGACGCCACCATCGAGCCGACCATCACGATCCGCCCGTAGCCGCGCTCCCGCATACCCGGCAGCGCGAGCTGGGCGAGCCGCACCGCACCGAACACGTTCGTCTGGAAGAGCCGGCGCACCGCGTACCCGGGGAGGTCCTCGAACGGCCCCGACTGGCTCTCCCCGGCGTTGTTGACCAGCACGTCCACGCCGCGCAGCGTGTCGCCGAGCGCCTCGATCGACGCGTCGTCGTTGAGGTCCAGCCGGACGAACTCGACGCCGTCCATCTGCTGCGCCCGGGAGGGATCGCGGCTGGTCCCGATCACCCGGTAGCCCCGTTTCGCGAGGGCCGCCGCGGTCGCCTGACCGATGCCCGACGAAGCTCCCGTGACCAACGCCGTTCGACTCATCAGCGCAGCATAGGGTGATCGCCATGATGTGTCCCTGCGGGCTCGGGCTGCCGTACGCGGAATGTTGCGGCCCGGCACACGACGGCGCCGCGCCGCCCACCGCCGAGGCCCTGATGAGGTCGCGGTATTCGGCGTTCGCGCTGGACCGCGGCGACTACCTGCTCACTTCCTGGCACCCGCGGACCCGTCCCGCCGCGATCGGGAAGGACCCGGACACCGAGTGGACCGGCCTGACCGTGCTCACGGCGCGTGGCGGCATGTTCGACACCGAGGGTGAGGTGGAGTTCGTCGCCCGTTACTCCACCGCCGGCCGCCGCGGCCGCCTCCACGAGCGCAGCCGCTTCACCCGCCACGAGGAGCGGTGGGTCTATTGGGGACCGCTTCACAACCCTTGACGGGTACGCGCGACTCGCTTCCCCAACCGCAACACCCCATCCTCGTGGCACACCGCGGCCTCCGCGCCGCGTAGGGCCGTGAACGCGGGTCTCGCGCTGGTGGTGGGTTCAGACCAGGGCAGCCGCCGCGGCCCAGGCTTCATGACGCTGAACCTGTCGCCGCTCAGACCCGCGTCACCCGCTCGTCCTCGAGGAAGTCCCCTCGAACATCCGGGCGATGCTAGTCCCGCCAGGCCTTCAGGCGGTCGGCGGCCTTGCGGGCCAGATGCGTGGTGTCGGCGCGGTCGGCGGAGCCGGACTCCCAGCCGGTGTCGTTGAGGAAGGCCACCGAGTCGCCGACGCGGATCGCGGCGAAGTAGACGCGGTGCAGCGAGCCGTCGCCGACCGGGACGCCCTCGTCGGTCATGGCCGGGTTGTTCCGTTCGATCAGCAGCGAATCGTCGCCGACGCCGATCTCGCCCAGCGACACGTTCCGCTCGTCGCCCTCCTCGCCGGGGCAGTCGCCGACCGCGGCGCGCAGGCCGTCCATGAACTTCTCGGCGCCGTCGCCCCGGAAGACGATCACGTCCTCGTAGAGCGCCGACTTCGGCGTCGAGTCGGCGGGCGAGCCGGCGGACTTGTAGAACATCACCTGGGTGGCCCGGATGCCGGTCGCGGACCGCTGCTCGTAGGACCTGCCGCAGAAGCCGGGCAGATCATGGTCGCCGGCACCCTGACGCTCGGGTGTGCTGCCCTCGCCGGGGGCGTCCGCGGCCCGGACGAAGGCGCGGGCCGGAATCGAATCCGGGATGTCGGGCGCCTCCGGGGGCGCCGGGGTGGACGGGCTGCTCTTGCCGGGCACCACCGGGACGGCGCTCTTCGGGGACTTCGACGGACTCGGCGACGGCGGCGCAGGGCTGACCGGCCCCGGAGTGACGGCGGGCACCGTGGGCGAGGGGTCCGGGCCGGCCACCAACCGGGCGCCGACGCTGACGCCGGTGACCAGGACGGCGACGGCGGCCGCACCGGCCAGGGCGACGGTCAGCCGCTGCCGGTCCCCTTCGCGGCGGATGCTCTGCGGCGGGGCCAGGCCGGCCCGGTCGGCGTCCGACGACAGGGCAGCGAAGGCACGCTCCAGCTCAGTCGACATCGTTCGCCTCCAGAAGGGTCTTGCCGGCGTACGGGCCGGACGGGTTCAGAATGGCGGCGAGTTCGAGCCGCCCACGGCGCAGCCACGAGGTGACCGTGCCGATCGGCGATCCGGTCTCGGCGGCGATGTCGGTCGTCGACATGTCGTACAGGTAGTGCAGGACGATCGCCTGCCGCAGGTGCATGGGCAGTTTGCGCAGCGCGGTGGCGAGCAGCACCGAGGTCTCGCCCGGTGGCGCGGCCACTTCGGGTGGACCGGTCCGGATCAGCGCCGCCCGCCACCGACCCAGTGCGCGCCACCGGTCGGTGGCCAGCCGGTTGACGGTCAGCCGCACCCACGCCTCGGGCGCCGGATGCCCGGCCACGCTGCGCCAATGCCGCCACGCCCGGGCGTAGGCCTCCTGCACCACGTCCTGCGCGTCACCGAGATCCCCGGTCATCGCGTAGCCGTAGCGCACCATCCGGGCGGACGTCGCCCGATAGAACTCGTCGAAGGCGCCACTGTCCCGCATCCCCGCTCCCCCAAGCCCCAGTGGTAGGCAGGGGCGGCATCCGGTGCTCGGATGCCGCTCCCCTCTACCACTCTGGCTAACGCCGGCACGCGACGAAATGCTGCAACGACTTTGCCGGCGCAGGCCACGGGGCGCGGGGCGCAGGCGCGGGGCGCAGGCGCGGGGCGCGGGGCGCAGGCGCGGGCGCGGGCGGCGACAGGAGCAGAGGCGAGGGGCGCGCAACGCCGGCGCAACACGGGCGCAATGAGAGAACGAACGTTCTTTCTGCAGGGAAAGGACATTCGTTCTGCCGCCACGGCCGGAAGTCAGGCGGGCGGCTGGTCGCCGCGGATGCGGGCGTGCAGGTGCATGTCGTGGCGGCCGTCGGCGTGGATGCCGGCGCTGCGCTGGGTTCCTTCGAGCGCGAAGCCGGCCTTGACCGCGACCCGGCAGGACGCGTCGTTGCGGGTCGAGTGATCCAGATAGAGCCGGTGGAACCCGGCCTCGAACGCCCAGTCGCCGAGCCCGATCAGCGCACGGGACGCCACACCGGCGCCACGGGCGGCCGGCAGCACCCAGTACGCGCAGGCGGCAAGACCGTCGGCGAAGTCCCACCGGCCCAGGGCGATGCGCCCCAGCACGGCGTCGTCCGGGCCTGTCACGGCCCAGTGGCCGGCCCGCTCGTGGGTCCAGTCGTCGCGGTACCGCGCGAACCAGTCGTGCACGTCCTGCTCGGTGGACGGCCGGTTCGTGTGCCAGCGCCGGATCGCGGCGTCCTGGTAGGCGCCGAGGAAGGTGGCCGCGTCGGCCGGATCCCACGGCCGCAGGACCAGGTCTCCGGGGGCGGGGAGCGTCGGTTGCGAGGTTGCGGAGAGGGTGCCGGCGGCAATGGCCGGCGGCGTCGACAGGTAGGACGTCACCGGTCCCAGGCTAGGGCGTCACAGGCACCGGCCAGGACGTCAGCGGCTCAGGCCGGGACCTCGGAGAGCTCAGGCCAGCACGTCGGAGAGCTCAGGGCCGGGACGTCAGGGGGCCCCTGGGCTAGGAGAGGATCAGGCGCAGGGAGCGATGGACGTGCACCGTCCAGACCGCGACGAGCTCGCGGGCCACGGTCAGGCGCGTCGGCGGCTGGTCCTCGACTCGCCACGTGCTGATCACCGTCATGCCGACCAGCATGGCCGCGCCGGGGCTGTGACACGGTCACGGCCCCGGCGCAGGACGGTTGCATCACCTCACGGTGACTGTGGCGTTCAGGTTGTTGAGGCCGGTCGCCGCGTCCCAGGTGCCCTGGTTGGCGAGGCGGATCGAGTACTCCGGCCGGGCGGCCAGGAGCGGGTCGGGCAGTTCGAGGAACAGCTGGTACTGGCCGGTGGCCAGGTTCGACGGGACGGTCACGGACTGGTTGATGGAGGCGGTGGCGCCGGCCGCCCAGGTGCGCGGGTCGGCCGAGAGCGCCAGCCGGGTCAGCGCCCCGCTGGACGTGTTGCGCAACACCAGCCGCACGTTGCGCGGGTTGTACGGTGCCGCGTACCCGTCATTGCGCACCCCGATGGTCACCGGCAGCGACCCACCGCGGGTCGCCGACGACGGGTAGGTGCCGCTGGTCAGCGCGAACCGGTAGCCCAGCTTGCGGGTGACGTCCGCGATGCAGGGACTCCAGCCGGCGAGGACGTCCCGGTTGTAGTCGGTGTTCAGGTACGACCAGTGGAACCCGGCCAGCTCGGACGTCGCCGTCGGGCACTGGGAGCGCGGCGGGTTGACCACGCACGTCTCGCCGCCCATCGGCACCCGCAGCGTGTCCTGCTGGAGGTAGGGGTACTCGACCGACGGGTTCTCGTACGTGCCGAAGTCGTCGGGGCTGGCCAGGAAGCAGTCGTTGTGGTGCCCGATGCGCGGCACCGTGGTCGACGTGCCGTACATCGTGCGCTTGAACTTGGGCGTGCGCAGCTGGATGGCCCGCGACGTGGGGACGACGCTCAGCAGCTTGTCGGTGACCGCCTTCCGGTCCCGCCAGTTCTGCTCGTTGATCACGCCCTCGTCACCGTAGTTGCGGGTGTCCCACCACTCGCCCCAGGTGCCGATCAGCCCGGCCTGCACGACCGAGATCACGTCGGCGTTGTTCCGCAGGTAGGGCGCCAGCTGGTCGAGATGCGACGACACCTGCGCGGGGGTCGCGTCGACGTCGTCGGAGTCGGTGTACGCGAACCGCAGCACGACCTTGAGCCCGGCCCGGCGGACGGTGTCCAGTTGTGACTGCAGATGGGCGAGCGCCGACGCGGAGATCGGCGACGTCTTGAACTCCCGCAGGTAGAAGATGCACATCACCAGCGAGATGCTCTGCGAGGTCCGGTAGGTCCGGAGCGTCGCCTCGTCGAAGGTGGACGCGTTGCATTCGCCGGTGTGGTGGTAGAAGCCGCGCTCCGGATTGGCGAACGTTTCCGAAGAGCCTGGATAGGTGACGGTGGAGCATAACGACGATCCGGTGAGCAGGGACGCTAGCCTCAGTCTTTCGCTTGGCCGTCGGCCCATAGCTATGATTCGATGAATGCGATTCGCGTGCTTTTAGCTGTTCTGTAGGCATGGTGAGGGCCCGGCGCTCGGCCGGGTTCCTCCGTGTTGCT
>NZ_BSTL01000049.1 GCF_030269485.1 Actinoplanes sp. NBRC 103695 | reverse complement strand
CCGTACCGCCGACCGTCCCGGTCACGACGGGGTCGACATCATGGCCGCACGGGGCACCGTGATCCATGCCGCGTCCGGCGGTGTCGTCGTGAGGGTCCGATGCAACATCGCTGGCAACTCGTGGGACAGCCCGTTCAGCTACCCCATGCCGTGCGACCGCGACGGGTACCCCGGGCTCGGTGGGTGCGGGTGGTATGCGGAGATCCGGCACGCTGGCGACATCGTGTCGCGCTACTGCCACATGGTCCGGCAACCCTCGGTGCGAGTCGGCCAAACAGTCGCACCCGGTGCCCCGATCGGGATTGTCGGGACCTCCGGCAACTCGTCCGGCCCGCACTTGCATTTCGAGATCCACACTAGTTACCCGGCGTCAAGCAACAATGCGATAAATCCCGTGCCGTTCATGATCGAGCATGGCGCGCCGCTTTAATGCTTCATTTCGCATGGCGAGAAATAGTCGTATCGCGCCGAGCCGGTACTTGACATATTCGAGGAATCGAGCGCTTGCGACGACGCCGGCCAGTGAAGTGACATTGAGCTCAATACGTCGACTTGACTTCACGACGTTTTCGAGCGAAAGGGACCGCGCATCAAAGTGCCGTCGGTAGGAGGCGTGTCCGGCCATCGGGTCGGACACGCCGCCGTGTCTGGCCCGATGGCAGCGAGCCACCACAACGCCATATGCGCGCACCGGAACGCAATCCCTATCGGATGCACCGGCGCACGCCCGCGCGCGCCGAGCGGGCAATACAACCGCGCTAACGGCCCCCATGCGCGCGGCGCGGCCACCCCGTGACACGAGGCAAAACACGCCCCCACCCACCCGCCGTAAAGAGTCATGAAAATGCGGGTTGACAAACAATGCGCGAAGAGGGTCCATAGACGTGGGCAACAACAAACGCCCCGCCGGAACAACACCGGATAAGCGCACCGCACCAATTGCGGGAACGCTATTGCCATCCCTATTCACGGAGGTATTACCGCCATGACTGCGCCCACCACCCCCGCCGCCCTCACCGTCGCCGCGACCCTGACCGCCCACCCCGACGGCATCACCACCCGCGCACTGGCCGACGCCTCCGGCGTCAGTCCCTCCACCGTCGCGAAAACCCTCACCGCGATGGAGGCCGACGGCACCGCCACCCGCACCCCCGGCCCCGCCAACGGCAACCGCAAGAGCGCCGACATCTGGCACCCCGTCACCCCGGCCGACGCCAGCCCGGCCGACGCCAGCCCGGCCGACGCTGCCCCGGCGGACGCGGGGGCGGTGGCTCCGGTGTCCGGTGCTCCGGTCGGCCCGCGTCAGCCGGACTTGAAGGTGCTGATCATGGCGGGTGTGTTGGGTGGGCACCCGGAGGGGATCACGGCCGATGCGGCGATCAACGAGAGCGGCCTGTCGGTGGCGATGGGTGACACGATTCTCGCCGCGATGGAGGTTAGCGGGGCCGCGCGTCGGCTGCCCACCGAGCCCGATGGTACTGAGTTGTGGGTGCCGGTCGCGGACGCCGATCTGGCGAAGGTGGACCCGGCGAACGCGCCGACGCACACCACGTGCCCGACGTGCGGGCACACCCGCAAGATCCGCCGTCCCTCCGCGCGGCGCGCCCCGGCCACCGGCACGGGCCGCAGTACCGGTGAGGTCAACACCGATGGGTCGGCGAAGCTGGGTAAGGGTGAGTTGGAGCGCATGGTGGAGGCGTTCATGCGCGACCTGGGCACCGGCCACGACGTCAGCGCGGTCACGGTGGGCCGGGAGCTGGGTGGGCGGAGCTCGGGCGCGTGCGGCAATGCCATGAGCAAGCTGACCGGGCGCGGTGTGCTGGTGATGACCAGCGAGGCCCCGGTGCGGTACGCGCTGGCCGAGACCGCCCCGGCCCCGACCGCCGATGTCCGGGCGTACATGACCCGGCCGCTGACCGACGGCGAGCCCGCCACCGCCACCGGCACCGACGCGGGCACCGCCGACACCCCGGCTGACGAGCCCGCCACCGGCACCGCCGACACCCCGGCTGACGAGCCCGCCACCGGCACCGCCGACACCCCGGACGCCGCGACCACCCCGGACGCCGCCGACGAGGCCCCCGCCGATGACGCCACCGCGACCGGTGACGACGAGACCGGCACCCCGGCCACCGACGAGGCCCCCGCCGCACCCATCGCGGCCTGACACCCCACCCCCGCCGGGGCCGGGCACCACGCCCGGCCCCGGCACCGGCACGCCACCCCCTGACGGAAGGCAGAACCGATGACCACCCCACGCCATGACCACAACCCCGGCCCCGCCACCGAGCCCGGCACACTGCGGTGCCCCGAATGCGGCACGGCGGCCCGGCCCGTCCCACCGGCTGACTGGCCCCTCGCTGGGTTCGCCGTACGTCCCGGTGCGTCGCACCTCGACGGCACGCCGTTGTGCCCGGTGTACGGCCCGCACGGTGCGCAACCGGCCGAACCGGTCGGCGTACCGGCCCGGCTGACCACGTGGCAGGCCGTGCGGCAAAGTTGGCTGGCCCATCCCGATTGGACGGCCGCCGATCATCTGGCGTGGCTCGACGGCGAGGGTTACGACACCGATCTCCTCGACGGCGACCCGGGCGAGGTGATCGGCCGATGGCTGGCGGAACACCGCCGCACGGCCCGGCTGACGGTGCCGCCGGGGGTCACCGGCGAGGCCCGCGTGTACGTGGTCGCCGGAGGCGACATGGTGGCCGTGTTCGACAACCCCGACGCGGCCGGGGCACAGCGCATGGTCATGGAGGCGGCCGGGCTCGACACCATCGCCTCCGTGATGACCCCGGCGCAATGGGACACCGCACGCGAGGTGCTGGCCGCCGAGCACCCGCACCTCGTCATCACCGATGTCCGGCACGACGCCACCGGGCAGACGCCATGACCGGCCCGCACGTCCCGCCGTCCGGCGACATGCCCGCGTCGCTGGCCGCGCGTCCCCGCGCCGCGCGGCGCGGCCTGCCGATCCCACCGGTCAATGTGCACCCCGACCCGCACGGCGGCACCGGCACGCACGTCGACTTCACCACCATCAACACCTCGACATCGAGTCACCTCGCGGCCGGCCGCCGATGCTCGCTGTGCGGCGAGTCGATGAAGTATCGGGTGGCGTTCCTCGGCACCCCTCGCGCCGCCGAGCTGTTGCGCTATACCGACCCGCCCGGTCACCCCGGGTGCCTTCGCGCAGCTCTGACGTTGTGCCCGCACATCGCCCTCGCCCGGCATCGCCGCGCCCGCGCCGACCGGCCCGGCGGCGGCACCGTGCCGCCCGGCGCGCACGGCGACAAACCCGACGGATGGACCCTGGGTATCACCCGGTCCTACCGGTCGATGGTGCTGCCCGCCCACGGGTTCACCGTGTACCTACCGGCCCCGTTCCGCACCGTGCACGCCTATGTGTACGGCCCGGACGGGCGACTACACCCGGCCACCGGCACCGCGTAGCCGGGCGTCCCGGGCAGGCGTCAGATTCGCGGCAGAAACCTCGATCGACTCCACCCGATCGCCTTGATCGGCCGGTGGAGGTAGGAAACATTGTTATTGACGGCAACGCCGGGGCCGGAAACCTCCGGCGTTGTCGCCCACCCGACCAGCACACACCCCGAAGGGAAACGCCAGTCATGGCACACGAACTCGAAACCCTCGCGAATGGACAGACCGCCTTCGCCTCCGCCCGCCTGTCGGCCTGGCACCAGCTCGGCCAGGTCACCGACGAGTGCATGACCGCCGAGGAAATCATGGCGAAGGCGTGGCTCGGCGGCTGGGAGGTCCGCAAGATCGCGTTGCAGGGCATGGAGATCACCGAGAAGGGCGTCACGAAGGTCGACTGCCCCGACAAGTGGATGACCGTGCGGACCAACCCGCAGACCGGCGTCACCGAGTATCTCGGCGTGGTCGGCGACGACTACGCCACGGTGCAGAACGAGCAGGTCGCCGACATGCTCAACCTCCTGGTCGACGAGTCCGGGGCGCACTTCGAGACGGCCGGCTCGATGCGCAAAGGCAAGAGCGTCTTCGTCACGATGAAGCTGCCCAACGCGATGGAGATCGCCGGAGTCGACCGGATGGACCTCTATCTGGCCGCGACCACCTCGCACGACGGCACGGCGTCGCCGCGGTTGGATGCGACCCCGGTGCGGATCGTGTGCGCGAACACCCAACGCATGGCCTACGCCCGGTCGCAGGGCTCCTACACGTTCCGGCACACCTCCAATGTGCACGCGCAGATCAGCGAGGCGCGTGAGGCGCTGGGCCTGGTGTTCAAGCACTTCGGGGACTGGCAGTCCGAGGCCGAGAAGATGCTCAACGAGTCGATGAGCATGGGCGAGTTCGAGAAGATCGTCGCCCAGGTCTGGCCGGTCGAGGACGACGCCTCCGACGTCGCGAAGAACAACGCAAAGCAGCGGACGAGCACGTTGCGGTACCTCATCCGGGACGCGGACACGCAGAAGGCGATCAAGGGCACCCGGTGGGCCGGATACCAGGCCATCACCGAGTACCTCGACCACTTCGCCCCGGCCAAGACCGACGCGGTCCGCGCGACCCGGGCGCTGACCGGTGCGGGCGCGGAGCTGAAGACCCGCGCGTTCGACCTGCTCGCCGTCTGATGAGCCTACGGCACCGGGGCCGCCACCGCCGCCGCTGGTGGCGCACGGCCCCGGCCCCCGCCCCGGCGCGTCCCGCACGCGGCCCGAAACGTTCACGCCCGCCGGGGCCGCCCGGCCCGCGCCGCCCGCCCGGCGACGGCCCGGCACCCGCGCCACCGGCCCGGCCGCGCCGCGCCGCCACGGCCCCGAACGCGCCTTCACCCCAACAGACCCATACCGGCTCCACGCCGATGGAGGCACCTGCCATGACATCCGACGAGCTCATGAACTTGATTGGCCACGTGTGCGAGGCGTACCAGAACAGCGCCGCGCACCGTGTCGCCGCCTCCTTCGAAAGCGACTACGGCGAGCAGGAGGTGCAGCAGGCCGAGCACCTGCAATGGGAGCAGATCGCCGAGTACCGGCTCCGCGAGGTCGAACGAGCGGTCCGGGCGGCCTTCCCCGCACAGGCCACCGTCGAAGGGTTCATGCCGGTCCGGGCGCTGCCGGGCGGCAAAGTCGAACTCCGCGCGATCGACGCCGCCGCCCGGCCGGTAGCGGTGGTCTTCACCGGCACCGAGGCGCTCAACCTCGGCGGCCGGCTCACCGCCTGCGGAGCCGTCTCCCTCGACCGCATCGGCCTCAAAACTGACGCCGAACTCCACCCGGTCCCCGAAGGCCCGGCCATCGGCACCGCCGCAGTGCCGCCGCCCGTCGTGCCCGGCCCTCCCGCCCCCGCGCACCGTCGCTAACCCGGTCGGCCCGCCGCGCGGCCAGACCCGGCCG
Source organism: Actinoplanes sp. NBRC 103695 (assembly GCF_030269485.1). Taxonomy (GTDB): domain Bacteria; phylum Actinomycetota; class Actinomycetes; order Mycobacteriales; family Micromonosporaceae; genus Actinoplanes. Next base: position 39,483 of record NZ_BSTL01000049.1, on the reverse strand, counting down.
CGCGGCCCGCACGCTGCACCGCAACCCCTCAACTCGAAGGATTCACTGTGGAAGACCTGATCACCCTCGTACACGCCTACGCCACCGCCCGCGCGGGCGCCGAACGCCACCGCGCCCTGCTGGAGTGCCTCGTCGACGACAACGACGGCTTCTTCATGACGAAGATCGCGGAGTACGAACTCGCCTCCACCACCTACCACGCGCAGCTCATGACCGCCTACGACGAGCTGACCCGCACCAACGTGCGCGCCATCGCGGACGAGCGGCTGCCCGTGTGCACGTGGCAGAAGGGCGTCGTGGAGGCGCGAGGCGTCCTGCCCGACGCCACGCGCAGCGTGCGGATCCGCTACACCCCCGGGCAGGCCATCGCCGCCGGAGCCGCGCTGATCGCCTGCGCCGCCCTCGCCGACCGAGACACCGACGGCACCCTCACCCCGCTCCTGCCACCGTTCCCGATCAATGACCTCGGCCTCGACTCGACCGCGGCCGGCCCCAGCACGAAGGACACCGAGTCATGACCAACAACCCCGACTTCACCGCACGCCCGGACACCATGAGCGACGGCCAGCACGCCCTCACCGGTCCGCGCCTGCTCGCCGCATTGACGCTGATCGGTGACCTCGACCCGGTCATCGCTAACGTCCTGCGCGACCTGCACTTGCGGGTCTACCCCGGTCAGCCGGGCGACGGAGACCGCAGCGACTACATCGTGCTCGACCTGCACGGCGTCTCCATCGGCGCCCTGCGCCGCGAACACGACTTCTACCTGCACGCCGACACCACCGAGACCCCCGACCGCGTCATCGCGTTCGAGGTCAACGGCTCCGGCGAACGCGACCACCCCGTCCGATAGCGGCGAAGGAGCCCCGATGACCAGCACCGACCCTGCGCCCGTCCTGGCGGCGCCCCTCCTGCTCGACGTGGTGTCCACCCGCCACTCCCTCGAAGCCGCGCACAGCCATCCCGGCGTCGTGATCGACATCTTCCGGCAGTCGCGCATCACCGACGGCGACCGCTATCGCGTCGAGTTTCGCGGCGGCATCACCGAGTGGTTCTGGTCCGACGAGCTGACCGTGCACCCGTGGGCCGACGAGCGCGGCATCGTGCTCACTGACCTCGCCGCCGTGCGCACGATCCTGCACCACGCCATCACCACCGCTGAACAACACGACGTGCTGCACAACAAGCTCGGCGAGATCTTCGACGCCCTCGCCGCGACCGCGACCACCTACCTCGGCGGCAACCTCGACACCCTGACCCCGGCTGCCGCACCCGCCGCCGACTGACCGGCAGGGCCGAGACCGCCGTCACCGGTTACCGCGCCCCCGGCGGTCTCGGCCCGCAAACCCACCGTCATCTCCCCGAATCCGCTTATGGAGACTCGAATGGACCTCAACGACACCGCCCGGGTACGCCAGCCCCGCGACGGCATCGAGTACCGCCTAGCCACGATCAGTGACATCACTTACTCGACCCCGCACACCACCCACATCCGCGACCTTCGGCTGCGCTTCCCGACCGGCGAGCACCGCGCCTACACCCCGGCCGAGATCGTCGTGTGCGCCCGCGCCGACGACCATGCCGCCCTCGTCGCTGCCTTCACCGATGCTTGCCGGTCGCTGCGCGACGCCTGCCGCATCGCCCACGACTACGACGAGCGACTCAGCGCCGAAATCATCCATCTCCTGATGGACGTCTACGGGATCGTCGCTACCCGCCTTGATGTCACCCTCGATCCGGACAACCTCGACGCGCCGGCCACCATCGAGCAGGCGACCTCGTGACCGCCCGCTGGACCCACGGCCGCTCCGCGCGACACGACGGGGCTGTGTGCGGAGCCGACGACGGGCCGAGCCCCCGCATCACTGACGAGCCGCATCTGGTGACCTGCCCTGACTGTCCCGACGCCGCCGAGAACGAGACCATCCCGGACGACGCCGCCACCGGCGACCCGCACATCATCACCACGCTGCGCGAGGCGAAAGCCGGGCACACCCGCAAGATTGACGGCGTCGTCGTAGACGCCACCACCGCGAACGCCATCCTGACCGTCTACGACGCCGCCACCCCGAAAACCCGAGCCAAGATCGCGGGTCTGCCGCTCACGGTGATGGTGTCGCTGGCCTGGAACCTCCTACGTGCTGACGCGGAAGGAGACCCGCGATGACAGGTATGGCGTGGACATCTCCCTCACCGGACGAGGTGCCCTTTCACTGCCGCGTCTGCCGCCGGGCGCTGCACCGTCACCAGAACGGAAACGGCGTGCTGACCTTCTTGCACCCCGAGGAGGTCCGCGGCGGCAAAGTCGAGCACCAGGCTCAACCGGCGCCGGTCACCGAGGTCCCGGACCCGATCATCGAGTGTGACTTCTGCTCCCGGCCCGGCGCGGCGTGGGTGTACGTGTGCGCCGACCAGGAAACCGACACGCGGATCGTCACGGCGAGAACGGTCGCCCGAGCCGACTACGAGCGCCGTTACCACGCTGCGCGGAGCCTGCGCGTCGAGACGACGCGCGGCCCCTTGCAGATTTGGGGTGAGCGGTGGAGCGCCTGCGACGGTTGCGCCGCCCTGATCGAGGCCCGAGACCTGTACGCATTGATCAGCCGGGTCACCGAGGCCATGCCCGCCGCGTACACGCGGGGCAAGAAGCTGATGAAGGTGCGCGGGCAGCTCCACGGGACCTACAGCGGGGTCTTGGAGAGCCTGCGGCCGGGCCGAGGACGCATCACCGCACAGCACCCCTTCGGCCTGTGGACCTCCCCGCAACCGGAGCGGGTGAACCCCGGCACAGCCCGGACGCCCGAGTCCTCCTGACAGCGCCAGTGCGACGACCACCGAAACGCAACGCTGAGCCTTCACCGCGTCGAGGCTCACCGGCTGGCACTGCTTGACATTGCCCTGGGCGGTGGCCGATCAGGACACACCGTATCGGTGCGCGGAAACCCCGATCGGCCACCTCGCCCGCGCACGAGGCCACCCACGGCGCACACAGAGCCGCATCTTCCCCGCGCAGGCGTGCCGCCGATGCTACCGATCCACCTCCACCGCAACGGAGCTCACCGGACCGCGAGGCCGCCGGCGCTGACCTCGCATAGGCGAGAGAGAATGACCGACATGGCTCGACGCAGGTTCGGTCGACGCGTCGCGCTCGACCGCGACGGCGTCGCGGCGCACACCGGTGCCGCCCGTTCCACCGTCAACCACTGGCACCTCCACCGGCAGACCACCGGATTCCCCGACGGCTTCACCGATGACGGCGGCCACGAGTGGTTCTGGCTCGACCAGATCACCACGTTTCACACCGCGCATCAGGCGGCGAAGCTCGCGGAGCTGACCCAGATCGACCGCGACGGTGACCCCGACGAACTCGTCGGTTCCGGTGAAGCCGCGCGAATCATGCGCTACAGCTCCTATCGGAACCTTCCCGACGAGCTCCGCGACCGACCCGACGACGTGGAGAGGCTCTCCGACGGACGCCTACGGCGGCGCTGGTACCGGCGCACCGTGTGGGCCATCGCGGACGCCCGCACCGGCCGCCAGTCCACCGGCCGCACCCCGGGCAGCGCCACCGGCCCCCGCAAACCGCACCCCTACGCCGATGACCCCCGGCTGAATGCCGCCCTCGACCTCCTGCGCGCGGCTCGCGCCGAGGGCCGCGGTGAGCGGGGGCTCGGCGCCGAGCTGGCCGCACGGCTCGGCATCGCACCGCGCACCGCGCAACGGCTCCTCGCCGCCGCCGAGGACGCGGCCGACGCGGTGAAACCGGCGGCGCTTCCAGCGACCTGACCGAGCAGGCCGCACGCCACACGGCAGAACGCGAAGAGGGACCACCAACTGCTCGAAGCTGGCGATGCCTCTTCCCGGTTCCCGCTCTACTCGTCGTCGTCGGCGGGGGCCGAGACGGGTACGGGTGGCACATCGAGCAGGTAGTGCAGAGCGCCGTTGGCGTCGGTTTCGTGAGTGGTCGCGGTCCGGTTGAGCAGGTCGAACATCTCCTCATCGACCATGATGGTGTGCATAGCGGCTGCCGGTTGGGTCATCTCGTCGCTCCGGATGTCGTGGCCTGACGCGTGCCCGGTCGTGGCACGCATCACCGATCCACCCAGACCTCGACAATGCGATCAAGCCGCCGCCGACCGGTGAATCGCCGCCCCGCCAGCCATCTCGGTGTGACGGTCAGCCGTAGTGGGCACACATTTCGACGGTTGTCGCCATGTCGGCGGTGCGCTCGATCGCGCTCGCGTGTGAGCCGAAGCGCGGTCGTTGTCACATAGGCGCGCTTGTTGTCATCTTCGTGCTTGGGCGTTGTGGGTCGATCTTGGCTACGAGCCGGAGTGCCGGCGGTCCAGTCGTCTGGCTGGTTCTCGCCACGGGGGTGGGGTCCTTCTCGATGTGGTGACATGACGAGGATCCCCGCAGCCGAACGTCGGTGCAGGGCGTGGCAATAGCGAGGTTTGGGCCGGTTAGCCCGTCGAGGTGTGGATGAGCCCGCGTCAGACGGCGGTACGGCCTGGTTGTCGGCGTCCTGTTCCACTGCCTGCCTGGCTGTTTGACTGTAAGAACGCGCTGGTCAGCTGCTTGCTTGCTTGCAAGCAAGCAGGCCGACTCACTGTTAGAGGCGTTGTTAGCGTGTTAGAACCGCTATCCCTACTGGCCGACTGTTCGGCCATCAAGGAGGGCGGCCGACGGGCCGCGCGATAGACGGTTTGGATGCCCCTTTGGCAGGTGGTTGATAGGGGTGGAGACGTGGTTGATGGGCGGTTGAAATGTTGCAATGCGGGGAGCGCCGATAGGCGGCTGGGAGGGAATGCGGTACGTACCGCTTTTCAATCCGGCCGAAGATCCAAAAAGCTCCGAATAGGAAGTCTCTTCGGCGCCAGGACGGGCTTCAGGGACGACCGCCAGGGCAGTCGCAGCGCTATGAACTGGGGAGATAGATGAGCTTCACATAGCTGTCGTCCACCCTGTTTTTGAAACGGGATTGCGACCGCAACCTGTCAGCCAGAAATCCATCCCTGAGGTTCGCCTTCCTCAAGCAATGGTGGTAGAACATATCTCGGCCATCGAAAACAACAGTCCCCTACGTCGGGGACTATTTCGGGCTGCCCACGCAAATCAATTTGATCGTTTGAGGGGACTTGGCATATGACTGGTGTTACGCCGAGGGGTCCTGAGCCGCGCACGCCTGATCATGGGGAGCCTGCCGGTCAGGCCGACCATGGCGCTACCGATCATGGGCACTCCGTGGCGAAGGCTGCGTTGCTGGCTATCGGGAGCGTCGGGAGTGGCATCTGCTCCATCCTCGTCGCGGCCGGAGTCGCGGCGATCCAGGAGGGCACCATCCGCTACGCGCTTACGGTGTTGGGAGCAGTGGCGACATCGGCGATGGCAGTGGCAGCTCTCTACCTCCGGCGCCGTTGATAGCAGGAGAAATCGGACGGCTCGTGTCGCCAGGACTTCATCGATCCAGCTCAACATGGTGATGAGGCGGCGTTCCACGTCGAGGCATCTGGCGCGTTCGTTGATGTCGTGGGTGTGCTCACGTAGTAGTTGGTCGTGGGCTTGCTGGCCCGGCAAGGACCTGGCCAACCTCGGTCATGAGCTGGTCGACGTCGTCGCGCAGGTAAACGAAACCCGCTCACGGCGGCCCGCGCCGCCCGCACCGGCCGCGATCCTCATACCGATGCCTTCGGGCGGGCGTCGTTGTCAGACTGTGTTTCGGCTTTCAGCGCGGCGAGAAGTTCCGAGACGCGGGTGTTGCGGATCGGCGTGCCGTTGCGGCGCAGCCGGGCGGCGAGGGCGTCTCGACCCACCGTCGCACCCTCGCGCATCAGCTCGTCGCGGGCGGCGCGTGCGGCGGGCAGCAGCGGCACCAGGTCATCGGCGAGGTCGGGGCCGTCGCCGCCAGACTCGGCGTCCGGCAGTGCATCACCCGACGCGGCATCGTCATCGCCGCGGCCGTCATGATCGAGTGGATCCACGTCGTGTAGGTCCGGGCGGGTGTCGGACGCCTCCTGGTCGGGCTCGTGACCGGGTTGGTCTGCGGGTTGTTTGTGGGCCCCTGACGCTGGCGCCGCTTGGTCGGCGAGGTCGGGTTGCTCGGCGTCGGTGATGCGGGCGGTGAGTTCGACCAGGCAGATGCTCGCGACGACGATCAACCCGTCGACCGACAGCGGCAGCAGGTAGGGCGAGGCGCTGGTCTCGCCGTAGCGGGCGGCGACGGCCGCCATGTGCCAGTAGGACACCCACGCCGCGATACCCGCGATGACGGCGGTTGCGGAGAACCGTACGAAGGCGAGGGTCTTGGAGTGGATCGGGACGCGGGAGATTAGCTCGACGGTCAGGAGCAGGGCCAGCGGCGGCCATGCCGCGATGGCCTGGCTGATGGGGTTGTCGCGGGCGTGCAGGATGTTCGCGGTCACCGAGGCGGCGACGCCGACGAGCAAGGCTCCCCGGACTCCCCACCGCAGCCGGCGTAGGCGTGGCTCGTTCATGCTCGTGGTCCGGACGTGACAGTGTGGCGCAGTTGCCGGTCGGCGATGCGGCGGGTGGCCTCGGAGGGTTCGGCGTCGCCAAGGTCAGCGAGCTGGGCCTCCAGGCGGCGCAGGGTGCGCCGGACCGCGTCGGGCCGGTGCTGGCGGCCGTGGATGCGGATGATGCGCTGGTACAGCTCCTCGTTGACCGGGTCGTGGCGCAGAGCGGTCTCCAGCGCGGCGACCGCCGCGTCAGGCTGGTCGGGCTCGAGGAGTTCGGCGATGCGGGCGTACACGTTGAGGATCTGGTCGCGGTGGGTGGTGGCGTAGTCGGTGACCCAGCTCCGGTCCTGTCCTTCGGCGAAGTCCCCGGCGTACAGGTCGGCGGCCTCGCGTAGGGCGGTCAGGGCGGCGGTGTCGTCGGTGGCTGTGTTGGCCGTACCGATCGCGGTGAGCATCCGCCACAGGTCGACCTCGATGGTGTCGGGATCAATCCGGTAGCGGCCAGTGGCGGCGTCGTAGAGGACGAACTTCGCTTTGGCGGCGCCGGTCGCGGTGCGCAGGACCCGGCGCACGGTGTTGATGTCGGTGCGGACGCGTTTGGCAGCGGCGGCCGGGTCGGTATCGGGGTGCAGGTCGGCACCGAGCTGGGCGAGGGTGCGTCCGTGGGGGCGCGCGGCCATCAGGGCCAGAGCGGCGTAGGAACCGGAGCGCATGCCGGTGGTGATCGGTCCGCTGTCGGTGGTCAGGGTGACCGCACCGAGCACGGTAAGGCGGGCCAGCGCCGGGGAGTCAGTGCTGGCGGCGGGCAGATCCGGCGCCGATGCGAGGTCCACGGCCGGGGTGTCCTCGCCCGCCTCCGGCGATTCTGGCGGCGGGTTCGCCGGGTCGATGTCGGTGGGCTCGTCGATGTCGGTGCCGGGTTCGGGCCGGGCGGCGGCTTCGGCGATCATGGCCAGGAGCTGCGCCAGGTCGGAGGCGGCGAGCGTCGCCAACCGGCCGCCACCGGGCACAGTGCCGTCGGCGGCGACCTCGATGGTCGGGGCGCCGTCGAGGTCGCCGAGCACGACCGGGTGCAGATGCAGCGCGGCGCGGTGCGCGGCGACGGCCGCGACCCGGCCCGTGTACCGGTGAGCGCCTTCGATGAGCAGGACGTAGGGCGGCTGGTGCTCGATGTGGTCATCGCGGGCGTTGAGGTCGGTGATCGTGTCGGCGTCGAAGGTGTCGAGCAACCTTCGTCGTCCGATCATCTCCTCCTCGGCGTGGGTGACAGCGGCGGCGGTGTCGGCCAGCACGAGCAGCCGTTCACCGTCGAATGTGACGCCGTGCGGGTCCAGCCCGGTCGGCTCGGCGCCGTCGGGCAGCAGCCGGGCGAGGGTGTCCGGGGTGGTGATCACGACGGGCCGCACGGCGGCAGGGTCGTAGACGCCGGTGGCGAGGGCGCTGCCGAGCACGGCACGGGCCACGGCGTCAGCACCCGGTCCGCGCAGGGCGAGGCCGGGGCCGGGCAGCGTGAACAGGCTCACCTCCTTGCCGGACGCGTCCACGCCGATCGGAGCGGGCAGCACCGGCGCGATCGGACGGACGGTAGGGCGAGGCTGTTCGTCAAAGCCGTCCGGGTCGGCCTCCGGGGTGAGGTCGCGGCGGCCGGCGGCGTCGGCGAGTGCCAACTCCGGCGGGACGGGCGGTCGGGTCGGGCCGGTCCCTACGCCGATGCGCGCACCAAGGCGGGCGCGGCGGCGACGGTGCAGGCGCAGCAGTCCGGCGACGGCCGCGATCGTTGCGGCGAGCCCCAGGCTGATCCAGCCTTGCGACGGCAACGTGACCCCCACCTGCTGATCATCGTGTGACTCGGTGTGCTCGCCCGGGGCGGATGCGTCCGAGGTGGGCGCAGCCGTGCCCGGCGTCGTCACCGTGGCGGAAGGCGCGGCCGTGGACGGTGCCGGGCTGGCCGGGCCGCTGGGACTGGCGGCGGCGGCGGAACCACCGGCCGCGGGGCCGGTCTCGGCCGGAGCCGGGTCGGCGGGCTCGGCCGGTGCCGTCTCGTGATGGGCGGGGGCAGCCTTGCGGGCGGGTAGAGCGAGGACCCAGCCGACATGGATCTCGTCGGGGTCGGTCAGGGCGTAGCCGTTGGCCTGAACGTGTCCCCGGTTGAGGGTGTAGATCTCGCGCCAGCGGTGCGGGTCGCCGAGCTTGTCGGCGGCGATGTCCCACAGGTTGTCTCCAGCCTTGACGGGGTGGACCCCGCCGGGGGCGTCGCGCGCCCATGAGGGCACGGCGGTGTCCTGGTGGGCGGCAGAGGCAAGCCTCGGCATCGTCGTGGCGGCGTCGGTGTGGACGGTGATGGCCGGGCGCGGGCCGGTATGCGCGACCGGGGCGGCCACGGCCACGGCTGGGGCCGGTGCCGGTGCCGCGACGGTGACGGCGGGGCGGCGCGCGGCGGCGTCGGCAGCGGCGGCGGCGCTGGTGCCAGTGGTGCCGGTGACGGCGCGGGCGGCGTCGAACAGCACCGCGCCGATGATCGCGCCGACCAGCACGGCAGCCACCCAGCGGATCGGGCCACGCCCGCCGACCGGCGCTCGGCGCTGTCCACGCCGGGCTGCGGCAGCGTCCGCGCTCGCCTCGATGATCTCGATGATCACGTGGCGGACGAAGATCAACCACAGCACCCAGCCGATCGAGGCCAGCATGGCGAGGATCATCTGATCCGACCAGGGATTCGTCACCGCGCCGATCAGCTCGGCCAGCCCGGGGACCTGCGCGAGGTGCGGCCAGCCGATCCAGCTCAGCGGCCACCCGGCCGAGGCGGTCAACAGCCACGGCACCCCGGCAGTGAATCCGGCCAGGAGGGCGAGGGCGGCCCCGGCTCGAAGCAGCCGGCCGACCGTGGCGAAGGCGCGCGTCATGCTCGAACCCCTTTTGTCGAGAGCGGGTCAGGTGTTGGGGCCGGTGACGCCGTGCACAGCGGTCGCGGTCGCGGTAGCGGATACGTGCAGGCCACGTACGCCGACGAGTTGCAGGATCTGGGTGCGGCTGGTCCGCCGGACGGTGACGGTGACGGTGGTCGCCGTTGCGGAGGCGTCCCCGGCAATTCCGGCCGATTCGAGCCAGGAACGGGCGGTCGAGGCGGCGCGGCCGGTGTCCAGGCGGGTGACGCCGCTGGTGCGGTAGGCGTACAGGTCGAGCTGTTGGGCTCCGGCGCGGGCAGCCGACTGTGCGATCTCGAGGGCCTGCACCTTGGCGGAGATGGCCAGTCCGGCGTCGAGGACCAGCCCGGCCACGGCGAGCAGGGCGACGCTGAGCAGCACCACGAACGGGGTCACCTGCCCGGCGTCTGACCCTCCGGTACGGTCCTGCAGCCACCGGGTCACCGTGCGGATGTGTCGCCTCACGGGGCACCTCCGATCCACTGGTCGATGGGCGAGGTAGCGCTGGACTGGACCACCCGACTCCCGGGCACCTTCAGCAGCACCAAATCCGACAGGCGAACCCGACACGAGACGGTCACGGTGACCGCCCCGCCCGGCCGTAACCCGCCGGTGCTCACGCTGACCTCGGTGGACTGGCAGGTCACGCCTTGGGCGGCGAGGCTGGCGCGTGCGGTGCGTTCCGCGCCCGCGACCGCCGCCGCCTGGCTGCGGGCCAGTGATCCGGAGCGGGCGCCGCTACTCGCGGCGGCGTCGGTATCGATCTGCGCGGAGGCCAACCGGCCGCACAACACCACCAGCAACAGCAACATGATCAGCAGCGGGGTAAGCAGCGCCATCTCGGCGGTGCTGGCCCCGGCATCGGGTGTCGCGGCCAGCACCCGCCACCGGTCGGACACGGCGGCCCGAAGTCGAATCACGACGCCACCACGGGCACTTCCCGACATCAGTCGCCTTTCTTGGTGGGGTCGTGGGGCGTAGGCGACGAGGTCCGCGACGCCCGCGGCGAACTCGGACGCGCCGGCCGAAGGCACCAAGTCCGGGGCGGTCATTGATCGGCTCCGGTCCAGCGCTCGACGGGCCGTACGACCACGGTGGAGACCCGCCAGTGGATGCCGGGGACGACGGTTTGGGCGGTCCCTCGGACCTCGACGCGGGCCTCGGTGGCGGTGCGGGTGACCGACACGGAGGGGTTCTTCAGTACGCCGCTGCCGATCGCGGCGAGGGTGTCCGCGCCGGCGCCTTGCCCGGCTCCGGCGTTGGATTGGTAGGCGGAGGCGGTGCTCGCTGCCCTGGTGGCGGCGGCCTGGGCGATGTGGGTGGCGTGCATCCACACTCCGGCCTGGATGACGAACATGACGATGAGCAGCAACAAGGGCATGGCGATGACCAGCTCGGCCGTGGCCGCGCCAGCGTCGGAACGCTCGGCGACGCGCCGCCAGCGGGCACGGAGCCGCCCGGCCGTGCCGCGCGCGGGGGAGGAGATGCGCGCGGCACGGCGGTCTCGGAGGATGGTCACCGTGGGCATGGTTCAGCCGAGGTTGATCGTGTTGGCTTTGCTGGTGACCTTGGTGACGATGATGCCGATCACCGCGATGGCCGCGAGGACGAGCAGGGCGGTGACCAGGACGGCTTCGGTGGAGTAGCCGCCGTCTTTGGTGTCGCGGACCGCCGTCCAGCGGTGCCGGATCTCGGCGCTCAGGTAGCTCAACAGGGCGGACATGACAGGACCTCCGGGTTCGGTGAACTGACGGGTTCAGAGGCCGCCGAGGACGGCAGCCAGGGCGGGATAGCCGAGGAAGATCAGGAACCCGGCGAACAGGGCGACGATGGGGAGGCTCATGCGTTCGGTCGCGGCGTTGGCCTCGCCTTCGGCGTCGGTGAGCCGTTTGTCGCGCATCGCGACCGCGCGGGAGCGCAGCGACGAGCGGACCCGGGCGCCTTCGCTGCCGGCCATGCCGACGGTCGCGGCGAGCTGCCGCAACTCCGGCACGGCGAGGCGCTGCCCGAGCAGGGCGAGGGTGTCCCACGGCGGCACCCGGGCCAACCTCGCTTCGGTGAGGGCGTAGCGGATCTCCGCATAGGCCGGTCCGGACCCCACCGAGGCGGCCTCGTCCAGGGCCTGGTCAACGCCGGACCCGGCGGCGAGGCTGATCACCACCAGATCCAAAAACGAGCTCAGCGCGTCACGAAACGCCGTCCGGTGCTGTGCCGCCTCGCTGCGGACCGACAGCTCCGGAGCCAGGAACCCGGCCACACCAAGGATCAGACTTGCGGCGGCGGGCATGGCGAACCCGGGGCCGGTCCCGGCGAAGGTGAGCAGCATGGCGAATACCGGCGGGACGAGCAGGCCGAAGACGGTGGCCGTGGCCTGCTCCGCGAGGTGGATATCCACAGGCTTATCCACAGTCGCCAGGTCGCGGCGGGTGCCGGTGGTGGGCAGGCCGAGGCGGCGCAGCCAGCGCACCGCCGGGCGGCCCCACCGTCCGGCCCACCCTGCCCCGGCGGTCTCGGCGTCAACCTGCGCCTGACGGGTCAGCCCGTACGGGGCGTCGAGGGCCTCGCCCAGCCGTGGCGGGCGGGGCCGCCAGCCCACGACGATGAGCCACAGCCCGACGCCGGTGCCGAGGCCGAACACCAACGATCCGATCATGACCGCACCACCGCCTCCCGGTGCGGGTCACCGGCGACGTTCTGCAGCACCCGCGCGCTGTCGCGGTCCCGCATCAGCTTTGCGAGCCAGAAGAACGCGAATCCGAAGCAGCCTCCGGCCGCGAGCAGGACGAGTTGCCCCGTTGCGGTGTCGAACGGTGCCAAGTAGCCCCGGTTGGCGAGAGTGAGGAACGCGGCCATGGCCAGGGTGACGCCGACGATGACCCGGGCGCTCGTGCGGTTGCTTTTGCGGCTGGCCGCGATGCGCTGCCGGGAGGCGACCTTCGCCCGTGCGGAGGCGGCCAGCTCGCCCAGCACCTCGCCGAGCTGCCCTGCACTTCCACGGGCGGCCATGAGTAGGCCGGCCACGACGAGGTCGGCGGTGGGGTCGGCCAGCTCGGCGGCGAACGCCCGCAACGCCGCCGTCAGCCGCCAACTGCGCTGCAGGCGGGTGGCCAGCCGGGTCACTTCGTCGCGGATCGGCTCGGGGGATTCGATGGCGCTGGTGGTGATGGCCTGCTCGAGCCCGGCCGCGCCCGACAGGTTGTCGCGGAGCGCCTCGGTCCAGGTGGCGATGGCTTCGATACGGGCGACCCGGCGGGCGTGGTCACGGTCCGGACCGATGACCGCCGGTAGCACCCACGCCCCGATGGCGCACAGCACGGCCGCGACCGGCCAGCGGGTCAGCACAGCCACCAGCACACCCACGGCCACACACACCGCTACCCGGCGGCGGTCAACCGGGCCACGGCCGGAGGCGAACCTCGACAGCCACGACTCGGTGTCGGAGTCGGCGGGCCCGTTGTCACGGCCCGTCAGCCCGACCACGACCAGCACGACCCCGAACGCCGTCCCGAGCCCGAGCATCGCGGCCAGGGGCACCGTCAACGTCACGACGTCCACCCCCCGCCCGGTGCGGTGCGGGCCTCGTCCAACAGGCGCGGGTCGAACCCCGCCCCGGCCAGAATGGTCAGCAGCGCGGTCGACGGCGGTGACGCCGGGACCGCCCGCCCGTCCGGTCCGGGCCGGAAGATCTCGTTCGAGGCGACAGACAGCCCGTCGGCGTCCACGACTTCGCGGACCGAGGTGACCACCCGCCGCCCGGCATCGGTCAACGCGAGGTGCACCACCAGGTGCACCGACTCCGCGACCAGCAGATTCGTGGTGGCCGGGTCGAGGCGCTCCGGCGACTGTGCCGCGTACAGGGCGAGCTTCTCGAACACCCCGGCCGACGACGAGGCATGGATGGTGCCCAACGATCCGTCGTTGCCCTGCGACATGGCGTTAAGCATCGGGATGACCTCGTGGCCCCGGATCTCACCGACGATGACCCGGTCCGGTGACATTCGTAGCCCGGAGCGGAACAGTTCGCTCATACCGATCGCGCCTTCGCCTTCAACGTTGGCCTCCCGCGACTGCAACGGCACCACATCGGGGTGCAACGCCTTGTCCGCGTTGAGCGCCAGCTCATAGGTGTCCTCAATGGTCACGATCCGCTCGTGCGCCTCGATATGCGTGGCCAGAGCGCGTAGGAGCGTGGTCTTGCCGGCACCGGTGCGCCCGGCGGCGAGGGTGTTCAACCGAGCGCGGACCGCCGCGGCGAACAACTCGCGCAGCACCGAGTTGAGGGTGCCGAGCTGTTCCAGGTCAGCGAGGGTGACCTTGATGTAGTGGTGACGGCGGATCGACAACGCCGGGCGCGGGGTGACCGACATGATCGCGTGCAGCCGGGAGCCGTCGGGCATCTGCAGCTTCAGGATCGGCGCGGCGCGGTCCCAGCGGCGTTCCTCGCCGCCTTCGCCGCCGGTCTCGGCGCGGCCGGCGTCAGCGGCGAGGCGGCGGATCAACTCCACCATCTCCGCGTCCGTGTCGGCGATCGGGGCGACCTGGCGGCGGGTGCCGTCGGTGTAGCGCACGAAGACCTGGTCACAGCCGTTAGCGTGAATGTCCTCCACCCGCTCGTCGTTCAGGAGCGGTTGCAGACCACCGGCGCCCAGCAGCATGTCCGCCACCGCGCGCCCTACCCGCGACTCCGCATCGGGGCGCAGCGGCGGGCGGCCCGCGTTCATCTCCTCGGCGGCGTACGCATCCAACGCGGCGGTGATCAGCTTTCGGGTAGTCGCCTGCTGCTCAGCGGCCGACATCACCGCACCCGTCGCGGTCTCGTGCGCCCGGGTGGCGCGGGTCAGCCGCTCGGCCACCTCCCGGCGGACGCGACGGACCACGGTGATCTCGCTGGCGTCCGGGGCCAGCTCGGGCATGAGCCCGTCTCGGCGGCCGGTGGGCTGACGTATGGCGAGGGGGTAGCTCATCAGACGGCCTCCTCACTGACGGCAGGCTGTGGGCTGATCGGCAGGTCGGCGGCGAGATCGCGGAGCAGATCGGCGTAGGCGCGCATCAGCGGCAGCCGCTGCCACTTACGTCCGGCCACCAGCTCGCCAGCGAGCACGGCCGCCGCCTTACCGTCGGTCGGCAGCGGGCCGAGCACCCCCAGCGATGCGGGGTCGCGGGCCAGTTCCTCAGCCACATGGGTCGACAGCACCTCCGCCACCTCAGTGGCCGGGTACACGCCCCCGGCGGCGAGCAGCACCACCAGCCGGCCCGCGCCGACGTCGACCAGCTCGGCCAGTGCCTCGCGCAGATGGGCCAACTCGTCCGTGCGGGCGCGGGCCATCACGAGGACCACGTCGGCCAGGCGCAGCAACGGCCACGCCGCCGAACCGGGGGCGAGACGCCCGCAGTCCGCGATGACGAGGCGCTCGGGGGTGGTCAGCACCGCCCGTCCGGTACCGGTCAGCTCCGGCAGCGCGGCGCGGGTCTGCGCCCCGCCCGCCGGGGCCACCACCACCGGCACCAATTCCCCGGCGACCATCGCCGTCTGTCGGCCCGCCACGATGGCAGCCTCGACGTTCGTGGCACCTCGTGCGGCAGCAGCCAGATCCACCAGGCTCGGTGTGGCGGCCAGGTCGAGGCGGCGCATCACGTCCCCGCCCGCAGGGTCGCACTCCAGCACGACCGGCCGTGCGTCGGCCGGAGCGGCGGCGGCTAACCCGAGCGCGGTCGTCGTCGCGCCGGGACGGCCCTTGACGTAGGTCACGGCAACGAGCGGCATGTCAGTTACCTCCGGGAGCGGCCTGCATCAGCACCACTCCGCCCGCCGGCGCGGCGGCGAGGCGGCCACCGTCGGAGGCGTCCAGCAGCAGCGTGATCACGGTGGCGCCCTGACCGTCACCGGCGAGGTCCACCCCGAGCACTACCGCCTGCAGCCGGGTCGGGGCCGACCCCGCCCGGGAGGCGTTCGCCGGGGCGGCCTGCCCGTCACCGCCCGTCCCGGTGGCGGAGACATACACCGCAACCTGCGCCCCACTGGCCAGACCCTGCGGGTACTGGCCGGGCTTGAGCGCCAGAGAAGCGGCGACCTTCCCGGCGGGCGGGAACCCCGCCTCGCCCACCAGCGACGGCGTCAACAGCGTCCCCGGCAACAGCGGAACCACGGCCGTACGGCCGATCACCTGCTGCGCCTGCCCGACCAGGATGAGCTGCGCTCCAGGGTCCTGTGCCGCCGAGACCTGCTTCAAATCGGCGGCGGCCAGTGCCTGCCCGGCCGCCACCGGCCGGGCCACTGCGAGTACCTGGACCCGGTCACCGAGGCGCACCGCACCCCAGGCGTATCCCAACACACACACGACGACCAACAGGCCGCCCAACGCCACGAACGGCAGACGGCGACGGCGGCGGGCCGCCCGCCACGGTCCCCGCCCCGCGCGCGGCGCGGCAACCGTGGAACGATCTTCCAGCCCTGATTTTGGGCGCACGGAATCTAGCGCCATGACCAATGTCCTCCCCGACTTGGCGCGTTTCTATAAGTGGACTTGCAGGTTTTAGCGGCTGATGACCGCTTGGGACTCCTGTACTCGGGTTTGGACTTGGCCGGTCGTCTCCAGCCCCGGCACCGTGCCGGACTGACCCGCCCCGGCCCAGGTGACCTCCCACGTCACCGTCGCGGACACCGTGTACACGCCCCTTGCCGCGCCCGCCGAGGAACGCCGGTAGACGTGACCGCAGTCCGGCGAAGCCGCCTTCGGATTGGTGCCCGGCTTCCACGCCGTCCCCGGCCCCCGACAGGTGCGCGTGGTGCTGTCGCCCATCAACCAGACCACCTTCACGGGCCGCGCCGTCGCGGTGACGCTCACCCCCGGGACCGTGGCGGTCGCCGACTGCGACTTCCACGAGGCCGGACCGAGGGCCAACCAAATCGGCAAGTTGACGAGCTGGTCACCCGGCGGATTCATCCGGATAACCAGCTCTGGCAGCCGGAGCTTCGCTCGCGCCTGGCGAGCGAGAACCTCTGGCGACACCGCAGGAGGAGCGCCCGCGATCCACTCCGGACCACCGAAACCGGTCGTCGCCTGCCCGTCCTCGCCGTAGCAGACCTTCTGGTACCAGCCGCCCTCACCGGCGGGCTGACCGCCGAGGTTCTCGATCATGGTCGGGGACAGATCGACCGGCTTGTAATAGCAGCCGTCCGAGCCCGCCCAGCCCCCGTCACGCTCGCACGGGATTTCCTTGCCCTTCGGGTCGCGGCACTTACCGTCACCCCCCGGGCCACCGGTGCCGCCACCATTGCCCCCGCCGTTGGGCCGTCCTGGAGTGCCTACACCGACATTGCACTCAGGACGTGCGTCGCCCGTGCTGCACTGGACTCCGCCGGTGCCCGAATCGGCGTAGGCGGCGAGCGGCACACTTACCATCGCCGTGGCCGCCAGGATCACGACGACGGCGATGCGCCGGGCGATCGTCAGCATGTCCCCTTCTCCCTCAGAATGAAGGAAGCGACCTTCCAGCCGTCGGCGGTGCGCTTGACGGTGGCGGTCGTCCGGTGCTTGCCGCCCGACACGTCGTTCACGAGTTCACCGGACGCCTTGTACTTCAACCACTTCTCGTCATTGACGCAGTCGACGATCGTCGCTTCGGCCGGCACGTCCGTGGGTTTTAGTGCGGTCACCTTCGGATCGGTGAGCAACTGGCCCTTGGTCACCTGCTGGTTGCTGCGGTCGGCATAGAGCGAGCCAGAAATCAACTTCAGCGCCTGATCCGAGGCGTACTTGCGCAGGTCCGGCGCTTCAGGGTCGGACGTCTTCGCCGCCTCCACGAACGCGCTCCACATGCCGCGGTAGGCGACAAGCGCATCGCGCTCGTCGGCGGTGCCCGGTCCGAGGCTCGGCGCTGCCGACGACGGTGCCAGCGGTAAACCGGTCGGGGCGCTCTTGGGCTTGTTCGAGTTACACCCCGCGCCGAGTAGGACGGACGCGACGACGAGGCCAACCAGAACCGGACGGGTGACCACCGGGCACTACCTCCCAATCGTGAGCGGCTTCCCAACGGAGAGCCGCATCTGCAACCCTTGAGACTGGCCACTCAGGATGGCTGACTCAAGGTCAAGAATCGTGTGTACACCCTCACCCCATACGGACCGCAAGCTCCGTACCTGCACGTACGCACCTTCAGGATGGTCGGACCTACGCGCCATTGGGCACGCACCTTGAGGTCCGTACAGCGACGAAATCAATACAAGCCACTCCCCAGTTGTGTCGCCTACCTGACAGTCACGCTGTCGTCGATACCACCTAAACTCCTTCCAAATCCTGTGGCCCAAGAAGGGTGCACCGCGATGAGCGACCACGGCCGCACCAATCAAACGCTCACGCTGCTCGCCAAATCCGGCACATACGAGGTGCTGTATGCCATGCACGCGCGTGGCGGCGCGGCCACCTTCGCCCAAATCGCCGTTGACGCACGGCAGGCGTTGGCCCTGCTAAGGGCACTAGCCGCCGAAGGATTCGTCATCGGTCCTCGCTGCGGAAGCCTGGACATCATGCCGAGTCCACAGACGATCTTCTGCCTGACCGCCAAGGGGAAGGCGGTCTCTGGCCACGTCGTCCGCCTCCAGCAATGGATCATCAAACGATCCGCCTGTCGCGCCACCGAACATAATGCGCTATAGCGGCATGACGGCCAATCTCGGCATTCACGACATATAGGTTCCAGCCCCATCCCTTGCCTTTATCAGCCCACGCTGGACGACGGCGCGCAACGATCACAAAAAGGGTGGCCGAACATTTGTCCGCCCCAATAGACTGAGATCACCTTCAGTGTCGCGCGCTCGTGATCGGGGGAGGTGAGTCGCGCTGAAGAACGACCTTGAACCCATCTACAACATGGCGAAACGGAAGCTCAACCGTGCCATCCTGAACGCCCTTCGGGACGGTCCGCTGCGGTACTCCAAGCTCCACCACTCCGTATCCCAGGCCAGCGCCGACGTCGTTCACGCACGCACCCTGACCCGCACGCTCAACCATCTTCAAGAGCGGGGACTCGTCGAGCACCACTACGACACGGACACCGCCGACTACCGCCTAACAAGCGCGGGCACCGAGCTACTCGACCTCCTGTCCGAGATCGAGCGATGGACACGAGAACACCGCGCCGAAGAGAACAACGACGAGCAATCGGGTTGAACGCCCTGGCCACAACAGGCTGCGCCATCGCAGGCGCGCTCGCCGGTGTACCCATCGCCGCCATCACCTACTCAGTCCCCCCGCAGGGCCGCATCTGCGTACCGCGCCGCTGGTGGCACGGCGCACCGGCACGCCCGATGACCGTCGCCGCTGTCTCGCTCCTGACTGGAGCGGCAGCCGGAATCGTGACTGGCCGTCTTCCGCCGTCCCCCGCATTGCCCGCGTTCTGGCTTTTCGCCGTTCTCGGCGTCGGCCTAGCGATCATTGACCTGCGTCGTCACCGACTGCCACACGCCATGACTGCCGCCCTGGTGGTGAGCTGCATCCTCTGCTTCATCAGCGCTGTCGCCCTCGGCGGTGACCCTTCCCAGCTCCTGCGCGCGGTCGCCGCTGGATCCATCACGGCGTTCGTCCTGCTGATCCTCGCGTTCATGCTGCCGGGACAACTCGGCCTTGGAGACATCGCACTAGCCGGCGCAATAACCCTGAACCTCGGCTGGCTGAGCTGGGAAACCGCGGCCCTCGGTATGTCTGGCGGACTCCTCCTCCAAGGCGCCGTCGCAGCCGTTCTCAGGCTGTGCACCCGCAGCCGCAGCACCGGCATGATTCCGATGGGGCCAGCACTGGTCGCCGGATGGCTCGTCAGCGTGGTCCTACGGAGCGTGTGACGTCACGCGATGTCCCTCCGATTTGGTGATTCTGGAGTTGCCAGCCTCGGCTACGCAGATCATCAGTGGTTCATGCACTCACAGTGTCCGCAAGCTGGGTGCCAGGTGGGCTCGGGCGGTCGTCCCGGCTCCGGTCGGCGGCGAGCCCCCTCTGGCGACGCGGTGGCGGGCCTCGCGCAACGGCCTCACTCTCGGCTCGCTTGGATGGCAGGCCTCGGACACCGCCATCCTGGCCGCGCTCGTCGTCAGCGGCTGCTTGCCTACAGTCGAAGAGGCCGAGACACTGTCCGTGTTCTCGCAGGCGGAGGTACAGGTGCCAAGAACAACTGGTCCAACGATTGCGCGTTGGCAACTCGCGCGGGAGCTGCGCACGCTACGTGAGGCCGCTAATCTCTCCCACGCCGAGATTTCGGAGGTGCTGGGCTGCTCAGAGTCGAAGATTTACAAGATCGAGGCAGGCGATCTAGGGGTCGGTCGACCCGACTTACTCGTGCTGCTCGAACGCTACGGCGTCACCGATGACCGCGTGCGTGACACGTTGCTCGACTTGCAGAAGCAGGGAAGAGAGCGAGGCTGGTGGGCGAAGTTCGGCCAACTGCCCGTTCCGTACGTGATGTACATCGGTCTGGAATCCGCCGCGACTGAAGTCAAGAATTTCGAGCTTGCGGCCATGCCGGGGTTGCTTCAGACCGAGGACTACGCCCGAGCGCTGCTGACCGCGCAAGGACTCGTGCTAGACCCGGATCTGATCGAAAAGCGTGTACAGGTGCGCATCGCCAGGCAAGTCTGCTTGACGGAGGAACCACGACTCCACCTGTGGACCATCATTGATGAGGGGGCGCTCCGGCGGCAGATCGGCAGTCGGGTCGTCATGCGGGAGCAGCTCGATCACCTGATCAGCGCCAGCAAGTTACCGAATGTAACTGTCCAGGTCTTGCCGTTCGCCGAAGGCGGCCACCCGGGGACGTTGGGAAGCATCGCTATCCTGGAGTTTCCTCCGGATGTCCACTCGCCGGTGGCGTACGTCGAGAGCTTCGCCGGCGATGTGTACATGGAGAAGGAAGATGATCTTCGACGCGCTAACATGGTCTTCACCCACATGCATGCCGCTGCGTTGAGCGCAACCAAATCGGTCGAACTCATTGCGGCGGTCGCCAGGGAACTGGCGTAGCTGGAAGGAGAGGCGCGGTGGATTTCACACGCGCCAAGTGGCGCAAGAGTTCGCGTAGCCAGAGCAATGGCCAGTGTGTCGAAGTCGCCGACAACCTGCCAGGCGTAATCTGCCTACGGGACAGCAAGGATCCGGCTGGACCGATCCTTGCCCTCAACCCGGACCAATGGCGGACATTCATCGATGGAGTGAAGGCAGGAGAGTTTGACGTCGGCTAGCGGTTAGCGTGAGCGGCAAATATCGAGGTCTGTGCGGACATCGCGGGTACGCACAACTTCATGGTTTCGTCGCGCAATATGCAAGACTCGAAAATGCCTGTTCAATGCGGCTATCAGATTGAAAGATACATGCCCGATGCATTGGACCTGGGTGGCAAGGGCTCAAGCATTGGCCATTTGGGCTTAGTCAATGTGCGGCATCGTGCCCTCGACATAGTCCGCAATTTGCCGACGCATCGATCTGTGAACGTCGAGAGCTTCGATCTGATCGGGAGTGAACCACCCGACCGCACTTGCTTCTTCATTTTCTGTTGGACGGCCGCTTACCGGCTTGGCTAGCAACGTGACCTCGTATTCCTGCCTTACCTCTCCGTCGGAGTAGGCGACGATGTGGCGCGGGTCCGAGTAAATACCTACCAAGCCGACAACCTCGACTAGGATACCTGTCTCCTCCAGGGTTTCCCGAACCGCGCATTCAGCGGGCGTTTCGCCGATTTCCATCTTCCCCATCGGCAACGCCCACTGCCCCGTGTCGCGTCGGCGCTGCATGAGCAGGCGTCCGGCGTCGTCCACCGCCAGCACCCCACAGGCTGGCACAAGGGTGTTCGGCTTCGGCGCGGCGGGATCATTCCAATATTCTGTGCGTCCCATTTCTATTGCTCAACTCCAAGCCACGGCTTCGCGGTTTCCCATACCTTGTCGAATGATGAACTGTAGTGGTCGAATAAAACACCGCCGTCGATCCGCCGCAGATGGGTCGTCGGGTTCAAGCTTGCTGGCGCACCATATACGTGATTATTCACCATGATGTCGTTGTCATATCGAAAGAGGCTGTTGTATAGAGTCGTGTCGTGCAGCCGGATTTCAATATTATTGACCTCGGTTAAGGTTCTGTAATATGTGAGGCTGGCCCGAATTTTGGCTTGCAGCGTCCCGCCCAGACCCTCCTCCGCATCTCTGGAAGACACGGACACACAGTCGGGATCGCCGAAACAGAGTCGGATCTGCACTCCATCTTTCGCTCGCATGGTTAGCATGTGCGCAATGCGCGGCTGCACCTGGGCGAAGAACGTACCCGAGTGCACCAGCACATCTATGTTCTGTCGGGCATCATTTAGCAAACGGAGCCACGTTTCCCGAGGCACACTGGCGCGATCAGGGTACAGCTCCACCAACTCGGACTTGCTTGCATCCCGACGTCGCGTGCCTTGCAGCAGGGCGCTTGGCCACAAGTACACCTCATCGGCATCAAGGAGTTTGGCGGCGGCCCAGCGATGTTGACGGTGGGGTACTCGATTGAGCGAGATCCACCGCTCCACGCTCTTTACATCGATGCCGCACTCGGCGGCGAGATCTTCAGTCGTGACGCCTCGCCGCATCATGGTGGTCCGTAGGCGCTCGTTCATGACCACAACTCTGCCTGTACGTCTTAGGACGTTTCAAGGACTTCCTGGGACGTTTCCAACTTGGACAGAAGTCCCTCTGGCGTCCTCCCAGGTGGGTGAATCGTCCCGACATCAGCGGTTAGCTCAGTCTCACAACTTCTTCGGCCCGCCATTTCCGGGCCGGCATGGGCTGAGCACGCCTTCTAGACGCCATACACCCGGCATGCGCTGCGCAGCTCCATTTGATCATCCCCGATGAGAGAGGGGCAGTCAGCGATGACCGATTGGCACGTGGCGCACGATGTAGACCCCGCGCTTCCACCTCTTCGCGACGCGCGTGGCGTTGGCTACAGGGCGCAGAAGCTCAGCGCACTTATCTGGACGTACTGGAGGAACGCCGTGATGATCGGGCCTCATCGCTGCGCGAATGTTCAAGACGCTTCTGAGCCATCAATGCCGATGCCCGAGCCGCAAGCGCTAGCTCACCGGGCGTCCACGACACAGGACTCCGCGCCGAGCACTCTGCGAATCGGCACTGCTGTCTACGGGCGATGGCGTGCGAGAGAAACGTGCCGGCCCGTTCGTGCGCCTCATCTCGCCGCGGCGGGCGTAGTCGAATGGAGGTCGCCGTGCTGATTGTGGCCGTCATCGCGGCGTCGGTGTTGGGTTTTCTGGCCGGGCTGCTGTCGTTCAGGGTCAAGGCTCGGTGGTGTCCGAGTTGTGGTGCTACGACGCGGGAGTTGGCTCGCGAGTTGGTTGGGCGGTCGTGATGCACTCGCAGAGCGGTCGTGGGGACGTGCCCGTGGGTCCGGCTGCGGCGGAGTGGCAGCAGGGTTCGTGGCCGCCGGTGGGTGCTGGGGTGTCGCGGCAGCCTGGTGTGCATCGTCGGCGGCGGGTGTGGCCGGTGTTGGCGGATCAGTTGTTCTTCGCTGCGCATGACTCGTTTGGCGAGCCTGAGGTGCATCCGGATGTTGTCGCCCTCGGGCTGGGCGGGGCGTTGCTCGCGGAGTTGATGCTCGCGGGGCGGTTGACCTCGGAGTACGGGACGTTGGTGGTGGTGGAGACGACCGCCCCGTCCGATGATCTTGCTAATGCCGTGTTGGCGCGGGTGCGGGCGGAGCAGCCGTGGTCGGTCAGTACGTGGATCGCGGCGCTTGCTTTGGATGCGGTATCGGATGTGGGTGACCGGTTGTCGGCGGCGGGCCGTATCCGGGTTGAGCGGCCTCGTCGACTGCGGACGTTGGGGCTGACACGGGCGACCCGGTTCGTGCCGGTGGACAAGAGGGAGGCGTGGGCGCCTGCGGGTCGGATCGCGGACACCATCCGTCGGGGCGAGTACCTGCACAAGCTTGATGCGGTGCTGGCCGGGTTGATGGTGGCGATGGGCCTGCACCACGAAGTTCTCGACACCTGGGACCCGGGCATTGAGCAGCACATCCGTTACCAGGTCGCCGGGTTTGTGCCGGCCGATGTGCAGGACTTGATCAGCCGGACCGAGGCGGCCGTCGGCACCAGGGTCGTCATCGGCTGATCCAGCGGCTGTCCCGTAGTTCGGTGTCCGATTCAGCTCTCTTCCTTTCCTATCCCCCTCATTGAGGAGTTCATAGCCATGCCCGACGCGCGTACGCGCAGAAGTAGTTCCCGAGGCGGTGTCGCGGCTGCGTTGGCGAAGTCTCGGCTGGGTGTCGCTGCGCTGGTGTTCAGCGTGATGGCAGCTGCCGCCCCGCTGACGGTGGTGGCTGGTGGCGCGACGGCGGGGTTCCAGGTGACCGGTAGTACCGGTATCCCCCTCGCGTATGTGGTGGTTGCGGTGATCTTGGGGTTGTTCGCGGTCGGTTATGTGGCGATGTCTCGGCGGATCGTGAATGCGGGCGCGTTTTACACCTACATCAGCCGCGGCCTGGGCAAACCGGCTGGTGTCGGCGGGGCGTTGACGGCTTTGGCTGCGTACGGGCCGTTGATGCAGGTCGGTCTGCTGTGTGGGTTCGGGGTGGTCGCGGAGGATTTCATGACTACCCATGTAGGCCTGACGATGCCGTGGTGGATCTGGGCGTATGCGGCGTGGGCGCTCGCCGCCGTGCTGGGTGTGACCCGCATCGATCTGCTCGGGGTGGTGCTGTCGGTGCTGCTGGTCGCCGAAATCTGCGTGGCGGTCGTGCTGGCGGTGGTGCAGGTGCGGCATCCGTCGGGCGGGCGGCTGTCGGTGACGACGTTGTCGCCGTCGAACCTGCTGACGACCGGGCTGGGCGCCGCTTTGGCGACGGCGATCGCCGGGTTCGTCGGGTTCGAGGGCACCGCCGTGTTCGGTGAGGAGGCCAAGGACCCGCGCAGGACGGTCGCGCGGGCGACGTTCATCGCCGTCACCCTGATCGGCGGCCTCTACGCCTTCTGCGCCTGGGCGATGTCCGTGGCGGCCGGCCCGGACCAGATCGTCGATCGGGCCACCGGCGAAGGATCGGAGCTGATCTTCAACCTGGCCGCGCCCCACCTGCCACCGGCGGTGATCACGGTCGGGCAGTTCCTGCTGCTGTCCAGCATCTTCGCCGCGATCCTGGCGTTCCAGAACACCCAGGCCCGCATCGTGTTCGCCCTCGCCCGCGAAGGTGTGCTCCCCGCATTGTTGGGCCGGGTCGGGAAGCGGTCCAAGGCCCCGGTCGGCGGCAGCATCACCCAAACCGTGCTCGCCTTCTTCGCGATCATCGCGTTCGTGCTGACCGGCTGGGACCCGTTCACCAAGGGATTCTTCTGGCTCACCGTGCTCGGCGGGATCGGCGTCCTGCTCCTGATGACCATCACTAGCAGCGCGGTGGTCGCCTTCTTCTCCCGCCGCGACAACCCTGCGGGTGTGTGGGAAGGCCGGGTGGCACCCGCGCTGGCCTTCGCCGCCCTCGCCGGGGTGTGTTACGTGACGGTGGACAACGGGGCCGCCCTGTTCGGCGTCGACCCCACGTCCGGCACCCAGTGGTGGCTGCTCGGGGTCTACCCGGCCGTATTCATCGCCGGGGTGGTCTGGGCGCTCATCCTCAGATCCGCCAAGCCTGAGGTGTACGCCAGGATCGGCCTGGGCGCGCACAGCAACGTCGCCGAGGTGGAGAGCACCGCCCGGCACAGCACCACGGGTGGCGTGCGATGACTCGACACGATCGGCTGATCGAGGTGCGCCGGGCGACCACCCAGGACGCGACCCAGGTGACCGCTGTGCTGGTCGCAGCGTTCGTCAACGGAGACCTCGGGCCGTGGCTGGTCCCGAACAAGCGGGATCGCCGGCGTATGTACCAGCCGTACTTCGGGATGCTCGTCCGGCACGCCCTGGAACACGGGTGGGTTCACATCACCAGCGACGGCAAGGCGGTCGCGGTGTCCTATCTGCGCGGCGGCGGCCAGGTGATACCGGAGATCCCAGAGTACGACCGACGATTGAGCCGGATCTTCGGCGGTTATGCCGAAGGCTTCCGTGCGCTTGACGCCGCGATCGAGGCGCATCATCCAGACGACGTCGAGCAGTGCTACGTGCAGTTCCTTGCCGTGAACCCGGACGTGCAGCGCCGCGGACGCGGGTCGCTGCTACTGGATGATCTCCACGAGTACGCCGACCGGCTTGGCCTGCCCTGTTACCTGGAGTCCACCGGTGCCGGGCCGACCGCGCTCTATGACCGGCACGGCTACCGGCCCCGGCCATCGTTCCGGATCGCGGCCGGTGGCCCCGAACTGTTCCCGATGTGGCGGCCCGAGGTAGACGCCGGGGTCCGCGGCACGTCTGTCTCGGCAGCGCGAGTCCCCGCTAGGGCGCTGTCGCAGTGGGTTGAGCACCCTCCAGCGAAGTCCTGCTCGACCCACGGCAGGGGGCCGCGGCAGCCGTAGCGGCCTGCGCTGACGTGGCCCCCTGAATCCCTCTCAAGACCACCCGGCACATCGGAGTGCCGGGCCAACCAAGAAACGGAATCGATGAAACTCCTCTCAAGGTCGGCAGTCGCCCTCGGGGCTGCCGTCACCGTGCTCGCCGGGACGGCCTCACCAGCCGCCGCGATCGTCGGCGGGCAGGAAGCCACCCACCGCTACAACGGCATGCTCCACCTCACCGTGGACTACCCGAGTATCGGCCGGACCCTGCACTGCGGCGCCGGTCTGTACGACGCGTGGCACGTCGCCGTCAACGCGCACTGCGTGTTGGACAACCTGGCGATCCCGGACCCGGTCGCGGTGGAGCCGTCACGGATCATGGTCCGGGCCGGCACCAACGATCGCACCAGCGCAGGCCAGACCGCCCGAGGCACTCGCAGCAAGATTCACCGTAACTTCCGGTGGGTCGACCCCAACACCGGCAAGCCGGTCGCCGACATCGCCCTGGTCACCCTCGACCAGCCCATCCACGCACCGACGATGCAGCTGCCCCCGGCTGCCGCGTCGAAGCCGGGCACCTCGCTGCGGGCCATCGGCTGGGGCCTGACCGAGTACCCGCCGCCGGCCGATAACCCGGACCCGCTACCGACGATGCTGCGCCAGCGCGACATCACCCAGCTCCCGGCGGCGTCCTGCGACACCGAAGTCGGCGTGATGAGCAAGGGCGACCTGTGCGTCTCTACCGGTCCGTGCTTCGGCGACTCCGGCAGCCCGGTACTCACCCGGGCCCCGGGCCGGACGGTCGGTGCTAACCGGCGGTGGGTGTGGCAGGGCCTGGTCTCGCGGGAGACCGACTCGGCCGACCCGTGCGGCAAACCGATCATCGCGACCAGCCTCGCCTACTACCGCACCTGGCTGGCCAAGGCCGCCGCCTGCACCCCCAAGGGCGTCACCACCGCAGCCGCCGCATGCACCCCCGAACGCACCACCGGCGGTAAGCAGACGCCGGACCAACGGCGTCTCGTACGGGCGAAGTTGCCCTTCCTGAGCCAGCTCACCGATAGCTGACACCCCCGTGGACCGGTCCCGGTGACAACCCGAGCCCGCGAGGGCGATTTCCGGGACCGGTCCGAACAAGCCAACACACGCCCACCGTCTCCCCGTCTCCCCTTTTCAAGTTCTCCAGGAACGGTTTCGTCTCCATGGTTATGTTCGGTCGTCGCGTTCCTTTCCCACGTCTGCAATCCCGGTCCGTCCTGTCGCGCCGCAGCAGACCGGCTGAGATCACCCTGCGCGTCGAACAGCGTCGCGCCGATCGCGGGAGGGTTGCGCGGTGACCGGTCCTCACGCGGCCACGAAGGTCAAACGGCGGTCTTACACCCCAATGTCAGAACCAGAACGTGCGCGGCTTGCCCAGGAAGCGGTCTCGGCCTACGCGGCGGTCCTGGTGGCGTCCGGGGGTGTGCCGCTGTCTCAGCCCCCCGCACTGCGGCGGCGCACCCCCACGACGGCCGGGCCTGACGGGGGCGCGTCATGACTGTCGACTCGCCGGGCGGCGAGCGGACCCCTGTGCAGCTCGGTGTGTCGAAGCCGCATTCGGCTCGGGTGTGGATCTACTGGCTCGGCGGCAAGGACAACTACGCCGCCGACCGGGACCTCGGTGACCAGATCAAGCAGATGTTCCCCGACATCATCGACATTGCGAGGCAGTCGCGGCAGTTCCTCACCCGAGCCGTGCGGTATCTGGCGGCAGACGTGGGGATCAAGCAGTTCCTGGACGTTGGCACGGGCCTGCCGACCGCTGACAACACTCATGAAGTCGCCCAGCGGATCAACCCATGGGCGCGGATCGTCTACGTCGACAACGACCCGCTGGTGTTGGTGCATGCACGGGCGTTGCTGAACAGTTCGCCGGAAGGTTCCACCGACTACCTTGACGCCGACGTACACGATCCGGACGCCATCGTGGGCGGGGCGCAGAAGGTCCTGGACTTCGCCGAGCCGGTCGCGCTGATGATGCTCGGGATCCTGGGCAACGTCGTGGACTACCGCCAGGCCCGCACCATCGTCGACCGGCTGGTGTCGGCCCTGCCCCCGGGTAGCTACCTGGTGGTCAACGACGGCACCAACGTCATCAACCCCGTGGCACGCAACCACGCCACCCGCGCCTCGATCGAGGCCGGCATCCCGTACATCTCCCGCCATCCCGACGAGATCGCCGGCTACTTCCAGGGCCTTCAACTCGTCGAGCCTGGCGTGGTCTCCAGCAGCCAGTGGCGGCCGGACGTACCTGCGGACGCTCCGGCCCCGGCCGAGGTGGACGTGTTCTGCGGGATGGCGCGGAAGCCATGAACAACGCGACCAAGGACATCGGCCACGTAGCGGCAGGCGTCGACGCCCCTGGGGGGGGCCGTGTGACTGTGCTGCGATATGGGAAGACCGTTGACGGGCTGCACCGGATTGCGCGGATCTGCGCGGCGCGGACCGGCACGAGCCTGGGCCACAGCGGTGCTGGATTCGAGAACCGCTATGCCACCGCGTGGGTGGTCGTGGCGGAGTACCTCTACACCTGTGGGGAACCGCCGAGCGACGAACTGCTCATCGGTGTTGGCAGCAACGGGGTGCGCCGGGAGCAGCGTGATGACCTGCGCTCGTGGGGATGGACTACCGCCGATGAGGGCGGCGTGCGTGCCACGGTGGGGTTCGAGACGTACTGGTGGCAGTCCGCCAGCGTCACCCGGTCCCCGGAAGAGCGGATCGTTGACGCGCTGGCGCTGCGGCAAATCCTGTCCGCGCTTGCCGACCAGGACCGGGAGGTGTTGGTTGCGTTAGCTGCGCATGAGTACTCGATTCCGAGCGCGGCACGGGCGTTGGGACTGACCGTCGGTGTGATGACCGGGCGGGTGAAACGGGCACGCGACCGGTTCCTTGCGCTGTGGCACGAGCACGAGAGCCCAACCCGGAAGTGGCGCATGCAACGTAGCCGGCTGCCCGAGGAACGGTTGAAGCCGTGCGGGACACCATCGACATACCAACGCCACATCCGGCACGGGGAGTATGCGTGCGATGAATGTCGGCGGGCGTACGCGGCGCAGGTGAAACAGCGGCTGGAGCAGGCGCGGGGCACCGGTGTCGGGGCGGCGCTGGGTGCCCGGGTGCGCGAACTGCGTGCTGGCCTCGGGTGGACACGTGCCGCGCTAGGGCTGGCAGCTCGGGTATCACGCACCTACGTCTTCGAACTGGAGCACGGGGGCCGGGTTGCCGCCCCCAACCGGGACAAGGTTGCGCGGCTGGACACGGCGCTCGGCGCGGCCGGGGAACTGCTCGCGATGATCGACGAGAGCGATGGGCGCGGGCGCGAGGCACCGCCGGCGCCGGTAGGTGGTGATTCGCCCGTCGTAATCAACCCGCCCTGCCAGACGGGCGAGTACACCGAGCAACTCGTCCGGCGCATCGTGCACGCGACCAATCCGATGCGCGGCGTGCCGATCCCTATCCCAACGGTCCACACCGCCGTGCTTACGGAGGACATGCCGACCGATCAGCGCCCCCATCGGCGGGCTGGTCCGATCTTGGTCCGCGCGAGCGTTCACACCGCTGCACCGACAACTGGCGACCGGCCCCGACCTGCCGGGGGGATCGCTACGACCACGCCGACGAACGGCACCACCATCCGGACCGGAGGGGGCAATTCATGATCTTGGAAACGGCGCTGTTCAACTACGAGTCCGGCGGGTTCAACAAGACCAGCCGCCGACACGAGTTCGGCAAACTCTCCGCCGCGTTCGCCCACCTCACCACCGCACCGGCGGTCATCGTCCAATGTGAAGGGCGCGGCTACGCCGACCTCGGTGGGGAGGGACTGTACGGCGCTGCCGCGGCTCTGTCCGAGACGCTCGGCGTTCGGTACGTGGGGCTGCTCGGGCACCTGGATCGAGGGCCGATCGCGCCGGCCGTCTTCTACAACCCGGAAGCCCTGACCGTGCAGTCGTGGGTGGGGCACGGTGCGGAGGGCGTCTTCGACGATTGGCGCAACATCGGCTGGTTCACCGTCAACGCCACCGGCACCCGGCTCGGCGTCATCGCCCAGCACTGGGACTCGACCTGCGGTGACCGGCGCCTGTTCGAGGCCAAGCAGGTGGGCCGGTATGGACGACACGCGAACCCCGTCCTGGTGTACGGCGACCTCAACACTTCTGCTTCCGGACCGCATCTGCCACAACGCAACTGGCACGACGCCGAACCGCAATGCCGCCACCACGAAGGCATCGACGTCGGCGACGACGTCATCGCCGACACCCGGGCACTGGACTACCTCATCGGCGCCCACGACGAACACTGCGGCGAGCGGCACGACGACATGGGATTCGACGCCGTCTGCGAGCTAGCCCACGCCACCGGCACTCCACCCGAGCTGGCGTACGCCCCGACCGTGAACCGCGACGTCGTGCCCAACGGCGCCATCATCAAGGACTGGCTCCTCGCCAACACCTCCCTCGCCCCGCGCTACGTGCCCGGCACCTACCGCGTGCACCTACCACCAGACGACCCCCAGAAACGAAACAGCGACCACAACCTCGTCACCGCGGCTTTCGACATGTGAGAGAGCAGCGATCCGGTGGGTCACGTGCCAACCGAGATCCTCCCCACCCGCCGACCCTTTCTGCCCTGTATTTCTCGCCTTGTGCTGGTAGCTGCGGGGGCTACCTGCCCGCCGAACATCCCCACTTTGGAGGAACCATGGACCACCTCATCGCCATCGACGGCGACCCGTTCGAGCTCGACGTCGAGATCGTCACGGAAGGGCCGGTCACCGCCGCGCTGCTGGCCAACACCGACGACGGCTGCGACACCGTGCAGGGCAGCGACTGCTAGCTAGCTGCCATCCCGCTGGTTCCGGCGAGCAACCCGAACGCCCGCCGGAACCAGCACCACAAACCAAGCAGATCTTGAGAAGGAGAGCGATCGTGACCGCGAGAGGCAGCGTGTACCGGGTGGTTGATGCCGCCACGATCCGGGCTGCCGCTCACTCCTGGCCGGACAGCCCCATACCGTGGCCCAATCTTTGCGATGTTGCTGCGCTCCGAAACTGGCTGCGGGCGACGTGGGGACAACCCGGTCTGAGCGACGCGGTGTGGATCGCCAGCCCAGAGTTTGCTGCGCGCGTTGGGGCTGCGTGCTCCGGGGGGAATCTTGACGCGGAACGTGCCCGGCGGATGGCGCTGGCTCTGGCTCGTTACCTCGCGCGCGCTCAGCGCCGGGCGACACCCTTCGGGCTGTTCTCGGGGGTCGCGGCGTTGCGCTTCGATGCCGTCGCCTCGGTCACAACGTTCGGGCAGGCGGCGATTCGAGTCCAGGCAGATGCAGGCTGGGTTGCACCGGTTGTCGCGCTTCTCGAAGCCGATCCGCTCGTGCGGAAGCATCTGCGTGTCCAGGCGAACAACATGGCCGTGGTCCACGGAGATCGAATCGTCGTGAAGCGTCGGCCGCACTTGTCTGCGCCGGCCCAAGGGACCGCCTCAGTGCGGAACACCAAGGCCGTGCGTTTGTTGGTCTCCTTCGCTGCGATTCCCGTGCGGTGGGATGAGTTGGTCGGCAAAGTCGCCGAAGCTTTTCCCCGCTTCCCGCGTACGTCGGCCGAAGCCCTGATTGCCGACCTGGTGAGCCACGGCGTATTGATTTCTTCCCTCCGGCCGCCCTCAACCTGCCGAGACCCTGTGCGACACATCCTGGACCAGCGTGATGTCACCGCGGAGGCGAGTCGGGGAGGCCGACGAACCGTTCAAGATGAGTTGAGCTGGATTCATGGCCATCTCGATGTCACCCCAAACAGTGCGACAGACCTGCGTCGACTGGCCGAACAGATGCTTGGCCTGACTGCGGTTCCGCAGCCGCTAGCTGTGGATCTTCAACTAGCGGATCGAGTCGTCCTGCCGCACCCGGTGGCCACCGAGATCGTAGCGTCGGTGGATGTGCTGCGCCGGTTGACGCCCGACCCGGCGGGACGGCCGCAATGGCGCGCGTACCGCGCCCGGTTCGTCAACCGCTACGGGACTGCCGCTGTGGTGCCGCTCGCCCACCTACTCAATCCGGTCACTGGGCTGGGTTATCCAGAACACTTTGACGCCACGGCCGATTCGTCCTCGGCCACTTCTTTGTCTGGCCGGGACGGGCGTTTGCTGGCGCTGGCGCAGCAGGCATTGATCGACGGTGCACGTGAGGTGGTACTCGATGATGCGGCCGTGCAGGCGCTTGCCGGCGCCGACGAGAACGAGGGACACCTCAGCGCCCACGTCGACGTCCTGGCAGAGGTGCGCGCAGCCTCGGTAGCTGCTCTGGACAGCGGCGAGTTCACCGTCGCGTTGACCGGCATGGGTCGCTCGGCCATGGCCACCAGCGGACGCTTTCTCAATGCGCTGCCGGACACCGAGCGCGAGCGGATGTGCAAGGAGTTCGGAAGGCTGCCGGTCGCGGTAGAGGGGGCCATGCTGGCGCAGTTGAGCTTCCCGCCGTCGAACCTGCACGCACAGAACGTCCTCAATGCCAGGCAGGTCCTGCCGTGGCTGGTGTCGCTGGCCGAGCACCGCCCTGTCACCGACGATGCGATCGGCATCGATGACCTCGGTGTGGCTGTAGGTCGCGATCGACTGGTGCTGGTATCGCTGTCGCAGCGACGAGTGGTCGAGCCGACGGTGGCACACGCCGCCGCGCTGCACACCATGCCGCTCCTAGGCAGGTTTCTGGTGGAGTTGCCGCGCGGTATGGACGCCCGGCTCAAGCCATTCGATTGGGGCGCCGCGTCCGGCCTACCGTTTCGGCCAGCGCTGCGATACGGCCGGACTCTGCTGACGGCGGCGCGTTGGCGCATTGACCCCGCTGGGCTGCCTGCTGCGCAGACGAGCGACGGCGAGTGGCTCACGGCCTGGGAGTTAGTCCGCGCGAAGCTGCGACTGCCGGTATGGGTCCAAATCGGCAACGGCGACCAGCGGCTTCGACTCAACCTTGATCAGCCCATGGACCGGGCGCTGCTGCGCGCCCACTTGGACGCCAGCGACGGACCGATCACCCTTGTGGAATCGGCGCAACCAGCGGACTTCGGATGGTTGTCCGGCCGCGCCCACGAGATCGTTGTGCCGGTTGCCTCCACGGCCGCGCCTGCTGCGGTGCCAGCCGCTCTCATCGGACGGGACTCGTGGCCGCCGCCTGCTCCCGCCGAGCCGCTGCTTCCCGGGACTGGCGGCCTGATCTCCGTGTCGTTGGCCGTCGAGCCGTCCCTGATGGAGCTTGTCCTTTCGGCCGCTCTACCAGCGCTGATTGCCGACTGGGACGAACCGCCGCTGATGTGGTTCATCCGCATGCGCCGCCCTGCCCCGCACCTTCGGCTCCGGTTGCACACCGATGACTTCGGCTACGCGGCGGTCAGAATCGGCCGGTGGGCTGCCGACCTTCGGCAGCAGGGCCTTGCCGGGGATTTGAGCCTGGATACCTATCATCCGGAGT
The DNA here is from genome assembly GCF_030269485.1 of Actinoplanes sp. NBRC 103695. Lineage (GTDB taxonomy): Bacteria > Actinomycetota > Actinomycetes > Mycobacteriales > Micromonosporaceae > Actinoplanes. Next base: position 6,131 of record NZ_BSTL01000049.1, on the reverse strand, counting down.
CCGGCCGCTACGGGGACGGGCCGGCGCTGGCCGCCGCTGAACGGCTGTTCGTCGCCGACTCCACCGCAGCCCTCGCACAACTGAGGGCAGAACGCGAATGCCGGATCGATCGGCAGGCGTTCACCGCTGCGAGCATGGTCGACCTTGCCGCTGCCATGCTCGGCAACCGTAACGACGGATGTGAGTGGCTGATAGCCCGCCTGGAGCAGGCTGGGCGTTCGCCGATCGACCGCGACATGCTGCGTCAAGCCGTCGCGTTTGACCCCTCCGCGCTTCCAGGGCCGGTCAGGAACGCGTGGCGGGAACGCTCCGATGCTGCGGCGCGGTACGCCGACGCCCTGTCCGCTTCAAGCGGCCCCATCACACCGGAGTCAGTCCTCGCCTCGCTGCTGCACCTACACCACGTTCGTACCCATGGTCCCGACGAGGCCGCCGAACAGGTGACCTACCGGCTGGCCCGTCACATCGCCCTGGCGACCGTCCGCCGCCGTACCCGCAGGGTAGGAGCGCCCTAATGACCATCTCTCCATTGCTGAAGACGCTGGCCTGCGAGGCCGAGTCGGTGGCCTCGTGCATCACTGACACCCTGGCCGAGCCGCCGTTGCCGGACTTCGCGGCGGGCGACTACGGGCCGCATAGCACCCGCTGGCACGCGCAGTCGCTGTCCAAGGGTGCCGCCGGAGTGTCGATCCTGCACGGTGTGCGCGCCCAGACCGGACACGGCGGCTGGGAGCCGGTCCACACCTGGCTGCGACGCGCGACCGCCGACACACTGAACAACAGCACAGGGGCCGGACTCTGGTTCGGCACACCGGCCGTCACTCACGCGCTCACCACGGCCGCCCCGCACGCCCACCCGGCAGCACTCGACCCCCTTGACCGCGCTGTCGCAGACCTGGCCGAGCGCCGGCTGGCCGCCGCCGAAGTCCGCCTCGCCGCACGCCAGCGGCCTTCACTGTCGGAGTTCGACCTCGTCCGCGGACTGACCGGGCTCGGCGCTCACCTCCTGACCAGGCAACCAGACGGCGCATTGCTACGCCGGGTGCTGCAATACCTGGTCCGGCTCACTGAGCCGCTCGACACCAACGACGACATCGGCCGCCACGCGCCGGGCTGGTGGAGCGCCGACGCAGCCAACCCGGACCAGCCTGTCCCCGGCGGGCACGCCAACTTCGGCATGGCGCACGGCATCACCGGCCCCCTGGCGCTTCTCGCCCTGGCGATGCGCCACACCATCATCGTGCCGGGACACACCGAGGCGATCGGCCGGATCTCCACCTGGCTCGACACCTGGCGGCAAGCGGATCCGGCAGGACCCTGGTGGCCGGAGAAAGTCACCGCCGTCGATCTACACGCGGGGAGACCCACTGCCATCGGACCGGCGCGGCCGTCCTGGTGCTACGGCACCCCCGGCATAGCTCGCGCTCAACAACTCGCCGGAATCGCTCTCGGCGACCCCGCCCGGCAGCAGACGGCGGAGGACGCTTTGACCCGCTGCCTAGCCGACCCCGTCCAACTCGGCCGGATCATCGACCCGTCGCTGTGCCACGGCTGGGCAGGACTCGCCGCCACGCTCTGGTACGCCGCCGCCGACGCCCGGTCTACCGCGTTGTCCGCCCACGTACCGCGCATCCTGCGGCTGCTGATCCAGCACGCCAACGACCCAACTCCGGAGCGGTCTGGCCTGACCGCCGGCCACGCCGGAGTGGCGCTCACGCTGCACACCTTCGCCACCTGCACACACGTCCGCTGGGCGACCAGCCTGCTGATCAACTAGGGGAGAGCGCCGTGGACTTCGATACCGACCTTGACACCGAGCGGCCTGACCCAGCGGCGCCGGTCAACCGGTGGCGACAGGTCAACCTGACCTTCTCCGACTGGCAGATCGCAGAGCAATACGCGGCGACCCGTCTCGCCGCCGCGTTGACCGTTGCCGAGAACAACGGCGTGATCACCGGGTTCTGGTTCATCCGCAAGAGTGAGACCTGGCGTTTGCGGCTCCTACCGAGCGGCCGACTTGCCGAGTTCTACACCCTTCTCGCCACCATCACCGACGACGACCGCGTCCAGGGCGTGGCCGAGCCCCTGTACCGGCCTGAGCAGTACGCCTTGGGCGGACCGCAGGCCACCGACCTCGCCCATACCTTCTTCCACGTCGACAGTCGTCATATCCTCGGCCATCTCGCCGCTGCCGGCGCCACCCATCGCCGTGAACTCGGCGTGCTGCTCGCCACCCGCCTGATGCGCGCGGCCGGACTTGAGTTCTATGAGCAGGGCGATGTCTGGCAGAACGTTTCAGCCCATCGTCGTCAGGCGACCATGCCTGCACCAAGCCCTCGACTGATTGCCGCGGTGCAGCGACTGCTCACCGCCAGCGCCGACGCACCGGCGAGTCCCCTAACCGCCACTCCAGCATGGCCAGCAGCGCACGACTATGCGGGACGCAACCTCGGTCTACTCGACCGGCACGGCATGTTGACTCGCGACCTTCGGGGGCTGCTCACCCACCACATCTTGTTCCAGTTCAACCGGCTCGGCATCTCCGCCGCCGACACCTGGCTGCTGGCGACGGCTGCCGTGCACGTCACCTTCCACCAGCCGTCCGACACCCGAACCGGCCATCAGCCCACCCTTGTCAACGACAGTAAGGTAACAGCAGTGAAACTATCCCAAACCAGCCCAGAATCTGCTAACGCCGCCGTGCTCCGCGACCAGCTCGTCACGCTACTCAAACAGCGCGGCCACATCCGATCCGCCCCTGTAGAACGAGCATTCAGGAGGGTGCCTCGCGAGCAGTTCCTGCCCGGCGTAGACCTTGAAACGGTCTACACACGCCGCCAGATCGTCACCAAACGCGACCCCAGCGGCGCCGCGATGTCCTCGGCATCGAGCCCCAGCCTCGTGGCCGACATGCTCGAACAGCTCGAAGCGCAGCCCGGAGACCACATCCTGGAGATCGGCGCGGCTACCGGCATCAACGCAGCCCTGCTCGCGGATCAGACCGGCGCCAGCGGCAGAGTCGTCACCATCGAACTCGATGAAGACCTCGCCGACGGCGCGCGAACAAACCTCGCCCGCGCCGGCTACGACACCGTCGAGGTGATCTGCGCCGACGGAGCCCTCGGGCACCCCGACGCAGCACCGTACAACCGGATCATCGTGACAGCCGGAGCTTGGGACGTCTCCGCCTCATGGTGGGACCAGCTCACCGACAACGGCCGTATCGTCGTGCCCCTGCGGGTGCACGAAAGCGGCCTGACCCGATGCTTCGCCTTCGACCGCACCGGCACCGACCAACTCGTCAGCACCGCGACCCCCCTGGTCTGTGGATTCGTCCCGATGCGCGGCACCGCCGAGCACGACGACCAGCACGTAAGCCTCGACGCCGACGTGGTCCTCAAACTCGACGCCGCCGACCAGCCCGACCGGCAAGCCCTGAGCACGGCGCTGAGCCACGCCCCGTACGAGCAGTGGACCGGTATCCAGGTCGGCGACGCCGACCCCATCGGCCACCTCGACCTGTGGCTGCTCGTGAACACCGACAAGCCGTTCGGCCGCCTCGGCGTCGGTGACACAGCCCGTGCCAGCGGCCTGGTCACTCCCGCCTACCGGTGGGCCGGTGCCGCCATCTATCACGGCGGCACCATCGCCTATCCCACCTTCCACGAGGTCGGCGACGGCAACCAAGAAATCGGGGTCATCGCACACGGCCCGGACGCCGACAAACTCGCCGCCGAACTGAACACTCTGCTCGACCGCTGGGACACAGCGGGCCGCCCCAACCAGCCCACCGTGACCGCCTACCGGGCCGGAACCCGCCCGCTCGAGCCCGGTGACATCAGCCGACCCGACACCGTCCTCACGATTTCCTTCTAGCTGCGCATGCTGCCGGGGCCGGGTACTCGCCCCGCCCCGGCCTCGCCGAAGAACGGTGACCACACGCCGAGCAGCGCCGCGCCCGAACCGCCAAGGCGCCGACGCCCGCAGCAGATGAGGACCCCATGACCCTGCCCCTCGCCTCGACCGTCACGGCCCACTTCCCCCTCGTCGCCCGCAAACGCCCGCCGGCCAAACCCCTCGACGCACGCGTAGCTCGGCTCGTAGGAATGGCTGAAGACGCCAACCGTGACCGTGACTCCGACAAGGCATCCATGGTGTTCAACGGCGCGGCCCTCGTCGCCTCCGACTGCGGAGACGCCGAACTCGCCCGCACCTGGTGCCACCAACACGCAAACCTCTACCTGAGCCAAGCCCCGCTGAACGGCTACACCGCCCGCTTCGCCCTCGAACCGGTTGTCAACCTCGCCCGCCTGCGCATACGAGCGGGCGACGGCGACGGCGCACACCGTCTGCTCACCGACCTGTACCAGGCGATCAACGACCGTGCCCCCGCCGTCATCGACGGCCTTGAGCTGCTTCCCGAGCAACTGCCCACAGAGCACGCTCAGCGCGATCAAATCATCGACTGGCTCAGCGACATCATGCTCGCTGACGGGACACGCGCGCTCACCGTGGCCGGACGTTGGGGCGACGCTCTAGCCCACGTGCGCCGCTACGACGGACTCGGCCCCACCCTGCACGAGGGACGGCAGGTGGCGGTCATGGCGCTCACGATGCAGGGCAACAGCGCTACCGCTGCCGCCCTGCTCAGGGACACCACCATCGAGCACTCTTGGGAACAACTGGTACGCGATCTCCTGACGAGCTGGCATGCACGAACTACCGGCGCTGGCCTGCCACCCAATCAGACTGAGCTGCTCGGCCAGTCGCTGGAAACCCTCTCCACACCCGGGCTCGCGGTATTTCGTACCCGCCTCTTCCTCGCAGCAATCGATCTTGCACCCGCCGGGCCGTCGTTCCTCACCGACAATGCGCTAAGCCAACTGGTCAGCGACCTGCTCCAGGACCAGGACGCGAACGCAGCACGTGAGCTACTTCAGCACCACCCAGTCAGCCCAATGCACCACGAGAAACTCAACCAGTTGATCGACGCAAGCGGACTAGGCGCGGGACGGCTGCCCCGGACCGCAGGTGATCCGCTGCTATATGCACTCGAATCGGCTGGAGGGGTGATACGTGATGCCCGATGAAGCCTGCCTCGCAACATACCAACCCCGGGCCATCAGGACATCGGAAGGCCCGTGAGTTCACGACGGTACGAGACGGAGCTGGATTAACCGATCTCCACGAAGCTGCGGTTATGGTGGAGCGAGCACAATGACGGCCTGAAGCCGCGATGCTTGACTGCGTAACTGGTAAGGCCGAGCGCCCACACCACATACCGCCGACCGGGGACAACGGACGGGATGTCATACCAAGCTGGCACCATGTCGACATGTCGATCTCGGAAACCCCGTCGACGACCGGAACGCTGCTGCTGCGCGTGCTGGGCAGGGTGGCGCCGTGCCCAGGCTGCGCGCATCAAATGCTGTGGGTCTTGGCCCTCCTGCCGGTGCACCGGCCAGTTGTCGGCGAGTTCGTCAAGGTCGACCAAGAGGGGTGCTGTTGCGCTGGCCGAAGAGGTTTTACGCGCCGCCGGCCAGGACCTCGTGGCACGACGGTTACGGCCCCGGCCGTTCAGCGCACGAGGTGCGAGCTTCAACCCGAACACGTGTACCGGCTGCGGCGCGCATCCGGACTGGCACGACTTCGAAGCCGTGGTCGACGCCTCGATCTACGAGGGGCGCGTCGAAGTCGCGTGCGGACGCGTCGGCGTGCAGGAGTGGCGGCGCGCTATCGGCGGCCAGCACAGCGTCATCTGCTGGGTGCCGGAGGACTGACGACGACATACCCCGTCGACCGTCGCCATAGGGTGATTATGGCCCAGACGTCCACGACCGCGCCGGTCCCGCCAGGATGGCGGCCGTCCCTGCGTCGCAGATAGCTCGTCCTTGACGCTACGGAATGATCTCTGCTCGCCGGAGCCGGAAAGAGCGGAACATAGCGCGTACTCGCTTGAGGATCATGAAGACGGTCAAGAGCATATGCACGCCAACGAAGACCACTAACCTCAGTCTTTCGCTTGGCCGTCGGCCCATAGCTATGATTCGATGAATGCGATTCGCGTGCTTTTAGCTGTTCTGTAGGCATGGTGAGGGCCCGGCGCTCGGCCGGGTTCCTCCGTGTTGCTG
>NZ_BSTL01000048.1 GCF_030269485.1 Actinoplanes sp. NBRC 103695 | reverse complement strand
GTTCAAACTCGGTTCTACGGCCATCGCAGGTCTCTCCTTCGTGATCTAGACAATCCGAAGGATCTGCGATGGCCGCCTCTCATCACTGCAAAACTGCAGGTCATACACCACTTCGGTGGACGCGACCACCTACCACCGGCCGCGCGGGTGGTAGGACCGGATGGTCTGGCCGTCCGTCTCCGCCCGAGATGCCGCGCTGGCCTGCCACTTGCCTGCCCGGCTACCACCGTGGGCGGCGGCTGCCACCGTGAGCGGGCACCTCGGCCGCCTGGCAACCCGGCCCGACCCCGCGCAGGGCGCAGGCGGCTGCGGCAACAACGAGCAGGCACCAGGTCGCCGGGCAACCCGACTCGACCCGAACCGGGGAAGGCGACGGCATCCCGAGCCGTGTCCGCTCGTCAAGCCCGCGCGTGGATCCAGGGCCAAACGGGCAAAGCTCACGGTTGCTCATCGACAATAGTAGAAGGCTCAACTATCGTCATGCATCGATGTCCATCGACTCGATTGTGGGGGATTCATGACCAAGCGTTGGAGCCATGTGCTGGCCGTCGGTGCGTTCGTGCTGGTCGGCGTCGCGGGCACGGCGAGCGCCGCCTCGGCCGCCGTCGCGCCGCAGGCCGGTCCGAGCAGTACCTACGCCGCCGAGATCATCACCGCCGACGAGGCGAAGGCGATCGCGCTCGAGGCCAGCGGCGGCGGCACGATCACCAAGTTCGAGTTCAAGGAGGGCCACTCGGAGTACCGGGTGGAGATTCAGAACGGCCGGCTGGAGCACCGGATCCGCCTCGACGCGGCCACCGGCGAGATCACCCGGCACGACATCAAGGACTGACCGGTTCCGCCGGCTGGGACATCCGAGCCCAGCCGGCACCCGGCCGTCACGTCGCCCGGTGCTCGAGCCGCAGCCGGTAGGCGGCGAGCCCGTCCGGCACCGGCCGTCACGTCGCCCGGTGCTCGAGCCGCAGCCGGTAGGCGGCGAGCCCGTCCGGCACCCGGCCGTCACGTCGCCCGGTGCTCGAGCCGCAGCCGGTAGGCGGCGAGCCCGTCCGGCACCCAGTCCCACTCGTCGAGCTTGGCGGCCAGCTCCTCGTCGGTGAGGAAGGTGTGCCACGCGACCTCCTCGACCTGCGGCCGCACCGGCAGCGTGCACCGCACCTGGTAGGCCGCCGACCACCAGGCGTGCTCGTCGGTCTCGAACGGGAACTTGAACAGGAACTCCGGCGCCGGCAGCCCGGACACGCCCAGTTCCTCCTCGGCCTCCCGCAGCGCCGCCTGGTCGTAGGTCTCGCCGGCGCCCACGACACCGCCGACCCACATGTCGTACCGCGACGGGAACACCTGCTTGGTCGCCGTCCGCCGGTGCACGAAGATCCGGTCGTCCGCGTCGCGCACCAGGATGAACGCGCACCGGTGCCGCAGCCGCCGCGCGTACGACTCGCTGCGCCGCGCCTGCCCGATCACCCGGTCCTGTTCGTCCACGACATCGATGAGCTCGTCCACCGGGCAAACGTAGCCGGAGATCGTCCGTAGTAAGGTTCACCCTCGATGAGGGGCCCGCTGCGACCGAACGATCCGCGATGGATCGGCGCCTACCGTCTCGAGAGCCGTCTCGGCCAGGGCGGCATGGGCACCGTCTACCTGGGCTACGCCCGCGATGGACGGCCGGTGGCGATCAAGGTCATCAAACCCGAGCTCGCGTACGAGGAAGAGTTCCGCGCGCGGTTCCGCAGTGAGGTGAACCGGGCCCGCCAGGTGCCCCCGTTCTGCACCGCCGAGCTGCTGGACGCCGACGCCGACCACGAGACGCCGTACCTGGTCGTCGAGTATGTGGACGGCCCCAGCCTCGCCGACGTGGTCACCGAGCAGGGCCCGCTGACCGGCGGCAACCTGTACAGCGTGGCGGTCGGCGTGGCCACCGCGCTGGCCGCGATCCACGGCGCCGGGGTGATCCACCGCGACCTCAAGCCACGTAACGTCCTGTTCTCGCTAGGTACACCGAAAGTGATCGACTTCGGCATCGCCCGGGCGTTCGAGGCCACCAGCCAGCACACCGGTACCGATCAGATGGTCGGCACGGTCGGCTACATGGCCCCGGAGCGCTTCGACGCCGACTCCGCCCGGGCCGTCGGTCCCGCCGCGGACGTGTTCGCGTGGGGGGTCGTCGTCACGTACGCCGGCACCGGCCGTACCCCTTTCACCGGCGACTCCGCGGCCGCGACGGCCGCGCGCATCCTCACCCAGGCGCCCAACCTGGGCGATCTGCCCGCGCCGCTGCGTGACCTGGTCGCGATGACCTTGGAGAAGGACCCGGCCCGCCGCCCGTCCGCCGCCGAGCTGCTCGACCTGCTGGTCGCGGCCCGGGAGGCGCCGGCGGGTTTCGCGAACCGTCCGGAGCTGCGGCACGCGGCGCAGGCGGTGCGCATGCCGGCCGCCGACGACCGCACGACCGTCGTGTCGCGCCGCCGCTGGCGCCGGGCCGCGCCGATCCTGGCGGCCGCGGCCATCGTCGGCGTCGTGCTGGCCGGGGTGGTCGCGTTCACTCCGGTGCGTCAGCTGGTCGAGCCGGACACCGAGTCGGCGTTCGAGCCGGGCGCGGCCGCGTCCAGCCCGGCCGTCGTGCCGGCGCCGAGCGTCGAGGAGCAGCCGTCCACGCTGCCGTCGAGTGCCGTTCCCGTGCCGAGCCGGAAGCCGGCCGCGCCGGACGAGACCGGCCCGGTCATCGCGCCCACCCTGCAGGAGGACGACGCCCGTCTCTGCAAGAGTTCCGACCTGAGCGTCACGATCAGCGCGCAGAGCGACGACCCGACCGCGCTCGGCACCCAGAAGGGCCTGATCTCCGCGGTCAACACGTCGTCCTCGGCCTGCCGGGTCGACGGTCGGCTGTTCGTCAGCCTCTACAACGCCGCTGACGAGCGCATCGACGTGCCGACGACGTCGGTCAACGAGCCCGGTGCGGCGGCCGAGATCATCCTGCGCCCTCGCGGCGGCGCGTACCAGGGCATGAAGTGGCAGGCCTGCGACCGCGACGAGTGCCCGGCCGGCAACACGTTCCGCGCCAGCCTGGACTCGAAGTCCCGTGGCGTGGTCGCCGAGCCGGACGGCTTCCCCGACCCGGGCAGCAGCCAGATCGCGATGAAATCCCTCCAGCTGGGCACCCTGCAGCCCAGCCGCCAGGGCGTTGTCGCCTGGTGACCGCCCGAGGCGAGCTCTGGTGGTCCCGCGCCGACGACGAGTGGCCGATCGTGCTGCTGTCCGGCGCCGGCGAGCCCGAGCTCCGCGCCGTCCAGGTCGTCGCGCCGGCGACGGAGGACCAGAAGCGCGGTTTCGTCGTGCTCTCCCCGGAGCAGGTGACCGCCGACGTGGATCCATCGGCGGCGGGTGGGGTGGGCATCGAGGTTCCCGTCATCGTGGACGAGCACCGTGCCGGGGTCGTCCGCGTCGCGTTACCCCGGGAGGACCGCATCTTCTGCACGTGGCAGCTCACCGTCGCACCCGAGGACCTCATCGAGCGGGCGGGCATCCTGCCGGCCGGGACGATGCGGCAGTTGGAGTTCGCCCTGCGCCTGGCCGGTGTCGAGTGAGTCCGGAGAGCCCGGAGAGCCCGGAGAGCCCGGAGGGCGAGAAGCGTCGCGGTTCGTTCTGGCGCGAGCTTCCGGTCCTCGTCGTGGTGGCGGTCGTGGTCGCCGTCCTCGTCCGGGTCTTCGTGGTGCAGACCTTCTTCATCCCGTCGCCCTCGATGGAGCACACACTCGACATCGACGACAAGCTGCTGGTCAACAAGCTGGTCTACGACTTCCGCGAGCCCCGGCGCGGCGAGATCATCGTCTTCAAGGCGCCCCGGCAGTGGCGGAGCGGCGTCGAGGGCGAGGACTTCGTCAAGCGCATCATCGGGGTCGGCGGCGACCACGTGCAGTGCTGCGACGCCCAGCACCGCATCACGGTCAACGGCCACGCCCTCGACGAGCCGTACATCTACCGGGACGCCGACGGGGTTCCCGACGAGGCCGCCGGCGCGCCCTTCGACATCACCGTCCCGAGCGGCCGGATCTGGGTGATGGGTGACCACCGCCAGGCGTCCGCCGATTCCCTCGAGCACTGGCGGAACAACCCGGACATCCAGGAGGCGACGATCCCGGCAGGCTCGGTCGTGGGCCGCGCCTTCACCGTCTTCTGGCCGGTCGGCCGGGCGACGTGGCTGACCGTGCCACCGACGTTCGACGGCGTTCCCGCTTCCTGAGCCCGGCTACCTCCGGTGACCCGGCCAAGGCCGGGACCGCTTACGCGGCCAGGCGGGTCAGCTGCGCTTTCCGGACTTCCGCGCTCCAAAGGCCTCGCGGCCTGAGTCGAGTGGCCGGTCTCTTCCCGTTCGGCCCCGCAGGATGCCACGCGGCCGCAGTCCGCGTCCATGCCACACCGGTGCGGCATGGACGCCACTCCATGCACCGTCCAGGCTGTCGGAAAGGAGCCGAGACGGTAGGAGTACGCCTGTGTCATCGCCGAGCGAAGGACCACGTCTGCTCTCGCTTGCTGCCACGATCGCCCATCAGGCGGTCATGGCGATGGAGCGCGGTGAGGCCGGCACCGGCGGCGCGCTGATCGTGCAGGTCATTGCGTTTGCCCGGCACAGCGCGGATCTCGGCGTACTCGATGAGGTCTTGGTGGAGACCCGGGACCGGCTCAACCGGCCCGATCGCGGTCCGGCCGACCGCACTCGATCCACTCTGGACTGGATCGACCTGCTCTACCCGGTGCTGCTCGCCGGCCACCCCGTTCCGCCTCGGCTCGGTGCCCTGCTGGCTGCCCCGGACCCGGCATCCGAGGCAGATGCGGCACGCCGTGAGGCGCTCGGTGAGGCTGCGTACCGGCAGGCGGTCACCGCGCTACGCCGGGGCGACAAGGAAACTGCGCTCGCGTGGCAAAGGCTGGCGCACGAGAACGGCCACCCGCTGGCCGCGGCGGTTTCCGCTCCGCAACACCCGGTCATCGACCTGCCCGTTCGGCGCCGCGATCCCCGGATCGCGGCGTTGCTGAACGTGAGCGGCCTCGCCGCCGGCTACCTCTATCTGGGCCGATGGAAAAGGGCAGCGGTAGTACTCCTGGGAACTTTCCTCGTGCTCTGGTTCGCCGCTGCCCACGACGCTTCGCGGAGTCCCGGTCGCTGGCTCACGGTCGCCGCGCTCGGCGTCGGCGCCGCGACCTTCGACGCGTGGCGGTTGGCCCGGCGGCAGCACGGCGTGGCCGTCCGCGGCTCGATGCCACGGCGGCCGTTGGTGACCGCGGTGGCGCTGGTGCTGCTGATGGTCGCCGGGTTCGTCGGCTACCAGGCGGCCGGCCGGTCAGCTCTGGCCGATGCGCGCGCCGCGCATGCGGCCGGCGACTGTCCGGCGGCGTTGGACAGGTACGCGAGCGTCCAGTCCCGCTACGAACTCACCCTCACCTCCGTCACCGCCGTCGCTCGCGCGGACCAGCGCGAGTGCCGGGACCTGCTGGCCGCCGAGGCTTCCTCGGCTCCCGAGGCGTTCGATGCGCAGCTGGACGAATATCCGGACGGGTTGCTGGTCGCGCGGGCTCGAGCCGGCCGCGCGGAGGCGTACTGGCAACGCGGCAGGTCCTCCAGCAAGCGGGCGGCCGACCTGACCGACGGGATCGAAGCGGCGAACACGCGACGCCAAGCCGTCACCGACTACCAGGTGGTCGTCACCGACCATCCAGGCACCGCCCAGGCTGCCGCAGTCCGGTCCGACCTGGACGACGCCTACGCCTCAGTGATCGCCAAAGCTCTCGGCCGGCCTTGTGACGCCCTCGCGGAGCTGACATACCTCAGCACCGTGTCCCTGCCGGAGGCGAAGGCGGGGGCGGCCCGGGCCCTCGCCGCTCGTCCCGGCACGCTGTACAACTGCGCCTTGAAGGAAATCGGCGGCGGCGAGTACGACTCGGCCATCGAGCATCTGGATGAGTTCGTCGCCGACTACCCGCGCGACGCCCGGGCCGCGCAGGCCCGGCAGAAGCGGATCGCCGCCGAGGTCGCCAAGGTCAGGGCCGGCGCAACCGGCGACATCGCCCCGCTGGAACGTACCGGTAACGGCCCTTCCGGCACCGCCATCGTGCAGGTGGTCAACGACTCGCCGTACGCACTGGAGATCCTGTACAGCGGACCGGTCGCCGATCGAGTCACCGTCCCGGCCTGCGCATCCTGCCAGGTGCGCTCGTCGCCCCTGCTGAGTCGTTACTTCGCCCCGACGTGCGGCGGTACCGGCGTGCCCGCCAGGACCGTACGGCTCAAGCCCGGCAGCTACCAGGTCGTCGTCCGGGCCTCCGCGAGCGATGGTCCGAGACCGTACTCCGGATCGTGGAAGTTGGCGGGTGGAGCACGCTACGACAACTGCTACTACGCCAGCCGGGCCTTCTGAAGCGGCCCCGAAAGACGGAGGCTAGCGCCGGCCGTCCCAGCGGTCGCGCAGCATCACGGCTCGCAGCGCGGTGTTGATGCCGAGCCAGCGCGCCGGTTCCGGTTCCCAGGGCCGCGAGCGGTGGCCCACCCAGGGCAGCTTCGTGCGGTCGCCGGCACGGTTCAAGATCAGATCCGCGAGGGTACGCCCGGCGAGGTTCGCCGCGGCCACGCCGTCGCCGACGTAGCCGCCGCCCCAGGCCAGGCCGTCGTCGCGCAGTCCGACGGACGGGGTCCAGTCGCGGGGGATGCCCAGCGGGCCGCCCCACCGGTGGGTGATCCGCGGGCGGATGCCGAACAGCTCGGTGAGCGTCCGTTCCAGCCCGTCGAACACGGCGGGGACCTGGTCGTAGCCGGGCCGGATCCGCGAGCCGAAGTGGTAGGGGGCACCGCGCCCGCCGAACGCCAGCCGGTCGTCGGCGGTGCGCTGGCCGTAGACGACCAGCCTGCGCTCGTCCGAGAACGTCTCCCTGCGGCGCAGCCCGATCCGCTCCCACACCGGGGCGGGCAGCGGCTCGGTGGCGATCATCAGCGAGTACACCGGCGCCACGGTGCGCCGGAAGCCGGGCAGCGTCGCCCGCCACGCCTCCAGGGCGTGCACCACGACGCCGGCCTTGACCGTCCCGCGGTCGGTCACCACGGAGCCGGGGGAGGTGCGCAGCACGCGCGTTCCCTCGTGGATGGTCACGGTGCGGCGTTCGGCCGCGGAGGCGAGACCGCGCACGAGCGGGCGGGATGCAGGGCCGCGCAGTCGGGGCTGTAGATGCCGCCGAGCACGTCGGTCGCACCGCAGATGCCGCGGGCGGTGTCCGCGTCCACGAAACCCGGCGCCGAGGCGGACCTGCGGAGCTGGGCGCGCGTGCGTACCAGAGAAATGGTCCCGCCCTTGGTGAAGTGGCAGTCGATCCCCTCCGCGGCGGCGACCCTGCCGACCTCGTCGACCGCGTCGGCCAGCGCGGGCGCCATGCCGGGCAGGTCGGCGGGGAAGAGGCCGGAGCACCAGCCGCCGTTGCGGCCCGAGGCGCCGAAGCCGCAGTAGTTCGCCTCCAGCACGACGATGCGCAGCGACGGATCGAGGCCGGCCAGGTAGTACGCCGTCCACAGGCCGGTGTAGCCGCCGCCGCAGATGGCGACGTCGGCGGTCGTGTCGCCGTCGAGTGGCCGGCGCCGGCCGAGGTCGCCCATCGACGCCAGCCAGAACGACGGGCTCAGATACGGCTCCACGCCTCGGTCAGCACCGTACGCAGGACCTGCTCGATCTCGGCGAAGTGCTTCTCCTCGCAGACCAGCGGCGGGGCCAGCTGGACCACCGGGTCGCCGCGGTCGTCGGCGCGGCAGTACAGCCCGTTCTCGAACAGCGCCTGCGACAGGAAGCCGCGCAGCAGCCGGTCCGACTCGTCGGCGTCGAAGGTCTCCTTGGTCGCCTTGTCCTTGACCAGCTCGATGCCGAAGAAGTAACCGTCGCCCCGCACGTCGCCGACGATCGGCAGGTCGGTCAACCGGTCCAGGTACGACCGGAACTTCTCGCTGTTGGCGGTGACGTGACCGTTGAGGTCCTCACGTTCGAAGATGTCCAGGTTGGCCAGCGCCACCGCCGACGCCACCGGGTGGCCGCCGAAGGTGATGCCGTGCGCGAAGGTGGCGCTGCCGGAGAGGAACGGCTCGACCAGGCGCTCGGAGGCGATCATCGCGCCCAAAGGCACATAACCCGAGGTCATGCCCTTGGCGCAGGTGATGATGTCCGGCTGGTAGCCGTACTTGTCGGCGCCGAAGTAGTTGCCCAGCCGGCCGAACGCGCAGATCACCTCGTCCGAGACGAGCAGCACGTCGTACCGGTCGCAGATCTCCCGGACCCGCTGGAAGTAGCCGGGCGGCGGCGGGAAGCAGCCGCCGGAGTTCTGCACCGGCTCGAGGTAGACGCACGCGACTGTCTCGGGGCCCTCGAACTCGATGGCCTCGGCGATCCGGTCGGCCGCCCAGATCCCGAACTGCTCGGGCGTCATGTCCTCGTCGGGCCGGCGGTAGTAGTTGGTGTTCGGCACCCGGACCGTCGACGGCACCAGCGGCTCGAACTGCTGCTTGAGTGCGGGCAGCCCGGTGATCGACAGCGCGCCCATCGTGGTGCCGTGGTAGGCCACGTTCCGCGAGATCGCCTTGGTCTTCATCGGCTTGCCGACCTGCTTGAAGTAGCTGCGGGCCAGCTTCCACGCGCTCTCCACGGCCTCCGAGCCGCCGGTCGTGAAGAACACCCGGTCGAGGTCGCCCGGAGCCATCGCGGCGAGGCGCTCGGAGAGCTCGATGGCGGTCGGATGCGCGTACGACCAGAGCGGGAAGAAGGCGAGCTCGGCGGCCTGCTTGGCGGCCGCCTCGGCCAGCTCGGTGCGGCCGTGACCGGCCTGCACCACGAACAGCCCGGAGAGCCCGTCCAGATAGCGTTTGCCGTTCTGGTCCCAGATGTACGGGCCGGAGCCGCGCACGATCACCGGGGCCTCGCCGGCGGACAGGCGGGTGAAGTGCATCCAGAGGTGGTCCTGCGTCATCTCGTTCCCCACGCGTACGTCTGTTTTGCCAGCTTCAGGTACATGAACGTCTCCGTCCCGGCGACGCCCTCGACGCCGCGGACCTTCTCGTTGAGCAGGTCCAGCAGGTGCTCGTCGTCGGTGCAGACCAGCTCGACGAGCAGGTCGTAGCCCCCGGCGCAGATCACCACGTAGTCCACCTCCGGGATGGCGGCCAGCTTGTCGGCCACCACGCGCAGGTCGCCGACCACCTTGACGCCGACCATGGCCTGCCGGGCGAACCCGAGCGTCAACGGGTCGGTGACGGCCACGATCTGCATCAGGCCGCCGTCGAGGAGGCGTTGCACCCGTTGGCGCACCGCGGCCTCGGACAGCCCGATGGTCTTGGCCAGCGCGGCGTACGACATCCGCCCGTCGCGCTGCAGGTGCTCGATGATCTGCTTGTTGATGTCGTCCAGCGCCAGGTCCGTCACGCCGCGATTGTGCCCTCGGTCATCCAGCCTGGCAATGGAATCCGTGGTCGTGTTGCTGTCACCCCATTGAATCCGTTGCGCTAGTGGATGTACATACGTTTATCGCAGGAATCTTGGACCTTGACAAGTGTTTCCGTGGTGGCAACGCTGCGGTGACACGGTTTCAGTTCAGTGCGGCGGCAAATCGAGGCAAAGTTGCGGATTCTTCAGATAGGCGCCGGCGGGGTGGGTGCGGCGGCTGCTGGCATCGCCTCCAGACGCGAATTTTTCGACACTTTTGTAGTGGCTGACTACGATCTTGCCAAGGCCCGGGCCGCTTTGAGGGATGCGCGTTTCACGGCTGCGCAGATCGACGCGTCCGACCCGGCCGCCGTGGCCGCGCTCTGTCGCGAGCACAAGATCACGCACGTGCTCAACGCGGTGGATCCCCGTTTCGTGATGCCCATCTTCAACGGCGCGCTCGACGCCGGCGCGGACTATCTGGACATGGCGATGTCGCTGTCGGGTCCGGGGGTGATGCTGGGCGACGAGCAGTTCGCCGCGGAGCCCCGCTGGCTCGCGGCCGGCCGGCTCGCCCTGGTCGGCATCGGAGTGGAGCCCGGACTGTCCGATGTGTTCGCGCGTTACGCCGCCGACCACCTCTTCTCCCGGATCGACGAGATCGGGATCCGCGACGGCGGCAACCTGGTCGTCGACGGGTACGAGTTCGCGCCCTCGTTCTCCGTCTGGACGACGATCGAGGAGTGCCTGAACCCGCCGGTGATCTGGGAGAAGGACCGCGGCTGGTACACCTGCGAGCCGCTGAGCGAGCCGGAGACCTTCGACTTTCCCGGCGGCATCGGCCCGGTCGAGTGCGTGCACGTGGAGCACGAGGAGGTCCTGCTCATCCCGCGCTGGGTGGACGCCGGCAAGGTCACCTTCAAGTACGGCCTCGGCAAGGAATTCATCGACGTCCTCAAGACGCTGCGCAAACTCGGCCTGGACCGCACCCAGCCGGTGACCGTCGGCGGCGTGCGGGTGTCGCCACGAGACGTGGTGGCCGCGGTGTTACCGGACCCGGCCACGCTGGGCGACCGGATGACCGGCACCACCTGTGCCGGCACGCTGGTCACCGGCCTCGGCAAGGACGGGCTTCCGCGATCGGTCTATCTGTATCACCTGGTCGACAACGAGTGGTCGATGGCTTCCTACGGCGCGCAGGCCGTGGTCTGGCAGACCGCGGTCAACCCCATCATCGCGCTCGAGCTGCTCGCCGCCGGAACGTGGAACGGCACCGGCGTCCTCGGCCCGGAAGCCTTCGACGCTGTGCCGTTCCTGGACAAGCTCGTCGAGTACGGCACACCCTGGGGCCTACGGGAGCAGTAGAGCACGCTCCACGATGTCCAAGCCTCGGGCCAGCTCGTCGTCGGTGATCACCAGCGGGGGCAGGAAGCGCAGCACGTTGCCGTAGGTGCCGCAGGTCAGCACCAGCAGCCCCGCGTCGTGGCAGGCCTTGGCGGCAGTCGCGGCGCGTACCGGATCGGGCTCGATGCCGCCCGGCCGGACCAGCTCGACGGCGACCATCGCGCCCCGGCCCCGGACGTCACCGACAGACAGGGACCGCAGGCGGGGGAGCATGACGTCGCCGATGTGCCGGGCCGCCGCGGGCAGGTCCAGCTCGCGCATCGTCTCGACGGCGGCGAGCGCGGCCGCGCAGGCGATCGGGTTTCCGCCGTACGTGCCGCCCAGCCCACCCGCGTGCACCGCGTCCATGAGCTCGGCGCGGCCCACGACACCGGCGATCGGCAGCCCGCCGCCCATGCCCTTGGCCGTCGTCACGAGATCGGGCTCCAGACCCTCGTGATCGCTGGCGAACCAGTCTCCCGTACGGCAGAAACCGGTTTGGATCTCGTCGGCGATGAAGACCGCACCGGCGGCGCGCGCCCACTCCGCGAGGGCCGGCAGGAAGCCGGGCGCGGGCTCGACGAAGCCGCCCTCGCCCTGGATCGGCTCGATCAGCACCGCCGCGACGTTGGGCCCGCCGACCTGCTTCTCGATCACGTCGATGGCCTTCTGAGCGGCTGAAAAGCCGTCCAGCCCGCCGTCGCGCAGCGGATAGGACATCGGCGCGCGGTAGACCTCCGGCGCGAACGGGCCCATCCGGTGCTTGTACGGCATCACCTTCGCGGTCAGCGCCATCGTCAGGTTGGTGCGGCCGTGATAGGCGTGGTCGAACACCACGACCGCCGGCCGTCCGGTGGCGTGCCTAGCGATCTTGACGGCGTTCTCCACCGCCTCGGCGCCCGAGTTGAACAGGGCCGCCCGCTTCTCGAACGTGCCCGGGGTCAGCTCGATCAACTGCTCACAGACCGCGACGTACGACTCGTACGGCGCGACCATGAAACAGGTGTGGGTGAAGCGTTCCGCCTGAGCCTGGACGGCCGCCACCACCCGCGGCGCCGCGTTGCCGACCGACGTGACCGCGATGCCGGACGCGAAGTCCAGCCAGGTGTTGCCGTCCACGTCCCGGATCCCGGCGCCGGCCGCGGTGTCCACGTAGGACGAGATCACCGACGTGACACCCCGGGCGACGGCGGTGGCCCGGCGCTTCTGCAACTCCTCGGACGACGGCACGCTCACTCCCCGACGTTGTGCATGACGTGCTTGACCCGGGTGTAGTCCTCCAGGCCGTACACGGAAAGGTCCTTGCCGTGCCCCGAATGCTTGAAACCGCCGTGCGGCATCTCGGCGACCAGCGGGATGTGGCAGTTCACCCAGACGCAGCCGAAGTCCAGCCGCCGCGTCATCCGCATCGCCCGCCCGTGGTCGCGCGTCCACACCGACGACGCGAGCCCGTACTGCACGCCGTTCGCCCAGCGCACCGCCTCGTCCTCGTCGGTGAACCGCTGCACGGTGATGACCGGCCCGAACACCTCGTCCTGGACGATCTCGTCCTGCTGCCTGACGTTGGTGATGACGGTGGGCGTGTAGAAATAGCCGCGCTCGCCCTGCCTCGACCCGCCCGCGGCGACTTCCGCGTGATCGGGCAGCCGGTCCACGAAGCCGCTGACCCGTTCCAGCTGCCGGGCGTTGTTCAGGGGGCCGTAGAGCACGTCCTCGTCGTCGGCCGCACCGGTCCTGGTGTTCTTGGCCTGCTCGGCGAGGGCCGCCGCGAAGTCGTCGTAAACCCGCGGCCCGGCGAGCACCCGCGTGGCGGCCGTGCAGTCCTGCCCCGCGTTGAAGTAGCCGGCCTCGGCGATCGCGGCCGCCGCGGCCTCGACGTCGGCGTCGTCGAAGACCACCACGGGCGCCTTGCCGCCCAGCTCCAGGTGGGTGCGCTTGAGGTCCTTGGCGGCGGACGCGGCCACCTCCATCCCGGCGCGCACCGACCCGGTGATCGAGACCATCTGCGGCGTCGGGTGGGAGACGAGCGCCCGCCCGGTGTCCCGGTCGCCGGTGATCACGTTGAAGACGCCCGCCGGGAAGAACTCAGCCGCGATCTCGGCCAGCATCAGACTCGTCACCGGCGTGGTGTCCGAAGGTTTGAGCACCACGGCGTTCCCCGCGGCGATGGCCGGCGCGATCTTCCAGACGGCCATCATCAGCGGATAGTTCCAGGGTGTGACCTGCGCGCACACCCCGACGGGCTCCCGTCGCACATACGACTCGAAGCCCGACATGTACTGCCCCGCCGACCGCCCCTCGAGCAGCCGCGCCGCCCCCGCGAAGAACCGGATCTGATCGATCGCCGGCGGCAACTCCTCGCTGGCGGTCAGCCCCAGCGGCTTCCCGGTGTTCCGCGACTCGGCCGCGACCAGCTCATCGCTCCGCGCCTCGATCGCGTCCGCGAACCGCAGCAACGCCCGCTGCCGCTCACTCGGGGTGGTGTCCCGCCACGTCTCGAAGGCCTCGGCGGCCGCGGCCATCGCCCGGTCCACGTCGGCTTGGCCGGACACCGGCGCGGACGCGAACACCTCGCCGGTGGCCGGATCGATCAGGTCCTCGTACCGCCCGTCGGCAGGCTCAGCGGCAGCCCCGGCGATCACGTTCTTCAGCACGGTTTTCGCGGTCATGGCGCCATCCTTTGCACTGGATCCGTCGCTGGCAAGAGGGTGGGGCCGCTTTTCCGTCGCCAGTTGCTCTACTCACCGACGTGCCGCGCGCCACCTGCCATGCTTCCGCTCGCCACTTCCGTCGCCATGTCCCTTGTCGCTTCCCTCGTCGCTTCTTCGCCGCGACTCGCCGGTGCTTGCAACTGAAAACCGTTGCCATTAGCCTGAGATGTGTTCGGCCGCTGTTCCGGGGCCGGGCGGGGGTTTGCCGGCCCGGCCGCCCGGCCCTTTCTCAGATCAAAACCGTTCTCGGGTACGCGCACAGCACCTGCACGCCTCCTCGGCGGGCTGAGCGGTCGGTCCCCCTCCGTGCCGCGCCGCCGGGTTGTCCTGCGTGGTCACCCGCCCGCGCCGCCGGGTCGTATCGCGCGCGCCGCCGGGTCGTATCGCGCGCGCCGCCGGGTCGTCTCGCACGGTGACCCGGAGGTGCGCAGCGGCCGGTCAGTCGGCGGCGATCAGCATGACCGCCGCGACCGCCCTGCCCAGAATCGTGTGGTCGCCGGTGCGGTTCAGCACGTCGAGCGCGGCGTCGACAAACTTGATCGCATGCGGATCGGCCGTCCCCGCGGCGGCCTCCATCGGATCGCCGCGCAACGTCTCGACCGGGCGCGGCCCAGCGGGTGAGTAGGCAGCGGTCACCGCAGTAGTGGCCGCCCACGCCGCCTCAAGGCTGGGCGCCCACAGCCGTCCAGGCAGCGCGGGCAGTGCCCGAAGCACAGCCGTAGGCGCCGTAGCGGCATGAACGAGCATGACCGGCGCACCGTAGCCGTGCGTGAAGAACCGACCCACCGCAGCATCCACAATCGCGCCGAGCCGTTCCTCGACGCCGGCCGTCCCCAGCCCACCGCGCCGTTCCCCGACGCCGGCCGTCCCCAGCCCACCGCCCCGTTCCCCGACGCTGGATGTCCCCGGTCTCCCGGGCCGATCCTGGACGCTGGCGGTCCCGAGCCGGTCCTCAACACGAGCGGTCCCCTGGCGGCCGGGCTCTTCCTCGGTGCCCGTTGTCCCCACTGCACCCTGCCTGTGGACAACGTCGCCGGAATGTCGGACCCGGCTGCTACCTTCCTGCCCACCCACAGGGGTGGGGGAGGCGGCGGTGGGCCGCGCGGGCACCAAGATCATTTCGCCGTGGACGGTCGCCCAGGAGCCCGGAGCGGCAGTCAGGGAGCCGTATGCGTCCCGCCACGAGTCGGGGGCGGCAGTCAGGGAGCCGTATGCGTCCCGCCAGGAGCCGGGGGCTGCAGGCAGGGAGCCGGAGACCTCTGCCCGGGAGCCGGACGCGTCCGCCCAGGAGCCGGGGACGGCGGGCCAGGAGTCGAGGGCGGCCAGCTGGGCGAGCCGGTGCCGGATGCCGAAACGCTGGTCCGGCACGCGCGACACGGCGTCCAGCGCGGCACGTGGGTCCGTCGTGCGGTAGGGCCCGGCCGCCGGCAACGCCAGCGGCTGCCAGCGCGCGGCCCAGTAGGCGAGCCCGTGCGCCAGCTCGAGGATCCGCGGCGCCGTCTCCACGTCGAGCAGCGCCCGGACCGCGTGCCCAACCCGGATCACCCCGTGCGTTGCCCCGGCCGCGATTCCGGGCAGGAGCCGTGGCCACCAGAGTTCCAGGACTTCGCGCCAGGGCGAGTCGGCCAGTTCCCGCTCGAAGTAGCGGATCCAGTCCCCGGTCCGGACCGGGTCGCCCAGCGGGTCGCGCCACTGGTCCCGCGGGATCGGGTTGATCCCGCGGGGCCGTTCCTCCAGCAGGTGGTCGTAGGAGTCGAGCCACCGGTGCACCTGGTCCGCGTGACCGTGTCGTGTGAGTGCTTCGGCCGCCATCGGCGCGTGGTTGGACAGCCAGCCGTTGCGCTCGGGGCCGGTGTCCCGCAAGCGTTCCAGCGCCTCGTCGAGTATTCCGTCAGCCATTCTGGCAGACTGCAACCTCAATCGAGCTTGAGGTCAAGCTCGGGTTCAAGCCCGTCCGGCGCCGACGGGGCAGCCCGCCACAGAGGATCAGATGGTGAGGTCGACCGTCTTGGTGCCGGACTTGGGCACGGTGACCTTGTCGGGCCAGGAACCGGAGGCGTCCGCCCCGCCGCCGGTCAGGCTCCAGCGCAGAAGGACGGAGCCGCCCCCGATGACGGGCATGTCGTAGGCCGGGTTCTGGCTGGTGAACGTGGCCTGCGCCAGCACGTCGCCGGTTGCGCTGTTGACCGCGGTGACGCGCCCGGAGGTGAAGGGCCGGTTGACGGTGACGGTGCCGGTGAGCCGGCTCCCGGCGGCCAGCGTGTAGTCGTAGGCCGTGGTCGCGCCGGGCGAGACGGTGACCGTCGCCGCCTGGAAGCGGTTGCCTGTCGTGCCGGAGAGCTGCCGCGGCGCGAGCCCGGTCTTCGAGGTGAAGATCAGCGGCCAGGCGTACGGGCCGAGGCTGTAGATCCGGTAGCTGCCGTCGCTGAAGGTTCCGGCGAACGGCGGGTCGGTGTCCAGTGGCCAGGCGCTGACGTCGACGGCCACGTCCTCGACCGGTGCGCCGGCCGTGTCCCGTACGATGCCGCGCAGGTCGCCGCCCTTGTCCAGCAGGATCGTCGGCGGCCTGGTCGTCTTGCCGGCCTTGATCTTGATCTTGGCGGCTTGCCGCTGGTCGCCGGTGCCGCCGTTCTCGCCCACCCACTGCGCGCCGAGGCCTTGCGGGTCGGTCGAGTAGACGAACATCTGGTAGGTGCCGTCCGCCACCGCGGCCGTGGTGATGGCGCCGTTCTTGCGGGTGCAGCCGACGTCGTCGCCGTCGGGGACGCCGCCTTGGCCGGGTGTGGCGAGCACGACGCACCACTGCTTCCGGGCGGTGCCGGTCTCCCGGTCGGCCACCTCGACGTGGATCCGGCCGCCGAGGGCCGGCCGTACGGTCGCCGTGGTGGTCTGGCCGTCGACCAGCGTCGCCGGGGCGTTGGCGCCGGCCAGGTAGTAGTCGCCGGCCGAGACGGTGACCGTGACGGCGCCGGGGGCCAGCCCGGCCGCGATGACCTCGGTGCCGTCGGTGCAGTACGTGCCTGTCCGGCCGGCCACCGCGGCGCAGAACCCGGTGATCGGCCGGCTGGTCGTGTCGTCCAGCGCGGTGACCCGCAGTGTCGCGCCGCCGGACTGCCAGACCTGGTTCACGGTCGCCGTCTCGCCGGGTTGCAGGTTGAAGGTTCCGGGTACGACCTGCGTGCGGTCCCGGGCCGGGTTCTGGATCTTGACCTGGTAGTCCTCGCCGGGGAAGACGCTGGTGACGGCCCACTCGCCGTTGGCGTCGGTGGTGACGAGCCCGCGCTGGTAGTTGCCGGGAACGGTGCCGGCCTCGACGGTGAAGCCGGGCAGCGGGGAGCCGTCGGCCAGGGTGAGCCGGCCGCGCAGGGTGGCGGGTTGCGGTTGCCGGAAGTCCCGGACCGTCACCTCGCCGACCCGCACGGGGATCGTTTCGGCCCGCTCGGGGCGCAGTGTGCCGGGGATGTACGTCTGGGAGCCGTCGCCGTTGTCCCGGGAGATCAGGTAGCCGCCCGGCTGGAGGCCCTGGAACCGGTAGAAGCCGTCGTCGTCGGTGTAGACGCTCTTGACCTTGGCGCCGTCGCGCCACAGGGTGACGCTCCGGTCGTACACGATGTCGCCGTTGCTCCACCGCATGACGCCTTGCACCGCGCCGAGCGGGAGCAGCGTCTCGTCGGCCCGGACGGTCTGGCCGGCGGTGACCGTGTAGACCGTGGCGTCGGCCCGTTTCGTCGCCTGCGGGATGTATTGGATGCCGACGGGTGCGCTCTCGACGGTGACCACCCACCGGCCGGCCGGAACGTCGATCGTGTAGCCGCCGCCGGCGGTCAGGTCGCCCTTGATCCAGCCGCTGCCGCCGACCTGTTCCGCGGCGACCTCGATGACCTCGGCGGGTCCGCCGGTCGCCGCGGACACGACGCCGGTGATCCGGGCGGTGGGCCGCTGGGTCTCGTCGACCACGACGGTCTCGTCGGCGGTGACGGTGAACGCCGCCGCCGACGCGTAGTCGGCTGCCTGGTGCGCCCACTGGGACTGGCCGTTGCGCAGGAAGTTGATCTTCACCGGTCCGGGTTCCACGCCGACCAGGCGGTAGCCGCCGTCCGCGCCGGTCTTACCCCATCCGGTGACCCGGTTGGCCTCGCTGTACGCGTACACGTCGGCGCCGCTGATCGGGTCGCCCGCCGCGGTGCGGTACGTGCCGGTGACGGTGCCGCCGGGAAGTTGCGTCTCGTCGACGGTCACGGTGCCGCCGTCCGGCACGGTGAAGACGGTGCCGTCGCTGAGGTACCGCTTCTGGTGTGCCACCTGCACGAAACCGTCGTCGTCGAGCATGACCTTGATCCCGCCGGGCGGCAGGCCGGGAAGGGTCCAGTGGCCGGCGGCGTCGGTCGTGGTCTCACCCAGCAGGCGGGCGCTCGGCGACGCGGTGACCGTGATCTTGGCGCCCTCGATCGGCTCGCCCGCCGGGGTGACGAAGGTGCCTGTCACCGTGCCGGTCCCGGCCGCCTGGGCCGGGACGGCCCAGGCGGCGGCCGCGAAAATGCCGGCGGCAGCGGCCGCCAGTAAGCGACGAAACATCAGTAAAACCCCCGTGTGTCGGCCTTGCATCGTCCACAGGGGAGATTAGCCCGCGAGGAGCGGAAGCGAGATCCGGAAAACGGCCCCCTTTCCGATCGCGGTCGTGAGCTCGATCTCTCCGCCGTGGGCCTGGGCCAGCGACCGCGCGATGGCCAGCCCGAGCCCGGCGTTGGCGCCGCCCTCCCGGCTGCGGGAGCGGTCCGCGCGGTAGAACCGGTCGAAGACGCGTCCGGCCTGCTCGGCGGTCATGCCCGGGCCGTCGTCGGCGATCTCCAGCACGGCCCGGTCGCCGACGGTGCCCACGCCGATCCGGACCGGGGTGCCCGCCGGGGTGTGCGCGGCCGCGTTGCCCACCAGGTTGGTGACGACCTGCCGCAGCCGTGCCTCGTCGGCGTGCACCGGCGCCGGTCCGGGTCGTCCGCCGCCGGGCCCGGTCAGCGTCACCGGCCGGGTGGGATCGAGGGCGCGCAGGTCGTGGCGGGCGTCGGTGGCGAGCGTACGCAGATCCATCGGTCCTTGATCGAGCTGGCCGTCCGGGGTCTCGTCGAGGCGGGCCAGCAGCAGCAGGTCCTCGGTCAGCGCGCTCAGCCGGCCGGCCTCCCGGTCGATCCCGTGCATCGCCTCGGCGACGGCGTCGGCCGCCGCGTCCGGCCCGGTCAGCCCGCCCATCCGGTACAGCTCGGTGGAGCCCTTGATCACGAAGAGCGGCGTCCGCAGCTCGTGGCTGACGTCCGAGACGAACGCCCGCATCCGCGCCTCGGCCGCCGCCTGCTCGGCGAAGGCCCGCTCGAGCTGGCCGAGCATGGTGTTCAGGGAGATCGCGAGGCGCCCGATCTCGGTTCGAGGAGCAGCGTCGGGTACGCGCTGGGCGAGGTCACCGCCGGCGATGGCGGCAGCGGTGTGCTCGATCCGGCGCAGCGGCCGCAGCCCCCGGCCGAGCGCGAACCACCCGGCCACGGTCAGCAGGGCCAGCAGCAGCCCGCCGCTGGTCAGGGCCACCGTCCGCACCCGGGCCAGCGTGGCGTCGGCCTCGGTGAGCGGGGCCGCCGCGATCACCGTCCCGGCGCCACCCGCGGCGGGCCGGGCCACGGCACGCCACCGCCCCGAGCCGTCCGCGGCGGGCAGGCTCACCCCGATCCCGTCGGCCGGCACGGTACGCAGGCCGTCCGGCAGGGTCACCCTGCTCACGCGCGAGGAGAGGATG
The DNA here is from genome assembly GCF_030269485.1 of Actinoplanes sp. NBRC 103695. Taxonomy (GTDB): domain Bacteria; phylum Actinomycetota; class Actinomycetes; order Mycobacteriales; family Micromonosporaceae; genus Actinoplanes. The sequence goes on along the minus strand of NZ_BSTL01000048.1, from coordinate 26,361 downwards.
CCGTTGACCACCTTGCCGTCCGGGGAGAGGAACACGACGTAGGGCGTGCCGAGCAGGTCGAGCGCGGAGTCGAGCAGGTCCGGGCGGGCGGCGCCGTCGCCCGGCGGCCGCTGGGGCGTGACCTGGGACATGATCGTGGCGAACGACCGCAGCTGAGTGTCGGTCCGGGACAGCTGGTAGCGCTCCAGCTGGTCGAGGACGACCGTGCCGGAGACGGCCAGCCCGGTCAGCAGCAGCCCGGCGGTGAGCAGCAGCAGCCGGGCGCGCAGGGAGAGTCTCACCGGGGTGGCCTCCGGATCACGTAGCCGACACCGTGCACGGTGTGGATGTGCTTGGGCTCCTCGGCGTCCACCTTGCGGCGCAGGTAGGAGATGTACGTGTCGACGATGCTGGCGTCGCCGCCGAAGTCGTACCGCCAGACCCGGTCCAGGATCTGCGCCTTGGACACCACCCGGCCGGCGTTCTCCATCAGGAAGCGCAGCAGCCGGAACTCGGTGTCGGAGAGCCGCACCGGCGTGCCGCCCCGGGTGGCCTGATGCCCCTCGGTGTCCAGCGCGAGCTCGCCCACCGCCAGCACCCCCGCCGCGTAGCCGGACGTGCGCCGCAGGATCGCGCGGATCCGGGCGATCAGCTCCTCCAGGTCGAACGGCTTCGTCACGTAGTCGTCGGCGCCGAGCGACAGACCCTCCACCTTGTCGGCCTGGCGGTCCCGAGCGGTCAAGAACAGAACCGGCACTTGCGTACGCTGCTCGCGCAGCCGCCGCACCACCTCGAAGCCGTCCATGTCGGGCAGCATCACGTCGAGCAGCACCAGGTCGGGAGGGTCGTCGCGCGCCGCGGCGACCGCTTCGAAGGCGGTCGCCGCGGTGGTCACGCTGAATCCGGCGAACCGGAGCGTCGCGGCGAGCAGCTCACGGACGGTGGCCTCGTCGTCCACCACCAGCAGCCGATCACTCATCGGGTGAGGATCTCAGACATCACGGCGCCGGAAGAGCACGAACCCGGCCGCCACGACCGCGACGATGCCCAGGGACATGCCGCCGAGGTACAGCCAGGGGTGTGGCAGGTCCGGGTCGGGGACCGTGGCCAGCACGGCGGCGCCGCCCTGGGTGGGCCAGAAGAGCAGCACCTTCTGCAACCAGTCCGGGAACAGGCCACCGAAGCCCGGGACGATGAAGACGATGCCCACCAGCGTGGCGAGGGCGCCCGCGGTGGACCGCAGGATGGTGCCGAGGCCGATCGCCAGCAGGCCGATCGCCGCCAGGTAGAGGCCGCCGCCGAGCACCGCCGGCAGCACGCCCGGGTCGCCCAGGCTCGCGTGCGGCGCGTCCCGGGCGGCGAGGATCAGCTGCCCGAGCGTGAACGCGGCCACCATCAGCACCTCGCCCACCACGACGGCCACCGCGGTGGTCAGCGCCACCTTGGCGGCCAGCAGCCGGCTCCGGCGGGGCGTCGCGTTCAGCGTGGTCTGCATCAGGCCGGTCGCGAACTCGGACGTGACCACCAGGATGCCCAGCACGCCGATGACCAGCTGCGCCACGATGTAGCTGCGCAGGCTCAGGCTGGTCGGGTCCCAGACGGCCTTGTCCTCGGGGCTCAGGTCCGGGTAACCGGCGCCGGACGCGCTGGCCGCGAGCGCGGTGATGCCGAGCCCGACCACGACGAGGCAGGCCAGTGTGTACCAGGTGGACCGTACGCTGCGAAGTTTGATCCACTCGGCGTGCAACGTGTTCGCGAAGCTCATCGCGCGACCTCCTGATACTCGACGCTGTCCCGGGTCAGTTCCATGAAGGCGTCCTCCAGCGAGGCCCGCTGCGGGGTCAGTTCGCTGAGAACGGCGCCGTGCGTGGCCGCCAGCGCGCCGATCTCCGCGCTGCTCAGGCCGGAGACGATCAAAGACGATTCAAGACTTTCGCGTACGGCGGCGCCGGCCGCCACGAGCCGGCGCGCGAACACCGCCCGATCCGGCGTACGCACCAGAACAGTGCCCTGACCGCCTCCGGTGACCAGCGCGTCCATGCTGGTGTCGGCGATCAGCCGGCCGCGCCCGATGACCACCAGGTGATCCGCGGTCTGCGCCATCTCGCTCATCAGGTGGCTGGAGACCAGCACCGCGCGGCCCTCGGCGGCCAGCGCGCGCATGAAGTCCCGGATCCACCGGATGCCCTCCGGGTCCAGCCCGTTCACCGGCTCGTCGAAGATCAGCACCCGCGGGTCGCCGAGCAGCGTCGCCGCGATGCCGAGCCGCTGCCGCATGCCGAGCGAGAACCCGCCGGTCCGCTTGCCGGCCACGCTCTCCAGCCCCGTACGGGCGAGCACCTCACCGACCCGGCGGCGGGGGATCCCGTTGCTCACGGCGAGCGCCAGCAGATGGTCGTACGCCTTCCGGTGTCCGTCCACCGCGCCCGCGTCCAGCAGCGCGCCCACCTCGGTGAGCGGCACCGGCAGGTCGGCGTAGCGGCGGCCGCCGATGGTGACCGATCCGCGGGTCGGCAGCGCCAGGCCGGTGATCATCTTCATGGTCGTGGACTTGCCCGCGCCGTTCGGCCCGAGGAACCCGGTCACCTGCCCCGGTTCGACGGCGAACGACAGGTCGTCCACGACGGTCTCGGAGCCGTACCGCTTGGTCAGCCCGCGAACCTCGATCCTTGTCATGCCGCAGAGCGTGACGCGCGTCTCTGACCCGGTCCTGAGTTGTTCTGGGAGAACTCTGTGAGGGCGAGACAGTATGGGGTTCATGGCGATCCCTCTGTCTCTGCTCGACCTCGCGCCGATCGCGTCCGGGCAGACCGCGCGCGACAGCTTCTCCGCCAGCATCGAGCTGGCCCGGGCCGCGGAGCGCGCCGGCTACCGCCGTGTCTGGTATGCCGAGCACCACAACATGTCCTCGATCGCCTCGTCCGCGACGAGTGTCCTGATCGGCTACGTGGCCGCGCACACCGACTCGATCCGCCTCGGCGCCGGCGGCATCATGCTGCCCAACCACTCGCCGCTGGTGATCGCCGAGCAGTTCGGCACCCTCGCCACGCTCTACCCCGACCGCATCGACCTCGGCCTGGGCCGCGCCCCCGGCAGCGACCAGGCCACCGCCCAGGCGCTGCGCCGCGACCACACGGCCGCCGACACGTTCCCGCAGGACGTTCAGGAACTTCAGGGTTTCCTCTCCGGCCACTCCCTGATCCCCGGCGTCGAGGCGGTGCCCCGCGCTCCCCGGCCGGTCCCGCTCTACATCCTCGGCTCGTCCCTGTTCGGCGCCCAGCTGGCCGCGGCCCTGGGCCTGCCGTACGCGTTCGCCTCGCACTTCGCCCCCGACGCCCTGCACCAGGCGGTCGCCGCCTACCGCGACTCGTTCCGCCCCTCCGAGCAGCTCGCCGAGCCGCACGTGATCGCCGGCGTCAACGTGATCGCGGCCGACGACCACGACGAGGCGGTCGCCCAGATGACGTCGTCCTACCGTGCGCGCACCCGTTCCTTCCTGACCCGGGGCCCGGTCCGCCGTAACTTCACGGACGCCGAGATCGACGACTTCCTTGCCTCGCCGGGCGGGCAGCAGCTGGCCCGGATGACCCGCTACACCGCGGTCGGCACCCCCGAGGAGGTCAAGGACTACCTGGAGTCCTTCGCCAAGGAGGCCGGCGCGGACGAGCTGATCACGGCTCACCACGCCCAGAGCGTCGAGGACCGCATCCACTCCATCGAGCTCGTCGGGGCAGCCTGACGGCGAGCTCGCCGGGGCAGCCTGACGGGCGCCCAGCTCTACGTGCTCACCGGTGGCTTCCGCAACCTGGCCGACATCCCGGACGCCGCCATGACCATCCCGGCTCCAGCACCTTCGACTCACCCCTGACGGACTTCGGCAACCTCTACTACTTCGCCTGGTACGTGGGCGTCGCCGTGATCGGCACGGTCCTGACCCGGGCTCTCCGCGACGCGGCCGCCCGCGCGCAGCCGGCCCCCGGCACCTGACCGAACCGGGCGGCGCCTCACGTCAGCCGCGCGGCCAGATCGGCAACGGCGTGTCCGTCGTAGCGGGTGAGCAGGTCACGCAGCGCCTTGGTGCACGATCGGTGGGCATCGCCGTGCACCTTGAGCGACCTGATCGTGGCGGTCCACTCCTCGTGCTCCGACGCCGCACGCGCGAGCAGGACCAGCACGGGGCCGTCACCGGTCCGCCGGAACAGCGCGCGCTGACTCGCCGGCCACCGGGCCACGATCTCCGCCAGGATCACCAGATGCATGGCCTGCCTGACGAGCCCCGGCTCGCCGAGGTGGATGAGCACGCGGACGTAGTACTGCCAGATCGTCAGCATGCGCTTGGACTCGCGCACGGACAGGTTCGGCTGGTCGTTCCACCGCTCGAGGATGCGCTTGCGGATCTCGTCGTCGTCCTCCACCACGGCCACCACCCGGTCGACGGTGGATTGCGTCAGCCCGTCCGGGTATGCCGGTTCCGGCCGGCTCGGCGCCGGTTCCGGCCCGGCGGCGGGCGTTCCGTCGACGCTGTCGGCCGGCGGGGTGGGGGAGGGCGCGGCGACCGGGGTCTCGGTCCGGGCGAGCAAGGAGTCGAGGAGCTTCTCGAGCACGGCCGGGCTCATCGCCGGGACCGGGACGTGGAGCTGCACGAGCTTGCGGAGGAAGCTCCAGCCGCCGCTCGGGTCGTCGCCGGAGACGGTCAGTTCCCGGAGGGCCGAGTACGCCTCGTCGAGGTGCGCTGCCACGGCCGTCGAGTCGAGACACAGCACGAATCGCGTCACCGGGAACGTCCTGGTCACGAAGAGGTTGATCGCCTCGAACACCTCGGCCGTCGTCCGCGGAGTGCACCGGTCGATGTCGTCGATGAAGACGATCACCTGATGACCGCACGCCTTCACCTCGCCGAGCAGGTCGAAGACGTCGTGCTGGGCGAGGTAGAGGTAACCCGACCGGGCATGGTGGTACGGGTCGCGCAACGACTCGTCGCCGGTCGCGGACGTGCCGCCGAACGTGCCGCTCTGTACCGGGCCGACGAAGAGATCCGCCGGCAGGAAGTCGGCGGCCGGGCGCCGGAGATAGCGGACGGCCGTGTGTAGCAGACCCGCCAGGAGGCCGGCCACGGCGACGAGGATCGCGATGTTGGACCCGGCGATGATGACGCCGGCGAGGTTGTAGGTGTCCGTCGACCGCGCCAGCTGCGCCACCAGGGGAGCGATCAGCGCCAGTGCCGCGGTGGCCAGCCACGGGGAGAGGACCGAACGGCGCAGGGAGCGACGCAGCCGCATGCGGTCGAGCCGCTTGATGTTGCGCTCGAACCAGAACCGCCGGGCCGACTCCTCGGTCGGCGTGATGACCTCACACGTCGCCTTCACCAGGGCTTTTGTGATCCCGGCCCACACCTGGCCGGCGTTCTCATGCGCCCACGGCTCGAACTGGACGGTGATCAGACCCGTCCGGCCCACCGCCGGCGGCGACCAGAGCGGCAACCCTCTGCCGCTGAGGGCCCGGTCGGCATCCCGGACGGTCATCTCGGCCGGCGGGTCGGCGTCCGGCTTCACCGTGCGGGGCAGGCGCGCCTGGATGAGTTCGACCAGGGTGCTCTTTCCCGTTCCCCACGCACCGTCGAGAGCCACGACGGTCGGCCCCGAGTCGTCGGGGTTCTGGCCGGGCTCGGTGCCCGGGTCGATCAGGTCGCTCAGGGCGGCTACCATCGCCTCCCGCCGCAGCACGTCGACAGTGGCCGGACGATCGCCGAAGCCCCGCGTCCCGACCCGCCACTCGCGGTCCGGCACCGGGGTCTCCGTGGCGGCCGTCCATCTCGCCGGGCGGGGGAAGTCCACCGGAGTGACAGGCGAGTAGCGATCGCGTCTCCGGAGGAACTCCGCACCGGCCTGGCCCGCCAGGCGGAGGAACCACCACCGGGCGTCGTCGTCGACGGCCGGAGAGCCGAGGTATCGCATCGCGGTGGCGGTCAAGGACAGCAGGTACTGACTGCGCCAGTCGTCGAATCCGAGTTCGTCGAGCGCTTCGTCGACCGAATCGGCGACCTGCCTCAACGCCGGGCGCAGGCGGGACGCGGACTCGCGCCGTGGCGCCACGAGATGATCCAGCAGCGCCGCGCGTTCGTCGATCGGCAGTGCGGAGAGCCGCGGAGCGAGGAGCGACAGCAGCAGCGTCGCGGGATCCCGGGTCACCGGGCCCTCCGGCTCGAACCTGGCGAGGTCGATCATCTGGAACGAGCGGGGTCGCGACCGGCCGTCGGCGATCGGGATGAGAACGTTGCCCGCGTGCAGGTCGCCGTGGGAGGGGCCGACGGCCGTCTCTATCCACACGGAGGCGCCGAGCTCCGGCAGGTCCGGCATGAGCGCTGGATTGGGAACGGCGGCCGACTTGGTTCCGCCGTCGAGAAAGCGCAGGTAGAGCAGGTCAGGCCGCAACAGGCCCAGATGATCCGCGACGGCCCGCGAGTTGCCGACCAATCGCATCTCGGCGCGCAGGAACTCGCCGGCGCCCTTCGGCACCGTCGCGCCCCGGGCGGTGCGCCAGCGTAGGACGACACTCCGGACAACCGCCTCGAAGCATTCGGCGAGGTCGGCCTCCGGCAGGTCGGCCAGCGCCCGCGAACCCTCCGGACCGGCCGGTGGTTCCAGGAACCACAGGAGGCCGCCGTCCGCGATCGGGAACGGCTCATATGCATGCTTCGGCAGGTGCTCGTCGACGAAACCGGTGGGCCCGAGCGACCTGGCCCGGTGGAGAAGGGCCGGTTCGTCGGTTTCCGTGCCTCGGGACAGCGCCCTCACCAGGACGCGGCGGCCCGCCTCTCGCGGCGCGGAAACGATCACCATGGCAAGGCGGGCCCCGGTGCGGCCGGTCGTCAGAGGTGGCGACGACGGCCAGCGGACCGTCAAGCCGCGCTCCTCGGCCCACGTCGCCAATGCCTCGGCGGCGGGCCCGCCGAGAGCCTGAACGACGTTGATGAAATCCGCGCCGTCGATCATCCAGGCACCTCGCGAGGATCAGACCGGGTGAGGCGCCCACCGTATCGAGAGGACCGGCGGCCATGGGTACCCGTTACGCAGGTGATCGCCGGATCAATTCATCTTGACAGGGAGGCGCGGATGGCGCGGTAGGCGGGCCACGGGACCGCCGGGCGGGAGAGCGACCGCTTCTCCAGGTAACGGTCGGTGGCGGCGCGCAGGGCGCGCACGGTTCGCAGCGTCTCCAGAGCGCCGGCGTTGCGGCCCCCGGCCGGCTCGATGAGGCGGTCGGGGCGCAGCAGGCCGTCGGCGTCGAGGGGGCCGCGGACCACGGCGTTGTGGATGCCGTCGAGGCCGTCGTCGTGCTGGTGCACCAGCAGGCTCGCCGGTCCGACGCCGGCGGCCGCCGCTGGACGGTAGCCGTCCGGGGAAGCCGTGACCGTGGTGCGGACCAGCGTCGGCGCGCCGGCCTCGTCGACCGTGGCGAGCACCGTGGTCGGGTAGGCGGCCAGCACCGGGGAGCCGAGCAGGGTGCCCGCGGCGGGCGGGGACGGCTGCGGCAGCGGGGCGGTGGTCACCGACGTCGGGGTCACCTTGATGAGCAGGCGCATGAAGTAGAAGTCGGTGAAGCGGGTCGCCGGCCAGGTGAGGTAGCGGCGGCTCCTCGGCTGACGTTCGAAGATCATCTTCCAGAAGTCGCCCAGGTCGCCGGACGGGTCGGTGTGGATCTCGGCGGGGCAGGTGGCGACGCCGCGGACCAGGATCTGCCGCGGGTCGGGGAGTCCGCTGGCCGTGGGGTCGGAGAAGAGCAGCGCCACCCGGGCGTCACGGCGCACGTTGAACGCCTTCTGCGGATAGCCGAGCGCCGTGGTCAGCAGGAAGCCGCCGTCGGGCGTGCGGATGCCCGAGGTGGGCCAGGCGATCGGCGTGCCGTCCCGGCTGAGGGTCGCGAACTCGCACGTGCGGTAGGCGTCGATCGTCTCGGGCAGCATGCACACACTCTAATTAGGAGTCGAGGCCGACGCCGAGGATCAGGAGTCGAAGCCGACGCCGAGGATCAGGAGTCGAAGCCGACACCGAGGATCAGGAGTCGAAGCCGACGCCGAGGCGGTCCAGGGTGCGCAGCCACAGGTTGCGGCGGCCGTTGTCGCGGTCGGCGCGGGCGATCGACCAGCGGGTCAGCTGGATGACGCCGTTGCGGACCGGCTCGGGCGGGAACGGGACCGGCTTGCGGCGGACCATCTCCAGGCGGGTCAGGTCGGTCGGCTGCCCGGTGAGCAGGTCGAGCATGACGTTCGCGCCGAAGCGGGACGCGCCCACGCCCAGGCCGGTGTAGCCCGCCGCGTACGCGAGCCGGCCGCCGTACGCGATGCCGTAGAACGGGCTGAACCGGCTGCACACGTCGATGACGCCGCCCCACTTGTGAGTGAAGCGAATGCCGTCGAGCTGGGGGAACGTGGCCGCGAAGTGCCGGGCCAGCCGCTGGAACGTCTCCTCCCGCTGGTCCCGGGCGGGACTGATCCGGCCGCCCCGGTAGTAGACGGCGTCGTAACCGCCCCACAGAATCCGGTCGTCCGTCGTACGCCGGAAGTAGTGGAACTGGTTTGCCGCGTCACCCAGGCCCTGCCGGTTGGCCCAGCCGATCGACGCGAGCTGCGCCGCGGTCAGCGGTTCGGTCATCAGCGCGTAGTCGTAGACCGGCACGACGTAGTGCTGGAGCCGCTGCAGCAGCTTGCCGTGCGCGCCCGTGGCGAGCGCGACATGCCGTGCGGTGACCTCGCCCCTCGGCGTGTCCAGGCGCAGCCCACCGCGGGAGGATGAGATGCCCAGCACGGGAGTGTTCTCGAAGATCCGCACGCCGAGCGAGAGGCACGCGCGACGCAGCCCCCAGACCAGCCGGGCCGGATCGACCATGGCACACCCGGTCCGGTCCCAGACCCCGCCGAGGAACCGCGGCGACCGCACCTCGGCCTGCACCGCCTCCCGGTCGAGGAAGCCGTCGGCGGAGGAGAGCGAGGCCAGCTGCCATGGAGCGGTGGCGACGACCAGCTCCCCGGTCAGCTCCCAAGCACAGTCGATGTCATACCGGACGATGGCGGAAGCGATGTCGGAGAGGTTGGAACGACCGAGCTCCTCCAGAAGAGGCAACGAGGAAGGAAAGTGACGGAGTCCGTTCTCATAGCCGTGCGTCAGCGACGCCGAGACGAACCCCCCGTTCCGCCCCGACGCGGCCCACCCCGCGGTGCCGGCCTCCAGCACCACGACGTCCCGGGCCGGGTCGCGTTCCTTGGCCAGCAACGCGGTCCACAGCCCGCTGTACCCGGCGCCGATGACGGCCAGGTCCGTGCGCAGCGGGCCGGCGAGCGGGTCGAGAGCCGGCGGCGCGCCGTCCTGAGAGAGCCAGTAGCAGGACGGAGCGGCGTCGGCGAGCGGGTCAGCCACGGCGGCGGCGCGGCCGGGAGCGCACCCCGGACAGCACCGCGATCAGCACCCCGACCGCGAAGATGAGTGTGCCCATGACGTTGACCTGCGGCGGCAGGCCGACCCGGGTGGCGCCCCAGATCCAGAGCGGGAACGTGACCGTGGTCCCGGCGGTGAAGTTGGTGACCACGAAGTCGTCGATGGACAGCGCGAACGCGAGCATCATGCCGGAGCCGACGGCCGGCAGGATCAGGGGGAACGTGACCCGCCAGAACGTCGTCCAGCCGGTGGCGCCCAGGTCGGCGGCGGCTTCCTCCAGCGACCGGTCCAGGGTGAGCACGCGGGCGCGGACCACCACGGACACGAACGAGATGGAGAACATGATGTGCGCGACGGAGATGGTGGTGACGCCGAGGCCGACGCCCATCGACACGAACAGGGTGAGCAGCGAGGCGCCCATCACCAGCTCGGGGGCGGACATCGCGGCGAACAGGATCAGGTTGACCGTGCCGGAGCCGCGGAACCGGTAGCGGCCCAGCGCGTAGCCGATGCCGGTGCCCAGCGCGCCGGCCACCACCGCGGTGATGATCGCGATGACCAGCGAGACCAGCAGCGCCTCGGTGAGCGCGTCGATGCCGAAGACCCGCCCGTACCACTTGAGCGTGAAGCCTTCCCAGGTCTGGTTGTAGCGGCCGGGGGTGTCGTTGAAGCCGAACGCGATCATGACCGCGACCGGCAGGGTCAGCCAGGCGACGACCACCCAGGTGTAGATGTGCAGCGCGCGGGAGTTCCTCATCGGGCCGCCACCTTCATCACGTCCTCGGTGCCGAGGGCTCGCGCATAGGTGAAGACCCCGATCAGGAGCACGGCCATGAGTACGAACGACAGCGCCGACGCCGTCGGATAGTCCGCCGTGGCCAGGTACTGCGCCTGGATGACCTGCCCGATCATCGTGGTGGACGAGCTGCCCAGCACCGCCGAGTTGACGTAGTCCGAGCTGGCCGGCACGAACGTCATCAGCACGCCGGCGAAGACCCCGGGCAGGGCGAGCGGGAGGATCACCTTGCGGAAGGCGGTGGCCGGGTCGGCGTACAGGTCGCGGGCGGCCTCGATGACCCGGGGGTCGATCCGTTCCAGGGCCACGTACACCGGCAGGACCATGAACGGCAGGAAGTTGTAGACCAGCCCGGCGATCACCGCGAACGGCGTGCCCAGCACGTGGAACGAGTCGCCGAGCAGGCCGATGTCCTTGAGCGGCCCGAGCACCGGCCCCTCGTCGGTGAGGATCTGCCGCCACGAGATGGTCCGCAGCACGAACGACACGAAGAACGGCAGGAGCAGCAGGAAGAGGTAGGTGGCCTTGCGCCGGCCGCCGTAGAAGGCGATCCAGTACGCGACCGGGAACGCCAGCACGATCAGCGCGATCGTGGCGATCGCGCCGTAGAGCAGCGACCGGAACAGCTGGGTCCGGTAGTTGCCGATGGCGTCCACATAGGTCTGCCAGTGGCCGGTGAACGCGTACCCGTTGACGATGTCGCCCTGCTGCAGCGACAGCGACAGCATGGTGATCATCGGCACCGCGAAGAACAGCAGCAGCCACAGCCCGCCGGGCAGGACCAGGAGGTAGGGCGCCAGGTTGCGGCGCAGGCGGCTCACCGCTTCACCCCAGCACGACGGGTTCGAAGACGCGCTGGAAGTCCTGGTACTCGGCCGGGGTGGCGAAGTTGCGGTAGTAGTGCAGTTTCGCGTAGTCGGCCTCGGTCGGGAACACCAGCGGGCTCTCCGCGACCGCGGTCAGGGTCTTCTTGTCGTCGCCGGTGGCGGCCGCCGCCTTCTGCTTCATCAGTTCCTGCGTGGCCGGCACCGGCGTCACGTAGTTGATGTAGGCGGCCACGTCGGTGGCGACCTCCGGCCGGTAGAAGTAGTCGATCAGGGTGAGCGCGGACACCGCGTTCGGCGCGGTGATCGGGATGGAGAAGTTGTCCGTCCAGATCGTGCCGCCCTCCTCCGGGATGATGAACTTGAAGTTCTTGCCCTCGGAGACGTTCTTCTGGAACACGTCGCCGGACCACGCCTGGGTGATCCACACCTCGCCCTTGCCGAGCGCGTCGATGTAGCTCTGGTCGTAGTAGTTGCGCAGGATGCCCTGCGACTTCTGTTCCTTGAGCTTGTCGGCCGCCTTCTTCCAGTCGTCCGGGGTGGACTTGCCCGGGTCGATGCCGAGCACCAGCAGCCCGAAGTTGGCGAGTTCCTGCGTGTCGGAGAACATGCCGACCTTGCCCTTGAACTTCGGATCCCACAGGTCGGCCAGCTTGGTGATCTCGCGGCCGGTCTTCGCCGGGTCGTACGCGATGCCGGTGATCCCGGACGTCCACGGCACGCTGTAGACGTTGCCCGGGTCGAAGGCCTCGTTCTTGTACGCCGGGCCGGCGTTCTTCGCGTAGTTCGGCAGCTTGGCCAGGTCCAGCGGCGCGAGGAAGCCGGAGTCCTTGAACTGCTTGAACTGCACGCCGTTGGTGATGATCTGGATGTCGAACCCGATCGGCTGCTTGGCCGCCAGCTGCGGTTGCACCTTGGCGAACCAGGGGCCCATCTCCTGGATGACCTCCTGGTAGTTCACCGTGATGCCGGTCTCGGAGGTGAACGCCTTGAGCTCCGGCTGCTTCGGGTCCATGTAGAGCGGCCAGCTCGCCACGTCGACGTGCTTGGTGGCGGTCTTGCCCTCCCAGAACTTGGCGACCGCGTCCGGGGCGGGGGCGCTGGCACCGGGGTTGCCCTGGCCCTTGACGCCACAGGCGGCAAGGAAGGCGCTGAACGAGGCGAGCCCGCCCATCCGAAGGGCGTCCCGGCGGCCGAGGCGACGCTGGGTCATGCCACGCCAGAGCTGGCCAGAAGAGTGGAGGGAATTCATCAGACTCCGATCGGATACGAGTGCTGCGCGTTCCAGTAGAGGAAGACCTTGTCGCCGCGTACGGCGAGATCGTCGGCGTTGGCCGCGTTCTGGTCGAAGACCGTGAACTCGGGGCCGGCCGCCGTCGTCACGGCGTAGTTGGTCGAGGTGCCGTGGTAGACGACCTCGCTGACCGTGCCGGCGACGACCGAGCAGTCGCTGGGCGCCTCGGTGCCGCGCTCCAGTTCGATCTTCTCCGGGCGTACCGAGATCTCCAGCTTGTCGCCGACCGCGACCGAACCCGGAACCGGCACCAGCACGCAGTCGCCGGGCGCGGAGGAGAGCGTCGCGATGCCGTCGTCGATGCTCCGCACCTCGCCCTCGAGGAGGTTGGAGGTGCCGATGAAGCCGGCCACGAACCGGGTAGCCGGCTTCTCGTAGATCTCCCGCGGAGTGCCCAGCTGGTCGATCCGCCCGCCCTGCATGACCGCGATCCGGTCCGACATCGTCAGCGCCTCGCCCTGGTCGTGGGTGACGTAGACGAAGGTGATGCCGACCTCGCGCTGGATCCGCTTGAGCTCGACCTGCATCTGCTGGCGCAGCTTCAGATCCAGCGCGCCCAGCGGCTCGTCGAGCAGCAGCGCCCGCGGCCGGTTGACCAGCGCCCGGGCCAGCGCGACCCGCTGCTGCTGGCCGCCGGACATCTCCCGCGGCGCCCGCTTCTCCATGCCGGTCAGCGACACGATCTCGATGATCTCGCCGACCCGGCGGGTGATCTCGGCCTTGGCCACCTTCCTGCGCTCCAGGCCGAAGCTGACGTTCTGGAACACGGACATGTGCGGGAACAGCGCGTACGACTGGAACACCATGTTGACGTCGCGCTTGTTCGGGGCGACGCCCGTGACGTCCTTGCCGTCCAGGAAGACGGTGCCGGCGCTGGGGTCCTCGAACCCGGCGATCATCCGCATCGTGGTGGTCTTGCCGCAGCCGGACGGGCCGAGCAGCGAGAAGAACTCGCCCTGCCCGATGGCCAGGTCGAGCGTGCGCACGGCGTGGACGGTCTCGCCGTGGGACTGGAACTCCTTGTGTACGCCGACGAACTCGATCGCGGGGGTGTCGCTCATCCGGGGGTACCTCTATCAGCCGACGTTGTGCATCACATGCTTGATCCGGGTGTACTCGTCGAACCCGTACGCGGAAAGGTCCTTGCCGTTCCCGGAATGCCCGAAGCCCCCGTGCGGCATCTCCGAGACGAACGGGATGTGCGTGTTGACCCAGACGCAGCCGAAGTCGAGGCGCCGCGTCATGCGCATCGCCCGGCCGTGGTCGCGGGTCCACACGCTGGCGCTCAGGCCGTACCGGACGTCGTTGGCCCAGCGCACCGCCGCGTCCTCGTCGTCGAACTCCTGGACCGTGACGACCGGCCCGAAGATCTCGTCCTGCACCATCTCGTCGCGTTGCTCCAGCCCGGTCACGACGGTCGGCTCGATGAAGTAGCCGCGGTCGCCGAACTGCCGGCCGCCGGTCACCACCCGGGCGTGTTCCGGCGCCCGGTCGAGGAACCCCAGAACCCGGCCCAGCTGGTTCGCGTTGTTGACCGGGATCACCTCCTGCCGGGACGCGGCCTCCACCAGCGCCTCGGTGAAGTCGGCGGCGACGCCGCGGTGGACCAGCACCCGGGAGGCGGCGGTGCAGTCCTGCCCGGCGTTGAAATACCCCGCGTCGGCGATCCGCGCGGCGGTCGACGCGAGGTCGGCGTCGTCGAAGACCACGACCGGCGCCTTGCCGCCGAGTTCCAGGTGCACCTTCTTGAGGTCGGCGGCGGCCGCGGCGGCCACCTCCATCCCGGCGCGGGTCGATCCGGTGATGGAGACGAGCGCGGGGTCCGGGTGGGCGATCAGGTCGCGGCCGGTGTCCCGATCACCGCACACCACGTTGAGTACGCCCGGCGGAAGCACCTCGGCGGCGATCTCGGCCAGCAGCAGCGTGCTCACCGGCGTGGTGTCGGACGGCTTGAGCACCACCGCGTTCCCCGCCGCGATGGCCGGGGCGAACTTCCACACCGCCATGACCATCGGGTAGTTCCACGGCGCCACCTGCGCGCAGATCCCGATCGGCTCGCGGCGCACGTACGACTCGTACCCGCGAAGGTATTGCCCTGCCGACCGTCCCTCGAGCAACCGTGCCGCCCCGGCGAAGAACCGGAGCTCGTCCAGCAGCGGGGCCATCTCCTCGTCGCGGGTCAGCCCGACCGGTTTGCCGGTGTTGCGGCACTCCGCCTCGATGATCTCCCCGGCCCGCGCCTCGACCTTGTCGGCGAGCCGCAGCAGGGCCAGTTGCCGTTCGGCCGGCGTCGCGTCACGCCAGGTGGCGAACCCGTCCCGGGCCGCCGCCATCGCCGCCTCGACGTCTTTGCCCGTGGAGAGCGGCGCATGCGCATACGTCTCTCCGGTCGCCGGGTCGATCACGGGGGAGGTGGCGCCGTCCGCCGGGTCCGTGTAGGTCCCGCCGATGAAGTTCCGCAGCACGGGCAGCGCATCGCTCACGGTCGGTCCTCCTGCCCTCACTGACGTGGGGGGACCTTGACATAGAGAACCGTCCGGAGACAAGGGAATCCGAACTATTTTGCAGAGCCGAAACGGAATCAGCCGCCGATGGATTCATCGACGGCTGATTCCGGTGACGATCGCGTAGGCCCCGCCGGAAAGCGCACCGGCCACGCGAACCGTCGTTTTGTCTTACTTCTGCCCGGCGACCTCGTACAGCTTCTCCGGGGAGACCGCGCCGACCAGGACCCGGCCGTCGTCGGTCAGCAGCGCGCTGAACAGCGTGCTGGACAGCAGGTGCCCGCTGCCCCAGGCGCCCTTGACCTCGGGCAGGCTCTTCAGCACGCCCTCGAGAGCGGCGGCCTCCTGGCCACCGGCCTTGGCGTCCGAGCCGGCCTTGCCGTCCGAGCCGGTCTTCGGCGCCTTCGCGACGTACACCGACGTCCAGCCCTCACCGACGACCTTGGAACCGGCCGGCTCCTTGCCGGCCGCGGCCGGGGCGCCGTGCTGCTTCTTCGCCTCGGCGGCCTTCTTCTCCCCCTCCGCCTGCAACTGCTCCGGCGTCTGGGTCTCCACCTTCGCGCCCGGCGGCGGGTTGAACTTGAACTGCTCCGCGTCCGGCTTGGCGAAGCTGATCTGCTGGAACGCCACCCGGACGGCCGGGTTGTTGGCGTCCTTCGCGTAGACGTCCACCCGCAGCGGGATGTGCTCCTTGGCGTCGATCGCCAGGCGCACCTGGCCGATCAGCGACGCCTTGTCCTTCGGCGCGAGCACCAGCTCGTAGGCGTCCCGCCCGGCCACCTCGGCCGCACCGGTCGTGCTGACCGCCGTGGTCGGGTCGATCGCCGCCAGCGCGGCGTCGGCCGCCTCCTGCGGCGTCGACGGCAGACCCGTCGGCGACGCGGCCGGCTGCTTCGTCTTGCCCTCGGGCACCGTCAGGTGCGAGGCGGTGTTGCCGGCGCTCCGCCAGATCCAGACGTCCTTGCCGTTCCGGATCACGTCGGTCTGGCCGAGCACACCCTGGATCGCGATGCGGGCCTGATCCTCACCGGCGTACCAGACCCGGGCGGTGTTGCTGCCCGCGATCAGCTTGGTGAGCTCGTCGCCCTGGCCGGTGACGCCCGGGATCGACGGAACGCCGAGATCGGCGGTCTGCACGATCGTCCCGGACAGGCCGTCGACCTTCGCGTTCTGTACATCGACCAGCAGCTGGGCCGCGCTGCGCTCCGGCAGGGCCGGGTCCGCACTGGCGACGATGGTGCCTGCCGCCGCGCCGCCACCGATCACCACGACCGCCGCGGCCGACGGCACCAGCCAGCGCAGTACCGGCCTGGACCTAAGAACGTTCACTACGTCCACCTCCCGTTGTCTGCCACCACCATGCTCCGGCAGCGCTGTGACTCCGCTGAGAAGGTCCCCTAGGGGTGGCCCCGCGCATGCCACAGTTGGCAGGTGCGGTTACTGGTGGTGGAGGATGAGGAACGGCTGGCCGCGGCGTTGCGCCGCGGGCTGCAGGCCGAGGGCTTCGCGGTGGACATCGCCGGGGACGGCCAGGACGGTCTGGAGATGGCCCGCCACGGCGGGTACGACGCGATGATCCTGGACGTGATGCTGCCCCGGCTCTCCGGCTACCGGGTGGTGCGGCAGCTGCGGGCCGAGCGGCACTGGCTGCCGGTGCTGATGCTGTCGGCCAAGGACGGCGAGTACGACCAGGCCGACGGGCTCGACTGCGGCGCCGACGACTACCTGACCAAACCCTTCTCGTACGTGGTGCTGCTGGCTCGTCTGCGCGCCCTGCTGCGCCGTGGCAGCCGGGAGCGCCCGGTGGTGCTGGCCCACGGCGACGTCGAGCTCGACCCCGCCGAGCGCCGGGTCCTGGTCGGCGGCAGCGAGGTGGCGCTGACCGCCCGCGAGTTCGCCCTGCTGGAGTACCTGATCCGCCACCCCGGCCAGGTGGTCTCCAAGACCGAGCTGCTCGACCACGTGTGGGACGCGGCGCTGGAGACCGCGCCCAACGCCGTCGAGGTGTACGTCGGCTACCTGCGCCGCAAGATCGGCCGCGAACGCCTGGAAACGGTGCGTGGCGCCGGTTACCGCCTCGCGGCCCTCCCTACCTCCTAGAAGGGCCGGCCCATGAGATGGTTCCGGCGGCTCAGCCTGCGCGCCCGGCTCACCGGCGTCTCGGTGGCCGCGCTCTGCGCCGGGCTGCTCGCCGGCGGGCTCGCGCTGATCGCGGTGCTCAACTTCGCGCTGCTGCGCACCATCAACGAGGACGCGCTGGACACCGCGAAGGCGGTCGCCGCGCTGGTCGAGCAGAACGCTCTCAGCGACCCCATCCCGGTCAGCCCGGGCATGCAGGTCCAGGTCGTCGACGACCAGGATCGGGTACGCGCGGTGAGCGCGACCGCCGACCGGCTGGTGCCGATCCTCTACCCGGACGAGCTGAAGGCGCTGTCCAGCGGCCGCGGCACGGTCATCGGCGGCGACCGGATCGGGGTGGACGGCGCGGTCCGGGTGGTCGCGGTCGACGCGCGGCAGGGCGCCGACACCGTGCACGTCCTGGTCGCCCGCAGCACCGCCGACGTGGCCGCCGGCATCCGGCTGCTGCGGATCACCCTGCTCGTGGTGTTCCCGCTGCTCATCCTGGTGCTGGCGGTGGTGTCGTGGCAGGTGGTGGGCGCGGCGCTCAGCCCGGTCGAGGCGCTGCGCTCCGGCGCCGAGGAGATCACCGGCCGGGCCCGCACCGACCGTCTGCCGGTGCCCGACTCCAGCGACGAGATCCACCGGCTCGCGGTCACCCTGAACGACATGCTGCGCCGGCTGGACGCGTCCCGGGCGCGGCAGCGGGCGTTCGTGGCCGACGCCGCGCACGAGTTGCGCAGCCCGCTGACCACCATGCGGACCGAGCTGGAGGTGGCCCAGCGGCTGCCCGACGACACCGACTGGCCCGGGCTCTCCGCCGACCTGCTCACCGATGTGGAACGGCTCAGCCGGCTGGTCGACGACCTGTTGCTGCTCGCCCGCGCCGACGACGCCGCCACCCGCCCGGTGGCACGGATCCAGGAGATCCCGGTGGGGGAGTTGCTCTCGGCGGTGGCTTCCCGCTACCCGTCCGTACGCGTTTCTCTCCCGCCCGCGCCGGTGCTCGTGGCGGGGGAGCCCGACGCGTTGAGCCGGGTGGTCGCGAACCTGCTGGACAACGCCGTCCGGCACGCCTCCACCTCGGTCGAGGTGACTCTGTCGTCCGAACCGTCCTGGGGTCTGATCACGGTGACGGACGACGGCCCCGGCATCCCGGAGGGCGACCGGGAGCGCGTCTTCGGCCGTTTCACGCGGCTCGACGACGCCCGCGCGCGGGACGCGGGCGGCTCCGGGCTGGGCCTCGCGATCGTCCGGGAACTCCTTCGCCAGCATCACGGAACCATTACCCTCGGTGACGCCGAGCCGGGCCTTCGGGTCGAGGTCAGATTGCCGAAATCGTAGGGAACTTTTCCGCCTCGGCTGCCGACCAATGGCCGTACGTCTCATACGTCTGGAAGGCCGAGAGAAGATGACCTTGTTCAAGCGGGCCGCCGTGGTGGCCGGAGCGGTCGCCGCGCTCACCCTCGCGATCGCCGCCCCCGCATCCGCGCACGTCAGCGTGAGCTCCGCGAGTGCCACGCAGGGCGGCTACTCGAAGGTGACCTTCCGCGTCCCGAACGAGAGCGACACCGAGTCCACCACGAAACTCGAGGTGAACCTGCCGATCAAGGAGGCCCCGGTGGCGTCCGTGTCGGTCAAGCCGGTGCCCGGCTGGACGCCGGTCGTCACCAAGAGTCCGCTGGACAAGCCGCTGGAGGCCCACGGCACCCAGATCAAGGAGGCCGTGTCCAAGATCACCTGGACGGCGACCGGCGACGCGGCCATCAAACCCGGCCAGTTCCAGGAGTTCGACGTCTCGCTGGGCCCGCTGCCCGAGGTCGACCAGATGGTCTTCAAGGCCCTGCAGACCTACTCCGGCGGCGAGGTGGTCCGCTGGATCGACGAGCCGGTCGCCGGCGCCGAGCCGGAGAGCCCCGCGCCCGTCCTGAAGCTCGCCAAGGCCGCGCCCGAGGGCACCGCCCCGGCCGCGGCGACCGGCCCGGCCGTCACCGCCGAGGGGCCCGCCGCCGAGGAGTCGTCCAACACCGGCACCGTCCTGGGCGCGGGTGGCCTGGCACTCGGCGTGATCGCGCTGATCATCGCGCTGCTCGCCTACCGCCGGTCGAACCGCACGCCCGCCGCGGCGCCGGCCACGGCTCCCGACAAGGTCTCCGCGGGCAAGTAACGCGTTCCGGGTCCGGGCGGATCAGGAGGCGTACCGCTTCTCCGCCCGGGCCCGCGCCTTGACGGCCTCGACCTCGCGGTCCTTCTTCGGCCCCACGTTGACGAGCTCGTCCAGCAGTTCCTCGGTCGCCCGGGCCACCGCGGCGACCGCCCGGTCGAAGGCCTCCTGGTTGCGCTGGCTGGGCTTGGTCGCGCCGGCCACCTTGCGGACGTACTGCAGGGCGGCCGCGTGCGTCTCGTCCCGCGTGGCCGGAGGCTCGAAGTTGTTCAGCGGTCGAATGTTTCGGCACATGAAACCCGAGTTTACGCTCCGCGGCCCCGCCCCTCGACACCGTCGATCCCGTGCCGGGGCTGCTGCGACCTGCACCGAGACGCCGGCATCAGGGGCATTCAGAGGTAGCTGACGCCGGTCAGTTCTTCGGCGGCCGCCCAGAGCCGTCTGCCGACCGACGGATCGGCCGCCTCCCGGCTGAGCCGGGCCTCGGTGACCCGGCCGCGTGTCTCGCCGAGCCCGCCCGGGCCGAAGAACTGACCGCCGCGCACGCCGGGATCGGTCGCGGCACGCAACTGCGGCAGCGCGCCCTGCTCGACCGGCTGGGTGACCAGCAGACCGGCCCACGCGATCAGCCGTCCCAGCCGGGGACGGTGCTCCCAGGCCCGCGGGGTCAGGTTGGTGCGGGTGAGACCCGGGTGGGCCAGCGTGCTGACGATCGGCGATCCGGCGGCGCGCAGCCGGCGGTCCAGTTCGAGGCCGAAGACCGTGGTGGCGAGCTTGGACCGGCCGTACGCCGGGGAGGCCCGGTAGGCACGCTCGAACATCAGGTCGGCGAAGTCGAGATGCGCGCGCTTGTGGGTGATCGAGCTGAGGCTCACCACCCGTGGCGCCCGGGCCGCGGCCAGGCTGCCGAGCAGCAGGCCGGTCAGCGCGAAGTGGCCCAGCATGTTGGTGCCCAGCTGCAGCTCGAAGCCGTCGGCGGTCGTGCGGCGCGGGCCGAGCAACACCAGGCCGGCGTTGTTGACCAGCAGGTCGATCGCCGGGTGGTCGGCGGCCAGCTTGGCCGCGAAGTCCCGCACCGAGGCCAGCGAGGCCAGGTCCAGCTCGCGGACCTCGGTGTCGCCGCCGATCCGGCGGGCGGCCTCCTGGCCGGCGGCGGTGTTGCGGACGGCCAGCACGACGCGGGCGCCGTGGCGGGCCAGCTCGGTCGCGGTGATCAGGCCGAGGCCCGAGTTCGCGCCGGTCACGACGGCGACCCGGCCGTGCTGGTCCGGGATGCGGTCGGCGGTCCATCCGGTCATCTGCTGCTCCTTCGCTCGGATGTGGCAGACCGACGCTAAGAGCCGCGGAAGAAGGTTCGGTCGTACTCGGCTGCCTAGGTCTGGAAGACCTACCGTCGGTGGACCGGGCCGCGGCACACTTGCGGCATGGCCCATCCGTACGCTCGTGAGCTCGGCGATTTCCTGCGTGCCCGGCGCAGCCGGCTGAGTCCGCGTGACGTCGGCCTGGAGCCCGGCGGCCGGCGCAAGGTGACCGGGCTGCGGCGGGAGGAGCTGGCCCTGCTGGCCGGGCTGAGCACCGACTACTACCAGCGGATGGAACAGGGCCGGGAGGTGCACCCGTCCGACGACGTCCTGGACGCCCTCGCCGGAGCGCTCGGCCTGGACGACCAGGAACGCCGGCACCTGTTCACGCTGGCCCGTGCGGCCCGCAGGCCGATGCCCGGCCCGGTGGACCATGTCCGGGAACAGGTGCCGGACAGCACCCGGCGGCTGCTCCGAGTGCTGGACACCCCCGCGGTCGTGCTCGGCCGGCACCTCGACCTGCTCGACTGGAACCCGATGGCGGAGGCCCTGCTCGGCGACCCGGGCGACTACCCCGGCGACCGGCTCAACATGCTGCTGCTGATGTTCGACGACACCCGGACCGGTCAGCACAGCTGCCCCGGCTGGGAGCAGCAGGCCCTGGACTACATCGGAATGATGCGCGCGGCCGTCGCCACCGACCCGACCCATCCGCGCGCCACCGCGATCGTCGGCGAGCTGAGCATCCGCAGCGCCGAGTTCCGGCGGTTGTGGGCACGCCACGACGTCCGCGAGTCGGTCAGCGGCACCAAGATCTTCCGGACGCCCGAGGCCGGCGACATCACCCTGGCCTGGGACACCTATCCACTGCCCGGCAACCCCGGCCCTGTCATGCTGGTCTTCACCACCGAACCGGGCAGCCCCGATGCCGACCGCCTCCAGCTGCTGGCATCACTGCACGCGACCCGCTCTGCCAGGCCGCGTCCCATGCCCTCCGCGGGCTACTAAGTCCTGTCCCGTGGATCACCCGGGTGCGAGGCGCGCTCTGGGCCCTCCGCAGCCCTGGGTGATCCACGAGACAGGACTTGGGTCGCGTTTCAGACCCCGGCCACGGCGGTGGTCATGTCGAGGACGAAGCGGTAGCGGACGTCGTTGCGGGCCAGGCGGTCGAGCGCCTCGTTGACCCGCCGCTGCGGCAGGATCTCGATGTCGGCGGTGATCCGGTGGCCGGCGCAGAAGTCGAGCATCTCCTGGGTTTCGCGGGTGCCGCCGCTGCCGGCGCCGGCGAGGGTCTTGGCGCCCTGGATGAGGCTCAGCGGATTGACCGAGAGGTCGCCCTCGGGGATGCCGACGACGCAGAGGGTTCCGTCCATGGCCAGGGCGGCCACGTAGGGCTCGATGGAGTGCGGCGCCCCGGCGGTGTCCAGGATCAGATCGAAGCGGCCCCGCTGGGCGGCCATCTGCTGCTCGTCGGTGGAGAGCACCACGTCGTCGGCGCCCAGGGCGCGCGCCTCGGCCGCCTTGTCGAGGGTGCGGGTGAACTGGACGACCTCGGCGCCCAGGTGGTGGGCGATCTTCAGGGCCAGGTGGCCGAGTCCGCCCATGCCGACGATGCCGACTCGCTTGCCGGGGCCCGCGCCCCAGCGCTTGAGCGGGACGTAGGTGGTGACTCCCGCGCACATCAACGGCGCGACGGCGGCGGGGTCGAGCCCGGCGGGCAGGTGGTAGGTGAACTTTGCCGGCAGGACGTACTCGGAGGAGTAGCCGCCGCGGGTCGGCATCCCGTCCTTGGGGTCGACATTGCCGTAGGTGAGCGTCGGGAACCGCGCGCACCAGTTCTCCCGGCCGGCCAGGCAGGGCCCGCACTCGCCGCAGGAGTCGATGATGTTGCCGACGGCGACCTTGTCGCCGATCCGGAAGCCGGTCACCGCAGCGCCCACGGCGGTGATCTCGCCGGTCATCTCGTGGCCCGGCACCAACGGGTCGTCCCCGCGGTGGCGGATGGCGGAGATGTCGCTGGAACAGACCCCGCAGTACTCGACGCGGACCGCGACGTCGTCCTCGCGCAGGTCACGGCGCTGAAAGGCCCAGGGGCGCAGCGGTGCGTCCCTGTCCAGCGCGGCCCATCCGATGGTGTCCCTCATGACGTCACTCCCGTCGCAGCAAACGAACTGGTTCGTTCGCCACGGTAGGCGATGTGCCGCCCGATGACAAACGAACGAGTTCGTTTAGGATGTGACCATGGTTGACAGGTCCCAGGCCAGCCGCCGTCGCCTGCTGGACGCGGGCGCCGTGGAGTTCGCCGCGTACGGCGTCGCCGGCGCGCGGGTCGATCGCATCTCCGCCGATTCCAAGGTCAGCAAGGCCCAGATCTACTCCTACTACGCGGGCAAGGAACGGCTGTTCGACGCGGTCCTCGAGGACCAGGTCAACGACATCCTGGACAAGGCGCCGCTCACCGCCGACCTCCCCGACTACGCGGTCCGGCTCTACGACGCGTACCTGGAGCACCCTCAACTGGTCCGGCTGGCCACCTGGGCGCGCCTCGAACGCACCCCGGCCGGCCCGCTGTTCCCCCGGACCGACGAGTCCACCAAGATCGAGGTGATCGCCGCGGGCCAGCGGGCCGGCGAGATACGCGCCGACATCCCCGCGGCCGACATCCACTCCCTGGTGATCGCGATGGCCATGACCTGGTCGCCCAGCAGCCTGACCCACACCGCGACGCCGGCCGACCCGGCCGAGGACCACCACCGCCGGCGGACCGGCCTCGCCGCCGCCGTCCGTGACGCGTTCATGCGCAGAGAGACCTAGGCGCTGCGGCCGCTCCGACGACGACCGCCATCGGTGAGGACGCCCGATCACGGCTGTGAAAGCTGGGCGCGCACGTCCTCGGCCTCGGGGTGGCCGATGTCCTCCAGGATGGACAGCGCCTCTCGCCAGGACCGCCCGGCCGCCTCGCGGTCACCCGAGGCGTGCTGGGTCGTGCCCTGGTTGCGCAGCGTGTCCGCGATCTTGTAGCGGTCGTCCAGCCGCCGATAGAGCACCAGCGCCTGGCGGTAGTTGTCGGCGGCCTCGGACCACTCCCCGAGATGGTGGCGCGCGAAGCCGAGCGTGTCCCAGGTGGCCGCCTCGCCGTCCACGTCGCCGATCCGCCGATGCAGGGTGAGCGACTCCAGCGCGTAGCCGACCGCCTCCGCCGGCTCGCCGACCTGGACGAGCAGGTAGGCGACCGAGTTGGAGGCGCTGGCCATGCCAAGCGTGTGGTCCACGCCGCGGAACAGTTCCAGCGCCCGCCGCGCGTGCGCCACCGCGTCGGGCGCCCGGCCCATCAGCGACAGCAGCGGTGACAGGTTGTCGTGGGTGATCGCCTCGCCGTCCGCGTCCCCGACACGGCGGTAGATCTGCAAGGCCCGCCGGTAGTGGAGGTCCGCGTCCTGGAGGCGGCCCAGACGCTGCAGCACCCGGCCCAGACTGCGGTGGGCGTCGGCCTCCCCGCCGCGGTCGCCCCGCCGCTGAGCCGCTTCCAGCGCGGCCCGCTGGGCGGTCTCCCAGTCGTGCCACAGTCCTCGGCGCAGCTGGAACGTCGTCAATGTCCAGGCCAGCCGGCCGATCAGCTGGTCCAGGCCCAGCTCGGCACTGCGCCGGATGGCGGCCAGCACGGCGTGGTGCTCGGTCGCGAACCACTCCTCTGCCTGCTCGTAGGAGTCGAGCGCCTCCACCACCGCACCGGGAGCGACCGGGCCCGGATCCATCGGCTCCCGGCCGGGGAACAGCAGCAGGGCGGCCTCCTTGCCGGTGTGCACGAAGTGATCCAGGACCCGGCGAAGAGCCTGCTGCCGCTCGGCCGGTGGGTCGATCGCCTCGGCCAGTTCCGCGGCGTACGCGCGGAGCAGGTCGTGCATGCCGTACCGGCCCGGCTGGTGCTCGAGAACCAGGTGCACGCGGGCCAGGCCGGCCAGCAGCATCCGGGTCCGGCGTACCGGCTCGCCGATCAGGCTGGCCGCGGTGGCCGCGCTGACGTCCGGCCCGCCGTGCAGACCGAGCAGGCGGAACAGCCGCGCCGCGCCGGCGTCGAGGGCGTGATAGGACCAGGAGAGGACCGCGCGTACGTCGCTGGCCGGATCGCCGGCCGCCAGAGCGTCGAGCGCGAGACGGGAGTCGCGCAGTTCGCCGGCGACCGCGGCCAGGGTGAACGACGGGTTGGTCGCGGCGCGTACCGCCACCACCGCCAGGGCCAGCGGCAGGCCGGCACAGCGCGCGGCGATCTCGGCCACCGCCGCCGGTTCGGCGTGGGTCCGCGGCCGGCCGATACGCCGGTCCAGCAGGTCGCCCGACTCGCGCGCGGAGAGCACCTCCAACATCACCGGGTACGCGCCCTGCGCGATCAGCCCGCCGAGGCTGTCGCGGCTGGTCACCAGGGCGAGGCTACGCGGGGTGCCGGGCAGCAGCGGACGCGCGTGCTCGGCGTTGCGGGCGTTGTCCAGCACGATCAGGATCTGCCGCTCGGCCAGCAGGCTCCGGTAGAGCGCGGTCCGCTCGCTCAGCGTCGACGGCACCCGTGGCGGCGGCACCCCCAGCGCGACGAGGAACCCGCTGACCGCCTCGGCGGCGGTGGCCGGCGAGCCTCGGGGGTCGAAACCGGCGAGGTTCACGTACAGCTGACCGTCGGGAAACCGGTCACGGACCCGATGCGCCCAGTGCACGGCGAGCGCGGTCTTCCCCACGCCCGCCGTGCCCGCGACGGTCGCCACCGCAGGAGTGCCGTCCCGGTCGAGCATCTCGTCCAGGCGTTTGAGTTCCACCGCGCGGCCCACGAAGCTGGTGACCTCGTGCGGCAGCTGCGCCGGCGCCGACGTGCCCGGCGGCTCCTCCCGATCGCCGCTCGGATCACGGCCCTGATCACCGCGAAGCACCGTCAGCTGGGCCTGCCGCAGCTCGGCGCCCGGCTCGATGCCCAGGTCACCCACCAGCCGCTGACGGACCTTGGTGAAGTGGTCCAGGGACTCGGCCGTACGGCCGGCGGCGTGCAGGGCCAGCAGGTAGGCCGCGGCGAGCGGCTCGACCAGAGGATGCTCGTCGACCAGCGCGGTCAGGTGGCCGAGGACGGCCTCGGCATCGCCGGCCGGGATCGCCAGCCGGGCCCAGCCGATCACCGCGTCCAGATGCTGCCGGCGCCACCTCTCCCTGACCTGCCTCGCCCACGGCCCGGGCAGGTCGGCCATGGGTTCGCCGTGGAAGAGCTCGACCGCCGCCCGCTGCAGCCGGGCCCGCTCGGCGACCGGCCGCTCCGGCTCCCGCGCCCGGCGCACCAGGTCGTTGAACCGGCCGATGTCCACACTCTCCGGTGGCGCATCCAGCTGGTAGCCGCCGGACCGCCGGATCAGCTCGGCCGGTTCGACCACCTGGCGGAGCCGGGCCAGGTGCGCCTGCAGCGCGCGGCGACCGCGTTCCGGCGCGGCCGGCCCCCAGACGCGGGCGATCAGCGTGTCGACCGGCACCGGGCGGCCCGCGTCCACGGCCAGGGCCGCCAGAACCAGCCGACGCTGCGGTGGTCCGACGTCGACCGGCTCGCCACCCCGGACCAGCTCGACCGGGCCGAGTAGCCGTAGCTCCCACACCGGCACGTGTCGAGGCTAATCGATCGCGCGGCGGGCAGGGGCCGGAGGACGGCGCTCGTATCAGAGTTCTCGAACTAGAGTTGACGTGTGGCGGATTGGTACGAGTCGGCGGTCGACCGGCAGCTGCGGGAGGCGCAGGAGCGCGGGGAGTTCGACAACCTTCCCGGCGCCGGGAAACCGTTGCGGGGCGCCGGCAGCGAGTGGTCGCGTCCGCTGGCGTGGTGTAAGAGGCGGCCAGCGCTGATCCGTGTGGGTTGATGTTAGGCGGCTATCTCGGCGGGTTCGAGGTCGGGTTGGGTGTCTTGGCTGGTGGTGATGGGTGTGAGGCG
>NZ_BSTL01000047.1 GCF_030269485.1 Actinoplanes sp. NBRC 103695 | reverse complement strand
AGTAGACGGATTGCCAGGGCGGCAGGTCGTGGGGCAGGTGGCGCCAGGCGATGCCGGTGCGGTTGACGTAGAGGATGGCGTTGAAGATCTCGCGCATGTCGTGGGTGGCGACGCGGCCTTTGACGCCCGACCAGGCCACCCCCAGCTCAAAGGCTTCAGCGTCGTCAAACGGCGATGGGTCGTCGAACGCACCATGTCTTGGTGATGGTGGGGTAGGTGCGGCGATGCGGATCATGGTGGCGGAGGTGGTGGGGAGGGTTTCGTAGTCGCGGGCCAGCAGCCGACGATTTTCTTGCCGGCGTCGATACGGCTAAACCCACATAACACGCAAAGTACGTGAATCAGACGTCCTCTGAGATCAGGGCTTTCGGGCCTTGGAGGGATGTCCAGGATCATGGAGAGCATGGGTAAGAAGCGGCAGCGGTCTCGCCGGGGTTTCACGGCGGAGTTCAAGGCCCAGATTGTCGAGTTGTGCCGGCGTGATGATCACACGGTGGCGCAGGTGGTCCGGGAGTATGACCTGACCGACACCGCGGTGCGGAACTGGATCCGGCAGGCTGACCTCGACGCCGGCACTCGTTCGGACGAGCGGGCCGAGCTGGCGGCGTTGCGGCGGCAGAACCGGCAGTTGCAGGAAGACGTCGACATCCTGAAACGGGCGACGGCTTTCTTCGTGAGGGAGACCCGGTGAGCGTGTATCCGTTCATCGCCGCGGAGAAAGCCGGCAAGCACAAGGTCAAGCGTGCGTGCGGGCTGCTCGAAGTCTCCCGGTCCGCGTTCTACCAGCACGCCCGCGGCGTCGTGTCGCAGCGGCGACGCGTCGACGAGGTGCTGACCGTCAAAATCCTCGCCGTGCACGCGGCGTCGAACGGCACCTACGGGGCGCCGCGGATCCACGCCGAGCTGGCCGCTGCAGGCGCCCGGCACGGCCGTAAACACGTCGCCCGGCTGATGCGCGGGATCGGCTGCCGTGGCGGCAGCCCGCGCCAGCAGCGCAAGATGTCGGCGATCTTGAAATTCCCCAGGTCTGAGCGTTTTCCGATCACGTAATTCGGTTCTGGCGATGACCTTGTGATCAGCAGATGTTGGCGTGTCGCCTGTCGTCCTATGTGGATTGTGATAGCTGACCGCGGTGCGATCTTGAACGGCTGCTGCCGCACCTGGCGAACGTCACCATCGACCGGGTCCACGAGACCGGCGGCTGGATAGTGATCGAGGCCAGATCTGGGCGTGACCGGGCAGCGTGTCCAGGCTGCGCTACCGAGTCGGGGCGGGTGCACGGTCGCTATCACCGGCAACTGGCCGACACCGCTCTGGCCGGACGGCCGGTCGTCATCCAGCTCCTGATGCGCCGTTTGGTCTGCCGCCAGGACGACTGCGCTCGGGTCACGTTCGTCGAGCAGATCCCCGGCCTGACCACACCGCACTCCCGATACAGCCCGCCGTTACGGAAGGCGTTGATGGCGATCGAGGTGGCCTTGGCCGGTCGACCGGGCGCCAGGCTGGCGCGGAGGCTGGGCATGCCCGTCGGGCGTGACACCATGCTCAACCTGCTGCGCGCCGCACCGCTGCCGCAGCCGGGCGTGGTTACCGCGCTCGGCGTCGACGATTTCGCCCTGCGCCGCGGACACGTCTACGGCACGGTGTTGCTGGATATGGACACCCACCGGCCGGTCGACGTGCTGCCGCCTGCAGCAGCCAGGCACCGTCAGCGCCAACCTGCTCGACATACGCGGCGACCGCGTCCGCCCCGCTCGGCTGCCGCTCGTGACGCACCGAACGGCCATAACGAGCACCCCAATGCTCAGGCATCACCACGGCCAACCAGAGTTCGTCGACCTTGGCCAACGCCTCCAGCGCGGCCCGCATGGTCTCCGCGACCAACTCGACCCGGCTTAGCCGGCGCACCGCGGCCAGCACATGCGTCGAATCCGTCCTCGCACGACCACGAGATTTCACCAAGCCGGCTTCGGCGAGCCGGTCGACCATCACCTTCAACAGCCGATCCGCACGATCGCCCTGGGCGAGACGATCACGAAACTCACTAAGCACCGAGTGATCGAAACCCGGCTCGGTCAACTCCATGCCCAACGCATATTTCCAGTCGATGCGGCAGGCCACCGCCCGAGCCGCCTGACGACCGGTCAGGTTCTCCGCGTACTGCAACACCGACACCAACGCCAGCCGCGCCGGCGAGACACCACGCCGGCCATCCGAGGGAAACCAGCCGACGAAATCGTCATCGACGAACAAGTCCTGAAGCAGGTCCTGCACCCGCATCGCCGGCGTCCCCTTCGGACTCGCCGCCCACGCGACCCGCGCCGTCTCCTGCGTTCCGCAGCTCGGCGTCGATATAGTCCGCGAATCTGGGCTTTGAGCTGGGCAAACGCCGGTAGGCCCAGTGACAGGGCGTGTCACTAGGCGGCTGTGTTGTCGCAGGTCAAGCGGTTGCGGGTGTCGCGTCGAAGATCCGGGGCGGCTCGGTGACCCGCAGCTTCGTGAGCAGGGTCTTCTGGGGTTGGGACAGCTCGGTGCGCTGGGCGAACGTGCCGGCAGGGCCGGTGAGCACGCCCAGGTGCAGCCGGTCGATCTCGGTGCGGATCGTCGTCCAGGTGTGGCCGGTCTCAGTCTCGGCAACCCGGATGAGCAGCAGGGCCAGCCAGCAGAGCAGGATGTGAGCGCGGATGCGGTCCTCGCGGCGGTGGAACACCGGCCGCAGGTCGAGGGTGATCTTCATGTCGCGCCAGCCGCGCTCGACTTCGAGGAGCTGCTTGTAGCCCAGAGCGATGTCCTCGGCCGACAGTTTCGGGTCCGAGCAGCGCAGCAGATACTTGCCGTCCAGGCGTTGTTCGGCTTTGACCTTGGCCTGGTCGAGGCGCAGCAGACCCTTCGGGGTGACCCGCAGGAACCGGTTCAGACCCGGCTTGGTCGAGATCACACCGCGCAGCTCGGCGCGTTTGGTGGCAGACAGCCGGTCGGTGTCATCGATCAGGTCCGTGAGCTGGGCGATCAGCCGTTCCGGACGGCGGCGTCCCGGTCGGCGGCTTCGGAGTTGTAGCAGATGACGAACCGGTCGTCGGCGTCGATGTTGACTTCCTTGACCTGCAGGTTCTCCGCGACGCTCGCGTAACGGCCCTGCCGGGCCAGCGCGGCGTCGGCTTCGCTGGTGCCGGCTCGTAGTTTCTCGCCGAGGATGTAGTGCCCGCCGCCCTGTTGCAGGAAGCGACGGTTCTCGGCAGATGCGAAGCCGCGGTCGGCGACCCAGACGACGCGGGCCAGACTCCACTCGCGCATGTCGGTCTTGACCTGCCGGATCAGGGCGGAGTCGCCGGTGTTGCCGGGCCAGCACCAGACGCGGACGGGAATGCCGGTGCGGGTGACGGCCATCCCGACCACGACCTGGGGCAGGTCGTCGCGGGAGTCCTTGCTCTTGCCATGCGTGCGAAACCCGGTCTGCCGGGCCGCTGCCGGATCGTCGTCGGCCACGACTCGGCCCTGCTGGTCACGCCACAGTGGTTCGTCGGCCTCGTCGAGTTCGAAGTAGGTGCTGGTGGTATCGAAGAACAGCAGGTCGACCTCGAGGTTGAGCAGGTCGGCGATCTGGCCATAGACCCCGCGGGTCAACGCGGGTTCGACCTCGATGAGCTGGTCCATCGCCCGATAGCAGGCGTCGTCGGTGACGTGTGGCAGGCCGGGCAGGTACACGTCCTGGCAGATCCAGTCGGCGGCGGCCAGCTTGCTCGACGGGGCCAGGGCCCGGTTGGCGACCAGGGCGAACAGCGCCCGTTCGACGTCGACTTCCCGCCGGGAGGAGCCGACCAGCGGCCGCAGGTGCGGCTGCGGCGAGGGCGTCGGCCGGGGCGAGCAGCCGTGACAACGCGTCCACTAGGCGGCGGATACCGGCCACGTCGAGCTGGTCCTCGCGGCCGAAGGAGTACAGCACCCGGGTCTTGGACGCCTTCGTGGCCGGGTCCCACTCGTTGTGAGCCAGTTGCAGGTAGCGGATCGTCTGCCCGTCGCGGGTCTTGCGGGTCGACGCTTTCAGTACACGAGGCACGACCGTACACCGACTATGAGATCGGGCATAGATGAGCAGCTCAGCAAAGTTATCCACAGGCAGGCGTGTCACTAGGCGTTTTCGCGATTCCCGCCATGCGGCAACGCCCTGACCTGCACCTTCACCCCGCGACACCGACTATATCGACGCTGAGCTGCGGAAACGCAGGCGTCTCGGCCGGGATAACGCTTCCCGAACTGCGCCCCATCGACATCCGACGATCTCATCAGGGCGCGCCGGGCGCGGACCGCCCGACACGCCGGTCAAGATCACCAACAGCATCCCGCTTCTGCGCCAGAGCCATTCGTGTGGCACAGTCCCTTTCCCAGCGTGGCCGTGCCTTCGAGAAGCTACCCGTGCTGGTTCGGAGGATGTGTGTCAGCTTGGGCAGTTGCCAAGGTAGGTCGGGGGCCCTGACACGCGGAATCGGTGTCGCGGCCGGGCGTGGCGGACGGCCGGGTGTCGACCGCAACACGGTCGTCGGTTATCGGACGGCTCGGGCGTAGGTGCTGGCGGTGAGTCTGAAGGCGTCTCGGAAGTGTCGGTTGAGTTGGCTGCCTACCGACGGGTCCAGCGTGTTGAGCGTCAACGTGATCAATCCAGGTCGGCGGCGGTCGGTCCGCGCGCGGCGGCCCCGGCAGCGGAGTTCAAGCCGATCAGCCTGGCCATGCACATCCACGGCCCGTTCAGCGAGGGCGGAGCCAGCTACGAGGCACACCTGTACCAGGCCCGGCGCCTCGGTGTGGACCTGGTCTGGTGGACCGATCACGATTGGCGGGTCGCCGCTCACGACCACCGGCTGGCGGTGCGTTCGACGGCAGCCCGGAACCGGAGGCCGGTCTGCCTGGACCTGGACGCAGAGCACGGAAGGCCTGCTCGCCACGACAGCGGCCACGTTCGTCAACGGCCCGCACAGCGCGGACGACCCGGGCCGGGCGTTGCGGCTGTCCGCTCGTGGTGCCGGAGTGACCGGCGGGATCCTGTGGCAGGTCGGCTCGGCCTGGAACTCGACCTATCACACGTGCATCGCCGACACCGTGTTCACGCTGGACGTGCTCCCGGAGCAGGCCGGGCCGGACGCGATCCTGCTGATGCAGATGAAGCTGTCGTACCACCCGGCCCGCGGGGAGCAGCCGGCCGGCGAGTACGTCCTGCGCTACCGGATCGGCGGGGCCGGGCTGCCGGCGTACACCAGCAGCGGCCTGCTCGGTGTCGTTGATCTGCCCGCGCTGCCCGGGGCCTGGACCCGGCTGTCACTGCGGCTCGCCGAGGACATCGGGGGCTCTGGCCGGGGCTGGTCGCCGCCGACAACAGCCTGCGGGGGCTGCGGGTGGGCGTCGCTGCCGGACCGGGCCGGCCGGTGAGCTTCGTGGTCGACCGGTTGACCTTCGAGCGGACCCGCCGGGCCGGTCAGGCCCGGTGAGGAACTGCGGCCCGAGATGCTGGCGGCGTACGCGGAGGAGTACGCCGACGTCAAGCACTACCGCGCGTACGAGATCTCCCTGGCCCGCCATCTGAACTGGTACGGCGGCGACCAGAAGCTGCCCGCCTTCTGGTCGCCACCGGCGCGCGACGACGACCCGGCCGCCGCCGCGAAGATGGTCACGTTCCTGCACGCCCACGACGGCATCGTGTGCTGGAACCACCCGCTCGACGTGGAGACCCGGGAGCCTCGCCAAGCTGATGACCGAACGCGACCTGTTCGGCGTCGACCTGGTCGAGATCGGCCGCGAGCCGCAGGAGGACCTGCCCTGGGTCCTCGACGTCGCGGCGCGCAACGCGCTGTTCTTGACGGCCGTCGGGGCCAGCGACGACCACGACGGCGGGGACAGGCTCGCCGCCTGGGCGCCGACCCGCCTGCGGAGCGACGTCGTGCCCGCGCTGCGCCGGGGAGCGGCCGGGTTCGTCGACCCGGTCCACTATCGGGGAACGATGGACCTGCGGGTGGCCGGCGACTCGGCGACGGGCGCCGTCAGCCTCACCAAGGCCACTTCGGGGCAGGTGGACGCCGTGGCTACAGCGCTGCCCGCCGGGTCGTTCCTGGGGTCGTCACCGGGGTGACCAACTTGCCCGGGACCAAGTGGCTGACGCCCGCGACCACGGTGCGGGGGTGCCGGCCGGGACGCTGACCGACGGCCGTTCCCACTCACTGTCCGGCCCGGGCCTGGCGCGTACGTGCGCACCTAGGTCCGCATGGCGGACAACCACCTCATCGCCGCCTCGAACCCGGTGTGACTGCTCCCGAAGGCACCCAAGAAGGGCGTGCCGGCCGACCGCAAACGGCAGCTCTGACCCACTCGCGGTCCCACCTGGCCCTCTCGCGGTCAGACCCGGACCAGCCCGCTCTGATAAGCGATCACCACGAGTTGGGCGCGGTCGCGGGCGCCGAGCTTGGCCATCGTCCGGGCCAGGTGCGACCTCACGGTGAGCGGCGACAGGTAGAGCCGCTCGGCGATCCTTTCGTTCGACAGGCCGTGTGCCACCAGCGTCAGCACCTCCCGCTCGCGGTTGGTCAGCTCGTCCAGTTCCGGCGCCACGGGCAGCGTCGACGCCATCGGCTGGCCGAGGAAGTGACCGATCAGGCCCTTGGTCGCGGTCGGGGAGAGCAGAGCGTCACCGGCGGCCACCACCCGGATCGCGTGGACCAGGTCGGACGGCTCGACGTGCTTGCCGAGGAATCCGTCGGCGCCCGCCCGCAGCGCGAGCAGCAGGTTGTCGTCGTCCTCGAAGGTGGTCAGCACCAGCACCCGTACCCCGGCCATCTCGCTGTCCTGAGCGATCTGCCGGGACGCCTCCAGGCCGTCCATCTCTGGCATGCGCAGATCCATGAGGACGACGTCAGCCCGCTCCGACCGGGCCAGCTCGATCGCTTCGCGGCCGGTGGCGGCCTCGCCGACGACCTCGATGTCGGGCTCGGGATCGACGAACATCCGGAACCCTGCTCGGATCAGCGCCTGGTCGTCGGCCAGCACCAGCCGGATCATCGGGCCGGCGCCGTCAGCTCGACGTGCAGCCGGTAGCCGCCGTCCCCGGACGGCCCGGCCGTGAACGCGCCACCGTTGGCCGCGACGCGCTCACCCATCCCGAGGATGCCGAAGCCGGAATCGGGGTCGGCCGGGCGGGCGCCGATCGCGTTGCTGATGTCGACGGTGATCCCGCCGGACGTGTAGGCGACCGTCAGCCGGGCGAGGCCGCCGCCGTACTTCTGCGCGTTGGTCAGTCCCTCCTGGATGATCCGGTAGGCCGCCAGGTCGGCCAGGGCCGGCAGCTCGCGGGTGCTGCCCCGCTGCTGGTGCTCGACACGCAGCCCGGCCGCGCCGAAGTCGTCGAGCAGCCCGGCCAGCTGGGCCAGCCCCGGCACCGGCTCGACGACCAGGGTGTCCCGCCCGCCCGGCCGCCGGAGCAGTCCGACCACCGACGCTAACTCGCGGAGCACGGTGTCGGACAGGCGGCTGATGTTCTCCAGCGCCGGGGCGACCTGCTCGGGCCGGTGCGTGAGTATGTTGCGCGCCCCGCTGGCCTGCACCTTCACCGCGGCGATGTGATGCGCCACCACATCGTGCAACTCGCGGGCGATGCGTACCCTTTCCTGCGCGACCCGCAACTGTGCCTCCTCGTCCCGGGACTGCTCGGCGTGGCGGGCGCGCCGCTCTACCTCGGCGACGTAGGCCCGCCGGCTGCGGGTCGCGTCACCGACCGCCACGCCCACGCCGAGCCACGCGATGGTGCCCAGCATGTCGGCGGTGGTCCCTGCCCATATCAGCTGGCCGGCGACCAGAACGGCGGCGGCGGACGCGGCGAGGATCCAGCTCCGGCGCCGGTCGGCGCCGATCGCGTACGTGTGGATCAGCACCGCGATGATTCCGGTGACCAGCGGGTTCTCGGAGTGCTGGAGGATGCTCAGCGCGAGTGCCAGCGCGACGACGCCGACCAGCGCGACGACCGTCCAACGGCGACGCGCCAGGACGCCGATCAGCGCCAGAGCGGCCACAGGGCCGTCCCACGGCCCGACCTGGGGACGGCCCGGGATGTCGAGCAGGAGCAGGAGGATCCCCGCGACGACGAACGCCAGCGTGAGGAGCAGGTCCTCGACGACGGGGTGGCGCCGGAGCTGATCCAGGTCCATGCGGCGATGGTAGGCGGGCGTCGCCGCGGCCCGCATCGTCTGGTAGGACTAGCTCGCGCGGACCGGATTGGTGCTGTGGTAGTAGGCCGGAATGCCATCTTCTGTAGGATTGCCGATTAGAGCGCAGCGGGCCGATGGTCTTGGCCATGAAGCGACTGTTGACCGGCGCCGCCCTCGTGGCCCTCGCCCTGCCTTTGATCACGGCGTGTTCCTCCACCGAGGAGCCCGCCACCGCGCCGACCCACCAGCACGCCTCGTCCGCGGCGGCACCACGGGTGCTACCGCTGCGACCCGGCGAGCACTTCCAGGAGGTCAAGTACGCGAAGCCGATCACGCCCGCCCCGCCGGAGGGCGGCCTCGACGAGTACCGCTGCGTGATCCTCGACCCGAAGCTCACCAAGCCGCAGTTCCTGACCGGCGTCCAGTTCACGCCGCAGAACGTGCCCATCGCCCACCACGCCATCACCAACGTGATCGCCCCCGAGCACGCGGCGGAGGTCCGGGCGAGAGACGCCAAGACGCCGGAGGAGGGCTGGACTTGCTTCGGCTCGGTCGGTGTCGGCGAGTCGACGTGGGTGGACAACTGGACGCCCAACGTGCAAGAGACCCTGCTCGAAGGCAACCTCGGCTTTTCCCTGGCCCCCGGCAGCCTGATCCTGATGGAGACCCACTACAGCCTGCTGGGTACAGGCGGCAAGCCGGCCGGCACCGATCAGTCCACCGTGCGGCTGCGTCTCACCGACGGCAACGCGGACACCATCAAGCTCGACTCCGTGGCCCAGGTGGCGCCGATCGAGCTGCCGTGCGCGACCGAAGAGTCCGGCCCGCTGTGTGACCGGGCCGCCGCGGTCGCCAACGTCAAGAAGCGGTTCGGCGTCGCGGCCGGTTCCATGGAGGAGAACCTGCTCAAGATGTGCGGCTACGCCAAGCCCAAGCCCGGCACCACGCAGCAGTGCGACACGCCGGTTCCCGGACCGATGACGGTGTACGCCGCTCGCGGGCACATGCACCTGCTCGGCCGGGCGATCAAGGTCGAGCTGAACCCCGGCAAGCCGGATGCGGAGATGCTGCTCGACGTGCCCGACTTCAACTTCGACGACCAGGCCCTGCAGGTGCTCGCGCAGCCGATCAAGCTGAAGGCCGGTGACCTGCTCCGGACGACGTGCACGCATGACGCCGCCCTGCGCCGGCAGTTGCCGCAGCTGAAGACCCTGCCGCCGCGCTACGTGGTCTGGGGCGAGGGCACCGCCGACGAGATGTGCCTGGGCATCCTGACCGCGTCCAGCGGCTCATGAGCCCGGCGGCTGGCCGGGTCCTGCTGCCACTACGGATGTTCCTCGGCCTCACCTTCGCGTACGCCGGCCTCTCCAAGCTTCTCGACCCGAGCTACCTGGACCCGTCGTCCCCGGCCGGCGTGAGGCAGCAGATGCTGGCCGTGGCGGACACCTCGCCGATCGGCTTCCTGGTCACCCTGAGCGCCGAGCACGCGCCGGTGACCGGGCTGGCCATCGCGATCGGCGAACTGCTGGTCGGGGTGGCCGTTCTGGCCGGAGTATTCACCCGGGCGGCGGCCGCCGGCGGGCTGTTGCTGGCGCTCAGCTTCTTCCTGACCGTGAGCTGGACCGCAGACCCGTACTACCTGGGCGCCGACATCTTCGTGGCGTTCGCCTGGACGCCGCTGACGATCGCCGGCGACGGCGGGGTGCTGTCCCTGCAGAGGTTCCTGACCACGACGCTGAAACGGCGGGACCAGGGGCTGGACGCCAACCGGCGGGTGCTACTCCTCGGCGGATCGGCGGCGACCGTGCTGGCCGCCACCGGCGCAACCGTCGCGCTGGCCCGCCGCGACGAGCCGCCGGCCGGTGGTGGTGGCAGTGCGCAGCCGGGGACCGTGATCGTCGCGGCGGCGGATCTCGCCGTCGGGGCGTCGCTCAAGTTCACCGCTCCCGGTGGTCAGGCCGCCTACCTGCTGCACCCGGCGGCGGACACGTTCATCGCGGTGAACGCGGCCTGCACCCACCAGGGTTGTCCGGTCGAGCACACCGGCGACGCCTTCCGCTGCCCCTGCCACGGCGGGACCTACGACCGAGACGGCCGGGTCACCGGGGGGCCGCCACCGGCGCCGCTCACCCGGATCCCGGTCGAGGTCGTCGACGGCATGGTCACCACCGCCTGAGCGACCGTCGTCGCCGCTCGCGCGCTCTCACCCGTCGCGGCGTCCCGCGTCGAGCGCGCGGGCGGCGGCGGTGGTCCGGCGGGTGGTGAGCGCGGCGACCATGTCGGCCACCCGGCGAACGGCCGGTGAGCTCTCGCCGGTGCGGGTGGCCAGGGCTAGGTCCACGGTGGCGGCGCCGGTCAGCTCGACGTAGGCGACACCGGCCAGGGCCAGGCTGCGCACCGGCTCCGGGACCAGCGCCACCACCAGTCCGGCGGCCACGAAGACCGCCAGCGCGTGGCCGTCTCGCCCACCTCCATCACCAGGTCGGGGTGGAAGCTGGCCTCCGCGCAGGCCGCCATCACGTGCTCGTGCATCGACGAGTGTTGCCCGGAGAAGTGCGTCACGAACGGCTCGCCGGTCAGCCGGGCCAGGTCGAGGCGACGGCGGCCGGCCGCCAGGTGATGGTCGGGGAGGACCACGCCCAGGCGTTCGGTGCACAGCAACCGCACGTCGACCTCGGGGCGGTCCACCCCGTCGGGCCGGAGCACCGCGAGGTCGTAGGCGACCTCACCGGGATCCCACGTGGACTGTGACAGGAAGTACTGCAACCGTTGCACCGCCGCGTGTTGCGCCCCGACAACCGGCTCGGAGCCAGCCAGCCTGGTCAACGTTTTGTTCCGGTCCCGCGGCGCCAGCAGCCCGGTCAGATAGTCAGGGAAACCCCGCCGCTGCGCCAGCCGCGAAACAACTCGTCGGACTCGGCCGCGTAGTCCTCCAACGGTCCCGCAGCCGGCGGACACACCGCACGAACCACCAGCACCCCACCCACTCGACCCGACACCATCCGGTGCAACGCAGCAGAGTGGGTGAAGGTTACGAAGCCGACAAACTACCGCTAGGCGACCGACCGATCGGCGTCGAGTCCCACCAGGCGCACATTCCAGCCGCCCACCTCGGGCGGATGGATCTGGGTCATCGACTTGAACGGCGCGAGGCTTGCGCCGTCGCTGATCACGGTGGTGCCGACGGCCACG
The DNA here is from genome assembly GCF_030269485.1 of Actinoplanes sp. NBRC 103695. Lineage (GTDB taxonomy): Bacteria > Actinomycetota > Actinomycetes > Mycobacteriales > Micromonosporaceae > Actinoplanes. Next base: position 34,352 of record NZ_BSTL01000047.1, on the reverse strand, counting down.
TCGTCGAGGAGTCAGCCGCCCTCGTTGCCGACGTACCGGAAGCCGAGCAGGATCTCCTTCCCCGCGTACGCGGACAAGTCGTACCGGTGCGGCCGGAAACCCTCGGTGGATCCGGTAACGGCAGGCCCGTCGGGACCGTCGACCGTTTTGTCGCCGGGGATGGCGGTGTAGGTCTTGCCGCCGTCGGTGGAGACGAGCACGTACCCGAAGTCGTAGCCCTCTTCGGCGCCGTACCTGGCCTGGAACGTGAGGGCGGCGTTCGAGGACGGCACGGACACCTTGGTCACGGCCGAGGAATCGGTGTTGTTCTCGTTGCCGGAGAACATCACCGCGTCACCGGGGCGGTCCGGGTCGCTGGACGTCACCGTCCACGACAGCGGTGTGACCGGAAACGTCGGATCGCCGTTGAACCGCAGCGACCGCAGCTTCGAGCTGTCGCCCAGCGGTATGTAGTCGGCGCCGTTGGGCGGGGCACCCGGGGTGGCGTAGGCGCTGTCGTCGGCCAGGTTCACCGGCGAGCTGACACTCGCGGGCGTGGCCTTGAACTTCTCGATGCCGGACATGGTCCCGCGCTCGCCTTCGACGATCCGGTCGGTGAGCACGGAGATCTGATAGGCGTGCAGGAACGTGGACAGCTTATCGCCCTCCGACTCGACCAGGGCGCGGATACTGTCGAGGCCCTGTCGGTCCGCGTCGCGGTGCAGCTTCGTGCCGGTCCTCGCCGCGGTGATGGTGCTGGGCGCCCTTGCCGCGATGGTCCAGGTGAACGGCACACGACTGCACGACGGCGTGTCGCTGGTCGCCCTGGGCTTCGCGTTGTACGCCGTGCTGGTGTATGGACCCAGCTTGCCGATGGCGGCCGGCGCCAGCCTGGCGACCCTGCTGTTCAGCACCGCCTTGATCATGATGCGGCCACCTCCATGGCTGGGCTGGCGGCGGTTCGAGCTGCTCGACGCGCTCGAGGTGTTCGGTCAGATGGTCGCCTACGGCGCGGTGATCTGGGCAGCGGCCCTGATCGTGCGCCTCCTCCGGCAGCAGCGGGCCATCGTGCGGGAACGCCGGGCCGGCGTCGAGCGCGATCGCCGGCACCTGGCCCAGATCGCCGTGGCCGAGGAACGCACGAGGATCGCCCGCGACTGCACGACATCGTCGCCCACTCGCTGCCGGTGATCGTCCTGCACGCCAACGGAGCCTCGTACCTGCTCGACGAGGACCCCGGCGAGGCGCGCGAGGCGTTGCACACGATCAGTGTGACCGGACGTGACGCGCTCGCCGAGATCCAGCAGCTCGTCGAGCACCTGCGCAGCGACGCCGTCGATGCGGGCGGTCCGAGCCCGGCCGAACCGGAACAGATCGACGCCGTGGTCGAGCGGGCCCGGGGTGCCGGCCTCACGGTCGACCTGGTCGTGGACGGCGTCGCGCCGGCGATGCCCGGTGGGGGCGCGCTCGCGGTCACCCGGATTGCGCAGGAGTCGCTGACCAACACGCTCAAGCACGCCGGCCGCCACCGTGCACGTCCGGTACCGGCCGGACGCCGTCGAGGTCGAGGTCGACGGCCGGGTCGCGGCGCCGCACCGTTCCGGCGGGTTCGGCCTGGTCGGCATGCGCGGGCGGGTTCACCTGTACGGTGGCGAGTTCGTGGCCGGACCCCGCGAGAACGGCGGCTGGCGGGTACGGGCGAGCATCCGGCTCGGCGGGGCGGCCGAACGGGCGGTGAAGGTATGATCCGTGTCGTGCTGGACGACCAGCAACTGGTGCGGACCGGGCTCCGCATGGTGCTCGACCGGCAGCCGGACATGACGGTCGTCGGTGAGGCCGGCGACGGCGCCGAGGCCCTACGGCTGCTGAGGGGCACCGAGGCCGACGTCGTGGTGATGGACCTGCGGATGCCGGTACTCGACGGGGTGGCCGCTACCCGCGAGATCTGCGCCGCCGGCCCGGAGCCACGCGTGCTGGTGCTGATCACGTTCGACACACCGGCCAGGAGGCGTTCGCCGCGCTGCAGGCCGGAGCACGCGGCTTCCTGCTCAAGAGCGTGCCACCGGACGATCTGCTGACGGCGATCCGGACAGTGACCGGCGGCGAGGCGGTGGTGGCCCCGCGGATCACCCGGCGGCTGCTCGACCGCTTCGCCGGGCGGTCGCAACGACCATGGTCGTTGCGACCGCGTTCGTGCTATTGTGTTCCGGTGACGCGTCCCGGATCCGAAACAGCGCGGCGTAGCCGTCGGGAGCGGCCCGCGAAACCCGCACTTACCAGACAGGGGATCATCGATGCCGGGCTAGGCATTTTGTCTGCGGAAGGCCTGGCCAAGGTGACCATGAGACGAATCGCGGGCGTGCTCGACACCGGTCATGCGTCCCTCTACGTGTACGTACGCGACACCGAGGATCTGCACGCCCAGATCCTCGACGCTCTGCTGGCCACCGTTAAGTTTCCGAGCAGCGGCAACTGGCGTACACGGCTTAAGGATCTGCTGACCGGCTACGGCGAGGTGCTGCGCAACCATGCCGAGCTCGCCCGCATGGCGCTGTCCACGCAGCCGAACGGCCCACACTTCACCGCGATCGTCGAGCAGGTACTGGCGCTACTGAAAGAAGGCGGCGCCGACGACCGTTCGGCCGCCTGGGGAGTTGACCTCCTCCTGCTGGTGCCCACGGCGCTGGCCGTCGAACACAGCGCGGAAGTCTCGCCGAGACTGGAAGCCGAACGGCTCTCTGACATGGAGACCCGTATCCAGACCGTCGACCCGCAACAATATCCGAACATCGCCCGGCTCAGCGCCGACCTTGTTGCCGGCGGCGGCCTGATCCGAAGCCTCTGGGCCCTGGACGTGGTGGTCGACGGCATTCTCGCGCGTACCGCCGCCAACCGTATGCAGTAGCCGAACCCGCGTACTGACGCTGGACCCGCAACTTCTGGCCGACGGAGATGACAGGAGCCGGGTGACGGGAGACTGTCACGCCCGGATCTGAGGGAGCCGGGAGGTGAGACCCCTCCCGGCCACCCGACCACTGTGTTCGGTATCCCACTCGGTCCGCGTGAACCCGGAGTGCTCGGCACTCGTCTTCAGGGTACGAGTTCCTTAAGGACGACACGGAGTAGCAGAGTGCACACAGCCGACAACAACTACGCGTTCTCCGCCTTGGCGGCCGTCGAAGGCCTCCGGCTGGACGCCGAACAGGCCGCCGTGCTGAGGGGTGGATTGCAGTCAGGTTTCCTGGCCCGATGCATGCACCCGGTCACTGTCGAGGATCTGGCTGAGTCGACCGCCCTGGACCGGTCACGCGTCGAGCATCTGTGCCGCGCGCTCCGCGCGATCGATGTCCTGCACGAAGAGTTCGGCCACTACCGGCTTGCTCCGTTCTATGCCGCGCTCGTCACCGGAGGCGCGGACGGATACGCCCTCGACGTCCTCAACGGATCGGCAGTGCGTCAACAACTCTTCACCGACCTCTTCGCCTCGGCCGGATCGGCGGCCTTCTGGAGCCTGGGGCATGCGGAGCAGCGAGCACTTGCGGCGAGCGTGAGCGTCGATCCGTTCACGTCACATGGCCGAACCGTGATGACGTCGCTGATCGAAGGCAACCCGGCCTGGCACGAGGCCTTCTCCACGGGAGCCCGCTATCTCGAGTTCGGCTGCGGGCTCAGCGGAGCGATGCTGGCCGCTGCCGCGATGTATCCCGCACTCAGCGGTGTCGGCATCGACATTTCCGCAGACCTCATCAACGTAGCCCGGGCCCGCGCGGTCGCCCTGGGTCTGAGCGACCGGATCGACTTCATCGTCGCCGACGCCGCCGTCTACACCTACCCGCATCCCTTCGACGTCGTGCTGTGGAGCCAGTTCTTCTTTTCTTCAGCCTCTCGACCGGCGGTCCTCGCCAATGCTCGCGCGCAACTCCGGCCCGGAGGGCTTCTGATCGCTCCGGTACTCATCCCGGCCGAGCAGCCAGAGACCATCCGCAGCGCGCTCGACACGCTGCTGGTCCGTTCCTGGGAAGTGCCACCCATGACCAGCGCGGAGCTCGAATTCGAAGTCGCGGCGGCTGGCTTCGTGGACATCACCGTTCACCGCAACCGTTTCGGCACGATGCTGCTAGCCCGCCGTCCCAGCCTGGTTGGCCGGGACGAGCGGGGATCATCTGTCCGGTGAAAACCGCTCAGCTGCGTGCCGGGTAGTGATGACGTACTTGCCGCGGACGCCGCCCGCTTCCCGCCGCCGATAGGCTTCGGCCACGGCGTCCATGGGAAAGATGGAGTCCACGAGAGGCCGGATCGTACCCAACTCGACGTAACGAGCGCGGGGTCGGTGTGGACGTGGCCGCGAGCCTGTTCGATGTCGCTGAGGGCAGGTCGGTCGCCAAGGGGTCGGTCGACCGCATTTCGTTTTCTGTGGTCGATGCCGCCGCCTGCACCGACCCGCGTCCGTTCAACGTGGTGTTGTGGAACCAATTTTTGTTCACCGGCGCGTCCCGGCCGAAGTCCTCGCCAACGCCTACACACGGCCGCGGCCGGGAGACCTTCTGATCGTCCCCGACCCGGCCTCTCCGGCCTCGAGCAGGTCCCTGCCACGGGAATCGGAAAACCCTCGATGACCTGAACGCCGCGGGTCGAATTTACGTCGTTACGATATGGCTGAAACCAGATCAACTGACTTCCCGGTCACCCGGCGTTGTCCGTTTTCTGAGCCGTCTGAGCAGGCGAAGGTCCGCGAGGAGCGTCCGATCAGCAAAGTACCGCTGCACGGCGGTGACGAGGCATGGTGGGTCTCCCGGTACGCCGAGGCACGGGCGATCCTGACCGACTCCCGGTTCTCCTCGGACCGCCGTCGGCCGAATTTCCCGATCCCCGGCTTCGACAAAGCCATGCGCCAGCGCCCCCAGGCCCAAGCGCCCAGCATGATCGGCATTGGACGGCGAGGAACACGCGGCCGAGCGCCGTGCCCTGATCGGCGAGTCCACCGTCCGGCGGATGGCCTGCCTGCGACCTCGCATCCAGGAGATCGTCGACGGGTTCATCGACGACCTGCTCGCCGCCGAGAAGCGCCCGGTCGACGTGGTACGGGCGCTGGCCTTGCCGGTAACGTCCCTGGCGATCTGCGGACTGCTCGGCGTGCCGTCGGGGTCGACGAGGTCCGGTTCAAGTCCGACTCCCCCGTCTACGGCGCGTACGAGCTGCCGGGTCACCTGGTGAGGGCGGTCATGCGGATCGTGGCGGACACCGGCGTCTGCGTCGGCGAAGGTCAGTGCGTGCTGACCGATCCCGGCGTCTTCGACCAGGACGACGACGGCATCGTCACCCTGCTCACCGACCGGCCCGAGGGCGGCGCCGCGGACCGGGCCGGAAACGCCGTCGCTCTCTGCCCGACCTCGGCCTCATCGATCATCGAGGACTGACGAGCCGGGCGACGACCGCGCCGGCCAATCCGGTCGGCCGAGCCAGGCGCGGAGGATCCAGAGCGGCGACGGCCTGGTCAGCCCCTCGGCCACCAGGCCGGGCGGCAATCACCCGATCGAAGACAGCACAGGCGAAGCCCCTGGTCGGGGCATCGGGTTTTGGTCGATTTGCTGTCTTACCAGGAGCCTCGCCCTCATCGATCTCCGGCCCCGCCTCCCCGCACAGACCTACAAGATCAAGTTGGTAAAGGCTCAATGACGAAAGGTGGGCGTCGTGGTAGTCACACCACCGTACGTTCTGCAGACCAATCCCGTGTGGGCCGCCCTGACCGGGCCACAGTGTGCCTTGGCGATGAACAGAGGCGACGCGGTCAGGGTCTCACCTGGTGGTACGGCGTCATTCGCCGCCGTCCGCGATCATCTTGAGTCCAAGGCATGGGATGACCTTCGCTACTTGATGGGACCTGGCGAGGTATGCACGCTGGTGACGGGCTCTCCAGTCGCTCCGACTGGCTGGGAGGTAATTGACGCGCGGTCCGCCGTGCAGATGGTCCGTGACCCCGGACCCTCCCCGGCCGCGGTCGAGTTGGTCGAAGAGTTCGAAGTCCCCGGGTTCAGCTGGCTCGGCCCGCCACCGTGGAGTCCTGTGAGTACAGTTCGCCGCTGGAGGCGGCCGGTTGCCGCGGCCGGAGAGCGCCTTCGTGTCTCGGGCTGGGTGGAGGTGGTTGCGGCGGGCCGCTCCCGATCAGCGGTGGCCGCTGCCGCGGCCGCAGCAGTTGTACGAGCGGAGAAGCGAGGAGATCACGCCTTCTTCTACGCAGGCGCCGACGATGTCCGGCTGCTCGACCACCTGGACCGTAAAGGATTTCTCCTGTGCGCGACCGGGTGGTTCACACGGCTTCGTCATGAGGGATGAGGCGCAGTCTGGCGGTATCCAACGCCCGCTCAGGACCCGCATCACACGGCTCGTGACTAATTACTTCGACCTGAAAAAGTAGATCGATGGTTATCGGCGTGGCCGGCTGTGTCGGCCACGCCGGTTCCGTCATCATGGTCGATGGCAGGAAGTCGTTGTAGCGCAAGGGATTGCGTGATGCTCCGGACTCGGAATGTGCAGCCGTCGTTGTGGGAGTCGGTACTGCCGGAGGTGTGCCTTCGGCTGCCCGCCGAGCTGGAACGTGTCGATGTGTGGCTGGACGACGAGCGGTTCTTCGCCACGTTCGTGCCGCACTTCTCGACGCGGATGGGCCGGCCGAGCATCCCGATGGAAACCTACCTGCGGTTGATGTTCCTCAAGCACCGCTACCGGCTCGGCTACGAGTGGTTGTGCGCCGAGGTAACCGACTCGATCTCGTGGCGGCGGTTCTGCCGCATCGACATCGACGGCCGGCTGCCGCATCCGAGCACGTTGATGAAGCTGACCACCCGGTGCGGGGACGCAGCGATCACCGCGCTCAACGAACAACTGCTGGCCAAGGCGGTCGAGGCCCGAGTGGTGAAGACGGGAAAAGTCCGCGCCGACACCACCGTGGTGTCGGCGAACGTTGACTACCCCACCGATACCGGGCTCCTCGCCAAGGCGGTGACCAGAATGTCGCGGATCGTCAAACGGATCCAGGCCGCCTGCGCCGCGCCACGCACCGCGTTCCGGGACCGCAGCCGGGCGGCCGGGCGGCGGGTCCGCGCGATCGCAGCCCATCTGCGTCTGCGTAACGCGCAGGCCCGCGAGCAGGCACATGCCACCGTCACCAGGATCACCGGGCAACTGGCCGGGCTGGCCGAGCAGACTTCGGCCGAGGCGCAGGCGGTGTTGCGCAATGCCCGCCGAGGGCTGACCCGGGCGGCCGGGCGGGCGCGAGGACGACTCCGCCGCGCCGCCGACGAACTCGCCGTCATGATCCAGCGCACCGGCATAGTCGTCGCCCAAGCCCGGCTACGCCTGGCCGGTGGTAAACCGACGCCGCGACCCGGCTGGTCAGCCTGCACGACCCTGATGCCCGCCCAATCGTCAAAGGACGCCTCGGCCGGCCCACCGAGTTCGGCTACAAAGCCCAGATCATCGACAACGTCGACGGCATCGTCCTGGATTACACCGTCGAGCAGGGCAACCCGGCCGACGCCCCGCAACTGGCACCCGCGATCAAACGGATCACCAATCGGGCCGGCCGGCCCCGCAACGGGTGGCCGCGGACCGCGGCTACGGCGAAGCCGGCGTCGAGACCGATCTACTCGACGCCGGCGTGACAACGGTGGCAATCCCACGCAAAGGCAGACCCGGGACCGCCCGCCAAGCCCACGAACGGCAGCCAAGCTTCCGCCGCCTGGTCAAATGGCGAACCGGCTGCGAAGGCCGCATCAGCCATCTCAAACACCGCTACGACCTGCACCGCACCCGCCTCGACAGGCTCACCGGCGCCCGAACCTGGTGCGGATACGGCATCCTGGCCCACAGCCTCACCAAAATCACCGCCCTCGCAGCCACCCAGACGTGAACGCCCAGCACCACAAATCTCCCACCGCCGGCGCTACCCCATCCGCCACAGCGACGGAGAATCACTTTTTCAGGTCGAAGTAATTAGCCAGTCCGTCAGCTTCTCCGCGTCGACGACCGTGCACTCCCGGAACCCCAGATGAGCGCGGATCTCGGCCCTGTGCCGCTTGATCGTGCGCCCGGCCCACTCGTAGAAGCCCAGCGAGCCTGCCTCCACGCCCAGCTGCCGCGCGGCGAACTCCACCACGTCCTCATGCAGCTCCGCCCGGCCGCGCGGGAACCGGCCGAACCGGCCGTAGAACTTCAGCAACAGCGCAAAGCCGAGCTGCGTATCGCGGTGCTTCGCCGCGACCAGGTCCTGCTCAGCACCGACCAACGTCCAGTGCTCAACCAGGTCCCCAAGACTCATCAAAGGACGTTTCACAGCCGGAGACCATTCCGACGCCCAACACACCCCGACAGCCCTCACACCTAGATCATCTTTTTGGCCCCTGGTGTCGTGGTTCTTACCAACACCCCGACCTGGCGGAGTGCCAGGGTTGGGCGCACGGGGCCACGAATCCGCCGCACCGCCTGAACGCCTCGCGGTTGCTGCCGCGGATCCTCCTGGCCGGCAGCCGGTACGACGTGTCCACCCCGTACGAGTGGTCGGTGAGCCTGTCCCGTCAGCTGCCGAGCGCCACGCTGCTCACCTACGACGGCGTCAGCTCCGGCTCCTATGACGACAGCCCGTGCGCCCGGCAGGCCATCGACGCGTACCTTGCTGACCGGCCGAACCTCGCCGAAGGGCACGCACTGCCCGGCGGTCGACCCCCAGCCCGAAACCGGAGCCGCGCGCGCCCTTCGTGAATCGGAGGCCGCGATGACCCGGTGGTGACGAAGTCCCGCGCCGACAGACGAGACCTCCGGGGTGGCCCTGACATCAGGGCCGCCCCTGACGTACGGCGGGCACCTCTGACCGCGATCCCCTCTATCCCATTTCACCTTGGAGATCACATGCCCACTCGACGATCCGTCCTGATCGGCGCCGGCGCCACCGGACTCGCCGCCGCCCTCCCGGCGGCCGGCATCCTGGCCGCCCACCGCGCCGCCGCGGACTACGCCGAGCTCGTTCCCGACATGCTCGCCGCCGATCGGCACCGCCTGACCACCGGCGGCCGGGTCGACGATCCGGACTCGCGCTGACCCACCTGGCGGTGCGAGCGACCGGTCCGGCCGCAGTCCGGCTGCGTACCGGCACCGGCTGGTCGGAGTGACGGGAGGTGGCCGACTGCCCGGCTGGGAACGACCGCAAGCCCGGCGGCCGGCTGCTGCTCGCCGACGGCGCGTCCGGTTACGAGATCGAGGTCAAGAACGGCGGCGCCGCGTCGGTGCTGGAGCTCAACGCGGTCGACGGCCCGCGCCACCGCCGCGCCGAGCCCCGTGTCGGTGCTGCGCGCGCCTGAAGTCTCCCGGCTGCCCTTCGGCAAGCTGCCGTGATACCTGTCGAGGGCGGCGTGGAGCGCGGACGAGAGCTATCGGCTGGAGCCGGACGGCGTCACCCTGGATACCCCGCCGGCCTTCTACCCGGTGCAGACGCTGACCGTGCACCACAGCGGCGGCGGCGAGCACGAGAACGAGGGCCTGGACGCGGGGGCCTGATGCGGGCGGTCTACTACATGCAGGCGGTCGACTTCGACTGGGGCGACTTCGGTTACCAGCTCGCCATCGACGCGGACGGCAACGTGTACGAGAGCACGTACTCCGACCCCGATCCCATCCCGGTCTTCGGTCCTGAGCTGTCACCGGAGCGCCGGCCGATGGGTGTCAACGGCTCGCACGTCGGCGCCTTCAAGGCCGGCAACATGGGCATCTGCATGATCGGTCACTTCGTGACCCGGCAGCCGACGCCTGCCGCCCGCTATTCGCTGGTCTCGGTGCTGGCGATGCTGTCGGCGATCAGCGGCCTGAACCCGGTCGGCCGGACCGACTACGTCAACCCGGTCAGTGCGAAGGCCGCCACGGTCGACATGATCACCACCCACCGCGACTGGCACGCGGCCAACCCGGACTCGGGCGCCACCGAGTGCCCCGGTGAAGCCTTCCATCGGGTCTTCCCGTCGGTGCGTCAGGACGTACGCGACCTGCTCCGCTGACCAGACCCCGGGCTGAGAGCGGCCGGACCGGCCGACCACGGCCTGGCCGCTCCCTCAGGTGGGACCGACGCCGAACCCTTGGAGTCCCTGTGCGCATCCTGTTCACGTCCGTGCCGGCCTTCGGTCACCTGCTTCCGTTGCTGCCACCGGCGACGGCGGCGCGGGCCGCCGGTCACCAGGTGGCCTTGCAATCCCATGGGTCAACGGGTACGGCGGCCCCGTCGATCCCGCTTCTCGAGGCGGGCCCGAGCCCGACCGAGACGCTGGCCGCCATGACCCGGCCCGGGGAGTCCGACCCGACGGACTTCGCCGTCGAGTTCTTCGTCGAAGCCAGGCTGAATCTCGGTGCGCGGGCGGCGTTGGCGGCTGCCCGGGACTTCGGCCCCGACTTGGTCGTCGCCGAGTCGTCCGACTACCTGGGCCCGTTCGCCGCCGCGGCGCTCGGCGTGCCCTGGGCGGCCTACGGCACCTTCCTGCCGCTGGCCGAGCCGTTCGCCGCCGCGCTGGCGCGACGAGGGGGCGGCAAGTTCGGCGAGCACGGTGTACGCCCGCTCCGCCCTTCGCGTACGTCGATCCGTGGCCGGACCGGCTGATCCGGCCGGCCGACCGCTATCCCGCCCCGCGCCTGCCGATCCGGCCGGAACCCTTCGCTGGCGAGGGTCCTGCGTGGACCATGCCGCCGTTCCCCGGCGGTGCGGATCGGTCGACGGTCCTGCTCACCTTGGGCACGGCCGCCGACGACCGCGAGGTGCTGACCCGGGTCGTCGTCGCCACCACGGCGCTCGACGTTAACGTGGTGGTGGCGCCGCACCAGACCGATGACCTGGACATGAGCCGGCTCGACCCCGAGCTGGTCCTGGTCGCCGGCTTCGTGCCGATGGCCGATCTGCTGCGCTCGGCCGACCTGGTCGTCTCCGCCGGAGGAGCCGGCACCGTACTGTCCACGCTCGGCGCCGGGCTGCCCTCGGTGCTGCTCCCGTTCGGACTGGACAAGCCGATGAACGCCGAGCGCGCTGCGGCCACTGGTGCGGCACTGGTCGTCACCGATCCGGACGCCATCGGCGAAGCCGTCGCGAAGGTACTCGGCGACGAGGCCTACCCGGCCGCGGCCGGCCGCATGGCCGACGAGATCAGTGCGATCGACAGCCCCGCGCGCGTCGTCGACATCCTCACCGAGCGAGCCGTTTCCAGGCCGAGCATCAGAGGGGGGGTCCCGTTGCCGTGAGCGACATGCAGGAGAGCACCGCGCCGGAGGGTACGCCAATCGTGCTGGTCACCGGTCATGGCACCGCCCAGCGGGCGCTGGGTGAGCGGCGTACGACCAGGGTCCTCGGCCCACTGCACCCGGACATCCCGGCGCACGTGCAGAGCGGGCTGACCCGCCAGATGATGTTCCTGGACCCGCCTGACCACACCCGTTTGCGCCGGCTGGTCTCGGCGACCTTCACCGCCCCGCGCGTCGAGGCGACGGGCGGGCGCGTCGAGGGCGTCGCGGGCGAGCTGCTCGAGGCGATGGCTGGCCGGGAGACGGTCGATCTGGCTCGGCGCGGGCGCGGTCCAGCAGGCCGACCTGGCGGTGACCAACGAACGCACCCGCGAGGCCCAGGTGGCCTTCTCCGCCCTCCTGAACCGGCTCCCCGATCTCCGCCTCGCCGTCCCCGCCGGCGAACTGACTCGGCGGTACGATTTCATGACCGGACTGCACCGCCTGCCCGTGACCGGGATGCGGTGAACACGCTGACCGGGCAGGTCGCCCTGTGCCGGGCGCAGGGACCGGTCAGCTTTCGCCTCGGGGTGGTTGATCGCGGCAAGCCGAGTCGCGGCGATCGGCCGGTGACGCTGACTGCGCAGAGTGACGGCTGCTTAGCGTGTGGGTCACCGATGACGACTGGAATGGCCGGATCTGTCGGGCCGAAACGGCCGCCTGGGCATTCTGGGGCACCCTCGAAGGGCACTTCTGCGCAACTCTTCGTGATCGCCGTGCCGAATATGCCCCCGCTCTGAACACGACCGCCGGTTGCAGCCGTTCTAGGCGCAGAACGTGGCGATTATAGGAAGGATTCAATCTTGAGGCGCAACGACGTACGGGTCCTGGGCGCGGTCGGGCTCGCGGTGGCTATGCTGGCGACGGCCGGATGCCAAGACTCGGGAACCGCCGGCGGCGGTGACACCACGGCCGCCGCGTGCGGTGGAAAGATCGCGATCTTCGGCGCGTTCACGGGCGCGGACGCGGGTCAGGTGCTCTCCTCGCTCAACGGTGCGAAGCTCGCGGTGAAGAAGTTCAACACGGCCAACCCGGACTGCAAGGTCACCATGCAGGAGTTCGACACCCAGGGTGCTCCCGACCAGGCGACGCCGATCGCCAACCAGATCGCGCAGGACCAGTCGTTCGTGGCGGTCGTCGGTGGTCACTTCTCCGGTGAGTCGAAGGCGACGATGCCGATCTACGAGGCCGCCGGCATGGTGATGGTCAGCCCGGAGGCGACCGCCGCGGAACTCACCACGGGTGGCAACAAGGCGTTCCACCGGGTCGTCGGCAACGACAACTCGCAGGGAGGGGCAGCCGTCGAGTACCTCAAGAACGTCGCCAAGAGCAAAAACGTGTTCCTTGTCGACGACGGCTCGACCTACGGCGCCGGCATCATCGCCACGGTCAAGCAGGGTCTCGGCTCGTTGGCCGCGGGCGCCGACAAGGTGCAGAAGGACCAGACCAACTTCGACGCCACCATCTCGAAGATCAAGGGTGCCAAGGCGGATACGATCGCGTACGGCGGCTATACCAACGAGGCAGCCCCGCTGTTGAAGCAGGCCCGCGCGTCCGGGGTGAAGGCGAAGTTCATCGGTTTCGACGGCCTCTATGACCCGAACTTCCCGAAGGGCGCCGGCGAGGCCGCGGAGGGCGCCTCGGTGCTCTGCCCGTGCGGGCCGGTCGCCAAGGCCGGTGGCACCTTCGGCAAGGACTACGAGGCCGAGTACCGCGAGCCGGCGGGCGCGTACGGCGCCGAGGGCTTCGACGCCACGACGGTGCTGCTGGACGGTTTCAAGGCGGGTAAGAAGACCCGCGCCGATCTGCTGGCCTGGGTCGACGCGTACGACAAGCAGGGCGTCTCGAAGAATATCAAGTTCGATCAGAACGGTGACGTGGACAAGTCCAAGGTCGTGGTGTGGTCGTACAAGATCACCGGCGGCAAGATCACTCCTGAGCAGGAGATCAAGCTCCACAGTTGATGCGACAGATCTCGGTGACCGGCAGCCTCGCCGGTCACCGAGCCCGCGCCGGGCGCACCCGGAAACACTCGGATCGTCAGGCGGCATTACCTTGTGGATTCCGTCGCGGCGGGTGGCACGAACCTGGGATTCGGATCGCGAGGCGGGGGGCCAAGATCGAGCTGTCAACATCGCCATCGTGGAGGTTAACCATGTGCCATTTCTCAGCTCTGTCCACCGGTCTCGCGCTGGCCGGTCTTGCGCTGGCCTTGTCGGCCTGCGGCGCGCCCGGCGACTCGGCGTCGTCCGGCACATATGCCCCGGCCGGCTCCGGGTCATCGGCCGGGGCAACGTCGCAGATCGGCTCCTCGTCGCAGGCGCCGGACGGTTCATCGGCACAGGCGCCCGGCGGTTCATCGTCGCAGCAGCCGGGTGGTGAGGGCGCGGCGAGCACCCGCGTCGACCCCGCCGCGGCGACTAAGCAGATCCTGGCCGGCAAGCGCCAGGGCCTCATCCACATCGCCGAGGACGACAAGGACTGGAGCGCCACGTACGAGGGCCCGATCGCCATCGGCACCGGGACCGACGACGGCGCCCTCTTCCGCATCATCCCGTCCGGCAAGGGCCGGTTCCTGATCGAGGCGCTGCGTGCGCGCGAGGAGGGCGGCCGCTGGTGTGTGAACGCTGACACCCGCGACGAGACGGTCAGCCTGGGCACCGTCAAGTGCGCGGCGAACGCGAACACCCTCTTCCGGATCAGCCCGACCGGGAAGTCGGACGAGAAGGGCCGGCCAACACACGACATCATCAACGAGAGGTTCGGCGCCGTGCAGGTCCGCAACGACGGCTCGGCGCTGTACATCCAGGAGGTCGGCGACGGCGGCACCCGTGGCACCTACAGCTTCGTCGACCGCGGCGCCGGCCGGTAGGGGCACGAGCCACCCGGTAACCCTGTGGCGTCGGAGCTCATGACCGCGACAATGGCTGGCACGGACGAGGCCGAGGTCGTTGTCGGCCATTCCGCGCGCGAGGTTGCGGGTCGGCGACGTGTTCCTGAAGATCGACGCTGATCAGAGGCGCGTCGATGTCGATATCGAGACGATGGCCCTGGCGCCGATCCCGACTCCGCAGATCCGCTGGCGCAAAGCATCCGGTGCTCGCGCTCGGCGCCCTGCCCGGCACGGCGCTCGGCCGGCTCTTGGGAGTAGCTCGTCACCAACGGCGTTCTCCCCGCCGGCCTGGTTGCCCGCAACCGCGAGGTGGCCCAGGCCGCGCTCCGGCCGTGGACCCGGTGTCATCCATGGCGATCTGCAGATCAGCCACATGTTCGTCGCTGATGACGAGATCACCGGCGTGCTCGACTGGCCCGAGGTGTCCTGGGGCGACCCCATTTCGATCTGGCGACCTTGGCCCTCGGGGCAGGAGGAGCACCTGGTCGACGTCATCGCCGTCTACGGCGCTGGCGTCGACCTCGACGTGATCTGCGCCTGGTGGTCGGTGCGCAGCCTGCTGTTCAGCCGTGGGCTGATCGAGCACCGCATTGACCCGGCCATGTCGGGCTGCGAGTTCGACGTGCTGGGAGCATCGAGGTAGACCATGACCTTCGGGAAGCGCCGCCCAGGCGGTCAACCTCTGAGCGCTTGATCCGGGCGAAGCAGGCAGTCCGGTAAATTCAAGATTGATTTCACCCTTGAATCGTGTTGAAGATCGACTTCTCTACATCCTCGGTCACAGGGTTGTCTGGGAAACTCGGCATGATGCTGCCCGTGTCCGGCGTTCACGCTTCGCCGGCGAACATCACGACCATCGCACAAGCCGCCGAACGGCTTGGCTACGACTCGCTGTGGACCTACGAACGCCTGCTGCGTCCGATGGCGCCGTTGCTTCCCGGTCCCGACGGCGAGCTGGAGCGCATCCCCGACGTCTACCGCGTCACCTTCGAACCCTTGCAGACCCTGAGTCACGTGGCCGCGCTGACCAGCCGCATCACCCTGGGCACCAACATCGTCAACCCGCTGTTTCACGCACCAGTCGTGCTGGCACGCAGGTACGCCACGCTCGACCAGTTCAGCGGCGACCGCGTCGTCGCCGGGCTCGGCCAGGGCTGGATGCCGAAGGAGCTCGCGGCCGCCGGCGTACCCCTGAAGCACCGCGGAGCCGGCTTCGACGACATCATCGCGGCGGTATGGGCCTGCTGGGGACCTGACCCCGTCGAGTATGCGGGCCGCTTCTACGCCATCGAAGCCTCCGAGACCAACCCGAAGCCGGGCCGGGGCGACACCCCGATCGTCGTCGGTGCGAACACCGACGGTGGCATCGACCGGGCGGCCCGGATTGCTGACGGCATCACGCCGCTGGCCTGGACGTTGGACGGGGCGATCGCCCAGGCGACCCGCTTCCGCGCGACCGCCGAGGAGCTGGGGCGGAGTGCGGCCGCGCTCACGGTGACAGCGCAGACCAACCACCCGATGCAACCCAAGCCGATCAGCGGGGACCGGCCGTTCCTCGCCGGTTCCCCGCGGCAACTCGCCGAGGACATCGAGCAGCTGCGGGAACAGAAGATCGACGGGGTTCTGTTCGCGTTCCCGCCGTCCGATGACCTGGATACGCAGATCGAGATGATCGAGAAGCTCCGTACCCTGGCACCTGCGGCATAGTCACGGACGTCGGCGACGCGATCTGCAGGGCGTTCTGTTCGGCCTGCCCACCATGGTCCCGCACGGAAAGGACGATGGCTGTGCGGGGCCTCGACGCCCGGGTGGTGGCGCCCGGGTTGACTTGTTCGCCGAGGTTCCGACGGCGAACATCTACGTGTTCAGCTTCATCCAGCACGACTGGGACGACGACTCGGCCGGATCCTCGCGACGATCCGCGGCGCGGCCCCCGCGAGTACAGGACGCTGCTGACCGAGGCCCGCTTCGCGGTCGACCGGATCGTCGCTACTCTGTCCCGCTTCTCGATCCCAGCGACAGGACCTGCGCGAACTTGGCATGCTCATCGACATCGGCATGACCCTCGGGCGCCGGGGTGCCGAGATGAAGATTGATGATCGGGCCTGGCGTGGTGGCGTGACACGAAGAGGGGCCCTTCGGTACGAGCAACGGCGAGAGCAGCCAAGGGCGGAGAGAACGGGACCGGCTGACCTGACGTGGCGGGCCCTCGTGGGTGGCTGGCGTTGCTTGCCGTCGGCCACGCAGACGTGTCACAAGGCAGTCTGCATAGGACGGTAGAACTCACCTCTCGATTTCTGAACCATGAGCCGCTGTCGGTCGTTCCAATGCTGCAGACCTGCGACGAATCTAGGAGCGGCAGTGGCGAACGCGGTTCAACGCAATGCGGAGAAGGTTGAGATCGGACGCACCGCGTTGCGTAGTGTGGCTGCCTTGCTCGGTGTTGCCGGGATTGTGGTCGGCGTCCTGTCGGGATGCACCGAGGACAAGCCCGGCGTTGCCGGCAGCGGTATTGGTGGGACATCAGGGCTTCGCGGGCCGGGCAAGGTCGGCGTCGTCCTGCCTGATACCACATCCTCGCAGCGCTGGGAGAGGCAGGACGCACGGCATCTTCAGAGTGCTTTCGCCGCTGCTGGCGTACCGGTGGACATTGAGAACGCCCACGGTGACAGAGCCCGGTTCGTGAAGATCGCGGAAGACATGATCTCTGAGGGCGCCAGGGTTCTCATCATCGCCAACCTCGACTCGTCGTCCGGGAAAGCAGCACTGGATCTGGCCCGAGCTGCGAGCGTCAAGACGATCGATTACGACCGCCTCACCCTCAACGGTGGCGCGGACTATTACGTCTCATTCGACAACCGTAAGGTCGGCGAGCTGCAGGCGCGGGTGCTCAAGGACTGCCTCGGCGAGAAGGGCTATCGAAACCCCGTGATCGCTGAGCTCAACGGCTCCGAGACGGACAATAACGCCAGCCTTTTCAAGGAAGGCTACGACGCCGTGCTGCAGCCGATGTACGACGCGGCGCTCTACACCAAGGGTCCGGATCAGTGGGTACCTGGATGGAGGGAGATGGATGCCGTCGCCATTTTCGACCAGATGCTCTCCCAGCAACCTAGGATTCAAGGTGTTCTTGCTGCTAACGACGGCATCGCCAACGCCGTCATCGGGGTGCTGAAGCGGAAGGGTCGCGGTGGCAAGGTACCGGTCACGGGCCAGGACGCGACTGTTCGAGGCCTGCAGAACGTCTTGGCCGGGGATCAGTGCATGACCGTCTTCAAGGATCCGAAGGCGCAGGCCGAGCTTGCGGCGAAGTTGGCCATCACTCTCTACAACGGACGCGCTCCCGACGTCGAAAAAGTGATTAAGGATCCTGAATCCGGTATCTATCTGCCGTTCGTCAGGCTTACGCCCCGGGCCATCACCAAAGCCGACGTCAAGCAGCTCATCGCTGCCGACTCCGTCGATCGCGCTGAGATTTGTGTCCCGGATCTTGCACAAGAGTGCGAGCGGGCCGGGATCTAGACCGGGCTCGGCAACGCCACCTCCCGGTTGTGCCCCCACCGGGATGATGTCAACTTTCGCCGTGGTTACCCACTCGTGATCATCTATACCTTCCTTGGTTGGCCTGCAGCCTTTGTTCCCGCCCGCGAGTCGCAGTCCGGCTCGCGGGCCGGGTGGTAGCGGTCCGTCGGGGTGGCTTGGCTGAGCGGTCTCCCCTTCGGGGCAGGTGAAGGCCGCGGATCACCCTCGCGGAGGCCGTGCGCACCGAACCAAGCTCAGCGCCGGCATCACCGCACTCCGTGACAGCGGCACGTGTCTGGCGATGTTCAACCCCGGACGACGAATTCCTGGCGATCAGCGGGTGGGGCGGGATCTGATGGACCACGGCCGGGCCGCCGACGCATAGCCGCAGGGCTGCGCCACGCCGCGAGCGAGGCCGGTCCACTCACCGCTGTCTGGAGCACGGACGGATGCGACGCCGATCGGCCCGTCCGACCGAGGCGTGCGAAGTTTGCAACGCGGACAAATCTCCCGCGAGAGCTCGGAAATGTCGGCGTCACATGATCCGAGTGTCATTTGGCACGACCATGGACGTAGCGACCATGGTCGTGATACGGTACTCGCATGACGCAGCCGGGACCCGTAGCCGCCGAGAGCGGACCGGCGTGGTCGTCGAGTCCATTGTGGAGATCTCACCTCTATGGGAAGCCACGCGATCCTCCGGTTTAGAGATTTGCGTCGGGTTCCCGATGCGCAGAATCGCCCTATGTCGCCCGGCTCGCCGCCGACCTCGTCGGGGGTGACCAGCTTGGTCCGCGGGCACGAACACCACTCCATTCAGCAGGGATGCAGTCGTAAACAACGGAGGCTTTCATGGAATCGTCAAGCGTCATCGTGGTGGGCGGCGGTCTCGTCGGGCTGTCTGCCGCGCTCTTTCTGGCCCGGCGCGGGGTTCCCGTCGTGCTAGTGGAACGGCACTCGGGCAGCTCAGCACACCCCCGCGCGATCGGATTCACGCCCCGGACACTCGAACTCTTCCGCGCCGCTGGTATTGCTTCGAGGGTGCCTGAGGCACCTGCGGGTACCGGCAGGCCCCGGCGCGTCAAAGTGGAGAGTCTCGCCGGGAAGTGGTGGCCCGAGGCCGAATGGACACCCGCCAAGTCGGTGGGTACGCCTCCACCGGACGGGTATTCGCCCAGCGGTAGCGCGGCGATCGCGCAGGACCGCTTGGAGCCGGTCCTGCGCGACAGCGCGATCGAGTTCGGCGCCGATGTCAGACTAAGCACTGAGCTGGTCTCCTTCGAGCAGGACTCCAGCGGGGTCATCGCGACGTTGCGGCGACGGGACACCGCTGAGGAGTACAGCCTCCGTGCGAACTACCTGATCGCGGCGGACGGTCACACCAGCCCGATCCGTGAGGCCCTGGGCATCGGGCGCGGCGGGCACGGCTTCATGCAGGTAGTGCGCAGCGTGCTGTTCCGCGCCGATCTCGAGGAGTACCTCGCATCGGGGATCAGCCAGTTCGAACTCGATCAACCCGATCTCAAGGGCATGCTTACGACGTACCGCGACGGCCGTTGGCTGCTGATGTTCTCCGATGACGAGGAGCGCGACGAGGACACCCTTAGAAAGCAGGTGATTCGGGCCGTGGGCAGGTCGGACGTCTCGGTCGAGCTCATCACCACGGGCCGCTGGGAGCTCAGCGCCTTCATCGCCGATCGGTTCTCCGCGGGTCGTGTCTTCCTCGCCGGCGACGCGGCCCACACACTCCCGCCCGCCCGCGGCGGTTACGGCGCGAGCACCGGCATCGAGGACGCCTTCAACCTGGCCTGGAAGCTGGCCGCGGTTCTGTCCGGCGAGTCGACCCCCCAACTGCTCGAGAGCTACGACGCCGAGCGACGCCCGATTGCCTGGCTGCGTCATGACCAGATCTTCGCCCGGGCTGACTACGCCTCCATGGCGACGGCAGAGGAGCAGCAGGTACCCATCATCGAGGACGCCGCGATGGAGTGGGGCCAGCTCTACCGATCCACGGCCGTTCTCGGCGCCGGCGATGAACTCCCATCGGCATTGCGGCCGCCGCAGTGGGCGGGGCAACCCGGCACCCGAGCGCAGCACCTGTGGGTGTCGAACGATGGCCACCGGTGCTCCACGCTGGACCTGCTGCACCACGAGTGGGTACTACTCACCGAGGATCCGGCCTGGCGCCACGCCGCGGCGGCGGCCGGCCGGACACTAGGGCTGAACCTTCACTGCATCATGGTCAGCGACACTCCCGAGGTCGATGTGATCTCGCCGCCGCATGACTTGGGCCGCCTGAGCCTCGACATGCCCATCGAGCAGATCGTCGCGGTCCCCGAGGGCAAGCTCGCGCTCGACCGCAACATTCCCACGCTCACCACCCACGAGATGTACTCGACGTTCCAGATGATGAATCTGCGCAAGCTCCAGCCGCTGTCCCGCGGCCTCATCACCGACGCGGCCCTCGACCGGATCGCCGCTGACCTGGCGACCGTGAAGTACACCCCGCCCACCCCCGATCCGATGGGGTTCCGCGCGGCTGTCCGGGCGGCTTTCGGTATCTCGAGCACCGGATGCACGCTTGTCCGGCCCGACGGCTACATCGCGTGGCGCACCGCCGACATGCCCGCAGACGCGACGGCAACACTCACCACGGCGCTGCGTGCCGCTGCTTCGTCGACGGCCAGAAGCACGGAAACGCCCCACACGGCCGCAGAAGTAGTCCCAACCGCGAAGACTATGTGAAAGGACACGAAAATGAGCACTGTATCTCTGGAAGAAAGAATTTTGAAGCTCGAGGACCTCGAGGCCATCAGAGACCTGACGGCGCGTTACGCCTCCGCAGTCAACAAGGGTTGGAACGGCAAGGAAATCGACGTCACAGCAATGCCCTCAATCTATGCCAAGGACGCATGATGGGACGCCGACTTCATGGGCATCCACGCGCAGGGCCTCGACATCATCATGGCCGGTCTGCCCGATAGCACCGCGATGGTCCAGTTTCCATGCACGCTTTTTTCAATCCGGTCATTACGGTGGACGGCGACAGCGCCACCGGCAGCTGGCTCATGTGGATCGCCTCCGCGATCGATGACGACCCGCGACTCGTGCACCTCGGCTGCGACATGACCTACACCCGGACCAACGACGGGTGGCGCATCCAGTCGGTGAACATGCAATTCGGCTCGATGCTCAAAACAGCGCCCTGAGCGAGCGACGAGACGCCGAGCCCTTGCCTCGGATCGGACCGCTCTGTGCCCGCCCAACACCGACGAATCAGCGCCTGCCCCACCACAACATCGAAGTGACGTCGTGTCTCGGCGCGACATCACCGTCGTGTCCTCTAGCGAATCCCATCAGGGAGGCTTCTCCATGGTTCCGGTCACGATCATCCGTCTCAGCGAAGGTGAGCTCATCACCAACAACGGCCCGTCGCAGATCCGCATCCTCGAGGACGGCAGCAACACCGTGCATCGCCTGGGGATTGGCGAGATTACCCTTCGCCGCATACTCCCTGCCCATTCAGCACTGCTACGCCCGGCACGACGAGGGTTTCCGGTGTGCCGTCGGGCACCGTGCGATTTACGGTGGGTCAGGACGACTTCGAGGCCGGCCCTGGCACCCGGGTGATCGTCCCGCCGGGTGCGCCGCACACCTTCGCCTGCCCAGGCGACGACCCCGCGGTCATGCTCTCCACCTTCACGCCGGACCTCTACAGGCAGTACTTCCGCGATCTCAAGAAGACGGTCGAGTCGGGGCGCATCCACGCCCGTTCATGAACGCGGGCCCTCGTTCAGAGGCGGTTATCCGGTGCGTCCTACGACGTTGCTATGCAGCGACCCATCCCGCGAGAGCGCCATCGCCGGCGGCGTTGCGGGGTGCAGGGGTTCCGGGAAACATAGATGGCGCCCGAGAAACCTGCCCTGGCTGGAAGTGCTGTCCGTCCACGCGCCGGACTACACCCATCCGGAATTCGTTCTCAACCGGGCACACACGTTCACCATCACCTTTGGCGACACCGCCCCGCCCTTGCGATACCGAGGCAAGGAATATCCACCGGCAGCCGCCGGAACGGTCACCGTGGTGCAACCCGATGAAGTCGTTCAGTCGCTGCTCACCGGTCCCACCGCGGCCTACTTCGCCACCTTCGCCCTGTTGGACCCACAACCATTGCTGGATGTCACCACAGACGGGGAACTACCCATTTTCGATCGGCTCACCTACACCGATCGTGATTTGTTCAGCGGATTCGCCATGCTGCACACCGCTCTGACCGACGGTACGGATGACACAACACTCCGGTCGATGTTCGCATCTGTGCTGGCAAGGCTGGTCAGCCGGCACGCGACCGCCGCCCGCGCCACCACCGAGGCGCATCGCCCCGCAGCCCTGCGACAAGTGCGGCAGATACTAAGCGAGCGGCTGGACACCAACATCGGCCTCGACGAACTTGCCGCCGCGGCCGGGTACAGCCGCCATCATCTGTTGCGCCGGTTCCGGCAAGCCTACGGAGTTCCGCCACATCGATACCGCACCCTACTAAGGCTCGCCACCGCAAGACCGCTGCTAGCCCAGGGCGTGTCCGCGACAGAAGTGGCGGCACGCTTGGGCTACTACGATCAAAGCCAGCTCAACCGGCACTTCAGGGAGGCCTTGGGCATCAGCGCCGGCGCGTACGCCCGAGCCGATGCAGACGCCCCGTCCGCGACTACGAACGTCTCCCCGAACACCACGCCGCCATCGTGCAATGGTCAATGAGCATCATCATGACCCGCCGACTCACCCGCCATCACCGACCCTGAAGCGGCTTCCAGACGGGCATTTGGTTCGCTGCAGCGGTCCGGGAGAGTTCGTAACACGAATGGTGTTTCTGGCATTTGGTTAGTAGAGCGCGGCGGCCGGCTAGCGGTCACCGAACGTGACGGAGAAGGCGTTAATTACGGGCTTCCAGCGTATCGTCCATCGGGTGCGGCCTGCGCCGGTCGGGTCCAGGCTGCGGGTTACAAGGTACAGGCACTTCATCGCGGCCTGCTCGGTCGGGAAATGACCACGCGCCTTGACTGCGCGGCGGTAACGGGCGTTCAACGATTCGATGGCGTTAGTCGAACAGATCACAGTCCTGATCTCGACGTCGTAGTCGAGGAATGGGATGTATTCGTTCCACGCGTTGCGCCATAGCCGGATCATCGCCGGGTATTTCGTTCCCCATTTCTCATCCAGTTCCTCCAGCGCGGCGAGTGCGGCGTCGGCGTTGGGCGCGGTGTAGATTTGTTCGATGTCCCGTTTGATCGCGTTGGAATTCGCGGGGGAGGTCAGCCGGAACGTGTTGCGGATCAGATGGATCTTATGCCGATATCGGAACGTGACTGGATAGGTGGGTCAGGCGGCTCGGCTATTGGAGGCCGGTAAGTTGATCAATCGTGTCCGCTCCGCCGTCGCCGTCGTATGACGAGTTGGTGGCGAAGGTTGCGGAGTTGACTGTCCTGTTGGAGCAGTCCTTCGTCTGGATCGCGGATCTTGAGGCCCGGTTGAAGCAGTCGTCGTCGAACTCGTCGAAGTCTCCCTCGTCGGACGGGCCTGGCCAAACCGGCGCCGAAGTCGCTGCGGGGACGGTCGGGCCGGGGTCCGGGACGGCCGAAAGGTCGGGACGGCGTCATCCTGGGACGCTTCGCGGATCCGGACGTGGTGATCCGGCATCTTCCGCAGGAGTGCGCCGGGTGCGCAGGCATCACGCCCTGTTCGTCCGCCTCCGCTACCGCCGCGACGACTACCTGCGCTTCGTCACCGACCCCACCGTCCCGTTCGAAATCAACCCGGCCGAGGTGCGACAAACGCTCCGGGCACAGCTCGCCGGCACCGGCACCGGCACCGGCGTCGACGTCAGCGAACTGGTGCCGCGCCGGCGGTGGCGAGCCATCCGGAAGTGGCGAGCAGGAACCCGCACGCCCTCGACCTCGACGACTACCTCGACGAGGTGATGGACCTGCTGACCAAGCAGCCGGCCCCGCACGAGATCCTGGTCAAGGGCGTGTTGATGCACCGCTGGGCCGAGCGCGACGGCACCTACGCCGAACTGGTCGCCCAACGTTCCAAGCCATTGGCCGGCCTTCCCGGCAGCTGATCCGCGTGGGGCCGTCAAGCTACTGGTGTCCACCTGCTGCGAAGATCACGTCGCCGGTGATCCATCGGGCGGCATCCGACGCGAGAAACACCGCAATCGGGCCGATGTCGTCAGGGGTTCCGAGCCGGCCCAGCGGGATGGCGGCGATCATCTTGGCCTCGGCAGGCCCGTCGAGGATGCCCGCTGCTCGGGTGTTTTCACCGAGAACGCCGCCTGGGGCGATGGCATTGACGCGGATTCCTCGCTCTGCGAGTTCTTTGGCGGCCACCTTGGTGATGGTATTCAGGGCGCTCTTGCTGGCGGTGTAGAGCGCAGAGTTGGGGGAGTGCAGCGTGATCCCAGCGGAGACGATGTTGATCACTGTTCCGCCGGTGATGTCTGTCTGGGCGGTGAACTCCTGTGTGGTGAGGATCGGTCCCAGCACGTTGGTGTCGAACTGCCGGTGGAATTCCTCCTGAGTTACCGCCGCCAGCGCCTGGAAGGTGAAGACGGCGGCATTGTTGACCAGGACATCGATCGGCCCAAAGGCCGATCGGGCCTCGGAAAACAGGCGTTTCACCTGGAGAGCATCGGTGATGTCGGCCTGAATCGGGATCGCCCGGCCGCCGTCGGCGGTGATCCTCTCGACAATGCGGCCGGCCTTTTCGGTGTCGCCGAGGTGATTGACTGCGACTGCGGCTCCGGCGGCTGCCAGAGAAACGGCTATCCCCGCTCCGATGCCTGTCGCGCCACCGGTGACTACGGCAGTGCGGTCCGCAAGTACGTTCACAACGCTCTAGCTCCTCGCTGACGATGAGCCCGGTCCGGCGGCACACTCTTTGCACCGGGCGGGCTGGGGCGGTGCCCGCGGTTCTAGGCTCAGGGGTGTCGGGCCGGTGCGCCGCCGCGGCGCCGCGATGGCGCACGAGGGCTGGATCGATGATCGTCTTCCTTGCGGGATATCGCCATATGATCCGCACCACCCATTTCAACATGATTTCATTGAGCCTTTTCCATCCTCAGTAGATCGGGTTCTCGACGTGGTGTAGAGCGAGGATGGCTTGCACGATCGCGGTCGTCCGGGACGGGCTACAGTGCAGCTTGGCCAGGACTTTCCAGGTCTTGAGGGTGGCGACGGCGCGTTCACCGCGAGCACGGATGCGGGCGTGGGATCTGTTCTCGGCCTTCTGCCGACGTGACAGCCGGTACCGGTGTCGTTTGAAGAGCGTGCGGACGGTGCCGCCTGCGCCTTGATATGCCTTGTCGGCGAAGGTCATCACGCTCGCGCTGGTCAGTGCGTCGACGATGCCGTGGGTTCGGGCGGCGGTCAGGGGATGGACGGCGCCGGGCAGTGCGGCCGGCGCCCAGACGAGGCGGCCGGCAGGGTCCGCGATGACCTGGACGTTCATGCCGTGCCAGCGGTGCTTGCCGGAGTAGTACGGCTTCTGATCGCGCACGCGGTCGATCGGGATCAGCGTGCCGTCGCAGATTGCGTACGCCAGCCGACCGATCCTGGTCATCGCCGCCTTCAGGTCGTCGGCGATCAAGGCGAGCAGGTCGGCGGCCTCCCGGACGTAACGCCAGGCCGTCGTGACAACGATCTCGAACCCGGCGGCTAGACGGGTCAGGGTGAGCGTCGAAGAACGAATAAGACGCTCAGGTTAAAGAACAAGCTCAGACCATGGCTATAGGCGGTAACCGAGGGATTACCCGCCAGATCGCGGTCCGTACGGTGGCTCGGCCGGTTCCCGCCTTGTGTTCTGCCACGTTACTCGGGTGGTGCGACAGCAGGGTGGCGGAGGAGGTCTGGTGGAGATCATCGGGGTGGATGGCCGGGCTGGCTATGCCTATGACGAGGATGGTCGGCTGGTGGCGGTCACGAACGCGGCCGGTCAGGTATGGCTCTACGACTACGATGCAGTCGGCCGGCTCGCCGCGGAGACCGATTTCGACGGGCGTTCACAGCACTATAGAGTATGACTCCGCGGACCGGTTGAGCGTTCGCACGAACGCGACCGGCGAGGCCACCCGCTATATCTACGACATCCTCGGTCGCGTCGTGGAGCGACGTACCGCGGGTATCGTGACGCTGTTTGAGTACGACGCGCGGGGCCACGTCGTCTCGGTGGTGAGCCCGGACGCGGAGGTCCGGTTCGAGCGGGACGGCAGGGCCGGGTGATCGCCGAGACGATCAACGGGCGCACCGTGCGCACCACCTACGACGGCGACATGGTCACCGCGCGTGTCACCCCTTCTGGACGGACGAGCGGGTGGAGCTTCGACACCGCGGGCCGGCCCGTCATGCTGTCCATCGCCGGCCACACCATCCGTTTCGACGTGGACGCCGCGGGCCGTGAGGTTCACCGGAGCACCGACGGCGTCAATGTTTTGCGGCAGGACTTCGACCGGGCCGGCCGGCTCGCTACGCAGCACATCGCCGGCGGCGCCGCCCGGGGGTTCGCCTGGGACGCCACCGGGCGCATCACCGCCATCACCGACTCACTGACCGGCGAGCGGACGTTCGCCGCGGACGATTCGGGCCGTATCCACGCGGTGCACAGCGATGGAAGACTGCTGGAGCGCTACGAGTACGACGAGACCGGCCGGCTGAGCGGTCGCGGCGATGACCGGTGGGACTTCGACGGCACCATGCTCGTCTGGTCCGGGGACGCGCGTTTCGAGTACGACGAGAAGGGCCGCCTGACGGCCCGCTTCGACGCCCAGGGCACCTGGCGCTTCGCATGGGACGCGGAGGGCCACCTCGTTCAGGTCGTCACCCCGGTCGGCGAGCGGTGGCGGTACCGCTACGACGGCTTCGGCCGTCGCATCGTCAAGCACCGCCTGGCCGGCGACGACACCATCCTGGAGGAGGTGCTGTTCGCCTGGTCCGGTGACCTCATGATCGAGGAGACCAGCGCCGGCCGGACGGTCACCTGGGAGTAACGGCCGGACGGAACAGCACCGGTCGCCCAGATCGACGACGGCCGGCTACGCACGATGATCACCGACGTGATCGGCACGCCCACCCATCTGGTCGAGGCCGATGGGCGGCTGAGCTGGTGGTCACGCGCCGACCTGTGGGGCCGGGCCAGCGAGACCGCGGCCACACCGCTGCGCTTCCCAGGGCAGTATCTCGACACCGAGACCGGCCTGCACTACAACCGGTTCCGCTACTACGACCCCGCCACCGCCCGCTATCTGAGCCCCGACCCGCTCGGCCTGGCCAGCGGACCCGACCCCACCGCTTACGTCAGCGACCCGCTGACCCTCGCCGACCCGCTCGGGCTCGCCACCTGCACACCCTCGCAGCCGTCCCTGAACCCCTTGGACCTCACCGGCCAGCCCCGGCCTCTCCCCCCGCAGGGTCCGTCCCAGCTTCCGTCCGCGCCCCTCCCGCCGTCGCCCCACGCACCCTCCTCCGGCAATTGGCTGGCAGGGACCAACACGACGTCAGCCGACCTCGTGAGAGTCTCCTCGGCGCAAAACGTCACGCTGCAGGACAGCCAGCAGGCCATGCAGCCGCTACCCGATCAGCAGCCACGCAACGACGACTTCCTCCACCTCGGTGAACAGCTGAATCCCACCCCGGACATGATCGTCCCGCGCGGTGAGGGCAAACCCGACCGTCTGCAGCCCTACGAGCCGTACGAACTGAAACCGATCCGGCTCCCCAGCGGCGAATACGTCAACCTGACCGTCAGAAACGTCGAAGGGCGCTGGTGGCGAGCAGTCGACAAGGGTCAACTGGTCGGCCCGCGACTGTCCGAGGTCAACAATACCGATACCAACGAGGGCGACCCGGAAACAGTCCTCACCACCAGCAGCCGAAACATCACCGGCGGCATGCGGAGCAGTCGGAGCAACGGCAGGTCGGATAGAAGTGGACGATACAGGCAGAATCATTCTCGCAATGTCAGCGATCCCCCTGAAATTGTAGCAAACTGGGCGCCGTCGGGAATTACGCTATACCGGGATCAGCGGCGACACATTGCGGCCCGTATAATAGCCGAAACACTTTCGGAAGTGCCCGGAGCGTTCGTCATTCACCTCCACGAGGAGCGAGCTATGGGGGTTGCTTGGTACGACTCCCACGAGGGTTTGGATCAAATTTCGCAATGGGCCTCCGGCTCTCAACAGTTCGACGCCGCGCGCGCTATCGTCTTGACTGCATGTACGACTGGCGATGATGGAAATCCCGTTTCTAGTTTCGGGCCAGAGCTGCTCTCCATTTCAATAAACGGGTCATACTTCCGCTTTCTACGAGCGGAATACACGGAAACAACCTCGTATCGGCTGATGTCGAGCCGGCCGGAAGAATGGAACGACCTGACGATACTGACGGAAACTTTGATTCAAATTTCAGTACTGGAACATATTTGACCCTGTTTGGGATCCGAGGACTGAAACTTCATATGTTCGGGTCACACGTTCTTTCGATCATCGACTGCCAGCGGCCGACGCTCCAGGAGTTTCCCATCCTTCCAGTCGACCTAGATTGAGCATCTCGACATCGGTCTCATCAACCCATGGCCCGACAACCGATACACCCGCTTCTGCCTCCACCCCGGACGGGTATTGGGAGAACTTTCGGGCGGCCGCCAGTCCCGTCGGGCCGAGGATCAACCCAAGAGGGGTTCGATTTACCGAGACAGGCACGCCTGTGCTGCCGACATGGCAAGAGGATGCGGGCGGGTCCGCCTACTCAAGCACGATTGGCGATCGGCAGTCCAGCAATGAGGATTTCACTGATCCGGCCAGTTACGAGACCCGGAAGCTTCCACCAGCGCCAACCAAAGCACCGCCGCCGCCGATCCCGGTAGTTACGCCACCGGTTACAGTGGTTACGCCACCGATCCGAGCGGTTACCCCACCGGTTCCAGTAATTACGCCACCGATCCGAGCGGTTACCCCACCGGTTCCAGCAGTTACGCCACCGATCCGAGCGGTTACCCCACCGGTTCCAGCAGTTCTGCGAGCACTTCGGGCGTTTACTCCAGCGCCCCTAGCACTTATGCCAGCCAGTCGTCCTGGACTTCCGAGGCAGACCGTCGTGCTGAGGAATACTACAATCAACAGTATTCCCAGAATCGGCAGGGTTTCACGGCGTTCGTCGATTCTCCGACGCTGGACACCGTGGCAGGGGTTGGTGACACGAGCGCGGAACTTCACGTGTTGTTCGGCAACCCGGACATTGATGCGACGAATCCGGACAGTACCCGCTATGTGGAATCGCTGGGCGAGCATCAGTGGTCCGGCCGTTTGCTGGATGTGCCGCCGGCTGCCTCGCCGCGGACTCTGGGTGATGTCCTCAGGTCCTTCCCCGGTGGGAAGGTTCACTACGGTGAGGGCTGGCACGGTGCGATAGCCCGGTTCGGCGAACTTGGCCCTGGCGGGTCCGGGATCGTGGCCTACCGGCCCGACCGCAGCAGCCGCCCCGGTGAATTCCCCGGCGAACGCCCCGTGTTCCTTCGTGGTGGCCGGCCCGGGGACCCGTTCCACGTGCTCACGGTCACCAGGACCGCGGACGGCAGGATCAGATTCACCGATCCGCAGTCGCGGGATGAGAAAGTGATCCCGCCGTTCGGGCCCGAAGGCACGGTGGTATTCGTCGACCTCAGCACGCCCGGCACCACGACCCAGGCCCCCGGCGACGGCAGCACCGACACCACCAGCGACAACGACGCCAGCCTGTCGTCGTTCCTGGAAGGCCCCGACACCACCGGCGACATCAACGTCGAGACCGGGCCCGCCGCGATCACCCGTACCTCACCGGCGGCGTTCAGCGACGTGGCGCCGGCCGCAGTCGCGAAGTCCACCGTCGAGACACCGACGGTGGGCGACCCCATCGACGTGACCACCGGCCGGATGATCCTCACCGAGACCGACGTCACCCTGCCGGGGCTGACGCTGGAGCGGACGTACCGGTCGGATTATCGGTGGGGCAGGTCGTTCGGCCGTTCCTGGGCGTCGACGCTGGACCAGGTGATCGCCGTTGATGGTGCGCAGGTGCGTTACCTTGCCGCGGACGGCTCGGTGCTCACCTACCCGTTGCCCGCGGAGGGTACGACGGTGGTGCCGGAGGTCGGCCGCGCGCTGCCGTTGCGGCGGCTCACTGAGGGTGGTTGGCTGCTCACCGATCCGGTGTCCGGTCGTATGTTGCTGTTCGCCGGGTCGGGTGGCGGGGAGTCCTTGCTCAGCGACGTCGTCGAGGGTGGCATCCGGTGGTCCGTGGAACGCGATGGTGACGGCACACCGACGGTGCTGCGCTCGTCGGCCGGCGCGACCGTCGAGTTCAGCTCGTCGGCGGGCCTGGTGACGAAACTGTGGCTGCCGGGTCCGTACGGGGATCTGGTGGCGGCCGCCCAGTTCGGTTTCGACCAGGACCTCAATCTGACCGAGGTGGTCAACTCCTCGGGCACGCCGGAACGGTTCCAGTACACCGACGGGCGGCTGGTCCGCTGGGAGGATCGCAACGGTGAGTGGTACACCTACACCTACGACGAGGCCGGCCGCTGCGTCAGCACCGATGGCAAGGGCGGCTACCTGCGCTACCAGTTTGAGTACACGCACGGCCGGACGGTCGTCACCGACTCGCTCGGCGCGGTTCGTTCGTACGAGCTCAACGACCGCTTCCAGGTGGTGGCCGAGACCGACGCGCTCGGCGCGACGACGCGCAGCGAATGGGACGCCGCCTACCGTCTCCGGTCGCAGACCGACGCGCTGGGCCGGATCATGAGCTACGAGTACGACGCCCACGGCCGGCCCACCGCGACCACGCGGCCGGACGGCAGCCGGTCGACGACCGTCTACGACGAGTTCGGGCGGGCGGTCTCCTGGACGGACTTCGACGGTGCAACCCGTACCCGCGAGTTCGGCGCCGACGGTCTGCTGTGGTCCGAGTCCGATGCCACCGGCGAGGTGATACGGACCGAGCAACTGGACGGGAACAGCCCGGGAACGCCGCTGCGGGCCGGCCCGGCGGCCACGATCCGCAACTCGGCGTTCCAGGTCACCTCGATGATGACGGAGGACGGCCCGACCCGCTACGAGTACGACGATCTCGGCCGCGTCGTCGCCACCGAGAGCGACGCCGGCTACACCCGTTTCGGCTGGACGATCGAGGGTGACCTGGCCTGGCGGGAGAACCCGGACGGCACCATCGAGGAGTACGTCTACGACGGCGAAGGCAACCTGGTCGAGGCCATCGACGCCGACGGACGACGGACATTGCGTAAGTACGGCGCGTTCGACCTGGTCACCGCCGTGACCGACGACAACGGCGCGCGCACCAGCTACGGGTACGACACCGAGTTGCGCCTCGCCACCATCACCAACACGGATGGCGAGACGTGGCGGTACACGTACGACCCCAACGGGCGGCTGGTCGAAGAGACCGACTTCGCCGGCCGCACCCAGCGCTACGCGTACGACGCCGCCGGTCAGGTCGTCGAGCACACCGACGCGGACGGCGAGGTCACCGTCTACACCTACGACCTGCTGGGCCGGGTGATCGAACGGCGCACCGGTGAGGCCGTCACCACGCTGGAGTACGACGGGTCCGGCCGGATCGTGGCGGCGGCCGACGCCGACTCGCAGATCAGGCTCGAGCACGACGCGCTCGGCCGGGTCATCTCCGAAACCGTGAACGGACAGACCGTCACCACGTCCTTTAGTGAACGATTCAGCCTGGTCACCGCGCGGACCCGGCCGTCCGGCGCCGTGACCCAGTGGTCATACGACGAGTCCGGCCGGCCCACGGTCCTAGCCGCTGCCGGGCAGCGACTCGACGCCGACCGGCTGACGGCCGAGGCGGGAGTCGCCGGGCGGGCTGCCGAGCTGGAGGGTGAAGCCGCCAGCTACACCCTCGACGCCCTGGGCCGGCCGATCACCCGGACCGACGCGACCGGCGAATGGCGCCTCGCCTGGGATCATCAGGACCGGCTGGTCGCGGTCATCACCCCCACCGGGGACCGCTGGCACTACCAGTACGACGCGTTCGGCCGACGAATCGCCAAACAACGGCGCGGCAGGACGGGCGCGGTACTCGAGGAGATCGAGTTCGTCTGGTCCGGTGACCTGCTCATCGAACAGAGCCAGCGCAAGCGCGGCGGCCAGCCGATCACCTCGACGTGGGAGTACCACCCGAAGCTGGCTGGCCCGGTCGCCCAGATCATGGACGGCACCCTGATCGCGGTGGAACCCGCCGCGACGAACCCGGACGTTGCCGGGTGGGCAGCCGGGGGCCGCTACCACGACCCGGAAACGGGCCTGCAGTACGACCGTTCCCGCTACTACGACCCAGCCACAGGCCGCTTCCTGCAACGACCGACAGCCCCCCTGCCGGCCGTCTGACCTTCACACCAAGCACCAGAAGAAAGGACTCCTTATGGACGTCGACGCCGCACGGGCACGAGCCACCGAGGCGCTCCGGCAGGCCGAGCAGGGCGGGCACCCGCTCGCCCTGCTCGATCCGGACAACCCGATCGAGCACGAGTGGTGCTGGCTGTTCCCTTTCAACACCGTCCGGACGATCGAGACCGGCGACTTCTTGGACAGCCTCGCCGTCGGCCCGCTGGTCGTGCCGAAGAACGGCAAACAGCCGTGGATCGCGCCCTCGAGCCCACCCGTGGAGAAATGGCTCAACGCCTACGCGGACCGAACCAACCTGACACCGCTCCCCATTCCCGTGATCTGAGAGGGCGGTCCGTGAGGTTATGCCCGGTTCTCGGTGAGGGTGAATAGGCCGGGTTGGCTTTCGGTCAGGATGTGTCGGTTGACCAGGCGTTTGAGCTTGGCGCGGATGCCTTCGGTGTCCTTGGGCTCGGTGCCGATGCCCAGCGCGAGGCAGACGTCTTTCGCCCGCAGAGCGCCGCGTTCCGGGGTGAAAACGGCGAGGATCCGCTGATAGGACTCGCTGATGACGACCGGCTCGGATGCGGTCACCTCGTCTGCGAGGATCTTGGTCAGGGTTTGGCGGGTGGTCGCCAGGTCGGCCAGCTCAGCGTCGATGGCAGCCACCTCGGCGGCGAGCTTGGCCTGCTGCTCGCGCAACTGGTCGCGGGCGGCGGACGCGGCGGCTTCGCGGCCGGCGATCAGGTCGAGGACGGTGCTCGTGTTCACGCGCGGGTCACCGCCAGGACGGTGTGCTCGTGCCGGTCAGCCGGCGCACGAGGTTGGCCGCCGAGGCCCACAGGGTGCGTGACACCGACGATTCGGGACGGCTCTCGTACTCGCGGACCAGGCGCCGGTGCAGCATCAACGTGCCGTTGATCTGTTCGACCACCCACCGCTTGGCGATCGGCACGAACCCCGGCTTCGTGTCGGAGCGCTTGACGACCTCGACGTCGACGCCGAGCAGCGCGCCGTGGATGCCCAGGTCGTGTTTGAAACCGGCGTCCACCCAGGCCAGGGTGACGGTCGGACTATGCTCGACGACCTTGTCCAGCAACCGGACACCGATCGCGGTGTCGGTGACGCTCGCGGCGGTCACCACCACCGCGATGATCAACCCGAGCGCATCCTCCGCGAGACCGCGTTTACGGCCCGGCACCTTCTTGCCGGCATCCTTGCCGGTGGTCACGGCCGGCACGTGGTTCGCGGCCCGGATCGACTGAGTGTCCAGCACGACCGCGGACGGATCTTCGCGTCGGCCGGCCTTCTCCCGCGCCTGGCACCGCAGCAGATCATGAATGGCCTGGTCCGTGCCGTCATCACGCCACAACGCGAAGTAGTAGTACGTCGCGGACTTCGGCGGCAGGTCATGCGGCAGATACGCCCACTGACACCCGGTCCGGTTCTTATAGAAGATCGAGTTCAGGATCTCCCGCAACGAGTAGCGGCCCTGATGCCCCGACACCGACGGATGCTTCGCTTTCCACGCGTCCAGGAACGGGCCCACCACCGCCCACTGCTCATCGGTGAGGTCACTGGGATACGCCTTTCGTTCGCCCATGACCAGCTCAACCCGCACCCCGGCCGGTCAGACATCGGCACCGCTCGAAGGTCACGACATCGAGCGATGACGAACTACGGAAAGCTCACAAACCGCCCTCTGATGAGAGGGCGTTCCGTGGCGAAGGATGAGTAGGCGGGGTACCTGCTATTTGGTGACACACGGACGTCCGACATCGTGGTGCCCTCCCACCCTGGAACATACGTGACTTCGTCGCCGCCATCCGGCGTCGGGCACGCCTGACCGACGTGGCTCGGGTCATCGCACGTGCCTGCGATGAGGAAGTCGATCCCGAGGGGGTTCCGCCGCTGCTCATGGAGGTCGTGCTCGGTGAGATCGAGAGATTGGCGAAGGCGATGATCGACCAGATACTAGAAAACGGGTTCGGCGCACCTCGATCCGAGACAGACTGCGAAGTTGGCCTGGTTCCTCGGTTTTCGAGTCACCCGAGGGCACTCCCACCGGCGCGCTCAGACCCTGGTAAATAAGGGTTTCAGGTGCGGTGGTGACGGGCCAGGCGTCGGGTCATGATGATGATCATGGACCACTGGACCATCGCGGCGTGATGTTGTGGCAGTCGTTCGTAGTCGCGGACGGTG
>NZ_BSTL01000046.1 GCF_030269485.1 Actinoplanes sp. NBRC 103695 | reverse complement strand
CCTAGTAGGAAAATCCGGATCTAGCAGAATGGCAGAAGGGCCGCTGACCAGGGTTTATACCCTGGCTAGCGGCCCTTCAAGATTGTCGGGCTGACAGGATTTGAACCTGCGACCCCTTGACCCCCAGTCAAGTGCGCTACCAAGCTGCGCTACAGCCCGCCGCCGCAGCCCAATGGGCCGCGGCAACCCGTTCAGCCTACCAAAGCCCTACCCATGAGCCTTACCGCGACCCCCCGGTCCAAGCTTCTTCCTGGGCTTGACCGCCACCTCGATCGGCGAGCCCTCGAAACCGAACTCCTCGCGCAGCTTGCGCTCCACGAAGCGGATGTAGCCGGCGTCCAGCGGTGCGGTCGTGAACAGGATGAACTTCGGTGGGGACACGCCCGCCTGGGTGGCGAACAGGACGCGGGGTGCGCGGCCTCCGCGTACCGGGTGGGGGGTTTGCTGGGTCACCGACGTCAGCCAGGTGTTGAGGGCGTTGGTGGTGATGCGCTGCTCCCACGATGCCAGGGCTCGGCGGATGGCGGGGGCCAGCTTGTCCATGGCGCGGCCGGTCTTTGCGCTGATGTTGACGCGGACGGCCCAGGGGATGCGCTTGAGTTCGCGGTCGATCTCCTTGTCGAGGTAGAACCTGCGGTCCTCGTCGACCAGGTCCCACTTGTTGAACGCGATGACCAGGGCGCGGCCGGCCTCGACCACCGAGGAGAGGACGCGCTGGTCCTGCTCGGAGATGGGCTCGGCTGCGTCCAGGAGCACCACGGCCACCTCGGCGGCCTCGACCGCGCCGGCTGTGCGGAGGGAGGCGTAGTACTCCGTACCCGAAGCTTGGTTGACTCTTTTGCGCAGGCCCGCGGTGTCGACGAACTGCCACACGTCGCCGTCCATCTCGACCAGGCTGTCGACCGGGTCGACGGTGGTGCCGGCCACCGAGTCGACGACGGCGCGTTCCTCGTGGGCGAGGCGGTTGAGCAGGCTGGACTTGCCCACGTTGGGGCGGCCGACCAGGGCGACCCGGCGGGGGCCGCGCGGGCCGGACTCGATGATCAGGGGGGCGTCGGGCAGGGCCGCCATGATGGCGTCGAGCAGGTCGCCGGAGCCGCGGCCGTGCAGGGCCGAGACGGGGTACGGCTCCCCCAGGCCCAGTGACCACAGGCTGGTGGCCTCGAGTTCCAGGTTCTGGTTGTCGGTCTTGTTGCCGACCAGGATCACCGGTTTGTGACTTCGCCGCAGCATCTTCACGGCGGCTTCATCATCGTCGGTGGCGCCGACGGTAGCGTCGACGACGAAGAGCACCACGTCGGCGGTCTGGATGGCCATCTCGGCCTGGTTGGCGATGGCCAGCGCGCGGTCGCGCGCGTCCGGTTCCCAGCCGCCGGTGTCGACGACGGTGAAACGGCGCCCGTTCCAGTTGGCGTCGTAGGGGACACGGTCGCGGGTCACGCCCGGGGTGTCCTCGACGACGGCCTGGCGGCGGCCGATGATGCGGTTGACCAGGGTGGACTTGCCCACGTTGGGGCGGCCCACCACGGCCACCACGGGGGCGGCGACGGACGGCGCGGTCGGCGGCTCGTCGATCTCGAAGAGGTCGGTCACGCTTGCACCTTGCTGCTGAGTAGTTCTCGGAGCCGCACCACGACCTCGTCGATGCTCATCCCGGTGGTGTCCACCTCGATGGCATCGCCGGCCTGGCGCAGCGGGTCGGCCGTACGCGAAGAATCGAGCTTGTCGCGCCGCTCCAGGTCAGCCTGGGTGGCCGTCACGTCTGCCGCGTCCTCTTTGCTGCGCCGCTGCGCGCGGGCCTCGGGTGACGCGGTCAGGTAGACCTTGAGCTCGGCGTCGGGCGCGACCACGGACGCGATGTCCCGCCCCTCGACCACGATGCGCGGGTGCCGCGCGATGATCGCCTGCTGCTGCCCGACCAGGTGACGGCGCACGGCGGGCACGGCCGCGACCGCCGAAACCGCCCCGGTGACCTCGGGCCCGCGGATGGCCGCGTCGACATCAACGCCGTTCGCCCGGAAGTGTGGCGCCCGCGGGTCGGTCCCGACCGTGAGTTCCGCCTCCAACGCCACCTTCGCGATGAAGTCCGGGTCGCTCAGATCACCGCCGGCCTCCAGAACTGCCCAGGTGACAGCCCGGTACATGGCCCCCGTGTCCAGGTAGACCCCGTCCAAATCCATGGCGAGACGCCGGGAAACAGTGGATTTGCCGGACCCCGAGGGCCCGTCCACGGCCACGACACACCGCTCCGGCCGCACTACCTCACCCACGCGATCTCCCCACGCCATCCAGCCCAACCCACCCATTGTGCCCGCCCACGTGAAACACACCAAAATCAAACCTCTTCGCGTACGGGCGCAGCACCTGCACGCCCTCTCGGCCCGGCCGGGAGGGTGGTCAAGCTCACCGCGCCCGTTCCGGGCTCATCCGGTGGTCCGCCGCGACCGCCCGCCATGGCCTTCAGCAGGCCAGGTCCGGACGCCGGCGCCGAATCCGGTGTGTGCGAACGGTTCCAGCCGGGACGACGCGCCGGTGGTGCCGGTTCTCTACCCCTCTGTCGTGGTACCTTGGCTCCGTTGCAGTTTTGATTTCCTTGACGTGCTTACGCCTGATGGGGTTATTGAAGCCCTGTCAGGCGTTTTTGCTTTCTGGGACTGGTTCTCCCGAGGAGATCAACGCAGTGACACGAGTCACCGCACAGTGCGGTGATTCACATTTCGGAAGAGAGAAAAAAGTATGACTACTGGCACCGTCAAGTGGTTCAACTCGGACAAGGGCTTCGGCTTCATCTCGCCGGACGGCGGCGGCGCTGACGTGTTCGCGCACTTCTCGGCGATCGCGTCTTCCGGCTTCCGGAACCTCGAGGAGAACCAGCGGGTCGAGTTCGACGTGGCCCAGGGCGCCAAGGGCCCGCAGGCGGAGAACATTCGCCCGCTCTGATGATGCTGCCTGGCTCCCGGTTCGGGAGCGGGGCACGGCGGCGGCCGATCGCCCCCGGTTGCAGATCCGCGGTTTCCGCGTGATCTCCCGGGGAGCGGTCGGCCGTCTCCATTTCTGATCTTTCCAGCTCGAGAACTTTCCGGATCGAGCCGCAGAGATCAGCGGCCCGGTCAGGCGCTTGAGGCGCCGCCGATGGTCTTTCGTGTTCTTGCCGATCGGCGCTGGAGTTCATCGACCGGTCGCCAAGGCCACCACCGGGCCGGCTATACCGAGCGCAGTCAAAGAAGGCGCTGCAACGAGCAGCCATTTGAGCGGCAGCGGACGCGAGCGCCCCCATTCAGAGGACTGCCAAGAATGTGTTCGTCGCATCTGGCCGCGCTCGTTCGTCGCGTGACGGAACCGGCGAGGTGCGGGTCAGCGAAGGCGCAGGAAGACGTCCGGGTCGGCGTTGGTGTCGCCCGGCACCAGGTTGGTGGCTTCCGAGGCGAAGGCGATCACCCGGCCGTCAGAGCTGGTCGACGGCTGGCCGCTCCAGCCGTTCGCCTGGCGCCCGGAGGTGGCGACGCTGACCCGGATGGTGGTCCGGCGCACCAGGTCGCGGACGAACACGTCGTCGGTCGCGTTGGTGTCACCACGCACCAGGGTGGTCGCCCCGGAGTAGAAGACCACGTAGCGCCCGTCGGCGCTGATCGAGGCGAGGTTGCAGAAGTCGTCCGTCTGTCGGCCGTCGCTGGACACGCTGGCCAGCTCGGTCCGCCCGGTGCGGCGGTCGTGCACGAAGGCGTCGGGGAAGCCGTTGGTGTCGCCGGCCACGACGTCCTCCGACTCGGACTGGAAGGAGACGAAGCGGCCGTCGGCGCTCAGCGTCGGGTTGAAGCTGCTGTACTGGCTCGGCACGCCGGCCGGGGTGCGGCTGACCAGGGTGATCCGCCCGGTCCGCCGGTCCCGCACGAACACGTCGGAGAAGCCGTTGGTGTCTCCGGGCACCAGGTTCCCCGCGTACGACGCGAAGGTGAGGTACCGCCCGTCGGCACTGAACCCGGGCGCCTCGCTGAAGTGGTCGGCCTGCTCGCCGTCGTTGCCGACACTCACCCGGGTGGTCCGGCCGGTGCGGCGGTCGTGCTGGAAGATGTCCCGGACGCCGTTGGTGTCGCCCGGCACCAGGTTGGTGGCCTCCGAGTCGAACAGCACATACCGCCCGTCGGCGCTGATAGCCAGGAAGAAGGCGCTGAAGCCGTCCGCCTGCCTACCGGAGCTGGCCACGCTGACCCGGCTGGTCGAGCCGGTCGCCAGGTCGCGGACGAAGACGTCGGAGTCGTCGTTGGTGTCGCCGGGCACCAGGTTGGCGCCGTACGAGGTGAACACCACGTACCGCCCGTCGGCGCTGATCCGCGCCTGGCTGTGCGTGGGACCGTCCGCCTGCGCGCCGGTGCTGGAGACGTTCACCCGCCGGGTGGTGCCCGCCGTGCGGTCCCGGATGAAGACGTCGAAGTAGTCATTGGTGTCACCGGGCACCAGGTTCGTCGCGGTGGAGAAGAAGACCACGTACCGGCCGTCCGCGCTGACCTCCGGGTGCATGCTGGGCCGATCGCCCTGACCTCCCCCGCCGGCGACGCTGGCCCGGACTGTGGTCGCCCCGGCGGGCTCCGCCGTGGCGGGGGTGGCGGACAGGACGGACACCGCGACCACCGCCACGGCTGCAACGGCTGCAACGGCCCGGAGACTTCTCATGAGGAGAGTCTGGCCAGCGCCGGCATCGTCCGAGCAGTCCGGAGGCCGGAACCGGCGCGGAGCCGGAATAGCGACTTCGCGGTGCAACAGTCCCGGATGATCGCGTGGTGTCGCTGTTCTGGCGGCCCTGATCCGCGCGGCGGTGTGCCGCCACGAGCCGCGGGGGTCGTTGGTTTACAACGTTGAATGTTTCATTCAATTTCGTCTATGTTACGAATATGACTTCGCGACGTGACTTTCTCAGGACGGCCGGATTCGCGGTGGGCGGCGCGGTTGCCGGGACACCCTCGACGCCGTTGCAGGCGGCGGAGACTCTCACGGACTATGCGAGTCATACGTCGGACGGCCGCGACGTGACAGTGACGAGCACCGGTGGGCAACGGATCAGGATCACCGCGTACGGCGGGTGCATCGTCCGGGTGCGCTACGCCCGGGCCGGCGAGACGTTCTTCGCGGACGACCGCTACGAGATGGTCGACCCGGCCGCCCATGCCGGGATGGGCGGCTCGCTCTCCGTACAGGAAAGCTCTGATGCTCTGACGATCTCGACCGCGCC
This sequence comes from Actinoplanes sp. NBRC 103695, assembly GCF_030269485.1. Classification (GTDB taxonomy): domain Bacteria; phylum Actinomycetota; class Actinomycetes; order Mycobacteriales; family Micromonosporaceae; genus Actinoplanes. Next base: position 43,455 of record NZ_BSTL01000046.1, on the reverse strand, counting down.
CGACGCCGGGATCAGGGTGGTGCTGCGCAAGAACCCGCTGCGGATCTCCTTCTACCGCAAGGGTGACGGCACGCTGCTGGCCGGTGAGGACGCGACGCACAGCATGAGCTGGGACGGCGAGAACAACAGCATCGTCCGGCAGACCTTCGTGCCGCCGCCGAGCAGCGAGCGGTTCGTCAAGGCCGGCCACGGTTTCATGGGCCGGGCGCCGCGGGTCGACCGGACCGGGGACATCGTCGCGCACAACTACGGCGTGGCCGCCAACCGCAGCGAGCAGTCGCCGGCCATCGTGCAGCTCTACCTGTCCTCGCGCGGCTACGCGATCTTCGTCAACTCGACCTTCGACACCAGCTTCAACTTCGGCAACGGCGGCGTTTACGAGTTCTGGTCGGACGATCACAACACCGCCGGCGTACGCCCGCAGATGGACTACTTCGTCATCAAGGGCCCCCAGTTCGCGAAGCTGCTCGACCGCTACACGCAGCTCACCGGCCGGCCCCGCTTCCCCGGCCTGGCGATCTTCGGGCTGCAGATGTCGGACAAGAACTTCCCCACGGTCAGCGACCAGAACTGGTGGGTCGACAAGATCACCGAGCTGCGCGACAAGGGCTTCCCACTCGATCTGCAGGTGCACGACAACCGCTGGCGGGCGGGCAGCGGCGGCTGGAACGGCTCCTGGTTCGAGTTCGACGCGCAGCGGTGGCCCGATCCGGCCGGGTTCAAGCGGTGGGCCGACGAGAACGGCATCATCACCTCGCTCGACTACAACCGGAACAACTCCAGCCTGATGGCCGGCTGGAGACCCGGCCCGCCGCCCGGCTACAGCTTCCAGCCGGCCGACATCGCGCGCGTGTCGGAGAACGAGTCGGTGCCGGACTGGTCCAACCCGGCGACCCGGGCCTGGGTGTGGGACGTGTTCTGGACCAAGGCGCTGAACCCGGCGCTCGGCTTCCCGGGCGACGCGCTGTGGCTCGACGAGCCGGACGAGCTGGGGCCGATCCCGTTCGACGCCGTGGCCGCCAACGGGCAGCGCTGGTCGGAACTGCGCAACGCCTACTTCCTGTACCTGCTCAAGGCCACCGGCCAGGAAGGCTGGGACGCGCGCATCGGGCCCGGCCGGCGGCCGTGGATCTTCAGCCGGGGCGCGACCGCCGGGCAGCAGCGGTACGGCCACCTCTGGACCGGGGACACCCAGTCCACGTACGGCGAGATGCAGCAGCAGATCCGCGGGATGCTGAACGCCGGGCTCGGCGGCTTCCCGTACGCGAACGTCGACGGCGGCGGCCACAACGGCAACCCGATCCCGCCGGACATGTACCGCAACTGGGTCGCGGCCTGGGGCGCCCTCTCCCCCATCTGGCGCCCGCACGGCTACGGCGACGCCCTGGTCCTGGGGCAGCGGGCGTCCCGCTGGCCCACCGACCAGCCCGCCGCCGAGAGCGACGACTTCCTGCGGTACAGCCGGCTGCGGTACACGCTGCTGCCCTACCTCTACACGATCGCCCACGCCGCGCACGCGACCGGCATGCCGATGGCCCGCGCGATGGTCGTCGACCACCAGTACAACGCGATGGCCTACGCGCACGACCAGCAGTACATGTGGGGACCGTCGGTCCTGGTGATGCCGGTGACCACGGGCACCGACGGTGCGACCCAGCGGGTCTGGCTGCCCGCCGGCGAGACCTGGTACGACTTCTGGACCGACGCCAAGAACGTCGGCTCGGACAGCGCCGAGAAGGCGTACGTCACCCGGCCCGGCGAGATCATCATGTACGTGCGGTCGGGCGCCATCCTGCCGCGCTACCGGTACGCGCAGAGCACCGCGTTCGTCGACAAGACCCACCTGGAACTGGACGTCTACACCGGCAAGGACGGCGCCTTCAGCCTCTACGAGGACGACGGTGTCAGCGAGGAGCACCGGACGGCCGCGGCCCGCGGCGTCACCGACCTGGCGTACACCGACTCGACCCGCACGGTGGTGGTCGACCATCCGGTGGGCACCTATCGGGACGCCCCGGCCGAACGCCGCTACGTCGTCCGCTACCACGGCCTCTCCGGCCCGATCGGCATGCAGGTGCTCGACCAGCCGCCGCTGCCCGCCTTCACCAGCGAGACCGCCGCGATCCTGGCCGGTCGCGGTCAGTCCTGGGACGCCACCCGCAGGATCCTGTCGGTGGTCACCCCGTCGATCGGCGTGCGGACCGGCGGCACCGTGGCCGCCACCGTCAAGCCGAGCGGACAGCCGTTCCCCGCGGTGACGGGCCCGGCGGTCTACGGGGCCGAGGAGGCCACCCTCAGCGGCGTCGTGATCGGGAGCCGGCATCGGGGCTACACCGGCTACGGCTACACCGACTACACCACCGCGACCGGCGACTACATCGAGTGGACGGTCGATGTGGCGGTGGCCGGAACCCACACCCTGACCTTCCGGTACGCCAACGGCGGCAACGCCTCCCGCCCGCTGGCGATCACGGTCGACGGGGTGACCGCCGCCGCGGCGCAGCCGTTCCCGCCGACCAGCGGCTGGGCCACCTGGACGACCACCAGCCTGACGACGAGCCTGCCGGCAGGCGCGGTCCGGATCCGGGCCACCGCCACCGGCGCGAGCGGCGGCAACATCGACTGCCTGTCGGTGCAGCCCGGTTAGCCGAACCCCGGCTCGCGCGTGATCGCCCAGGCCGAAGCTCCGCAGAACGCGCCCCGGATGACGTTGCGGTCGGCGACCGGCCACCGCTCCGGGCGGGTGGCCGGCCGTTGCACACCGGGCGGCACGTGGATCGGCACGGTTCGACCGGACGGCGCGGACAGCCCGGCCGCCTGAAACCGGCCCGCGGAATCCGGCAAAGACGGCCGGACAGTACTTTCGTACCATCGGAGGCCGCATGAATCGGTCGATGTGTGGTCGACCTGGAAGCGGTCTTTCGCGAACCTGGGCAGATGCGTAAAAGTCTCGCTCTTCCGCTTGTCACGGCCGTCGCGGTTCTCGGCCTGTCCGCGCCCGCGCAGGCCGCACCGGCCGACCGTCCACAAGAGTTGATCGCACAGCTGCAGCAGTTGCTGCCGGCCGACTACGAGCAGCGGGTGGCGGAGTTCGATCGCCGGCTCGGCATCGACGACGACCTGTCCGATGTGGCGCGGGCGGTCCTGAATCCCGATGATTACGAGTGCGAGTCGACCCAGCTCAAGGACTGGCTCAACTCGACCATCGCCGGCTGGACCGACGAGGACCGTCTCGGTGCGTCGATTCTGCTGCTCGTCAACACCCCGATGTACGACGCGCTGTTCTTCCCGGAACCGGAGCAGCAGCGCTTCTTCGGACTCGACGGCGAATACACGACGGTGTTGCGGCGCACCTTCCCGGACCTGAAGAGGTTCTGGGACATCGACGCGTCCGGCATCGAAATGTTGCCGGCGCACGGCAACGCCATGCTCGACACGGCCCGGACGGCACGCGTGCTGCAGGTGGTGTTCGGGTCGTCGCCGGAGGAGGCGCGGGAAGCGGCGGAGGCCGTCCGCGAGGTGGCCGGCCTGCCCGTCTACGACAACGGGGACGCGCCCATCTTCACGTTCAACGCGTTCGCGTACTCCCCCGAGGGCGTGGAGGTCCCCGGCGTCGGGCTGCCCACCGACAAGATCGTCGTGGGTGACGGCGTGCTCGCCGGCTTCCGCAGCGTCGGCCTGGGCGACGTTGCGCCGCAGGCCATCCTCGGCCACGAGTTCGGCCACCACATCCAATACCAGCAGGGCCTGCGCGAGAGCGATCTGCCCGCCCCGGAGGCGACTCGCCGCACCGAACTGATGGCCGACTCCTTCAGCTCGTACTTCCTGGCGCACCGGCGCGGCGCGAACATGCGGTGGGTTCGCATCAAGCACTTCATCGACGCGTTCGGCAACATCGGTGACTGCAACTTCGACAGCCCGAACCACCACGGCACCCCGAATCAGCGCACCCGCGCGGCGGAGTGGGGCACCCTGATGGGCGTGCTGGCGTTGCCGCCGTTCTACCGGGTGGTGCCGAGCCGGACGCTGGCCGCCTCCTTCGACAAGGCGCTGCCTCGCATGGTCCGCCCCGACGCGCCGCGGCAGGTCGAGCTGACGCCCGCCGAGAAGACCGCCGGCCGGATCTGATCCACCGGAGTCCTGGCCGCCGCCGCGCGGCACCGGATCGACATGATCGTCGATGACCGGTGCGGCCGGCGGCGGTCGTGTTCCTCGGCGAACGCGTCGAGGAGAGCCCGCAGAAGGCTGCTTGCGGGACATGGGCTTACCGCAACACCGCCGACCCGGAACTGAAACCTCCTTGCCCTACCAATGAAGTCGAGCACCCCGCTCAGATCAATGCTCGCCGTCGTGTCTGCCCCGTGGACGGAGATGTAGGCAACATTGAAGGTTACGCAGCGGTCCACTATGGTCACGAATAGTATCGATGAGCGTGACTTGCTTGGATTGTCCAACCTCCGGGGGGATCAAGATGAGGGCATCCGTACGCGGTTTCGGCGTGGGCGCACCGTTCATCAGTACCACTCCGGTGGTGGGCCGTCTTATCGACCGGGGACAACTCGGCTAAGGGCAGCCTCGTCAGCAACACGGCCGTAACCGCGATGAATCCGGGCGGACTCGTTGCATCCCTTCTCGACCGGAGTGAAAATGCCCGGAAAAGAAAGTTGGCGGCGCCGCGTCGCGGCTATGGCACTGACCCTGATGAGTCTCGTCTCACTCAGCTCGCCGGCTCAGGCCGCCCCCGCCGGGTCGGGCTCCATCCATGGGAAGTATGCCGTCGCCGTCCCTGACCCCGCTGCGGCCGAAGGCGTCGAGCCGGCCCACCTCAACCCGCAATGCGGTCCAGCCGATCACGTCCTCGTGGCGCGTTCGCTCGGCGAGAACGTCGAGCAGAAAGATCTGCTGGTAAACGGTGTCGCGACCGAGCGGATGCCGAGCGCCCGGCGCGTCGACGCTCAGGTGAACGATCCGGCGGCCGCTTCCGGGGAGGACTACGGGATCGTCCGAGGTCCGCCTGGCACGCATCGTTGCCGAGGGTGACTTTCGTTCGCGGTGCCGGCGTGCCGGCTGATTCAGCAACCCGGTCGACCGGCGGTAACCCCTCGAACCGGCTGCCGTTCCCGCGGGCCACCTAGAGCGACGCCGCCGGGGCTCGAGTGAGCCCTTCTTTTCGATCGACAGTGATAGTCAGAACTGTCTTGGGCCGCATGAAATCAAGAAGAGAGGCCGATACATGCAAGCGACTGCCTCCCCCCAAGTATCCGGACTTTTACGACGAGCGAAGCTGCGGCATTTCTTACGGACGCGCCGGGAGAGAATCTCGCCCGAAGAAGTCGGTCTGGTGAATGTCGAGCGACGGCGCACCCCGGGACTTCGCCGGGAGGAGGTCGCGGCGCTCGCCGGCGTCGGGGTGTCCTGGTACACCTGGCTGGAACAGGGCCGGGACATCAATGTCTCCGAGGAAATCGTGCACGCCATCAGCAACGCCCTGCGGCTGGACGGCTCCGAGCGCCGGTGTTTCTTCCGGCTGGCCGGGCTCAACCCGCCTCGGCGCGCGGACGGGGAGCGCCGGGACGGCGTGTTTCCGCACATGCGTGCGCTGGTCGAGAGCTGGTCGTCCAGTCCGGCCTACCTCACCGATCGGTACGGGCGTATCGAACTGGCCAACGGGTCCGCCCGCTCGCTGTTCCAGCTCAACGCGAGCGGGGACAACTGTCTGGAAAAGTTCTTCACCGACGCGGACACTCGGGCGAAGTACCCCGACACGGAAGGCGTGGCTCGGGGTCTGGTCGCCAACTTCCGGACCCAGTCGATCCGGTTCCCGGACGATCCGGAATTCGGCAGGATCGCGGAACGGCTGCGCCGGGCGAGTCCGAAGTTCGCCGAGTTGTGGGACCGGCACGAGGTCGACGACCCGTATCAGAACGTACGCAAATTCGCCCTCCCGAGCACCGGAGTGATCGTCTTCGACCGGGTGCAGATGCGGATGCCCGAGTACTCCGAGTCGGCGCTGACCGTGTACATAGCCCAGCCGCGCGCCGCGGCGGCCATGAGGGCGCGGGCGTTCGCGGGCGTCCACCCCGGGGCCGCCTGAGCCACATCCCGGATGGTGGTGTTGCCACCACCATCATGGGGAGACACTTCCGCTTCCCCGGCCCAGATCCCAGGATTGCATCTATAGGACGCGGTGGATTCAACACCCTGGATTCGAAGTCGGCGTCCCAGTGTCTCGGGGAGGAAGAGATGGGTAATTCGATCGCCGATCGCATCGTCATGGTCCTGATGGAATTGAACGTGCCGACGGCGGATGTCACGCCGGACACGACTTTCGAGGCCATGGACATCGACTCGCTCCTGCTGGAGGAACTCGCCCTACGTCTCCAGAAATCCTTCGGGATCGAGATCGAGACGGGCGAGCTCGTCCCCGAGCAGACGGTCGCCGAGGCGGCCGTGGTAATCGCGGCCAAGGGTGTAGCCGTAGCCTGACGCGCCATTCTTCGAGGCGATCCGCGTGCTGACATCTCCACCTGTCATGACGTCACACGCATTTGAGTCGAAATCAGTCGAGAGGGACCAGGATGTCCGCCACTCTGCTCATTCTCACCGAAGTTGGCGTCGCTCCCGGCCGGGCGGAGGACGTCCTGGCCCGCTGGAGCGAACTGAACGAGAAGGAACCGCTGGCCGGCCGCACCCTGTTCCGCAGCGCGGACGGTGACGACCTTCTCGAGATCACGCCCGTCGAGGACTACGCCGACCTGGATGCGTTGTCGCCGGGCTGGCGAAGGCTGTGGGACACCGTCTCGGCGGACCTTGTCAGCGACTTCCGGCGCCAGCTCCTGGAGTTCGTCGAGGCGCCGAAGGACACCGCCGACCCGCTGCCCAAGACGCGGTACGTCCAGCTCCGATACATCGAGGTCAAGCCGAAGGAGTACGCGGCCTACCGCGAGTGGCGGGAGAACACCATCTTCGAAGTCGTTCGCCGCGCCGAGCCGGTCACCACGTTCCTGGCGTACCACACTCTGCTCAGCAGCCGGCCCGGCGTGATGTTCGTGACGGGTTTCGACTGCGAGCCGGAGGACTACCAGAAGGTCTTCACCTCGGCCGAGTACCAGGACATCGTCCAGCAGGCCGGCGACCGTTTCATCGTCGGAGGCGAGGGCGGTCTGTACACCCGCGTCTACCAGCGCGCGGATGTCTGAGACCGCCGCGGCCCCCTGGACCACGACCCCGGGCGTCACCGAGAGGCACGAGCTCAGCCTCTCCACCCAGGGCCCGCTCTACCCGCCGAGCGAAGTCATGGACGCCGACGGCAACTTCGTGGTGGTCGGGATGATCAACCGGATCACCCGGGACGGTGCGACGCGGCCGGAGTGGGGCGCGGCTGTCGTCTCCCCGGACAGTCCGCTGCCCGAGTTCGGCACGCTCGCTCCGTACACCGTGGTGCGGGAGCTGGACATCGAACCCGGCGGGGCCGACAAGGACATCGTCCTGTACACGCTTCCGCTGCCCCTGCCGTGCAACAACTATCCCATGGTGTTCGCACCGGATCAGTTGCCGGAGGCCGGCCAGGTCAAGCGGCCCAGCTACGCCTTCCACGAGGTGCCCATCCCCGACCTGCGTCCCGAGGACGGGCCGAAGGTCACCGCCCCGGTGACCTTCGGCGCCTGGATGAGGGCGAGCGGCACCCTGGAGGTCGGGGTCACCTCCGACGGCCGTTGCGGGACGTTCGGCTTCGAGTTCTTCCGGCTCGTCCCCGACAGCGTCTACACCGTGATGTCGCTGCGCGCCCGCGACCTGGACCCGGCCGGGCCGACCCGGCCGGGCCCGCTCGGAGTACCGAACGTCTTCGTCACCGACGCCGACGGGAACGGCAAGTACCACGCAACCCTGCCCAACCCCTTCCCGGACCCCGGACTGCCCGGGGCCAACCGGATCATCAACGTGGTCGTGCTGTGGATGAGCTACCAGCGCAACTACGGCGGCGCCATCGGCGAGTTCGGCCTCGGCGGCGACATCCACGCACACCTGAAGCTGCGCGGCGCGTCCTTCCAGAACCTGCGGACCACCGCCGCTCCGTAAGTCCTGATCCCGCCACGCACCCACCGGCATCCAGCACAGGAGAAGCCGCATGCCCATCATCTCCGTCACCACCTGGGACGGTCAGGACGACGCCCAGGCGCGGGAACTCATGGAGGAGCTGACCCGAACCGTCCGGCGGGTCACGGGAGCCCCCCTGGACAAGATCACCGTTTACATCCAGGAGGTGCCGCGCAGCCGCTGGGCGGAGGGCGGCGCCCTGGGCAGCGACCCCGAGTTTCCGGAACTGAGCCGCCGGCTCTCCGAGTGAGGGGCGTTCGCCGTGTCCTCCGAGATGCATGAAACCACCCGCCGCACCGAGGACGAGCCGGGCACCCTCTTCCTCGTGGGCGACGTCTTCGCCGAATTCGCCGAGCACGAGGGCGTCATGACGGTATCTCAGCTCGCCCGCCAGATCAGGAAGGGTGCGTTGCCCCGCGGCGCCGGCGCGGCCTCGGTGACGCTCGGGCAGGGGGTGTCCCAGTTCGACGTCCAGTTCGTACGCGACACCCTGGCCCGGCACGGCCTCACGGACGTGGTCGTCATCGACGACCGGGCGCTGCGTGACCGCGCCGGGCGGGAGATCGCGCACAAGCACCGGGCGGAGAACGTGCTGATCTCCGTGCCCCGCCGGACCGGCCCCGGCTCTTTCGAGTCGGACCTGCTGGTGGACTCCGGCAACGAGGTGATGTCCGACCACCTGACCGGCCGGCACATGCAGGGCATGCTGGCCATGGAGGCCGGGCGGCAGATGTTCATCGCGGTGGCCGAGCAGCACTACCTTCCGCCGGAGGCGGTCGGCAACAGCTACTTCGTGATCGACACCTTCGCCACCCGCTACCGGAACTTCCTGTTCCCGTTGCCCGCGACCGTCCGGTGCAAGGTCCTCTCACACCGCTCGCCGCACCGCACCCGCACGACGTTCTCCTGCGACCTCGCCGTGCTTCAGGGCGGATGGGACACCGCGGTGATGGAGGTCCGGTTCACCGCCTTCGACGCCCGGGTTTCCCACGCCAAGGAGACCCAGGCGGCCGAGCGATCCCTCCAGGGCACCGCGGCGAACCTGGCGGCGGCGAAGGAACCGGAATCGGCCGAGGTCCGTATCGCGTGACCGAGATTCGTACCGAGTGACCGACTGCGGCCCGGAAACGCGGCGGGCCGGCGGCCGGCATCAAGAAGGGCCCCCTCACATGTCAGACGCAAGCCGCGGGCCGGTTTCGGACCGCCCCTACCTGGTCTTCAGCGACGTCGACGAAACCCTGATCACCGTCAAGAGCATGTTCGACTTCCTCCACTACCAGTTGGTCTGCCGGCATGGTGTGGCCGGGGCGGAGGAGTACGAGCGGATCATGGCGGTGGTCCGCCGACTGGCCGGCGACGGCACCCCTCGTGCGGACATCAACCGCTTCTACTACCGCCACTACGCCGACGAGCCGGTGGAGACGATCGGCAGGCTCGCCGGGGACTGGTTCGCCGAACGCACGTCCGGCCGCGGTTTCTACATCGAGCCGACCCGGGAAGCCCTGACCGCTCATCGCGCCGGCGGTGCGACCGTCGTCCTCGTCTCCGGCTCCTTCCCGCCGCTCCTGGAGCCTCTCGCGCGCGCGGTGGGGGCCGACATCGTCCTCTGCACCCGCCCGCTCGTCGCCGACGGCCGTTACACCGGCGAGGTCGAAACCCCGGTCATCGGCGCGGGCAAACGCGCCGCCGTGCTGGGGACGTTGGAGTCCCGTCCCGACGTCGACCCGCGCGACTGCTGGGCCTACGGCGACCACGTCTCCGACCTGCCGATGCTGGAACTCGTGGGCCACCCCGTCGCCGTGGGCGAGGACGAGGAGTTGCGAACGCGACTGGCCGAGCGCGTCAAGGGGGTCACAGCGTGACGGCCGTGTTTCTTCGTCCAGGGAGATAGCGGGTTCTTCGCACAGGTGGTGTTCGCACCACCATGATCGGGAGACACTTCCCCCTTCGGTGCCGCGCTTCCAAGATGAATGTGCGGGACGCGGTCACATTGAAGCCGCTGAATTCCCACCGATCGCCCCGCCATACCGGGATCACCGACCTGAAGGAAATCAAGAAATGGCTGAATTCGATTCTCGCGGCACGTTCCGGAAGGCCGCAAATGAGTACGCGAAGATCCAGGACGCCTTCCCCGACGTGATTCGCGAACCGCTGCTGGCCGACATGGCGGTGAAGGAAGGCGACCGGATCCTCGATCTGCCCTGCGGGACGGGCGACTCGATCGTCAAGGCGATGGAGCTCGCCGGACCGGCGGGACACGCCCTGGCCATCGACATCTCCCCCGCCATGATCGAGGAGGCCAAGGAGAAGGCGGAGGCGGCCGGAGTCAAGAACATCCAGTTCGTCGTCGAGGACATGGACAAGGCCCAGTTCGACGCCGCCGCGTACGACATCGTCGTGTCGGCCAACGGGCCCTTCTTCGCCTCCGACCTCAGGACCTTCCTGGCGAAGATGTGGGGCGCCGTCAAGCCGGGTGGCAAATTGGTCACCATGACCTTGGGGCGCAATTTTCTGACGCCCATCGCCGGCACCTTCCTGGACCTGGCGCAGATCAAGACCGAAGACCTGCGGATCTCCACGCCCTGGAGCGTCACGGAAGACATCACCTTCTTCAAGGAAGTCCTCGAAGAGGTGACCGGCGGGCAACGAATCAAGATCACCCACCGGGACGTCGTCATGGATTACCAGACGGCCGACGGAGGCTGGAATCTCCTGATGGGTACCGCATTCAGGAACTACACCCTGGCGATGTCACCACAGGAACAGGCTGAGATCGAGGCGGAGATGAAGGAACGGATGCGGGCCAACCGCCAGTTCTCTGCCACCTGCAGCTTCAACAACATCACCGTCACCAAAGACGTCGCCTGAAGTGAGGGCACCCGGCGGTCGCGTGCTGTGCGCGGCCGCCGCGGCGATCCCGCTGCCGGCCGCGATGGCCCCTCAGCTCCACCGACGTCGAGTCGTCTCACCGCCTCCCCATCCTGGAGAACGCCATGTCCCGTCGTCTGTTCACCTCCGAGTCCGTGACCGAGGGGCACCCCGACAAGATCGCTGACCAGATCAGCGACGCCATTCTCGACGCGCTCCTGCGCGAGGACCCCACGTCCCGTGTCGCCGTGGAGACGCTCATCACGACCGGCCTGGTGCATGTGGCCGGAGAGGTCAAGACCACGGCGTACGCACCGATCGCCCAGCTGGTGCGCGACACCATCCTGGACATCGGCTACGACTCGTCGAAGAAGGGCTTCGACGGCGCCTCCTGCGGCGTGTCGGTGTCGATCGGCACGCAGTCCCCCGACATCGCGCAGGGCGTCGACACCGCGTACGAGACCCGGGTCGGAGGGTCCCACGAGGGTGACGAACTGGACCGCCAGGGTGCGGGCGACCAGGGTCTGATGTTCGGGTACGCGTCGGACGAGACCCCGACACTGATGCCGCTCCCGATCTTCCTGGCCCACCGTCTGTCGAAGCGCCTGTCCGAGGTCCGCAAGAACGGCACCGTCCCCTATCTCCGCCCGGACGGAAAGACCCAGGTCACCATCGAGTACGACGGTGACAAGGCGATCCGCCTGGACACCGTCGTCGTCTCCTCGCAGCACGCCGCCGACGTCGACCTGGAGTCCCTCCTCGCCCCCGGCATCCGCGAGTTCGTCGTGGAACCGGAGCTGACGGCCCTCCTGGACGACGGCATCAAGCTGGACACCGAGGGCTACCGGCTGCTGGTCAACCCGACCGGCCGCTTCGAGATCGGCGGCCCGATGGGCGATGCCGGCCTCACCGGTCGCAAGATCATCATTGACACCTACGGCGGTATGGCCCGCCACGGTGGCGGCGCCTTCTCCGGCAAGGACCCGTCCAAGGTGGACCGCTCCGCCGCGTACGCGATGCGATGGGTCGCCAAGAACGTCGTCGCGGCGGGCCTCGCCTCCCGCTGCGAGGTCCAGGTGGCGTACGCCATCGGCAAGGCCGAGCCCGTCGGTCTCTTCGTCGAGACCTTCGGCACCGCCAAGGTCGGCACCGACCGGATCGAGAAGGCCATCGACGAGGTGTTCGACCTCCGCCCGGCCGCCATCATCCGCGACCTCGACCTGCTGCGCCCGATCTACGGCCTGACCGCCGCGTACGGCCACTTCGGCCGTGAGCTCCCGGAGTTCACCTGGGAGCGCACGGACCGGGTCGAGGCGCTGCTCGCGGCGGCAGGTGTCTGACATGCGGATCGCCGTCACCGGGTCCATCGCCACCGACCATCTGACGACATTCCCGGGCCGCTTCAGTGAGCACCTGTTGCCCGACCAACTCGCCACCGTCTCACTGTCCTTCCTGGTGGACGATCTCCAGGTACGCAGGGGCGGAGTCGCCGCGAACATCGCCTTCGGCCTCGGCCTGCTCGGAGTCACTCCCTTGCTGGTCGGCGCCGTGGGCATCGACTTCGCCGAGTACGGCGCCTGGTTGAGCGGGCACGGCGTCGACATCAGTCACGTACGGGTGAGCGAGCAGTCCCACACGGCCAGATTCATCTGCATCACCGACCGGGACCAGAACCAGATCGCCGCCTTCTACCCGGGGGCCATGACTGAGGCGCGGCACATCAGTTTGGCCGACATCACCGCTGGTGGGGGCAGACCCGCCCTCGTCGTCGTCGCGCCGGACGACCCGGTCGCCATGCAGCGCCACGCTTTCGCGAGCCGGGAGCTGGGCATTCCGTACGCCGCAGATCCCTCGCAGCAACTGGCCAGCCTGGACAGCGAGGACGCCCGCCGGCTCGTCGATGGCGCACAGTTGCTCTTCAGCAATGAGTACGAGGCCGCGCTCCTGTGCGACCGCACCGGATGGACCAGGCAACAGGTGCTGGATCGCGTGGGCACCTGGGTCACCACCCGGGGTGCGAAGGGGGTGACGGTCGCCGCCCGCGGAGAAGCACTCCTGACCGTCCCGGCCGTGCCGTCCGGGAAGGCTGTCGATCCCACGGGTGTCGGTGACGGCTTCCGCGCGGGATATCTCGTCGGCATGTCACGCGGCCTGACCGAGGAGAGGGCGGCTCAGCTGGGGTGTGCCCTGGCCACCAGGGTTCTGGAGACGGTGGGAACCCAGGAGTATCGACTGAGTGATGATCTGTGGGCCCGTGTCGCGGACGCGTACGGCGCAGACGCCTCCGTGGACATCGGACGCTGTGTGAACGCCGGAGGCAATCGAGCATGAGCGCCCTGCGAGAACTCCTCGCCCGGGGCGAGCGGTCCTTCTCCTTCGAGTTCTTCCCACCGAAGTCGGAGGCGGGTACGCGGGTCCTGTGGGACGCCATCCGCCGGATCGAACCGTTCGCGCCCTCCTTCGTGTCGGTCACCTACGGCGCGGGCGGCTCATCACGGGACCGCACGATGGAGGTCACCGAGCGGATCGTGAACGAGACGACGCTTCGGCCCGTGGCGCATCTGACGGCGATCGGGCAATCGACGGCCGACCTGCGCCGCGTCATCGGTCAGTACGCGGAGGTGGGAGTACGGGACGTGCTGGCACTGCGCGGTGACCCGCCGGGGGATCCCGACGCACCCTGGTCACCGCATCCGCAGGGCTTCCGGTACGCGCATGAACTGGTGGCGTTGGTGCGGGAGTCGGGTGACTTCAGCGTCGGTGTCGCCGCCTTTCCCGAACGGCATCCGCGCTCCCCGGACTGGGAAAGCGACATCCGGCACTTCGTGGCCAAATGCGAGGCCGGCGCCGATTACGCGATCACTCAGATGTTCTTCCACGTGGAGGACTATCTGCGGCTGCGGGACCGGGTCGCCGCGGCCGGCTGTGACACCCCGATCATCCCGGAGATCCTGCCGGCCACCGACATCCGGCAGATCGCCAGGTTCGCCGAGCTGAGCCACGCCACCTTTCCCGGTGACCTGGCCAGGCGTCTGGAGGAGGCCCGGGACAACCCGGCGGAAGGGCGCAGGATCGGTGTCGGGTACGCCACCGCGATGGCCGGCCGGCTCCTCGACGAAGGCGCTCCCGGCCTGCACTACATCACGCTCAACCGTTCCACGGCGACGCTCGAGATCCACCGCGACGTCCTGGGCTCGAGGAGCACGCAGGCCCTCGCCCCCAGCTGACGTCGCCGATGTCAGTTCAACGACTGACGGTCGGGACGGCGTCCGAGGGTGCTTTCCAGCGCTTGCGGCCCTTGCCGGTCGGATCCAGCCTCAGAGGCGCCGTGGGGACGCACCTCAGCCCGGCGGCCCCGGTGGGGAGGTGTGCCCGGGCGCGGACCGTCCTGCGTGTACGGGGATTCACGCTCTCGATCGTGTTCGTGGAGCAGATGCAGAGGCACGGCGCGATGGGGGCTCAGGCCGCCGGTGGAGTCCAAGCGGAGCACGGCCTTCTCGTCCGCGGTGCCGGGGGAAGCCTGGTAGACCACCATCCGCTGGCCGCCCGTCCGGGCCAGTCCCATGACCTCGTAGGTCAGGGTCATCGGTCCGACCTGCGGGTGCCGGAAGGACTTCTGCCCGCCACCGCGCTCGCAGACGTCGTACCGCTCCCAGATCCGCGCGAACTCCGGTGACTTCACCACCAGCTCGCCGACGAGTGCCGTCAGCTCGGTGTGGTCGGGGTCGGCCCCGGCAACCGCGCGCAGATGCGCCACCGAGAGTGCGGCCGTGTCCTCCCAGGGCTCGTAGAGCGCCCGGCCGACGGGGTGCAGGAACATGTAACGGGTCACGTTGCGCTGGTCCTCCGGCCAGTCCCAGAGCCCGGGCATCAGCCGCCGGCCGGGCCGGTTCGCCGCCAGCATGCGGTTGTAGCGGTTCACCACATAGGCCGGTAACGGGCGCACCGACTCCAGCATCCGCAGTACCGATTCGCGGACGGCGTCCTGCGGGCCGGACAGCAGGTCGGAAGGCCGGCCCGAGGCCAGCTCCGCCAGCTCGTGCAGGCGTTCGTAACCGTCGTCGCGCAGTCGCAGGGCCCGGCCGAGGGCGTCCAGCACGGCGGGGGACGGATTGGTCTCGCGCCCCCGCTCCAGGCGGATGTAGTAGTCGACGCTCACTCCGGCCAGAACGGCCAGCTCCTCACGGCGCAACCCAGGCGTGCGGCGCAGGCTCCCGCCCGCCGACAGGCCGACATCCTCCGGGCGTATCTGCGCCCTCCGGGCCTTCAGATATCGGCCGAGCTCGGTGCCCCTCGTCTCCGCTGCCGCCATCCGGCCATTGTCGCAGCCGGTCAAGGCCCGTGGGAGGCCGTGTCAGGGCCTGGAACGCCGCACCTCGGGGACAGCGCGGTCTGCCGGACGGCCGCGCGGGGGCGGAGAGTCGATCCCGGAGCGGGCGGCCCAGCCGCCGGGACCCAGGGGGTGCGAGACACCGGACCGCGGCCCCGGCGGGCAGCGACCGCCCGCCCGATCACGTTCCGACGATCCGTCACCTGTGCCTGCCCTGGAGTTCACCATGCCAGCCACCCCGTCCCCGCCGCCGGCGCCCGCGCTGCGACCACAGCCGGACCGAGCCCGGCCGGCCGCACCGCCGCAGTCGAGCGGCGTCGCCCTGATCGCCTCGTTGCTCGGTTTCGCCGTGATCACCATCGACGTCTCGGCCGTGAACATCGCGCTGCCCGCGATCCAGGACTCCCTCCACAGCGGGATGGTCGGGCTGCAGTGGGTGGTTGACGCGTACACCCTGATGTTCGCGGCCCTGATGCTCTCCGCGGGCGCCCTCGCCGACCGCGTCGGCGCCCGCCGCGCCTACGTCTGGGGCGTCGCCCTGTTCACCCTCGGCTCCCTCGGCTGCGCGCTCGCGCCCGGCATCGGCGTGCTGGTCGGTGCACGCGTGGCACAGGGCGCCGCGGCCGCGGTCGTGATGCCGGCCTCGCTGGCGCTGATCCGGCAGGCCTACGACGACTCCCACGCCCGCGCCCGCGCCATCGCGCTGTGGACGGCCGGCGGCGCCGTGGCGATGGCCGTCGGCCCGGTGCTGGGCGGGCTGCTCACCGAAGCGGCCGGCTGGCGGGCCGTCTTCCTGCTCAACCTACCGGTGGGCGCGGTGATCCTGGGCCTGCTGATCCGGGTGCCGCATTCCCCGCGCCGACCCGCCGTGCTGGACGGCGGTGGCCAGCTCACCGCCATTCTGGCCCTGGCCGGGCTGGGCTTCGCGGTGATCGAGGGCCGCCACCTGGGCTGGACCAGCGGCCCCGTGCTGGTCGCCGCCGCGCTCGCCGTCGCTTCCGGTTACGCCTTCTACGTGATCGAGGCACGACACCGCCAGCCCATGGTCCCGCCGGGCCTGCTGAAGGACCGCCGGGTGGCCGTGGCGCTCGCGGTCGGGTTCGCCGTCAACGCCACCTTCTACGGCGGGATCTTCCTGCTGGGGCTGTACTACCAGCAGCTGCGAGGGATGTCGGGGATCACGGCCGGGCTGATGTTCGTCCCGCTCGCGGCTCTGGTGACGGCGACCAACCTGGTATCGCCGCGGCTGGCGGAGCGGATCGGGCGGCGGGCGGTGATCGTCACCGGGCAGCTGGTGTTCATCGCGGCGATGCTGGCCCTGCTGCCGCTGGCCGCGCACACGCCGGTGTGGCTGGTGCTGGTCCTGCTGCTGCCGCTGAGCACCGGCGGGGCGCTCGCGGTGCCCGCGGTGACCGCGTTGCTGATGGACGCTGTCCCGCCGGAGCGCGCGGGGACCGCGTCCGGGCTGCTGAACTCCCTCCGTCAGACCGGCGGTGCGCTTGCCGTCGCCCTGTTCGGCAGCCTCCTCGCCGGTCCCGGCGGTGGCTTCTCCCTCACCGGCATGCGCATCGGCCTCGTTACCGTCGCCGTCCTCCTCCTCGGCACCGCCGCCCTCGCCCGCCTCGCCCTGTCCCGGGACTGACCGCAGCAATAGATTGTTCGGCAAGCTTATTCGCTGCGGGGCGTACCGAGTATCCGGAAATGTTTCCGGTCGCGGTGGCAGGACCCACGTCTATCGCGACCTGGTAGCCGCTCCGATGGTGCTGGGAGTACCCGGATAAACGCACCCCGGTAGCGAAGGGAATGGTCGGGTAAATTGCGCTTATCCGACCCCGCATTCCCTGAGGAGTAGATACGTGTCGACGGACCGAATGAGTGCGACATCGCGCTCCCGGGTCATTCGCCTCAACACGCTGACCGGGCTGCGATTTCCGGCCGCTTTCGTGGTTTTCCTCTACCACGCGGCGTTGCTCGGTTACCTGGGCCTGCCCTGGCTAAGCCCCGAGAACGTGCACGACTATTACCGCTCCGTACACCATGCCGGCGCCCTCGGCGTCAGCTTCTTCTTCGTGCTCAGCGGTTTCGTGCTGACATGGTCGGCTCGAGAGACGGACACCGCAACGCGTTTCTGGCGCCGCCGGTTCCTCAAGATCGTTCCCAATTATCTGGTGGTCTGGGTGCTGGCCATGGTGGTCTTCGCGGCACCCCGCACGGACATGAAGATCGGGGTGCTCAACTTCTTCATGCTCCAGGTGTACTACCCGGACTTCTCCGTCAACTTCGGGGTGAACCCGGCCGGTTGGTCCCTGGCCGTCGAAGCGGTCTTCTACCTGTCGTTCCCGCTCATGCTCGGCCTGATCAAGAAGATCCCGGCCAACCGGATCAATCTCTGGATCGCGATCGCCGGCCTCGGCATCATCGCCACTCCCTTCCTGTCCACCCATCTCGTCCCGGCCGGCTCCGTGTTCATGCCGATGGAGCCCGAAACCTCGGTGAACCAGTACTTCGTCTCGTACATCCTGCCGTTCCCGCGGGCACTGGACTTCGTGCTCGGCATCCTGGTCGCCCGCTCGGTGATGTCGGGGCGCTGGCGCAACATCGGGATGGTCTGGGCCGGCGCGCTGCTCGTCGCCAGTTACGTGCTCGGCTATTTCACGCCGTACATCTACTCGTCACGAGCCGTCTGCGTCATCCCCGCCGCCATCCTCATCGCGGCCGGCGCCATCGCGGACGAGGAGGGTCGCTTCACCGTCTTCCGCAACAGGGTGACGGTCTGGCTCGGCGACATCTCCTTCGCCTTCTATCTCGTGCACTTCACCGTGCTGGTAGGCGTGTGGAAGCTGCTCGGCAGCAAGACGTACAGCGCACCACAGGCCGCGGCCATGCTGCTGATCAGCCTCGGCGTCTCGATCCTCGCGTCCTGGGCGCTGTACAGCTGGATCGAGCGTCCCATCACCCGGCGCTGGTCCAACCCGAGGAAGAGGCCGGCGCAGGCTCGGCGGGAGGCGGACGGCGCGGAGCCCCTGCCGCTCGTCGCCGGACGGGCCGGCGAGGTGCCCTGACCGACGCCGAGCGGCGGTCATGCGACGACCGCCTGTCCCGTCCGGCTCCGGCCGGTGGGACAGGCGGTCACTTCGTCCTCCCGGTGCGGCGTACCGGAACGCGGATCTGCCGGCGGACACGACAACCCGCGCCGGCGTCCACGTCCCGGGACCCGAACGCCGCCTCAGCCGCCGATGCCCGCGGCCCTTCGCAGGCCGGCCGCCGTCGAGAAGTATCCGAAGAGCACGCCACCGGGCTCCAGCGCCTCGGACGCGTCCAGGCCTCCGAGCCGAACCGGAACGAAGCCCGCGTCGTGGACGAGGCGTTCCGTGATTCGCAACGCGTCGGCGTCGTCCGCGGCGACCGCCATCCCCCAGAAATGCCGCTGCCCCGTCCCGCGCGACCAGAGGAGCTCGTCCGGGAGGTGGCTGAACGCCCGCGCCACCGAACTGCCCGGCAGCCGCTTCGCCGTCCAGCTGCCCTGGGTCAGGCCCGGGCCCAGCTCGGACACGAACAGGCCGTCCGCCGAGAGCCCGATCGGGGCCGTGGCGTCGATCACGGTCTTCCCGGTCAGGCGGTCGGCCACCTGCTCCAGCAATTCCTCGAGATGCGGATGCGGCACCGAGAGCAGAACGACGTCACTCGCGTCCACCGCGTCCGGGTACGTGGCCGCCCGCGCTCGCTCGCCCGACTCCTCGACGAGGGCGGCGAGCCGGTGCGGGGTCCGGGAACCGAAGGTCACGGTGTGACCGCCGGCCAGCCAGTGGCGGCCCAGCGGGCGGCCGACGTTACCCGCGCCGAGGACGGCGATGCGCAGCGGTGGGGTGTCTGCTGTGGATTCGGGCATGGTCCAGCTCCTTGTCCTTGGTGATCGGTCACGGCGGGACTGCCGCCGGACATGGATGGCGGCCGCCGGTCTCCCTGTGCCGGCGGCCGCCTCGGTGAATCGCCTAGCCGGTCACGATCCGCGGCCACACCAGGGCTGTGGAGCCCCACGTCAAGCCGCCCCCGAAAGCGCTCATCAGTACCCGGTCGCCGGGCGTCAGCAGGCCCCTGGAGGCGGCGTCGCCGAGGGCCAGCGGGATGGAGGCCGCCGATGTGTTGCCGACGCGGTCGAGGTTGACGACTGTTCGGCCGCGGGCCATGCCGAGCTGGTCGGCGACGGCGTGCAGGATCCGGACGTTCGCCTGGTGGCCGACGAACCAGTCCACCGACTCGGGAGCCCAGCCGGCGCGATCGAGGATGGCCCGGGATGAGGCCGCCATGCGGGTCACGGCGTGCCGGAAGACCGGCTTGCCCTCCATGTGGAAGTACGTCTCGGCAGGGCGGGCGCCGGACTCGGCCGCCGCGCCGGCCGGATGCCGTGAGCCGCCGGCCGGGACGATGATGAGGTCCTTCAGCGAGCCGTCGCTCCCCAGGTCGTGTCCGAGCAGCGCACCCGGCTCGGACGGCTCGCCGGCCCGCAGCACCACGGCCCCGGCGCCGTCACCGAAGATCACCGAGGTGGTGCGGTCCGCGGGGTTGAGGATCGTGGAGTAGGTCTCCGCCCCGATGACCAGCACGCGTTCGGCGATCCCGGCGGCGATGGCGCCCGCCGCGGACGCCATCGCGTAGACGAATCCGCTGCACACGGCGGCGATGTCGTACGCGGCGACCGCGTTCAGGCCCAGCCGGTGGGCGACGTCCGGAGCGGTCGCCGGGCAGGGATGATCCGGTGTGGTCGTGGCGACGACGACCAGATCGACATCGCCGGAGCCGGCCGACTTCAGCGCCCGCTCGCCCGCCTCGACCGCCAGGTCACCGGTGGCGGTGCCGGGTTGGGCCCAGTGCCGCTGGGCGATGCCGGTGCGTGAGCGGATCCACTCGTCAGAGGTGTCCATGTCCCGGGAGAGATCGTCGTTCGTGACGACGCGGGGCGGCACGTACGTCCCGAGTCCGGCGAGGACCGCGGCCCTGCTCATGCCGCCGCCTCCTTCGCCGGAAGTTCGTCCCACAGCGCGAATACCAAGGGGGGCCTCCCTGATTGCCGGTGCCGGTCGTCGTGGCCGGACTCGTCGGAAAGTGCCGCCCCTCCGGTCGGGACGGGGCGAGGGACGACACGCGTGGCCGGTACGTGGGAACGGCGCTGATGCGGCCCCTTCGCGAGGACGCACCGAGGCGTACGACGATTATCGAGCGTCCGGACATCGCCCTGCCAGACCGTGCTGACGCTGTGACTGGCCCCGGTGGTGGCGGGAACACCACGTTCCCGGGCGAGGGCGAACCCGATCCGGGGAGATCCGGGAGAGGCTAGTTCCAGACCGGCTGCGGGACGGTGGCTCCCGGCGGCAGATACACCAGCAGCCGGACGGAGGAGGCTTCGTCAAGGTCCATCGTGAACAGGGTGAAGGGCACCGGGTCCTGGCCGGGACGGTTCAGCTCGACGGTCGTGGGCACGAACTCCTCGACCTCGTGACGGCCCCACAACTCGGCGAACCGCGGGCTGTCCGCGGCGAGCCGGTCGGCCATCTGCTCGTACCGCTGATCGTCGGCGAAGTAGGACGTCTGGAGGCGGAAGCGGGCGGTCATCCGGCGGGCCACCCGGGGCAGATCGACGTACTGGCGTCCGTGGGATCCCGTGAACAGACCGGCCAGGAAGTTCTCGTTGCCGTCCTGGCCCAGATGCAGCATCCCGGCGGCCGGTTCGTTGGCCGCGAGGACGTCCCAGTACCGGTCGATGACGCACGCCGGCCCCAGCAGCTGGGTGTCGACCATCCGCTGGAAGAATTCGGTGTCCGACGGGCCCACACCCGGCGTCGGCAGCGGAGGGTTGGCTTCGGCGAG
Source organism: Actinoplanes sp. NBRC 103695 (assembly GCF_030269485.1). Classification (GTDB taxonomy): domain Bacteria; phylum Actinomycetota; class Actinomycetes; order Mycobacteriales; family Micromonosporaceae; genus Actinoplanes. The sequence continues at coordinate 22,295 of NZ_BSTL01000046.1, read as the reverse complement.
CCGGTACAGGTGGACGCGTTCCCGCTCGGTGAGGCGCAGCGCGTGGCTGATCGCGTCCAGGATCTTGTCCGAGACCCTGATGGGGCGGCCCTGCTCCAGCCACGCGTACCAGGACGCGCTCACCCCGGCCAGGACGGCGACCTCCTCCCGGCGCAGACCCGCCCGGGTGCGACCGCCCGCGGACCGCATTCCGACGTCGGCGGGGGAAAGCTCGGCGCGGCGCCTGCGCAAGAAGTGCGTGAGCTCGATGCGCCGCTTCTTCTGGCTGCCGGACAGGGAGGTCGGATCGTCCATGTCAACTGAAGGTAGGCGGGTCGAACACGCGCTGTCAGCGGCGATAATCACACCTCGGACGGGTCACGGAAGCGTGAACTCAGCGCCCGCCTCAACTCCGCGAAGAACAGTTCCTTCTGTTCTTTGTGGAAGAAGTGGCCGCCGGGCATGACACGCAGCGCGAAGGATCCCGCCGCATGGCGGTTCCAGGCTGCCGCGTGAGCAGCGGGAACCAGCGGGTCGTCGCGGCCGTGGAGCACGTGGACCGGACAGGGCAGCGGCCGGTGTCCCTCTGCCGGGTACCGGTAGGTGGCGCTGACGAGCAGATCCTGACGGAGCCGGTCCACCACGGCCCGCATCCGCCGGGGGTTCTCCCGCAACAGCCGACCGGCTCCGCCCAGGCCCAGCAGCAACTCCAGGGTGGCGGTATCCGACAGGTCCATGGTCAGCTCGGGGGCCGGCAGATGTGGTGCGCGGTGTGCCCCGGCCACGAAGCAGACGGGCGGCCGGCGGCCGGCGGCGAGCCACCGCTGGGCCACCCCGAAGGCGACCAGCGAACCCATGCTGTGGCCGTAGAAGGCGTAGGGCTCGTCGAGGGCCGGAGCAAACCGTTGTGCAACCTCCCGGACCAGGTCGCCCATCGTGCTGACGGATCCGTCGGGGCCCGGTACGGACACCGACCGCGGGGGAAGAGACACCGGCACCACTTCGATCTCGCGCCCGAGCCGGTGTCCCCAGCCCGCGAAGGACCAGGCACTGCCGCCCGCATGGTGAAAGCAGAACAGGCGCAGCGGGGCGGTCTCACCGCGTACGACACGCTGGGCCATACCCGCGGTCGTGCCGCCGGCCGCGCCTTCCGCGATGTACCGCGACGTGTGGGCCATGGCCACCAGTCTGCCGCCGACGCCGGAAGGGAGAGAGTGTGTGTCCGTCCGGGTGGCGCCACCACCAGTTACCCACGCCCCGTGTCGTGCTGGGTGGTGAGGTGCCAGGACTCCCCCGGCCGACGGGAACCCCGGGGCGCGAGGAATTCGCTGGCGGCTCGGGGGTGCCCGGTGGTAGACAGCCGGCGTGCAGAAAACTGTGGAGTTCCCCGGCCTGCTGCGGCTGATCGACGAACGTTCGACCGCCTTCCGCGCCGCGGTCGCCTCCGCGACCAGCCTCGACGTGCAGGTGCCGACCTGCCCGGAGTGGACTCTGTTCGACCTGGCACGGCATGTGGGCGAGGGGCGCCGCGCCTGGGCCGCCACCGTCGCCGCCGGGCCGGACGCCACGGCCAAGGCCGCGCCACAGGGCGAACCGGACGCTCCGAAGGAGCGCGAGGCGCTGCTGGACTGGCTGAGCGCGTCGACGGATCAGCTGCTGGACGCGCTGCGGGAGGCCGGCCCGGACCGCGGGTGCTGGACGTGGTGGGGTAAGTCGCAGTCGCCGCGGACCTGCGCCGCCGTGGCCCGGCGCCAGCTTCACGAGATCGCGGTGCACACCTACGACGCCCAGCTGACCGTGGGCGCGCCGCGGCAGCTGCCGGACGAGGTGGCGGTCGACGGTGTCGAGGAGTTCCTGTCCACCTTCTGCACCACCACGGTCGCCTGGCCGCACGAGCCCGCCGCCGTCGATTACCACGTCACCGAGGGCCGCTCCTGGCGCAACCGGGTCGACGGCGACGGTGCACGGTTCGCGCGCCTGCCCGCGCCCGGAACCGCCGCCGGCGAAGAACCGGAAGCCGCCGACGCCTCCGCCCAGGGCTCGGCCCATGACCTGGTCCTCGCCCTCTACGGCCGGATCCCGCTGGACTCCCTGCGGCTCGCCGGCAACCGAGGCATCTTCGACCAGCTCGTGGAGTGGGATCCGGACCGGTAGGACGTCGCCGGTCGGGGGTCAGCGCGCCGGCTGGGCCGCGCGTTGCCAGCCGGCGGGACCTCGCTCGACGGCGCCCGCCGCCGCGAAGGCGTGGCTACCTGGGGGCTGGGCCTGAGCATGGCCGGGATCGGCCACAGTGAAACGTTGCAACTCGGAAAGCGCGCTCCTAGGTTCAGGAAATGCGGATCCGTAGCGCCACCGCGATCGTCACCGTCGTCCTGGCGGCAACTGCCACCCCCGCCGCCGCGGATCCGGCACGCCCGTGGGAGCACAACAACTTCGCTCCCGCCGGCCGCACGGTCACGCCGAAGCAGGTGTTCCGGACCACCGGCACCGTGCTGCAGCAACGTCCCGGTGCGGCAGTGCTCACCGGTGCGGGTTCCTCGATCACCTACGACTTCGGCCGGGAGGTCGGCGGGCTGGTCACCCTGCGCTTCGGCACGGGCGGTGACGCGGGTCAGCGGCTCGGCCTCGCCTTCACCGAGTCCTCGCAGTACGTCGGCACCACCAGCGACGCCAGCAACGGCGGCGGCGGCGCCGACCTGTCGCTGCACACCGACGTCACACCGGGCGGGACCTGGACGATGCCGCGAGCGTCGCTGCGCGGCGGCTTCCGGTACCTGACGCTGTTCGCGGAGTCGGCCGGGTCGATCTTCCTCAACCGGGTGTCGCTGGAGATCTCGTTCACGCCGTCGATGGGCGACCTGCGCGACTACGCCAACCACTTCCACTCCAGCGACCCGCTGCTCAACAAGATCTGGTATGCCGGGGCGTACACGGTGCAGACCAACACGATCGCGCCGGACACCGGCCGGGTCTGGGGACCGCCGGCCACCGGCTGGGACAACAGCGCCACGGTCGGCGCCGGGAGCGAGATCCTGGTCGACGGCGCCAAACGCGACCGTACGGTGTGGCCCGGCGACCTCGGCGTCTCGGTACCCACCGCCTTCGCGTCGCTGGGTGACCTGGTCCCGACCCGCAACGCCCTGACCACCCTGTACGACCACCAGACCGCGGCGGGTCAGTTGCCGTACGCCGGACCGCAGGTCAATTTCTACGGCTCCGACACCTACCACCTGTGGTCGCTGATCGGCACCGCCACCTACTACCAGTACACCCACGACCGGCCCTGGCTCGACACCGAGTGGGCCGGCTACCTGCGCGCGGTCGGCTACATCCTGGCCCAGGTCGGGGACGACGGGCTGCTCACCGTGCGCGGCACCGCCGACTGGGCGCGCGGCAACCAGGGCGGCAAGAACATCGCCGCCAACGCCCTGCTCCACCAGACGTTGGTGACGGGCGCGGAGCTTGCGGCCGTACGCGGAGAAGTTGCTCTTGCCACCACCTGGACCACCGCGGCGGGCAGGCTGAGGAGGGCGGTGAACGACGTCCTGTGGGATGAGGCCGCCGGCCAATATCGCGACAACCCGGACAGCGACCTGCATCCGCAGGACGGCAACGCCCTGGCCGTCTGGTACGGCCTCGCGCCCGCCGGCCGGGCCGCGCGGGTCAGCGCCGCGCTCACCACCAACTGGAACACCTACGGCGCGACGACCCCGGAGAACGGCGGGCAGATCTCCACCTTCCCCGGATCGCTGGAGGTGCAGGCCCACCTGGTCGCCGGCGACGCCACCCGGGCGCTGGAGCTGATCCGCCGCGAGTGGGGCTACATGCTGAACTCGCCGCTCGGCACCGGCAGCACGTTCTGGGAGGGCTACCTGGCGGACGGGCGGTTCGGCTACGGCGGGGCGTACATGAGCGCCGCGCACGGCTGGGCCACCGGGCCGACCTCGGCGCTGACCTTCTACGTCCTCGGTGTCCGGCCGACCACCGTGGACGGGGGTTACGTGATCCACCCCGCGCCCGGCGACCTGAGGAACGCCGAGGGCTCGCTGCGGACGCCGTACGGCGACATCGGGCTGGCCTGGCGGCATGACAAGCCCAGCCGGACGTTCACCGCCGATGTCGACGCGCCCGCCGGGGCCGTCACCCGGGTCGACGTCCCGACGTTCGGCGCCCGCACGAACGTCACCGTCAACGGCCGGCTCGCCTGGGACGGGCGCAAAGGCCACGCCTTCGGCGCCCGCCTGGAGAACGGTTACGTCGTGCTCACCGGCACCCCGCGGCGGGCGACCGTCGTCAGCACCGCCGTCAACAACGTCCCCGAGACGCTGGCCGCCGCGGTGACCTCGGCCGGGACCACCCCGGTGACCGCCGGGCAGCGGCTGTCGGTCCCGGTGACCGTCAGCGCCACCGGCGACCGTGTCGTCAGCGGCACGGCGACCGCGACGGCGCCGGAGGGCTGGACCGTCACCCCGGCCCCGTTCGCCATCGACACCCGCGACGGCCCCGGCAGCACGGTGGTCCAGGTGGGCGTTCAGCCGCCGGCCGACACCCTCGGGGGTACGGCGTCCGTCACGGTCACCGCGACCGGCGCCGGGAGGACCGCGAGCACCACCGTGCCGCTGCTCGTCTTCGGGACCTGGCCGGCCGGCGCCACCGCGACCGCGTCCAGCTTCCACGCGCCGAACGTCCACAACGGAGAGACCCGCACCTACGGGCCGGGCAACGCGATCGACCGCAACCTGGCCACCTTCTGGAACGACGACACGTCCGGCGGCTACCCGGACACACTCACCGTCACCGCCCCCGAGCCGGTGCGACTGCACGGGGTCGGCTTGGCCTCCCTGGTCGACGGCGTGCCGACCGACTTCACCGTGCAGACGTGGGACGGCACCACCTGGACCACCCGTGCCGCGGTGACCGGCAACGTTGCCCTGTACCGCTGGATCCCCTTCGACACGGTCACGACCAGCCAGGTGCGCATCGTCGTCACCGGCTCCCAGTCCCAGAACGGCGCCTTCAGCCGGATTGCCGAGGTAACCCCGTGAAACGTCCGGTCCCCGCCCATGCTGCACTGGCCGCGCTCTCCGCTCTTGCCATGCTTGCGTGGCCGGCACCCGCAGCCGCGGCGCCCGCGAGCACCGCGGCCGCCCCGAACGCCCTGAAGGTGGCCGGGCAGGCCACCGGCGCCCTGGTGGACTCGCCGCATCCCGCCCTGTCCTGGGCGCCCCGGGACTCCCGGCGCGGCGAGGCGCAGAGCGCGTACCAGATCAAGGTCTCCGACCACGGCACGGTCTGGGATTCCGGCCGCGTCGCCTCGGACGCCTCGGCCGGTGTCGCGTACGCCGGACCCGCGCTGCTCGCCGACCACACCTACTCCTGGACCGTGCGCACCTGGAACAGCCGGGGACAGGCGTCACCGTGGTCGACGCGGCAGCGCTTCGACGTCGGGCCGATGACGGTGGGCGACTGGTCGGCCTCCTGGCTGCGGGTTCCCGACGGCGCCCTGGCCCGCCGCACGTTCGAGGTCGGCAAGAGGGTCGCCCGCGCCCGGCTCTACCTCGCCGCGCAGGGCCTGGCCGAGCCGCACCTCAACGGCGCCGTCGTCGAGCCCGGGCGGTTGCTGGACTCGTCCGTCACCGACTACGCCAAGCGGGTCCTCTACCGTTCCTTCGACGTCACCGGCCAGATCCGGCCCGGCTCGAACGCGCTCGGCGTGATGGCGAGCCAGGGCCAGTTCAACGCCGCGCCGACCTTCCTCGCCCAGCTCTCGCTCACCTACGCCGACGGATCCCGGGCCGTGATCGGCACCGACGGCTCCTGGCGCAGCGCGGCCGGTCCGGTCGTCCGCGCGGACTTCTACTACGGCGAGACCTGGGACGCCCGCAAGCAGATCGCCGGGTGGGACACCGCGTCGTTCGACGCGACCGGCTGGGCGGCCGTTCCCGAGTACGCACCGGTGGCGAAGCCGGCCAGCCTCGCCCAGGGCAGGCCGGTCACCGCCGCCGACGAGACCGCCTGCTGCGGCTGGTCGCGGGCCGCGCTGGTGGACGGCATCGACCGGTCCGTCGAGGGCAGCCAGGGCTACCACTCGGCCACCGCCGCCACCGCGGACAGCACCAAGTGGGTCCAGGCCGACCTGGGCGCGAGCCAGGCAGTCAAGAGCATCACCCTCTTCCCGGCAAGGCCCACCAACGACCCCGCCGGGGACTTCCCCGGCGCCGGCTTCCCGGTCCGGTACACGGTCCGGATCAGCGACGACGCCGACTTCACGAACGCCCGTACCCTCGTCGACCGCACCGACGCCGACCAGCCCAACCCGGGCACCGCGCCGGTGGCGATCCCGGTCGACGGCCAGGGACGGTACGTACGCGTCACCGCCACGAAGCTGCCCTGCCGCGACACGTCCTGCACGTTCCGCCTGGCCGAACTCGGCGTCTTCGGCGCGAACCCGGCATTGACCTTCGGCCTGACCCGGCTCGAGGCCGACATCAGCCCGCCCACCCGGATCATCTCCACGCTGGAACCGGTCAAGGCCACCACCCCGGCGGCCGGCGTCCAGGTCTACGACTTCGGCCAGAACTACTCCGGCCAGGTGACCCTGCGGGCGGCGGCACCGGCCGGCACCACCGCCGTCATCACCAAGGGAGAGCTGCTGGACAACGCCGGGCGGGTGACCACGAAGAACATCAGCTTCAACGACGCGGAGCCCGCCCGCCAGCAGGACCGGTACATCTTCGACGGCTCGGGCGCGCAGAGCTGGATGCCCCGCTTCAACTACGCGGGCTTCCGCTACGCCGAGGTGACCGGGCTGCCCGCCGGCACGGAACTCACCGTCACCGCATCGGTGATCCACACCGACGTCGCGCCGGCCGGGAAGTTCAGCACGTCCGACCCGCTGCTCAACCGGATCCAGGACGCGCTGGTCCGTACCCAGCTCAACAACCTGCAGGGCATGCCGCTGGACTGCCCCACCCGGGAGAAGCGCGGCTGGCTCGGCGACGCCGGCGACACCGAGGCCGAGGCGATGGCCAACCTCGACATGCAATCGCTGTACGCCAAATGGCTGGGCGACATCCGCACCAGCGCCAACAGCAACGGCAGCATCCCGTCCATCGCGCCGGACCAGGGCGAGGGCGACCGCTGGTTCACCGACCCGGCCTGGGCGACCGCCTACCCGCAGATCGTCTGGGACAGCTACCAGCAGTACGGCGACCCGACCGTCCTGCGCGACAACTACGACGCCGTCAAGCGCTGGGTCGACTACCTGGCGACGATCAGCGACAGCCGGCACATCGTGCGCAACGCGCCCGGCTCGTGGGGCGACGACTGGCTGTCGACCGTGAGCACACCGCACGTCTACTTCCAGACGCTGTTCTACCTGCTCGACAGCCGCCGCCTCGCCGACATGGCAGCGGTCCTGGGCCACGCCGACGACGCGGCGAACTACCGCCGCCTGGCCGACGAGATCACCGCGGGCTTCACCGCCGAGTACTTCGACCCCGCCACCGACACGTACGCGCCGGGCACCCAGCTGGCGTACGCGATGCCGCTGGCCATCGGCATCGTCCCGGCCGGTCACGAGCAGGCGGTGCTGCGCAAACTGATCCAGGACATCGTCGCCCGCGGCAACCACGTCACCACCGGCTTCGTCGGCACCGTCTTCGTCTACCAGGCGCTGGGCAGGTACGACCGCAACGACATCGCCCTGGCCCTGTCCCAGCGCACCGACTTCCCGAGCTTCGGCTACATGCTGGCCAACGGCCCCGGCACCATCTGGGAGAAGTGGACCAACTCGTCGGCGCCGGACGGCACCTCGTCCAAGGACCACATCGGCCTGGCCGGCTCGATCGGCCAGTGGTACTACGAGCAGCTGGCCGGCATCCGCCGCGAGTCGGCCGGGTGGCGCACGCTCACCCTCGCGCCCAGCGTGGTCGGCGACCTGACCAGGGTCAACGGGTCGCAGGACACGGTCCGCGGCAAGGTGGTCAGCTCCTGGTCGAGGTCGGGCAGCACGCTGACCTACCACGCGGTCGTGCCGGTGGGCAGCACGGCGGCGATCGAGTTGCCGCTGCTCGGCGGCGCCGGTTCGACCGTACGCGAGGGTGGCCGGGTGATCTGGCGGGCCGGACGCCCGGCCGGCACCGTCCCCGCCCTGACCGTCGGCGAGGTGGCGGGCGGGGTGTCGGGCGGGGTCCTCGAGATGACAGCGGGCTCCGGCGACTACACCTTCACGGTGACGGCGCCGGGCACCCCGGTGACGGCACTGGCAGTGGCCTCCGCCGGCGACGACCCCTCGCCCATCACCGCCGGTGACAGCGGGGACGTCACGGTCCTGGTCGAGGGCAGCTCGACCGGCGGCGGCAAGGCGCGGCTCTCGGCCGAGGTACCGGCCGGCTGGACGGCCGAGCCCGTCCCGGCGGCCATCCCGCTGCGACCGTCCACCACGGCCACCCTGGCCTCGCTGCGCCTCACCGTCCCCGCCGGAACGCCGGGCGGCGCCTACCCGGTGACCGTGACCGCGAAGGCGCCCGACGGAACCCGGGCCACCACCACGGTCACCGTCATCGTCTTCGGCGCCTGGCCGGCCGGCACCACCGTGGCGGCCTCCAGCCACCACGAACCCAACATCGTCGACGGCGCCACCCGCACCTACGTACCGGAGAACGCCGTCGACGCGAACCCGGCGACCTTCTGGAACGACAACACGGAGAACCAGTACCCGGACACCCTGACCGTGACCGCGGCGGCGCCGGTCCCGCTGACCGGAGTGGGCCTCGGTTCGCACAGCGACGGCGTCCCGACGTCCTTCGAGGTGCAGACCTGGGACGGTGCGACCTGGACGACCCAGGCGACGATCACCGGGAACACGGCCCGGAACCGGTGGATCCCCTTCCGCGCGCCGGTGACGACCACCCGGGTGCGAGTCGTGGTGAACGGCTCCCAGAACCTCTGGAGCCGGATCGCCGAACTGGCGCCGTGACGTGTTGTTGACATGGCGGAAACATCGACCTACCTTATGGTGAAACGATTCACAGCAATCCCGTCGAGGCGGTCCGTGAGGGGGCACGATGCCGACCACCACCGACAGCCCTCCCCTCCTCGGCGCCGACGACGTGGCGATCCTCGCCATGCTGGCCCAGGGCCTGCCCGTGGGCACGGTGGCCCGCCGCCTGGCGATGTCGGAACGGACCCTCCGCCGCCGCACCAGGGCGATCTGCGACATCCTGGGCGTGCCGGCGGCGATCACGGCGGTCGCCTGGGCCGCCAAACGCGGCCTCCTCTGACCGGCCGCCCGCTCGTCGTCGCCGACGGCCTCATCGGACCGGCCGGGCGCCCGCCGTCGCCGACGGCCTCCTCTGACCAGACGGGCGCCCGCCGTCGCCGACGGCCTCCTCTGACCAGACAGGCGCCCGCCGTCGCCGGCGTCGACGGCTACTGATGCCCGCACCGGCCGGTGCGGGCATCACTCGTTTCCACTCGGCACGCGGTCAAGGTGGGCGCGGCGCCGGTGCAGGAGTGTGCGGGCGGCGGGCAGCACGGCCACAAGGAGGAAGCAGGCGAGGAGCACGCCGGAGATCGGGCGGGTCAGGAACCCGGCGGGGTTGCCGTCGAAGAGGAGCAACGAACGCCTCAGTGACGTCTCCAGCAGAGAGCCGAGCACGAAGGCGAGCACCAGCGGCCCGGGGTCGAAGCCGGTCTTCTTCATCAGGTACCCGAGGACGCCGAAGAAGACGACCAGGCCGATGTCGAAGACGTCGTTGCGGACGGTGTACGCCCCGATCAGCGTGATCAGGGCGGTGATCGGGGCGAGGATCGCCGGGCGTACGCGCAGGATGCGGACGAAGAGGCCGACCAGCGGCAGGCTCATGATCAGCAGCAGGACGTTGCCGAGGTACATCGAGTTGACGACGCCCCAGAAGAGTTCCGGGTGCTCGGTGACCAGTTGCGGGCCGGGAGTCACGCCCTGGATGAGCAGCGCGCCGAAGATGACGGCCATCGTGGCGTTGGCGGGGATGCCGAGGGACAGCAGCGGGATGAAGGACGACGTGGCGGCGGCGTTGTTCGCGGTCTCGGGCGCCGCGACTCCCTCGATGGCGCCGTGGCCGAAACGTTCGGGGTGGCGGGCGCGGCGCTTCTCCCACGCGTACGCGGCGAGCGAGGAGAGCACCGCCCCGCCGCCGGGCAGGATGCCGAGGAGGAAGCCGAGGACGCCGCCTCGGCCGATGGCGCCGGATGCCTGCCGCAGGTCGGCGCGGCTGGGCCAGACGTCGGTGACGGCGGCCGGGGCCTGCGTGGCGCGGTGGCGCTCCTCGAGGTTGTAGAGGATCTCGCCGAGACCGAAAAGACCCATGGCGATGGGTACGAAGTCAAGGCCGTCGGCCAGCGACAGATTGCCGAAGGTGAACCGTTCGACGCTGATGAAGTCGTCCCGGCCGACGGTGGCCAGCAGCAGCCCGGCCGCAGCCGCGATGAGCGCCTTGACCTTGCCGCCGTTGGAGACGGTGGCGACCAGCAGAATGCCGAGCAGGGCGAGCGCGGTGTATTCGGGCGGCCCGAAGTCGAGCGCGAACCCGGCGACGAACGGCGCGACCAGCGTCAGCGCGACGATCGAGAGGGTGCCGCCGGTGAACGAGCCGATGGCGGCGATGCCCAGCGCGGTGCCGGCTCGGCCCTGCCGGGCCATGGCGTGCCCGTCGAAGACCGTGACCACCGAGGACGCCTCGCCGGGCAGACGCAGCAGGACCGAGGTGATGGTGCCGCCGTACTGCGCCCCGTAGAAGATGCCGGCGAGCATGATGATCGACGTGACGGGTTCGAGGCCGAAGGTCATCGGCAGCAGGATCGCGATCGTGGCGGCCGGGCCCAGACCGGGCAGCACGCCGATGAGCATCCCGATGACGACGCCGAGCAGGCAGTAGAGCAGGTTCTTCGGCTCGAGGACGACGGCGAAGCCGTCGAGCACCGGGGACAGGCTGTCCAACGGTCCTCCTCTTCGGACGGAGTGCGGCCAGTCGAACAGGGGCGGGCCAGAACAGGTGCGGGTCAGAACAGGTGCGGGATGGTGACGCCGAGAGCGCCGACGAACAGCAGGTAGAACGCGGCGGTGGCGGCCACGCTGACGATCGCCGAGAGCCGCCAGGACTCCCGGCCGAGGAAGCGCAGCCAGACGAAGGCCAGCGAGACGGTCGGGATCTCGAAGCCGATGACGCCGACGACCGCGACGAAGACCACCATGGTGCCCGTGGCGGCCAGCACCAGCAGGCCGGTGCGGGTGAAACGCTCGGCGTCCTCGGTGCCGCGGGCCCGGGCGGCCAGGACGCCGCCGAGCACGACCAGCGCGGCGCCGACCAGGGCGGGCCACATGCCGGGCCCGGGTGCGGAGGCGCTTCCCACGCCGAGGTTCAGGGCCCCGGCGACCGCCGCGCCGCCGAGGACGACGACGAGCGCGGCGGTGACGAGGGTGGTCGCCGCTCCCGCGGCCGGCGGGCGCTCCGGCTCGGTCACGACTTGCCGCTGAGGTCGATCTTGTACTTCTCGATCAGTCCCCGGTAGGTGTCGCGCGAGGCGTTCCACTGCCGCAGCAGGGTGGCGCCGTCGACCTCGTTCGGCGTCAGCGAGCGCTGGGCGTTGAAGTCCTTGTACTTCTGCTCGGCGAACGCCTTCTGGAACGCGGCCCGGAGCCGGTCGAGCGTCTCCCGGGGCGCGCCCTTCGGGGCGACGATCGCCCGCGACTGCTGGACCAGCGCGGTGTAGCCGGACTCCTGGGCGGTGGGCGTGTCGGGCAGGTAGGCCGGCCGCTCGGCGGCGAACGTGACGATGGGCGTGACCTTGCCGGCCTTGATCTGCGACTGCCCCTCGCCCAGCTGGACGGCGGCGACGTCGACCTGCCCGCCGAGGGCCGCGGTGAGTGCGGGGGCGCCGCCGTTGAAGGGCACCGCGGTGGCGTCGACGGAGGCCTGGGCGAACAGCAGTTCCTGGCAGAGCTGGCTGCCGGTGCCGACGCCGGTGGTGGCGAATGTGATCGGCCGCTTGGCGTCCACGATGTCCTTGACCGTCTTGAAGCCGGTTTTCGGGTTGGCGACCAGCACGTAGTCGTCCTGCGAGACGCCGGTGACGACCTCGAAGCCGTTGATGTCCACCGCCTCGTCCGCCGCGACGGCCAGCGGCGTGATGTAGGCGAGGGAGCCGTTGAAGACCATGAGCGTGTAGCCGTCGGCCTCGGCGCCGGCGAGTTCCTTCGCCGCGACCCCGCCGTTGGCGCCGGCCTTGTTCAGCACGGTGACCGGCTTCTTCAGGTCGGCCGAGGCGGGTTCGGCCAGGGCGCGGGCGATGAGGTCGGTGCTGCCGCCCGCGTCCTGCCCGACGAGCACCCTGACCGCCCGCTCGGGGAACGTCGAGCCGGCGTCGCTCGCGGAGTCGTCCAGGTTCCCGCCGCAGGCGCTCAGCGCGAGGACGGTGGCAACCGAAGCACCTAGAACCCTGCTACGCATGGCGTTTCTCCTGTATGTGAGGCAGGTCATGAGCGTATGACCGTCGATTCATGCGTGTCCAACTCTCTTAATGCATTGATTGATACCTTTCCTGCATGACGTACACGCTGGAACAACTCCGCGGGCTCGTGGCCGTCGCGGAGGAGCTGCATTTCGGACGGGCCGCCGCCCGGCTGCGGATGACCCAGCCGCCGCTCAGCCGGCAGATCCAGAAACTGGAGGCGGCGATCGGTGTGCGGCTGCTCGACCGGGACAACCGCCGGGTCGCCCTAACCCCGGCCGGCGAGGCGTTCCTGCGCGAGGCGCGGCGCGTCCTGGCCATCGCCGAGGCGGCGCCGGACCTGGCACAGCGCGTTTCCCTGGGTACGCGCGGCGTGGTGCGCGTCGGGTTCACCGCGGCGTCGACCTTCGGCATCCTCGGCCGGCTGCTCGACGACCTCGAGCGGGAACTGCCCGAGGTGCGCGTGGAACTCTTCGAGATGGTCACCCGGGAGCAGGTCGCCGCGATCGCGGGTGACGACCTCGATCTCGGCCTGGCCCGGCCACCGTTCGACCCGGATCTCTTCGCCTCCCGGCTGCTGCACCGGGAGGCGCTGCTGCTCGCCGTGCCCGCGGGTCACCGGCTGACCGGTCTCGGGCGAGCGGCGCTCCCGGCCGACCTCGCCACGGAGCCGCTGATCTTCCACTCCCAGCAGAAGGCGCGCTACTTCTACGACCTGGTGGTCAGCATGGTGCGGCCGGCCCAGGAACGGGTCGTGCAGAGCGTGAGCCAGATCCTCACCATGCTCTGGCTCGTCGCGGCCGGCCGTGGCATCGCGTTCGTTCCGGCGTCCGCCACCCTGCTGGGCATCCCCGGCGTCGCCTTCGCGCCGCTGGCCACGCCGATCCCCGAGCCCGTGGAGCTTCACCTGCTCTGGCCGCGCCACTCCCAGAACCCGGCGTTGAGCAAAGTTCTGAGTGTTCTCGATGCACTGAAGGTATGAAGCGATGCGGAAACACTCTTGGACATGCATCGTCGTGGCTCCTTAGCGTGGTCAGGGTGACGCCGACTCAGCCCGAGGAACTCGCCGCCCGCCTCACCACCGGTCTGCTGTCCTTCCCCGTGACCCACTTCGACGATCGGCTCTCCTTCGACGAACCCCGGTACCGCGAGCACCTCGGCTGGCAGGCGGGCTTCGGCGTCGCCGGCCTGTTCGCCGCGGGCGGCACCGGCGAAGGCTTCTCGCTCACCTCCGACGAGATCGACACCGTCGTCCGGGCGGCGGTCGGCGAGGTCGGCGCCCTGGTACCGGTCGTCGCGCCGGCGACCGGCGGCACCGCGCAGGCATCCGCCCAGGCCGCCGCCGCTCAACGAGCCGGCGCCGCGGGACTGCTGCTGCTGCCGCCGTACCTGACCGAGGCATCCCAGGCCGGTCTCCTCGCCCATGTCACCGCGGTGTGCCGGGCCACCGACCTCGGCGTCATCGTCTACAGCCGCGCCAACGCCGTCCTCGACGACGTCACCGTCGCCGAGCTCGCCGACCGCAACCCCAACCTGATCGGGCTCAAGGACGGCGTCGGCGACATCGAGCGGATGACCCGCACCTACGCGCGCGTCGGCGATCGCCTCATCTACATCGGCGGCCTGCCCACCGCCGAGACCTTCGCCCTGCCGCTGCTGCAACTCGGCGTCAGCACCTACTCCTCCGCGCTGTACAACTTCCTGCCCGAGTTCGCCCTGCGCTTCTTCGCCGCCGTCCGGGCACAGGACCGCGTCACCGTCTACCGGCTGCTCAACGAGTTCGTCATCCCGTACCTCGACATCCGCGACCGTTCCCGCGGCTATGCCGTCTCCATCATCAAGGCCGGGCTGACCGCGGCCGGCCGCGACGGCGGCCGGGTCCGGCCGCCGCTCACCGACCTGACCCCCGAGGACCGGGCCGACCTGGCCGCCCTCATCGGCAAGGTGCGGGTGCCGGCATGAGCGCGAGAACGCCCACCGTCGCCCGCATCGAGGTGATCCCGGTCGCCGGGCACGACAGCATGCTGCTGAACCTCAGCGGCGCCCACGGGCCGTTCTTCACCCGCACCGTCGTGATCGTCACCGACAGCACCGGCGCCACCGGGGCCGGCGAGGTCCCGGGCGGCGAGGCGATCCGGCGCACCGTCGAGGCCGCGGCCGGCCACCTCCTCGGCCGGTCGATCGCGTCCCACGCCACGCTGCTGCGCGAGATCGGCGCCGGCTACGCCGCCCTCGACGAGCAGGGCCGGGGACCACAGACCTTCGACCAGCGCGTCGCCGTGCACGCCGTCACCGCCCTCGAGTGCGCGCTGCTCGACCTGCTCGGGCAGTACCTCGGCGTACCGGTCGCCGAGCTGCTCGGCGACGGGCAGCAGCGCTCCTCGGTTCCCGTGCTCGGCTACCTCTTCTACGTCGGCGACCGCGGGCGAACCGACCTGCCGTACGTCGCCGAAGCGGACCCGGCCGACGACTGGGAGCGGCTGCGCCGCGAACCGGCGCTCACCCCGGAGGCCATCGTGGCGCTGGCCGAGGCCGCACAGGCCCGGTACGGCTTCGCCGACTTCAAGCTGAAGGGCGGTGTGCTGACCGGCGAGGAGGAGATCGCGGCGGTACGAGCACTCGCCGCCCGCTTCACGGACGCCCGGATCACCATCGACCCCAACGGCGGATGGCCGCTGACCGAAGCGGTGGCGCTGTGCCGGGATCTGCGGGGCGTGCTCGCGTACGCGGAGGATCCGGTCGGCGCGGAGGGCACCCTGTCCGGGCGGGAGACGATGGCCGAGTTCCGCCGCGAGACCGGGCTGCGCACGGCGACCAACATGATCGCCACCGACTGGCGGGAGCTCGCTCACGCCGTACGCGGAAACGCCGTTGACATTCCCCTCGCGGACCCGCACTTCTGGACCCTGCGCGGGTCGGTCCGTGTCGCGCAGCTCTGCCACGACTTCGGGCTCACCTGGGGCTCGCACTCCAACAACCACTTCGACATCTCGCTGGCGATGTTCACCCACGTCGGCGCGGCCGCCCCCGGCGAGATCACCGCGCTGGACACGCACTGGATCTGGCAGGACGGGCAACGGCTGACCCGCGAGCCCTTACGCATCAACGGCGGCCGGATCGCCGTACCCGAAAGACCCGGACTCGGCATCGACCTGGACCACGACGCCCTGCGCGCGGCGCACGAGCTCCATCTCGAACACGGGCTCGGCGCCCGCGACGACGCCGCCGCCATGCGATACCTGGTGCCCGGCTGGCGGTTCGACCCCAAGCGGCCCTGCCTGGTGCGCCCGTGACCGCCGACCGGATCACCGGGATCACGCTGTCCTCGGTGACCCTGCCGCTGAAGGCCGCGATCAGCGACGCGAAGGTGCTCACCGGCCGGCAACGCCCGATGACCGAGGTGGCGTTCCTGTTCGCCGAGATCCGCACCGCGGACGGACACGAGGGCCTCGGTTTCAGCTACAGCAAGCGGGCGGGCGGCCGGGCCCAGTTCGCCCACGCCGAGGAGGTCGCCCCCGACCTCCTCGGCGAGGACCCCAGCGACATCGGCCGGCTGTGGACCAAGCTCGTCTGGGCCGGCGCGTCGGCCGGGCGCAGCGGCGCGTCCACCCAGGCCGTCGCCGCGATGGACGTGGCGCTGTGGGACCTGAAGGCCAAGCGCGCCCGGCTTCCCCTCGCGAAGCTGCTGGGCGCCCACCGCGACTCGGTCCGCTGCTACGACACCACCGGCGGGTTCCTGCACGAGCCCCTCGACCGGGTGCTGGAGAACGCCGCCGCGTCGCGCGCCGCCGGCATCGGCGGGATCAAGATCAAGGTGGGTCATCCGTCGCCGGCCGTCGACCTTGCCCGGGTACGCGCGGTGCGGGAGAGCCTCGGCGACGAGGTGCCACTCATGGTCGACGCCAACCAGCAGTGGGACCGCACGGCGGCTCAGCGCATGGGCCGCGCGCTGGAGGAGTTCGGGCTGACCTGGATCGAGGAGCCCCTCGACGCGTACGACGCGGAGGGACACGCCGCGCTCGCCCGCTCCCTCGACACCCCGATCGCCTCCGGTGAGATGCTCACCAGCGTCGCCGAGCACCACGAGCTCATCCGTCTCGGCGCCGTCGACGTGATCCAGCCCGACGCGCCGCGGATCGGCGGCATCACCCAGTTCCAGCGGCTGGCCACGCTGGCCGAGCACCGCAACCTCACGCTGGCGCCGCACTTCGCCATGGAGATTCACGTGCACCTGGCGGCGGCGTACCCGCACGAGCCCTGGGTCGAGCACTTCGACTGGCTGCACCCGCTGTTCGACGAACGGCTGGAGATCCGCGACGGCCGCATCCACCTCTCCGATCGCCCCGGTCTCGGCGTGACCCTGAGCGAGCAGGCGCGCGCGTGGACGGTCGCCCGGGCCGACCTGCGGGAGGGTACTGGCACATGAGCCAGGCTCCCGGACAGGTTGGCGGCGGCGAGCAGCGCAACCATCACTCGCTCGGCGAGCTGCTGGAGATGGCCGGCCGGTTCCAGCAGTTCCCGGTCGACGCGGTCGACTACGCCAGCGTCGCGACCAGCCCGGAGAGCACGCGCGGGGCCGTCTCGTTCGGCCTACGTCTGTTCTCGTACGCGGGAAGCCCCGTCGCCGTCCTCCAGCGGGCGGCCGCGCCCCGCTACGGCACCAGCACCGCCCGCCTAGAGATCCTCAGTCCGGCCGCCGGGGTCGCGGCGACGCTGATCGCCGAGGTGCACAAGCTGATGGTGCGCCGCTCGGTGCTGCGCGGTCAGGTGCTCACCCTCGGCGGCTCGGACTTCGAGCCGGGCGTCGGCGGCATCACGTTCCAGCGCCGGCCGGCCCTGACCGCGGACGACATCGTGCTCCCGGCCGGTCTCCCCGATCGGCTGCACCGGCACATAGCGGGTGTGGCCCGGCACCGCGAACGCCTGCACGCCGCCGGTCAGCACCTCAAGCGCGGCCTGCTGCTCTACGGCCCGCCGGGCACCGGCAAGACGCACACGGTGCGCTACCTGCTCGGCGCGCTGCCCGAGCTGACCGTGGTGCTGCTGTCCGGTCCGTCGATCCAGTTCGTCTCGGACGCCGCCCGGACGGCGCGGGTGCCGCAACCGGCGCTGGTCGTACTCGAGGACTGCGACCTGGTGGCCGAGAGCCGCGACTCCTGCCAGCCCTCGTGATCGGGCTCGTGCACGGCGCACTGCGGCTGGCCGGCGACCTCGCGCAGCGGCACGCCGAATACGACGGTCGCTGGGGCATCGGCCTACGCCTCACCGGCATCCGAGGCGCGATCGCCTACGACCACCTAGCGAACGGTGACGAGGACACGGCGCCGCCGTACGACGACGACACCTACGAACGGATCCTCACCGCGGACGCCGCTGCGCTGCTCACCACGCCGGACGCGCTCACCAGTCAACTGGCGGGAGCCCTGCTCCGCGGGCTGAGCATCGAGAATCGCTACCTTCCCTGAGTATCAGCGGGTGGGCCCTGCGTGGCCGAACCGGCCTCCCTCGGTGCTTGCGGTAACGCCTCCCGGATCCGTCCGGCTGTAGGCGCCGGCGCTGCGGCAGATGCGCAAGACATCCGAGGGTTCGTTCTTGTCAAGCTGGGCTCGATGCTGGCGGTAACGTCTTCCGGATCCGCGCGGCTGTAGGCGCCGCCACTGCGGCAGGTGCGCGGAGCAAGACATCCAAGGATTTGTAGGCTTCAAGCCAGAGTCCCGTTTTACGGAGTGGACTTAAGGCTGCGCGCTGATGAGGTACCGGTTGTAGCCAGCCGACCTGTCGGGCAAGACACGTACTCGATGGCGTTGTCGTGCGCCCCCGTTCGTGTATTTCGAGGTCCGCCCTGATGTATTTCGGCACCGCCGCGGTCCATCCTGTTTGTCGCAACCAAGGCCCCGTGACAGCAGGAGAGTCAATGCATACAACCAGGTGGCTCGCGGCGGTTCTCTCCGGCATCATGGCGGTGCTGGCACCGGGGGTGCCAGCATCCGCAGCGGACTTCAGAGGTCCGTACCATTTTCAAAGCGCTTACTACACCAACACATGCGCGGACGTAGCCTACGGAGCTACGAACCCGGGTGCACGCGTGCAGCAGTGGACCTGTTACGACGGCGCTGCTGAGCGGTGGCGCATGGACCCCGTTCCGTACCTCGTCGGTCCCACCCGGTTCTACCAGGTGTGGAACCTCAACAGCCGGCTGTGCCTCGATCTACCGTACGGAGATCCCGCCAAGCCGCTCCAACAATGGAGGTGTCAGCCGGGCGACCAGCAACTATGGGCGGCAGAGCTGTACCCCGACGGTAAGGGCATCCGATTGAGGAACCTGATGGCAAACTACCAATGCCTATCTGTGGACACTGCCCACGGAGCCGGGGCCAGTCTCTGGGTACGGCCGTGCCAGCCCGTCAACTCGCAACGTTGGCTGACAACTTCCTAGTCAGCCCTCGCGAGGTTGGGTCGTTACAGGCTCTCGGGCCGCTTGCCGACGACGACCGCGATTGGGCTCGTCGAGTAGGCAGCCGGGCGAAGCTGCTGTTCACTAACACCAAGATCATCTGCTGAAGCGCCGGCGCCTTTCGGTGCCGTGATCTGAGGATGACCAACTGTCGCGTCCTACTTTACGGCTTTTCAGCTCGATTACTGTTGCGGTCCGCGCGGTAGTTCGTTTCCGCGCTGGTCACATGGCCGTCCACAACGCGACCCAGACGTCCTGATGAACGACAGCCGAATGTCAGTGGCCGACGACAGCTGATGTCAGTTGCTATGCGCATTCGTGGTGGCCGCAGTAAGGGGCGGTCCCTACATCGGAGGTGAATCGAATTGTTCCTGTTGAGGGCTTCCAGAGGGTGATCCGCACGTCGGTGATCTCAGGCCTGGTTGGAGGGTCGGCGGGCTGGCAGGAGATGACGAGGGAGAACCGGCCGTGGGCTTCGGTGACGGCCCACTGCTCCAGTCCAACGGGAGGCTTCTGGGTCCGGATCAGAGCGCACTCGAATTGGCCGTAAAGCGTGCCGGTGAAGGTGAGGTAGAGGCTCGTCGTGGCGCGGGTGAAGGTGACTGCGGTGAGCGTGAGAGTGACGTCGTTGGCCTCGGGCGGGCCGACGCTGATCGGGCCGTGCGGGCCGAACTCACCCTCCATACCGTCCTGCACGGCCCGGCGCATTAGCGCCACCAGCTGGTCGACCGCCGGCTTGAGCGTCTGGCCCGCGGCAGTGCCGGCGGCCTCCTCAAGGAGGTCGATGGCGGCGATCGCACGCCAGGCGAAGGACAGGGTCACGGGCTTAAAGCCGAGCCCGAGGTCCACCTCGACATTGCGGGCAACCTCGTCGCCGATGGCGTCAGGATCCAGCGATGCGGCGGTGTGCAGGAGGTCCGGCACCCAGAACTGCATCGCCGTGCGGATCTCCGGATCGTCAAGATCGGCGTTGAGCAGTTTGAGCAGGGCTGGGCGGAGCTCGTTCAGCGCGGCGAACCATTGCACCTTCCTGACTACCTTGGGAGCGACCACGGCGGCGTGCTTGAGGTGGTCGAGCAGCGCGGGCAGGTTCCCGTAGTCGGAGTTTCTCTTCCTGGTGTTACATGGCGTGCAGATCGGCGCCAGGTTGCCGGGCCGGTGCACCCCGAAGTCGGCGGGCAGTCCGAAGCGGGTCTTGAGTTCGGTCAGCCGGGCGCTGGTAGCGGCACGGGGAATGATGTGGTCGACGGCCATCTGTCGAAACTCCGCGGGTTCGTTGCACCAGTAACAGCGGTAGTTCCACAATGGCCGCATGATCATGAGGATCACCGCGTTGTTGGTGGCATTGCCTGGGATGTAGCCGACCTCCTCCGGTGGTTCGGCCGCGGGTGGCGACTGCTGGGCGCTGGTCACCACAGATCCTTCCTCGTTCCGGCCCGGTTCCGGGCCACCGGTAACACGACTTCGGAGGCCTTCGGGGGATCGACGCTCATGCCAAAGAATTTTGCTCTCCGTCGATACCGCTTGTCGGCGACCGGCCCGGCGCGTACGGGTGACTCGCAACCTTTCCCGGACGCCTCGCAAGATCACTTGCAGACCTACCCGGACACTCGCAAGGTTCGCGTGGACGCGACACCAACCACTGCAAGCCTTCATTCGACGAAACCCGCACCGGTGGGTGCAAGATATGGCCTTTGGCTGCCGATAGTGCTCGACCGGGCGCGGTCGATCACGTGGGTTGGGTGGTGCTATGCGGCTCGTCGGTCGGTGTTTGACACGCCTTGTACGTCTGCCAGCCGGACTCGCGTCGGGTATGCACGGCGGTGGCGGTGGGGTAGCCGATGCGTGCGTCAGTCAGGGCGTGGTGCAGGTGTCGTTTGCGGATGGTGCGGGGAGCCAGAACAGCACGGGCGTGAGGTTGCCGGCGACGCGAGCAGCTGCTGGTAGCCGCCGAGCTCTGTCGACGAGCCGGGCGAGGGGCTCTATACCGGTGTCGTACTGGAGGGTCTACGAGCAACCGTTGCAGTGCCCAACTCAGTCTTGCGTGAGCCGGTGATGAAGCAGCAGCAGGGCGCCCACAGCGTTTGCGGCTCGGATTGTTCCGTCAGCAACCATTCCTGGGATTTCAGACAAGGGGATCCAGTCGCGCTTCTCGGATTCGAAGTAGTCCTCGGGTTCTCCCACGTACTCAGCGCCGCATGCCCAGTACACATGGTGGAGCGCATCTGAAAGTCCGTTTGTCGGCTCGACGGTGATCAGATGCTCGAGGCGCCCTGGTCGCCAACCTGTCTCTTCGAGCATCTCACGCGCGGCCGCCTCTGGGACGGTCTCGTCGGCGTCGACCACGCCCGCCGGCAGTTCCCAGCCCCATGTGTCCGTGATGAAGCGGTGCCTCCACAGCAGGAGAACCTGGTTGAGGTCGTTCACGGCCGCGCACAGCGCCACCGGACGTTGCCTGATGAGGAAATGATCCAGGTGCCTGCCGTCTGGTAGCTCTACGTCCGCGAGCCTTACTGTCAGCCACGGATTTTCGTAGACCGTATGTTCAGTAAGGTTCTTCCATCGCATCTGCAGCTTACCACCCATGTCGGCCAGACTTTGTCGCTGCCAGGCTACAGCGGGATTGAGAGCACTTGCGCGATCCGGGCGGCAGCATCCTTTGCGGTGGCATTGCCGGTCTCAGCGAGGCGACCGCCGATCTGCGCGAAGCGGTGACGCAGGTGGTGTGACTCCATGCCTACCGCGAGGTCCACCATGTGGTTGGCCGAGCTCGCGGCCTGTTCCGCTTCACCGCGATCGAGGTCGACTATTGCGAGGGTGGCCATCCGGTGTACCCGTCCGCGCGCATGTGCCTGCGCCTGGGTGCGGACCGCTTCCGTTGCGAACTCTCGGGCCGGTCCGAGTTCACCCAGGACGATGAGAGCTTCGGCAAGTTGGGCCTCCACGAGGCCGGGCTGAACGTATCCGGTTTCAGGGGGTTCTTCCATGCGGTCAATCTCTTTGGCGGCTTTTTCGGCCAGCCTGATGCAGCGGTAGGCCTCCCCTACGTCCTTTAATCCTGCGAAGGCTTTAGCCTGCATGACGAATAGATCGGTTTTCAGTGCCGGAGAGATGTGTGGCCCTGCGGTACGCAATCCGGCTTCCGCGAAAGCTATTGCTTGCCGGTAAAATGTCAGAAAAAGGGATTGATTCACGAGCAAGGCTATGACGTAACCTCCGAAACTGCGATCTCCGGAGGCTTTGGCTAGTGCCTCGTCATGCGGCCTTGGAGGGGTAATCCGGGCGGCGGATTTTGGAGTGGGTGGCGTATCCGGTTTTCGGTCGGGCGCGCTGGTTATGCCAGCGTATGTAGTCGCCGATCGCGGCGTCT
>NZ_BSTL01000045.1 GCF_030269485.1 Actinoplanes sp. NBRC 103695 | reverse complement strand
CAACCACCCAAAATCCCCCAACCCGGCTGGCTCCAAGCCCAACTCCTCGCCCTGCTCGAAGTCGACCCCACCCGACCACGCTGGCTATAACGGCAGTCCAAAAGCATGTGCGAAGTCCCGGTCTAGCGCGGCGTCTCCCTATCTCACCGGGACGCGCCGCACCGCCGGCCCAGCGACAGACTCAGTTGCCAGACGGGAACTGAGAGCACGCCGGGTGGATCGCTCGGCTTCGTCGATGATTGCTTTGACTCGCGCCGGGGGCGGGGTCGAGATCAGCTGGAGCGCAATCCCGCGGAGGAGGCCAACCAGAGACACGGCCATCGCCTCCGGGTCGGCATCTGCTCGCACCGAGCCGTCGTGGATCCCTTCGCGGACCTTGTCGGCGAGGAGCCGACGGAAGCTGGCGTCATGTTCCGCGTAGAGCGGCATCAGGACGGGATCGGCGGCAATCGCCTCGCCCCACATCTGCAGGAACGCGCCAGCAGACGGACGCCGGCTGGTGACGTTCTTGAGGTAGGCACGAACCGTCTCCGCCAGCCAGTCTGCGGCGCTATCCCCAGGATCCGGGAGGGTGAAGGTCCGAGCATCACGCATCACCGTGCGGAGCAGATTCTCGCGGCTGCCGAAGTGATGAGAGACGATCCCCCGGCTGTAGCCGGCTGCCTTGCCGACCTCAGCCAGGGTGAGCGCGCGTGACCCGTGCTGGGCGATCAGCGCCGTCGCGGCAGCTAGCACCTTGCGTTCGGCTTCTTCACGACGCTCTTGCTGCGTGCGGCGAGCGGGCGGCTGATCGGGCACCAGGACTCCTCAGGCATTGGGTCGACCAAGCATATGGTCCGCCGGTCTGCGCGTTTGTCCCGTCGCCTGGCACCGCGCAGCGTGCGCGCGAGCGGCCCGGACGAAGGGATCGGCTACGATACTTGTGTGTTGACCAACAAGTATCAGCGAGGTGCCTTCGTGTCGCGTACTCCACTCGTCCTCGTCCACGGCAATCCCGAGTCAGCGGCCATCTGGGGACCGTTCATCGGGGAACTCGACCGAGTCCACGCGGTCGTCCTGTCCCCGCCCGGGTTCGGTGTCCCGGTGCCCCGCGGCTTCGACTCGTCGGCCACGAGCTATCGAGACTGGCTGGCGTCGCAGCTCGAGCTGTTCCGCGCTCCGGTCGACCTGGTCGGTCACGACTGGGGCGGAATTCACGTCGCGGCGCTGGCCATGAGCCGTCCGGATTTGATTCGCAGTTGGGCCTCCGATGCGCTCGGCGTGTTCGCACCCGACTTCCTCTGGCATCCGCGGGCACAGGTGTGGCAGCAGGAGGGCCCGGGGGAAGCCTCGGTGCAGGAGTTGTGGGGAGGCGATCTGGAGCAGCGACTTGCGGTGGCGTCAGCCCTCGGTATGACCGGGCGCATGGCGGAGCGAGTCGCGGCAGGCATGGATCCCGAGATGGGTCGCGCGGTCCTCAAGCTGCTGCGGTCGGCACGACAGCCGGCGATGGCCGAAGCGGGACGGCTCCTGCCGAGCGCCGCGCAACGTCCGGGGCTCGCTCTCATCGCCGTTGACGACTTCGAGAGAGCCAGCGGGACGTTGGTGCAGCACGAGTGGGCAGCGCGCCAATCGGGTGCAAAGATGGCGCATCTGGAGGGTGTGGGCCACTGGTGGCCGGAGGAGACGCCGGTGCCGGTTGCTGAGGCTCTGATGAACTTCTGGGCAGAACTGCCGGATCCAGAAAGGGCTCCTGCGGCCGACTCCCGGGGTAACTGAGGATCTCCTGAACGAAATCCGACATCGGCCGATCGTGAGGAGGTCGGTGAGCCCCCTACCCTCGGGCCGGCCTGGTGGCTGGGTACGGCCGGCTGCGCTATTGGCAGCTGACCCTGAGGTCGGTTGGTCGCGGCCCGGCCGCGTGGCCTAGGAGCCGTCAGCACGTCAGCTCTTTACTGCGGCGGTATCGAACGCGTCGACTGCAGGCCGAATCGAGCAGGATCTTGCAGTCGCCGCCCGCAGATCCATAGGGCGACCTGACAGGCAGGTGCCGCCAGTCTCACGTCGTTCACGGACGCGAGCGAAATGAGCGACCTCGACGCAGGGAGGCAGGAGGCGGCAGGTTGAGCCCGGCTGGCGCTTCGACGGTAGAGGCGGCGCCCGGGCGAGGCGGTTGGGAAAATCCCTGCGCGGCAGCCGAGGCGTCGGCAGGTTTGGCAGGGCCGGCGGCCCGGAAGAGCAGACGGCTGAGGTCGCGGACCAAGTCGTTGTCGCGGGAGACGGGCCTCCATCCTTTACTGGCCATTTAGATGAGCTTCCCGGCCGGCTTGCGCAGGAAATCGGCGCGGACGAAGAGGTCCCCGCTTCGAGTCACCTGCCGCAGGCCGGCGTCCAGGGTACCGGCGAGCATCGGCAGCTCGTGGGCAAAACGGCCGGTATTTTCCCCGCCTGCGGCGGAGTCGGCTCGCAGCTACGACCGCGCCCAGCGCAGGACCTCAGCCAGCTCGCCGGCGGTGTTGCGGGCGAGCCCTGACTCTGGGGTACCGCGTAGGCCCGCGGCATTCAGCGCCGCTTGCCGCCATTATCTCCGATGGTCCGGGTCAGCATCGCCGTCGAGCATGTGCAGGGCGAGGCCGAGTTGGGTGGCGAGCTGCAGGTGCACCACGCCGACCCGACCCGGCTTCTGACACAGCTACTGCGCGGTGTCCGAGCCGAGCCCACCGCCGTAGGGCTGGTAGTCGCGGTCGGGTTTGATGATGAGGCGCGGAGGGGTTCTCCGGTGGCGGCGTGGATGATCCGGACGTTGAGGTCTTGGACGAGTACCAAGATGTAGGTTCGGGCGATGCCGATGCCGATGCCGATGTGGCGGAGTTGTCCGGCGACGCGCAGGGTGACGGTGCCGGCTTCGTTGATCGTGTCGTGGCGGACCCTGTCGTGGGTGTCGCCGGTGCGGTCGGTGCCGGGAATGGCTTTGGGGCGGGTTTGGTAGGCGGTGGCCGGGGTGGCCCGGTGGGGCGGCGACCGGTGGGGCGGTGGTTGTACTCGTGGGTGAACACGTCGATCAGCGCTTGTAGTTGGGTGATGGTGCCGGGCTGGGGTGTCTGGGCGCGGAGCCATTTTTTGAGGGTTTGCTGGAAGCGTTCGACTTTGCCGCAGGTGGTGGGGTGGTTCGTGTCGCTGACACAGTGACCGGGCATCCCGCTGCCGTTGGCCGAGCGAAGATCAGCACGGCCAACGGCAGCGGCTATGGGACGGCCAACATTGCCACGCGGGGACGAGGGCATGACCCGATGAGCCAGCTCCGAGCGACGACTCAAGCGGCGGTGCGTGATCTACTGCGGTTCCGCAACACCAGATAGGCCTTCGCTGTGAGCTATGCGGGCGCCAGTTGAGGTGGGGCACCGAGTCCGTGTTTGGGCTCGACCAACACTGCGGTTGGATCGAACCCCCCGCGGCCCCGTCGCGTAGTCGGAAGGATAGTCACGGTGCATACCCGATCGATGATCAAACGTCGGTTCGCGAGGGGAGCGGCAGCCCAAGCCGCTACCGGATCGGGAGCGTTGAGAACATCGGCCATCGGATCGCCCGTCACGCTTGCAGACAGTGCCCCGTCGATCTCTGTAATGCGCTGCCGGCCGACGAGGGTCGCCTCCGTCACCTGCTCCGGAGTCCGGCGTCCCAGAATCTCATCACGAGCATAGGACTTCAGCCTTTCAACGATCGCTGCACGTTCGGTGCTCAATGTCTTGACATCCACGTCGGGCGTAGCCGGCATGAGCAACTCGTACGCCCGGGGGTGGGTTAGGGCGTACAGGATGTGGGCGTGTATCCACCGATCTACCTGGCCGACATCACGAGTCAAATGGGCGTGTGCTTTGCAGCGGTAGCGTGGCTTGCGGGTCTGTTCTTTGACTTGGCACGTGACCGGGCGCTCGGTGGAGCTTCCCGGGGGTGTGCAGATCCCACACCGGTACAGTCCTGATCCTTCCCATTTCGGGGCGGGACCGGGTCCGGTGTGCCGCGCTGGGTGGGTCAGTTTCAGTTGGAGCGCGTCGAAAACATGCCGGGGGACAATCGGTTTCCATGGTGCGACGACACCCTCGACGATCTTCTTCCTGTAGACGACAAGACCGGCGTTGCGAGGGCGAAGCAAGATCTCTCGCAGTGTCCCTGCGCTCCATGAAGCCCCAGTGACTGTCGGAACGCCCTTCCTCCTCAGTTCGGCTGCCATGAGTTTGAAGCTGACGCCTTGTAGCGCCCGCTCGGTGCAGTCGACGACAATAGAGGTTTCCGATGCGATCGGCGTGATCCCTGCCTTGCAGGCACGTCCGCCATGCCAAGGGCAGGGATGCTCGTCGGAGGTACTACCTTGCGGTAGCTTCGGCGGTCCTAGGCAGAAGCCGAAAGGCCGCGTGCCACCGCCGAACTCGCCGTGGAGGGCCTGCCGCAGCCGGGCGGCACTTACCCGCCGAGCGGTGTCGCGGCTGGACTTGTTCGCCATTGTCACCATCACACGCGCCAGGGTTATTTCTGCATCGTCACCACCATCGGTGAAACGCAGAGAGCCGGTGATTGATTGAACGTTGGCCCGACGCTCCTGGACTACGTCGATAAGGTCTTCTAGATCGCGGGGATCACGAACAACCCGGTCGAGGTCAACGGTCAGCACGGCGTTAGATTTGTTGGTGCGGATCCGTTTGATCAATCTTCGGAATCCGGGGCGGATTACGCGTAAGGCGGTGGTGCCATCTGGTAACCGCACCTTTCGCCGCTTGTAGGCTGATGCGGGTTGTGGTCTACCGCCGCGCATGTCGTTCTCGATGATTACCTCGCCCACGGTCCAGTGCAGGCGAGCGGCACGCTCGCGCAGCTGGCGCTCGTGCTCGACGAGGCCTTTGCTCTGATCGTCTTCGTAGAGGTCGTCGGCCCGCAGATCCGACAGGCGAAGGTACAGGTCAGCGATGGTCGTAGATTCGATGCTCATCCATCTAGTTTGGTGTCCTAACTCCGTCGCCGGCAAGACCACCCTGACCGCCGCGATCACCAAGGTCCTCGCCGACCGCGACCCGGCAACCAACCGGTTCGTGGCGTTCGAGGGCATCGACAAGGCGCCGGAGGAGGCGCAGCGGGGCATCACGATCAACATCGCCCACGTCGAGTACGAGACGGCCACCCGCCACTACGCCCACGTCGACATGCCCGGGCACGCCGACTACGTGAAGAACATGATCACCGGCGCCGCCCAGGTGGACGGCGCGATCCTGGTGGTCTCGGCGCAGGACGGATCCATGCCGCAGACCCGCGAGCACGTGCTGCTCGCGCAACGGGTCGGCGTGCCGTGGCTGGTCGTCGCGCTCAACAAGAGCGACGCGGTCTCCTCCGGTGACGAGGAGTTGCTGGACCTCATCGAGCTCGAGGTTCGTGAGCTGGTGTCCGAGTACGGGTTCCCCGGCGACGAGGTGCCCGTGGTCCGGGTCAGCGCGCTCAAGGCTCTCGAGGGCGACCCGCGCTGGGTTCGGTCCATCGTTGACCTGCTCGACGCGGTCGACTCCTACGTGCCGGTCCCCGACCGTTCGCTGGGCGAGCCGTTCCTGATGCCGATCGAGAACGTGCTCACCATCAGCGGCCGCGGCACCGTGGTCACCGGCAAGGTGGAGCGCGGCACGCTGCGCGTCGGCGAGCCGGTCGAGGTGGTCGGTCTCGGCCCCACGGTCGCCACGGTGGCCACCGGGCTGGAGACGTTCGGGAAGTCGCTGGACTCCGCGGAGGCCGGCGACAACGCGGCGGTGCTGCTGCGCGGCGTCCGTCGCGAGCAGGTGCAGCGCGGCCAGGTGGTCGCGGTGCCCGGCTCGGTCACGCCGCACCGGACGTTCCGGGCCAACCTGTACGCCCTGACGAAGGAGGAGGGCGGCCGCCACACGCCGTTCGTGGCGAACTACCGGCCGCAGTTCTTCTTCCGCACCACGGACGTCTCCGGCTCGATCGAGCTCGGCGGCGGCCTCGAGATGATGATGCCGGGCGACTCCGCCACGGTCACCGTGCAGCTGGGCAAGGAGGTGCCGATGGAGTCCGGCCTCGGCTTCGCGGTCCGCGAGGGCGGTCGCACGGTCGCCGCCGGCACGGTCACCGAGCTGCTCGACTAGCAGCGACCAGCAGTCCACGAACGGCCCGGGTCCACACCCGGGCCGTTCCCTGCTGCCACTTTGCTCTGCTTACACATACGCACCACGCTCTGCCTCGCATACGCACCACGCTCTGCCTGGGGTCCAAGCCGCGCTGGGAGGGTCAGCTGCGGCGAAGCCTGTTCGCGGCGGCGATCCAAGGCTCCAACACCATCGAGCACATCACGATCAGTGGCTCGGACGCCCGGGCCCTGGTTGAGCACGCACCCATGTCCGCGGACGCCGGCGAGCAGACGCAGCAGGCCGTCATCGGGTACCGGGACGCGATGACGTACGTGCGGCAGACGCCGGCGATGGGTTTCTTCGACTACTCCGAGACGCTGCTCTCCACGCTGCACTTCATGATCACGAAGTATCAGCCCGCGAAGTGGCCGGGCCGTTACCGCTCCGGCGGCATCTACGTGACGAGCGGCGATCCGCTGGAGCCGGCCTACACCGGTCCCGACGCCGACGCGGTCCCCGGGCTGATGGGCGAGCTGGTCGAGTGGCTCCACGGTGGAGATCTCGACGCCCCGGCGTACGCGCGAGCGGCCATGGCGCACCTGAATCTCGTGGGCATCCATCCCTGGCGCGACGGCAACGGCCGGACCGCCCGGGCACTGCACACCACGGTGCTGGCCCGGGTGGGAGAGCTGGCACCGGAGTTCTCCTCGATCGAGGAGTGGCTGGGCGAGCAGACCGGCACCGTCCAGTACTACGAGGCGCTCCGGTCCGTGCAGCAGGGCAGCTTCCAGCCGGAACGGGACGCCCACCCGTGGCTCAGGTTCGTGTTCACCGCGCATCATCGGCAGGCCCAGCGCGTGAAGCGGCGGTACGACTGGACCGTGCGCCTGTGGACCGATCTCGCCCGCCTGGCCGGCGAACACGGACTGCCCGAGCGCGTGGTGTCGGCCCTCTACGCCGCCGCGCTCGGCGAGGTCCGGCGCACCACCTATCAGCAGGACGAGAGCCTCAGCCGCGACCAGGCCATCCGGGACATCCAGGCGTTGACGCGCGCGGGGTTGCTGACACCGCGCGGCAACGCGACCACCCGGGTCTACACCCTGGACGGCGCCGCCACCGACATCGCGCAGGCCGCCGCCGCTTCCGTGCGCGGTCCCGGCCGCGACCCCTACACCTAAACCCTTTTCGGGTACGCGCACACCAGAGCTCTGCCTCCTCGGCGACGCCGCGGCGGGTCCGGCCTGTGCCGCCCGTTCCGGGCTGAGATCGGTGGTCACCCGCCCGGCACCCGGAGAGGTAAGCAGAGCAAAGTGCCGGCTCAGCGACGCCCGGTGCGTATGCGAGGCAGAGCGTGGTGCGTATGCGAGGCAGAGCGTGGTGCGTATGTGTAAGCAGAGCAAAGCGGCGCCGCGAAGGCCTTGGGACGAGAGGCCTTCGCGGCGCCGGGGAACGGGTTCAGTTCAGGGCTGAGGACAGCGCCGCCAGGTAGCCGTAGCGGTAGCCGCTGCCGGTCGGGTGGAACGAGTTGGTCGGTGGGACGAGCACCAGCGGGTGGATCCAGTTGGCCGCCGCGCAGATGCCGTGGCCGGCGAATTCGTCGGTGACGTCGACGTAGGTCAGGCCCGCCGCGCGTGACCGTTCCTCGATCAGGGTGTTGAGTTCCTCGTTCGCCGCGTTGACGGCCCGGCGCTTGGGGATGCTCATCCCGGCGAAGCCGCAGGTCGGCGCGTTGACGTCGAAGAGGATCGGGTAGCCGAGCACGAACACCCGGGCGTTCGGCGCGTGCCGCTTGATGGCCCGGTACGTGGCGTCCAGTTTGGCCGGCAGTTCCTCGCGGACCACGACCGCCGCGTCGTCGACGACGGCCTGGCAGGCGGCGTCGCTGACCAGGGTGCAGCTGATCACGGTGGGCGCGAAGCCCGCGTCGTTGCCGCCGATGGTGACGGTGACCAGGTCGGTTCCGCGGCTCAGCCCGATCAGCTGGGTGGCCCGGAGGGTGTCGGTGGTGGCGCCGCCGCAGGCGACGGATCGGTACGAGCGGGGGTCGTTGGCCGCGGCCCACAGGCCGGGGTAGCCGTTGGGGCTGCGCAGGCAGAGCCCGGACTGGCCGGCGGCACCGACCCCGGACGAGTACGAGTCGCCCATCGCGACGTAGTCGACGGTGCCGGCGGCGGCTGCCGCCGGGGTGGCGATGCCGAGCGTGAGCAGGGCTGAGATGACGAGAGTTCCCAGGACGGTGGTGCGTCTCATCTGTCGCTCCACTTCAAAAGGGAGGAGGGTTACCCGACGGTAAGTCAAGGGTGTGACAAAAGAAACATGGTGTTTTTATTGTTACCTCGTAGTAACATGCGTCGATGTCTCAGGTTTTCTCCAGCGTGCGGCGCTACCTTCGGCGGCATGGAACAGGCACAGGCTGAGCGCATCGTCACCGTGCTGCGGGCCCGCAACGTCTTCGCGCACGTCAAGCTGCCGCACGCCGGCATCACGCAGTACGGGCTCCGGGTCGTGCTGCCGGACGGCCGCGAGGCGGTCTGGGACAACGACGGCACCGCGGGGCTCGAGGCGCAGGTGATGCGCAACGGCGTCCTCGTCGGGTTCGTCCCGTCGATCCCCGGTTCGGAGAACTTCAGCGACGAGCAGATCACCGAGGCGATCGCGGCCGCCGACTACGACCAGCCGATCGGCCGCTCCCGTCCTTCCACTCCCACGCCGGGACCGGGGCGCGGCACCCCGCCGGCGGCCCGGCCGACCCTGGGCGAGCGGTTGCGAGGAACCCTCCGTAACTTCTAGCTCGTGAACAACGTGACTGTGCTCGGGGCGGGCGCCGCCGGGCTGGCCGTGGCGGCGGAGCTCAAGGCGCGCGGCGTGGACAGCGTCGTCCTCGAGCGTGGCGCGGGCGTGGGCGCGAGCTGGCGCGGGCGCTACGACCGGTTGCGCCTGCACACCACGCGACGGCTGTCGGGACTGCCCGGGATGCCGATCCCGCGCGAGTACGGCCGGTGGGTCCGGCGCGACGATCTGGTGCGCTATCTGGAGGCGTACGCCCAGAAATTTGATCTTGACGTGCGCACCGGGGCGGCCGCCGGGAAGGTCACGCGGGTCGACGGCGGATGGCAGCTGCACGGCGTCGGGCGGACGACCGGGACGCTGGTCGTCGCGATCGGGTACCTGCACACGCCGCTGATTCCCGCCTGGCCCGGCCGGGAGAGCTGGACGGGCTCGCTGACGCACTCGGCGGAGTACCGGAACGCGGAGCCGTTCCGTGGCAAGGACGTCCTGGTGGTCGGCATCGGCAACAGCGGCGCCGAGATCGCCAGCGACCTGGCCGAGGGCGGTGCGGCGTCGGTGCGCCTCGCGATCCGGACGCCGCCGCACATCGTCGACCGCACGACCGCGGGCTGGCCCGCGCAGCTGAGCGGCCTGCTGATGGGCGGGCTGCCGGAGAGCGTCGTCAACCCGGTGTCCGCGCTGCTGGCGAAGGACCTCTCGGCGTCCGGCATCCCGCGCCCGGTCAAGGGGCTGAAGACCCGCCTGCGCACCGAACGCTACGTGCCCCTGCAGGACGTCGGGATCGTCCGGGACGTGCGGGCCGGCCGGGTGCGCCCGGTCGCCGCGGTGCGGGGATTCACGGAGTCGGCGGTCGAGCTGGCGGACGGTACGAGCGTGCGCCCCGACGCCGTGATCGCCGCCACCGGGTACGGGACGGGACTGCGCGACTTGTTCGACGAGCCGTCGCTGTTCGACGAGTCCGGCATACCGGTGGTCCACGGTGGCGAGCCGGCACTACAGGGCCTGTACTTCATGGGCTACGACGTCAACCTGGGCGGGATGCTGCGCCAGGTCGGCATCGAGGCCCGCACCATTGCTAGCCGAATCGCTCGGTCTTGACCCTGCGCGGGTCGTGGCCGAGTGCCACCAGCATGTCGGCGGCCGCCTCGACGAAACCGGTCGGGCCGCAGACGAAGCACTCCGGTTCGAAGTCGGCCGGCCAGCCGTGCGTGTTGATCGTCGCCACGCTGATCCGCCTGGCCGGCGGCACCCGGGTGTAGACGAAGTGCACGTCCAGACCGGGCTGCCCGCGGGCCAGCTCGGACGCGTAGAGGACGTCGGCGGGCGTACGCACCGAATAGATCAGGCGGAAGGGCTGCCGTTGCCGGGCCCGGATCATCGCCATCAGCGGCACGATCCCGGAACCGCCCGCCACCAGCAGCACCGGCGCCGTCGACGTGGGACGCCAGACGAACCAGCCGCCGACCGGGCCGCGCAGCTCCAGCTTGTCGCCGGCCGCGACGCCGGACGTGAGGTATTCGGACACCTCGCCGTCGTCGACGCGCTGCACGGTCAGCTCGAGGGGCGCTCCCGCCGACGCCATCGAGTAGCTGCGCTGCGCCTGGTAGCCGTCCGGCGCGGTCAGCCGCACGTCGATGTGCTGGCCGGGCAGGTGGCCGGGCCAGTCCGGGACGTCGAGCACGAGGGTCCTGGCGGTGGCCGTCTCGTCCCGGACCTCGGTGACGGTGGCCACCCGCCAGGTCAGTCGCCCTGGTACCGCTGCTCGCGCCACGGGTCTCCGTACATGTGGTAGCCGGCCTCCTCCCAGAAGCCCGGCTCGTCGTCGTTCAGCATCTCGATGCCGTTGACCCACTTCGCCGACTTCCAGAAGTACAGGTGCGGGATGAGCAGACGTGCCGGCCCGCCGTGCTCGGGCGCCAGCGGCTCGCCGTCGTACTGGTAGGCGATCCACGCCTGGCCGTCGGTCAGGTCCTCCATCGGCACGTTCGTGGTGTAGCCGCCGTACCCGTGGATCATGGTGTAGTCCGCGGCGGTCTCCACGTCCTCGAGGAGAGTGTCCAGCGAGACACCGCGCCAGGTGGTGCCGAGCTTGGACCACTTGGTGACGCAGTGGATGTCGACGGTCACGTCCTCGGCGGGCAGCTGGGTGAACTCCGCCCAGGTCCATTGCTTCTTGCCGCCGACCTCGGTGGTCACGGTGAAGCGCCACCGGTCCAGGGGGATGCGCGGCGTCGGCCCGGCGGAGAGCACCGGGAAGTCGTGGGTGAGGTACTGGCCCGGCGGCAGCTCGGGCCGCGACGACCGCCGCCTCCCGCCGAAGCCGGTCGAGATGATGCTCATGGTGTGGAGACTACGACGTCCTACCCGCCCCAGACGGCTCGGATGTCGTCGATCACCCCGGCGGACTGCGCGCGACCGGCCTCGGCGGCCGCCGCGCGCCGTTCTGGGCTGAGGGGGTTGCTTCCGATCGCTTTCAGGGCGGTTGCGCCGGGTTCGACACAGATTTTGCGTACGCCCGGGCCGAGCGCCGCCGTCTGTTCGCCCGGGCGGGTCTCGCGCCGCAGCGACAGGGTCGCCGGGGCCAGCACGACCACCCGGCCGTACCCGGTCGCCAGGTCCACATTGGCTATGGACCGGACCCCGCCGTCGACGTAGCGGGCGCCGTTGACGGTCATCGGCGGCCAGACCAGCGGCACCGCGCAACTGGCCGCGACCGCGTCGATCAGCGAGACGCCGCTGTCGTTGTCGAAGACCACCACCTGGCCGGTCTCCGCGGCCACCGCCGGGATCCGCAGCCGGGTGGCCGGCCAGTCGTCGCCGGTCACCCGGGTCGCGATCGCCGCACGCCGCTCGGACTCGGGAACGGTCCGCGCCCGCAGCGCCGCCCGGCCCAGCCAGGCCCGCCCGCGTGCCGGGTCGCCGGGCAGCACCGCCGAGATCGCGAAGCGCATCTTGACGCCGGCGCCGATCGCCGCGTTGCGGTCGCCGGTGGTGTCCGCGAGCTCGCGGGCGTACAGCTGGTCGAGCGCGGCACCGGCGGTGATCTGGGCGGCCACCACCGATCCGGCCGACGTGCCGACGAACAGGTCCGCCGCGGAGAGGTCCACGCCCTGCTCGGCGAGCCCGTGGATCAGCCCGATCTCCCACGCCACGCCGGTGACGCCGCCACCGCCCAGCACGACCGCGCGCCGGTCATCGTTCACCATGTCAGTGCCCGTTCGCCGAGTCGTTCCGAGTACCAGCCGAGGACGGCGTCCACAGTATCCCGATCGAGCGGTCCCGCGGCGGCGGCCGCGACGCTCGCCTGCAGGTGGGCCAGCGAGCGGGTGCCCGGGATGACCGTGCTCACCGGGTCGAGGGCCAGCAGGAAGCGCAGCGCGCCCTCGGCCACGCCCACGCCGTCCGGCAGCAGCGCGTGGAACTCGCCCACCAGAGCCGCCCGCAACGCCACGTCCGCCGGGGACCAGCGTGCCCGCACGTCGGTGAAGCGGGTCTCGGCGTCGTACGCCCCGGACAGCCAGCCGGACTCCAGCGGGACCTTGATGATCGCGCCGGCGCCCCGCTCACCCGCCCGTGCCAGCGCGGCCAGCGGCTCCTGGTAGAGCGCCGACAGCCGCACCTCCAGCGCTCCGGCGTCCCGGGCGAGCGCGGTGTCGACCTCGTGTCCCTGATCGACGGAGGCTCCGTACGCGCGGATCAGGCCTTTGATCTGGAGGTCGCGCAGGGCCTCGAAGCAGGCGGGGCTCGCGAGAACCTCCGGCGGCGGGCTGTGCAGGACCACCACGTCGAGGTGCTCGACACCGAGCCGCTCGGCGCTGCCCCGGACCGAGCCCTCGATCGCCTCCGGCGACCAGTCCGTGCTGCCGTCCGGCCGGCGGCCCACCTTCGTGCACAGCACGTAGTCGTCGCGGGGGACACCGGCGAGGGCCGCGCCGACGTTCAACTCGCTCTGCCCACCGGCGTAGACCGGCGCCGTGTCGATGAACGTGACCCCGAGGTCGAGGGCGGCCCGCGCGATGCGGACCGCCTCCTCCGGGTCGGGACCGGCCGGCCACTCCGCCGACCGTCCCAGCTGCCATGCGCCCAGGCCGACCGCGCTGACCTCGATCCCGGTGGCGCCCAGCAGGCGCTGTCCCATCATGGTCAACACGGTACGGCCGACTACATCTGGACGGTATTGCTGGTCGACCCGAGCACCGCCGCGACGTCCGGCACGACCACCCGGTAGCTGAAGCCCGGGGTCACCTTGGCCTGCGTCGACTTCGCGGACGCCTTGAACGTGCGGTCGGTCGTCCAGGTCTGCCCGTCGACCGACCGCTGCAGCTCGAGGGTCTGCTTGGCCGCGCCGGCCAGGGTCACGGTCAGGTTCTTCCTGCTCTGCGCGAGGGTCACGGCCGACCGGACGGTGATCTCGTAGGTGGCGGACTCGGCGGACGCGTTGGTCTTGGTGGCGGCGACGGTCAGCTTGAACCGCTGCGAGGTGGTCGCCGTGCGGTTGTACTGGACCGTGCCGTTCGCCGAGGTGGTGACCTTCTTGCACTTGAACGTGTCGGCGTCACCGTCGGCGGTGCACAGCTGGGCGGCGAGCTTCGCCCACGGCTTGCCGTCCGCCTTGGTCACGGTGAACGTCGTCTTCAGTGCCGTCCCGTAGGCCACGGTCGCGGACTCGGCGTTCGAGGCGATGGCGGGCGTCGGCAGCGTCGGCGTCGGCGTCGGGGTGGGCGTCGGCGTCGGGCTCGGGGTGGGCGTCGGGGTCGGGGTGGGCGTCGGGCTGGGAGCCGGCGTTCCGCCGGTGACGGTGGCGAGGGCCGCCACGGCGTCGACCCGGCCGTACCCGTAGTCGTTGTCCTTGCCCGCGGCGCCGAGGTCCTCGGCGCTGGACTCCATCGCCTGCTCGACCTGGTCCGGCGTGAGCGACGGGCTCTTGGCGCGCAGCAGCGCGGCCAGGGCGGCGACGTGCGGGGTGGCCATCGAGGTGCCGCTCATGGAGGCGTACGAGCCGTCCGGCACCGTGCTGAGGATGTTCACGCCCGGCGCGGCGAGGTCGACGTAGCCGCCGGCGTTCGAGAAGGACGCCACCACGTCGTTGCTGTCCGTGGCGGCCACCGCGATGGCGCCCGGCGAGGCGCCCGGGTAGCTGATCGGGCTGCCCTGCTGGCGCGAGTTGCCGGCGGCCGCGACGACCACGGCGTTCTTGGACCGGGCGTACGCGACGGCCTGGTCGTAGGACGCCGCGTAGCCGCCGCCCAGCGACATGCTGATCACCTGGGCGCCGTGGTCGGCCGCCCACGCGATGCCCTCGGCGACGCTCGTCGAGGTGCCCAAACCGTCGTCGCCGAGCACCTTGACCGGCAGGATCTTCACGTCCGGGGCCACGCCCGCCACGCCGATGGTGTTGCCGGTCGCCGCCGCGATCGTGCCGGCCACGTGCGTGCCGTGCCCGTGCACGTCGGAGCTGACGCCGGTCGTCCGGTTGAAGGCGTTGTAGCCGGTCAGCACCTGTCCGGCCAGGTCCGGGTGGCTCGCCGCGACGCCGGTGTCCAGCACGGCGACGGTCACCCCGGCGCCGGTGGAGGTGGCCCACGCGTCGGTCGCCCGCATCTTGGGCAGCGACCACTGCTGGGAGCGGTAGGCATCGGTGCCGGTCGGCGCGTCCAGGGCCTTGACCGGCTGCTCCACGTCGACCGAGACCACGCCCGGGGTGCGCTGCGCGTTCGCGACGGCGGCGCGGCTGGTGACGGTCTCCGAGGTGAAGACCGGGCGGCCGGACGGGTCGATCGTGGTCTTCGTGATCGTGATCGGGTGGTCGGCGTCGATCCTCCGGTTCTCCACCGCCGGGTTCTCCACCGCCGGGGCGCTCGGCTCCGGGACGGCTGATGCGCTGGAGCCCGGCGTGGCCGCCGGGAACGCGGAGATGGGTGCGGCGGTCGTGAGGAACGGGGTGACCACCGCGGCGAGTGCCGTCGCGCCCAGCGTTCCGAATGCGTAGCGGCTCAGATTCCGGCCCATGAAGATCCTCCCTTGGCGACGAGGCAATCGATCGGCCGGGTGCCGCCGGACTGAAGGTCTCTTCCGGTTCTGGTCCGCTATGTCCTGATTCTTGCGACCATGGGGGTTCGGGGCCGCCCAGCCCGGAGCGGGGCGACCCAGTCGAGACCCGCAAAGGATGAAGTTGATGACGCACGCACGCCGCAAGCAGGTGATCGTCGGAGTCGTGGGACTGGCCGCGCTGGGCGCCGGCGCCTACGCGATCACGGATCAGCTGTCCGACGACAAACCCCGGGCGGCTTTCGTTGTCCCCGCCGACGTGCCCACCTCGTCGCCGTCCTCGGCCTCCGCCGAGCCGGCCGACGCCCCTGCGCCGCGGAAGAAGGCAACCACGTCTGCTTCAACTGCGACTACCACGGGGACAAAGACCAAGAAACAGCAGATCGATGCGGTACGGGGGGCGGCGGCCGAAGCGGCCCAGCAGGCCCAGCGGCCGGTGACCAGCATGAAGGTCAACGAGGCCGACGTGACCGTGAAGAAGGTGCCCGTGCCGGCGGGAACGCTGCAGGTGGTGTCGGCGCCACAGGACCTGACCGGCAAGCGTGAGCTGGCCTGGGTGCAGGGGCAGAAGGGCGAGAAGGTCGGCGCGGCGGCGTGCACGCAGAGCATCACTCTGGCGGAGGGAGTGCCCCCGAAGAAGCGGGACACGCTGCTGATCTGCTGGCGGATCAGCGCGGCGAAGAGCGTCTACACGATCGCGATCGACCCGAAGGGCAAGCCGTCCGCCGCGCGCAGCGTCGCCGAGCTGAACAGGGTGTGGTCGGCTCTTCGCTGATCTCTCTCACGGACGGGCGACGGGGCCCGGAGCTGACGCTCCGGGCCCCGCTTCATGCTCTGTTCGTTCTTGTTCCGCCGGATCAGTACGGGGCGACCGTGAAGGTCGAACCGCTGGAGATGATCGACACGTCACCGGCCGCGATGGTCGCACCCGGCAGCGAGTTCTTCACGACCGTGATCTGGTACGTGCCGTTCGACACGTCCGTCCCGAGGGCCGTTCCGTCGGTGTCGAGCGTGCCGCCCAGGTCCAGCTGGCAGATGATCTCGTTGTCGCTGATCGGGAAGATGCCGGTGCACTCCTGAACCGGCGCGAAATCCCACTCCGCGGTGTCCACGGAGTCCGCGGCCCCGTTGTAGACGTCCTTGACCAGGAACACCCGGGAGCCGGTCGGGCCGGTTGTCGGGTTGCCGGTGCCGAAGGTCAGGGACGAGAAGCCGACGCCGAGGATGTCCACATAGGTCGTGGTGTTCGTCGGGGCGGTCTTCGGCGAGATGGTGACGCCGTACGAGTAGACGAACGGCGACGCGGCGCTCTTGGTGCCGGCCGCGGTCGTCACGCTCACCGTGGCGTTGCCCGCGGCGTGCGCTGTGGTGACACCGGTGATCGACGACCCGGAGACGACCTGGACGTCGTCAAGCGGGCTGCCACCGAGCGAGACGGTGACGGTCGCGTCCGGGTCCGTCGGGAAGCCGCTGCCGGCGATGGTCACCGGGCTGCCGCCCTGCGCGGGGCCACCGGCCGGCGTGATGCTCGTGACGGCCAGCACCGGAGCGACGGTGTAGGCCGCGGTGGTGGTGATGAGCGCGCCGGCGGACGTGCTCGCGTAGACACAGATCGTGTAAGGAGTGGTCGAGGCACCCGAGTCCAGTGTGGTGCTGGCGGGCACCGTGAACAGGATCTTGGTGTTCGAGACCTTCTGCACGCCGGTGGCGGCCACGATGCCCGTGGTCGGGACGTAGGTCGCGGGGCAGGTCAGCGGGTCCTTGACGACCAGGACGCCGGGCGTCGGGGAGCCGGCGAAGACGCTGGTGCTCGCCGACGCCGTGATCGTGTTGGTGCCGGCGGTCGGGCCGACCGTCGGGCTCAGGGTGAGTGTCGGCAGCACCTGGTAGCTGGTCGCGCTACCGATGAGGGCGCTCGTGCCCGCGTTGCCGTTGTAGACACACACCTTGTAGGTCGTGTTCGTGACCAGACCGGACGGGATGGTCACGGTGGTGTTCTGGTTCGCGTTCACGCCGACGGTCTTGACCGCCGTGGCCGCCACCGCGGGAGACGCCGTGTTGTAGGCGGTCGGGCAGGTCGCCGTGGTCACGAGGGCGCCGAGTGTCGTGGCGGGGGTCGTGTAGGCCAGGCTCGCCGCCGCGGTGATCGAGCCACCGCCGACCCCGCCGGTCGCCGGAGTCAGGGTCAGGGCGACCGGGGCGATCGTGTAGGGCGCGTTGTCGGCCGTGTGCCCGGCGATCTGCCCCGTCGTTCCGGTGGCGTTGTAGAGGCAGACCCGGTACACGCCGTTCGCCAGGGTCGCCGGCACCACGAACGTGCCGCCGTTGTCGGCGCCGCCGCCGGACGCCTTGGTGATCGTGACGTTCGGAGCGGTAACGCTGGTCGCGGTGTTCGTGGCCGGGCACTGGCCCGTGTTGGCGACCAGCTTGCCGCCGGGCGTGGTGATACCGGTGAAGACTCCGGTGCCTGAGACGGTGACGGTGTTGCCGCCGCCGACCGGGCCCGCTGTGGGTGAAACGGTTACTACGACGTCGGCTGCGAAGGCCGGCGCTGCCGTACCCGCGACGACCAGGGCGGTGGCCGCCGCAGTCGCGAGCCCGGCTCGAATGAGCCGGGCCCGGGCACTGAGATGGGACGTGCGCATGCGAGGTCCTCCTACGGTCTCTAAGAACCGTCTGGGCTGGGTGTGTGGCCCGCGCATGTCGACGCAGCCGGGCCCTCTCGCACGGAGCGTAATGTGAATTTCACAGGCATTTGCCCGTAATGAGCAAGTTCGATGGGTCAGTCTTTCCAGAGCGATCTGTACACCGCCGCGGACGCCGGGTTCCTGGTGCATTCCGCCGCATCCCGGAACAGACTGCTCTGTACCCCACCCTCGCCGCAGTCGGAGAAGTACGCCTCGTACGCCAGATGCTCCGCATGCGCCGCGAACCACTCGTGCATCCATCGGATGTACTCCGGGTTCTCCTTCTTCGCGTCACCCGTGGGCACCACGCCCCACTCGCCCACCGAGAACGGTTTGCCGTGCGCCCGGGCGAACGCGTACAGCCACGACAGCCCTTCGGCCTTGGCCGCCGTCTGGTCGAACTTCTGCTTCGTGGGGCTCCACGGGAAGTGGTCGTAGTTGTCGATGCCGACGATGTCGACGTAGTCGTCGCCTGGATAGCAGTTCGTGCTCACCCCGCCGCACAGGCCGTCCGGGGAACTGTGCGCGTTGATCGACCAGTCGAGGACGACGTCCGGGTTGGCGGCCCGGATCGCGTCCGCGGCCCGGCGGTAGCACCCGATGTACGCCTGCGTGTCCGTCGCCCGCCACGGCATCGTGCGCTCCTGCATCTCCCAGCCGAGCCGCACGATCGAGTCGCCGCGGCCATGCCGCACCATCAGGTTCCCGAAGTCGCGCCACTGCACGTCGTACTGGCCGGCCGCACATCTCGGCAGCTCGGCCTCGCCGCCGGTCGGCACCAGCCCCTGCGAGACGACCAGGGCGCCCGGGAAGTCGTCGAAGAACTCGAAGGTCCACCCGGTGCCACTGGTCATGGTCTGGTAGGTGCTGCGGTCGGTGTAGGTCTGCGCTACCGCGCAGGGCCGCCCCCGAGCCGCACAGAACGCTTCGACGTTCGCGGTGTCCAAGGTCGGATCGCCGTTGACTCCGGACAGGCCGTTCGGTCCGGGCCACATTCCTGGGGTACGCGGCAGAGCAAGCAACCGTGCTGCCGACCGCGAGCCGGCCGGCGAAGCGGACCGGACGCTGTCGCTCGAAGCCGTCGCCGGGACCTGCGCCGGTTCGTCGGCGGTCGTGGTGCAGCCGCCGGCGGCGAGGAGCACCACCAGGGCGGCGGCAAGCCGGACGCGTGGCATGCGCGGATCCTCCCAGTTTTCGTCAGAATAGGCTTACCTAAGAATGGGTAATTGCAGCCTAACCTCGGATGTCGAATCGCGGTAAAAAGACAACAAGCGTGTCCCGCGAAATGCGGCCGGTTGCATTATCGTGGCTGGCGGACGCATGGAAAACGAGGAGGCCACGCCATGACGCAGATGATGGAAATGCCGCGGGTGTCGCAGTGCACGGTCAGCGGCTGCGGCTACAACCACGACGGATGCACCGCTTTCGCGATCACCATCGGCCGCCGCAACTCGGAATGTGACACCTACGTCGACTCCGACCTGCAGGGCGGGATCGGCCAGCTCACGGCCCAGGTTGGTGCCTGCAAACGCTCCGAGTGCAAGTACAACAGCAACCTCGAGTGCCAGGCCCCGGCCATCACCGTTGGAAGCGCCACCGACCGGGCCGACTGCCTGACCTATGAGGCCAGGTAAGGCTAAATGAACATTAGGCCCGCCTTCCCTGAAGAAGGCGGGCCTCATTTATTTCCCCATTCTTGGTGGCCGTCGGTTCGCACCACTCCGCGACTGACGAGGCGCCCTGAAGCACCGCCGGCCCCCGCAAGATCCACCGCTCCGGCCGAGGCATTCTCATCCGCAGGTCCCAGCCCGAGATCACCGTTGCGTCGCTTCGGGCCGCCGACCCGCCCGCCCGCCGGTCCACCTGTCGCCCCGGTCTCATCCCTTCCGCCCTCGCCGCCAACCGCTTCCCGGCCCCCTTCGGCTCGGCCGCCCTCTGCGCTCGCCGCTTGCCCCGCTTTCCCCGCTCGCCTTCTCGCCCTGCCCCGCCTGCCCTGCCCGCTGTTCCTGCCCCGCCTGCCCTGCCCGCTGTTCCTGCCCCGCCTGCCCTGCCCGCTGTTCCTGCCCCGCCTGCCCTGCCCGCTGTTCCTGCCCCGCCTGCCCTGCCCGCTGTCCCTGCCCCGCCTGCCCTGCCCGCTGTCCCTGCCCCGCCTGCCCTGCCCGCTGTCCCTGCCCCGCCGTTCGCTGCTTGCCCCACTCCTCGTTTGCTTCCGCTCGCCGCTCGCCGCCTCGCCGCCTCGCCGCCTCGCCGCCTCGCCTGCCCGCTCTGCCGCGCCGTGCGTCCCGCCAGCATCGCTTGACCTGCGCCTTCCTTGCTTCGCCGCCGGTCCGGTTGACCATCGCGACTTAGCGAGCTAGGTTGTTCTCAGATAAAGAATTACTCGAACTGAGAACAACTGAGGACACGCGGTGACGGACGAAGAGTTCCTGGCGACGTATGACCCGCACGCTTACGCGCCGGTAGCAGTGACGGTGGATGTCGTCGCGCTGACGATTCGGGACGGACGGCTGTGCGCCCTGCTCGTCGAGCGCGGCGAGTCACCGTATGCCGGTTGGCGCGCGCTACCCGGCGGCTTCGTCCGTGAGGCGGAGACGCTGGACTCCGCGGCGCTGCGGGAACTCGCCGAAGAAACAGCTCTGCGCCCCGGCGAGGACGCTCTCGACCAGGTGCACCTCGAGCAGTTGCGAACCTACGGCGACCCGGGTCGCGACCCACGAATGCGCGTCGTGTCGGTGGCCTACCTGGCGTTCGCGCCCAGCTTGCCCGACCCCCGTGCCGGCGGCGACGCATCCAGCGCGTTCTGGGTGCCCGTCGACGAGATCGGTGAACTCGCTTTCGACCACACGGCCGTGCTGGCAGACGGCCTCGACCGGGCCCGGTCGAAGCTCGAATACACCCCGTTGGCCACCGCCTTCCTCAGCGCCGAGTTCACGATCAGCGAGCTACGCGCGGTCTACGCCGCCGTATGGGGCGAAGACCTGCACGCCGGCAACTTCCACCGCAAGGTCTTGTCGGTGCCCGGCTTCGTGGAGAGCACCGGAGCGACCGCAGCCCGGGGTGGCGAGCGCGGCGGCCCGAAGGCCCGCCTGTACCGCGCAGGCGACGCCCGCCTGCTCCACCCGGCTCTGCTGCGCCCCACGAGGGAGGAGGACGTGCGATGACATTCGAGGAGGCGGTCGCCGCGATCAACTCCGCCCGAAGCTTCGCCGACCTGGCCGGACCACGCACCGCCCCGGCGTCGGCTGACTCCGCGGGAGGCTTCGCTGATCCGGCCGGACCGCGCTCCGAACCGGCGTCCATCTTCGTCGGCGGTGGGGACTCGGCCGCTGCGGTGGGGGAGCCCGTCGAGGCGTACCGAAAGCTCTCGAAGATCGTGCACCCGGACGCCGCACCCGCGACGGAGAGCGCGCGGGCGACCGAGGCCTTCGCGAAGTTGTCGGCGCTGTGGGCGGCGTTCAGACCGAGTGGTGACCACGCCGACAAGCCGGGTGGGCCGAGCGGTGACCACGCCGACATGCACGACGGGCTGAGCGGCGACATTGCCGATCTGGTGCCGCACGACGGCGGCCGGGCGCTGCGTAAGGTGCCGCGGCTGCCCGGCGACAACGACCTGATGACCGCCGAGGCCGTCGCGCTGCGAACACTGTGGACGGAGGGTGATCGCCAGTACCGGCCCTACGCGCCGCGTCTGATCGAGTCGACGCGGGACGGCCGCAAGCGGGTGAATGTGCTCGAGCGACTGCACGGCTTCGTGACGCTCGCCGAGGTGCTGCGGCGACG
The DNA here is from genome assembly GCF_030269485.1 of Actinoplanes sp. NBRC 103695. Lineage (GTDB taxonomy): Bacteria > Actinomycetota > Actinomycetes > Mycobacteriales > Micromonosporaceae > Actinoplanes. Next base: position 30,821 of record NZ_BSTL01000045.1, on the reverse strand, counting down.
CCCGGACGGCATCGACGCGCGTGACGCGGCGTGGATGTGGCGGCGGCTGCTGACCGGGCTCGGCTGGGCGCACCGGGTTGGCGTGGTGCATGGCGCCGTGCTGCCGGCGCACGTGCTGATTCATCCCGAGGAGCACGGTGTGGTGCTGGTCGACTGGTGTTACTCGGTGGCGACCGGCACGCCGCTGACCGCGCTGGTCGCCCAGCACCGCGCCGACTATCCGCCGGAGGCACTGGCGAAGCAGCCGGCGACCCCGGCGACCGACATCTACCTGGCGACTGTCCTGATGCGACGGCTGATCCGGCGCCCGCCCGCGCCGATCGCCCGATTTCTGGACGGCTGCCTCTATGACGCGCCCCGCATGCGTCCTCAGGACGCCTGGGCGTTGCTGGCCGAGCTGGACGAGGTGCTCTTCGCCTGCTTCGGCCCGCGGAAGTTCCGGCCATTCACCGTCTGAGCAATCCACGTCTGAGCAATCCACGTCTGAGCAATCCACGTCTGAGTAACCCACGTCTGAGTAACCCACGTCTGAGTAACCCACGTCTGAGTAACCCACGTCTGAGTAACCCACGTCTGAGTAACCCACGTCTGAGTAACCCACGTCTGAGCAATCCACGTCTGAGAAGGAGGCACGATCATGGGCAGTGGACGCTGGTCCACCGATGTGTACGACGCCGCGAAGAACTATCGTGCGGCGACCGGGGCGAGCGCTTTCGCCTACAGCGACGGCGGTGCCCGGGAGGCGCACGCCGCACTCGACCCGAAGGGTGTCACCCACCGGGAGAGCCGGGACAGCCACGAGCACCCGTCGAGCACGCCGATCGCCGTGCTGTTCGACGTGACCGGCTCGATGGGCGGCGTGCCGCGCGTACTGCAGACGAAGTTGCCGCAGCTGCTCGGCCTGCTGACCCGCAAGGGTTACGCCACCGATCCGCACATCATGTTCGGCGCGGTCGGCGACGCGACGTGCGACCGGGTGCCTTTGCAGGTCGGCCAGTTCGAATCGGACAACCGCATGGACGACGATCTCGCGCGCATCGTCCTCGAGGGCGGTGGCGGCGGACAGAAGATGGAGTCCTACGAGCTGGCGATGTACTTCATGGCCCGGCACACGTCGCTGGACTCCATGCTGAACCGCGGCCGTCGCGGCTACCTCTTCCTGATCGGCGACGAGATGCCGTACCCGGCGGTGAAGCCGAACGAAGTCCGGGCCCGGATCGGCGACAAGCTGACGGAGCCGATCCGCACCGAGGCGATGCTGGCCGAACTGCAGCGCACCTTCCACGTCTACTACCTCCTGCCCACGGCGGCAGGTTGGGGCGGTGACGCCGAGGTGCTCACGCGATGGCGCGGGCTGCTCGGGCAGAACGTGATCGAGCTCGACGACCTGGACGCGGTGTGCGAGACGATCGCGCTCACGGTCGGCATGGGCGAGGACACCATCGATCTGGATGCCGGATTGGCGGATCTGACGGAGTACGGCTCGACGGCCGCCACCACGGTCGGCAAGGCGCTGGCACCGCTGCGGCGGCAGCTGCCCACGTCGGCCGGGAACATCCGGCTGTGACCAGGCACATCGCGGTCGTCGATCTCGGCTATGGCGACGCCGGCAAGGGGTCGGTGGTGGACGCGCTGTGCGCCACCGCTCCCCGCCGCGCGGTCCTGCGCTTCAACGGGGGAGCGCAGGCCGCGCACAACGTGATCACCGCGTCCGGCCGGCATCACACCTTCGCCCAGTTCGGCTCGGGCACGTTGCAAGGCGTGCCCACGCACCTCACCCGTTTCATGGTGGTCGACCCGCTGGCGCTGTCCGCCGAGGCATCCGCCCTGGGCAACCCGTACCACCTGCTCACCGTCGACGAGGACGCACTGCTCGCCACTCCGTGGCATCGCGCCGCCAACCAGGTGCGTGAGCAGCGGCGCGGTGCGGGCCGCCACGGTTCCTGCGGCATGGGTGTGGGACAGACCATGGCGTACGCCCTCAAGCACCCGTCCGCCCCACGTGTCGGTGACGTCCGCTCGCCCGCCCGGCTGCGTGCCCGGCTGGCGCAGGTCCGATCCGTCCTGACCGAGGAATACGGCCCGCTTCCCGCGCCGCCCCTTCCCGCCGTGGTGGAGGCTTTCCTGGCCTTCGGACGGGCGGTGTCGATTGTGGACTGGAACCATGTCGCGACTCTGCTCCGCGAAGGTCCGTGCATCTTCGAGGGCGCCCAGGGCGTGCTGCTCGACGAGTGGCGGGGATGGCATCCCTACACCACGTGGTCCACGACGACGTTCGGCAACGTGGCCGCGCTGTGCGACGACTTTCTGCGGCTCGGCGTGGTGCGGACCTACACGACCCGGCACGGTGCCGGGCCGTTCGTCACGGAGGCGCCCCTCGATCTGCCGGAGGCTCACAACGGCGTAGGAGAGTGGCAGGGGACGTTCCGGGTGGGCCACTTCGACGCGGTCGCCCACCGTTATGCGGTGGAGGTGTGCGGCGGCGTCGACGGCTTGGCCGTCACTCACCTGGACGTGGCAAGTCCGGCGCTCCAGATGTGCACGTCCTACGAGATCGAGGGCGCCCGCTGGGACCGCATCGCTCCCGGCGAGTTCAAGGATCTGTCTCACCAGTCGGCCCTGACGGCCCTGCTGTCCGAGGCCTGCCCCGGCGACCTGCACCGCCCGGCGGACTGGCCGGCCGAGATCGGCGCGGCGCTCGGTGCTCCGGTGCTGCTCGAGTCTCACGGCCCCGCCACCGGCCACAAGAAGGTGCACGCCTCGCTGCTGACCGCGGCCCCGAAGAGCGTTCCCTCCCATCGTTAGATCCACCCCTGCTCCCACGCCGCCCGGGCCGCGGCATGGCGATCGTTGACAGCAAGCTTGGCGATCGCGGTGGACAGATAGTTCCGCACAGTCCCCGGAGCCAGGTGGGTGGCGGCGGCGATCTCCTTGATCGGCTTACCCTGCCGCGTGGCGCGCAGGACGTCCCTCTCCCGTGGCGACAGCGGGCACGGCTGCTCACTGAGCGCATAGGCCGCAAAGTCCTGATCCACATAGCGCCGCCCGCCGTGAACCTGGCGGATGATCTCGGCGAGCGCACTCGCCGGCGTGGTCTTCGGAACGAAGCCACGCACGCCGGCCCCGAGCGCCCGCCGCAGAACACCGGGCCGCGCGTGTCGCGTGACCAGCACGACGGGGATGGTCAGCTGCTCGGCCGCCGCAATGCCGTCACCGGGCGGCATCTCGAGATCCAACACGGCGACGTCGGGCCGCACCCGCCCGGCCAGCGCCACGGCCGTCTCCCCATCGGCAGCCTCGCCGACCACGCAGATGTCCGCCTCGAGATCGAGCAGCGCCGCCATGGCGCCGCGGATCAGCACCTCGTCGTCGGCAAGGAGCAAGCGGATCATGGAGCCGCCGTCCCTCGCTCGGCCCGGTCCCGGTGCGGGGTCACTGTCTGGCTGTTTGCCGCGCTCTCGTGGCGGCCGATCTCGAGGTGGCCGGTGTGGCCGGTGCCATCGTCTTCCCCGGGTGTCCGCGGCAGCGCCGCCTCGACTTCGAAGCAGTCGGTGCTCGACGCCCAGCGCAGCCTGCCGCCCGCTGCGGTGAATCGCTCCGCCAGGCCGGTGAGCCCTTGACCGTCGCCGTGCAAGCGGGCGAGTGGGTTGTTGTTGCGAACCGTGAGCCGCACCTCGTCGGCGGTGGCCGCGAGCGTGATGTCGGCCTTGTCGGCGTCACTGTGCCGGAGCACGTTCGTCGTCGCCTCGCGCACGAGCAGCGCGAGCAAGCGCCGAACCTCGGGTCGCACGTCGTCGTAGGCGACGAGATCCGTGTGGCAGCGAACACCGCCCGCCTTCAGCAATCCGACCGCGTTGGCCAGCTCCGTCTCGAACGACACCTCGCGGTAGCCGTGCGCCACGCTGCGGGTTTCGGCGAGAGTCCTACGCGCCAGCTCCTCCACCGCGCTCATCTCGGCCGCCGCTCGCCCCGGATCGACCGCGACCAGCCGGGCGGCCAGCTCGCTCTTCAGAACGATCGCCTGAAGGTTGTGCCCCTGGATGTCATGCAGGTCGGCCGCGAACCGCTGGCGCTCCCGGTCGACCGCGTCCACCGCTCCGCGGACCCGATCACGATCCACCTGGACCGCGACCTCCCACACCCAGAACTGCGCCATGAGAGCGGAGACGCAGATGAACGTCGCGCCGGTCGCGATCAGCGCCGCCGGCCAGTCTCGCGTCGCCAGCACCACGGTCACGCCCGTGACGGCCAGCCCGATGCCGGCGATGGGCAGGCGCGGCCACCGCGTGCAGATCATGGCTCCCGTCGTGACCACGGCCGGCACGGCGGCTGTCGGCCAGATGCTCCGCGGGTCCTGTGCGGTGACGATCACCGCGGCGACCGCGCCCACCGGCATCAGCCGGAGCACCCAGGAGCCGGGCCGAGCGTAGAGCGCTCGCACATAGAGAACACCCGCCACGGCGCACGCCGCCACCGCGGCCGGCGTGGGAGACAAGGCCACCACGAGCAGCGCGGAGAAGAGCAGCGAGCCTGCGGTGAAGTGCCGCAGATAGCGCAACGAGCGGGTCATGGGGCCATCATGCCGCTCGGCGGATCCGGTCCGGTACTGACAAATGTCATCAGCTTCGATGACACGATGTCACTACCCGCGGGCATCGGACGCGGCCACGCTTCACCCATGATTCAGTGCAGCGGGACCCACTTCGCCTATGCCGGCCACCAGGCGTTGACCGGTGTCGACCTGACCGTCCGTGCCGGCGAGATCGTCGCTCTGCTCGGCACCAACGGGGCCGGCAAGACCACCCTCGTCGACCTCATTCGCGGCCTGCTCAGCCCGGCCGCCGGCACAGTCCGGGTGCTGGGCCGCGATCCGTGCCGTGAGCGGCGCGCCCTCGCGCCACTGATCGGCATGGTGCCGCAGGACTCGGGTTTCACACCCGGATTGACCAGCGCCGAGACACTCCGGTTGTGGACCGGGCTCAACGGGCGGGCGGCCTCGGGGACGCTCGCTGAGGTGGGCCTGGCCGGGCGCGCCAGGGTCAAGGTGCGGCACCTCTCCGGCGGCGAGCGCCGTCGCCTCGACCTCGCGATCGCGCTGTCCGGCGATCCTCCCCTGCTGGTGCTCGACGAGCCGACCGCGGGCCTGGACCCGGAGTCACGGGACAGCGCGTGGGAGGTGCTCCGGCACCGTGTGACGGCCGGCGCCACCGTGCTCGTGACCACGCATTACCTGGAGGAGGCCTCGCAGTACGCGGATCGTTTCGTCGTGCTGCACGAGGGCCGGGTCGCGCGTTCGGGCAGCGGGGACGCGGCGGCGGCATTCCGCGCGGTGACGGCTGGGCAGCACGCGGCGGTACGCGAGCAGGCGGCGGTGCGCGAGCAGGCGGCGCAGCACGTGGCGGTACGCGAGCAGGCGGGGCAGGACCGGGCGGTGAGAGACCAGGCGGTGCAGGACGCGGCGTCGAAGGGCAGTCCGGGACGCGGTGGGGCAGGGCCGGGCGGGGCAGGGCCGGGTGGTGCGGGATTCCGCGGTGCAGGACCAGGTGGGGCAGGGCTGGGCGGGCAATGGGCGGCGGGGGAGGAGGGGCGATGATCTGGCCGGTTCTCGCGCGGGCTGAGTTCGCGCTGCTGTGGCGCAGCCCGCTCGCGCTCGCCAACGCGGTGCTGCTGCCGGTCGGTGCGGGCGTCGGCTGGATGCTGCTGGCGCGCGACTCGTCGATGGGGCTCAACGCGGATGCCGTGGCCATGCAGGTGCTGCTGCTTCTCGGGTGCACGCCTTACCTGCAGGCGGTGACCATGCTGGCCGCGCGCAGGCAGGAGCGAGTGCTCAAGAGGTTGCGCGAGAGTGCGCTGACTCCGGTCGGCGCCTGGGCGGGGTTGCTGGCTCCGCTGGTGCTCCTCGGGATCGTCCAGACCGTTCTGCTGATCGCGGTGACCCTGGTCGCCGGCGTCGATCCGCCCGGACGGTGGTGGCCCCTCGTGGCCGCGGTCGGCCTGGGCACGGCGTGCGCCTCGGTCCTGGCGGTGGTCACGTCTGTGGTGACTCCCGCGCCGGAGCTGGCTCAGCTGACCACGGTGCCGGTGTTCCTGACGCTGTGCGGCGGGGGGCTCTGGGTGCTGCAGGGCGGGCAGTGGGCGTTCCTGCTGCCGGGCGGTGCGGTGACCGAGCTGGTCCGGCTGGCATGGCATCCAGGCGGTGCGTGGTTCGACGGCTGGCGTGACGTCGCGGTGATGGTGACCATCGCCGGCGTGGCCGGGCTGCTGGCGTGGCGCTACTTCCGATGGGATCCGCGCACCGGCTGAGCGCCATCGATGCAGAAGTCCGCGTCATCGATACAGAAGGTCCGGGTCCGCTCGACGTGCACCTGGGCGCCGCGAGCGCCGGCCGTGCCCGTTCACGCGAGCCCGGCCGGCGACGATATCGAAGGAGGTGCGACAAGTGCTACAGGTACATGCCGGTGCTGGGCGTCGACTTCGGCACCGTGACGGGCTGGGCGCCGGTACGCAGGGCGTAGAGCTCGGCCAGCGTCGCGCCCTCCGGCCCGATACCCCTCGACGTGCCCAGCCAGTGTGCAGCCTCCGCATGGGGCAGCCGGCCCACCTCGATGCTGGCCAGGCACCGGCCCGGTCGCACCACGGCCGGGTGCAGGGAGGCCAGGTCCTCGTTCGTCGTGATCGCGATGAGGGCGTTGCGGCCCTGGCCGAGCAGGCCGTCGGTCAGGTTCAGCAGGCGGGACAGCGACTGGCCGGCGCTCGCCTTGGCCTCGCCGCTGACCAGCTCGTCGCAGTCCTCGAGCATCAGCAGGCGCCAGCGCGGCTCGTCGTCGTCGCCGGTGCCCAGCGCCACGCTCATCAGGTAGGCGGGATCGCTGAAGAGGCGCTCGGGGTCGAGCACGCAGTCGACCTGGCACCACGAACGCCACTGCTGGGCGAGTGCGCGCAGCGCGGTCGTCTTGCCGGTGCCGGGCTCCCCGTGCAGCAGCAGGAGCCGGCCGCTGACGACGCTGCCGTCGAGCACCATCAGGCGTTCCAGCGTTTCGGCGACCGGGGTCGCGTAGTTGCCCCTGATCTCCGGCCACGGTGCGGCGTCGATCTCACGCTGGACCCGGCGCGGGCCGTGGGCGCCGAAATGCCAGAAACCGATGGGCACACTCTCCGGCGCGGGCTGCGGCTCCTCGACCGCTCCCTCGGTGACCGCGGCCAGCACGGACTCGGCCAGTTCAGCGCTGATCGCGGTGACCGTCACGCGGGCGCGGCGGCTCTGACGCCAGCGCGACACGTGCAGCGTCCACCCCTCGCCGACGGAGAGGCGGCCCTGGCCGTCCTCCTCGACGGCGTCCCGCACGACGCGGGCGTCGTCGGTGCTGAGCGGCGCGTCGGCGCGGACGTTCTCGAGGTAGCTGCTGCGGCCGAACGGCTCCCGCCCGGTGACGAACGCGTCCAGGGCGAGCAGGTCGACCACGTCGATCAGGCGGTCCCCGTCGTCGACGGACGCGGCCAGCGGCAGAGCGTGGTGGGTGGGCAGGCTTGCGGCCGCCTCCACAGGACGGCTGCCGAGCCGGTCGACGGACTGATGGGGTGCACGCATACCCACCATGATCGTCCCGATGCGGCCGGAAATACAGCCGTTTCCCCTTTGAGCGATTCCCGCGCATCATCCTCCGTCCAGTCCGGACAGTCGAAGATGCAGGCCAGCGGGTTGCGCGGGGACGAAGGGGGCCCGCTAAGGTGAGGCAAGCCTTACTTGATGAATCGGGAGATTTCATGACCGGCCATAACCTTTCCCGCCGGGGACTGCTCTTCGGCGCTGTCGGTGCGGCCGCAGCCGGCTTCCTCGCCGCGTGTGGCAGCGAGGGCGACGGCACCGGCACCGGCAGCGGCACCGGCGGCGCTGCCTCGCCGGGCACGGGCGGCGGCACCTTCCCGGCGTCGGTCGCCCACCAGTTCGGCACGACCACGGTCGAGGAGGCGCCCAAGGCCGTCGTCTCGCTCGGCTGGGCGGACGCCGACGTGCTGCTCGCGCTGGGCGTCGTCCCGGCCGGCATCCTCGACTGGTTCCAGGCGTGGCCGGTCGGCGTCGGGCCGTGGGCACAGGCCAAGCTCAACGGGGCCAAGCCGACGGTGCTCAAGGGCCCGGAGATCAACTTTGACGCGGTGGCGGCGCTGCGGCCCGACCTGGTCACCTTCACCAAGTCGGACAACGTGAAGGCCACCTGGGAACAGCTGGAGAAGCTGGCGCCCACGCTGTCCGGCCCGACCGGAACCCAGCCGTACGGGACGACGCTCAAGGACCAGACCGTGATGATCGCCGAGGCGCTCGGGCGGAAGGCCGAAGGCGAGAAGCTGGTCGCCGACAACGACAAGGCGCTGGCCGACGCCAAGGCGGCCAACCCGACGTTCGCGGGCAAGACGGTGTGCGTGGCGGCGGCCTTCGCCGGTCAGTACGGCGCATACACCCGCGGGGACGGCCGGGTGCAGTTCATGGAAGCGCTCGGCTTCACCAACTCGCCGAAGATCGAGGCTCTGAAGCCGGCGTCGTTCTACGCGGAGATCTCCAAGGAGCGGGTCAGCCTGCTCGACGCCGACCTCACCGTGATGTTCGGCATCGGGGCCGGCGCCGAGCTCAAGAAGGACACCGTGCTCAACAGCATCCCGGCCGCCAAGGCCGGGCGGCTGCTGATCGTCGACGACGCGGACCTGGTCAACGCGTTCTCCACCAACTCGGTGCTCAGCACCCCGTTCACGCTGGAGAAGTTCCTGCCGATGGTGCGGGACGCGCTGAAGTGACCACCACGGCGGCGGCCGTCAAGGCCGGTTACCTCCCGGCCGCGGAAAGGGTCCGGGCGCGTGGTGGTCTCACCACACGCGGCCTGGGCCTGGTCGTCGCCGTCGCCATCCTGGTCGGGGCGGCGGCACTGAGCATCGCGATAGGCACCAAGGCGATCCCGCTGAGCACGGTCTGGGACGCGCTGGACGGGCGGATCACCGATCCTTCCCGCGCCGAGGACCTGACGATCATTCAGGACCTGAGGATCCCGCGTACGCTGCTCGGCCTCGCCGCCGGTGTCGCGCTCGGGCTGGCCGGCGCCCTGATGCAGGCGCTCACCCGCAACCCGCTGGCCGACCCGGGCATCCTCGGCATCAACGCGGGGGCCGCGGCCGCCGTGGTGCTGGCTATCCGGACGCTCGGGGTGACCTCGCTGACCGGTTACATCTGGTTCGCCTTCGCCGGGGCCGCCGGAGCGTTCGTCGTGGTCTACCTCCTCGGCACGCGCGGCCGGTCGGGCGCCTCGCCGGAGCGGCTGGCGCTGGCCGGCGCCGCCGTCGGGGCGGCTCTGCTGGCGATCACCAACGCGGTGGCCTTGCTGGACGTCACCACGTTCGACCGTTACCGGCTGTGGGTCGTCGGCGGGCTGGCCGGCCGGGACATGGACGTCGTGCTGGGCGTGCTGCCCTTCATCGTGGCGGGAGCGTTGCTCGCGCTCGGGCTCGGGCCGTCCCTGAACGTGGTCGCGCTGGGCGAGGACACCGCGAGAGCGCTGGGCGCGAACCTCGGTCGCACCCGGGTGCTCAGCGCGATCGCGATCACGCTCCTCTGCGGCGGGGCGACGGCCGCGGTCGGGCCGATTGCCTTCGTCGGCTTGGCGGTGCCACATCTGGCCCGCGCGATCGTCGGGCCCGACCAGCGTTGGCTTCTGCCGTACTCGTTGATCCTGGCGCCGGCGCTGCTGCTGCTCGCCGACGTGGCGGGGCGGGTGGTCGCGCGGCCGGGCGAGTTGCAGGCCGGTCTGATCACGGCCTTCATCGGTGCCCCGATCTTCCTGGCCGTGATCCTCCGGCGCCGGATCGTGCCGCTATGACCGAGCCGACCGAGCGCCCCGCGCCAATTGAAAGCTCTGCGGCGACGGCGACGGCGACGGCGACGGCGACGGGGACCGGGACGGGGACCGGGACAGGGACCGGGACGGGGACCGGGACAGGGACGGGGACGGCGGAGCGATCGGTCGCTCAGCGCAGGCGGGTCTCTGTTCGCGCCGGCGGCGTCGCGGTGCGGCTCGACCTGCGTACGACCGGCGTCACGGTTCTGCTGTTGGCCGGAGTCCTCGTCGCCGCCGCGGTCACGGTGGTTTACGCCGGGACGCGGATTCCGCTGGCCGACATGATGGACGTGTTCTCGGGGGCGGGGCGTCGGGCCGACCGGTTCGTGCTGCTCGACCTGCGGCTGCCGCGACTGTGCCTGGGACTGCTGGCGGGGGCGGCGCTGGCCGCGTCCGGCGCCGTCTTCCAGAGCCTGTCGCGCAACCCGCTGGGCAGTCCGGACATCGTCGGCTTCACCACCGGCAGCGCCTCCGGCGCGGTGCTCGCGATCATCGTGTTCGGCGCAGGGCCAGGTGGGGCGGCCTTCGGCGCCGTCGTGGGCGGGGTCGCCACCGCGCTGATCGTGTACGGCCTGGCGGCGGTCGGCGGCGGCGCGATCCGGCGGGTGGTGCTCGTCGGCATCGGCGTGAGCGCCATGCTCGTGGCGCTGAACAGCTACCTGATCAGCCGTGCTCGCCTGGACGCCGCGCAGTCCGCCGCGGTCTGGCTGGTGGGGACGCTGAACGGGCGCACCTGGAGCTACGTGCAGTTGCTGGGGGTGGCGCTGATCCTGCTCACCCCGCCGCTGCTGCTGATGAGCCGGCGGCTGCACCTGCTCGAGATGGGCGACGACACGGCGCACTCGCTCGGCGTGAAGGCCGGGCCCACCCGGCTGATCCTGGTGCTGCTCGCGGTGGCGATCTGTGCCGTGGCGACCGCCGCCACGGGACCGGTCGCGTTCGTGGCGCTCGCCGCGCCGCAGATCACCAAGCGGCTCGCGCGGTCGGCGACTCTCCCGCTCCTGCCTTCGATGATCACGGGAGCGCTGCTGATGGTGGTCAGCGACTTAGTCGCGCAGCGGCTGCTCGCTCCCGCCCAGATGCCGGTCGGGGTGGTCACCGGCGCGGTCGGCGGGGCTTACCTGGCCTGGCTGCTCAGTGTGCAATGGCGGAAGGGAGCCTCATGACCCGCCTCTCCGGTGCGGACCTGACCCTCGCGTACGACCAGCGGGTGGTCGCGTCCGGGCTGACCGTGGAAATCCCCGACGGGTCGTTCACCGTGATCGTGGGCCCCAACGCGTGCGGCAAGTCGACGCTGCTGCGGGCACTGTCCGGCCTGCTCACGCCGAAGGCCGGCACGGTGGTGCTGGACGGCGCGGCGATCTCGTCCTACCGGTCGAAGGAGGTCGCGCGGCGGCTCGGGCTGCTCGCCCAGTCGGCGATCGCACCCGAGGGCATCTCGGTCGCGGACCTGGTGGCCCGCGGCCGCTTCCCGCACCAGAAGCTGCTGCGGCAGTGGACACCCGAGGACGAGGAGCAGGTGGCGCTCGCGATGGAGGCCACGGGTGTGACCACGCTCGCCGACCGGGCGGTCGACGAGCTCTCCGGCGGCCAGCGCCAGCGAGTGTGGATGGCCATGGCGCTCGCCCAGCAGACCGGCATCCTGCTGCTCGACGAGCCCACCACGTACCTCGACATCGCCTACCAGATCGAGCTGCTCGACCTGTGCGCCGACCTGAACGAGGAGGGCCGCACCCTGGTCGCGGTGCTGCACGACCTCAACCAGGCCACCCGCTACGCGACCCACCTGATCGCGATGAAGGCGGGCCAGGTGGTGGCGCAGGGCGAGCCGTCCGAGATCATCACGGCTGAGCTGGTCGAGCACGTCTACGGGCTGAGGTGCGAGGTGATCCCCGACCCGCAGACCGGCACCCCGCTGGTGGTGCCGGCCGATCGGGCGGCAAGGCGCGCCGCGTCAGCACCGACGGCGGGGTGAGGTGCCGCGGCCGGAGCTGAGCGGTGCGTCGGCCCGAGCGCCGGGATGGGTGCTCGGGGGGTCAAGGCTGAGCGGTGCGTCAGCACCGACGCCGAGGTGAGGTGCCGCGGCCGGAGCTGAGCGGTGCGTCGGCCCGAGCGCCGGGATAGGCGCTCGGGCGGTCAAGGCTGGGCGTGCGCCGGCACGAACACGGGGATGGCGCGCTCGAGGCTGGGACGTGCGCGGCCCGAACCCCGGCATGGAGGGCTCGGGCTTGTGACGGTTAGGCGCGGGTCAGGACGAACACCGGGATGAGGCGCTCGGTTTTGCGCTGGTAGCCGGCGTAGTTCGGGAACGCCTCGACGGAGCGCTGCCACCACTCGTCGCGTTCCGGTCCCTCCGGCAGCTCGCGGGCCGTGTAGTCGTGCCTTTCGGCGCCGTCCTGCAACTCCACGAGCGGGTTGGCGCGCAGGTTGTAGACCCAGACCGGATTCTTCGGTGCGCCGCCGAGCGAGCCGACCACCGCGTAGGCGCCGTCGTGCTCGACGCGCATCAGGGCGGTCTTGCGGAGCAACCCGGTCTTCGCGCCGACGGAGGTCAGCACGATGATCGGCTTGCCCTGGATATCGGTGGCCTTGGTGCCGTGGGACGACTCGTAGGCCTCAGCCTGCTTGCGCGCCCAACTCGACGTACTCGGCTCGTACTCTCCGGACAAAGGCATGTGATGACCTTACTTTTCCGTCGTGGAACGAAGGTGTGATCTAGCGGACGCCGATCACCGCGGCGTCCGGCCCGCCGCGCCAGAGGATGCCCGCCTCGGCGAAGCCCGCCCCGCGCAACGCCTCGAGGTGCCAGGACACCGGCGGCAGCCACTCGGTGTGCGTGCCGCGCTCGGGCGGGTAGATGCGGTCATGCTCGGCGATGAGCTCGGCGAACGACTCGTCCGCGCGCACCTTGTCCCACCAGTCACGCCACGACAGCACCGCCCCGGCCGCGTAACGCGCGTCCCGGCGGGCATCTTCGCGCTCCAACAGGCGTTTGCCGAACGCCGGCAGTCCGTCGTCCGCCATCTGGTCGGCGTTGATGAACACTCCGCCCGGACGCAGCAGGCCGCGGATCTCGGAGTACAGCTCGTTCAGGCGCTGCTCGGGCAGCCAGTGCATGGCCGTCGCAGTGAGCACTGCGTCGAACTCGCGGTGCGGCAGCGACTCCACCCACGAGGAGTCGTTGAGGTCGGCGGCCACCACGGCGGCCCGTTCGTCGAGTGACGCGCGGGCCAGGGCGAGCAACACCGGGTCCTGATCGACGACGGTGGCCGTGACAGTGCGGAAGTGCGCCAGCGCACGCAAGGTGATCGTGCCTGTGCCGCCCGCCAGATCGAGTAACCGTGGGGGCTCACCGCCGGTTGCCGCGTCCACCGCGTCGAGCATCGCGGCGAACCTCTCCTCACGATCGGGCAGGTATCCCTGCTGTTGCCGATCCCAGCTCTCTTGCCATGCCTCTGCATGGGCGATGTAAGCACTCACAAGTCGAACGGTAGTTACATGGAGTGGCGCGCGCAAGCCTCGAACCGCGGCGAGGGGAGAGCGCGGCGAAGAGGGAGAACGCGGCGAAGGGGGAGAGCGCGGCGAAGGGAGAGCGCGGCAAAGGGGAGAGGGGATGGCGGGGCGAGAAGAGGGGGTGCGGGGCGAAGGAGGCGGAGGCGCAGGATGGCGGCCCGGCGCGCGGCGGCGCGGCGGAGCCGGGGAGCGCGGCGGAACCGAGGGCGAAACGGCGCCGAGGACGACGCGGGCCGGCGGTGCGGGCGCTGGGCCCGTACCGGATCAGCGGTCTGCGAAGCGCTCCGCGAAGGACTGGAGGTCGCGGCGTTGGATGGCGGCCGCCATGAGTTCCGGGAAGGCGTCGGGGGTGCAGGCGAACGCCGGGACGCCGAGGGCTGCGAGTGCCGCCGCGTTCTCGCGGTCGTAGGACGGGGCGCCCTCGTCGGACAGCGCCAGCAGCACGACCACCTGCACGCCGGCGGCGGTCATCTCGGCGACGCGGCGGAGCATCTGTTGCCGGACGCCGCCCTCGTACAGGTCGCTGATCAGGACGAAGACGCTGTCCCGGGGGTTGGTGATCAACTGCTGGGCGTACGCGACGGCGCGGTTGATGTCGGTGCCGCCGCCGAGCTGCGTACCGAAGAGAACCTCGACCGGATCGCTCAGCTGGTCCGTCAGATCGACCACCGACGTGTCGAAGACCACCAGCGACGTGCGCAGTGAGCGGATGGACGCCAGGACCGCGGCGAAGACGCCGGCGAACACCACCGACGACGCCATCGAGCCGGACTGGTCGACGCACAGGATCACGTCACGTTGCACGGCGTGCGACCGGCGCCCGTACCCGATCAGGCGCTCGGGGATCACGGTGCGCTGCTCGGCCTGGTAGTGCTTGAGGTTCGCGCGGATGGTGCGGTCCCAGTCGATGTCCGCCGGCCTCGGACGGGTGGTGCGGGAGGCGCGGTTCAGGGCGCCGGTCACGGCCGCGCGGGTGTGTTGCGCGATGCGTTTCTCCAGGTCGTCCACGACGGTACGGACGACATGCCGCGCCGCGGCCTTGGTCTGGTCGGGCATCACGCGGTTGAGCGAGAGCAGCGTGCCGACCAGGTGGACGTCGGGTTCCACCGCCTGCAGCATCTCCGGCTCCATCAGCAGGCGGTGCAGGTCGAGCCGCTCGATGGCGTCGGCCTGCATCACCTGCACGACGGTGCTCGGGAAGAACTCGCGGATGTCCCCGAGCCAGCGCGCCACCCGCGGCGCGGAGCCGCCCAGCCCGGCCGACCGCCGCGACTTCTGCTCGCCGCCCTCGTCGTCACCGGCAGCGGCGTCGTAGAGCGCGGCCAGCGCGGCATCCATCTGCCCGTCACGCCCGTCGGCCTCGCCGAGCGCGTCGTCGGCCGGGCCGCCGAGCACCAGCCGCCACCGGCGCTGCCGCTCCCCGCGAGTCTGGTCGTCCCGCTCACTCATCGCCGCACCTCATCGCCGCACATCCGGAACGCCGAAAATTTGATCTTGGATCGGGCCCCCGCCGCCTCCCCCACCCCGTGCACTGGGTGGGCCGAAATGTAGGGCAGGGGTACGACAAATTCTTGGCGCTGTCCACAGGCACGGCGGTCATCGGGGAGCACCGGCCGACCGCGCCGGAACGCCGAGCAGGGCGGCCAGCGTAGGCAGGACCTGAGCCGCCCGCTCATGGTCCAGTGCGGCTTCGGCCCCGTTCACAGCCGTACGCCCGTGGGCGATCCGCTCGCCGATGGCCCGCCGTTCGCCCGCCGCGAAAGCGCCGAACGTCCGCCGCAGCAACGGCAGCACCTGGTCGAACGAGGAGCTCTCGATGTCGGCCAGCCAGTCGTCGAGCAGTTCCAGCAGCAGGTCGTCGTGGACGAGCAGGAGGCCACCGCCGGACAGGAAGCCCTCGACCCACGCCGCCGCGTGCGCCGGTGGCGTTCCCACGGTCAGCGGGAGCCGCAGCCGCCGGCGGACCTCGGCCGGCGCGAGGCGGCCCGCGTCCATCAGCAGCCGGGTGAGGCGGCCGGCCAGCAGGCCGTGCAGTTCGGTACGGCCGGCCACCGAGGTCAGCGCCGCCAGCCAGCGTTCGCGCATCGGCTCGTCGTCGAGCAGGGCGATCGCCGCGTGCACGCCGTCGATGTGTTTGCGCAGGTCCTTGGCCGCCTCGTCGGAGAGGGAGGCGACCGCGGCGGGCAGCCCGGCGCAGACCCGGCCGAGCAGGCTCGCCGTCACGGTGGACAGGCCTTCGACGTCGCTGCGGCGTACGTCCCCGTAGCGGACCGTGCGTGCCAGCGCGGGCAGCGCCGCCATCAGGTGCGTGACGTCGGAGTCCTCGGCGGCCCGTACGTCCAGGGCGGCCAGCACCGGCGGGTACGCCTCCTGCAGGTCGCCGAGCAGGCACACCTCGACCAGCGCCGTGACCTCGGCGAGCGTCGCCGCCTTGCGGGCCCGGTCGGTGACCCGCGCGGTGGCCGCGGCCGCCACCGTGGTGCCCCACATGCTGCCCTCGACCAGGCTGACCGCGAACTCCGGCTGCCACTGCAACCGCCAGCTCTCCCGGAACGTGCCCGTGCCCTGCCGCCCGGACTGCGACTGTCCCCACGGCACGTCGAGGAGTCGCAGCCGGTGCAGCAGCCTGCTCCGGTTGAGGTCGATCTCCCTGCGGAGATCGAGTTCGAGCACGCGCTGCGACGCTTCCGGTTTGAGGCGCAGCCCGCGCTGCTGCGCGGCGAGATCCTTGGCCAGGGGTACGGCGGGCATCTCCTCCGGCACCGACCCGAGCCGCTCGCCGACGACCAGCTTGCGATCGATGAGCTCGACGCGTAGCCGTTCCCCGTCGCACATCACCGACTCGGCCGCCTCGGTGACCTCGGCCAGCCCGGCGAGAGGCCGCCCCCGCAGCGTGGCCAGCGCCTCGGCCAGCCGCGTCGCCTCGATCACGTGCGACGACGACGTGGGCACCCCTTCGGCGCGCAGCACCCCGGCCGCGTCCACCAGCCAGCGCGGCACCACTTCGGACGTGGTGGTGAAGAGGTGGTGGTACCAGCCGGGGGAGCGCACCCCGGCGCCGTAGCCGGACCACGACGACAGCCGCCCGTAGGTCCACGGCACCCAGGTGAACGTCACCTTGCTCCTGCGCCGGCCCTTGAGCAGCGCCTGGTCCTCCTTGAGGGTCACCTTGCGGTCCAGAGCGGGCACGTGCCAGGCGCCGCAGACGACCGCGATGTTCTCGTGCTCGCGGCGCACCTCGCGGAGGACGGTGCGCATGTACGCCTCGCGCACCAGGTCCTCGGGGTCCTCGGGGGAGGACTCCCGGATGGCGGCCATCGCCTCGCCCACGGCCTCGAACGCGGGCATCCCGCGATGCTCGACGACGTCCTCCCACCAGCGTTCGGGGTCGTCGTAGCCGGCCGCCGCCGCCAGCTCACCGATCGGGTCGACCGGCCGGACCGATTTGTCCTCCTTGGAGGGGGGAGCGGTGGCGGAGAGGCGGAAGCTGAAGGGAAGGTCGAAGAAGCGGACCGGCACGTCATGCGTCACGGCCCAGCGAAGGGCCTGCCATTCGGGGGAGAAGACCGCGAACGGCCAGAAGGCCGACCGCCGCGGGTCGTCGGCCGAGTAGCCGAGCAGCGCGATGGGCGGTTCGAGCGCGGCGTCGGCCACCCAGGGGACCAGGTCGTCGGCCTCCGGAGGCCCCTCGATCAGGACGATCGACGGCTGCTGCCGGGCCAGCGACAACGCCACGGCACGCGCCGAGCCGGGGCCGTGGTGGCGGATGCCGTAGAACTGCTCAGGCATCACGGGCCGCGCGGTAGAAGTCCCGCCAGTCGGCGCGTTCGCGAACCACCGTCTCCAGGTACTCGCGCCAGACCACGTCGTCCGACACCGGGTCCTTGATCACGGCGCCGAGGATGCCCCCGGCCACGTCGGCGGAACGCAGGCGGCCGTCGCCGAAGTGGGTGGACAGCGCGATCCCGTTGGTGATCACCGAGATCGCCTCGGCCGTGGACAGGGTGCCGGTCGGGGATTTGAGCTTGGTGCGGCCGTCCTCGGTCATCCCGGACCGCAGCTCGCGGAAGATCGTGACCACCCGGCGGATCTCCTCCATCGCGGCCGGCACCTCGGGCAGGTCGAGCGACCGGCCGAGCTGGGCGACCCGCCGCGCGACGATGTCCACCTCCTCGTCGGCGGAGGCCGGCAGCGGCAGGACCACGGTGTTGAAGCGGCGCCGCAGCGCGCTGGACAGGTCGTTGACGCCGCGGTCGCGGTCGTTCGCGGTGGCGATCACGTTGAAGCCGCGCTGGGCGGGCACCTCGGTGTTCAGCTCGGGCACCGGCAGCGTCTTCTCGCTCAGCACGGTGATCAGCGCGTCCTGGACGTCGGACGGCATCCGGGTGAGTTCCTCGATCCGGGCGATCGTGCCGGTCCGCATCGCCCGCATCACCGGGCTGGCCACCAGGGCGGCCTCGCTCGGCCCCTCGGCGAGCAGACGCGCGTAGTTCCAGCCGTACCGGATGGCCTCCTCCGCCGTGCCGGCCGTGCCCTGCACCAGCAGGGTCGAGTCGCCCGAGATGGCGGCGGCCAGGTGCTCGGAGACCCAGGTCTTTGCAGTTCCGGGTACGCCGAGCAGCAGCAGCGCGCGGTCGGTGACCAGCGTGGACACCGCCACCTCGAGCAGCCGCCGCGGTCCGACGTACTTCGGGGTGATCTTGGCGCCGTCGCCGAGCAGATAGGTCACCACGGCGTGCGGCGACATCCGCCACCCGGGCGGGCGCGGCCGATCGTCGGCGGCAGCCAGCGCGGCCAGCTCGTCGGCGTACTGATCTTCGGCGTGCGGACGCAGCGCGGTCACTCGAACTCCAGGTGGCGAAGAGAAGGAAAGGCGGCGAAAGGACAAGCGGAGGCGAGGCGGGGAGTCACTGGAACTCCTGGTGCATCTCGGCGCGGAAGTTCAGGGCCGCGGCCAGCTCGGCGATGGGACGGGTACGGATGGTGGGGCCGAGCTCGCTGTCGAGCGACTCGGCCAGCTGGGCGACACGCGGCGCGTAGCGGGTGGGCATGCCGGCGATGGCGGGCGGGCACAGCTCGTGGACCAGCCAGGACTCCTGGTCGGAGCGCACACCGTGGTGCAGCGCCGCGAGGGCGGCCGTGGCGAGCTCGTCGGGCCACTCGCCGGACAGGGCGGTGAGCAGGCGGCTGACCTGGTAGTCCCGCCGGACCAGGAAGTCCAGCACGATCCGCGCCAGCTGGGCGGGCGGCAGCAGCGAGTGCAGGTCCCACCGGACGATGTGCCGCAGCGCCGGCCCGTCGTTGCGGGCGTCGTTGGCCACCAGCGCGCCCGCCCACACGGCGTCACGCTGGTCGATCGCGGCCTGCGCCCAGCCGTGCAGCAGCGCGTCCTCGAAGTCGTCGCCGCGCGCCAGCTCGATCATGGCCGCGGGCGTCTTCGCGTACTCCTGCCACACCGCCAGCGGCGTCCCGGCGATGATCTCCTCCAGCCGGTGCGCGCCCGGCCCGGCACCGCGCCTGGCCCCGCCCGAAGGGGTCAGCCCGTCCCGGCGCGTCAGGTCGTCGAGCTCCTCCGGTGGCGTGACGACGAGCCGGTCCCGGCCGATCACCCGCCGTTCCAGGCGCACCGCCGCCCGGGCCCGCGCCGCCATCCGCCCCGACCACGCCGATCCGGGCAGCATTCTCAAAACCTCGAGTCCTGCCGTGCGCACGGAGCTGGTGCGATCGTCCAGCGCCCGCTCGAGCAGCCTCTCGTCCGCAGTGGACAGTCCGTGCCGCACCTCGGTCAGGAACCGTGCCCGGTCACCGGCCGGGTCCGCGTCCCAGGTGGCCTCGATCAACACCCGACCGGCACCCGGCTCGTGCAGGCGCGTGTGGTGCAGCAACGCCACCCGCTCGTCGGCGGTCCCGGTCTCCCAGAGGGTCCGGTCCGGCGCCGCGGTGGACTCGAGCAGCAGCCACGCCCACTTCTCCCGCATCCCGGCCAGCCACCGCCCGCGCGCCCCGGCCACCGCCGCCGTCCCGGCGCGGAGGTCCTCGTGGGTGGTTGCCTGGTCGAGCAGCCCGGGCAGCTGACCACCGGGCGCCCGGCCGCCGCGCCCGCCCGCGAGCCGCAGCCACTCGGCCAGGTAGACCGGCGTGGCCGTGGACCCGAACGGCGCCTCGCCCGGCGTCAGGATCCGCCGCAGCCGCTCACCCGCGGCCCACGGCAGCGTCGGTTGCGTCTCGACCGGCGCCGCGCCGATCGCCCGGTGCCCGGCGGCGGGCATCACCCCGGCGCGGCGATAGACCAGCGCGATGCCGGCCGCCTCCAACAGGCTGCCCGCCCCCAGAACCCGACCGCCCGCGGCCGGGTTGGCGGCGTGGCCGCCCGCGGTGAGGTCGAGCGCCCGCCCGCCGACCGTGACGGGAGCCGGCTGCCACGGGCGCCGTGCCGTGCCGACGAGCGCGGCTGCCAGCAGGTCGGCGGGGAGTTCCGGCTCGCGGCGGTTCGGCCCGTCGTACGTCTGCTCGGGCGCCGCCACGAACTGGCCCTCCACCCACGTGCCCAGCGGCCGCAACCCGCCCGGCGACCACTCGCCGGCCACCGTGACCGGCCGCCCGCCACCGGCCGCGAGCAGCCACCACGGGTTGCGGAAGCCGGCCGCCAGCGGCAGCGCGTCGCCCGCCTCGTCGACCAGCCAGTCGTCGTCGGCGGCGGGACGCACCCCGCCCAGCAGCACGGGAGCGTCCGGACGCCACGGCTCGGCGGCCAGGGCGTCGGTCCACCCGGCCAGGGCGGCGCGGATCGGCTGCCCGGCGGGCGCGGTCAGCGGGAAGTCGCCGCGCCGCTCGGCGATCAGCGCGCGCAACGGCCACGCGCCGGGATAGAAGCACAGCTCCGCGTCGAGATCACGGCCGGGCACCACATCGGACTGCAGCGACTGGCCGGGTGCGGCGAAGGACAGCAGCAGCGCGAAGCGCCCGGTCGTGGCGCCGTGCAGCCAGATGCGCCGGGACTGCAGGGTGCCGTCCTCGGAGTCGACCCGGCCGAGCACCCGCCAGCGGTCGGTGACGCGCGGCCCGGCCAGCACGTCCGCCGTGCTGACCGGGAAGCCGATCCGCGTGCGTACCGAAGCGGCCAGGCCGGGTGGCAGCTCGCCGAGCCGATCGTGCCCGGCGACCAGCAGCCGCAGCAGGCCCATCTCGCCCAGCACCCGGTCGGCCCAGTGCGGGCCGACCCCCACCAGACCGCCCAGCCGGCGCACCGCGGAGGCCGCCGCCGGCGCCTGCGCGTCGACCAGACGCGCCGCCATCTCGTCGAAGTTGTCGTAACCGCCACGCTCGGCCGCCGCCAGCCCGGCCTGCACCTGGTCGTCCAGCCACCGGCCCAGCTCGATCATGCCGGCGGCGACCCGGTCGGAGCGTTGGGCGACCCGCTTGGCGGCGGCGACCGGGTCCGGCGGTCTGTCCGATTTCACGCGCGGGGCGGGGAAGGACGCCCAGTCGGGGGCCGGCGACGAGCCGACCCCGGCGGTGGCCCAGAGGAACAGCAGCCCGAGCGCGTGCTTGCAGGGGAATTTCCGGCTCGGGCAGGAGCACTTGAAACGAGGGCCGGCGAGGTCGACGGCCACCCGGTAGGTGCGGCACAGGCCCCACAGGACGTCGTCGGACGCCCCCGAACCGGACCACTGCGAGGGCGCGCCGAGCCCCTGACCGGCGCGCGCGGACGCCGGGTCGGGGGCGACCGCCCTGACCTGCTCGACCGACCAGCGTTCGATGGACACGCCGACACCCTATGGAGTGGGTCCGACAGTTTCGACAACACCGCCACGATCGGGCAGTCTGGGGCCGTGAAGGTCATCGTCTTCGGGGCGACCGGGATGGTCGGGCAGGGCGTGCTGCGCGAGAGCCTGCTCGCCAAGGACGTCGAGAGCGTGGTCAGTGTCGGCCGTCGCCCGACCGGGGTACGCCACGCCAAGCTGCACGAGGTCACCCTCACCGACTTCGCCGACCTGAGCCCGATCGTGGACGACCTGGCCGGCGCCGACGCGTGCTTCTACTGCCTCGGCGTGTCGTCGGTCGGCAAGGACGAGGCGGAATACACCCGGATCTCGTACGAGTTCCCGCTCGCTGCCGCGCGTACCCTCAAGGGTCTGAATCCGCAGTTGACCTTTGTCTATGTCTCCGGAGCGGGCACCGACCCGGCCGGCCGGCGGATGTGGCAGCGGGTCAAGGGGCGTGCCGAGGCGGAGATCATCGGGCTGCTGCCGAACGGTTACGCGTTCCGGCCCGGGCTGATCATCCCGACGCACGGCGCGGGGCCGAGGTCGCGGTTCTTCCGGGGCGCGTTCGCGGTCGCCGGCCCGCTGCTGCACGTGTTCGACCGGGTGGCGCCGAAGTACTCGACCAGCAGCGACAAGCTGGGACGCGCGATGCTGCGGGCAGCCCGTGGCGGCTTCCACACGCACATCATCCAGCACGAAGATCTTCGATAGACACCATCAGACGTACGGCGTGCTCGCCGCGGGTGGCGACTGCGGCCGGCCCGACGACGCGGCGGCCTCACGGCTGCGGGCGAGCTCGTCCAGCGCCGCCGTCACGTGCTTCATGCCGACCAGCGCGTCACCGGCCGTGGCCGCGAGCAGCTCGGCGCGGCGGGACAGCTCGGCGAAGAACGAGCCGGTGGTGCCCTCGGTCTTGGTGACCACCGACTCCACCTCGTCGGCTTCCAGGTGCGCGGACACCCCGTACAGCGACAGCAGCCGCCGCCGGCCCGGCGCGTCCGGCAGAGGCACCTCGACGACCAGGTCGACCCGCCCCGGGCGCTGGGCGAGAGCGGGCTCGACCAGGTCGAGCCGGTTGGTCGTGAGCAGGAAGGCGATGTCCGCGTCCCCAGCCACCCCGTCCATCTCGTTGAGCAGCTGGAAGAGCAGAGGATTGCTGTACGACGTGGTCCGCTCCTCGGCGACCAGGTCGACGTCCTCCAGCACGATCAGCGCCGGTGGCAGCACCCGGGCCAGGTTGCACGCCTCGCGGATGTACTGCACGCCGAGCCCGGTCAGCACGATCACGGTCGCTTCCCGCTGCGCGCCGATGAGGTGCCTTACCGTGTGCGTCTTACCGGTGCCGGGCGGGCCGTAGAGGACCACGCCGCGCTTGAGGTGATGGCCGGCTGCGAGGAGCCGCTCGCGGTGCTCGGCCACCCCCAGGATCTGCCGGTGCACCGCCTCCAGCGTGCCGGCCGGGAGCACCACGTCGGCGGCCTCCACCGAGGGACGCTCGTGGAAGCGCAGCGGACCCATGCCCGCGCCGTACTCCCACGGCTCGAACGACAGCACCTGGCCACGGCAGATGTGGTGCCGGATGATCTCCTCGCGGATCCGGTGCAGGAACGTCTGCCCGCCCTCGGCCCCGCCGCCCATCACCTCGATCAAGGTCTCCAGCGCGCCGCCGCGGTAGTTGCTCAGTCGCATCAGCACGGCCAGCCGCTTGTCGCCGTCGGAGATCAGGTAGAGCCCGAAGCTCACGCACGCGCGCTCGCGTCCCACGCCGACCGTGACCGTCGTGTAGTCGACCGTGCCGATGTCGAACTGCGCCTGCTTGCGGGCGTTGTTCATCAGATCGGCGAGGTTGTGGTGGTCACGGCCGCTGCCGACCAGCCCGATCAGGTCGACGCTGACACCGTCGCCGGCCAGGTAGGCGTCCATCGCGGCCTGGACGTTGGCCAGGTCGTACGCGGCGAAGCCCTCGGTGGTGACCGGCTGCTCGGTCGGGTCGCCGCCCAGATGATCGGTCACCCGCTGATGCAGGCGGGTCGGCTCGGGCGCCGGAACGGACTCCTCGATCGCCTTGAGAAACGCACGGAACTGTTCCGCGAACGCGCGTACCTCCGGCTCGTCGATCATGACTCGGCAGGCTACTCGTTATCGCAGGTGTCGTGGGGGTCGCATTTTCTGTCCGGTCACGACATTGATGTTAGTCATCTGCCGTCGGTTGCGCCGTGCCCGGACGGGACGGGTTCCCGCGGCGGCCCCGGAGGAGCGCCGTCGCCGAACGGCCGCCCACCGAGTTCTTCCCTCCCGTGCGGGGTCAGCCAGCCGCTCAGATCCGGTCCCAGCGGCACGATCTTCGTCGGATTGATGTTCGTGTGGACCTCGTAGTAGTGGCGTTTGATGTCCACGAAATCGATCGTGTCGCCGAATCCCGGGGTCTGGAAAAGATCGCGCGCGTACGCCCACAGCACCGGCATCTCGGCCAGCTTCTGCCGGTTGCACTTGAAATGGCCGTGGTACACCGCATCGAAGCGGGCGAGTGTGGTGAACAGCCGCACATCCGCTTCCGTGATCGTTTCGCCGACCAGATAGCGCTGCCTTTCCAGCCGCCGTTCCAGCAGATCCAGACGATCGAAGAGCCTCCGGTACGCCTTCTCGTAAGACTCCTGTGACGACGCGAACCCGGCACGGTAGACGCCGTTGTTCACATCCCGGAACACGCCGTCGTTCACCTCGTCGATCTCCGCGCGAAGCTCCTCCGGATAGAGCCGGGGAGCACCCTCGCGGTGGAACTTGGTCCACTCCAGCGACAGGTCGATGGTCATCTGGGCGAAGTCGTTGGTCACCACCTGCCCGGTCGGGATGTCCACGATGGCCGGCACCGTGATCCCCTTGGCGTAGTCCGGGTCCCGCGCGAAGAACGCCTCCTGCAGCCGCTCGATGCCCAGCACCGGGTCGCGCCCGCCCGGATCCAGGTCGAAGGTCCAGCTGCGCTCGTCGTGCGTCGGGCCCGCCACCCCCATGGAGAGCACCTCCTCCAGGCCGAGAAGGCGGCGCACGATGATCGCCCGGTTGGCCCAGGGGCAGGCGCGGGCCGCGATCAGGCGGTAGCGGCCCGGCTCGACCGGGTAGCCGTCGCGTCCGTCCGCGGTGATGCGGGTGGAGATGTAGTTCATGTCGCGCTTGAACTCACCCTGGGTGCCCATGTAGTCATCCTGCCTCGTCGCCGGCCTCGTCCTCATGGTCTTTGATGCCCCGTCGGGCCTGTGGACAACCGTGACGTTTTGTCATACCCCCGAGCTACATTGACCGCCCACCCAGTGACGGGGTGGGGGAGGGGCGGCGGCCGCGCGAAATCGCAAGATCAACTCGCGGCGGTGTGCGGCGGCTGCCAGGCCTGGAGCGCGCTGAGCTGCGCACTCACCAGCCGCTGCGGGGTCAGGCGCAGCGCCAGATCGCGCAGCGGGCTGCGGCTCTGCATCAGCCGGCCCATCCGACGCGCGCGCACGGCGATCGGCTGAGTCCGGGCCCGCCGGATCTCGTCATACGCCGTCAACGCCTCGTCGATATCCCGTGCCCCAGTGATACCCCGCGCCCCAGTGATACCCCGCGTCCCGGCATTGCCTCGGGCCCCGGCCAGCAGCACCGCCAGCGTGGCCGCGTCCTCGATCGCCTGCCCGGCGCCCTGCCCCAGGTCGGGCGTCATCGCGTGCGCGGCGTTACCGAGCAGCACCGTGCGCCCACGCCGGAACGTCGGCAACGGCCCGGCCAGGTCGTAGATCCCGGTGCGAAAGATCGCCCCGGCTCGGTCGCGTCAAGCAGAGCGGCGATAGGCGCGTGCCAGCCCCCGAACCTCCCCGACCTCCCCGTAAAACCCAGCCCCGCCGCCCGACCCGCCAGCATCGTCCGAGGGCATGGACGCGACCCCGAACCAGTACACCCGCCCGTCCGCCAGCGGCGCCATCCCGAATCGCTCGCCACGCCCGACCGTCTCCCCGGCCGCCCCGCCGACATCGACCGCCCGCGACGTGACACCGCGCCACGTGCTGTAGCCGCTGTACCGAACCCCAGGATCGCCCGGCCACGAGGCCCGGGTGGCGGACCGGAGCCCGTCCGCCGCGACCACCACGTCATAGCCGTCCGGCTCGGCGGTGGCGGAGACGCCGTACCGGATCGTGCCGGGCTCGAGCGCCGCCGCCAGCACCCGGTGCAGGTCGGCCCGATGAACAACCCGCAGTTCCCTCAGCGCCGCCGTGACCTCGATGCCGCGCCGCTGAAGCCCCGATGGCGGCGACCAGCCCGCCGATGCCCGCCCCGATCACCGTGACTCTACACATGTAGAGGACTCTACGCCTGTAGAGTATGCGCGTGAAGATGACGGAGAGCACAGATCGACGGCCGGCCCTGGCGGACGCCGCGATCGCGATCGTCGCGCGGGACGGGCTGCGGGCGCTGACGCACCGGGCCGTCGACCGTGAGCTGGATCTGCCGGCCGGGTCGACGTCCTACTACCTGCGGACGAGGCGGCAGCTGATCGAGGCGATCGTGCACCGGCTGGCCACCCGCACGGTCACCGACCTGCGCCCGGTCGCCGCGCCCGCCCGCACGGTGCCCGCCGCGCCCGCCCGCACGGTGCCCGCCGCGGCGAAGAGCCTCGCCGCCGGCCTGGATCTGCTCGCCCAGCGCCCCGACGATCACCGCGCCCGGTACGCGCTGAGCGTCGACCTGACCTCCGATCCCGAGCTGCACGCCCTGATCACGTCACGCTCGCCGATCCGGGCCGGGACGCTGGCCGCCGCCGAGGCCGCCCTCGACGCCATCGGCGTACGCCAGCCGGCCAGGCATGCCCCCGGCCTGGTCGCGCTGATCGACGGCCTGCTCTTCGACCGGGTGGCGGGCGGCGGCCTGGATCCTGACGCCCGCCCGCCGGCCGAGCCGTTGATCCGCGCCTACCTGACCGGCCTGAAGCGCGGGCCGGAGAACGGGGGAGCCCGATGAATCACCGCATCGCCGTGCTCGTGCTCGACGGCGCCAAGCCGCTCGACGTGGGCATCCCCGCGCAGGTCTTCGCCAACCGCCCGACCATGCCGTACGACGTGCGCGTCTGCGGCGCCGCGCCCGGCCCGGTGACCGGCGGTGACGGACTGTCCTACCTGGTGGCGGACGGCTTGGAGGCGGTCGAGCGCGCCGACACCGTGTTCATCCCGGGCTATCGCCGGCCGTCCACCACCGAACCCCAGCCCGAGGTGGTCGAGGCGCTGCGGAAGGCCCAGGCCCGTGGCACGAGGCTGGCGGCGATCTCCACCGGCGCCTTCACCCTCGCCGCGACCGGTCTGCTCGACGGCAAGCGCGCGACCACGCATTGGCACTACACCAGGGCTCTGGCCGAAAAGCATCCTTCGGTACGGGTGGACGAGAACGTCCTGTTCGTCGACGAGGGCGACGTGCTCACGTCGGCCGGCGCGGCCTCGGGCATCGATCTGTGCCTGCATCTGGTGCGCCGGGACCACGGCGTCGGACTCTCCAACATCGTGGCGCGTCGGCTGGTCGCGGCGCCGTACCGCAGCGGCGGCCAGGCCCAGTACGTGCCGCGCAGCGTTCCCGAGCCGCTGGGCGACGTGTTCGCCGGCACCCGGGAGTGGGCGCTGGCCCGGCTCGGTGAGCCGCTGACCCTGGAGACGCTGGCCCGCAACGCGCAGGTGTCGGCGCGCACGTTCTCGCGGCGGTTCGTGGAGGACACCGGCTACACGCCCATGCAGTGGGTGTTGCGCGCCCGCGTCGACCAGGCCCGGGAACTGCTCGAGCTCAGCGATCTGGGCGTGGAGCAGATCGCCGCCCGGGTCGGCCTGGGCACGTCGGCCAACCTGCGGCTGCACTTCCAGCGGATCCTCGGCACGTCCCCGAGCGAGTACCGCCACACGTTCCACTCTTGATCTTGATGGCGGGATCCTTGCGCACGGTGGCTTCCAAGCCACTGTCGTTCCAGCAGCCCGCCAAGCACGCTGAGTCGCATGACTCGCATAGCCGTCAACGGATTCGGACGCATCGGCCGCAACACCCTGCGAGCCCTGATGCAACGCGACAGCAAGCTCGAGGTGGTCGCCGTCAACGACCTGGCCGCCCCGGAGACCCTCGCCCACCTGCTCAAGTACGACAGCTCGCTCGGCCGCCTCGGCCGGGGAGTCGAGGTGGACGGCGGTGACCTGGTCGTCGACGGCCGCCGTATCCGGGTGACCGCCGAACGCGAACCCGCCAAGCTGCCCTGGGCCGAACTGGACGTCGACATCGTGCTCGAGTCCACCGGCCGGTTCACCAAGGCCGACACGGCCCGCGGCCACCTGGACGCCGGCGCGCGGCGGGTGCTGGTGAGCGCGCCCGCCGACGGTGCCGACGTGACGCTGGCCTTCGGCGTCAACACCGGCGAGTACGACCGGGACCGGCACGTGATCGTGTCGAACGCGTCCTGCACGACGAACGCGCTCGCCCCGCTGGCGTCGGTGCTGGACGACCTGGCCGTCATCGAGCACGGCTTCATGACGACCATCCACGCGTACACCCAGGAGCAGAACCTGCAGGACGGCCCGCACCGCGATCTGCGCCGGGCGCGTGCGGCCGCGGTGAACATCGCGCCCACGACCACCGGCGCGGCGAAGGCGATCGGCAAGGTGCTGCCGCGGCTGGACGGCAAGCTGTCCGGCGACTCGATCCGGGTGCCCGTGCCGGTCGGCTCGCTGGTCGAGCTCAACACGACGGTCGCCCGCGCGGTCACCCGCGACGAGGTGCTGGCGGCCTACCGCGCCGCGGCGGTGGGCACGCTCGACGGCATCCTCGAGTACGCCGACGAGCCGCTCGTCTCCAGCGACATCACCGGCAACCCGGCGTCGGCGATCTTCGACGCGGCGCTGACCAGGGTGGACGGCCGCCACGTCAAGGTGGTCGCCTGGTACGACAACGAATGGGGGTTCGCCAACCGCGTCATCGACACCCTCGAGTTGATGAGCTGAAGATCAAGGGCAGAAGATCGATGTCGTGCCTGGGTGGGTGGCGCTGACCGTCGCTCACGCCGAGGCCGGGCGCGCGGCGCCAAGGCCGCGGGGCGGCCAGAACAGAGCCGCGCACCCTTCATTCTGCGTGCGTGGTCACCCTCAAGGCAAAGATCAAAAACGACCCTGGTCCGCCCGGACCAGGGTCGTTCGTGATGCCGCTTTGCTCTGCTTACCTATCGGAAGCGCGCGCCGGGAAGCAAGCGCTGGAAGCACGCGGCGGGTCAGTTGGGGCGACAACGTGTCGAACGTGTTCGCCGAACTCCAGGTCGCCGACCGCGCCGAGGCGATCGTCCGTGCGGGAAGCCGGGCTGGGACGCTGAGAGTCTGGCAATCTTGGTAGATGATTGCCAAAGTCAAGTGGACCGTTTCGGTCCCCACGCTGGCCATCGCCGCCCTGATCCTGACGTGGGGCCGTGACCTGCCACCGCCGATCGTGATCATCGTCGGACTCTTCCTGGCCGGCGCGGTGCTGGCCGCCGTGCACCACGCCGAGGTGGTGGCCCACAAGGTCGGCGAGCCGTACGGCTCCCTGGTCCTGGCCGTGGCCGTCACCATCATCGAGGTCGCCCTGATCGTCACGCTGATGATCAGCGGCGGCGAGAAGACCCAGTCCCTGGCCCGGGACACCGTCTTCGCCGCGGTGATGATCACCGTCAACGGCATCCTCGGCATCTCGCTCCTGGTGGGCGCCATCCGCCGCCGGATAGCCGTCTTCAACCCCGAGGGCACCGGCGGCGCCCTGGCCGCGGTGGCCACCATCGCCACCCTCAGCCTCGTGCTGCCCAGCTTCACCACCAGCCGTCCCGGCCCCGAGTTCTCCCCCGCCCAGCTGGCCTTCGCCGCGGTCGCCTCCCTCGGCCTCTACCTGCTCTTCGTGATGGTCCAGACCCGCCGCCACCGCGACTACTTCCTGCCGATCACCACGGCGGGCAAGGTGATCGACGAGGAGGAACACCTCGACCCGCCCACCAGCAGGGCCGCCGGGATGAGCCTCGGCCTCCTGCTGGTCGCGCTGATCGCCGTGGTCGGCCTGGCCAAGGGCGTGTCCCCGTCCATCGAGGCGGGCGTGGCCACCGCGGGCCTGCCCCAGTCGGTGGTCGGCGTGGTGATCGCCCTCCTGGTCCTGCTCCCCGAGACCATCGCCGCGGTCCGAGCCGCGAAACGCGACCGCATGCAGACCAGCCTCAACCTGGCACTCGGCTCGGCGATGGCCAGCATCGGCCTGACCATCCCCGCGATCGCGATCGCGATGATCTGGCTCGAAGGCCCGCTGCTCCTGGGTCTCGGCGGCACCCAGATCGTCCTGCTGGTCCTGACCATGGCGGTAGGCACCCTGACCGTGGTCCCCGGCCGGGCCAACGTCCTCCAGGGCGGCATCCACCTGGGCCTCCTGGCGGTCTTCCTCTTCCTGGCCGCCAGCCCCTGATCATGTCACCGGCCGACGTCATTGAGATCTGTGCGACCGCGCGGTCAACGTGCGATACGGAAGCCCAAATCGTCATTACGGACGAAGCAGTGGCCACGGCCGCGGTAGGCGGAGCGGGCGCGGACCTGATGGTGACGCCAGGAACCGCCTCGGCAGATGCGGACGTCGCCGGCGGAGTCGGCCCCCTGTCGGTGCGACTCGTACGGGTAGGGCTGATAGACGCTCGCGGTCCACTCAAATACGTTCCCGGACATGTCCAGGCATCCGGTCGCGGTGACTCCCTGGGGGAAGATGCCCACCGGTGTTGTGGTCCGCACATGAAGCTCGAAGGTGTTCGCGGCGAACAAATCGGCGGCGGATCCGTAAGGAAAGGTGTCGTTCGACCCGGCCGCGGCCTCCCACTCATGTTCAGTCGGAAGTCGAACGGGCGCGTCGGTAACCGCCTCGAGCCACGCGCAGTAGGCCTCGGATTCGTAGATGCTGACGCCGACCACCGGACACGAGGGATGATTCAGCTGGAAATCGTGCCAGTAGGCAGGCTGGCGGGGAGCTCCGCGCCCATATACACCGGACAGTGCCTCGCGGAGCTGGTCATCGTCCATGCTGGTGAGCTTCACCATGCCAACCGCTTGCGCCAGCGTCGCGGAGCCTTGCGCGAGCATGTCCACTGGCAAACGTGGACGCCGTCGAAGATTGTCGCGCTTCTTGGCCCATTCGTCCGCGATCTCGTCGAGGATCCCGTCGCCGGTAAGCCAGCGCCGGGACGCGTCAGTGCGCCACCACCGCTCGGTCTCATAGCCGCCCGCTGCGATGAACATCGCGTACTCGGCATTGGTTACCGGAGTTACCGCGATTTCAAAGGACGGAAGATCAACGTGATGGACGGGCCGCTCCAGTCGATAAGGCGTGTCTTCGGCGCCAATCCGGTGGCTCCCGGCGGGAACGGTGACAAACTGCGGGAGGAGCGCACGGCCGTGCCGGCTGTCGATCTCTTCAAGACGGGGGTCCTTCAGCGCACCCAGGGTCCGGCCGTATGCGATGCGGGCTCGAAGGTCTTCGTCCAGATCGCTTACGCCGGCTAGCCTCGACCCTTCGTTAAGGGGTGTCCAAGGACTGGGCAGAAACGAAGAAGTGCCTTCTGATCAGGGAAAATAGGACTTGCTGAGGGTCCAAGTTTCCTGTCACGGAAGGCACTTGCAGGGTG
>NZ_BSTL01000044.1 GCF_030269485.1 Actinoplanes sp. NBRC 103695 | reverse complement strand
CGCCACCGAGCAGGATCACCACGACCGCCGCCAGCGCGGTCAGGATGTTCGCCCGGCGCCGCTTCTTGGCCGCCTTGGTCCGGTCCTTACCCGGCGGCGGCGGACCACCAGGACCTGCCAGATCGTCATAGACCGGCCCGGGCACCGGACCGGGGCGGACCGCGGCCCTGGCCACCGGGGCCGCGCCCACCGACGCACGCCCACCGACCCGGGCCGACCCGACCGAGGCCGAGCCCACCGAGGCACGACCGCCGGGAGCACCCGCCGGGACACGGCCACTGTTTCCGCCCACGGAGGCCGAGCCACTCACGCCGGCGCGGCCGGAGCCACGCCGATAGGCGTCAGGCGTGGGAGCAGGCCCGGACCCGGGCACGCTGGCCCGGGCGCGCGCGGACTGCGGATCGCCGTACGAGTTCATCGGTCACACCTACCGGTCATGGTGTCGTGGCCGGGAAGCCCTGGAGGGGCTGCCACAGTCCGCGTCACAGACTGACGTTATGGGCTGCGCGGCGGCAGCCACCCTGTCGGATGTCCAGAATGACCGATTTCGGCGCTGGATGCCCGCACCGGTCTCAAACGTGTCCACGTTAGCGAGGGCGGATCGGTTCATCGACGACCCTCCCATCCGTGTGACATCGACCCCGCTGCCGCCGCGTCCCGTCCGGGCTCGTCGGCGTCCAGGGCATCCCGTCCCAGCAGGTACTGCTCGGTCAGGTGGTTCCACGCGCAGGACTGGCACACCTCCACGACGAACACCTGGAACTCGCGCAGGGTCATCGCCAGAACCGGCAGCTCCGCCACCTTGCGGGCCTGCCCGGCGGACTGCTTGAGCTCGTCGCCGTATATGTAGTGCACCAGAGTCAGGTTGTCGAGGCGGCAGACAGGACAGCGGTCGTCGGTGGGCTCACCGTGGAACCTCGCCGCGTTCTTCAGGTACGGGGATGCATCGCACACCTCGAGGGTGCCGATCCGCCCGTTGTGCAGGTCACGCAGCAGCGCTCGCTTCTGAAGCGAGTAGTCGACGACCTGCCGCTGGGTTCGCACGGCGTAGAGAGTACGCGGTCACCCCCGCCCCGGCGACCGTCATCACGCACCGTGGCGCGGCGATCGCGTACGCATGATCTGGTTGCTGTTTCGGTAAAGCCGATCTACGGTTGCGATGTATCGGGCCGATACATCGGAGAGGGGTGACGCGAGATGCTCGAGCTCGCCATCCTCGGCCTCCTCCAGGAAGCGCCGATGCACGGTTACGAGCTGCGCAAGGAGCTCGCCACCAAGCTCGGCACGATCCGTGCCGCGATCAGTTACGGAACGCTGTATCCCACGCTCAAGCGCTTGCAAACCGCCGGCTGGATCACCGCTGCGGGCAATGCGGACGCCGACGTGGTTCCGCCCCTGACCAGCAAGCGCGGCCGGGTCGTCTACAAGATCACCGCCGAGGGCAAGGAACGGTTCGCCGCCCTGCTCGCCCAGGCGGGACCGGAGACGTACGACGACGCCGGTTTCGGGGTGCACTTCGCCTTCTTCGCCCGGACCGACCGGGCCACCCGGCTGCGGATCCTCGAGGGTCGCCGCCGCCGGGTCGAGGAACGTCGAGAGGGGCTGCGCGACGTCCTGTCGCGAGCCTCCGACCGGCTCGACGCCTACACCCTCGAACTGCAACGACACGGACTGGACGCCTGCGAGCGCGAGGTCCGCTGGCTGGAGGAGCTGATCACGAATGAGCGCTCCGGCCGTTCCCCGTCAGGGCCTGTGCCGCCCGAAGAATCCGTCCCCGCTGATCCCGGCCCACCTGAGGACCGGCATTGATGACCAAGGAGGCAAACGCGATGGGCTCCGTCCGCGTCGCCATCGTCGGTGTGGGTAACTGCGCCTCGTCCCTGATCCAGGGCGTGGAGTACTACCGCAACGCCGACCCGAACGACCGCGTTCCCGGTCTCATGCACGTGACCTTCGGCGACTACCACGTCGGCGATGTGACCTTCGTCGCAGCGTTCGATGTGGACGCCAAGAAGGTGGGCATGGACCTCGCCGAGGCGATCGTCGCCAGCGAGAACAACACCATCAAGCTCTGCGACGTGCCGCCGACCGGCGTGACCGTCCAGCGTGGACCGACGTTCGACGGCCTCGGGCAGTACTACCGGGAGATCATCGACGAGTCGTCCGCCGAGCCGGTGGACGTGGTCCAGGCTCTCCGTGACGCCGAGGTCGACGTCGTTGTCTCGTACCTGCCGGTCGGCTCCGAGCAGGCCGACAAGTTCTACGCCCAGGCGGCCATCGACGCCGGCTGCGCGTTCGTCAACGCTCTGCCGGTGTTCATCGCGTCCGACCCGGTGTGGGCACAGAAGTTCACCGACGCCGGCCTGCCGATCGTCGGCGACGACATCAAGAGCCAGGTCGGTGCCACGATCGTGCACCGCGCGCTGGCCAAGCTGTTCGAGGACCGCGGCGTCGAACTGCTGCGCACGTACCAGCTGAACTTCGGCGGGAACATGGACTTCATGAACATGCTGGAGCGCACCCGGCTGGTCTCCAAGAAGATCTCCAAGACCCAGTCGGTGACCAGCCAGATCCCGCACGAGATGATCAAGAGTGACGTGCACATCGGCCCGTCGGACCACGTGCCGTGGCTGGACGACCGCAAGTGGGCGTACATCCGGCTGGAGGGCCGCAGCTTCGGTGACACCCCGCTGATGGCCGAGCTCAAGCTCGAGGTGTGGGACTCGCCCAACTCGGCCGGCGTGATCATCGACGCGGTGCGGGCGGCGAAGATCGCCAAGGACCGCGGCATCGGCGGCCCGATCCTGAGCGCCAGCTCCTACTTCATGAAGTCGCCGCCGGAGCAGTACAGCGACCACGATGCCAAGGCTGCCGTCGAGGCCTTCATCAAGGGCGAGGTGGAGCGCTAAGCTCCCCGCGTGACGCGTCCGAGGGGCCGAGCCGTCGATGGTTCGGCCCCTCGTGCCATCCGCCCGGCCGTCCCTCGCGGGCCCGGTGCACAGGCCGGTCGTTCAAGGCCGGTCAAAACCCTTCTCATGTGTACGGTGACCAGCGGCGCACTGGTGGCCGCGGTGGCCGCATGCGCCCGCCCCGGCAACACGCCCGAGGGCCACGCGAGCGTCAGCACCGTCACCATGACGGCCGAGGCGCCCGCCGCCTCGATCGCCCAGCCGGACATCACCTCCTTCCTCACCCGGATGCCCGCGAAAGATGGCACGGTGTCCTGCGCCCAGGACCCGATCATCGCCCACCTGCCGTCCGGTGGCTCGGAGCTTTCCGGCGACGCCGCCGAGCGCAGCCGCCGAGCGCTCGCGCAACAGCTGACCCCCTTGCCCCGAAGTGGCGAGATCCCTGAGGCGGCCGCCCGCGGCGCCGATGCCTGCGCCCGCATCCTCAGCCTCGAGCTGAACCTGCTCCAGCACTCGGACATCGGGCTGACCCCGGCGGCGATCACCCGCGCGCTGACCAAGACCGGTCTCCTCGATCCGCTCGTCGCCGCGGACCACTTCGCCGCTTCGACCGGCAAGGCGTGCGTGGCCGGCCGGATCGTCGACGGCAAGCCCGTGCTGTCGATCGCGCCGCTGCCCTGCACGCTCTGATTTGCCGCTGCCCTGCACGCTCTGATTTGCCGCTGCCCTGCACGCTCTGAGTTTTTGTCAGACCCGGCGAGGAGAATCGGTCGCATGCATGTGGTGGTGGACTCCCCGATCGACCCGCTCGGCATCTCGCTCGACGGCGAGACCGTGATCGGCGTGCGGTTCGACGTCTCCGGCCCGACCACGGGTCACGTCTCCGGCCTGGCTGCGGGCCACCTCTCCGGCCCGACCACGGGTCACGTCTCCGGCTTGGCCGCGGGCGGCGTCTCCAGCTTGGCCGCGGGCGGCGTCTCCAGCTTGGCCGCGGGCGGCGTCGGTGTCCGGGCGGCCGACGAGTTGCGGGCCTACTTCGCCGGCACGCTGACCGAGTTCACCGTCCCGGTGGAGATGCGCGGCGGGTCCGAGTTCGAGCGTTCGGTCTGGGCCGAGATCGCCAAGATCCCCTATGGCGAGATGATCACCTACGGCGAGATCGCGACCGCGCTCGGCGACCTCGGCCTGTCCCGCGCCGTCGGCACGGCCTGCAACCACAACCCGGTCCCGATCATCGTCCCGTGCCACCGCGTGGTCGGCGCCGGCGGCAAGATGGTCGGTTTCGGCGGCGGCCTCGACCGGAAACGCAAACTGCTCGAGATGGAGGCCCGCGTCGCCCTCGAGCGCTCCTGGGCCGACCTCCGCTGACCCGCACGACTCCGACCCACCCGCCCGCGTCCACGCGCGCCGACTGCGCGAGGCCGAGCCAAGCGAGCCCCGCACGCGCGAGCCCCGCACGCGTGCCGTTTCCGCACGAGCTCATCCCGCGCAGCCGCCTTCCGCGAGCCCAACCCGCGCGAGCCCAACCCGCGCAGCCGCCTCCACGCGAGCCCGAACCGCGCAGCCGCCTCCACGCGAGTCCGAACCGCGCAGCCGCCTCCACGCAAGCCCGAACCGGCGGCGAGACCTACTCGACTATGCCCTCGCCGCGGGCCCACTTCAGCAGTTCGGCCTCGGCTTCGTCGCGGGCGAGCGGCCCGCGCTCCAGGCGCAGTTCCCGCAGGAACTTCCAGGCCTTGCCGACGACCGGGCCGGGCGGGACGCCGAGCAGTTCCATGATCGCGTTGCCGTCCAGGTCCGGGCGGACCCGCGCCAGATCCTCCTCGGCGGCCAGCCGGGTGATGCGCACCTCGAGGGCGTCGTAGTCGGCGGCCAGCTGCGCCGCCTTGCGCCGGTTGCGGGTGGTCACGTCGGATCGGGTCAGCTTGTGCAGCCGGGGGAGCAGCGGTCCGGCGTCGGTGACGTAGCGACGCACCGCCGAATCGGTCCACTCGCCCCGCCCGTACCCATAGAAGCGCAGGTGAAGGGCGACCAGCTCGACCACCTCGGCGGTCACGTCCTTGGGATAGCGCATCGCCTTCATGCGCTGTTTGGTCATCCGCGCGCCGACCACCTCGTGGTGGTGGAAGCTGACCCGCCCGTCGCGGCCGACATCCTTGGTGGCGGGCTTGCCGACGTCGTGCATCAGGGCGGCCATCCGCAGCGTGAAGTCGGGCCCGCTGTCGCCCTCGAGGCGGATCGCGTTCTGCACGACTATCAACGTGTGCTCGTAGACGTCCTTGTGCTGGGCGTGCTCGTCGATCTCCAGTTTGAGACCGGAGAGTTCGGGCAGGAACCGGTCGGCCAGCCCCGTGTCGACGAGCAACCGCAGCCCGGCAACCGGGTCGGCGCCACTGAGCAGCTTGGTGAACTCGTCCCGGATCCGCTCGGCGGTGATCCGGTCGAGATCAGCGGCCATGTCTCGCATAGCCGAGATGACCGATTCATCCACAGTGAACTGGAGCTTCGACGCGAATCGGGCGGCCCGCAGCATCCGAAGTGGATCATCGGAGAACGACATCGCCGGGGTGGCCGGGGTCCGGATCAGGCCGGCGGCGAGATCTTCCAGCCCACCGTACGGATCGGTGAACTGATGCCCCGGCACCGAGACGGCCATCGCGTTGATCGTGAAGTCCCGCCGCTGCAGGTCATCCAGCAGATTGTCGCCGTAGGTGACGGTCGGGTTGCGGGTGACGCCGTCGTACGCCTCGGCCCGGAACGTGGTGATCTCGATCCGCAGGCCGTCCTTCTGCACGCCGATCGTGCCGAAGTCGCGCCCGGTCTCCCAGATCGCGTCCGCCCAGCCCTTGACCACCGCGAGCGTCTGCTCGGGGCGCGCGTCGGTGCAGAAGTCGAGATCGTCGCCGAGCCGGCCGAGCAGCGCGTCCCGCACCGAGCCACCGACCAGGTGCAACTCGTGGCCGGCGGCGCCGAAACGGCGCCCCAGCTCATCGGAGACGGGCGAGACACGCAGCAGTTCCGCAACGGCGTTGCGCTGCGCCGAGTTCAGTACAGACATGGGACGACCAGCGTATCGGTCGTGGCGGCGACCGCCCGAAGCGGGCAGGATGGGCGCCGTGCCCGTCTCCGAGGCGCTGAGCCGCCTCAGCGAGGACCCCGCGTTCTGGTCCACCATGCTGACCGGCGTCCCCTCGCCGGCTTCCGCGCCCACCGTCCGGATGTCGCTGCCGGTCGCCGGCGGTTACGGCCTGGTCTTCGAGGCCGACCCGGCGACCGGTGAGCGCTCGCTCGGCCTGCGCGGCCCGGCCACCGCCGAACCGGTCCAGCTCGGCTGGACGGGGCCCGGCCTGCCGATCCCGGCCGCCCTGCGCTGGTGGGAGCTGGACCTGTGCGCCCGGGTGATCGCGCTGGAGGACCCCACGCTGCCCCATCCGGGCCTGGTGGTGGCCTTGCTCTCGCCGTTCGCGCCGGCCCTGCCGGAGGACGACGAGCATCAGATCACCGCGGTGCGTACGGCGGCCTACCGCTCGCTGCTGCGCCCGCCACCCGCCACCGACCTGCCCGATCCGCGCCACGAGCCGCCGCTGCCGTTCTTCGCCGACGCCGCCTGGTGGCCGTCGCCGCGGGTGCTCGACGACGCCACGATCGCCGCCTACCTCGCCGGCGACCACCCCCGCGCCGAGGTCCGCTCCGGCCATCGCTTCCCCGGCGACGAGCTGGACCACATGCTCCGCCTCGCCGACAAGCGCCTGTCCGAGCTCTCCCAAGATCCAACCTTCGCCGGCGTACGCCCGTTGGCCCGCACGATCGCCGACGGCGGCGACCTGACCGCCGTGGCTGACCTGGTGCGCGTGCTGACCGAGGCCGGCTGCGACCACCCGACGGTCCTGGACGCCCTGAGCGAGCCTTTGGTCCCCGCCGAGGCCTGCTGGATGCTCGAAACCCTCGCCGGCGCCGCCCCCGGCACCGTCCTGCGCCGCCACCTCTAGCCGCTCGGGAGACCGCCGCGCGTGCGCCGGGCGTCACGGCTTTAGGCTTCGCTGCATCGCCACGACCATGGGAGGACATCGTGACCGGCGGCCTGTACCGCAGTTCGCACGCCGACCACGAGGACGGCCAGCCCGAGGCCACCTACGTCCGCCCGAGCGACCGCACCGCGGCCGACCAGCCCGAACAGGCCGCGCCTGAGCAGGGCGAGCCCGAGCGGGCCACGCCCGAGCGGGCCACGCCCGAGCGGGCCACGCCCGCGTATGCCATGCCCGACCAGTCGGCGCCGGCGCATGCCGCGCCGGACCAGGGTGTGCCGAACCAGGCCGGCCCGACCGGTCCGTCCCCGGCCGATCCCGGCGGCGCCGGCACCGTCTATCCCAGTTCGACCTATCCCAGCGCCGCGGCAGGCTACGACCCGCCCGGAGAGCCCACCGGCTACGACCGGCCCGCTGAGTCCAGCGGCTACGACCGGCCCGCTGAGTCCGGCGGCTACGACCACGCCGCCGGCGCGTCGGCCTACGACCGTCTGTCAGAAGCCACGAGCTACGACAAGCCCGACCCCCTCCCGTTCGACCGCCCGGGCCTGGCGACGTCCGCGCAGGACAGCGGCATCATCCCGATCACCGAGCCCACCCCCGGCCTCGTGGCCGCCGAGGAGAACTCCCTCCCGCCCGAGGAGCCCGGCCCCGGCACCACGAAGCAGAGCGCCATCATGGCCGTCTGGAGCTTCGTCAGCCGGATCATCGGCTTCGTTCGCAACGCCCTGCTCGGCATGACCCTGGGCTCGGCGGTCGGCGACGCGTACACGAGTGCCCAGTTCCTTCCGAACCAGATCTACGAGCTGCTCCTCGGCGGCATCCTGAGCAGTGTCCTGATCCCGTTGCTGGTGCGCCGCCGCAAGGCCGACCCGGACGCCGGCCAGGCGTACACCCAGAAGCTCTTGACCTTTGCCGTGGTCAGCCTGGGCATCGCGACAGTGCTGGTGGTCGCGGCCGCGCCGGTCATCACGTGGATCCAGTCCGGTGGCGGGACCACGCCGGAGTACCGCGATCTCGTCACGCTGTTCGCGTACCTGATGCTGCCGATCATCTTCTTCACCGGCGTGTCCGCGCTGATCGGCGCCGTGCTCAACGTCCGCGGGCACTTCGCCGCACCGATGTGGGCGCCGATCCTGAACAGCCTGGTCGTGATCGCGGCCTGCGGCGTCTTCCTGCTCGTCTTCCAGACCGAGGACGGCCTGTCCGTCGCCGACATGACGCCCGCCATGGTCGCGGTGATCGGCGGCGGCAGCCTGCTCGGCATGATCGTCCAGGCGCTGGGCCTGCTCCCGGCGCTGCGCAAGGTCGGTTTCACGTGGAACTGGCGCTGGGATCCGCGTGGTCTCGGGCTCGGCGAGATCGGCCGGCTGGCCGGCTGGATGCTCTGTTACGTCGTCGCCAACCAGGTCGCGGTCTTCATCGTGGTGCGGTTGCTGAGCAGCGTCTCCGGCAACGACAACGCGAGCACGCTGGCCTACAACTACGTCTTCCTGCTGACCATGATGGCGCACGGGATCATCGGCGTCTCGGTGATGACCGCGCTGCTGCCCAAGATGAGCGCGGCCGCGGCGGAGGGCCGGCTCGCCGACGTCAGCGCCGACCTGCGCCGGGGGATCCGGCTGGTCACGACCGCCCTGGCGCCGATCGTGGCGATCTACGCGGTGCTCGGTGTCCCGATCGCGGTCACGCTCTTCCAGGGTGGCAACTTCAATTTCGACGCCGCGTACGCCACCGGCACGGTCCTGGTCGCCGGTTCGCTCGTCGTGATCCCGCTGTCGATCAGTTATCTCTGCACCTATGCCTTCTATTCGCTCCAGGGCAACAAGACGGTCGCGCTGATCAACATCCCGGTGGTGATCCTGCGCATCGCCGGTTACCTGGTGCTCGCCGAGCTGCTGTCCTCGTCGATGGCCGCCGCGGGCATGACGGCCGCCAACGCCGTCTCGTACGCCCTGTCCGCCGTCATCTCGCTGGCCGTCCTGCGCCGGCGGATCGGGCGGCTCAACCTGAGCTCGCTCGTGCTGGCGATGCTCAAGGTCCTGCTGGCCGCCGCGGTGGCCGGCGCACTCGGCTGGCTGGTGGTGCGCCTGCTGCCGGGTGGTGCCACGCCGGACCGCCTGGAGGCCCTCCTCCAGCTGTTTGCCGGCGCCGCGGTGATCCTGGTGACGTATCTGGGCATCGCGGCCCTCCTTCGCGTTCCGGAGATCAGTCAGGTGATCAGCATGGTCCGGCGCAAACTTGGGCGTTGACGGGTGTGTACAAGCTGTGGATAACTTTCTGTTCGGCTAGTTCAGCTCCGCCATTCGGACGAACCGCCCCAGCCAGGGCTTTGTTTGGCGTTGCCGCGCCAGGGGGATGACCCGTAGGGCGCTGGCGGCGTACGGGTAAGGTCGCTCTGGACACGTGTGCACCACCGAGGAGGACGGGTGACCCAGGTCGGCGAAGGCCAGGAGACCACGGCCGATGAGGCCGGTCCGGTCATGACCTTCGGTGCACCCACCGTCGGTGAGATCCTGGCGGAGCGCTACCAACTTCAGGAACACGTCAACGATGACAGCGCCGGCCGCCAGGTTTGGCAGGGCATCGACGTGATCCTCCGACGACCGGTCGCGGTCGTGCTGCGCTATCCCGGCGGCGACTCCGCGACCGAGATGCTCCAGGCCGCGGTCGCCGCGAGCCGGGTCATTCATCCCAACCTCTGCGGTGTCTACGACGCGATCGACGAGGCCCAGCGGGCCTATGTCGTGCGTGAGTGGGTCGACGGCGAGGCGCTGCGAGACATGGTCGCCGCGAACGGTCCGCTGGACCCGGCTCGCGCCACCGCGATCGCGCACTCGATCGCCGACGCGCTGGCCGCGGTGCACGCCACCGGCATGGTGCACGGCAACGTGCACCCGGGCACCACGCTGATCGGCGACGACGGCCGGGTCGTGCTGGCCGATGCCCGGGCCGATTCCGCGGACACCGCCGAGGGCGATGTGCGCGCGGTCGGTGGTCTTCTCTACTTCGCGCTGACCGGCACATGGCCGCACGCCGAGATCGAGCAGTCCACCCTGCCGGACGCCAGCCGCGACGCGACCGGTTCGATCGTCGCCCCGCGGCAGATCCGGCCGGGCGTTCCGGCCTATCTCGACGACCTGACCATGGACCTGCTGGACAAGCGGGTCGCCGCGCCCGAGGCCGACGCCCTGGCCGCGGAGCTGGACAGGCTGGACGCCGCCGAGGACGAGTACGAGGACGTCGGCCCGCTGCGGTTCGCCCAGGCGACGTCGTCGGAGCCGGTCCGGAGCACCCGCAAGATCGTCGTCGGGGTCGGCGCGCTGGTCGTGATCGCCCTGATCGGCTTGATCTTCGGCATCCGCGCGATCAGCAACTCGGGCAAGCCCAATCCGTCGCAGACCACCCAGGCCGGCAACCCGCCCGCCGGGGCGGAGTCCGGCGCCGGGACCCCGAGCGGTCAGGCCGAGGCGCCCGCGCCTCAGAAGATCAAGTTGACCGCCGACATGGTCCGCATCGTCGACCCGCCGAACGGCACCCGCGACGACTCCGACGAGGCCAAGCTCACCGTCGACGGCGACACCGAGACGGGCTGGGAGACGCAGCGCTACAACCAGTCCAACTTCGGCAACAACAAAAAGGGCATGGGCGTCCTGATCAACCTCAAGGAGCCCCGCTCGGTCTCGGACGTGCGCGTCGAGACCTCGGTCGCCGGTGTCGCGATGGACATCCGGGTCGGCACCAGCGACCCGGGCGACAGCCGCCAGGGCGACGCCAAGATCGTTGCCGACTACAAGAAGCTCGGCGAGGCCGACACCAGCCGGACGGACGGGACCAAGGAGATCTTCCCGGTCTTCGACCCGGACCAGAAATACCAGTACATCCTGGTGTTCCTGACCGACCTGCCGAAGGCCGACGACGGCAGCGGCAAGTACCAGGTGACCGTCGGCAACATCGAGGTCTACGGCAACTGACCGGGTAAGCGGCCACTCGCCCGAGTCGACTAGATTCTCAGCGTGACCATCGGCGGTGCGACAGAGGGCGTAACCGACGCCGACCTCTTGCGCGCCCACGTCGACGGCGACCCCGGCGCGTTCGCGGAGCTGGTCCGCCGGCATCGCGACCGGCTGTGGGCGGTGGCCCTGCGCACGGTCGGCGACCGCGAGGAGGCCGCCGACGCCGTACAGGACGCCCTGCTCTCGGCGCACCGCGCGGCCGCCCGGTTCCGTGGCGACGCCCAGGTCACGACCTGGCTGCACCGCATCGTGGTGAACGCCTGCCTGGACCGCGTCCGCAAGCGCCAGGCCCATCCGACGGTGCCGCTGCCGGACGGCCGGCACACCGACGACGGTGGCACGGCCGGTGGCCCCGAGCCCGCGGCGCCCGTTCGCGACCACGAGACGGCGCTGGTGGTGCGGCAGGCGCTCGCCGAGTTGCCGGCCGAGCAGCGGGCCGCGCTGGTGCTGGTCGACGTGCAGGGCTATCCGGTGGCCGAGGCCGCTGAGATCCTCGGCGTCGCGGAGGGCACGATCAAGAGCAGATGCGCGCGCGGCCGGGCACGGATGGCCCTCCAGCTCGGCCACCTGCGCAAGGGAGACGATGGTCACGGGAACCATCAACCGACCGGCAGCGTCCCATCGAGGTCGGTGCAGGCGAGGTCCGAGGGGAGGGAGCGCCGATGACCGCGGACGAGTTCGGCACGGTCGACGTCGACCTGCTGGCCGATTTCATCGGTGACGCCCTGGACGGTCC
Source organism: Actinoplanes sp. NBRC 103695 (assembly GCF_030269485.1). Classification (GTDB taxonomy): domain Bacteria; phylum Actinomycetota; class Actinomycetes; order Mycobacteriales; family Micromonosporaceae; genus Actinoplanes. Next base: position 43,657 of record NZ_BSTL01000044.1, on the reverse strand, counting down.
CGAGCAGCAGCGGGTCGCCCGGCTGGTGGCGGACGACCCCGAGTGGCGGTCCGCCTACGCCCGGCTGGCGCCGGCGATGGACATGGTGGGTGCCGAGCTGGGTGCGATGGGCACGGCCGCGGAGCCCATGCCCGACGATCTTTGGGTACGCCTGGAGGACGCGTTCACCTCGCCGATCGCCGAGCCGACGACCATCGATCCCGAGCTCGCCGACCCTGCGCTGACCCATCCCACACTCACCAGCCCCGAGCTGGCCGACTCTGAGCTGGCCGACTCTGAGCTTGCCGACTCTGGGCTCGGGTCACCCTCCGAGCCGCATCTCGAACCGGTCCGCGGTGCCGGCGATCGGCACCTGGTCTCCGTACCCACCGGGGTTGAGGACCGCAAGCCGACGTCTCGCCGGCGGCGTCTCCGCTGGGCCGCACCCATCGCCGCGGCCGCGGGTGTGGTGGCCTTCGCCGGTTTCGGCGCCGCCTACCTCACCAGCGACAAGGCCGGTGACGACGCCTCCAACTCCAGCGCGGGCGCTGCCAACGCCCCGATGGCCGCCGCGGACAACGCCGAGCGGGCCGCCGGCGGCTCGTTGGTCACCGGACCCGATCAGACCCTCACCAGCGGGCTGGACTACTCCGAGCAGTCGCTGCGCTGGATGGCCTCGGCCAAGGACCCGATGCTCGAAATCCGGCCGAAGGCATCAGGGTCGGCCGCCCCGGGTTCGTCCGCCGATAACAACTCGACACGCCCCTCCGCGGCCGACTCGACAGCGCGCCCCCAGGAATTCTCGAGCCGCACCGCCGCCGGGCTGGCCCAACTGCGCAGCAGCAGCGACGCGTTGCAGGCCTGTCTGCAGCAGGTGGCGCTGGAGAACGGCGCCGGCCCGATCGCCGTGAAGTCCGTCGACTTCGCCGCCTTCGCGGGTGCACCGGCGCTGATCGTGCGGTTCACCGCGGCCCAGACGGAGTGGGTCTGGGCGACCGGTCCCGATTGCGGCGCGTCCGGTCGCGGCGCACAGGTCCGTTCAATGGTGCGGGTAGGCTGAGGGGCCCTGGATTTCCCAGTTCGTGACGCCGGACACGGGCGTGTTCGGGACGGGAATGGCGCGTCTCCACCTTGACGTTCTAGGGTTCGGATTCGCCGGTGCGTGTGCGTCGGCGGCGACAGACTTTAGGAGTCGGCAGTGGACGAGGTCCGAAACCTGATCATCATCGGCTCGGGACCGTCCGGCTACACCGCGGCGCTGTACGCGGCTCGTGCGAACCTCAAGCCGCTGGTCATCGAGGGCGTCCAGTCCGGTGGCGCGCTGATGACCACCACCGAGGTGGAGAACTTCCCCGGGCACCCCGACGGTGTCATGGGCCCCGAGCTCATGGACAACATGCGCAAGCAGGCCGAGCGGTTCGGCGCGGAGTTCCTCACCGACGACGTGACCCGGGTCGAGCTCGGCGAAAAGGTCACCGAGCCGGGCGCCGAGGGCCTCAAGACCGTGTACGTGGGCGAGACCGAGTACTTCGCCCGGGCGGTGATCCTGGCCACTGGTTCCGCGTGGCGCCCGCTGGGCATCCCCGGCGAGCAGGAGCTGCTCGGCCACGGCGTGTCGTCCTGTGCCACCTGTGACGGGTTCTTCTTCCGCAACCAGAACATCGTCGTGGTGGGCGGCGGCGACTCCGCGATGGAGGAGGCGACCTTCCTCACCCGCTTCGCCGAGACCGTGACGATCGTGCACCGCCGCGACTCGTTCCGGGCCAGCAAGGTGATGGCCGCCCGCGCGCTGAACAACCCGAAGATCAAGGTCGAGTGGAACTCGCTCGTCGAGGAGATCCTCGGCGAGGACGGCAAGGTCGTCGGCGCCCGCGTGCGCAACACCGAGACCGACGAGACCAAGGTCCTCGACGTGACCGGCGTGTTCGTGGCGATCGGCCACGACCCGCGCAGCGAGCTGTTCAAGGGCCAGATCGAGCTGGATGACGAGGGGTACGTCAAGGTGGACGCCCCGAGCACCCGCACCAACATCGCCGGCGTGTTCGCCGCCGGTGACCTGGTGGACCACACCTACCGGCAGGCCATCACCGCGTCCGGCACCGGTTGTGCCGCCGCACTGGACGCCGAGCGCTTCATCGCATCTTTCGTCGAGCTGTAATCAGGAGGTCCATCCCGTGGGAGCAACGAAGGCGGTAACCGACGCCACGTTCGCCAGTGACGTACTGCAGTCCGACAAGCCCGTGCTTGTCGACTTCTGGGCCGAGTGGTGCGCGCCGTGCCGCAAGGTCGAGCCGCTGCTGGCCGAAATCGCCACGGAGATGGGCGACAAGGTGCAGATCGTGAAGCTCAACATCGACGAGAACCCGGAGACGGCTCGCGCCTACCGGGTGATGTCGGTGCCGACGCTGACCATGTTCAAGGGTGGCGAGGCGGTCAAGTCCGTGGCCGGCGCCAAGCCCAAGACCGCTCTGATCAACCTGATCGAGTCGGCTCTCTGACAGAGTTCTCCGGCACCCCGCGTTCGATGAGCGCGGGGTGTCCTTTTTTGTGCCCCTCCGGGGTGATCGGGACTGCTGTGATTGGGTAGTACGCTCCGGACGTTCCCCCTTTCGAGCTAGAGGAGTCGCCCTCGTGCGTGCGATCCGACGTGGAGAGACCGGACCGGCCGTCGCGGAGATCCGTTCGATCCTGGTCCAGCTCGAGTTCCTCCCCGGCGACCCCGACCCCACCGCCACCGTTGCGTCGACGGCCGACGTCTTCGACGAGGACACCGAGACCGCGGTGTGTGCCTTCCAGCAGAGCCGGGGCATCGGCGTGGACGGCCTCGTCGGCACGGAAACCTGGGCGGCTCTGGACGGCGCCCGCTGGAAGCTGGGGGCACGGACGCTCTTCCACTCCGTACCCAATGCACTGGTTGGTGAGGATGTCAGCGCGCTCCAGGAACGCCTGCTGGAGATGGGCTTCGACAGCGGCCGCGCGGACGGCATCTACGGCGCGCAGACGGCGCGTGCGGTGGCCCAGTTCCAGCGCGAGGTCGGCCTCACCTCGGACGGCTCGTGCGGCCCCCAGACCATGAAGGCGCTGCGCCGCCTCGGCCGCAAGGTGGTCGGCGGGCGCCCGCAATGGCTGCGCGAGGCCGAGGCGTTCCGGCAGTCCGGCCCCAACCTGGTCGGCAAGACGATCGTCATCGACCCCGGGCACGGCGGCGGGGAAGACCTCGGCGTGGTGGTCCCCGACGGTCCGCTGCGCTGGACCGAGGCAGACCTGGTGTACGACGTGGCAGCGCGCCTCGAGGGCCGGCTCGCCGCCGCCGGCATGCGGGTGCATCTGACCCGCGGCCCGCAGCCGACCCAGCCGATGACCGGAGCGCAGCGTGCCGACCTGGCCAACGGGCTGGGCGCCGACCTGCTGATCTCCCTGCACCTGGACGAGAACATCAACCCCGACGCGGACGGCGTCGCCGCCTACCACTACGGCACCGGCAGCGGCGTGACGTCGACCGTGGGGGAGCGGCTGGCCAACCTGGTGCAGCGGGAGATCGTCGTCCGCACCGGCATGGAGAACTGCCGCATCCACTACAAGACGTGGGACTTGCTGCGCTTGACGCGGATGCCGGCCGTACGCGTGGACCTGGGTTATCTGACGTCGCCGAAGGACCGCGACCGGCTGGTGAACCCGCTGTTCCGCGAGCAGATCGTGGAGGCCATCCTGGCGGCGGTGCAGCGCATGTACTACCCCGTCGAGAACGATGTGCCGACCGGCTCGATCGACGTCCGCCAGCTGCGCATGGCAATCGCGTCCCGCCGCGCATAGCCCTGTGGACAGCTAACAACTTCGTCAAACCGTTCCGCTACGTTCAACGCCCACCCAGTGACGGGGTGGGGGCGGGGGCGGTGCGCCGCGCGATTTTAAATTTCGAACGCAATTATTCCGCTCCGCCCGCAGTCAGCTCCGCCCGCTGCGCGCGTGGGTCAGCTCCGCCCGCTGCGCGCGTGGGTCAGCTCCGCCCGCTGCGCGCGTGGGTCAGCTCCGCCCGCTGCGCGCGTGGGTCAGCTCCGCCCGCTGCGCGCGTGGGTCAGCTCTGCCCGCTGCGCGCGTGGGTCAGCTCTGCCCGCTGCGCGTGGCCGTCGCGGGTCGGACCGGGCGCAGCAGCGTGTCCGGGCTCATCGAGCCGAGCAGTTTCTCCAGCGCGTACTCGACGTCGGACTTCCAGGACAGGGCGGTGCGCAGCTCAAGGCGCAGTCGCGGGTAGCGCGGATGCGGGCGTACCGTCTTGAATCCCACCGACAGGAAGAAATCAACCGGCGAGACACAGCCCTCTTCGCCCTCGCCCGCCTCGCCGAACTTCGCGTCGCCGAACGCCTCGATCGCCTTGACCCCACGCTTGGTGAGGTCACGAGCGACGCCCTGCACGAGCATCCGTCCCAGCCCGCCGCCGGCGAACGCGGCCACCACGTGCGACGTCATCAGCAGCACGGCGTCGGCGCTGACCGGGCTGGTCGGGAAGGCCATCGAGCGCGGCACGTAGGCGGGCGGCGCGTACATCACGAACCCGGCCGGCATGCCGTCGACGTAGGCGAGCTTGCCGCAGGAGCCCCACTCGAGGAGCGTCTGCGAGACCCAGGCCTCCTTCTCCAGCCCCGGATCGCCGGAGGCGCACGCCCGCTCGGCCGACACCGGGTCAAGCTCCCAGTAGACGCACTGGCGGCATGGCCGCGGCAGATCCTCGAGAGTATCGAGGGTCAGGCTGACAAGGCGTCGCGACATGGGCGAACCCCTCAATCATCGGACGGATATATCCGGACGCCGGCCGCGTCCCCGGCGGAATCTTACGCTTCCCACTCCTTGATCGGCCCGTTAATGACCAGGCTTACGAGTGATGCCAGTGATTAACATGACCTCTTTCCGACCGTTCTTTGAGGGGTGACACGCATGTCCGGCACCACACAGGATGACTACACCGACCGCTATGCGCGGCGGGTCCGGGGGATGACCACTTCCGAGATCCGCGCCCTGTTCGCCGTCGCCAGCCGGCCCGAGGTGGTGTCGCTGGCCGGTGGCTCGCCGTACATCGCCGCCCTCCCGCTCGACGCGGTCGGCGAGATGCTCGGCAAGCTCGCGGCGGAGCAGGGCACGACCTCCCTCCAGTACGGCATCGGCCAGGGCACCGTCGAGCTCCGCGAACGGATCTGCGAAGTGATGGCGCTGTCCGGCATCCACGACGCGTCCCCCGACGACGTGGTGGTCACGGTCGGCGGCCAGCAGGCGCTCGATCTGATCGCGCGGCTGTTCCTGGATCCGGGTGACGTGGTGCTCGCCGAGGGGCCGACGTATGTCGGCGCACTCGGCGTGTTCCAGGCCGCCCAGGCACAGGTGCGGCACGTGGCAATGGACGCCGACGGCCTGATCCCCGCAGCACTCGTCGAGGCCATCGCCGCGACGGGCGGGCGGGCCAAGTTCCTCTACACGATCCCGACCTACCAGAACCCGGCCGGCGTGACCCTGTCCGAGGCTCGCCGCGAGGAGATCCTCGACATCTGCGCCGCGCACGGACTGCTCGTGGTCGAGGACGATCCCTACGGGATGCTGAGCTTCGAGGGGGATGCGCCGCTGCCGCTGCGCGCCCGCCGTCGCGACGGTGTCTTCTACGTGAGCACGTTCTCCAAGACCTTCGCGCCCGGGCTGCGGGTCGGTTGGATTCTGACACCCCATGCCGTACGCGAGAAGCTGGTCATGGCCTCCGAGGCGATGATCCTCTGCCCGAGTGCGTTCGCCCAAGGCGCCGTGACGCAGTACCTCTCGACGATGCCGTGGCGGGAGCAGATCAAGGTCTACCGCGAGGTGTACCGCGAGCGCCGGGATGCTCTGCTGTCGGCGCTCGAGGACATGATGCCGGCCGGGACGTCCTGGACCACGCCGGCGGGCGGGCTCTTTGTGTGGGCGACGCTGCCGGAGGGGCTGGACTCGAAGGCGATGATGCCGCGCGCGATCGCGGCCCGGGTGGCGTACGTGCCCGGGACTGGGTTTTACGCCGATGGGGTCGGGACGCAGAACATGCGGTTGAACTTCTCGTTCTCGTCGCCGGAACGGCTCCGCGAGGGCGTACGTCGGTTGTCCGGGGTTATGGAGCAGGAGCTGGCTATGCGGTCGCTGTTCGGTCCTGAGCTTGGGGACCGGCGGCGGCGCACTGCGGGGGCCGCGGATGTTCCTGGGCCTGACTTGGCATGATCGTCTCCATGCCTCGGGCGTCACGTGATTCGGTTTCACGTGAAACATGGGGGCTGTGGGGTGGTGCTTCTTCCGGGCGCGGCGGTGTCTCGCCGCGCCCGGTTGCCCCCAGCACTCTGAACTCCCTCGACCTGGCATCGCTGCCTATCTCGGCCGCTGCGCTGGTGCCATGCTCGGCGGGACCGTGAGCACCGAGCGCGACCGACGCCCGAAACCCGCACCCGCGGCCGGGCCGACATCTGAGACTTCGCCCACCGCGGTTGCCCAATGGCGCCGCCGAACACCTCGCCATCAGTCGCGCCGAAAGGCCAGCCATGCCTCCAGCACCCGACGCTCCCGCCTCGACCACCGCGGCCGGATCCACCGGTAACGCGCCCGTCGCGGCGAGTGCCCGACACCTGCCCGAGCCCGCTGACTTGCAGGTGCTCGTACTCGCGGGTGGCCTCTCCTACGAGCGGGACGTTTCGCTGCGTTCGGGACGACGGGCGCTCGATGCGCTTCGCGGTGCCGGCATCGCGGCTGAGGTGCGCGACGCCGATGCGGCGCTGCTGCCGTACCTCGAGGCGGATCCGCCGGACGCCGTGGTCATCGCGCTGCACGGCGCCACGGGTGAGGACGGCTCGTTGCGCGGCGTGCTGGATCTGTGCGGCGTACCGTACGTCGGCTGTGATGCCCGCGCCTCCCGCCTTGCGTGGGACAAGCCGTCGGCGAAGTCGATGCTCCGCGAGGCGGGCATTCCCACGCCGGACTGGGTCGCGCTGCCGCACGATCGGTTCTCCGAGCTCGGCGCCGTCGCGGTCCTCGACCGGATCGCGTCGCGGCTGGGCCTGCCGCTGATGGTCAAGCCGGCACAGGGCGGGTCGGGCCTCGGCGCCGCGGTGGTCCGGGAGGCGGCGGCGCTGCCGGCCGCGATGGTTGGTTGTTTCGGGTACGACTCGACCGCGCTCGTCGAGCGCTACATCCCTGGCACCGGCGTGGCGGTCTCGATCGTCGACCTGGGCGAAGGTCCGCAGGCTCTGCCCGCGGTCGAGATCGTCCCGCGCAACGGGGTGTACGACTACGCCGCCCGGTACACCGCCGGGCTGACGACATGGCACGCTCCGGCCCGCCTGGACGAGCCGGTGGCCGCGCGGGTGGCGGAGACGGCGCTGGCCGCGTACAAGGCGTTGGGGCTGCGGGACCTGTCCCGCGTAGACCTGATCGTCGACGCCGACGGCAACCCGCACGTGCTGGGCGCCAACGTCTCGCCCGGCATGACGGAGACGTCTCTGCTGCCGCTGGCCTTGCAGGCCGCTGACCTGAAGTTCGGCAGCGTCCTGACGTCGCTCGTGATGCGGGCGGTCACGCGCTCGGCGGCCTGATCACTAGGCCGGCACCGCTGTTGGACGGCGCTCTCTGCGCCGGCGTGCCACCGCGAGCCCAGGGTGCCACCGCGAGCAGTGGACGCTCCATCTCGTCGAGGCGAAAGCACCCGGCACTCACGGGCACACATCCCGAGTCGGCGTGCCCTTTGCCGACTCTGCGGCAACGGACGCGGCTAGACCCGGCTTGACGTTTCTCCCGTAGCTTGCCGCGGCACAGTCGGGCCGCTCGACGTGTTGCGGTCGCCGGCCGCACCGGAAGCGTCCACGCCGCCAACGTCCGACGACGGTCCGGATGCGGCGCCCGCCGCTGGTTCCACCGACGCGACGGCGGACGTGCTGTCCGCGTTTGATTCCCGGGACATCGCTCCGGACGTACTCGAAGAATCAGCCGCCGCCGAATCGCTTGGGCCGGACACCGACGGGCTGTCGCCGCTCGCGGTGGAGACGGAGGCGGTGGCGGACACGCTCGCCGACGTCTCCGCAGTCGGGGAAGTGCTGAAAGAGGCGGGCGACTCCCACTGGATGTGCGGCGGTTCGGCGTTCGCCTCGCCCCCGAACTCGGCGAGCCAGGCGGCCACGAGCGCCAGATTTTCCCGCCACTGCTGCTCGGGAATCGAGGGGAGGATGTCGTCCCAGAGCGACAGGAACGTGCCGCGCAGCTGCAGTTGGCCGTAGGGGCGCGCGAGGAACCACATGTGCAGGTGCGCCGAGCCGTCGCCCCACCGGTTGACGTGCACTCGTGCCACCCCGTCGAGCGACCGGATCGCGCGCTCCAGGCGGACCGTCATGACACCCAGCTCGGCCGCCAGCAGGTTCGGCAGATCGCCGAGGTCGAGATGCGAGCGGCATTCGAGAATCACGACCATGGGCAGCCCGGTGGGCCGGTCCATCGCTCGCACACGCCAGCGTTCGCTGTGCCAGATGTACGCGTCATCCGGCGTATTGCAGGCCACACACTCGGAGGCATCCTCGCCACTTCGCGGAGGCTCCACCGCCACGGGCGCGGCGATCTGCTTGATGCGCATGTCGCCCTCGAAAGGGAACGACGGCCAGCGCGTGAAGTCCGGCAGAGGGGCGGGGTTTTGGGGCACGAACCTGACCCTAGTGCAGGTCACAGCCCACTGTCCCGGGTCAATTTCGCGGAGCTTCACCCGAGCGAGGCACCCGCCCTCCAGATGCCGCCCCATGTAGAAGTCGATCACTATCCGTGGGCACTGCACCACGCCAGAAGTTATCCACAAAAGTTATCCACAGGCAGCCCCGTTTCACGTGAAACGCGACGTAGAACGCTTGCGCACCCTGTGGATACCCGCGTGTACAAGCGCTCGGCACCCTGCCTCGTTTCACGTGAAACGCGATCCGCCACTCTTCTCAACAGCACTGCCCACAGCCTGTGGATAACGTCGTTTCCCGATGCATTAGGCAAGCTCCATCGATCCGTCCGAGCGGCCTGGTGCCGGTCGCCGAGCCTGCCCAGCGCGACGGCCACGTCGTGCCTGTTGAGGCCCCACTTCGATACTTGCCTATTATTCGATCTCTTGGATTTCGCCCGGACCCGGCCGACCAACGCCGCTGTAACCGCCCTCAGCCGTCGGGCAAGACTGGATAGCCCTCCGGTCAGCCCCAGCCCAGCGGCCTACCTTCCAACCAACGCCTCGCCTATCGCTCGACCTCGAGCCTTCCGGCCACGTCGTCTCCGACTAGTCGCGGAGTCAACTTCGCCGACGGGCCAGCGCTCGCCTTGCCCTCTCGAACCAGACAGACGTCAGGGTCACGAACGCCGGCCGGGCAACCAAGGTGCTTCTCGGAGCCGCGGTCCGGAACCCAGCATCGCGCACGGGGGAGCTCTCGGAAAATCGCGCGGCCGAGCGCCAGAGTCGGTCCCGTCCAGTTGTGGAACCCCGCACGTTCGCTCGGCGTTGTCCCAGACCGTCTCGGCCGGGGCTGCCCGATCTCGCTCGTGCGCGGCTCCTCATGCCAATACAGAGCTAGGCGTGACATCGCCTGCGGCCGGACTATTGCTGCGGCTCCCCCTTCGCCTTCTCTGGTGCCCCAAGGGCGCGTTGCCCCCCTTAGTCATCGCGCAACCGATACATCCCTTGGCCGTCTCTCTCAACGTCACGAGTCAGGTTGAGGAGTCGCGTCAGGACCTGCGCCGCCAACGCGGGGATCGTCGCACAGAGGACCCGCTATCTAGTGGCCGTGGTGCTTGGGTAATCGCCTTCAGGGCCGTCGCCTTCGGATCACTGCACTCGGGCCGGACACACCCCGGTCCGCCGCCCTCGGAAACGCCCCCGGCTGTCCACCCCAAGCTCATCACCGCGGCAGGGCGCCTATGCCGCGCCGCCGTCCAACGGCCGATCGGCTCGCCAAGGGGCCGCCCATTAACCGGCCGTCGACCGCTGGACTCGCCGCGGGCCTTCTTGCCCCAGTCCTTTCGCGCCAGGCCTCACACTGGGCCGGCTTGAGGTCACCGTCTCCGCCCTCGACGTCGTCGCTGGCTTACGTGGCGCCCGCCTGACCCGGAGGGCCGATGACGTCGCCACCGGACGCCGGCTGGCTGCTTCTCGCGCCAGAGGGCCACTCGCCCCTCGATTGCCCCGCCCACCCGAATTCTCGACCAGTCCGCTGGACAGAGTCGCCGATCGAGATATCCCGAACCACTTGGACGGCCGCAGCGCGCTTGCTGCTCGGCTGCACCAATCGGCCGCCAAGGCCTGGCCGCCCAGTACCGTTCAGCACCGCCCGCACAGGCTCCAAGACGTCGCGGATCGTCTGCCGCTCCGGGCGGCTGCAGGGGAGACCACAGTCGGATGGCGGAGGACCATGAAACCTCATGGGTCACAGCTGGCGCACACCATCGGTAGCCCAGCTGCGGTCACGGCACCCAGACCGCCGAGGCTAGTCGGCGCTCGCTCCGACGAGGCGCTCGAATGACCGATGTAGGGATGGCGCCCCGGCCGGCCTCCTCGCCACGGTCCTCAGGCAATGAGCCGACCGCAGCGAGTCGCACGGATGAAGCACAACCCGCCCTGGCACACGTTTCACGTGAAACACCAGCCACCACCCGCCAGGACGAGGTCGAGCCACCACCCGCCAGGACGAGGTCGAGCCACCACCCGCCAGGACGAGGTCGAGCCACCACCCGCCAGGACGAGGTCGAGCCACCACCCGCCAGGACGAGGTCGACTCGGCGTTCGCCTTAGTCGACCATCGGAGTCTTCGGCCTGGGTGCGTTTCACGTGAAACGCAACGGCCGCCAAACAGGGGCAAGCGGCTTCGGGCCGCCTCCGCTGGCCCGCGATGGCGCGAACGTTGTTTCTACCTTTCGTCAGCACCAGGCCCCTCGGCCACGAGGGTCGTCTTGCCTCCGCTGACGTCAGTCTCGTCGGTCGAACGGTTCTTCAGCCTGAAGAGGTAAGGCGTTCCACCAGCCCGTCACTCAAGATGAACGCAATCGCGGACCTGTCATGGGTGCCTGGCGGGACAGCGAAGTTTCACGTGAGACAGGCCAGCGCCGTCCAAATTCGCCGTCCCGGCCCGGTTGACCCCAGAGAGCTGGCAACGTATCGCCGGGTACCAGCGACTGCTGCCGGCATCCACCGGCGAGATCCACGGACGAGGCGAAGGGGCCGAGGCGGTTCGAAAGTCCCCGTTGGTAAGCAAGGGTTCTTGTGCCTCTAGTTCCCAGCTTCGGCCAGACCCGAGCCGCTCGGACCAGAACCGAAGGCCGTGGTTTCACGTGAAACACGGAAGCCGGCAGAGCCGCCGTCAGGGTGGCACCGATCAGGTGGACCGCCTCGCTAGCCACGAGCGAACCGGTAGCCGTCAGCTTGCTCATTTCGACTGCAGAGTTCAACACCGTTGCGACTCAGTCGTCACCAGATCCGGCCGACTTGAGCACCCTGCTCGGCCTCGAAAAACTCAGGAAGCTCCGATCCTGGCGTAGAGACGAGAGGGCTGAGATTCCAAGCTTGCGGTCACACGCCTCCGGCCGGTCCATCGGGCGGTAAGAACCCTCGGCGCGAGGTAGACACCGTCGGGCCAAAAGCGCTTGGTCCCGCGGCGGACGGTAAGGCTGGGCAGCTCCGCAGCAAAGAACAACATGATCCGTTGCGCCCTACGGTCGGGTCACCTTCACCAAACCTGCCGGAGTTGTCCGCCCCGAGTTTGAGGCCGATCGAGCCCGCGGGCCAAGCAAGGTGACCAGCTCGTCGCAGCGTTCGGTCTGGGCCTGAGCGCAAGCACCCCGGCAATACCAAGGTGCCGCTGACCGCCCAGCGTCAAATGACCGAGGGCACGCAAGGCAGGGCCGATCCTCAAAGCAGTGCGCGCTGGCGGCGAAGAAGTGATCATGACCCTGGCTCGCGTTCGATACATCGGGAGCACACGACTGTCACCCCACGTCTGGAACAGAACGCGAGCTAACCGGATAGCGCTGCTGACCAATCGCGATGCGCTAGCCGTATCCAAGGCCGCGAACAGCCGTCATCGGCTGGGTGCCCGAGCAAGGGTCGGCAACGATGGAACGGCTCAATCGTCGCTTCGAGGCACCACACTTCTGCCTGAAGCGCGTCTCGCGCCTGATCCACATCGGTAAGAGGCACCCAAGGGGCCAAGCGGCTTGATCTTGGGTTTTGAAATGACATCCGGGTAGTTCGCCAGGGACCAAGAATCTCAGGAGGATCGCGTTGACAGAAGTTGTTGAAGTGTAAATCTTTGCGGGTATGAATGTGCTGGTCAGAGCATGTGTGTCTACATTGAACAAACACGACTCCGGACATGAAGAAGGCACGTGATCCGGCTGGCTCACGTGCCTTGGGGTCGACCACGGCGAATAGGCACCGCGGACGTGCGCTTCACTCCGGCGTTTCGGCCGCGCCCTCTTCTTCTACGCCGATCATGCCGACGATGCGCTCCAGATCGTCCACGGTCGCGAACTCGATCGTGATCTTGCCCTTGTTCCGTCCTATGTCGACCTTCACTCGTGTGTCGAAGCGGTCGGACAGGCGGTCGGCCAGGTCGTTGAGAGCGGGCGCGTGAACCTTCGGGCGACGTGCCGGTGTCGCCTTCTTGGCCGGGCCGTCGGCAATCGCCAGCGAAACAAGTTCCTCGGTGGCACGGACCGACAGCCCCTCGGCAACGATGCGCAGAGCCAGCTGCTCCTGCGCCTCGGTGTCGTCCAGGCTCAGCAGCGCGCGGGCGTGGCCGGCCGACAGCACGCCGGCCGCGACGCGGCGCTGGACCGGGGCCGGCAGGTTCAGGAGCCTGATCGTGTTGGAGATCTGGGGGCGGCTGCGGCCGATGCGCTTCGCCAGCTCTTCGTGGGTGGCGCCGAACTCGTCGAGCAGCTGTTGGTAGGCGGCCGCCTCTTCCAGCGGGTTCAGGTTGGCGCGGTGAATGTTCTCCAGCAGCGCGTCCCGGAGCATCGCGTCGTCGCGAGTGTCGCGGACGATGGCCGGAATGGTCTCCCTGCCGACCGCCTGGGCGGCGCGCCACCGGCGCTCACCCATGACCAGCTCGTACTTACCGTCGCCGGCGTCGCGGACGACGATTGGCTGCAGGAACCCGACCTCCTGGATGGAGATCTTCAGTTCCTCCAGCGCCTCCTCGTCGAAGACGTGGCGGGGCTGCTTCGAGTTCGGTTGGATCGCGGTGACCGGCAGCTCGGCGAAGCGGGCACCGGGAACCGGCGCCAAGTCGCTGGACGGGTCACTCGCCGGCGGCTCGGGTGTGGGCTCTTCCGGTGGTGCCGGTGCCGTGAACTGGGTCGGCGCGGAAGGCTGCGCCGGGGGAGGAGGGGCGGCCTCTTCGGTCGCGACGGCTGCCGCCGGCGCGGTTGGGATCAGAGCGCCCAGTCCCCGGCCGAGGCCTCCCCGTGGACGGTTCTTCATGCGGTGCCTCCGTTGTCACTGACCCCACGCATCGCGATCTCCAGGGCGGCCTCGAAGTAGCTGGTGGCACCACGCGAGCCCGGGTCGTAGGTCATCACGGACTGGCCGTAGCTCGGCGCCTCCGACACACGGACGTTGCGAGGGATCACCGCATGCAGAACCTTTTCACCGAAGTGATTCCGGACGTCCTGCTCGACGGCGTCGGCCAGGCGCGTGCGGCGGTCGTACATCGTCAGCAGGATCGTCGAAACGTCCAGCGTCGGGTTCAGGTGTTGGCGCACCAGGTTGATGTTATTGATCAACTGGTTGAGGCCTTCCAGCGCGTAGTACTCGCACTGGATCGGGATCAGGACCTCCTGCGCGGCGCACAGCGCGTTCACGGTCAGCAGGCCGAGGGACGGCGGGCAATCGATGAAGACGTAGTCGAACTTCTCGGGATGTGCGGAGATCGCGCGAGCGAGGCGGGACTCGCGAGCCACCACCGAGACCAGCTCGATCTCGGCGCCGGCCAGGTCGATGGTCGCCGGCACACAGAACAGGTTCGGGATTCCCTCAACCGCCTGAGCCACCTCGCTGAGCGGCACGTTGTCGATCAAACAGTCATAGACATCGGGTACGCCCGCGTGATGCGGGACGTTGAGGCCGGTGGACGCATTCCCCTGCGGGTCGAGGTCAACCACGAGCACACGGTTGCCGTGCAGCGCGAGCGCCACAGCCAGGTTCACCGTCGTCGTGGTTTTGCCGACGCCGCCCTTCTGGTTCGCAACGCAGAGGACCCTCGGATGATCGGGACGCGGCATCGTGATTTCGCCGCTCGGGTTGAGGATCTGCACAGCACGCAACGCTTCCATGGCGAGCGGCGGATCGTCCTCATCCCGCTCCGGCGTTTCACGTGAAACATGCTCGTCCGGATGACGGTTGCCGTCACCCGTAGGAGATGTTGCCGTCGGTGCTCCCTGCATCGGAGCGGATCCGGAGACGGGGGCGACCGCCGGGGTCGACAGGCCGGACCGCGGGGCCTGAGCCGGCACATGCGGCTCCGGCGCGTATCCGTAATCAACCGGCTGTCCCGCGCGGCGACCCTCGGCACCATCACTCGGTGGCGTCGGCTGCGGTCCTACCGGACTTCCGTACACCTGACCGCCGGAGGCTTGGGCGCTCGCGTAGCCGGTGCCGACATGCGGCTGAGGAGCGCCCGACCCGCCATTGCCCGTTTCGCCTGCCGCAAAGCCGATGCTCGCCGACGCTGACGAGCCAGGAGAGATCCCCGAGTACGGCGATGACGACGTTGCGTTATCTACACCAGCGAATGTGTTGGTTTCACGTGAAACACCGGGTCGACTCGAGGGGAAACCGTCGAGGCCACTGCCGAACTCATGCACCGTCTTGTCCCTGCCTGCTTGGAATGGGTCGGCACCGCGAGTGCCCACCTCGGCATCGTCGGGCGACGCAAGAGGCGGGGCGAGAGGCGGTGCACCGGGTGCGCCCGCCAACCGGTCCACACTATCGACGCGCGGCCAGCCTACGGCCGTCGGGCGGCGCTTGCCACGCCTGTCCGCCTGATAGGGCGACACGCCGTCAGCCACATCCGTCACTGGAGTGGCATTCGAGAAAGCGATCGATGGAACGCTGCCGATGGGCGTCGACGCATCGACCGGGTGATGCGATGTGGGAGCTTGGGTCGACGCTGCTGGCGCCGAGGTTGACCAGGCTAAGTCCACGACCACGCTGCCAGCAAGACCCAGATCGAAGCCTGTGGAAAACTCGCCGCCACCGTCGGGCGGCGCGGGTCGGCCGCGCTGAGCGACCCCGCCGGCGAGGACCGCAAGTCGCGGTGTGGCGTCCGTCTCAAAGACCATGAAGCCGGGTACGAGAGCCAGCACGGCACCGAAAGTCGGTCCTCGTCGGGCGGGCCACCCGGTGTCCGAAAAGGCTCGGGCCTCGAGCCGCGATCGAGGTGAATTACCCGGCCGGCTCGGATCCTGCTGATGCTCACGGTCAGCGGGGACAGAATCAGAGGCGACCGAGGCCAGCCCCGGGCGAGGAGCTCCTGGCCGTCGGCCGAGGGTTGGGTCGCTGCGGAGATCCGAGCCGACCGTCAAGTCACCCAGGAAATGCGCGGTGCTCGGCGGAGCCAGGGACGGCGCTACCCGGTCAGAGGACGCCGCGTCGCTGGACGGAACGTAGTCGGTGAACGGCGCAGCACAGGACAGCATCGGTGCGCAGTCGGGCATGGTCGGCTCGTCTGGTTCGGGAGCGGGCAATTCGAGGGTCGGCTGACCGCCAACCGAGGAGAGCTCCGCCAACTCGAACCGATCCTCCGCACGACGCCGTAAACCACCCGCAGCGCGAGACGACAGGTCGGCGGTAGGAGACCGCCCAGGTGCCCGACTCGGCACCGGCTCAATCTTGCTATCCGGCAAAGCATTCTGCGCCGGCCCCGGACGCGGAGACCGCCCCACTCGCGTGCGTGTGTCGCGTCTGCCGCCGCCCATCCGTGTTAACCCCTTCGCGTTCTCCTTCGCCCGGAGCCACGTCCATCGCCGGACGCGCGCCCCTTCGCCCCCGGCGACGCCGGGGACCGAGACGGCACCACGACCCGCTCGCGGACGATCTCCACCACCGTTGTCGGCGGCTCGATCACACCCACCCCGCACTGCAGGACCACCGGCTCGGAACCGCCGAGGCCACGCACCGCGTCGGCGTGCTCGGCCACCTCGTCGGCGGCCGACGACCCCTTCAGCGCCAGCACCCGGCCACCCACCGCGGCCAGCGGCAGGCACCAACCGGCGAGCCGGTCGAGGGGCGCCACGGCCCGCGCGGTGACCACGTCGGCCGGCTCCAGGCGGACCTCCTCCGCCCGTCCACGAACAACCGTGACGGTCGAGGACAGGCCCAAGTGGTCCACTGCTTCGTCCAGGAACGCGGTTCGTCGTGCCAGCGGCTCGACCAGAGTGATGCGCAGGTCCGGCCGAGCCACTGCCAGCACGATACCGGGCAAACCGGCACCAGAGCCCACGTCAACCACCGAAGCGCCGATATCTATCTTTTCGGACACGACGGCACAGTTGTCCAGGTGGCGTTCCCAGATGCGCGGAGCCTCACGCGGGCCGATCAGACCACGTGTCACGCCGTCCGTGACGAGCAGCTCGGCGTACGCCACAGCAAGCTCGAACCGGTCACCGAAGAGCGAGGAAGACGAAGGCCCGGGCGAACCGCCCGGGCCGAGGTCATCCCCGCTGAGAAGCGGGTCATTCATCAGTCGACCGGACGCACGACGATCCGCCGGTTGGGCTCGACGCCCTCCGACTCGCTTTCCACACCGGTGATCGCGTTGACCACGTCGTGCACGCACTTGCGCTCGAAGGCCGACATCGGCTCCAGGCGCACGGCGTCACCGTGCTCCTTCACCTTCTCGACGGCGTTGCGTGCGACCGCAGCCAGCTCCTTGCGCCGGTTGGCGCGGTAGCCGCCGATGTCCAGCAGCAGGCGGCTCGGCGTACCGGTCGCCCGGAAGATCGCCAGCCGGGTCAGTTCCTGCATCGCCTCGAGGGTGGCGCCGCGCTGGCCGACCAGGGCCTGCAGTCGACCACCCACGACCTCGACCATCGGACGGCCGGCCGACACCAGCTCGTCGATGTCGCCGTCGTAGTCCAGGATGTCCAGCAGTCCTTCGACGTAGTCAGCAGCGATCTCACTCTGCCGGAACAGCTCGCTGTCGGAAGCCACGCTCTCCGACTTCTTGGTCTCCTCGGGTGCGGCCTCCGGGGAGTCGGTCTCCTGGGCTTCGGAGACCGAGGAATCGGGAGTGCTGGTGTCGGTCACGGTGTCATCTCCGTACTAATCGGTCCCGGACCTGCTCGGTCCGCTGTTCCCACGCCGATCGAGCCGGGCGTGGAGAGGTCTGCGTCGGTCAACTCCGCGGCTTGTTCGCCGGTCGGGCGCCCTTCTTGGGGTTTATCGGCTTGGCGCCGGGTTTGGGCGCGCGCGACTTCTCGTCGACCACCGGGGACTGCTGCGGCTCGGGCTCGACGTTCTTGTTGCGGCCGAAAAGACCTCCGCCGGTACGCCCCGGCTGCACCGGACCGGTCACCTTGGTGCCGTTCTTCTTCGCCGGCGGGCCCGTCCTGGCCGGAGTGGCTTTGCTGGCGGCGCCCGTCTTGTTCATCTGCGGCGGCGGGAACTTGCGGAGCACCCACTGCTGCTGACCCAGCGTGAAGAGGTTGTTCGTCACCCAGTAGATGACCACACCGATCGGGAACAGCGAGCCGGAAACGAGCAGAGACAGCGGAATGCCGTACAGCATCAGGCGCTGGATCATCTTCTGCTGCGGGTCCTCGGCCCAGCCGGTCTTGAGGATCATCTGGCGGCTGGTGAGGTACGTGGTGGTCATCATGATCAGCACCAGTACGGCGGCGATGACCTTGACCGTGGTGCCGTTGCTCGTGTTCAGCGCGGCGAGCTGGGCGTCGGTCGAGCCGAACTGTGCGGGCAGCGGTGCGGTGAACAGGGCCGCATGCGTCGCGCTCTCGAACTGGTCGACGGTCCATCCGTACAGCGTCTTGCCCTGGTTTTCCGGGGAGAGCCGCCGCAGCACGTGGAAGAGGCCCAGGAAGACCGGCACCTGGAGGAACATCGGAAGGCAGCCCATCAGCGGGTTGGCCTTCTCGGTCTTGTAGAGCTCCATCATTTCTTTCTGGAGCGTCTCCCGGTCACCCTTGTGCTTCTCCTGCAGCAGCTTGACCTTGGGCTGGAGCGCCTGCATGGCCCGCTGTGACTTGATCTGCTTGACGAAGACCGGGAACAGAACGACCCGGACCGTCACCACGAGGAACACGATGGCGAGGATCCACGCCCAGTTGGTGCCGAGGAACGGGCCCTCGGGCACTCCGATGAAGTCCCACAGGGCATGCCATTGCAGGAGGATCCACGAGATCGCGTAGTAGATCCAGTCGAGACTCAATTCAAGCTCCAGTCACATCGGCGGCCGGCTGGTGACGGATCGGATCGGGCACCGGGTCGTACCCGCCTGGGTGGAACGGATGGCAGCGCAGGATCCGCCAGACTGCCAGGCCGATACCCCGGAGAGCGCCGTGTCGCTCCAGGGCTTCCTGGGCGTATGCGCTGCACGAGGGATAGAACCGACAGCGGGCCGGCAGAGCCGGGCTCACGTATCGACGGTACGCGACGATCGGCAGCGCGAGCAGGCGGGCGACCCCGGTCATCGCCGCCGCCGAGGGGTCCGAGCGACGGTGAGCGCGGCGTCCAGGTCGGCGCCGAGCGTCTCGGCGGTCGCGGTCGCCGCGGCGGGTAGGGCACGCACCACGATCGTGGCGCCGACCGGCAGGTCAGCCAGCCGGTCGCGGACGAGATGGCGAAGCCTGCGCCGGACGCGGTTGCGCACCACGGCGTTGCCCACCGCCTTGGACACGACAAAGCCGGCGCGTGCCGTGGAGGCGAGCGCCGGCTCGTCGATCTGCAGATGTACGACCAAGGTGCCGCGGCCGACTCGGCGGCCACCGCGGAACGCTGCGGTGAAGTCGCTGCTCTTCCGCAGTCTCTGAGCTGCGGCCAGCACGACTACCTGGGCATTTCCGGGCGGCCCGTGTGTCGGCTCAGGCCGACAGCGTGGCGCGACCCTTGTTGCGGCGGCTGGCGAGGATGGCACGACCTGCCCGGGTGCGCATGCGCAGCCGGAAGCCGTGGGTCTTCGCGCGACGGCGGTTGTTCGGCTGATAAGTGCGCTTGCTCACGTGAGGACTCCGAATCAGTGCAAAACAAAGACAAGGGGCATCGCTGCCAGACGACCACTCTAGCAGGGGCGCGGCAAGGCAACCGCTCGACCCTACGCAGGCTGCACGCGGTGGTCAACGATGCGAGCGATGGCACGCCGCCGATGATCTCCGCGTCGATCTTAGGACGGCACAGATGCACGTCTTTCTGCGCTTCAAGTGAATCTCCACGCGGGGGAATGCTTCCCGGGGTGGGACGCCGGTTGAAGCGGCGGTGGCAGCGCTGTTAGCGTGCCCGTTTGCTGGTCTCCGGCGTCGTACTCAGCAGGGCTCGTTCCGGGCAGTACCGGGCGGGCCGCTGAATCGTTCGGCACGGTGAGCCTGTTGAAACGCGCCAGCGCAGGCTCCAGGGGTCCGCCGCCAGACTCTCGGCCGGGGGGAGCGCCTGCCGACGCGCCCACAGCTTGTGGATAACCTGTGGATAGCCGGTGGATGAGGTTGGGGGAAACCGGCCAGAGCCTGCTCGGTACGACAGGTACGGGCGGACGGCCGGACAAGGCCACCGGGGGTCGGTGGTGATGGGGGTGGCGCGGCGGTGGCCGAATCGGGCGACCTGAGCGAGGTGTGGGACGCGGCGGTTGCCGAGCTCGCCGACGAGATCGTGTCGGCGCAGCAGCGGGCGTACCTCCGCCTCACTCGCCTGCGCGCGATAGTGGAGGACACCGCGCTGCTCTCTGTGCCCGACGCCTTCACCCGTGACGTCATCGAGTCGCGGCTGCGGCCGGCGATCACCGATGCGTTGTCCCGCAGGTACGGGCGGCCGATACAGGTCGCTGTCACGGTGCGTCCGCCGGAGGACGGGACCGGTATGCCGGGCAAGGTCTACGGCACCCCTCCGCCGGTTCAGCCGCCACCGCCTCCCGCGCACTACGCCGAGCCGACCGGTTCGGCTCAGCACTCCTCGCCTTCTACTCCGTACGCGCGACCGGTGCCGTCCGCCCGCGAGGCGCAGGACGGCCTGTTCGCCGCGCCCGTCCCGATGCCGCAGGCGTCGATGATGGCGCCGCCGCAGCCGACCACCGCACAGCCGACCGGTCCCACCGAGGTGAAGCAGCCCAACGAGTCGAGCCGGCGGATGGCAACCGAGCAGGCGCAGCTGCGGGACAACCTCGGCTACGACGACCGCCGCGACGACTCGATGCGGATGGGGCAGGGCGGCGACTCCGGCCCGATGCGCAACACCTCCGGCAACGACCGGCGGCCGGGCGGCGACAGCGGTAACCGGCTCAACCCGAAGTACATGTTCGAGACCTTCGTCATCGGGTCGTCGAACCGCTTCGCCCACGCCGCGTCGGTCGCGGTGGCCGAGTCGCCGGCGAAGGCGTACAACCCGCTGTTCATCTACGGCAGCTCCGGGCTGGGCAAGACGCACCTGCTGCACGCCATCGGTCACTACGCGACGACGCTGGGCCACGCCCGCTCGGTCCGCTACGTGTCCACAGAGGAATTCACCAACGACTTCATCAACAGCCTGCGCGACGACAAGACGCAGGCCTTCCAGCGCCGTTACCGCGATGTCGACATCCTGCTGATCGACGACATCCAGTTCCTGGAGAACCGCGAGCGGACGCAGGAGGAGTTCTTCCACACGTTCAACACGCTGCACAACGCGAACAAGCAGATCGTGATCAGCTCGGACCGCTCACCGCGCCAGCTGGCCACCCTCGAGGACCGCATGCGCACCCGCTTCGAGTGGGGCCTGCTCGCCGACATCCAGCCGCCCGACCTCGAGACGCGCATCGCGATCCTGCAGAAGAAGGCCGCGCAGGAACGCATGTTCGCCCCCGACGACGTGCTCGAGTTCATCGCGTCGCGGGTCTCCAACTCGATCCGCGAACTCGAGGGCGCCCTCATCCGGGTGACCGCGTTCGCCAGCCTGACCCGCAGCTCGGTCCAGCTCAGCCTGGCCGAGGAGGTACTGCGCGACTTCATGCCGGACGGCGCCGGCCCGGAGATCACCGCCGACCAGATCATGGTCTCGACGGCCGACTACTTCGGCGTCAGCCTGGAGGATCTGCGCGGCCACTCCCGCAGCCGGGTGCTGGTCAACGCCCGTCAGGTCGCGATGTATCTCTGCCGCGAACTCACCGACCTCTCCCTGCCCCGCATCGGCCAGGCCTTCGGCGGCCGCGACCACACGACCGTGATGCACGCCGACCGCAAGATCCGGCAGCACATGGCCGAGCGCCGCTCTCTTTACAACCAGATCGCCGAACTCACCAACAGGATCAAACAGAACACCTAGGGGTACGCGGGACGCACAGTCCCGCCCCCTCGGCGGCCTGCCTGCGACTCAGGGCCGTCCCACGGCATCCGGCCCGGCGGTGGGGTCACCGGCTCGGGCTTCCCGATCGCATGACCCACGCACCGCGCTGACGAATCCGCGTGATCTCCCCGGCCGGCCCTCGCTCACCAGCCGCCGGGATGCCGACCCGCCGCCGCGCACCAGAAGCCGGTGGTAGCTCCGGGCGGCATCCGCTCGTCGAACACCACTGTCCCCAAGCCGGCCGGGCCCGAGTGCACACCCGACGGCGTCGGGTCGCATGCGGGGACTCCCGGGGCCACGTTTCGCGCTCGCCCGGGTGTGGGAACAGTCGTGGCCCCGCCAGACCACGACCGTGAACCGACTTTGCCCTGGTGAGCGTGCCATTGTTATCCACCGTTCGTCCCCAGGGGTTGTCCCCAGCGGTGGATAACCTTCACCGCCGTTCCCCACAGATGTGGACAACTCCTGGGGAAATCGATGTGGACAAGCACTCACAGTCACATCTCTGTCCACCGCCTGTGGAGGAGTGTGGATTTCCTGTTGAAGGTTCTGGGGACGACGAGTCGGTAGCGTCCCGGCGTCGTCCACAAGCCTGGGCACAAACCCGGTGGACAACCGGTGGATAGCCGGTGGACAACGGTGGACAACCGCCGTCTCGTCGGAGACTGTGGACGCGGACGGGGGTTTATACCCTGGTTGCCCACAGGCAACCCACCGGTGGATAACCCGCTGACCAGCGCAAACGTGAGTTCTCCACACTGTGCACAGGACCGATGGTTATGACGAGTTATCTCTTCTAAGAAAACAAAAACCAATCACCGGCGTTGGGCAAGGTGTGGACAAGCGGCTTCGCGGTCGAAGAGGCTCCACAGCACCGGGGTCGGGGAGACGCTCGTCGCCGGAGCGCCATAGAGTTCGTGGTCCGGCCCCTCACCGAAGACCGTCAAAGAAGACCTGAGACCGAGGAAAGCTCGCGGAGGACAGCATGAAGTTCCGGGTGGAGCGAGACGCACTCGCCGACGCCGTGGCGTGGACGGCCAAGAGCCTGCCCAGCCGCCCGTCGGTGCCGGTGCTCGCCGGCGTCATGCTGCGCGCCGCCGACGGCCGGTTGCACGTCTCCGGCTTCGACTACGAGGTCTCCAGCCAGGTGAGCGTCGAGGTGCAGGCCGACGCCGACGGCGCCGCGCTGGTCTCCGGCCGGCTGCTCGCCGAGATCACCAAGGCATTGCCGAACAAGCCGGTGGACATCGCCGCGGTCGGCGCGCATCTGGAGTTGGTGTGCGGCAGCGCCCGCTTCACGCTGCCGACGATGCCGGTGGAGGACTACCCGACCCTGCCGGACATGCCGTCCAGCGCCGGCACCGTCGACGCCTCGTCCTTCGCCGCCGCGGTGCAGCAGGTGGCCATCGCCGCGGGCCGCGACGAGACGCTGCCGATGATGACCGGCGTACGGGTTGAGCTGAACGGCCGCAACCTGTCGATGCTGGCCACCGACCGCTACCGGCTGGCGATGCGGGAGATGGAGTGGTCGCCGGACGACCCGGACATCAGCCTGAACGCGCTGGTACCGGCGAAGACGCTGAACGACACGGCCAAGACCCTGGGCACCGTCGGTGGCGACGTCACGATCGCCCTGGCGCAGGGCAGCGCGGGCGAGGGCATGATCGGCTTCGCGGGCGGCACCCGGCGCACCACCAGCCGGCTGCTGGACGGCGCCAACTACCCGCCGGTGCGCTCGCTCTTCCCGGCCAGCCACAACGCCGAGGCCCGGGTGCCGGTCGCCGCGCTGATCGAGGTCGTCCGCCGGGTGGCCCTGGTCGCCGAGCGGACCACCCCGGTGCTGCTGAGCTTCAGCGAGGACGGTCTGGTCGTCGAGGCGGGTGGGACGGAGGAGGCGCGCGCCAGTGAGGCGATGGAGGCCACCTTCACCGGCGAGGCGCTGACCATCGGCTTCAACCCGCAGTACCTCATCGACGGCCTGCAGAACCTCGGCGCACCGACAGCCCAGCTCGCATTCGTGGACGCGTTCAAGCCCGCGGTGCTCTCGCCGGCCTCCGAGGACGGCGAAATCGTGCCCGGTTACCGCTATCTGATCATGCCGATCCGGGTAACCCGCTGATACTTGGGCTGAGAGAACCACACATCTAGGGGGACACCATGCAGCTCGGCCTTGTCGGTCTCGGCCGAATGGGTGGCAACATGCGGGAGCGGATTCGGGAGGCGGGACACGAGGTCGTCGGGTACGACCGCAATCCCGACATCGCCGACGTCGCCAGTCTCACCGAGCTGGTCGAGAAGCTCGAGGCGCCGCGTGTGGTCTGGACCATGGTCCCGGCCGGCGCCATCACCGAGGGAACCATCGACCAACTCGCCGACCTGCTGTCGCCCGGCGACCTGATCATCGACGGCGGCAACTCCAAGTTCACCGACGACAAGCCCCGGGCCGAGCGACTGGCGCCGAAGGGCATCGGCTACATGGACGCCGGCGTCTCCGGCGGCGTCTGGGGCCACAAGAACGGGTACGCCCTGATGGTCGGCGGCGAGGCCAAGAACGTCGAGCTGGCCATGCCGATCTTCGAGGCGCTCAAGCCGGCCGGACCGTACGGCTTCGTGCACGCCGGCCCGGTCGGCGCCGGTCACTACGCCAAGATGGTCCACAACGGCATCGAGTACGGCATGATGCAGGCCTTCGCCGAGGGCTACGAGCTGCTCGCGGCGTCGGAGTACGTGGACGACGTCCCCGGCATCATCAAGAGCTGGCGCGAGGGCAGCGTGGTCAAGTCCTGGCTGCTCGACCTGTTCGACCTGGCACTCGACGGCGACCCCAAGCTGGCCCAGCTCAAGGGCTACGCCGAGGACACCGGCGAGGGCCGCTGGACGGTCGACGAGGCGGTCCGCCTGGCCGTCCCGCTGCACGTCATCGCGTCGTCGCTGTTCGCTCGTTTCGAGTCCCGGCAGCCCGACTCGCCGGCGATGAAGGCCGTCGCCGCACTCCGTCAGCAGTTCGGCGGCCACGCGGTCGTCAGCTGAGCTGAGCCACCCAGGCGGCTTCGCCGGAATGCACGGGAAAGACAGAGGATGCACGTCCGCCGGGTCGAGCTCACCGACTTCCGCTCCTACGAGAGGGTGGCCGTCGAGTTCGAGCCCGGCGTGACCGTGCTGGTCGGCCAGAACGGGGTCGGCAAGACCAACCTCGTCGAGGCTCTGGGTTACGTGGCCACTCTGGACAGTCACCGGGTGGCCACGGACGCCCCGCTGGTCCGGGCCGGCGCGACCGCCGCCGTGATCCGCTGCGCGATCGTCCATGATGGACGCGAGCTGCTGGTCGAGCTGGAGATCGTGCCCGGCAAGGCAAACCGCGCAAGACTCAACCGTTCTCCGGTACGCCGTGCGCGTGAGGTTCTGGGCGCACTGCGGATGGTGCTGTTCGCCCCGGAGGACCTCGAACTGGTCCGCGGCGACCCGTCGGAGCGCCGCCGCTACCTCGACGACCTGCTCGTGGCACGCCAGCCCCGGTTCGCCGGCGTCCGCGCCGACTACGACCGGGTGATCAAGCAACGCAACGCCCTGCTCCGGACGGCCTATCTGACCCGCAAGGTCGGCGGCTCCAAAGGACAGGACCTCTCCACGCTCGCGGTCTGGGACCACCACCTGGCCCAGCACGGCGCCGAATTGCTGGCCGGGCGGATCGAGCTGGTCGCCGCGCTGGCGCCGCACGTCACCAAGGCCTACGACGCGGTCGCCGCGGGCCGGTCGACGGCCGTCATCGCGTACGCGTCGAAGTTGGGTGAGGGGTTGTCGCCGGACCGGGCCGCTCTGGAGGAGGCGTTGCTGGCCTCGCTCGCCGAGCGACGGCCGGCCGAGATCGAGCGCGGGACGACCCTGGTGGGCCCGCACCGCGACGACCTGCTCCTGGCGTTGGGCGAACTGCCGGCCAAGGGGTACGCCAGCCACGGCGAGTCCTGGTCGTTCGCGCTGGCCCTGAGGCTGGCCGCCTACGACCTGCTCCGTGCCGACGGGATCGAGCCGGTGCTGGTCCTGGACGACGTCTTCGCCGAGCTGGACGGCGGCCGGCGAGACAGACTGGCGGCGCTGGTGTCGGACGCGGCACAGTTGATCGTGACCTGCGCCGTGCCGGAGGACGTACCGACCGCCCTGTCCGGCGCCCGCTTCGAGATCGCTCCCGGGACGGTGACGCATGTCTGAGCCTTCAACCGAGGGGCCGCGGAGGCCGCGGTCAACGGGGCGCCCGCAAGGGCCGCCCCCGGCGCGGCAGGATGGGCCGGCCGCTGCTGGTCCGGCTTCGTCCGACGGGGCGCAGGAGCCGAAGAAGGGCCCTGAGCTGGCTCGGGCCGTCATCGAGGCGGCGTTCGCGAAGCGGCGGGCGGCGCCGAAGAAGACCCGGCAGTACGGCGCCGCCGACCCGGAGCGGCGGCTGCGTGGCTATTCCGGTCCGGGGCCGGACCCGCGGGATCCGCAGCCCTTCGGTGCCGTGCTCGAGCGGCTGATGCGCCAGCGCGGGTGGGAGAAGCCCAAGGCCGAGGCGACCGTCTTCGGCGCCTGGGAGAAGGTCGTCGGCGAGGACATCGCCAAGCACAGCCGCCCGATCAAGCTGGACGCCGGCGTGCTCACCGTGGAGGCCGAGTCGACCGCCTGGGCGACCCAGCTGCGGATGCTCGCCGCCGGCCTGCTCCGGAGCATTGCCGTCGAGGTGGGCCACAACGTGGTCACCCGCCTGAACATCCACGGTCCCGCCGCCCCGTCGTGGAGCCGGGGCCCGCGCCGCGTCCAGGGCCGAGGCCCACGAGACACCTACGGCTGAGCCTGCCGCGCGCTGAGCTGCCGCGCTCGATCGCGCGTGCGCCGCTGAAGCGGATGAGTTCGAACGGCGTCCGACGACGGCTCCGCCGGCGGCGACCGTCGTTCGAACTCATCCGCGCGGCAACGCGCTCCTCGCTCCGCCACGTGGTTCCCGCCCATCCGTGGGCCGCGCCACCTGCACTGCACGGCGGCCGCACCGCGCCTTCCGCACCGCGCAAACCACGCGGTCTCAGCGCAGGCGCGATCACGCGTTGTCAGCTCAGTGGCCCAATCTAGTAATCAGCGAAGATGGCGAAGCCGCGCTCGGCGCAGCGGCGGTAGAAGCCGGCCAGAACGACCAGTTCGGTGCGGGCGAACGTCCAGTGCGGCGCGTCGCCGGACTCGTCGCGCATGCCCTCGAGCCTCGAGTTCAGCCAGCGCATCTGCTGCTCGGCCAGCCGGCTGGCCGACACGGCGGCCCGCATCACCGCGGTCACGCTGTCGAACGTCACCAGATCGCCGTGGTCCTTGTGGCCCTCGACGAACCGCTCCAGGCCGCCGGCGATCCACGCGCAGCCGTCCGGGTCGATCACCGGGTCCTCGTCCTCGGCGGCGGCTTCAGTGGCGTACAACACACCTTCGAGCCCGAGCAGAAGATCAACCAATTCGGTGTACGCGGTGGCCCGCACCGTGCCGGTCTTGGCGATGTGCAGCGCGAGGGCGCCGGTCGGTGCGGCGATCTCCGGCCGGTCGGCGATCTCGCCGAAGTCGACGAACTCGGCGGGCGCGACGGGGTCGTAGTACTGGTTCGTCCGCGGCCAGTGGACCGCGACGTTCTCCACGCCCTTGTCCAGCGCCATCAGGCCCACCTCTCCCACTGTGGCCACAGCTTCTTCACGGGTACAGCTCCATCACGGCCACAGCTCCGTCGCGGCTCGCTCCGTCGCGGCTCGCTCCGTCGCGGCGAAGATTAAAGCACCGCCGCGTGGCGTCGTCAGGCAGTGTCGCAGTGCGTGGCCGCCGGGCCTGGCAGGCGCGCGCATTCGGATGCCGTCCGTATCATTCGTCGCCGTCGGCCAGTCGCGGTCCGTGTGGGGGGACGCGCGGGAGGCGGGGTCATCGGCGCTACGGCAATCTGAGGCACCCGGACGGGGTGCCGGACCCTCTATAAGTCGCGTCGGCGGAGTAGAATTCTCGGAGACCGGGAAACCGCCGCGCGAGGCGTCGCACAGAGTTGTCGGACGTCACGCTACGCGGTTTTCCAGCCGATCACGATCCGCGGGTGACCCGCGGCGACCGGCGTGCTCGGTTCCACCGGTGGTCCGCCTCCCCCCGCGGGTTGTCGTCGGTGGCGCCTGCGCGTTACCGGGCTGCCGAGGTCCCGCCAAATCTGTGTCGGGGCCTTCGGGCCGCGTCACGAGAAAGTGGCCGAGGGTGGCAGAGAACAAGCAGGAGTACGGCGCGGAATCGATCACCGTGCTCGAGGGCCTCGAGGCAGTCCGTAAGCGTCCCGGTATGTACATCGGATCCACCGGTGAGCGCGGCCTCCACCACCTGGTCCAGGAGGTTGTGGACAACGCTGTCGACGAGGCCATGGCCGGGTTCTGCGACACGATCGACGTGGTGCTGCTGGCCGACGGCGGCGTCTCGGTCACGGACAACGGACGCGGCTTCCCGGTCGACCTCCACCCGAAGCTGAAGAAGCCCGGTGTCGAGGTCGCCCTGACCATCCTGCACGCCGGCGGCAAGTTCGAGGGCATGGCCTACAAGGTCTCCGGCGGTCTGCACGGCGTCGGCGTCTCGGTCGTGAACGCGCTGTCCACCAAGATGTTCGTGGAGATCCACAAGTCCGGCAACGTCTACCGGCAGCACTACACGATGTCGAAGCCCGGACCGCTGGAGAAGGGCGAGGAGACCACCAAGACGGGCTCCACCGTCCAGTTCTGGCCGGACCCGACGATCTTCGAGACCGTCGAGTTCGACTTCCAGACGATCTACCGGCGTCTGCAGGAGATGGCGTTCCTCAACCGCGGCCTGGCCATCAACCTGATCGACAACCGTCCCGAGTACGTGGACGACGAGGGCAAGCCGCGTCAGGTCAACTTCAAGTACGACGACGGCATCGCCGACTTCGTCCGGCACCTGAACGCCACCAAGAGCCCCATCCACAAGACGGTGATCGAGTTCATCTCCGAGGACGAGGCCGCGGGCATGGCGGTCGAGGTCGCCATGCAGTGGAACGAGTCGTACGGCGAGTCGGTCTACACCTTCGCCAACACGATCAACACGCACGAGGGCGGGACACACGAGGAGGGCTTCCGGGCCGCTCTGACCAGCCTGATCAACCGTTACGGCGCGGAGAAGAAGTTCCTCAAGGGCGACGAGAAGCTGTCCGGTGAGGACGTCCGCGAGGGGCTGGCCGCGATCATCTCGGTCAAGCTGACGAACCCGCAGTTCGAGGGCCAGACCAAGACGAAGCTCGGCAACACCGACATGAAGGGTTTCGTGCAGAAGGTCGTCAACGATCAGTTGGCCGACTGGCTGGAACGCAACCCGGCGGACGCCAAGATGATCATCACCAAGGCGTCCCAGGCGTCCCGCGCCCGGATCGCCGCCCAGCAGGCCCGCAAGCTGGCCCGGCGCAAGTCGCTGCTGGAGTCCGGTTCGATGCCCGGCAAGCTGGCCGACTGCCAGTCGACCGACCCGACGGTGTCCGAGCTGTTCATCGTCGAGGGCGACTCGGCCGGCGGCTCGGCCAAGCAGGGCCGCGACAGCCAGATCCAGGCGATCCTGCCGATCCGCGGCAAGATCCTCAACGTGGAGAAGGCCCGGATCGACCGGGTGCTGAAGAACAACGAGGTCCAGGCGCTGATCACCGCGCTGGGCACCGGCATCCACGAAGAGTTCGACATCGCGAAGCTGCGCTATCACAAGGTCGTGCTGATGGCCGACGCGGACGTCGACGGCCAGCACATCCAGACGCTGCTGCTGACGCTGCTGTTCCGTTTCATGCGGCCGCTGGTCGAGGTCGGGCACGTCTACCTGGCGGCGCCGCCGCTCTACAAGATCAAGTGGAACGCGAAGGGCGACGACGCGCAGTACGCGTACTCGGACCGGGAGCGTGACGGGCTGATCGAGCTGCGTCAGCAGAAGAAGGCGAACGCCAAGCCGAACGACATCCAGCGGTTCAAGGGTCTCGGCGAGATGAACTTCCAGGAGCTGTGGGACACCACGATGGACCCGGCCACCCGGACGCTACGCCAGGTGACGCTGGACGACGCGGCGACCGCGGACGAGCTCTTCAGCGTATTGATGGGCGAAGATGTCGAGGCCCGGCGGTCGTTCATCCAGCGCAATGCCAAAGACGTGCGATTCCTGGACATCTGACGTGAGTGAGCGGCGCCGGTACCGGTACCGCTCACCCAGGGTTATGCACAGCTTCGGCGACTTTCCACAGTGTTATCCACAGCGATATGCGTAGTCCAGGCCGTAATGTCTGGTTTTACCTTCAGTAAGGGTTAACAAGTGACAGACACACCCGAGACCCCGGACGCCGCCGCCGATCAGCCGCAGGACGAGACCGGCGCGGTGGCCCAGCGGGTCGAGCCCGTCGGCCTCGAGGTCGAGATGCAACGGTCGTACCTCGACTACGCGATGAGCGTCATCGTCGGCCGCGCGCTGCCCGACGTCCGCGACGGACTCAAGCCCGTGCACCGCAAGATCCTGTACGCGATGTACGACTCCGGCTTCCGGCCGGACCGCGGGTACGTGAAGTGCGCGCGCGTGGTCGGCGACGTGATGGGCAACTACCACCCGCACGGCGACTCGTCGATCTACGACGCCCTGGTCCGGATGGGTCAACCGTGGTCGCTGCGCTACCCGCTGATCGACGGCAACGGCAACTTCGGCTCGCCGGGTAACGACCCGCCGGCCGCCATGCGGTACACCGAGTCGAAGCTCGCGCCTCTCGCGATGGAGATGCTGCGGGACATCGACGAGGACACCGTCGACATGCAGGACAACTACGACGGGCGTACCAAGGAGCCGACGATCCTGCCGGCCCGGTTCCCGAACCTGCTGGTCAACGGCTCCGAGGGCATCGCGGTCGGCATGGCCACCAAGATCCCGCCGCACAACCTGCGCGAGGTCGCGGCCGCCGTCCAGTGGTACCTGGACAACCCGGAGGCAGACGAGGCCACGACGCTCGAGGCGGCGCTGGGATTCGTCAAGGGCCCCGACTTCCCCACCCGGGGCCTGATCGTCGGGCAGCAGGCGATTCAGGACGCCTATCGCACCGGTCGCGGTTCGATCCGGATGCGCGCGGTGGTCGAGGTCGAGGAGGACGCCCGGGGGCGCCCCTGCCTCGTGACGACCGAGCTGCCGTACCAGGTGAACCCGGACAACCTCGCCGAGCGGGTGGCGGAACTCGTCAAGGAGGGCAAGCTCACCGGCATCGCGGACATCCGGGACGAGAGCTCCGGGCGTACCGGCATGAGGTTGATCCTCGTCCTGAAGCGCGACGCGGTCGCCAAGGTCGTGCTGAACAACCTGTACAAGCACACCCAGCTGCAGGAGACCTTCGGCGCGAACATGCTCGCGCTGGTCGACGGCGTGCCGCGGACGCTGAACCTGGCGCAGTTCATCCGCTACTACGTCGAGCACCAGATCGAGGTCATCCGCAGGCGCACCGCCTACCGCCTGCGCAAGGCCGAGGAGCGCGCGCACATCCTGCGCGGCCTGGTCAAGGCACTGGACGCGCTCGACGAGGTGATCGCCCTGATCCGGCGCTCGCCCACCGTCGAGGAGGCCCGGAACGGCCTGATCGCGCTGCTCGACATCGACGAGATCCAGGCCACCGCGATCCTGGACATGCAGCTGCGCCGGCTGGCGGCCCTGGAGCGCCAGAAGATCATCGACGAGCTGGCCAAGATCGAGATCGAGATCGCCGACCTCAAGGACATCCTCGCCAAGCCGGAGCGGCAGCGGGCCATCGTCAAGGAGGAATTGGGCGAGATCGTCGCGAAGTTCGGTGATGACCGGAAGACGCAGATCATCCCGTTCGATGGCGAGGTCTCCATGGAGGACCTCATCGCTCGCGAGGACGTTGTGGTGACGATCACACGGACCGGCTACGCGAAGCGGACCAAGGTCGACATGTACCGGTCCCAGCACCGCGGTGGCAAGGGTGTGAGCGGCGCCTCACTGCGGCAGGACGACATCGTCAGCCACTTCTTCGTGATCAGCACACACGCCTGGATCCTCTTCTTCACGAACAAGGGCCGGGTGTACCGGGCCAAGGCGTACGAGCTCCCCGAGGCGAATCGGGTGGCCAAGGGACAGCACGTCGCGAACCTGCTGGCGTTCCTGCCGGACGAGCACATCGCCCAGGTCATCCAGATCCCGAATTACCAGGTGGAGCCCTACCTTGTGCTCGCCACCAAGAATGGTCTCGTGAAGAAGACCCGGCTCGAGGAATTTGACTCCAACCGCAGCGGTGGCATCATCGCCATCAACCTGCGGGAGGATGACGAGTTGGTGGGCGCCGCGCTGGCCGCTGCGGAGAACGATCTGCTGCTGGTGTCGAAGAAGGCACAGGCGATCCGGTTCAACGCCACTGATGAGGCGCTGCGCCCGATGGGCCGCGCCACCTCCGGCGTGATCGGGATGCGGTTCGGCGACAGTGACGAACTCCTCGCGATGGAGGTGGTTCGTGACGGCCTGGACGTTTTGGTCGCTACCAACGGCGGGTATGCGAAGCGGACGCCGATCGAGGAGTACCCGGTGCAGGGACGGGGTGGCAAGGGAGTGCTGACAGCCAAGATCACGGAGCGTCGTGGTGGGCTCGTCGGTGCGCTCGTGATCGACCCGGAAGACGAGCTGTTTGCCATCACCAGCAATGGTGGTGTCATCCGGACTCCCGTGAAGCCTGTACGGCGTACACGGGATCGGAACACAATGGGGGTCAAGCTGATGGACCTCCCTGAAGGTGTAACCATCGTGGCGCTTGCTCGTAATGCCGACGAGCCTGACGAACAGGACTAGTTGATGACGGAGACAACGGCGAAGTCGGGGAGCACGGGGACCTCGACGACTCCGGCCGACCAGACGCCGGGCAAGACCGGTGCTGATCAGGCCGGACGCGAGGCCGCCGGCCGTGAGGCCGCCGGCCGCGCGGCGGTGCCCGCCGAAGGCCCGTCGTCCGCGCCCAAGTTCACCAGGGCTCCTGGCATGGCCCCGCCGCCCGGCGAACCCGCCGGCGGCAAGAGCGAGGCCAAGCCAGGCGCCCAAGGCGCGGCGAAGGGATCCGCGACTGTGCCGATCGTCACCAAGAGCGGTCCGTCCGGCGGTCAGCCCACCGGCGGACCGGCCGGTCGGTCCGGCGTCGTCCCGCAGTCGCCCCCGCAACGGCCCGGCAGCACCCCGCCTCCGTCCGCACCCGGCAAGCCCGGAACGGCACAGGGCGCGGCCGCCGTCGGCGCCGCACGGGTCACCGAGACCGTCCGGGCCGCCCGCCAGACCGTCACCTCGGCCGCCGGCCGCGGTCCCCGCCGCGCACGGCTGAACCTGAAGCGCATCGACCCCTGGTCGGTGATGAAGTTCTCGTTCGCCGTCTCGGTGGTGCTCTTCATCGTGGTCGTCGTGGCCACGTCGGTGCTCTACCTGGCCCTCGACGCCATGGGTGTCTGGGCGACCGTCAACTCCAGCCTCGGCGACCTGGTCAACGCCAGCGGCGGCGCCGCCAACGGTGGCTTCCGGGTCACCGCCTGGGGCGTCATCGGCACGTCGATGCTCGTCGGCGCGGTCAACGTGGTGCTCTTCACCGCGCTGGCCACCCTCGGCGCGTTCATCTACAACGTGTGCGCCGACCTCGTCGGCGGCGTCGAGCTCACCCTCGCCGAGCGCGACTGACCGCAGCGCACCTGACCTCGGGGGCAGCCACAGAGCTGCCCCCGATTTTGGGTGGTGCGGCGCGGTACGCTAATCTTCGGATCGCTGTTACGGGGCTATAGCTCAGTCGGTTAGAGCGCAGAGCTGATAACTCTGAGGTCGATGGTTCGATTCCATCTAGCCCCACCGTTACGGAATTCCAGGGCAGTCATCAAGAGGGGACAGCCATGCTGAAGAAGCTCCTGATCGTCGCCGGTGTCGTCGGCGTGGCGACCCTCGTCTTCAAGCGGGTCAAGGCCTCCAACGACGAGCGTGCCCTGTGGCACGAGGCCACCACAGCGCCCGA
The DNA here is from genome assembly GCF_030269485.1 of Actinoplanes sp. NBRC 103695. Lineage (GTDB taxonomy): Bacteria > Actinomycetota > Actinomycetes > Mycobacteriales > Micromonosporaceae > Actinoplanes. Next base: position 10,100 of record NZ_BSTL01000044.1, on the reverse strand, counting down.
CCTGCGCTGAGCGTCGGCGGTTCGCTGAGGCCGGCGACAACGGGGCCCTAGCTCAACTGGCAGAGCACCGCCTTTGCAAGGCGGGGGTTAGGGGTTCAAGTCCCCTGGGCTCCACGAAACTGCACGTTGACCTGGGCAAACTCAGTGCCTTGATCATCGGGAACACTTTGGGACCACCTCAGCTCAACTCCGGTGTTCCGGCCGATGCCCGACGCAGCATCTCTCCGACCACTCCCCGACGCCGTTCTCGGCGAGGCCAGAAGTGGACGTAGGTCTCCAAGGTGATCTGCAAAGTTCGATGACGCAGCGCCTGCTGGACTTCCTTCGGATCCGCGCGGTTCGTGATCAGCGTTGTTGCGAAGAAGTGCCGCAGCGCGTGGAAGCCGCCGTGCTCCTTCGGCCAGTCGGCCCGCTCGCGCCACTTGACCCACTCCGCCGACCAGGTCCGATCCGTGAATGGATTCCCCCGCGTGGTCGTGAATAGAAGTGGGACCAGCCGTCGGCGCGTCTGACGCTGCGTGATGTCGAGGAGTTCGACCTCCACCGGCGGGAACTCCCCGACGTGGCAGCGCAGTGCCTCATCGACCATCGGATCCAGGTCGACCGTCCCAGACGATTCGGTCGATCACCCAGACCGATGTGGCTCGGGCTTCCCGATGTCCGTTCCCGCGGACAGCTCGACCGGAACGTAGAGCGAGCTCAGTTCGACCGGTCCGATCTCGGTCACGACCAGGCGCCGTCGGGCGATGACGGGCGTGTCGGGGTCTAGCTCAAGTGCAGATGCTGCGCGGTTGGGTGCCATGACCGCACCGACGCGAAGCAGGCTGACGCTTGCGGACTCGCCTTGATTGAGCAGGTCGGTGGCGCGGCTGTCGGAACGAGGAGCTGGGGGAGTGGGCCGGCCTTTGGCGAACCGGCCCTTGCCCTGCTGCGACTCGATCCATCCGTCCTGTTGAAGGATTCCCAGAGCGCGCACGATCGTCGGCCGTGACGTGTCGAACTCGGCCATGAGCTGCGACTCGCTCGGAATCGCAATGCCAGGGAGGTAAGACCCGTCCTCGATGCGCTGCTGGATGGCGTCAACCACGACGGCGTACTTGGGCGGACGGATGTTGATGGCCACGAACTCCTCCGTCCGCTCGGCCAGTCAACTGCTTGACTTGTCGACACTGTAGAACAACGCCCTGCGTACGGGAACCGAAGGGGTGTACTAGAAACAACTAGTCGTGAGACTATTACTCGCATGGCCGGATTGTCGAGATCCGACGAAGACCCGCAAGCTGGACGAAGACTTCGCGTTGCTCGATCACGGTGCCGTCCTGGTCTACGGAGTAGCCGTGAAGCCAGACCCAGCCCGAGTACGTCGGACGAGGGTCGGCATGAGTGACGCGTAGACGCAGCGCGCGAGAGTCAGCGAACCTCACGCTGGCGCTGGCCGTCAGCTCCACCAGGTCGCCAGGGTCCAGTACGGAATTTCTTAAGGGTGCCCTGCGGCGTCGTGGGCGCCCGGCAGCGGCGGGCGCCCGGTGACTAAAGGTCTCCACGCAAGATCTGTTCCTGCCAGTGCTGCGGTACATGCCAGTCAATCAAGAGATCTTTGACGCACCGCGGGTTGCATTCGAGCGTCCACCACGCCTCCACGTCATCGCCGGCCCGTTCCAGTCCGGTGATGCCGACGTACTGCCCGCCGATCCTCGCGTCGATCTCGGCGCTTCGGGGGAGAAGCAGCAAGGCCCCGATCAGCTCATCCCGGGTGATCGTCCGACCCCCGTCCACGATGACCTTCTCTAGTGGGTCAGCCTCACGGCGGTCGAAGTCATCCACGACCTTGCTCAGCAGCACCGCCAAGGTCGCAGCTTCGGCCGTTGACAGCCGGACCCGCCCACTGGCGCCGTTGCTCGTCGTGATTTGAAGCTCAACGCGGTCGCCAAGCTGACCTAGGCTCTGCGGTTCCACCAGCTCAGCAGACAGTGCAAGGCGTGCATCGGTGGCCGGCGATTGGGTGTGGCCCGTGATCTCGATTCGAGTGGTCATCAGTTCGCCTTAGTTGGGAGGACGAGGTCGTCGAGCCCCAACGAGCTCAGGAAGCCGCGCAGCGCGAGATCCCGGCCGTGGCATGGAACGAGCTTCACCGGGACGCACGTGAGGCAAGCCCCGTCACCGTTCGCCCTGTGATCCTGGAACAGGCGATGAGCCATCGCCCACTTCAGCGGGTCGTCGCATCCGTCCGGCGGGGTGTGCGGTGGATCGCTTCTGTCGAAAGGCAGTAAGGACAAGGCGTTCGCTCCTTAAGCTTGCCGAGGTGTCGTGGGTCTGGCGTGCAGCTGAGACTCACGGAAGGCGTGGGTGAGACGGAGGGGAGCAGTCAGGGCAACCCCGACGTACGAGCTGAACGGCGCCCTCGACGATCCGGGTCGTCCGACGCGGCGAGGCAAACTTCCAGCCTCGTCCCTCGCACGACGAGCACCTGCCCGACGAACTCTCGACGCCGGCACGGTGCGGGCTGTCGATCGGCTCCTCGCCGCCGTTGCCCGACGGGGGCACCACGCTCTTTGGCATAGCCGGTCAACTCCCTCCGCTGAAGCACCACGCAGGTTGCCCTGAGGTGTAGAGTGCAAGCTGACTTTGTATTCAAAGAGCGTCATCTCTCGATGACTATGAGTACGATTGCTTGCCCCATATGAGACTCTCGCCGTTTTGATCCAACAGGCAGGGCGCACGAGGGGGCGCACATGTGCACTCGGGGGTGCACCCGTTGGCCGGCTACAGAGAAACGGGAGGTGGCGAGGCGAAGGTGACCGATAAGAAGGCTCCGAACCGACACCTTGAGACCGTGATGACCCAAGCCGCGGTCACCAACAAGGGACTCGCGGCCCGGGTACGCGCGGAGGCCGCCCGCAGCGGCCTGAACATCTCCCCGGACCACACCTCGGTCAAGCGCTGGCTCGACGGCGGCCATCCCCACGAAGACACGATCAGGTGCATCGCCACCGCTCTCGGCACCAAGCTCGGCCGAGTTGTCACCTTCGACGAGATCGGCTTCGGCTCCACCGCCGCAGGGACTTCGATCGATCTCGCGCAGGACGCAGTGCTCTTTCCTGCCAGCCCGTCGCGCGCGACTGACGTACTCGACAGCTTGACCGCAGCCGACATGACCGACGACTCAGCCGTGAACTCGACCCCCTGGGATCCCACGCCGGTGCCGAGCGTCATCACCGGATACCTGTTCTCCGCGCCCAACTGGCAGGACACCCTGGGCGTACCCAATGGCGGTCATGACGGACTAGCCGGCCGCATACGAGCCACGGTCCGGACGCTCGTCGACCTGGACTTCCGATATGGCGGCGGACATAGCCGGAGATTGCTGCTTGCCTACTGGCGAGCGGAGATAGTTCCGGCGCTCAGAGGTGCACGCGGAGAGACAGCCAGCCGAGCGATATACGCGGCAGCAGCGGACGCCGCGGCGATGCTGGGGTGGAGTGCCTACGACGCCGGACACCATGGCGCAGCCCAGCGCTACTACACCCAGGGCCTTCGACTCGCGCGCGACGCAGGCGATGCCCTCATGGGTGCGAAGATCCTATCCAACCTGAGCCACCAGGCGAACTACCTGGGCAACTTCAACGAAGCCGTCCACTTCGCACGCGCAGCCCAGAGCACCATGCTCGGCTTGAAGTCCAGGACAGTCAGCTCCATGGCCCTCGCGATGGAGGCGCGCGCCCTGGCCAGCCTCGGGGATGCTCGCGGGTCCGGCACCGCCCTCAACCGAGCTGAGCGGGAGTTCGCACTTCGGGTAGAAGCCGAAGACCCGGAGTGGATCGCCTACTTCGATGCCCTTGAGCTCGCAGGAGAGGCTGCGCACTGCTTCCGCGAACTCGGCCAGGCACAGAAGACCCAGCTCTTCGCCGCCCAGGCCATCGACCTACAACTCACCCCAGCCCGTACGCAGTCCTTCATCAACATCGTGCACGCGGAAGGCGCCTTGGCAGCCGGCAACCTCGACGAGGCGGTGACGCTGGCCACGAGGTCAGTCGAGCTCGCCGGATCCGTGCAATCCAGCCGCCAGCTCCGATACCTCACCGACTTCTGCAAGACGCTCGCCGCAGGCAGGCACCTCGACCACCCGTCGGTCCGCGATCTGGCCGAGGGCCTGATCCTGAAGGACCGAGCCCTGGCTGCGCACCTACGTTAGAAGGCCCGCCAGGTCTCCGAGGCGCCTCCGCGGATCGTCCGCATCCGCACCTGAAACTCCTCAGAGATCTGGGGCGACTCGTTAACGTTCTGCATGAGCCAGGTCGTCATCTTGAGCTCGTGTACCCGGCGGAGTACGTCGAAGCCCTCTTCCCACGACATGACGTCGTACCCGTAGGCATCAACGAACGTGCGGTACTCCTCAGGACTCCACCAGCCAGCTGACGCGTACTCCGTTGCCGTCATTGCGAGGTCCCACTCCGGCTGACCCCAAGCGAAGCGCTCGAAGTCGATCATCACAGCCTCACTGTCTCTGATCATGATGTTCTTCACGTGCGCGTCCCCATGGGTCGGAGCCGGCGCCAGCGGAAAAACTAGTCCTTCGAGCCTCGAGGTGAGGTCGTTCACCAGGCGTCTGAGGAAGCGTTTGTCTTCGTCGGATACCGCTGCGTTGGAGACACGAGAGTCGACTCTGCCGAGGATGTCCTCGGACGGCAGGTTGAAGGACGTTGGGCGTGGAAGCGAGTGCAGCCGCCTGAGGACCGCGCCCAGGGCGCCAATGTCATCGCGGCCACCGTCCCGTCCATCGATGAAACGCCAGAAGGTCACGGGATGACCGCCGACTTCAATCGGCTGTAGAACGTCAAGGACCTCGGCGCCCGGGAAAGACCTATCCCCGAGCCAGCGGGCGACGTTGACTTCGTTGACCGCATCCGACCAGTACGCCATCGCCCGGGCGATGCGGACCACTACCGCCGAAGCCGGAAGCTGGAACAACGCGTTCTCGCCGAGCCGTAGGGGCTGAGCACTAGTGGCATCCAGCCCAGCGACATAGCACGCTTCGTCCAACAACTCTGTGGCGAGCTGTGCGGTCAGCGGAGGTACAGACGGACTCGGAGAACGACCCACGCCATCACCTTAGGGTGACTCATCCGATCCGGGAGGCCGGCCGCCTACGCCAGGCCGCGGACGGCGGGCGTGCCATTCGACGATGGTCGAAGGCTTCCATGCCTGAGTCCGTCCCAGCTTCATGTCCGGCTCAGGCATCTGACCTCGATTCCGGTAACCGCTCACCGTAGAGATTCGAACGCTAAGGTAGGCGGCTACGTCCGAGGTGGTCCACCACTCGGCGTCGATATCGGGGACTTGGGGCACGCATCAGCACCTTAGTCGACGATCCCTGCACCATCTGGGGCTCTGGGCCGGCGTAGGCGAGCTGCCATCTTCAAGTTCTAACGCGGACGGCTCAGGCGAGTCCGGCTCGAAACGAAGCCGACGCTTCCGCGGACGTTGCGATCCTCCAACGCCGTCTGAAGCGCTGACTCCGCAGCTTCCACCGCTCGCTGCTTGACAGCGTCCCTGGTCGAAGCGGGCAGAGTCCCCGACGAGACCGATCTGATGCGACGGTCACGGGTCGCGCTGCTTCCGTGCGACTGTCGGAGCAAGCTAAGCAAAGTCACTACGGCCCCCCTCAGACACTCCTCCTGATAACGAGACTACCGCATGTGACTGTTGCCTGGGAGCCCACGTTGGGTTGAAACGCTGGTCAAAGTAGTGCTTACGTCTGATCCAGACAAAGCCGTCACCCGGCGATATAACGGCCACATCGATGGCCCCGCCGACGGTCTCGTCGCGGTCGATTGACACACGGTTGCGCAGGGAAGCGAGATTAACCATGTTCTCGGCGAGGCTGGCGATCTCACCCTTCGATAAGTAAGCGGCGCTCGCCTCGATGGGTCCGTAACGGAGCTTTGAATGAAGCTCGTTCATGAACTCGGCGAAAAGCGACCAGGACGCGCCACCAAAGCGGGTGAATCGACGCCCAATGTCCTCAACCTTTCGCTTGCTCAACGAAGGAGCTTCGCGGGATACTATCCGTTGTGCAGCCGGCCCAAGGCGCTCATTGAGCCATGTGCCCCACCAGATTTCAATCTCCTGCTTTACGGCCGGATCAATGCCGAAGAGAAACGTGGCTGCCTCTGTTGTTTGGGCAAATGGGCGGATGATTGATGGGCGCTCAGCCGTGACTTCCATCGTTTGGTCATCGGAGACAACGAGGCGGCCCGCAAACAATCCGCCTATCTGTACGTGGACTGCGCTTGGGAATACGTCCGATTCGCCGAATCCGGCGATGACTACTCCGGTGGTAGCAGGCGTCTCCGAATTTCTGAGAATAATCGATATGGCAGAACCTAGGACACGCAGACGGTTCTTCTTAGTTAGCTGAGTTCCTTGCATGCGGTCAGGAACTAATTCCACCAGGCTGGCGTAATCTCTAATTATTTCGGCCTCGGTGAGACCGATTGCCCAGGGCGCGACCTCATCGGTATTTGCCTCCAGGCCCTGTAGGAGGCTCTCCAAGACCGCTTTGCGAACTGACGCATTGATTCGCGGGAACTTTCCCTCTTCTACGGCTTCTAGAGCAAGGTCCTCAGCCGTCTCGATGATCCGGTTTACTAGTTGCGAAACAGTCAACTCGGCGTACGTCTTCTGAGCATCCGCTGGAATTAGTTGTTCGACATTTTCCCTAAGGAAAGCGCAGAAATCGGCAACATATTCAGGTACCGTGTTGAATGACGCGCCGACCCTGCGTGACCTGTAAACCTTGACCAGGGTTTCCCATGGTACTTGGACGAAGTCGGCACTATTGTAGATCATGATCCCGACAGGCCGGCCACGTATCAGTTCGAAGAGCTTGTTGGCGTTCGCGTAGATCTTCCGTACCTCTCCTCCATCCGAAGAAGGAGAAGTAATCGTTACTGCGGAGTCGGCCGCCAACGCGATCGCAGACCGATTCATCACGACCATCTCGGCCGTCATCGATATTCCTGCTTCCTGGCGTGTCGTGCCGAAGGTGGTTCGAAGGATCAGGCTGGAAGGGAGCTTAATACATCTCTGGCCAATTGGGGATTCTGGCGAATGGCGGCCTTCAGCTGAATGTCGCGAAACTCTTCCCGGGTTTCTGAGAGGCGCTCGCGCCAGTCGTCCTTCGCGTTTATCAGTTGTTCGTCAATCAGAAACTCTAGGACGTCTTCGAGCGCGGGGCGAAATCGCCTTCCTCCTACGGGAAAGTGAAGCTCGCCCATGCTCTTCTTCTTTCGTCTCGTGCATAGGGCATGCATCATCGGCGTTAAGCCCGTGTTCTCGCCTAGAACCTGAACGTGAGCCTCGGTGTATCCGGCCTTGTTGCGTTCATAGTCGTAGTGGAAGAATGGATCTTTAGCATCCCGTAAGCCATATACGCCGAAGAAGGATGTCGCAACCGTTAGATAATGATCTTCAGTTTTTTCAAGGAAGAGCTGATACTGAACGTCAAGAAAGCACTGGAAGTCTTTGCTGGACGAGAGAAGGGGCGTTGGTTTAGTGCTGAGGTCTCGTAGGCTGAGGTGGGTGCCGACTGTGATCATCTGATCGGCATCGACTACGCCGGCAGAGACCTGGGCATGATCAGCTACAGTTTGATTCAGAAGTGTCCGGATTTTGTTAGCGAAGGCACGGGCTTGTGCCGGCAGGTCAGGCCGGGTCACCGATGATCATCCACAGTTTGCGAGCTTCGGTAGAGCTGAAGTTTCGCTCGCGTGCCTGCTCCTTGAGTTCCGCCCGCGTTAGTCCAACGCGCTCCAGGCCGCGAAGTACCGCAGCCTGCCACTCCTCTGGTGACAGCTCGAATACCTCAGACTCATCCGTGTTGTTCGTCGCCTCGTGAGCGTCTGCCGTCATCATCAACCTCCCCTCAACGTCGCTTGCCATGCTATAGCGACCGTACGACAACATCTACGCTCCGTGTTGGAATGTGAACCGAAAGTACGTCTGGCCCTCGGGTGCTTGGGGCGCGTAGCAAGCCCTATGAATGAAGTGATCGAAGTCTGGCCGTGCCGGTGCTCGTGGCCAGGCAAGCCCTGGTGCACTGCCGAATAGATCTCTTCTCTATCAAGGCGCCGCGGCGCGCAAGCGCGGCGCGGCCGCCGCGCTCGGCCTGCTGGCGACCTTCGGTCGGCATCGGCCGGCGCGCCGGTCAGTCTCTGCTGGCGACCGAAGCGTCATGAGCCTCCGGCGGGAGCACTCAGGCTTCTGGGATGGCCATCCCACCCGCCATCGAGCCAGGCGGAGCCGAGCAGACGTGCCCCAGGGCGCCAAGGTCGTACGTCCGGTAGGGCGCTCCACCTTGGCGCCCTGGGGCACGTCCGCACCACGATGTGTGGGTCGACGGCGGACGGGATGGCAAGGGCACGTTGTACGAAGATCGCACTCAGGACGTCATGCTCTGAAGTCTCTGGTCTCATTAGAAATGCCCCAAGCGCTGCCTCTTCGCCCTGCCCAATCCAGAGCTAGGAGGCACCACTCCATCGAATTTCCGTCCTTGAGGTATTGCGAGACGGTCTTGCCACGGATTTCGACAAAGAGGTCGGCCGGGTGGAATCCCTCACCTACTAGCCGGGTAAGCGTGTCGACGTCGAGCGGATCGACGCCCAATTTCCACCACTGAAGCGTCTTTTCGACGTTGTAGTCGCATAAACGTGCCCATGCGGCGGCGACTTCATCCCGGTTCGCGGTTGTTTCGTTCCAGTTGACTCGTTCATCGAGGTAGAACCTAAGCCGTTTCACCGCGTAGGTCTTGTCATCACGGCGTGGCCTAGGGGCGTTCCTTCGCCCGCGCCACTGTTCTCGCTCACGACGGTTCAGTCCGAGGCTCCGAAGTCCCTCTTCGAGTTCGGCGTCTCGCTGAAGCGCGCTCTCTGAGACCATCTTGGAATTCGATTGCTTGGCGCCCTGGGATGCTCCCAGCAGATTCTCACGGATGCGGCGGACATCGTCTTCTTCGTCTTGATAGTCCAACTTCCCCCCAAAGTCGGTTGTAGTGGGAATTGTAGACGGGACTTGTCAGTGATGCGTCAAGAAGATGTGGCCGCGGAGAAAGTTAGGGAACAATCACCCATTGGTGTCTCAAAAATAGCCGGCCCCGCCGATATCCGCGGACGCTCTGCCTGATTTCGCCGATCGGTGCGCCGCCTCAACCGGAGGGCCTTGTATCCGCGGTCAGTCTCGCGTCACGGCAGAGGCAGCACAAGGAAGGCGAAAGAGTCAGGAAGATCATCGGGACCACATCGGGACCACCAGAGCGTGTAAACCGCTGTCAGACGCTGGAAGGCCGTATCGGACAACGGCAGCTCAGGCTGGGGAGGTCGACTCGGTGACCTAGCGTACGCGTTTTGGGGTTCAAGTCCCCTGGGCTCCACAAAACTTCGCTCTGAGCTGCGGAAACGCAGGCCCATGATCATCGGGACCGCTTACGGACCACATCAGGTCTGGTCCGGTGTTCCGGCCGCTGCCTGTCGCAGAACATCTCCCACCACTCCGCGACGCCGTTCCCGGCGAGGCCAGAAGTGCACATAGGTCTCCAGGGTGATCTGCAGAGTCCGATGCCGAAGCGCCCGCTGGACCTCCTTCGGGTCCGCGTGATTCGTGATCAACGTCGTGGCGAAGAAGTGCCGCAGTGCATGGAATCCGCCGTGCTCCTTCGGCCGGCCAGCCCGCTCGCGCCACTTGACCCACTCGGCCGGCCAGCCCGCTCGCGCCACTTGACCCACTCGGCCGGCCACGTCCGATCCGTGAACGGGTTCTTGTGCGTGGTCGTGGAACAGGCGAGGCACCCGGCGCTCGATCGTGGGGCCTGCTGTGAATTCGACCATTCCAACCTCAACCGGCGGGAACGTCCGCACGTGCTGGCGCAGCGCGGCAGCAACCATCGGGTCTAGGTCAACCGTGCCGGCCGAACCGCTCTTAGCCTCAGTCTTTCGCTTGGCCGTCGGCCCATAGCTATGATTCGATGAATGCGATTCGCGTGCTTTTAGCTGTTCTGTAGGCATGGTGAGGGCCCGGCGCTCGGCCGGGTTCCTCCGTGTTGCTGG
>NZ_BSTL01000043.1 GCF_030269485.1 Actinoplanes sp. NBRC 103695 | reverse complement strand
GTAACGAGCTGCTGGTTTAGTCGCCTTTGCTCGTACCGGAGGCCCTTCCTCGTGTCCGCGCGACACGCCGCACACGGGCAAGATCGTCGATCTCCGCCAGACCCAGCCTCGGGCCGAACCCCTTATTCACCAGGGTCTAAGTCCACGGGAATCGATCATCGTGTGCGCGCATCAATGGAGTCAGTTCCCACGAACCATCGGTGTCGATGGTCGCCGACCGATGTCGCTGACAACCGAGCCGGGTGACAGGTGACAGGTGATGCCACCATTGCAAGCTGACCGGCATTACGCGCGCACCACACGTCCGCGCGCCCGCGCGCGATAGCCGTCAACCGGGAAACTACGGAACATCTGTCACCTGTCACCCCTCGCCGACGACGAGAACCGCCGCTGATCATGGGTCGATCGGCAGAACAGTTTGTGGATCATTGACCTCTAGAAGAGCGACGCCGGTGTAGAAGCGCTGGCCCTTACCGCCCCGCGCGTCGGCGACACCGAAGCGGCTCTGCAACTCCTGGGTTAAACGCTTAGCCGATACTGGACGCTCGCCCAACTGTTCGCACCACTGCTCGTATGCCCCTCGCAGCACACCGACAGCGGTCCGAACTCCTACAGACCCGGGCTGGCGATGGCACTGCTCGTCGACGAAGCGGCCAACGGTGTCCTGATCTCGGGCATACGCCTCGGTCGCCGACGACACCGACACCGGCTCGCGAAGACCGCCGTGGTGATACGCCGCGGCTCCCGCGATGATCCACGCCAGGACCGCAGGCGCGTCCTGCGCCAGACGCTCTCCGAGCTGCTTGTCCTGTCGCTGCGGTGGCACCACCCGGTTGAACGGCAGCACTCGAATCCTCCGCCAGAACGCCGGGCCTCCCGCCCGAGCCGCCGGCAAGTGATTGCCGAGGAGCCACAGCGTGTGGCTCGGCTCGAACGTGAACCAGTCCCGCCGCATGAACCGGGCCGACAACGAGTCCCGGCCCGTCAGCTGTTTGACCCGCGCTTCAGCGAAACGCTGACCCTCGTCGAGCTCGGCACACACCACCAACCTCGCACCAGACAACTGCGCCAGCTCCGCCGGATGCTCGGCATGCTTCCGCACCATCAACATCTCCGACGACCCCGCCCGCGCATAGCCGTCATCACCACGGCCCAAGGCATGCATCGCCGCCTCCAACAGCGTTGACTTGCCATTCGCTCCAGGACCCACCGCGAACGGAAGCAGCTGCTCCAGCACACTGCCGATGGCCGAAACGCCGATCAACCGCTGCACATACCCCGCCAGCTCGTCATCCTCGCCGAAAGTGTCATGCAAGAAGGCGTCGAAGACCTCCGACCGCCGCTCGAAGTCCGGCGCAACCGTTGTTGACCGCGTATGCAGAAGCGTCGGATCCGCGGCGCGCACCTCGCCGGTACGAAGGTCGACCACACCTGCCGGGGTGTTCAGCTCGTAAGGACGGGCGTCCAACGCGGCCAAGGACACGGTCACCGCAGGGTCTGAACGCGCCAGGCGCACCACGCCGGACACTCCGCCGGCAGACAACGCCTGAGACCGGAATCGACGCCAGCCACCGGCACCGGGCAACTGCCGAGCCAACTCCCTCACGTACTCCCGGTGTCGTTCCGCGTCGTCCCAGACCCACCGATGCCCCGACCAAAGCAACCACGCTCCTCGCTGAGGGCAGTACCTCAGCTCGTGACCGTGGTGGGCGACCAAGGCGCGCGCCAGTCCGTCTTCCGTCGGTCCCCAGGCCGCCGGCGGCGACACCGTTTCGCGTGCGACTCGGGCGTGAGCCGGCGCTGCAGCCTCTGGCTCTCGGACCCCGTGGCTGATTGGCACCGGTTGCACATCGAGGCGTCGACCATATCCGTCATGACGCAGCGCGCGAGCAGCAGCGCGGTGGTCCCCGCCATGGTGCAGCACCGCAAAGGCATGAAACTTCGTCAGCGGCGTTTCCGTTTCGAATACTGTGCTGCTGCTGAACACGAAAAGCCGATCGCGGTCTTCAGCGCGTCCCGTCGTCGCCGAAACTCCCACGTTCTTGCCTGGGCGTCGCCAATACCGCGTACGTCCAACCGTGTGTACAAGCGTCCACCCGGCTGGCACCAGCAAGTCGTTCCAGTCCATACGCCGCTCGAAGTCATCACCTGAAGTGGCGTCCAGTCCGGGTGAAGGCGCACGCAGACTATGCGGGGCGACAGGCGGCGGGGGCGGCATCCCGTCGAGCGCTCTCACCGCATCCAACAACGCTGCCCGTTCGGTCGCGCTGATGGCGGGAATGCGCGACGGCGTTGATCCGCTCAGGGTCACCCACGGGCGACGTGTTTCATGCACGGTTCCGTGGGACGGAGCGACGATGGTGTAGCCACCTTCGCCTCGGGTTTCGGCAAGAGTCTTGACCTTTTCGGTCGCATCAATCGAAAGCTCATACTCATTCGCGGGTCTCCGCGCCAGCTTCAAATTCCGATCGACCGCAGCATCAGTAATCCTGTAAAGGACATGGACTCCTCCGGACGGAGTTCTCTCCCAGTAGCCGTAGGACGTTAGTCGCTTCCATAGATCGGCCAGACCCGCTTCGGCGAGAAGATCAACCAACGCCTGCCCCAGGCCCTCGTCGACTGCTCGGCCCTCGAGCTCGAGCATCTCCAGCCCCGAGGAGGCACCGCCACACACAATCGCCATCCCCGGCGGGTCGCCCGTAAACCATTTTTCGACTTGTCTTCGATCCGGCGGCGTGTGCATATAGCTCCGCCATGCGACAAGAGGAGCCTTACTTCCATCCGCACGGATGGGAATGACGGCGCAACCCGCAGCGAACCAGGCCATTGCCGCCGAGAGCGTATCTGGTGTGCCATTCACTTAGTCCCCATTGATGTTCTTGCGCTCACGACGATTCAGAGCTGTCGAGCCGCTAGCGGCGTAGTCGCCGCTGAGATAGAGTCCTTGGGAGCCAGGCCGCATTTCATTGCGGCCAGGGAGGAGTGACCCCCACAGGAAATCTTGTGGGAGTCAGGTGCTTCCCGGTACCAATCATTCGCGCATTAGGAGTTCCTAGCGGCGCTGTCGCGCGCGTTCCCGACGCACGCGTTGCACCGCCCGCTCATAGCCGCGTTCCTGCTCTCGGACTGCTGCAGGCTTGACTGTGTGGCTGTCGAGGAGCTTCTGCACCTGCGCGGGAGTGAATTTGCGCTTTCTTGCGAGGTGCACGTGCTCGACTTGGCCATCACGGCACTGGTCAGCGAGCCACCGTGCTGAGACCTTCAACTTGGCGGCCACCTGCTCTACGGAGAAGTAGAGCTCCTCGTCGGCGCCCCGGCGCTTCGGCTGCTGGGCATCCTGCTCTGGCATTCGTTCCTCCCGTCGTATGAACGCACCGCGGTGCAGCCATAGGCCGGCCGTAGGGCTGCGGCACCGTTACGGAGGTGTCTGCGGTTGCCAGTCGGAGCCTCGAGGAGGGCCACTGCTGGCTCTTCCGAGCCTTGCCGACGATGGAGGCCGGAGTACAGGCGCGGAGGCCCTAACTGCCGCTGTCCGAGGCTGTCTCGTTGAGGTGGCGGCGTCGTCCCTGGTGCGACTCAGCGACAGTCGGAGGGATGCCTCTCATGCCGAGATTCCCCTGGGAGCCAGATGTGATTTGGGCCACTGTCGTCCAGTATTCAAACAGCCCGGCTGGAGTCTCGAACGACGACCAACAGCCATGATCTTGGGACGTTTCCGCAGATCAGGACCCATTTGAGGGCTAAGGTACGGCTCGTTGCCGAAGAGGCGTGAGCAGCGCTTCAAGATCATTATGTGTGCGCATGTGTGCGCAAAAAATTTCGCACCGTCTAACCTGGATAGTCAGACGGTGCGTTTTCGCTGCTCAGAAGGGTGGAGCTGAGGGGACTCGAACCCCTGACCCCCACACTGCCAGTGTGCGGGTCAGGATCGGGACCCCGTCCGACCCGCCATCCAACGGCGATCAGAATACGCCTGATCTCGGCAACCTACTCGCTGCGATTTGCGAAGAAGCAGTCCTCGGCGGCTTCCAGCGCGGCGATCTCACGCTGTACCTCCACGCCGACCTCTCCCATGAGCGTCGTGTCTCCGACTTCAGTGAGCACGCGTCGAATCTCTTCCGCATGCCGGCCTAATGCGTCGTACTGGGGCGGGCGCGGCACCATGCCCTGCACGAACCCCCTGCCCTCCCCTGTCGCGCTGATGACTTCGATCGAGTGTTTCCGCCGGGCCCGCCGAGAGATGGGTGACGCACCACCGTAGGGAAGGAGGGTGTCGGCACCGAAGGACCTTCGCAGTTCCACCGACAGTCCCGTCAAGGCAGCGGCCAACGCTTCCTGCTGCTTCTTGGTCGCGGTCGCAGGCAGTTTCGCCACGACGGCGTTCTGTTCGTCGCCCCAGAGTGCGTGAAGCGATCGGTCTCTGGCGGTGGTGTACAGGGTCATCGATCAGTCTCCTTCGTCGCAGGCCTGCGGCCTCGCCCTTGGTGTCGGTGTGCTGCGGTCAGTCCCTGCGCTTCTCCCCCACGTCGGCAGGCGAGTTCGTGAGGATCGTCGACGCCGCGGCGCATGCCCGGCGGGCTCCCATCGTCGAGGCCGCCGCCGGCGGGTCGGAAGTTGTCTGCGGCTGTCTGGGGTAGTCCCGGTCTCGGTATGTCTCACGTGTCGCGTCGTAGCTGCGAGGGGCACGTCGTTTGCCGCCGCTGGCGTTGGGGGTGCCCCGGCGGACTACGAGGGACAGCCGAAGACAACTTGTCCGGACTCGGCGACCTTGATGTCCTGGTCAGCGGGGGTGAAGACTTTATGGAGCCAGCCGCGCCTTTTGCCACGGAGGGCCATAGCAACCACGACACGTTGCGCCTTGCCTCGGACGGAAGCATCGACGGGGGTTTCTCGCAGCCCGTCGGCGAGGTGACGGCGATCAGTTCGATCGACTCGCGCCCGTCACGTGCTCTGCCGGCGGCTTCGGTCCGCGGCCTGCCTCTTCCCGGACTCGAACGCGAGAGACCGAAGAGGACCAGCACGGCCCGGTACGCCTTAACCACTGCCGACCGCCAGGGCCGCCTCGCCGACCGCTCACCGCTCAGAGCTCTCGGATGGAGGCCCCGTCAACATGTGGCCATCGCGACGGTTCATGACACGATTCTGATTCGCGCGGAGATGGGCGGACCCGACGCGCTCAATGGCCAGAGCTTCCTGTGCCTGCCGGCCGCGATCCGTCACCGCTGCCACATTCACACCGGCGACCAGCTCCTGATAGCCGCCTACCCACACCAACGTCTGCTCGTGATCTGCACGATCGCCGTCCTCGACAGCCTGCTCGACCCCAGAGTCAGTGCCCTGCCATGAGCGAGCCACAAGCGACCGCCGCGTCGGCACCAGGCCACGAGCTGCAAGCGCTGCATTTGCTGCTCGCCCGCCTCGGGGTAACTCCCGAGCAATTGCTCACCCAGCCGCAGCCGCCAGCGGTCATGCCGACGTTCGACGAGTACATCGAGCGCGTCTCGGCAGCCGTGCCCGAAGGGTCACGCCGCCTCTACAGCACCTACTGGCGCAAAGTCAGCGACGCTTGGGGCAGCCGGCGAATCGACGAACCAGACTCGCTGGAGATCAAACAGCTCGCCGAGCGCGCCAAGCACAGCACCGTTCAGCGACGTAACGCCCGGGGCGGCCGCAGCGCCGCCGAGCACCTCATCTCCGCCGTCCGCTGCCTCTACCAGCACGCTGTCGCTGACCGGCTCATCGCCGCATCCGACAATCCCGCCGCCCGGGTCGCGAAGCCCCGCCGCCTCGCCAGCACCCGCCGAGCTCTGCCTGACCACCAACTTGCCGACATCATCAAGGTCGCCGCCACCACCGGCAACGACCCCGACCTCGACAACCTCATCCTCCGCCTCCACATCGAGACCGCCTGCCGGCGCGGCGGAGCACTCGCCCTGCAACGCGCCGATCTCGATCCCGCCGGGTGCCTCATCCAGCTGCACGAGAAAGGCGAAACGGTCCGCTGGCAGCCCATCTCCCCCACCCTCATGAGTGCCATCCTCGACCACGACGTGCAACGCAGCAGCGGCGATTCGACCGAACGGGTCCTGCGCTACCGCAACGGCCGACCGATTACCCGGCGCCGCTACGACTACCTGTGGCAACGCCTCGGCAAGCACCTCCCCTGGGTCGCCACCCAGCAGGTCAGCATCCACTGGCTCCGGCACACCACCCTCACCTGGGTGGAACGGAACTACGGTTATGCCGTCGCCCGCGCCTACGCCGGCCACAACAGCGGCCGCGACACCGGCGTCACCGCCACCTACGTCCGGGCCGACCTCCACGAAGTGGCGCAAGCTCTGGCCGCGCTCACCGGCGAACCCCATCCCGCCGCCGTGGTGCCTGGCCTTGTCGAGGGCAGCGCAGTGTCCTCACCGGCATCCACGGCGGCCCGATAAGCACATGACCGCACATGCGTCGACGATGGCCCCGGTCTCTGATCGGCGGTGATCGCTCATTGGGCCTTGATGCGAAGGCGCTGATGGTCCGACAGTTGGCGCAGGGACGATCATTCTCATTTACGGTCACCGCGAGAGGCTCTTCCTCCACGCTGCGAGGCTGTCGCGTCACCGGCCGGGCCTGAACGGTCCCCCGGCCGATGGAGTCGCCAGCGACGGTGACCGATGCATCCAGCGACACTCAGTGATGTGGCGTGTGCGACACGCCGACACACCATCTGGTGTTGTGGATTCGTGGGCGTACCCAGATATGGTGTCGCTCGCAGCTGGTTCGATCTTCCTTCCTGGAGGGTCGAGGCAACAGGGAACCCGGTGTGAGTCCGGGACTGCCCCGCAGCGGTGAGCAGGAACGAACGTCGTCATGAAGCACTGGGCGCGAGCCTGGGAAGCGACGGCCAGTAGGTGATCCAGCGATGGGTCGCGCCTGCGAGTCCGAAGACCTGCCAGCGCGCCGTGCACCGGCCGGTGCACGGCGGTCGAAGGCCGCGTGGGACGGCCGACGCCATCAGCCGTGGGCCGCGCCTTCTGCGTGGGCTCGTTCGGCGGCGTCCTCCTGCGTGTCCGTCGGCCTTTGGGGTTAGGCCGAAGAGGGGGACGATGACCGTCATCGAGCAGGAGACCGCGGTGCCGGAGCAGCGCCGGCACGGGATGCAGGTTCGTAAGCGCAACGGCGACACCGAGACGGTGGACGTCAACAAGATCGTCAAGGCCGTCGAGCGGTGGGTCGACGACTTGGACGAGGTCGACCCGCTGCGGGTGGCCACCAAGACGATCAGCGGCCTGTACGACGGGGCGACGACCGCTGAGCTGGACAAACTGTCGATCCAGACAGCGGCCGAGCTGATCGGCGAGGAGCCGCAGTACTCGAAGCTGGCGGCTCGCCTGCTGGCCGCGTACGTCGACAAAGAGGTCCGCAACCAGGGGGTCGCTTCCTTCAGTCAGTCGATCCGGTACGCGCATCAGCAGGGCCTGATCGGGGAGAAGACCCTGGCGTTCGTGACGTTGAATGCGAGGAAGCTGGACGACGCGATCGACAATGGCGGTGACCTGCGGTTCGAGTATTTCGGGCTGCGCACCGTGGCCGACCGCTACCTGCTGCGGCACCCGGAGACCCGCGAGGTCGTGGAGACCCCGCAGTACTGGCTGCTGCGTGTGGCGTGCGGCCTGTCGCAGACCCCGGCGGAGGCGATCGGCTTCTACCGGCTGATGTCGTCGCTGGCCTATCTGCCCAGTTCACCGACGCTGTTCAACTCGGGCACCCGGCACACCCAGATGTCGTCGTGCTTCCTGGTCGACTCCCCCAAGGACGAGCTCGACTCGATCTACGAGCGCTACCACCAGGTCGCCAAGCTGTCCAAGTTCTCCGGCGGCATCGGCATCTCCTGGAGCCGGATCCGCGGCCGCAACGCCCTCATCCGGGGCACCAACGGCAAGTCCAACGGCATCGTCCCTTTCCTGAAGACGCTCGACGCGGGCGTCGCGGCGGTCAACCAGGGCGGCCGGCGCAAGGGCGCCGCCTGCGTCTACCTCGAGCCGTGGCACCCGGACATCGAGGAATTCCTCGAGCTGCGCGATAACACCGGCGAAGACTCCCGCCGCACCCACAACCTCAACCTCGCCAATTGGATCCCCGACGAGTTCATGCGCCGCGTCGAGGCCGACGGCGAGTGGTCCCTGATCGACCCCAGCGATGCGCCGGAGTTGCCGGACCTGTTTGGCGAGGCGTTCGACGAGGCCTACCGGGCAGCGGAGAAGAAGGCCGTGAAGACGGTCAAGGCCCGCGACTTGTACGGCCGGATGATGCGCACCCTGGCCCAGACCGGCAACGGCTGGATGACGTTCAAGGACCGCTCGAACGGCCTATCCAACCAGACCGGCGAGCCCGGCAACAACATCCACCTGTCCAATCTGTGCACCGAGATCCTCGAGGTCAACTCCGACGACGAGACCGCGGTCTGCAACCTCGGCTCGATCAACCTCGGCGCCCACGTCACCGCCGACGGGGTCGACTGGGAGAAGCTGCGCTCGACCGTCCGCACAGCCGTGGTGTTCCTGGACCGTGTGATCGACATCAACTACTACCCGAGCAAGCAGGCCGAGGCGTCGAACCCGCGCTGGCGTCCGGTCGGGCTCGGTCTGATGGGTTTGCAGGACGCGTTCTTCACGCTGCGGCTGCCATTCGACTCCCCCGAGGCGAAGGAGCTCTCGACCCGCGTGCAGGAGGAGATCTTCCTGACAGCGCTGGAGTCTTCCGTCGGTCTGGCCGAGCAGTTCGGTCCGCACCCGGCCTACCCGGAGACCCGCGCCGCCAAGGGCGACCTGCACCACGAGCTGTGGGGCGCCGAGGCAACCCAGAACGAACGATGGGCTGCCCTGAAGGAAAACGTCGCCGAGCACGGCCTGCGCAACTCGCTGCTGATCGCGATCGCTCCCACGGCCACGATCGCGTCGATCGCCGGCTGCTACGAGTGCATCGAGCCGCAGGTGTCCAACCTCTTCAAACGCGAGACGATGTCCGGCGAGTTCCTTCAGATCAACACCTATCTGGTACGGGAACTGAAGGCTCGCGGCCTCTGGACGGCACAGGTCCGCGACGTCATCAAGCGCGCTGAGGGTTCCGTGCAGGGCATCACCGACCTGCCGGCCGAGGTCCGCGAGCTGTTCCGCACCGCGTGGGAGCTGCCGCAGAAGGCGCTGATCGAGCTGGCCGCCGCCCGGCAGCCCTACATCGACCAGTCGCAGTCGCTCAACCTGTTCCTCAGCTCGCCGACCATCGGCAAGTTGTCGTCGATGTACAACTACGCCTGGAAGGCCGGGCTGAAGACCACGTACTACCTGCGGTCCCGTCCCGCGACGCGGATCCAGCAGGCCACGGTGTCCGTCGCCCCGGCCGCCGCGGCGACCCCGGCCATTGCTCCGCTCGCCGTCATCGCCGACGACGAGGCGATCGCCTGCTCCCTGGAAAACCCGGAATCTTGCGAGGCCTGTCAGTGACCACCATTCCCGAACCCCGCGTCAGCACCGACCCGGCCACCGGCGGCGGGCAGCGGATGCTGCTCGACCCCGGCATGGACCTCACGCTGCGGCCGATGCGTTACCCGCACTTCTTCGACCGGTTCAAGGACGCCATCAAGAACACCTGGACCGTCGAGGAGGTCGACCTGCACTCCGATCTCGCCGACCTGGCCAAACTCTCCCCCGCCGAACAACACCTGGTCTCCCGGCTGGTCGCCTTCTTCGCCACCGGCGACACGATCGTGGCCAACAACCTGGTCCTCAACCTCTACCAGCACGTCAACTCCCCCGAGGGCCGGCTCTACCTGTCCCGCCAGCTGTTCGAGGAGGCCGTGCACGTCCAGTTCTACCTCAACCTCCTCGACACCTACGTCCCCAACGAGCAGGAGCGGTTCGAGGCGTTCGCCGCCGTCGAGAACATCCCCTCGATCGCCCGCAAAGCCGAGTTCTGCTTCAAGTGGATCGACTCGATCTACGAGATGCGCGAACTCAAGACCCGCGACGACCGGCGGGCCTTCCTGCTCAACGTCATCTGCTTCGCCGCCTGCATCGAAGGCCTGTTCTTCTACGGCGCCTTCGCCTACGTGTACTTCCTGCGCTCACGCGGCCTGCTCAACGGCCTCGCCTCCGGCACCAACTGGGTGTTCCGCGACGAGAGCATGCACATGGCGTTCGCCTTCGACGTCGTCGAGACGGTCCGCGCCGAGGAGCCGGACCTGTTCGACGCCGAGATGGAGCAGCAGGTCAAGGACATGCTCGCCGAGGCCGTCGAGTGCGAGGTCCAGTTCGCCGCCGACCTGCTCGAACAAGGCGTCTCCGGCATGTCCCTGACCGACATGCGGGAATACCTCCAGCACGTCGCCGACCGCCGCCTCGGTGCCCTGGGCATCGAACCGCTCTACGGCAGCAAGAACCCGTTCGCCTTCATGGAACTGCAGGACGTCCAGGAACTCTCCAACTTCTTCGAGCGCCGCGTCTCCGCCTACCAGGTCGGCGTCACCGGAAGCGTCAGCTTCGACGACGACTTCTGATCGTCGCGGCCGGCGCCAAGGCGCCTTGGCGCCGGCCGAGGCATCCCAACACCATGAAGACAACAGACCATAGGCTCACCGAGCGAGTCGCAGCGCTGATGCGCGCCGGCGGATGGCAGCAGGTGACCATCACCGCCGTCATGGGGCACCTCGGCACCGACGTGACCGGGCTGGGCACCGATGGACGGCGCTGGCTGCTGCGCTGCCACAGCGACCCGGACCGGGTCACCCCCGTCGACGTGCACCGCTTCGCGGGCACCGCGCGTCAGCTACGCCGCAGCGATGTCACCATGATCGTCGTGGACGGCCCGGCAAGGCTGCCCTTGCTGGACGCGGCCTCGACGGCGGGAATCACCTTCGTCGACGCCGCGAGCTTGTCGTGGTGGACGGCGCTGCAGTCGCGCGACCTTTGATCGGACCACCGCTGACAACGACTGACACCTGCTCACATCTACAGTCGTCGGGCCCGGCGGCAGTCATGATCTCCTCGATCCGGGCCAGCCGCGCGTTCGCGTCTTTCAGTTGCTGCTGGAGCCGGGTGATACGTGACGAGCGGGCGCCCATCTGCCTGCGGCTGGCGTCAAGGCGTTCGAAGTCGGCCGGTCGGACGGCGACCATCTCCCGGCCGTCGACGATCACGGTACGGCGGTCGATCTTGCCGGCCATGCGACACCCTTCCGCGGGACGGACACCAGAGAACAAGTCAACCACGTGACGGCCAACCCATTTGTCTCGTACGGCGGACACCGTTGTCCACAAGGCGCCGCAAGGCCCGTACGATATGCGGCGGTGCTGGTTCGCCCTGTCCGCCAGGCAGGGTGTCGTAAGAGGGAACCCGGTGTGAGACCGGGACTGCCCCGCAGCGGTGAGCGGGAACGACCGCCGTCATCAAGCACTGGGCCGCAAGGCCTGGGAAGCGACGGCCAGTAGGAGATCCAGCAATGGGTCGCGCCCGCAAGTCCGAAGACCTGCCAACACTGCGTACACCGCCGGTGTGCGCCGCCGGCGACCCCTCGGGAGGGTCAGGGCGGAAGCCGGCGCCGCGCCGTGCCTTCCCTCCCCCGTCCCGTGTGCTTGCCGGACGCTTCGAGGGAAGGACCCACTGTGAATACCGCATTCGGCCAGAGCACCGTGCTCGGCTACCCCCGCATCGGCGCCAACCGCGAGCTCAAGAAGGCCGTCGAAGCCTATTGGGCCGGCACGATCGACGCCGCCGCGCTCGAACAGACTGCCGCCGGCCTGCGTGCCGACGTGTGGCAGACGCTACGCAACGCACGCCTGGACGCGATCCCGTCCAACACTTTCTCCTACTACGACCACGTCCTCGACACCGCCGTCGCGGTCGGCGCGATCCCGGCCCGCTTCCGCCGGCTCGGGCTGTCCGAGTTGGACACCTACTTCGCCATGGCCCGTGGCGTCGATGCGGAGCCTGCGCTCGAGCTGACCAAGTGGTTCGCCACCAACTACCACTACCTGGTCCCCGAGATCGACGCCGACACGGTCTTCACCGCCAGCCCCGCCAAGGCCCTTCAGGAGTACGCCGAGGCGAACGTGCTCGGCATCAGCACCCGGCCGGTGCTCGTCGGCCCGGCGACATTCTTGCTGCTGGCCAAGGGAGCCGACCCGTTCGCTCGCCTCGGCGACCTGGTCGAGACCTACGCGCAGATCCTCGCCACCCTCGCTGAGGCCGGGGTCGGCTGGGTGCAGCTGGACGAGCCTGCCTACGTCGCCGACCGCACTCCGGCCGAGATCGACGCCCTGCGGGCTGCTTACGCCCGCCTGGGTGAACTGCGGAACCGGCCGAAGATCTTCGTCGCCACCTACTTCGGCGAGCTCGGCGACGCTCTGCCCGCCCTGCTCGCCACCCCGGTCGAGGCGGTCGGCCTGGACCTGGTCGCCGGCCGCGGCAACCTGGAACGGCTGGCCTCGGCCGGGCCGCTGCGCGGCAAGACGATCGTCGCCGGGCTGGTCGACGGGCACAACATCTGGCGTACGGACCTGCGCGCCGCCATCACCGCCGGGGTCACCGTCGCGGGGCTTGTGGACCACATCGCCGTGAGCTCGTCGTGCTCGCTGCTGCACGTACCCGTGGATCTCGATCTTGAATCTGATCTTGATCCTGAGCTGACCGCGCGGCTCGCCTTCGCCCGGCAGAAGGTCGATGAGATCGTGCTGCTCGGGCGCGCGCTACGCGACGGCACCGCCGAGCTGCCCGCGCCGACCCCGCAGATTCCCGCCGGGTGGCGGCACGACGATGTCCGTGGCCGGCTGTCGGCGCTGCGGCCGGCCGACCGGCAGCGCGGCGACTACGCCACCCGGGCTGCCAGCCAGCAGGAACGGCTGCGTCTGCCGGAGCTGCCGACCACCACGATCGGGTCGTTCCCGCAGACCACCGAGCTGCGCAAGGCCCGCGCGGAGCTTCGCGCGGGCATCCTCGACGCGGCCGGTTACGAGCAGCGGATGCGCGGCGAGGTCGAGCACGTCATCCGCCTGCAGGAGCGGCTCGGTCTGGACGTGCTGGTGCACGGCGAACCCGAGCGCAACGACATGGTGCAGTACTTCGGCGAGCAGCTCGACGGGTTCGCCGCCACCGCCCACGGCTGGGTCCAGTCCTACGGCTCGCGCTGTGTCCGGCCGCCGATCATCTACGGCGACGTGGCCCGCAAGACACCGATGACGGTCGGCTGGTCCACGTACGCGCAGTCGCTGACGGCCAAGCCGGTCAAGGGCATGCTCACCGGCCCGGTCACCATCCTGGCCTGGAGCTTCGTCCGCACCGACCAGCCCCTCGCGGACACCGCCGACCAGGTGGCGCTCGCGCTGCGCGACGAGTGCCGTGATCTGGAGGCGGCGGGCATCCGGGTGATCCAGGTCGACGAGCCCGCCCTGCGAGAGACCTTGCCGCTGCGCAAGGCGGACCAGAAGGCCTATCTGGAGTGGGCGGTCGGATCGTTCCGGCTGGCCACCAGCGGGGTCGCCGACGCCACCCAGATCCACACTCACCTGTGCTACTCGGAGTTCGGCGAGGTCATCACCGCGATCGATGCCCTCGACGCCGACGTCACCAGCATCGAGGCCTCCCGCTCGAATATGGAGGTCCTCGACGACCTGGCCGCCATCGGCTACGGCCGCGGTGTCGGCCCGGGTGTGTGGGACATCCACTCCCCGCGGGTGCCGTCGCACGCCGAGGTGGTCGAAGGCCTGCGCCGGGCCGTCGCCGCGGTCCCGGCCCGCCGGGTGTGGGTCAACCCCGACTGCGGCCTGAAAACCCGCGGGTACGCCGAGGTCGAAGCGTCCCTGGCCCACCTGGTCGCGGCCGCCGCCGAGGTCCGCGGCAAGTAGAAGCCTTATCCCCCTCCGCCGGGCGGAGCCGTCCCACAGGCTCCGCCCGGCCTAATCCACTCCGCCTTCGGTCAAGCCGGCAACCGTCGCTACGACGTCCGCGAGCGTGTGACAGGTGATGGCCGTGCCACCGGTGTGCGGCGGCCATCCCCGTCCGGCGGCAACGACGCTGGGCCGCCATCCTGGTGTGCCGGTGAGCGCCTCGATCAGCGCGGGCACGCCGGGACGCCACCGGTGGCTCCACACCACAACGGCCACCGGGTGGCTGCGGGCGACCGTGTCGGTGAGTGCCTCGTGGTGCAAGCCTGCTCCGAGATGCAGTGACCCGATTCCCTTCTCAGCGAGTGCGGCGGCCAGGCCGTCGAGAGCGGCGACATCGCGGCCGGCGTCGGCGGCTACGAGAAGGACGCTGACCGGGGTGCCGGCGGCGGGACGAGGGACGGTGGCGAAGACCTCGCTGAGAGTGCGGGCGAGGAGCCGGCGTACGGCCGCCTTGTGATGATCCGGGTAATGCGCCCGGCTGATGTGGGTGAACGCCGGCCCTGTCAGAGTGTGGTAGGTGTGCACGACGCCGTGGGTGGCGACCGCGTCGGCCAGGGTTTCGCGGAGGGCGAGCACGTCGAGGCGGTTGGCCGCGCGGGCCAGACCGCGGGCCGCGGAGGCGGTGCTGCGGTTGAGCGCAGGATGCTCGGCCGGCCACGGCACCGTCTCGCGGCCGGCCAGCCGGGCCGCCTCGGCGGCGGGTACCCCGCGGGCGGTCAGCTGGGCCATCACGGTCACGGCGGCCACGTCACGCCGGGTGTATCGGCGATGCTTGCCGGACTCGTGGCCGGTCGGGCCCAGCCCGTATCGCTGGTGCCAGGTCCGCAGCGTCGTCACCGCGACGCCCAGCCTGCGCGCGAGCACGCCCGCGCTCACATCGTCATCGTCAAAGGTGTGGGAATCCACCGCCGACCCGCCCTCGAGGTCACCGAAAAGACCGCGCCCGGTCGGGACACGGGCAGCCGGCAGGTATCGGACTCTCACCGTTGCGGGGCAGTCCCGGAGTCGCACCGGGTTCCCTCTTTCGTCACCCGTCCTGGCAGGGCGGGCGAACCAACTGCCCGCTCAGTCTAGCGAGACGTGATCGCGGGGCCACCGGCGTCGGTGCAACCCGCGTCACTGCCGAGATCGATCTCCGCCGTGGCCGGTGCCGATATGCTCGGCTCAGCGCTGGTTCAGGGAACCTGGTGGAACTCCGGGACTGCCCCGCAACGGTGAGAGTCCGATACCTGCCCGCGCCGCACAACAGCCATCGGAGGCCTCGTGGGTGGGCCGGGCAGGAGAAGATCGTCATGACAGCAGGCCGTCCGCCGTCGGCGTCCGAGCTGACCTTGTCGCAGATCATGGATCAACACGACACCAACCTCATGGGCACGGTCCACGGCGGTCAGGTTCTCAACCTGATCGACTCGGTCGCGGGCGTCGTCGCCGCCCGCCACTCCGACGGGCCGGCGGTGACCGCGGTCATGGACGAGACCGCCTTCCTGCGGGCCGTCCGGGTCGGTGATGTCGTGCACGTCGCGGCCCGGATCACGTGGGCCGGGCGCAGCTCGATGGAGGTCGCGGTGAAGGTCACCGCCGACCGCTGGGACCGCGCTGTGCCACCCACCACCGTCGCCACCTCGCATCTGGTGATGGTCGCGGTCGACGACGACGGCAAACCGCGCATAGTGCCAGCCCTGCTCCCTGAGACCGACGCCGACCGGCGCGCTTTCCGGCAGGCCGAGATCCGGCGCGAACACCGCCTGACATTGCGGGCGGCGCTCGCAGAGGATGAGAATTTTCCGTCATGACCCCGGCGGAGATCACCCGGAAGCTGGACGAGCTGGTGTGGGAGATCGCCTACCTGGGCGAGGTGTCGCAGGAGGACGCGCGCCGGCTGCGGGCCGCCGCGCACCGGCTCGCGGACGCCGCCGACACCATGTTCGTGCCGGCCGCGACCCGGATCGCGGCGCTGACCAGCCTGCTGCTGTCGCTGGCCGGGTTCGTGCGGGCCTCGCCGCTGGAACGCGGCCGGGCCGCGGACGACCTGATCCGGCTCGCCACAGACGTCCTCACCGTGGAGAAGGGTCTGGCGATGACCGAGACCGGCCTATCCGCGACGGAACTCGCCGACGAGTACGACAAGCCCGTCGACGAGGTGCGCGCGGCCATGCGGAAGGCCGATTAACCGGCAACCCCGGTGGCGTTCAGGCAGCGCGGGGTGGCGAAGACCATGGTGACGGGCGGCATCGACGCTGGTTAGGGTGGCGGTGCCGTGGTGTTCGGGAAGCCGGTGTGATGCCGGCGCGGCCCTCGCCACTGTGATCGGGAGCCGGAGGCCGTCCCCGCAAGGGGGTCACTGGGCGCGTGAGCGTCTGGGAAGGCCAGTCTTCGGAGCAGCACCCGTCAGCCAGGAGACCGGCCACGGCACCGAGACGACCCGTCCACGAGGTGCTGGAAGGCGGTCCCGCTGATGCGGTCCCCCATGCGCGCGTTAGCGCCCCTGTCCGTGGTGTTCATCCTGCTCACCGGCTGCGGCGCGGACACCGAGCCGGCCGCGCCGGCGCCGGCCTCGGCCGGGCCGGTCGCGCTGACCAACTGCGGCACACCGGTCACGATCGCCAAGCCGCCGCAGCGGGCGGTCACGATGAACCAGTCGGCCACCGAGATCATGCTGGCCCTCGGGCTGCAGGACCGGATGATCGGCACTGCCTATCTCGACGACCAGGTCCTGCCTGACTACGCCGCCGCCTACGCGAAGGTGCCGGTGCTGGCCAAGGAGTACCCGTCGAAGGAGAAGCTGCTCGAGGCCGAGCCCGACTTCGTGTACGCCTCCTTCAACAGCGCCTTCAGCGACGAAGGCGTCGGCGACCGGGCGGATTGGCAGAATCTCGGCGTCGGCACCTACATCTCGCCGGCCGGCTGCCCCAAGGACACCCGCCCGGAGAAGCTGGCCATCGACGATGTGTTCGGCGAGATTCGCGAGGTGGCGGCCGTGTTTGGCGTACCCGAGCGGGCCGAAACCCTGACCACCGCCCAGCGCGACCGCATCGCCAAGGCTGCCGCGAACGTCAAGGCCGCGAAGGTCCTGTGGTGGGACGGCGGCAGCGACGCGCCCAGCGTCGGCGCCTGCTGCGGCGGCCCCGCGATGATCATGACCGCGGCGGGCGTGACGAACGCGTTCGCCGACCTCGACGGCAGCTGGGGCGACACCAGCTGGGAGACCGTTACCGAGCGCAACCCGGACGTGATCGTGCTGATCGACGCCACCTGGGACCCGGCCGACAAGAAACGCGCCTTCCTGGAGAAGCACGCGACGCTCAAGGACCTGCCCGCCGTCAAGGCGAAGAAGTACGTGGTCATCCCGTTCTCGTCGACCTCGGCCGGCGTGCGCAACGTCCTCGCGGTCGAGGCCCTCGCCGGGGCACTGCGCTGAGGACCGCGATCGCTCTGCCGGTGCTCGCGGCCGGGCTGGTGCTCTCGGTGGGTGCGGCGGTCACGGTCGGTCCGGCGGATCTCTCGATGGGTACGGTGTGGAGCGTCGTCGCCGCGCATACCGGCCTGGCCGAGAGCACCGTGCCGCTGCTGCGTGACCACATCGTGTGGGAGCTGCGGCTGCCCCGGGTGATCGCCGCGGCCGTGGTCGGGGCCGGCCTGGCCGTGGTCGGTGCAGTGCTGCAGACGGTGACCCGCAACCCGCTCGCCGACCCGTACCTGCTGGGCGTCTCCTCGGGCGCGTCGCTCGGCGCGGTCGGCGTGATCGTGCTCGGCCTCGGCGCCGGGGTCGCCGCGCTCGCCGGCGGCGCGTTCCTGGGCGCCCTGGCCGCCTTTGCGCTGGTGCTGCTGATCGCCGGATGGCGTGGCACGCTGCGGCCGACCCGGGTGGTGCTGGCCGGTGTCGCGATCGCGCAGTTGTGCGCGGCGCTGACCTCGTTCGTCATCATCTGGGCGGCCGACCCGCATGCCACGCAGAGCATCACGTTCTGGCTGTCCGGGTCGATGGCCCGCGCCGACTGGACCGCCCTCGCCTGGGCCGGCGTAGCGCTCGGGGTCGCGCTGGTGGTGATCCTGTGGCACGCGCGGGCGCTGAACGCGTTCGCGTTCGGTGAGGAGGCCGCCGCCGCGCTCGGCATCGCCGTGGGCCGGGTCCGCTGGGTCCTGCTGGTCGTCGCCGCGCTGCTGACCGCGGTGCTGGTGGCGGTCTCCGGGGCGATCGGCTTCGTCGGGCTGATCCTGCCGCACGCCGCCCGGTTCGTGACCGGACCCGACCATCGGCGGCTGCTGCCCGTCGTCGCGCTGGCGGGTGCCATCTTCCTGATCTGGGTGGACACCGCCGCCCGCACGGTGTTCGAACCGCGCGAGCTGCCAGCCGGGGTGCTGACCGCGGTGATCGGCGTGCCCGCCTTCGTGATCCTGCTGTCCAGGGGCCGCGATGCTGCGCGTTGACGACGTGTCGTGGGCGGTCCCGGCGGCCCGGATCCTGGACGGCGTCACCTGCGCGGCGCCCCGCGGCAGCCTGGTCGGGCTGCTCGGCCCGAACGGCTCCGGCAAGACCACCCTGCTGCGGATCGTCGCCGGCCTGCTACCCGCCGGGTCGGGTGCGGTCACCCTGGACGGCGATACGGTCGCGGCGATGCCCCGGGCGGTCGCGGCGCGCCGGATGGCGTTGCTGGCCCAACATTCCGAAACTGACCTCGACCTGACCGTCACCGAGGTCGTGCTGCTCGGGCGTACCCCGCACCGCCGCTCCCGCTGGTCCGAGGGCGACACCGACCGGGCCATCGCCGGGCAGGTCCTCGATCAGGTCGACCTGGCCGACTTCGCCGACCGCAAATGGCAGACCCTGTCCGGCGGCGAACGGCAACGCGTCCAGCTGGCCCGCGCCCTCGCCCAGGAACCCGAACTGCTGCTGCTCGACGAACCCACCAACCACCTCGACATCGGCCACCAACTACAACTGCTGCACCTGGTCCGCCGCTCCGGCACCACCACCCTCGCCGCCCTGCACGACCTCAACCTCGCCGCCATGTTCTGCGACCTCGTCGTCGTCCTCGACCAGGGCCGCGTCGCCGCGTCAGGCGCACCCTTCAAGGTGCTCACCCCAGACCTTCTCAAGCAGGTGTACGGAGTGGACGCCGACGTCACGACCCACGACGGCCGCCCGGTCATCACCTATCGGAGGCCCACGTGAACGTGCTGCTCGTCTCCCGCTCGGTCACCCACCACGGCGGCCACGACGCCATCCACCGCCTCGCCGCCGCCGTCGGCGCCACCGCCTGCTTCCTGGACGGCGCCGAACCGTCGCTGCACGCCGCCCTCGACGCCCAGCCCGACGACGCCGACATCCTGCTAGTTGCCGTGCACGTGCCACCCGACCGCTACCTGGACACCTGGATCCGCCGGGCCGTCGCCCACTGGCAGCAGACCCGCGACCGCCCGCTGCGCATCGCGCTCGCTCCCCCACTCGCGGCCCAGCCCGCCCTCGCCCAAGCCGTCACCGAAGCAATCGCCGGCCCGCCGGTCCCGCTGACCGGCACGCCCGGCCCGTTCCGCAGCCCCGCCTGGTCCGACATCCCGAAACACCGCCGGCAAGTCCTGGTCTGCCGCGGGCCGCGTTGCACCGCCTACGGCGCCAACGAGGTCGCCGCGGCCCTCGGCTGCCGGCTGCGCGAGCACGGCCTCGGCGACGACGATGTGCTCGTCACTGAAACCGGCTGCCTGTTCCCCTGCAACCTCGGCCCGCTCATCGTCGTCCACCCCGACGACATCTGGTACGAGCACGCCGACCCCGCCCTGGCCACCCGCATCGCCGACGAGCACCTACGCGACGGCGTCCCCGTCGGTGATCGGCCGCCCCGGCAGTCAGGCTGAGGTAGGGGCGAGCTGGGTCTCGACGAGCCGGGCGTAGGCACCGGAACGGGCTAGCAGGTCGTCGTGCGTTCCCGTCTCGGCGAGCGTGCCGTGGTCAAGCACGGCGATACGGTCGGCGACGCGGATCGTGGACAGGCGGTGGGCGATGATCAGGGTGGTGCGGCCGGCGATGATGCCCGCCATCGCGTCGGCCAGGACGGCTTCGGTCTCGGCGTCGAGGTTGGAGACCGGCTCGTCGAGCACCAGCACAGGTGACTCGGTGAGCAGGGCCCGGGCCAGGGCGACCCGCTGACGCTGCCCGCCGGACAGCCGGGTGCCGCGCTCGCCCACCACCGTGTCGTAGCCGTCGGGCAGCGCGGTGATGAACTCGTGGGCCCCGGCGTCGCTCGCGGCGCGGGTGAGGTCGTCGTCGGTGGCGTCCGGGCGGGCGATGCGCAGGTTCTCGGTGACGGTGGCGTGGAACAGGTACGGGTCCTGCGGCACGAAGGCGACCAGTTCGCGGAGCCGGTCGAGCGGCAGGTCCCGCAGATCGGTGCCGCCGATTTTGATGGTGCCGCGCTGGGGGTCCTGGAAGCGCAGCAGCAGATGGGCGGTGGTGGACTTGCCGGCGCCGGAGTGCCCGACCAGCGCGAGGCTACGGCCTGCCGGGATGGTCAGGTCGAGCCCGGTCAGCGCGTCCGGCAGGTCCGGGCCGTACCGGAAGCCGACCCCGCGGAAGGTGACCTCGGCGCCGTTCACCTCGGTGGTGGTGCCGTGGTTGGTGACCGGGTCGGGCTGGGCGAGCAGGGTGGTGATCCGGGCGGCCGCCGCGGCGGCGAGGTTGAGGTCCTTGGCCACCTCGGCGACGATGGTGACCGGGGCGTAGGAGAACGCGGCCAGGACCACCGCGACCGGGAACAGCGCGGGTGACATCCGGTCGGCGGCGGTGAGCACGGCCGCGGCGGCCAGCACGGCCACCACGCCGACGGTCACGAGGGTGTCGATCGCGGCCTTCTCCACGCCGGCCCGGCCTGCGTGGGCGTGCTGGCCGGCGCGGAGCCGGTCGGCCGCCGCGGCGATCCGGCCGCGTTGGGTGCCGGTCGCGGCGAAGACGGTGAGCTCCCGCAGGCCCTGGATCGCGTCGACGGTCTCGGCGCCGACCTCGGCCGCGGCGGCCTTGACCGCGTCGCCCTGGGCGCGGGCCCGCCGGGCCAGCCAGGCCGGGACCGTGGCGACCGCGATCAGGATGGGCAGCACCACGATCGGCAGGATCCCGTCAATGAGGCCGAGGGCGACCAGGGTGCTGAACGGGACGGTGGCGGCGACCACCAGCGGGCTGAGGGTGTGGGCGAAGAACAGTTCCAGGGCTTCGACGTCGGTGACGACCGTGGTGCCGAGGTCGCCGCTGCGGCGGGCGGCCAGGCCGGCTGGGGCGAGCCGCTCGTACGCGGACTGGACCCTGCCTCGCACGTCGACCAGGGCGCGGAAGGCCATCGCGTGCGACAGATAGGACTCCAGGTAGGGCGCGACGGCGCGGAGCGGGATCAGCACGACCAGCAGCCAGAACCAGGGCATCAGGCGGTCCCGGCCGGCGCCGGTGGCGACCAGGCCGACCAGGTAGGCGCCGACCCCGGCGGCGGCGATGGTCAGCAGCTGGTTGAGGGCACCGGCGGCGATGGCGGCCGCGAGCAGCCGGCGGTGCGGGCGCAGCAACGCGAGGATGGTCCAGCTGTCGATGAGCTTCACGCGGCACCGGCCTGGGCGGCGACCAGCCGGTGGTAGGCGCCGCGGGTGGCGAGCAGCCGGTCGGGTGGCCCGTCCTCGGCGACCTGGCCGTCGTCCAGGACGACGACGTGGCCGGCGTCGCGCACGGTGGAGAGCCGGTGCGCGATCACCAGGGTCGTGCGGTGCACGGTGAGCCGGTCGAGGGCGGCCTGGATGGCGGCCTCGTTGGCCGCGTCGATGGCCGAGGTGGCCTCGTCCAGCAATAGGATCGGCGCGTCCTTGAGCAGGGCGCGGGCGATCGCGATGCGCTGTCGTTCGCCGCCGGAGAGGCGGGCGCCGCGTTCACCGATCATCGTGTCGTAGCCCTGCGGCAGCGCGGTGATGAAGTCGTGCGCCGCGGCTGCCCGGGTCGCTGCCTCGACGACGTCGTGGTCGGCGCCGGGGGCGGCCAGCAGCAGGTTGTCACGCACGGTGCCGTGGAACAGGTAGGTGTCCTGCGAGACAACCGAGATCAGCGACCGCAGGTCGGACAACGGCAGCAAGCTGAGATCGCGGCCGTCGACGGTGACCGTCCCCTGCTGCGGGTCGAAGAAGCGCAACAGCAGCGCCACGACCGTGCTCTTGCCCGCCCCGGACCGGCCCACCAGCGCGGTGGTGACCCCGGCCTCGGCGGTGAACGACACGTCGCGCAGGGCGGGCGGATGCTCGGGACCGTAGGCGAAGGTGACGCCGTCGAGGCGTACCCGAGGAGGGTTTTTCAAAGACGCCGTCACGGGATTGTCCGGGTCGGTGACGGCCGGCTGCTCGTCGAGCAGGGCGAAGACGCCCTCGGCGGCGGCGATCCCGGGCGACGCGGCGTGGAAGGCCTTGCCCAGGTCGGTCAGCGGGCGGAAGCACTCGCGCGACAGCAGCAGGATGATCAGCAGGGTGGCGACGTCCAACGCGCCGGAGGCCGTGCGCAGCGCGCCGACCCCGACGGCCAGGCCGGTCCCGGCGCCCGCGGCGAGACCGACCACCAGCTCGTAACCGGCGGTGGCGGCGACCAGCCGGGTCGACGTGACGGCGAACTGCTCAGACTGCGCACGCAACTGCTCGCCGCGGCGGCGGTGCGCGTTGACGCCCTTGAGCGTGACCATGCCCTGCAGGACGTCGAGGGTGTCCGCGTACACCCCGCGGTAGGCGGCCCACCAGCGTTCCATCGGCTTGCTCATCACCCGGCGGGAGACCCGCGGCGCGACCGCGACGAGCACGCCGCAGGCCGCGACGGTCACGCCGACGATCGGGTCCAGCCACCAGACGTACGTGATCAGCACGACCGCCCCGAGCAGCGACGACACCAGCTGCGGCAGGAACGCCACGAAGTACGCCTCGAGCGCCTCCACACCGTCGACCAACGTGGACTGCAGCCGCCCGGTCCGGGTGCCAGTGGTGTAGCCCGGGCCCAGCGCGAACAACCGGTCCAGCAGCCGACCGCGGACGTCGTCCTTGATCCGGCCGCCGATGGTGGCCCCCAGCCGTTCCCGGCCCCAGACCAGCACGGCCCGCGCCACCTGGAGCACCGCGATGCCGGCCGCGGCGGCAACCACCGCCGATCCGGTGTCACCGGACAGGACCGCGCCGAGGACCCGCGCGATCAGCCAGCCCTGCCCGGCGAAGGTGGCCGTGATCGCCAGACCCAGGACGACCAGGACCGCCAGGCCGGACCGGCGGCGGGCCATCAACGCGAGGAGCCTTCGGTTCAGCACAGCTCGGACGCTAGGCCTTATTGCAACCTGTAGGCAAGAGCGAAGTGATCGCGCTAACGCCGCAGGGTGCCGGCCAGTGCCGGCTCGTGACGGCTGATCAGCGCCCAGAGGCGCGGGTCGCCGTTTGCTGCGGCGGCGGCCGCGTCGTCGGTGTGGCGCAGGAAGGCGAGATGACGGACGGCGTGCAGGACAACCGCCGCCAGATCGATCGTGGCCGGCGACGGCTGGAGCGGGCCGGACCCCACGGCGGTCAGACCCACACCCTCCAGCTGGGTAGCGGTCCGCGGGTCCGGGTCCGGCAAGGCCGCGTATGTGAGCACGATCCGGCCGGCCGCGAACCGCCACGATGTCGAGTGCAACAGCTGCGCACCGAACCCGGCCAGCTCACGCGCGACCTGATCGGGATGCTCGTCGTCGCCGAGGGGCCGCTCGAAGGCCCGGAAGGTGAGCCCGTCATCGGTCGCGCCGATCAACAGCGTCTCGACGACGACGCCCACACCCGGCAGCATGGAGAGTTCCGGCGGCGCTGCCGGTCCGTCAAGATCCATCGGGCCATCATTGTGCATCTGCCACAATGTGGCAACAACGCCCAAGGGTGATGTTCATGGCCGGACTACTCGCGATCATGGGCTCGGGTGAGACCAGCCCGACCATGGTGACCATCCATCAGCGCATCGCGGCATTGCTGCCGCCCGGCCCGAGCGCCGTGCTGCTCGAGACCCCCTACGGTTTCCAGGAGAACGCCCGCGACATCTCCACCCGGGCCTGCCAGTATTTCGACCGCAGTGTCGGGCTGAAGGTCGCGGTCGCACCGGAGGACGGCGATCACGGTCTGGCCATGGTGCGCGGCGCCGACTGGCTGTTCTCCGGGCCCGGTAGTCCCACGTATGCGATGCGGTGCTGGCGAGGCGCGCCGACCGCCCAGGCCCTGCATGACCGGATCAACGCCTTCACCAGCATCACGGTCTTCGCGTCGGCCGCCGCGGCCACGCTGGGCGCCTGGTCGGTGCCGGTCTACGAGCTTTACAAAGCCGGATACGACCCGCACTGGGCCGACGGCCTCGACGTCCTCCAGCGCCTCGGGCTGCGGGTGGCGCTCATCCCGCACTACGACAACACCGAGGGCGGCACGAGGTTCGACACTCGCTACTGCTACCTCGGCGAACGCCGGCTGCGCATCATGGAACGCCTGCTGCCCGACGACGCGGCCGTGCTCGGCGTGGACGAACACACCTGCGTACTCGTCGACCGCGACGCCGACACCGTGCGGGTGATCGGGCGCGGTGGGCTGACCGTCCGCCGCGACGGGCACAGCACCGTCCTGGCTTCGGGGACCGAGCTCACCCTCACCGAACTACGAGCGCTTGCTCACGGCGTACCCATCGACCGAGTCTTGCCTCCACCGCGACCGACCGGCCAGGCCGAGGCGCCAGCACCGAGCGCGACCATCACCGAGACCGCCGCCGACTGCGAGCGCCGCTTCGACGAGGCCCTCGCCGGCCGCAACGCCGAGGCAATGGCGACCGCGATCCTCGACCTGGAGGAATCGGTGCGCGCGTGGGCCACCGACACCGAGGAGGACGACGGCATGGACCAGGCCCGCGCCGTCCTGCGCACCCTGATCGTCCGGCTGTCGCAAGCCGCCACACCCGGCCTCACCGACCCCGCCGAGCGGTGGAAACCCCTGATCAAACCCCTTCTTGGTGTACGCGACCAGCTGCGCGACCGCCGTGACTGGGCGGCAGCCGACGCCATCCGCGACGCACTGGCCGCCGCCGGCGTCGACGTGCGCGACGAGCCGGGGGCCACCAGCTATTCGGTGAAGTGAGCCGACCAGCGCTGCTCGACGCGGCCGAACCGCCAGACGGCGATCGCGATCAGCCAGGCCACGACGAACAGGCGACGATGCCGTGCCGCAGCCCGAACGTGTAGGCCAGCACGCCGACTCGTTGCAATGTTGTGGCGATTACACCAGGCCCGTGACCGCGTATTGCATCTGGATCTGGTGCCCGGGCGCCACACCGTACTTCTCGTCCAGCTCGTAGATCGCCAGAAGCGGTGTCACCGTCACGTCCGTGAGGCCGGCGCGGTCGAGGACGGCTGCGGTGTCGTCGATGGATGCGGCCTCGGCCAGCGGGAGGGCGGCGCCGACCTCGGCGTCGTAGTGGGCGGCGAACCGGTCCGTCGACGCCTGCAGGCCGCCGGTGTGCCAGGTGCTGTCGACGACGGCGATGATGCCGCCGGGGCGCAGCAGCCTCATCCAGTTGGCCACCGCGACCTCCGGCTCGCGCAAGGTCCACATGACGTATCGGGCGGCGATCGCGTCGAAGCTCGCGGGCGGGAAATCGGGAGCGACCGCGTCGCCCTGCATGAACTCCGGCCCGGCGGTGACCGTGGCGGCATGGCGGCGGGCCTCGGCGAGCATGCCGTCGGCGAGGTCGATGCCGGTGACCCGGTGGCCGAGCGCGGCCAGGATCATCGCGGCGTGCCCGGTGCCGGTGCCGACGTCGAGCACGTCGCGTTTCTCCTCACCGAGGGCGTCGCGCCAGACCGCCGACCAGGCCCGGGTGTTGTCGGCGAGACGTTCGGGGCGCTGCTGGTACGCGTCGTAGGCCGGCGCGTGACCCGACCAGTAGGCGGTGATCTTGTCCTGGGCGTTCACACGACCTCCGCGGTCGGATGGAACAGCAGATGCAGGTGGCCGTCCAGCTCGAGGCGTTTGATGCCGATGCCGTAGACCGGCTCCAGCAACGCCGGCTCGAGGACCTCGTCGACCGTTCCGGCCGCGGCCACTCCCCCGTCGCCCAGCAGCACCAGGTCGTCGCAGTAACGGGCGGCCAGGTTGAGGTCGTGCAGCACGATCACCGAGCAGGTGCCGAGCCCGAGGACCAGGCGCAGGATCTCGTGCTGGTATCGGATGTCCAGGTGGTTGGTCGGCTCATCCAGCAGCAGGTGGGTAGCCTGCTGCGCCAAGGCCCGGGCGATCAAGACCCGCTGCCGCTCCCCTCCGGACAGACCGGCATAGGGCCGGGCGCCGAGGTGGGTGGCGCCGACCCGCTTCAGGCACTCGGCGGCGATGTCGTGATCGGCGCTGCTCGTGCGCTGGAAGGTGCCCAGGTGCGGGCCGCGGCCGAGCAGCACCATCTCGGCCACCGTGAGCATCGACTCGGCGCCGGTCTCCTGCACCACGACGGCCATCCGCTTGGCCGCCTCGCGCGGGGTGAGGGCGGCCAGCTTTGTGTCGTCGACCGTGACGCTGCCGGTCGGGCTCTTCAACGCGCCGTAGAGCAGCCGCAACAACGTGGTCTTGCCGCTGCCGTTGGGCCCGATCAGGCCGAGGACGCGGCCGGGGCGGGCGGTGACACTCACCCCGTCGATGACCGGGTTCGCGCCGTACCGCCAGCTGACCCCGGCCGCCTCGATCATGCGCCCGCCTTGAACCGGTCGACGATCCGCTCCAGGCCGTCGATGGACAGCGGGGTGGGCGGTTCGGTGAAGTTGAACAGCTGCGGCATGACGTTCTTGTTCTGCACGGCCTTGAGCTGCCCGGCGCCGGGCAGCCCGGTGACCGCCTGCTCGACGGCCTTCGGGTCGCCGTCGCCGTAGAGCAGGATCAGCACGTCGGGGTTGCGGCCGAGCAACTCTTCCAGGGTGACCTCGAAGACCCGTTCCTTGCTGTCGGCGAAGACGTTGGTGAAGCCGGCCGCCT
The DNA here is from genome assembly GCF_030269485.1 of Actinoplanes sp. NBRC 103695. Lineage (GTDB taxonomy): Bacteria > Actinomycetota > Actinomycetes > Mycobacteriales > Micromonosporaceae > Actinoplanes. Next base: position 28,662 of record NZ_BSTL01000043.1, on the reverse strand, counting down.
CCAGCTGCGGGTGGGCCATGCTGGTGTTTCCGTACGCATAGGTCACGCCACCGCCGACCGTCGGGTACAGGACCGCGGCGGTGCGCTTCTGCTGAGGAGCGGCGATCTTGGACATGCGGTCCTTGAGCGCCGTGATCGCGGTCTGAGCCTCGCCCTGCTTGCCGAAGACCTTGCCGTAGGACTCCATCTGGGCATAGATCGAGTCGAAGGTGGGCGCGTCGGTGTTGCCCTCGCACATCGTCGGCTCTTCGAGGAGCGGGATGTCGACGGCCGAGAGAGTGTCGCGGGAGAGGTTGTCGACCTCGCCGAGGACCAGGTCGGGCTGCTGGGCGATCACCACCTCCTTGGAGATCTGCAGGTGGCCGGAGGTGTCGGTCTTGTCGGTGAGCAGCGGGATCTTGTCGATCTCGGCCTGGGTGGCAGCGTCGTAGTAGTCCTTCGGGTACTGACCCGCGCGGGCAGTGACCCGGTCCATGACACCGAGGTAGTGCAGGAACGGAACCGCTGAGCTCTTGAGCATGACGAGCCGTTCCGGGGCCTTGTCGAAGGTGACCTTGGCGCCGCAGTTGGTCAGCGTCAGCGGGTAGCCCCCGCCTGCCGCCGACGTGGTGCCGGTTTCGGTAGCTCCTCCGCCGCAGCCGGCGGCGAAGAGCAACAGCGTCGCGGTGGCGGCGGCGAGTCGGGTCGGCTTCATGGGTCTCCCTCGACGGGTCAGAGCGGTCGGGCGTTCAGTTGCCGGCGGCATGCAGGCGGCGGATCAGGATCAGGAGGAAGGGGGCGCCGAGCAGGGCGGTGATGATGCCGATCGGGATCTCCTGCGGCGCGAGCAGCACACGGGCGATCACGTCGGCCCAGACCAGCAGGACCGCGCCGAGCAAGGCCGAGACCGGAACCACGCGTACGTGCGGAGCGCCGACGATCCGCCGCGCGAAGTGCGGGACGACCAGCCCGACGAAGCCGATGCTGCCCGAGGCGGACACCAGCACGCCGACGCACAGCGAGACGACGACCAGCAGCCGGATCCGGAACCGGTCCGGCGAAACGCCCAGGGTGTGCGCAGTCTCGTCACCCACAGCCAGCGCGTCCAAGCGCCGCCCCGAGACGGTCAGATAGAGCGTCGTGCCACCGATGACCAGCGCCGCCACGGTCAGTAGCGCGTCCCAGCGGGCCAGGCCGAGCGACCCGAGCAGCCAGAACATCACCGACCGGGCGCCCTCGGCCGACCCCGACGCGAAGATCAGGAAGCTGGTCAGCGCGTACAGGGCGTAGCCGACCGCGACCCCGGCCAGCAGCAGCCGGATCGACGTGACCCGGCCGCCGCTGCGGGCGATCAGGAGGACCAGCAGCGACGCCGCCAGCGCACCGAGGAACGCACTCCCGGACAGCGCGTACTGGCCGAACCCGGCGCCCGCACCGAATAGGATCGCGGCGGCGGCCCCACTGGAGGCTCCCGAGTTGATGCCCAGCAGATAGGGGTCGGCCAGCACGTTGCGGACCATCGCTTGCAGCGCGACACCGCTGACCGCGAGGCCGGCTCCGACCAGCATGCCGAGCAGCACCCGGGGCAGCCGCACCGACCAGACGATCGCCTCCTGCGGCGGCGTCCACGTCACCTCGCCGATACCGAGCAACTGGTGGCCGATGATCCGCGCCACGATGGCCGGGCTGATCGCGATCGCCCCCGTGCCGACCGCGATCACGCCCGTCACCAGCAGCCCGGCGGTCAGGCCGAGCAGCCAGAACGCCGTCCGGCGCTGCTGACGGCGGATGCCCAGCTGGTCGTGGTCGGGCGCAGCCGTCAGGGTGGCGGACACTCGCACACCCCCATCACCAGACTTTGGCTGTTGCCATCTATGTGCAGCAAGCTATCAGCGTGATCGATGATCAGGAAGCGTGGCGAACCGCACACCCGCAGCTCAGCCCGCCACCGGGTCGCTCACCTCATCGAGGATCTTGCCGGGGTTGAGGTTGGCGCCAGGGTCGGTGGCTTCGAACAGGACGCGCAGGACCTGAGCACCGGCCGGTGAGACGTCCTGCTCGAGCCAGGGCGCGTGTTCGACGCCGACGCCGTGGTGGTGCGACAGGGTGCCGCCGTTGTCCACGAAGGCCTGCTGGACGGCGCTCTTGACCACGTCGTACTCGGTCAGCATGTCCTGATCGGCGACGAACGCGAAGGTAAAGTAGAGGCAGGCCCCGGAGTGGTACGAATGCGAGAGATGGCACATGATGTAGCCCTTGCGGCCGATCCGCGCGAACGCGCAGTTCGCCGCCGTGACCACCGCGGTGTACAGCGGCAGCAGCTTCGACCACGGCGCCGCGGTCTCCGAGACGTCCCCGGCGGCGCCCCGGTCGAGCAGGAAGTCGCGCAGGTACGGCGTGTCGAACTTCTTCTGGTCGTAGAGCACACCGGGTCCGGTGCCGACGCCCATGCCGCCGTGCTTGCGGACGATCGCGTCGACCAGCTTCTTCTGCCGTTTGACGTGCTCCGGTGACCCCTCGTAGCCGATGAACGACAGGCAGATCTGGTCCAGGTTCCAGCCCTTGGCCCGCATGATCCCGGGCAGCGCGGTGCCGGCCAGGAACTTGTCCAGGCCCCGGCGCTCCTTGCTGGTCGCCATCGAGAACCTGGTCTCGCGGGCGTCGGAGACACGGGTGACGATCGGGGTGGCGTCCGACTCGGCGATCGCCTGCATCGCCGCCAGACCCTTGGCCCAGGTCGGGAAGAAGTAGGCGTGGATGACCCGCTTGGCCGGGATCCGATGCACCTGGACGGTCGCCTCGGTGATCACGCCGAGCCGGCCCTCGGAGCCGAGGATCATCTCGCGCAGGCTCGGCCCGGTCGAGGTGGACGGCACTGGCCTGATCGCGACGACGCCGCCCGGCCGGACCAGGCGCAGCCCGCGCACGATGTCGGCGATGTCGCCGTACTTGTCGGACTGCATGCCCGAGGAGCGGGTGGCGATCCACCCGCCGAGCGTCGAGTGGGTGAAGCTGTCCGGGAAGTGTCCCAGGGTCCAGCCCCGCTCCTTGAGCTGCTGCTCCAGGTCGGGGCCGAGGGCCCCGGCCTGGATCCGGGCCAGCCCGGACTCCTCGTCCAGCTCGATCAGCTTCCGCAGGCGGCCGAGGTCGAGCGAGACGATGGTACGCCGTTCGTACGCGCGTGCCTCCAGGCTGCCGGCGATGTTGCTGCCGCCGCCGAACGGGATCAGCACCGCGTCGGCGGCCACCACCGCGTCCACCACCCGCTGGACCTCGTCCTCGTTCTCGGGGTAGACGACCAAGTCGGGCACCCGGTCGACCCGGTTCTGGCGGATGCGCACGAGATCACGCAGGCTCTTGCCGAACGTGTGCACGACCCGCTCCATCGGGTCCGAGGTCACGTCGTCCTCGCCCACGATGCTGGCCAGCGCCGCGACGAACGCCGGCTCGGCGACCGGGTTGGCGATGGTCAGGCTCTCGAAGGCCGGCTTCTCGACCACCGCGGCGTCGTGCAGGTCCAGGTCGAGGATGTCGAGCACGAACGGCGCGAAGCCGGGCTTGTCCTCCCAGTGGAACCCGACGCCTTCCTTGCCCCATCCCCACCACTTCATGTGCTGGACGTCGGTCACGAGCGGGCTCCTTCGCGTGAGTGATCTTCGAGCAGACGAACGATCTCAGACCGGATCCGGGCCGTGAACTCGGCCGGGGTCTCGCCCTCGGCCACGGTCATCGGCGCGCCGAACACGACGCGCACCGGCAACCGGCCCCACTTCGGCCAGTTCGAGCCGCTCGGGTGCGCGTTCCGGGTGCCGATCAGCGCCACCGGCAGGCACGGGGCGTCCGTCGCGGCGGCCAGCGCGGCGGCGCCGGCCCGGAACGTGCCCAGCACCCCGGAACGCGACCGGGTACCCTCGGGGAACACCAGCAACGGCACCCCGCGCCGCAACAGCGTCTTGGCGCTGACCCGGCGCGGGTTGCCGCCGGAGCGATCGACCGGGAAGGCGTTAAAGAACAGCGCGGTCAGCCCGCGGCGCCATGCGACGTCGAAGAAGTAGTCGGCGGCCGCGCCGGTGGCCAGGTAGCGGGCGAGCCGGCGGGGCAGGGCACCGAGGATGAGCGGCGCGTCGAGGTGGCTGGCGTGGTTGGCCACCACCACGAACGCCTTCCCGACCCGGTCGAGGTGGCCCCGGCCGACCACCGTCGGGGCGACCAGCATCCACACCACGGGCTTGAGCAGCGCACGCTGAGCCACGAACCGTGCGACGGCGACGGTGGGCGAACTGAACCGGTCAGCCACGGCGGCCGGACAGGGCTCGGGAGACCCCGCGCATGGCGCTGCGTGGCAGGTGGCGCGCGAACCAGATCAGCGCCTTGTAGCGGACACTCGGGTTCGAGATGACCCGGCCCCGGTCGGCGTCGTGCAGGGCCTGCTCGGCCACGAAGGTCGCGTCGAGCCAGAGCGGCCCCGGGATCTTCGACTTACTGATCCCGGCCCGGTCGTGGAACTCGGTGTGCACCCAGCCCGGCGTCAGTGCGGTGACGGTGACGCCGGTGCCGTGCAGCTCGTTGGCCAGGCTCTCGGTGAAGGTGGTGACAAAGGCCTTGATCGCCGAGTAGGTGCCCATCGACACGAACCCGGCGGTGCTGGAGACGTTGATGGTCCGGCCTCGGCCACGCTCCCGCATCGCCCGGCCGGCCGCAGCGGAGAGCACCAGCACGGCCCGGGCCATCACGTCAATCGCCCGATCCAGCTCGGCGAGGTCGGCGGGTCCGGTGGTGAGCCGGGTGTGCAGCCCGAAACCGGCGTTGTTGACGAGCAGCTCGATCGGCGCCGACGCGTCCGACAGCCGGCTCGCGACCCGGTCGACATCGGACCGGTCCGCCAGATCCGCGACCAGCACCTCGACCACTCGCCCGGACGCACGCAGCCGAGCCGCCTCCCGCTGCAGCCGCGCCTCGTCGCGAGCCACCAGAACCAGATCCATGCCACGAGTGGCCAGCGCATCCACGAACGCGGCGCCGAGACCGGCCGTGGCGCCCGTGATCAGAGCAGATCCCATCGGCGCAATCCTGTCGCACCTGCAATCGGATTGCAAGAACGCGGAGGATCAGCCTTCGGTGGCCGCTGCGATGTGCAGGCTCAGTTCCCGCACGACCTCATCCATGCTCTGGCTGGTCTGCGCGCCCATGATGGTCAGGGCCAGCTCGGCGAGCAGCAGGAAGCCGCGGGTGCGGGCGGCCTCGTCCGGAAAGGCCGCGAGGAGTTCCTCGGCTCCGGCGAGGTCACCGCGGTGTTTGGCCGCGATGACCCCGGCGGCGCGCTGGGCGCCCGCGAAGGCTTCGTGAGCGTCCGGCATGGGTTTACGGAGCGATGATGATCGGGTTGCCGGCTGCTCGGGCGGCGTCGAAGCGCTTGGTGACGTCGGCCCAGTTGACCAGGTTCCACAGCCGGTCCACGTAGTCCGGTCGTACGTTCTTGTACTGCAGGTAGTAGGCGTGCTCCCAGGCGTCGAAGACCAGGATCGGCGTCGAGCCCTGACCGACGTTGCCGTGGTGGTCGTAGATCTGCTCCACGATCAGGCGCTGCGACAACGGCTCCCAGGCCAGCACACCCCACCCGGAGCCCTGCACACCCTTGGTCGCGGTGGACAGCTGCGCCGAGAACGCGTCGAACGAACCCAGATGCTCGTCGATCGCGGCGGCGAGCTCACCCTCGGGACGGTCGGCGCTGCTGCCGGGCCGCAGGTTGTTCCAGAAGATCGAGTGCAGCACGTGCCCGGACAGGTTGAAGGCCAGGGTCTTCTCCAGGCCGACCAGGGCGTGGTAGTCGCCCTTGTCGCGGGCCTCGGAGAGCTGGTCGAGGGTGTCGTTGCTGCCCTTGACGTACGCGGCGTGGTGCTTGCTGTGGTGCAGTTCGAGGATCTGCCCGGACATGGCGGGCTCGAGCGCGCCGTAGTCGTAGGGCATGTCGGGAAGTGAGTAGACGGCCATCGTCAACCTTCCATCTGCCGGATCTTGGCTATTGCCACCATCTTGCAACAGCCGAATATGCTGCGTCCGGTAAGGCTGACCTTTCTCACAACGACGGGGCCGGATGAGCGATCACGACGCGGCGCTCGAACGGCTGTCGGCCCGGGGATTCCGCAGGACAGAGTCATCCCGGGCAGTGCTGGCCATCCTGGCCGCCGAGCCGGGACTCACCGCCGGCCAGGTGCACGCGGAGTTGATGGCGTCGGGCCGCCCGCACGACCGCAGCACCGTGCACCGCGTCCTGCGGCGCCTGGCTCTGGCCGGCGCGGTGTTCGCCGTCCCATGCATCGGCGCGGTCGGCTACCGGCTGGCCGCCGCCGAGGAGTCCGGGCTGGTGTGTACCTCCTGCGGGACCACCGCGTCGCTGAGCACCGCCACGCTGGACGCGGTGCGGCGTGACGCTGCCGGAGCAGGGTTCGACGCGACGGTGATCGTGGCCGGCCACTGCACCTCCTGCACTCGGCACGCAGATGCAATCTGATTGCAGGTAGCCTGGCCGTGTGCGTACCGCGGAGATCAAACGTCGATACCTGGACCACTTCGAGCGGCAGGGCCACACCGTCGTGCCCTCAGCGCCGCTACCCGCCGTCGACGACCCGAACCTGCTGTTCATCAACGCCGGCATGGTGCAGTTCGTGCCGTTCTTCCTGGGTCAGCAGGCGCCGCCGTACGCGCGGGCGGTGTCGGTGCAGAAGTGCATCCGGACGCCGGACATCGACGAGGTCGGCAAGACGTCCCGGCACGGCACCTTCTTCCAGATGAACGGCAACTTCTCGTTCGGTGACTACTTCAAGGCGGGCGCGATCCCGCTGGCCTGGGAGCTGTCGACCAAGCCGGTCGAGCAGGGCGGTTTCGGGCTGGACCCGGAGAATATCTGGGCCACGGTCTACCTCGACGACGACGAGGCGATCGAGATCTGGAAGCAGCAGCCGGGCATGTCACCGGACCGGATCGTGCGCCGGGGCAAGAAGGACAACTTCTGGTCGATGGGCATCCCGGGGCCGGCGGGTCCGTGCTCGGAGCTCTATTACGACCGGGGTCCGGCGTACGGTCCGGACGGCGGCCCGGAGGTCGACGAGGACCGGTTCCTGGAGTACTGGAACCTGGTCTTCATGCAGCACGAGATCACCGACGTGAAGTCGAAGGAGGACTTCACGATCGTCGGTGACCTGCCGAAACAGAACATCGACACCGGCATGGGCCTGGAGCGCATCGCGTCCATCCTGCAGGGCGTCGACAACCTGTACGAGATCGACGAGGTCCGCCCGATCCTCGACCGCGCCGCCGCGCTCACCGGCACCACCTACGGCAAGGACCACACCGATGACGTACGCCTGCGCGTCATCGCCGACCACGTCCGCACCGCCCTGATGCTGATCGGCGATGGCATCACCCCGTCCAACGAGGGCCGCGGCTACGTACTGCGCCGCATCATGCGCCGTGCCGTCCGCGCGATCCGGCTGCTCGGCTTCGAGGACAAGGCCCTGCCCGAACTGCTGCCCGTCGCCCGTGACTGCATGGCGCCCTCTTACCCCGAGGTCGCCGCCGGCTTCGACCGGATCGCGGACCAGGCGTACGGCGAGGAGGAGACCTTTCTCAGCACGCTGAAAGCCGGCACCACCATCCTGGACACCGCTCTGGCCGGCGCCCTTGGCGGGAGGTTGTCCGGGGCGAAGGCCTTCCAGCTGCACGACACGTACGGCTTCCCCATCGATCTCACGCTGGAGATCGCCGCCGAGCAGGGCGTGCAGGTCGACGCCGACGGGTTCCGGTCACTGATGGCCGAGCAGCGCGCCCGCGCCAAGGCCGATGCCAAGGCCCGCAAGACCGGCCACGCCGACCTGTCCGCCTACCGCGCGGTCCTCGACCAGCACGGGCCGACCGACTGGCTGGCCTACGAGACCCTCGAGACCGAGTCCCGGGTCCTGGCGGTCTGGCCGTCCGCGGCACCGGACGTCGTCACGGTCGCCCTGGACCGCAGCCCGTTCTACGCCGAGAGCGGCGGCCAGGACTCCGACGCCGGCCTGCTCACCGGCCCGCAGCTGCGCGCCGAGATCATCGACGTGCAACGCCCGGTCAAGGGCCTGATCGCGCACACCGTCCGGATCCTCGACGGCACCCTCGCGGCCGGCGACACCGTCCACGCCACCGTCGACCCCGAGTGGCGCACCGGCGCCCGCCAGGCCCACTCCGGCACCCACGTCGTACACGCCGCCCTGCGCCAGGTCCTCGGCCCGACCGCGTTGCAGTCCGGCTCGTACAACCGGCCCGGCTACCTGCGGCTCGACTTCGCCTGGCGCGGCGGCCTGTCCGACACCGCCCGCACCGAGGTCGAAGAGGTCGCCAACCTGGCCATCCGACGCGACCTGCCGGTCGGCGTCCACCACCTGCCCCTCGCCCAAGCCCGCGAGGAGGGCGCATTGGCACTGTTCGGCGAGACCTACGACGACACCGTCCGGGTGGTCGAGATCGGCGGCGCCTGGTCCCGCGAGCTGTGCGGCGGCACCCACGTCGAGCACTCTGCGCAGATCGGCTCCATCGCGTTGACCAGCGAATCGTCGGTCGGCGCCGGGCAACGTCGGATCGAGGCCGTCACCGGCATCGAGGCGTTCCGCTACCTGGCCCGCGAACGGGACCTCGTCGGCCGGCTCGCCGCCCAGCTCAAGGCCCGCCCCGAGGAACTGCCCGACCGGATCACCGCGCTGATGGACCGGATGAAGCTGGTCGAGCAGGAAGCCCACGGCCTGCGCGACCGGATCCTCGACCTGGACGCCGACGGCTACGCCGCCCACGCCGTCGACCTCGCCGGCGTCGCCTACGTCGGTGTCACCACGACAGGCGATGGGCGCCGGCTGGCCGAGAAGGTCAGCGAACGGCTCGGCCGCCGCCCCGGCGTCATCGGCATCGTCACCGGCCCCAGCATCGTCGTCGCCGTCACTGCCGCCGGGATCGAGCGCGGGCTCTCGGCCGCCGCCCTGACCAAGCTTCTGCTCGCCGGGCGCGGTGGCGGCAGTGCCGCGCTCGCCCAAGGCAAGGCCGCCGGCGACCCGGCAGCGTTGCTGGTGAGGCTCAGGGACCTGTTGGCCGCCGCAGCATGAGCCGGGTCGTTTACGGTTGTCGGTGATGGAGACGATGACCAGCCAAGATCGGGCCACACGGGCGTGGCGGATTCTCGACGCCGCCGGCGCGCGCCACACCATGGCCCGGGGGCTGGTCATCGACGTGCTGGCCGAGACCGACGGCCATCTGTCGGTGGCGGCGATCCACGAAAAGGTCGCGGCCAGCCGGCCTGAGGTAAACGTGTCGACCGTGCATCGCACGGTCAACTTCCTCGTCGAACGCGGTGTCGCCCACGTGCTGCCGTGGCCCGGCGAGGCGTTGTTCGGGCTGAACGAGAGCCCGCACGTGCACGCCATCTGTGAGGGCTGCGGCCGCCACTTCGAGCTGCCCGCCAGCGATCTGGGCAAGGCGGTCGCCGAGGCCCGCCGGCACAGCGGTCTCGAGCTCGGCGCGACCGGCATGGCCCTGATCGGCCGCTGCCAAGACTGCGCCTGACCCCTTCTGCAAGCGACTCGCACCTGCCGGTAAGGTGCACCAATGCCGACCGCACGTCCGATCACCTACTACGGCACGCCGGTGCTGCACCGCCGCTGCGCCGATGTCACCGTCTTCGACCAGGCACTGTCCGACCTGATCGACGACATGTTCGCCAGCATGTACGAGGCGCAGGGTGTAGGCCTGGCGGCGAACCAGATCGGTGTCGACGCGCAGATCTTCGTGTACGACTGCCCGGACGCCGACGGCGTCAACCAGGTCGGGCACATCGTCAACCCGGTGCTGCAGACCGCCTCCGCGCTGGCCGGCACCGACGACGGCGACGAGGGCTGCCTGTCCGTGCCCGGACCCCGCGCCTCGGTGAGCCGGGCCGCGCTGGCCACCGCGACCGGGCAGGACAAGCACGGCCGGCCGATCACGGTCTCCGGCACCGGGTACTTCGCCCGCTGCCTGCAACATGAGACCGACCACCTCAACGGCACCCTCTACGTCGACCTGCTGCCCGAGAAACAGCGTGACGATCTGCTGCGCGAGGCCGGCCTCAAGGACTGACCATGCCGCTGGTGCTGGGCATCGAGACCTCCTGCGACGAGACCGGCGTCGGTCTCGTCCGTGACGGGGTGCTGCTCGGCGACGCTCTCGCGTCCAGCATGGACGAGCACGCCCGCTTCGGCGGGGTCGTGCCGGAGATAGCCGCTCGCGCCCACCTGCACGCCCTGCAGCCCATGGTCCGGGCGGCTCTTGATCGGGCGGGCGTGGGGTTCGGCGACCTCGACGCGGTCGCAGCCACCGCCGGCCCGGGACTGGCCACCGCGGTTCAGGTCGGGCTGGCGGCCGGCAAGGCCTACGCGATGAGTCTGGGTCTGCCGCTCTATGGGGTGCACCATCTCGCCGGGCACGCGGCCGTCGACACCCTGGAGCACGGGCCGCTGCCGGATCGGTGTGTCGCGCTGATCGTCTCCGGCGGTCATACCTCGCTACTGGCGCTCGGTGACCTGGCCCGCGACCCAATCACCCATCTCGGCGACACCGTCGACGACGCCGCCGGTGAGGCGTTCGACAAGGTCGCCCGTTTGCTCGGACTCCCCTACCCCGGCGGCCCGGCGATCGACCGGGCGGCCCGCGACGGCGACCCGGCCACGATCGCCTTCCCGCGCGCGATGGCCGGCACCTACTCGTTCTCGTTCTCCGGACTGAAGACCGCGGTCGCCCGCTGGCTGGAACGCCATGACGGGCCGGTGCCGGTCGCCGACGTGGCCGCGTCCTTCCAGGAGGCTGTCGCCGACACGCTGTCGGCCAAGTCGGTCCAGGCCTGCCGCGACCACGCCTCGGACACCCTGCTGATGGTCGGCGGCGTGGCGGCCAACAGCCGGGTCCGGGCGCTCACCGCCGAGCGCTGCGCCGCCGCCGGGATCACTCTGCGGGTGCCGCGGCCGTCGCTGTGCACCGACAACGGTGCGATGATCGCCGCCGTCGGCGACCTGGTCGTCCGCGCGGGCCTGCCACCGAGCCCTTTGACGCTCGGCATTGAACCCAACGCGGTCCTGCGGTCCGCGCTCATCTCACCCGAAGGCAGGTAACCCTCGATGTCTGATCACCCGCACGAGCACGGCCCGGACGAGGTGCCGCACACCCACCCCGACCCGGGCGTGGACCCGCACACCCCGCTGTCCGGCGGACCGCGGGCACTGCGCATCGGCATCGGCGGCCCGGTCGGTTCCGGCAAGACCGCCCTGGTCGCGGCCCTGTGCCGGGCGCTCGGCGACGAGCTTCGCCTGGCGGTGGTGACCAACGACATCTACACCACGGAGGACGCCGACTTCCTGCTCCGCAACGGCGTGCTGCCCGCCGAACGCATCCGCGCCGTCGAGACCGGCTGCTGCCCGCACACCGCGATCCGCGACGACATCTCAGCCAACCTCGACGCCGTCGAGGACCTCGAGGACGCCCTCGGCCCGCTCGACCTGGTGCTGGTGGAGAGCGGCGGCGACAACCTGACCGCGACGTTCAGCAAGGGCCTGATCGATCACCAGATCTTCGTCGTCGACGTGGCCGGTGGCGACAAGGTCCCGCGCAAGGGCGGCCCCGGCGTCACCACCGCCGACCTCCTCGTGATCAACAAGACCGACCTGGCGCCCCTGGTCGGCGCCGACCTGAGCGTGATGGACCGCGACGCCCGCGCCCGCCGCGGCGACCTGCCCACGGCCTTCCTGTCCCTGGTCGAGGACCGCGCCGCCACCCCGGTCGCCGACTGGATCCGCGGTCTGGTGACCGCCGCAGGAGTCGCCTGAGCTCATGGCCGACGACGACCGCCCGATCGCCGCCCTGCTCCGTACGGCGGAGGCCGCCTCCGAGCGGCGCCGCCAAGAGCACCTCGCGGCGGCGGGCTATCCGGGCATCGACGGCAGCCTGATCCCGGTGCTGCGTGCCGTGGCTGATCAGGAGACCACCATGAGCGCCCTCGGTGACCGCCTCGGACTGCCGCTGATGGAGACGTCACGCCTTCTCGGACTGCTCGAAGCGCGCGACTACGTACGCCGGCTCGGGCGGCCCGGCGACCTGCGCCGCCGCGTCGCCCGCATCACCGACGCCGGGCGGGCCGCACTGCACACCGACGACCAGCTCGCCGCCGACCAGGACCGTCGCCTGATGGACCGGCTCGGCGCGCAGGACGTGACGGCAGCGCGGCGAGTGCTCGACGCACTCAGTCAGATGGGCTGACGAACAGCACGAGCGTGCTCTCGACACCCGGCTCGGGCGGCACCTCCTGCCAGCCGATCCGGTGGTAGAACGCCACCGCGGCCGGCGCCCGGGTCGAGGTCAGCAGCCAGGCCCGGTCCTCGCCGATCAGCTCCTTGAGCAGCCGCCGGCCCAGACCGGTGCCCTGCGCGCCCGGCCGCACCGCCAGCTCGTCGACCACCAGCGCCCCGTCCAGCAGCGACGACACCCGTTCAGGCCCGAGGTGCTCGACCACCCTCGGGTACGCCCGGGTCTGCGGCAACGGCAGCGTCGTCCGCCACGCCGACGCGAACCCGTCTTCCGCGACGACGGCCCGGAAGTCCGGCTCCCGGACGTCGTCGGCGAGCCGCTTCCGGAACGCGGCCACGTCGTCGGGGCCCTCGTTCCACGGCTCGGCCCCGAACACCTCGGCATAGACCTCGGCAAGCTGGTCGGCGACTTCCAGCACCTCAAGGCCCCTCAACGTCCTCATGGGCGAACCTTATTGCAAAGAGCTTGCAGATACGAAATGATGGCAACGCCTCGGGTGAGTGTTGCTTGGCCGTGACCCGATCTCCGAGGCGACGGCGCGTCGTCGACAAACTCGCGCCACCGTAGGGGCGCCCGGCACCGCGATGATCCACGCCGCCGGGCGCCTTCTGCATCATCATCGGCCGATCGCCACGCAGAGTGCAATCTTCGTCACCCAGTTATTGCCATCGATGTGCAGGTGGTAGAGCATGGCGACAATGATCCGCCGAGCGTGAGGTTGTCCTCGATGCCCACTCGACGTCTGCTCGCTGCCTTCGCTGCCACCGCGCTGGTGCTGGGCGCATGCTCCGATCCCTCCACCGCCGAGCGCACCCCCACCGCCAGTGACCCGATCGTGCTCGCCACCGGCGGGGAGCCGGACACCCTCAACCCGGTGCTCGGTTTCGGCGTCGACGGCGCCTCCCTGATCTTCGACGGCCTGGTCAGCCGGGACGGGCAGAACAACCTCGTCCCCGCGCTGGCGGCGGAGCTCCCGGCCGTCTCCACCGACGGGCGTACCGTCACTGCGAAGCTGCGGCCCGGGGTGACCTTCCACAACGGCACAGCGCTGACCGCCGAGGACGTCGCGTTCACCTACCGCTCGGTGCTCGACCCCAAGGTCGACTCGGTCCTGCGCTCCGACCTGGACATGCTCACCAAGGTCGAGGCCACCGACGCGTCCACCGTGGTCTTCACCCTCAAGTACGCCTACGCGCCGTTCCTGCAACGCCTCACCCTCGGCATCGTCCCGGCCAAGGCGCTGCAGGGCCAAGACATCAACAAGGCCGGCTTCAACCAGAAGCCGGTCGGCACCGGCCCCTACAAGGTGACCTCCTGGACCCCGGGCGACCGGCTCGTGTTGGCTGCCAACGACACCTACCACGGCGGCAAGCCGGCCAACAGCGGCGTCATCGTCGCCTTCGTCGACGACGACAACGTCCGCGCCCAGCGGGCCCGCGCCGGAGAGTTCGACGCCGCCGAGCTCGCTCCCAAGCTGGCCACCACGTTCGCCGGGTTCACCGTGCAGCGGGTTCCGTCGGCCGACTACCGCGGCATGATGCTGCCGTTCGGCCGGCCGGTCACCGGCGACACCGCCATCCGCCAGGCCCTCAACGTCGCCGTCGACCGCGGCGCCATGGTCAAGGGCGTCCTCGGCGGCGCCGGCGAACCCGCCTTCGGACCGGTACCCCCGAACTCGCCCTTCGCCGAGCCGTCCGTCGCGGGAAACACCGCCGCCGACACCGCCGAGGCCGGGCAACTGCTCGACGCGGCCGGGTGGGCGCCGGACGGGGACGGCATCCGGGCCAAGGGCAGCCAACGCGCGGCGTTCACGCTGATGTACCCGGCCGGCGACAGCCTCCGCAAGGAACTCGCCCTCGCCGTGGTCGCCGACGCCAAGAAGGCCGGCATCGAGATCAAGCTCGATGGCCTGACCTGGGACGCGATCCGCCCGCGCATGAAAGCCGACGCGCTGATCATGGGCTGGGGCACCCCCTACGACCCGGACTTCATCTCCTACAAGCTGTTCGGCTCGCAGTTCGCCGGCGAGGCCTCCTACAACCCGGGCCACTACAACTCGCCGGTCGCCGACAAGGCCCTGCAGGACGGCCGCGACCACGCCGACGAAGCCACCCGCAAGCAGGCCTACGCCACCTTCCAGAAGCAGCTCGCCACCGACGTCCCGTGGGTGTTCCTCACCTACCTGCAGCACACCTACGTCGTCCGCAACGGCATCACCGGCGTGACACCGCGGGTCGAGGCGCACGAGCACGGTGTCGAGAACAGTCTCTGGTGGAACGTCCACACCTGGACCAAGAGGTGATCAGGCTGATCCGCAGACGGCTCGCCGTCGCTCTGCCGGTCCTGCTCGCCACCAGCTTCGGCATGTTCCTGCTCGGCGCCGCCTCCCCCATCGACCCAGCCCTGCAATACGCCGGCGGCGCCGTCTCCACCGCCAGCGAGGAGAACCTGGCTCAGATCCGCGCCAACTGGGGCGTCGACGACCCGCTGCCGATCCAGTACCTCCGCTGGCTCACCAACCTGATCGGCGGCGACCTCGGCTGGTCCACCTCCCGCCACCAACCGGTCGGCGACGTCATCGCCGCCCGGGCCGGTTGGACCCTGCTCCTGATCGGGCTCACGCTGCTCGTGGTCCTGCTGACCAGCCTGCTGCTGGGGACGATCGCCGCCTACCGCCGCGGCGGCCTGCTCGACCGCGGCCTGCGCGCGGCGGCCTACGCCGTCGAGTCGATGCCCGTCTTCTGGCTGGCGCTCGCCGCGATCGCCGTCCTCGCCCTGGCCCTGGGCTGGTTCCCGGCCGGCGGCCTGACCGACATCACCGCCACCACGACCACCCTCAGCGACGTCGCCCACCATCTGGCGCTCCCGGTGACCGTGCTGGCGATCTCGCAGGCGCCCTGGTTCCTGCTGTTCGTGCGGGACGCGGTGGCCGAGAGCCTGCTGGAGGACCATGTGCTCGCTGCCCGCGCCCGGGGATTGAGGGGCCGGACCGTCCTGTTCGGACACGCGTTGCGGACGGCGCTGCTGCCGTTCCTCACCCTGATCGGCACTCACCTGCCCGAACTGGTCGGCGGATCCGTCCTCGTGGAAACCGTGTTCTCACTGCCCGGCCTCGGGGCGGTCAGCGTCCAAGCGGCCCTCGGGTCGGACTTCCCGCTGCTGGCGGCGATCACCCTGATCACCACGGCCGTCGTCCTCGCCGCCAACCTGCTCACCGACATCGCCTACACGGCCGCCGACCCGAGGGTGCGCGTCGATGGATAAGAGAGACGTCACGCCGGCCGCCGTGATCGGCCTCGCGGTGGCCGCCTGTCTGCTCGTACCCGTCATCTGGCCCTTGGATCAGAGCGCCGTCGCGCTCGACAACATCAGCCAAGCACCCAGCCTGACGGACCCCGGCGGCACCGACGACCTGGGCCGCGACGTACTGCATCGCAGCCTCTACGGCCTGCGCGTCTCCCTGCTCGTCGGCGTCGTCGCCGCGCTCGTCGCCACCGTCCTGGGCGGCCTGATCGGCGGCGTCGCGGGGCTGCTCGGCGGCTGGACCGACCGCATCCTGATGCGCGTCATCGACACCATCGCCGCGCTGCCCCACCTGCTGCTCGGCATCTTCATCGTCGCCATGCTGCGCCCCAGCCTCGGCGCGGTCGTCCTCTCCGTCGCCCTGACCCACTGGCTCTCCACGGCGCGCATCGTCCGCGGCGAACTACTGTCCCTGCGCACCCGGCCGTTCATCGACGCGGCCATCACCGGCGGCGCCAGCCGAGCTCGCATCCTCACCCGCCACCTGCTGCCGCACGTCCTGCCCAAGATCGCCCTCGCGACCACGCTGATGGTCCCGCACGCCGTCTGGCACGAGACCGCGCTGTCCTTCCTCGGCCTCGGCCTGCCACCCCACCTGGCGTCGCTCGGCAACATGATCAACGACGGCCAGCGCTCCCTGCTCACCGGCGCCTGGTGGGCCAGCATCGTCCCCGGTCTGGTCATCGTCACCGTCACCCTGGCGATCGCCGCGCTCGCGGCCCGCTGGCGCGATCGGCTCGATCCGCGCGTCCGGGCGGAGCTCGAACTGTGAACGCACTCCTGCGGGTCGAGGACCTGAGCGTGCGGTTCCGGTTGCGCGACGCGGTGGTCCAGGCCGTGACAGACCTCAACCTTTCCGTACGCCGCGGCGAACTGCTCGCCGTAGTCGGCGAGTCCGGCTGCGGCAAGTCCGTCCTCGCCCACGCCCTCCTCGGCCTGCTCCCGGCCAACGCCACCACCACCGGCCACGCGTTCCTCGACGACATCGACCTCGTCCACTGCGGAGAGAAGAAACTCGCCCGAGAGGTCCGCGGCCGCCGCATCGGCCTGGTCCCGCAGAGCCCGGCAACCGCGCTGACCCCGGTACGCACCGGCCGCACGCTGCTCGCCGAGACCCTGCGCGAACACGGCCGAGACGCCGCACTGGCCACCGCCATCGCCGCCGACGCCGGCCTCGACGACACCGACCTCGACCGCTACCCGTTCCAGCTCTCCGGCGGCATGGCCCAGCGC
Organism: Actinoplanes sp. NBRC 103695; assembly: GCF_030269485.1. Lineage (GTDB taxonomy): Bacteria > Actinomycetota > Actinomycetes > Mycobacteriales > Micromonosporaceae > Actinoplanes. The sequence goes on along the minus strand of NZ_BSTL01000043.1, from coordinate 11,793 downwards.
CTCGTCACCGCGCTGGCCCTGGCCTCCGACCCGCCCCTGCTGATCGCCGACGAACCCACTACCGGCCTCGACCGGCCCCTGGTCGACCACACCCTCGACGTCCTGCGCCGCCGCTGCGATAACGGCGACGCGGTCCTGCTCATCACCCACGACCTGGCCGCCGCCGAACGCGTCGCCGACACCGTCGCCGTCATGTACGCCAGCCGCATCGTCGAACACCGCCCCGCCGCATCCGTCTTCAAGACGGCGGCGCATCCCTACACCGCCGCGCTCCTCGACGCCCTGCCCGACCGGGCCTTCCAGGCCATCCCCGGCCACCCGCCGATGCTCACCGCCCTGCCCGCCGGATGCGCCTACGCACCGCGCTGCCCTCGCGCCGACCAGCAGTGCGCCACCCCACCGACCGGGCCGGTCGCCTGCCACCATCCGCTGGTGACCTCATGAGCCTCACCGCCCACGGCGTCAGCGCCGGCTATCGCGGACAGCAGGTCCTGCACGACGTGACCATCACCATCGAGCCCGGCGAGACAGTCGGGCTACGAGGGCCCTCCGGCAGCGGCAAGTCCACACTCGTCCGCGTCCTGGCCCTGCTCCACCGGCCGGACGCCGGGCACGTCACCCTCGACGGAACCCAGATCGACGACATCCGGCACCGGGTGCCATCCTCAAGGCGTACCCAAATCGGGGTCCTGTTTCAAAGCCCCCGCGCGGCCAGCGACCCACGGCTGACCCTCACCGACATCATCGCCGAACCACTCCGCGCAACCAGGCAGCCGCACGAGCAAAGGGTCGCCGAGCTCGCCGACCGCGTCGGCCTCACCGCCGACCTGCTCGGCCGGCGCCCGCACGCGGTCAGCGACGGCCAGCTGCAACGCGCCTGCCTCGCCCGCGCCCTCGTGCACCGCCCCGCCTACCTGCTCTGCGACGAAGCCACCACCATGCTCGACGCCTCCACCCAGGCCCACGTCGCCGCCGTCATCACCGACGAACAACACCAGCGCGAGATGGGGGTACTGCTCGTCTCCCACGACACCACCCTGCTGACCCGCTGGGCCGACCGCGTGGCCTCGATCACCCAGCAGTGACGACCACGCCTGGCTGCGGCTGACGGCTCTCCGCCCACCGCACCGCCGCCGGCGCAGCCAGGCCGGTCAACGCGAACATCACCCCTACCACGAACCAGCCCGGCCGCCCCCACGTGATGCACAACGCGATCAACAGCCCCGGCCCGAACGCCTCCGACAGCCCGGCGCCGAGACCGAAGACGCCCAAATACTGGCCGGTGGCATGCACCGGTGCGAGCGCGAAGGACACCTCGAAACCGGCCGCCGCGTGCCACAACTCCCCCACCGTGTGGACCACCACGCCGGCCAGCACCAGGGTCGCCGCCACCCCGGCCGGGACCCCGGCGGCCAGCCCCACCAGCGAGCAGGAGATCAAGAACGCGACACCGGCCCGCCGATAGGCCCGGCCACCGGCCACCGGCGAGTCGATCGCCCGGCTGGCCGGCACCTGGAACACCACCACGATCACCGTGGCCAGCACCATCGTCCCGCCGACGAGCCAGCGCGGCGCCTCGGTCGAGCCGATCAGCCACAGCGGGATCGCCACCGTCAGCACCTTGAACTGGATCGCCATCACGCCGTCGAGCAGCGTGAGCAGCAGATAGGGCCGATCCCGCAGGGCGCTCCACCGCGGGCCCCCGGCGATCGGCAGCGGCGGGACCGCGGGCAGGCGTACCAGCACGGCCGCCGCCGCGACGAACGCGATCGCATTGCCGAGGACCATCATCTGGTACGCCGTGAGCGATCCGACCTGCACGGCCCACCCGGCGGCCAGCGCGCCCAGCGAGACACCGACGTTGGTCACCGATCGCAGATAGGCCCGGAACTGCTGCGGCCGGTCCCCGCCGAAGTGCCGGATCAGCGGGCTGCGCGCCGCCAGCCCGGCCGCCTTCGCCCCCATCGCCGCGCACACCGCCACCACGAACAGCCAGAAGCTGTCGGCCAGCACGAACGCCGCCGTGGCGACCGCCTGCACGACCAGCGTGCCGACGTAGACGCCCCGCCCGCCGCGCCGGTCGGCGAGGTGCCCGACCGCGATCCCAACGACCAGCGCGGCCACCCCGGCGATGCCCAGCCCCACCCCGACCTGAGCGGCTGGCAACCGCATCGCCTCGGTGAAGAACAACACCCCGGCGGTCAGATAGACGCCGCTGCCCACGGTGTAGACGAAGTTCGAGACCGCAAGCACCCGTTGCGGACCAGTCTCCGGGACCAGACCGGCCAGTCGTTGGCGTAAGGACTGATGCATGGCTCGTAACTTACCGGGCTTCTCATGAGCGCGCGGTGAAGGCGCCTGTCGTACTTAAGGTCATCGCTGCCCGACCGAAGGTGCCATCGCGAGAACTGACCTTGCGGAGTTGAACAGAGCGCCCACAGGTCGCTCGAGGTCAGGTCGGGATCATGCGTTTGATCGGGTACTCCGTCAAAGGGTTGCGCTCTCTCGCCGATATCGCGGCTGTGCCGGTACGCCGGCCCACGGTCATGACCGGCAGCAACGACGGCGGCAAGACCACGGCGTTGCTGGCCCTGCAGTTCCTGCTCACCGGCAAGCCGGAGATCCACGACGAGGACCGCACCTGCGCGATCACGGGCGATGATCCCAACATCTTGACCGTTGATCAGCTACGGCAGGCCGAGGTGCAGGTCGTCGGCACCTTGATGCCGACCAATTACGAGGAACAGAAGCTCGGCCTTGCGGGACCGATCATCATCCGGCGGGTGGGCGTCGAAGGCGAGGCGGCCCGGCTGTAGGTTCGCCAGGTCGTACCCGCGGCAGAGGACCTGCGTGGGCTCGATCTGCTCAAACGAGACGAGCTCCGGGCCCGCGCCGAAGCCCGAACGCTCGACCCGCAGGGCAACAAGGCATCGAGAGAGGCATGGCTCGCACCCCTGCGGACACTCGCCGCAGCGGAACTCGCCGCGGGTAACACCGTGACCACATGGGTTCCGGCCGACCGGAACCTCGAGGCGCGCCTGCCGAGCTTTCTGTCCTTCTCCTCGACCGAGGAACCGGACCCGGAGGCCGAGATCCGGGCCGCCCTTCAGGCGGGCCTCCGGCGGCTGATCAACGACGGCGATGAGCGGCTGGCCACGCTGCGGCAGCTTGAAGCCGACTTGCAGGACGATCTGGTCCGGGAGGCCGACGACCTGCGGCAACTGATCAAACAGCGGTGTCCGCGCATCGGCGAAGTCACCATCACCCCGCAGGTCAGCTTCTCTGAGAGCCTGCGCACCGTCGAGATCCACCGGACCACGGACGACGGCCACCGGATCGCGCTGCGGCGCGGCGGCGCCGGGCGGCGGCGGCAGATCAGCCTCGCGGTCTGGGAGTGGACCAGTCAGCAGCTCAAGGACCAGCCGCCGGAACATCCCGGCATCGTGATCACCTACGATGAGCCGGACACCCACCTCGACTACGGCCACCAGCGCCAGCTGCTGGACCTCGTCCTCGACCAGTGCGCCCACCACGACGTCCAGATGATCGTGGCCACGCACAGCCTGAACTTCATCGACCGTGTCGACCCGGCCGACATCGTGCACCTACGTCTCGACAAGCAGGAACGCACGGTCGTCACCCAGCTGCTCACCTCCGGCCACGCCGAGACAGACGACCATCTCGCGCAGGTCGCCTCGGCGATGGGGCTGCGCAACAGCGTCCTGCTGCACGAACGCTGCTTCCTCGGTGTCGAGGGCGCCACCGAGATCCAGTGCATCCCCATGCTGTTCAAGCTCTCTATGGGACATCCACTCCAGTCCGCCGGCATCGCCCTGATCAGCGGTGAAAGCAACGTCGGCGCCCTCCAGGTCACCAAGTACCTGAACCAGTCCGGCCGCCTGGTGCGCTTCCTCGTCGACCGCGACTCGACCACAAACGCCAAGACCCACTTCACAGAGGAAAAACTCAGCCGAGCCAGCATCGCCAAAGACCAGATCATGTACGCCGGCACCCGCGAGATCGAGGACCTGTTCACCGACGAGCAGTGGTCCGACGCCGCCAACGAGCTCTGGCCCCGCACCATCGACGACCGGCTGTGGACACCGGCAGACTTCGACGCCGTCCGCAAGAGCGGCAAGTTCAGCTCCGGCGTCGAATCCATGGCCCGGGAAGCATCCCTGCACGCGCCTCGTGACAAGGCCGGCCTGTTGTTCTGCCTGTGCACCACACTCTCGCTACCTGAAGAAGTACCCGCCGACCTGGTCAAGCACTTCAAGGCGTTAGAAGAACTCGCCAACTGACGGCAACGGCACCTTCCACCTGGTACCAGCGTCCGGTCGTAGAATCGACCCTACGATCAGTTCTGCGGATACTTCAGCGGCCCGGCGGGTCGAGCCATGGGTCCCAGCGGAGACCAAGACCGATCCGTAGAACTCGCGGAGGGAGATTGTCGTTGCGCGGACGCGCGGGATTTCAGCGATTCGTGGACCAGATCGTGGCCGAGTGCCAGAACCAGAGCATAGATATCTCCCGGGACGCGGTGGAAGACCTGCTCGCCGTCAAGGTCAGGAACATAGCCGCTGCGCTTCGTGTGCGTGAGGAGACCGTCGTCCGGTCGCACCTGCGTGCTCTTGAGCCGGCCGAGATGGTCAAGGAGTTCCGGCTCGCGCTCCAAATGGGCTCGCAGGAGCTGTCCGAGACTCCGCCCACCATTGTCGATCTCGGCTCGGCCGGTCGGCTCGTTGCCTCGCTGGGGCAGGCAGCCCGATGCGTCAGCCTCAATCATCAGGCAGTCAACCGAGGCGAAGACGACAAGTGGAACGCAATCGGGGTCCTCGACGATGCCGGCGATGGCCTCACGCTGATCGGTGCCGCCCTCGAACTGGTCGACGTCAGCGCAGGCCGAGTATCAGTCTTGCTCAGTGACCTGGCGGTACTCCACACCCGACGCAGCCTCACCAAGACTGCGCAGAACCTCACATCCGGCAAGTGGTCGTTCGGACACGGGCCGGAGCTCGATACCAAGGTCGCCGAACGAATGACCGCTGACCTGAACCTGCTGCCGCCGGCTTAAAGGACGCCAACCGCCGCACAAGGTCCTGAGGCCACTCGGCGACCGCAGGACGTCCCACGTGCGGGAGATCGATAGGAAACGCGGCGACACCGCCGTCGGTTCTACCCGTCTCGGCTCGTCTTCCATCTCGGAGATTGCCATGAGATCGGTAAAGACTCAGGCGGCTACCGGAGCGTCTCGGACGTGACGTAACGTCCGCAGCGTGCCGTCCGCCACGGCAGTATGCCAAAACGTCATTCCCGAGCACCGTTTTCCGGTGACCGCTTGGCCGGCGTCGTCCGGTTTGCGGAAGACGTCGCCGGTGGCATCGAGCCGGATAGTGCCGTCGTCCTGGACGGTTGCCCTGACCTCGTGGCCCGAAGTCGTTCCGATCAGAGCGCTGCCGGCTCGTACCTTCCCGGCGCGCAGCATGCGTTGCAGGTCAGTCGGCCGCATCGCGCGGCCGCGCACCGCCGTCTCCTCGGCCACCGACCCCTTAACCGTGGCAGTTGCCTGGTCATGAGCCCGCTCGACAACAGCGGGCTCGGCAGCGGGGAAGCCCAACGTTTCCAATTTCCAGATCTCGCAGAACAGCCGCCGGTACAACTCCTGCCGTAGCGCGACGGCGGCGCGGATGCCGCCCTCGCTGGGCAGCGCACACATGTGCTGGGCGAGGTTGTACCTCCGGATCAGGAGACGAATAGGTTTCTGGCTCTGCTGGAAACCGCGGTGCAGGCAGCGCAGCAATAGGTTCTCGCTGCGATAGACCTCGACCTTGGACGGCACGTCAGAGTCCTGCAGACTCCGGTTGACCGTCTTGGTGAGTAGCCCGAGCAGTCCGAGGCGGTTGCGGAGCAGCCTGAACTCCACCGGGTCCAGGATCTCCGGATGCCGATCGTGCTTGTTGGCGAAGATGTGCTCGACGTCCCATCCGCGTTCAAGGCTGAGGTAGGCGGTCGTCAGATCGGGCGCTCCCCATGTGGTCTCGGCGAAGGCCGTCAGCCTGGCCAGCAGATAGCGAACCTGGGCCAAGTTGTTTCCGCGTAGGCCGAAGGCCCGCACCGACTCGAACCCGTCATCGGACGGCATCTCCGCCCACAGGCACGCGGCGACATCCTCGACGGTCTTGCATTTGCGCAGCTGCGGAACGAGCGACGGCGTCAGATCGTCGAGGTCGCGGGCCAGCGCCGGCTCGTCGGCGAGCACTCGAAGGACGAACCATCGATCGATGAAGTTCGCGACCAGCCTTGCTTTGGCTTTCGCTGCTGTCAGCGGGTCGTCAGACCTGATCGCGGCCAGGATGAAGGTCATCTGATTGGCCAGCCCGTTGACGGTGTTGAAGTAGATCGCCTCGAGTTCCGGGTAGGGGCGTTCGCTGGCTGCCTGGAAGGTGCGATAGAGGGTGGCCAGCTTGATCAACTGTTCGACGAACCGGAAATACTGGTTGGGTTGTTTGAGTCCGAGAAATCCGTCCGCGTTCTGCCGGATCCATAGGTGCAGGGCCATGTTGATGTCGTCGCGGTCCCGGAACTCGGCGCCCAGCCGGGCGTGGTGGGCAACGAGGACGGACTTGAGGAATCTTCCGGGGGCGCCGGGGTCTTCCCGGGCCGGCGTCAGTGATGCCAGCATCTCCCGCCAGCTCTTGTTGAGTTCTTCCTCGTCTTGGCCCACATGCGACAGCAAGTAGCTTTTCAGCAGGTCGACGGCGGTGAGTCGGGCTCCTCGATCATTCATCGACTCGAAGATCCGGAAGCCGGTGTCGCGGCTCGGCGCCTGGATCCCGACCAAGATCACCCGATCGAGCATCCACTCGGTGAACCTGCTCAGGTCATCGGCCGCGACCCGCTCGCCGAGCAACTGCTCAAGCTCGAGACTACGAGCGTGGAGGTTTCGCAAGGAAAGCGACGCTCCGTGGTCGGGGACTTCGTACTTCCGCCCGTCGTAGAGGGCTTGGAGGAGACCGCGGCGTTCCTGGATGTCGATCCGGAACCGCCATGTGCCGCCGTGGGTCTCCCGGATCACGCGATCCAGGCGAGCCTCGGCATCCCGGAGCCTGAGCTCGCGTGCCTGCCGGTGCAGGTGCATGAAGATCAGGTGCACGGTGGTGAACCGCTGCTGTCCGTCAACGAGGAAGCGGCCACCGCCTCGCTGTTCGTAGTAGACGAACGGCCCCAGGAAGTACGCGTCGGCGTGCCTCATCCCGCGGCGTGTCTTCGGGTCCTGGACGGCTTCGTCGAACTGAGAGCACAGATCGTCCACCAGAGTTCGTACATCGCCGGCGGACCACGCATACTCGCGCTGATAGTAGTCGATCATGTACGTGGCCTTGCTGAACAGATCGGACAGCGCGAAGCTATCTCCGTTGATCGACGAACCACCCACCGACGATCCCTCCCGACCCGAAATCGCCAAAGCTACCTCCCTTTGCCTATCACGGGGGTAGAGATCAAGTCGAGGTTCAAGGCTATGCGGCGAAAGGACCGCCGAGCAAGAAGATTTGATCACGCTGCTACTCAAACGAGTTTGGCTGACACGCGAGTGAAGCGGACCCAAACGGCTGCACTATCACTGGTCGTCGGATAGGAGAGCCTCGGTAACGGTCCGTATGTCTTTATCGTTCAGACCACGGAACGCCTTGAGAATGAAGGGAAAAACTTGATCGGCGTTGATTACGCTGCTCTCCAGCAGGAGCGCACGTAGATCCTTCGCCGCGGCTGGCAGTGGGTCGGTCGTAACACCGGCTGGGTTGTCGACCGGCAGAGCAGATGTGACGGCCGTTCGTGTGGCATCCACCATTTCGCGTGCAAGTACACCGTCGGCGGTGAGGGCCAGGACGCTCCCGGCGAGGAGCAGCGCGCCGATCTCGACGCCGGCGCGAGTGTTGGGGCAGTTCGTAACAGCGCCGAAGACTGCGGCTTGGAAGAAGGCGGTGGTTTGGGAAGGGTTCTCCCGGTGGCAGGTCCGCAGGAGGTCGTTGAACAGCGTCGAGGTGTGGGCCGTATCTGTCCAGGTCTGAGGTTGTGCGAGGCATGCGGCGACGCTGTTCGGCTGCCAGTTCTGCTCACGGGCAACGCGAAGGAGCCGTGCCAGCTCGGGCCGGCCGGCACCGATGCGTGCCCGAACCAGGGTATCAAGAACAGTCTGGTACTCGGTTACGGCTAGATTCCCCTCTCCCAGTAGATGCTCGAGGACAGCGTGGGTTGAGAAAGACGCAATTCCGTGTTCGCGCATCATCAGCCGTGCTGCGGCGTCGTCACACCAGACTGCGATCTGTTTACTTGCGGCCGTCTGAATCACTGACGCATAAACGTTGAGCCGTACGCGGCGGCCGTGTGGCCGCGGTTGGATGGGTTCGCGCCGTAACTGCTCAATCATCGCCTGGGCCGTTGACAAGGTCGCCTCCACGTTTGCGGCCTCGTCCTCGGTCATTTCAGCGTATCCAGGGCCGTCGGTGTCGGGGTTGTAGTAAAGGGTTCCGCTGGTCCGGTTCAGATCCTCCCGATATTGGCGAGCGTCTCTTGCTACCTCCTCGCTGGTGAGGCCGCGCCGGAAGATGGCCATGGCGCGGTCTCGAATATGACGCGGAAGTGCGCTGAGTACAACGACAGCGGAGGTGTCGAGCGCAACGTCATGGTTAGCTGAGTACAGGACGGTCTGCCGGCACAGCGCCAGCTCGCGGGGATCGGGATGGACCGTCGGCAGTACGCCGCAGCCTCGCCGGACCAATACCTCACTGTAGGTTTTGTTCGCGTACTCGGCCAGTAGAACAAGCGGCTTTTCTCCACGCTGGAATTCGCGGTTGAGTCGGTGACGTTCCGCCAGGCGTTCCGGCGTCGGTCGCAGCGAGTCGGTGAGCGCCTGGATGAGAAGCTCGTCGTTGCTGGTGCGGATGCGGCTCAAGTACGTACTGTCGGGCCACCGATCGAAAAAGCGCTCGAGTCCGTAATGGTAGTCGCTGAGTAGGTCGGCGGGGATTGCGGTGTCGGCTTGCTGTCGCAGCATGATCGAGGTAAGGGCGAAGGCGTTAAATTCTTCGTCGTCGCGGAACCGGCGGAGAACGTCGAGACATGCGCGCATCGTGGTGACAGGGTCTGCGGATCGCCGGTGGAGTTCCACCCACATCTGTGCACGCGTGCGGTCTTCGGGCTCCAAGGGAGTCGGCGCGGCTTCAAGAACCTCCCAGGCGTAGTCCATCTGGTCGAGGACCATCAAGCAGTTGATCATGATCCATCGCGTCGCCTCGTCCCGTGGATTCTCGTGGAGAATCCTTTTGGCGTACTTCGTCGCGAGTTCTAGGTCGGGCTCATCGAGTGCAAGTTGTGCCGCGAACTTCAATACCTCGATGAACTCGGGCCAGTCGCGGTCACGATCGATGACAAGGGCCGAAATTACTTCCTTGGCTTTATCGGTGCGTCCGCTTTGGGCGTATATTGTCGCTGCTTGGAGCTTGAGGCTTGGATCACTGAAGTCTTCGGCGGCGTCCATCAGCGTTTCGGTCGCGGACTCAGTTTGACCCGTTGAGCGGTAGGCTTCGGCAAGGGCCATGGCGGCTAGAAGTGATTCGCGGCGGCGAGTTCTTAGTGTCGCAGTGGAGCGATCGAGGTTGCCGCTGCGAATTTCAGCTATTGCTTGGATCTCCTCCGCAGTCTGCGGGGATAGTCGCCGTACATGATCGAGCCGGGGTAGGTCTGTCGCGCCTGTCCGGGCGAGGCCGTTGAGAGCTTGGACGAGATGTTCGTCGTTGTCCGCGGCGAGGTTGACGGCTTCACGCCAGATCGCGGAACTGGTTTCACCTTGGACTTCGGCGCGGAGGGCCTCGAGGAGCTTTCGTTGAAAGGCGTCCGTGACGTTGGCAGCGGCAACCTGCGCGAGTTCGAATCGTTGCTGCTGCATCGCTGCGGCCGCTACATGGAAGGCGACGTCAGAGTGCTGGAATTCCTCGATCGTCGCGGTGCCGCCGAGCTCCTCCGGCAGGCCGTTGCGCAAGACGAAGTCAGTGTCTCCCCGTACTGCGGCCGCTTCAAAAGACGCTGCGGCAGCCTCAGCGCTGTCGGCTCGACACTGGCGTCGGTCATCGCGTACCCGGAGCGCGCCTTCTTGGGCTTCTCGTAGGTCGCGAAAGGGGATCTTGGAGCCGCGCAGCCGAGCGCGCATCGTCAGCGCGCGAGCGCGCCATAGCGCCACGCTGCCGAGCCACTCGTCGGCGAGCAGGGACTGCGACTCGGCGAGCGCTCGCTCGAGCGTCACATCCGTGGGCACTTGGTCGGGATGGCCGAGTTCGATCTGGATGAGCAGGCGTGCCTTTGCGGCACGGTCGGCAGGGTCTTCTGGCGTCCACTGCTGGAGATGGCTGAGTGCCTCTGAAGGGTGGGATGCGAAGACCGCCGCTACTGCGCCGGCGAAGGGGTGGCTCGAGGTCCCGGAAGGGAGGAGGCTCTCTATTTGCGCGGCACGCGCAGCCTTGTCGCCAGCTGCATCCAATGCCAGCACGGCTCGAGCTCTCCACAATTGCTCCGGTGGGCATCCCTGTTCGGCGAGCTCCGTAAAGAGGTCGGCTTGCAGCCGGGGAACGCCATATGCACCTGCCAGTTCTGCAGCTGCGATCTGTGTGTCCCAGTCTGCTCCGGTCAGCCAAGTAGGTCTCTGTAGGGTCCAAAGTTCCAGGACTGATTGTGGCACTTGGTCGTCGGTAACGAGCCGTATGAGCCGGCGGGCGGCGCGATCATCGGCGGCCATAGCAGCCACGATCCGGTTGTGTATAGGCGCGGGCAGACGATCAAGCCGATCGGCGAGCCACCGATCACCGGAAACCGAAGCGGCAGGTGAAGCCACGGAGGAGGTGTGTACCTTTCGGCGAATTCCATTCTCCGCCAAAAGATCCCAGACGTCGTCCGCGGAAACCTCATGATGGACGATCTCGTCCGCATATTGCAGCAGAACCCGCCGCGCAACCTGGAGATTTCCCTCTACGAGTAAATGCAATGAGGTCTCGATGTATTGGTCTAGACGATTGCCGTCAATGGTGTCGACCCTGACTAGACCCAGCAGGCGATAGGCTTCGTCACTGTCGACTACGTTCCATGCTCGCTTGAGAGCTTCAAACTTTTTTCTGCGACCCGACCCGAGGAATTCTTTCTCGAATTCCGCCAGATCTATTGCATCCTGCGCACTCGCACAAAGCTGTCGAAGCTCGTCGGCACTGGTGGTCGAGGAGAAGATGCAGGTATCGCCGGCCCTGAGCTTCGGCAGCCATTGCTGCAGGAAGCCTTCTTTCAACAAAGCCGCCAAGGTCCAAGCGCCGTTGCTCCTCTGCCGCTTCGACTGAGTCCACCGAAATGTAGATCCGACACGTACCCGAAACTCCGCTCCGGCACCGGCATCACCCGGCACCTCGACACGGAGAGAGTCCGCTTCGCCCATCAGCAGTTCGATCATGGCCAGGACAGTGAAGCGCCGCTCGTAGCCGTTCCCGAGCTTGTCCGCGGCTCCGCCTGCCAGAGCCATACTCACAGCGCACCTCGCGTCTGTCTGGACTAGGCCGACCCGTTGTTGCCCCTATCAGTTTTACAGGACGCAGCCTCGGTCACAGCGACCGGCTGGGCAAGTCCTGTGTCCTCCTAGCCTCGACCCTTCGTTAAGGGGTGTCCAAGGACTGGGCAGAAACGAAGAAGTGCCTTCTGATCAGGGAAAATAGGACTTGCTGAGGGTCCAAGTTTCCTGTCACGGAAGGCACTTGCAGG
>NZ_BSTL01000042.1 GCF_030269485.1 Actinoplanes sp. NBRC 103695 | reverse complement strand
TCAGCCAGCGGAGCTCCAGGTTCAAGGGCGTCTTAGAGTGACCACCCTCTATACCGGAGCTCCGCTGCTCTATGCCTCAGACACGCCTTGACGATCCACCCGACCGCCTAACTGAACGGCGTTGGGATTAGCCCTGACGGCTTTGGGTAGTTCGAGGTTCTCACCGAAGGAGATCATTATGCGACTCAGTGACGAGGACATCACCGCTGGCGGCGGCACGTCGGGCGAGGGCCCGGCGGACGGCGGCGCCAACCCGGCCGGCCACGACGGCGGCGCGGACGGCAGCGCCGGCGAGGGTCCGGCCGACGGCGGCGCCAACCCGAACGGCCACGACGGCGGCGCGGACGGCAGCGCCGACGAAGGCCCCGCGGACGGTGGCGCGAACGCCGCCGGGCACGACGGTGGCGCCGACGGCTCCGCCTGAGCTGTGCTCTCCCGCCTGATCGCCACCGACCCGGCCAAGTTCGCCGACGCGTACTGGGGGCGCCAGCCGCTCCTGTCCCGCGCCGGCGAACTGCCGGGCGGGGGCTTCACCGACCTGTTCTCCCCCGCCGACGCCGACGAACTGCTCAGCCGCCGCGGCCTGCGCACCCCGTTCCTGCGGGTCGCCGACCGCGGCACGGTGCTGCCGGCCACGCGATTCACCGGGTCCGGCGGCTCCGGCGCGGAGGTGGGCGACCAGGTCGCCGACGACAAGATCCTCCGCCTGTACGCCGAGGGCGCGACGCTCGTCTTCCAGGGCCTGCACCGCATCTGGCCGCCGCTCATCGACGCCATGCAGGAACTCGGCGGCGAACTGAACCAGCCGCTGCAGGTGAACGCCTACCTGACGCCGCGCGGCAACCAGGGCTTCAGCACCCACTACGACACCCACGACGTGTTCGTGCTCCAGGTCGACGGCACCAAACGCTGGATCATCCACGAGCCGGTGCTGCCCGAGCCGCTGGAGGAGCAGGCGTGGGGCGGCCGCAAGGACGAGGTCCAGGCCACGGCGGACGGCCCGCCCGCCCTCGACGTGGTCCTCGAGCCCGGTGACGCGCTCTACCTGCCGCGCGGGTGGCTGCACGCCGCCGCCGCACAGGACGCGCGCTCCCTGCACCTGACGGTCGGCGTCCGGGCGTTCACCCGATACACCCTGGTCGACGAGTTGCTCCGGCTGGCCGCCGAGGACGAGCGGCTGCGGGCGACCCTGCCGTTCGGGATCGACCTCACCGATCCGGAACAGGTCGCGCCGGTCCTGGCGGACGCCGTGGCCGCGCTGCGGGACTGGCTGCCCACGGCCGACCCTGAATCGGTCGCCGACCGGCTGCGCGCCCGGGTGTGGCCGGCCACGCGTCCCGCCCCGATCGGCCCGCTGTCCCAACTGGACTTCGCCGAGGCGCTGAGCCCCGACGACCGGATCGTCGCCCGGGGTGGCCTGCGCTGGCGGGTCGCCGAGGACGGGCCCGAGCACGTGGTGCTGCGACTGTCCGGGCACACGCTGCGGTTCCCGGCGTACTGTGCGCCGGCCGTGCGCATGGTGCTGTCCGGCGAGACGTACCGGGTCGGCGATCTGCCCCTCGACGACGACGCGGACCGTCTGGTCCTGGCCCGCCGCCTGCTCCGCGAGGCCGTGGTGGTTCCCGCCCCTTCACCCGGCCGGTAGATTGCCCGGGTGCCTGACTTCCTGCGGGACGCACTGCGGATCCTGCGGGTGGAGCCACGGGAGGACGGGCGCCGGCTGGAATCGCGGTCAGGCGCCGGCGTCCACCCCGTCACCACTGCCGAAGGCGACGCCGCGTACCTGAAGATCATGCCCGGCACGCTCGGCGCGAGGGAGCTCCGCTTCTATCGCGAGGTGGCGCCGGGCGCGCCGGTCCGCACGCCTGCGCTCCTCGGCCACCTCGAGACCGATGCGGGGGTCGCGCTGCTGCTGGCCGCGGCCGGCCAGACCCTGGACGTCGACCGGTGGACGCCCGGGATGTGGGTCGCCCTCGGGCGCGACCTGGCGGCGCTGCACGAGATGCCTGGGAATTGGGCCGGACCGGACGAGCTGGGTGGCGTCGACCACGCGGCGGCCGCCGCCTACTGGGGGCCTGACTTCGACGGCGTACTGGCCGGCGCGGACCGGCTGTGGGACGCCATGGCCGCACCGGCGCCGGTCTTCGCCCACGGCGACTGCCACACCGAGAACATCACGCACGTCGACGGTTCGCCCGTCTTCTGCGACTGGCAGAACGCGGGCACCGGCCGGGCCTCGGCCGACCTCGCCCTGCTGTCGGTGCGCGCCACACCGGCCGGCGTGACAGTGCCTCCGGCGCTGCTCGACGCCTACCTCGCGGGGCGCTCCGGTCCGGCCGCCGAACTGCGGCGCGCGATCGTGGCGGAGGAGCTGGCCGTGCTGCTGTTCCTCTGGCCGCGGTACGCCGGCTACAACACCGCGGAGGGCAACGCCCGGATCCGCGCCCGGGCGCTACGGCTGGCCGAGGTGTAGGTCGTGTCCCGAAAGTCAGCCGAGTGCGAGGCGAGGTCCAGAGTGTGGCCGCCCCCGGGGCACGACCTAATCGTCCAGCAGGTCGATGAGTGTGGTGGCGTTGCGCTGGGCGTAATCGCTGTAGCAGTTGTTCATGAACACCTGCGTCGTGGCGGTCTGATCCGCCAGCTCCTTCAGGCGGGGCGCCCACTCGGCCAGCTCGGCGGGCGAGTATTCGTACCCGAATTTCTCGTGGATGTCCTTGCTCGTCCATTTGTCGCTGTGCCCGTGGAAGCGGACCACGGCAAGATCCGCGGTTGCCGCCACCACCGGCGGGACCGACGATTTGTGGCCCTGCGGCATGTCCACGCTGACGAACGGAAGCTTGTGGGCGCGCAGGAAGTCGAGCGTCTCGTTCTGGTTGGCGCCCTCGAACCAGGAGGCGTTGCGCAGCTCGAAGACCGGTCGCAGCGGCTTGCAGCGGGCCGCCACCTCGAGCATGTACTCCTTGTTGGACTTGCGGATGCCGAACCACGGCGGGAACTGGAAGAGCAGCGCGCCCAGTTTCTTCGCCTCGACCAGCGGGTCCAGGGCGCTCAGGAAACGGGACCAGATCTCCTCGTACACCTGAGGCTGCAGGTCGCCGGGGTAGACGTTCTTCTTCGCCGTCTCGGGGCGCAGATCCTTGTAGATCGAGCTGACCTTCGTCGGGTGCCCGGTGAGCAGGCTGAACGCCTTGATGTTGAAGGTGAACCCGGCGGGTGTGCGCTCCGCCCACAGCCTGGTGGTCTGCTCGCTGGGCGGGCCGTAGTAGGTGGCGTCGACCTCGACCACCGGGAACTGCCTGGCGTAGTAGGCGAGGCGCTTCTCCGGGTTGGTCGCGGTCTGCGGGTACCAGCCCGAGTCGAGCAGCGTGCGGTCGGTCCACGAGGCGGTCCCGACCTGGATCTTCCCCATCAAGGCACGGTATCCCGGATGGGAGAGGTCCGCCGCTCCTGTCGGGCTGTCGGGCGGACCGGACTGGAAAGGTCCGCCGCTCCGGTCGGGCGGACCGGACTGGAAAGGTCCGCCGCGCTGTCGCGGCGGACCCCCTCGACGTTGCCTCGGCCCGGGTCAGCCGGCTCGGCGCTCGCGCGTCGACTTGCAGGCCACGCACGTGGTGGCCGACGGGAACACCTCGAGGCGCGCCACCGGGATGGGCTGGCTGCAGCTCTCGCAGTTGCCGTAGGCGCCCTCGTCGAGGCGCTGCAGGGCGAGTTCCGCCTGCTCGCGCCGGTCCAGGAGGGTGCGCAGCAGCGACGTCGCCGCGTCCCGTTCCGCCGTCTTGGACCCGCTGTCTGCCTGGTCGTCGCCGGCGGCGTCGCCGATCTCGACGAGGCGCAGCTGGTGGTTGTCCGCCACGGCCTGGGCGTACTCGGTGTCGAGCGACTCGAAGCGCTCCCGGAGCACCACCCGGATCTGCTCGGTCTCCTCCGCGGAACGCCCCTTGACGGCACTCTTACCCGCGATCACAGCTCCATTGACGAGCATGCGTTCCCCCTGCCCTTCCCTCTGCCCCTTGCCGGTGGGTTCCCCCGCAGATGACTCCACACCGTGGAGCCGCCTGATACCCACCGCCGAAGATCCCAAACCGGATCTTCGCTGAAAAGTAGTCGGAGCATAACTGTCCGTACTGGTTTCCGCCATGGACCCGGCTAACAGGTAGTCCTGCCGCAGGTCACGGGCTTGTAGAACGTCCAGTGGCTGGACGGGGAGAAGGCCCTCAGAGGCGGTCCAGGACGAGCGCGGGACGTGCCGGATGGTCCATCCGGACCACCACGTCGGCGAAGGAGGCGGGGTCGACCTCAGACCCATAGCGGGCGTACGCGGGGAGCGTCCAGGCGTCGTCCGGCGCGGTCCGCCGGGCCAGCGCCGCCGCGGAGAGTTCCAGGTGCACGGTCAGGTCGAAGGGCAGCCCGCCGCCGAGCAGCAGGGCGCCGCTGACGATCACGATCGCCCCGGCGGGCAGATCGGAGTAGGGCTCGCGGGTGGCCCGGTCGGTGACGGCGTTCCAGAACCGGGTGATGATCTTGCCGGTGCCGCCCGGGCCGGCCGGGTCGAGCACCTCGCGGCGCAGGCTCGGCTCGTCGACCCAGCCCTCGTAGAACGAGTCGGGGTTCGTGCGGCCCGTCTCCAGCCGCACCGAGGCGGGCCGGAGGAAGTCGGCGGCGTCGATCCGCACGGCGGGATGCCCGCGCAGCCGCAGCGGGTCCACCAGGGCGTCGGCGAGAGCCGCCGGGCCGGCCACGGGAGCGCCGTCGACGGCCACGCGCAGGTGCGCCGGCTCGTCGCGCTGAACGGCGGCCCCGCGCGGGCGGGCCTGCTGCTCACGCTGGGCGGCGGCCAGGCGGTCGGCCAGCTCCTCGACCAGCGCGTCCGGCGAAACCGGGCGTACACGCACTCTGACGCCCTTACTGCCGGGTCAAGATCACGCTTCCCGCGCACCCGCTCGTCGGGGTGCCGCGGCTGGACCACCGCGCCCGCGGACGACCGCTCCGCTGGGCGGGGTGCCGCGGCTGGACCACCGCGCCCGCGGACGACCGCTCCGCTGGGCGGGGTGCCGCGGGGTGGTCAGTCGTGGGGGCGGACCACGATGTTCGCGTCGTCGGCCAGGCGGTAGCCCACGCCGTAGACCGTGGTGACCAGCGGGACCTGCGGGCCCAGCTTGAGCCGCAGCCGGCGGACGTGCACGTCGACCGTGCGCTCGCCGGTGTGCTCGTAGCCCCACACGCCGGCCAGCAGCTGGGCGCGGGTGAAGACGCGCCGCCGGTTGGAGGCCAGGAACTGGAGCAGCTCGAACTCGAGGCGGGTCAGCGGCAGCGCCTCGCCGTCGACCAGCACCTGCCGCGAGGAGATCAGCAGGCTGACCTCCGGACCCGCGGCGGGCGTGGCGGCGAGGTCGGCCGGCAGCAACGCCGCCGGGCCCTCGGCCACCTGGCCACCGGCCTCGGCGAGGTCGCGGACGGCGTCGATCAGGCGCTGCGCCTCGGGGCTCAGCTCCTGCTCGGTCATCGGGATGGTGATCGTCAGCGTCAACGAGGGCGCCGTCGCGGGTGTCTCCACCTGCGGGAATGACGTCGGCTCGGAAGCGCGGCGGGCTGCCGGGACACGCGCGGCCCTCGTGCTGTGCCGCCCCGATCGTCCCTTCAGTGCCGTGACCGGCATGACAAACCCTCCCCAGTGCCCGCATGAATTGGCACCGGGGAAAATGCATTTCCGATGCCACACAACCGCGCAAACAGTAGCGCGATCAAAGCCCGCCCACAGTCGGGTATCACTCGTTCTCGTGTGCGATTCTCGTCACGGTTCAAACTTTTTCTTAATGGTCGGTCAACGGGAGACGCCAGCCGGGGACGGATGGCCACCGTACGGTAAGAACCACCGTTTCCTCGTCACCCGCGCGCCATGAATGGTCCTCGCCCGGACCCCAGACCACATAGTCACCGGGCTCACGGAGAACCACCGTGCGATCACGCAACTCGATGTCGAAGGCGCCGCGGATCAGTACCAGCAGCGCCGTCCGGGTCTCGTCGGTGGCCCAAGCGGCTCGCTGATCACCCGGCGGATGCACGCCCCACTTGACCTCCACCTCGCGCGAGTGGAGAAGATCGCCGTCGGGCATGAAATGACCCAGCAACCAGCCCTGGTTGGCGGCGCCGTCCGCAACGGCACGGCCGACATAGACGCTGTCACCCACCCCGGAAGGCTACCCTTCGGCCTATGGCAGACGACGGTGCGGGCGAGGCCTCCGCGTTCCTGGCGGCGCTGACCGACGAGCAGGTGGCGGTGGCGCAGCGGCCGTTCGACGACGGCGAGCGACGCTGGCTGGAGTACCGCCCGCAGTACCGGCCCGGGCTGCTGCTCGCCGACATGGGCCAGGCCGCCCGCAAGGCCGCGCACCGGCTGCTCGCCACCGCGCTGAGCCCTCCCGCGTACGCGCAGGCGATGGCGGTCATCGCGCTCGAGGAGGTGCTGGACCGCCGGGAGGACTGGTCGCGCGGCCGGCACAGCGAGGACTACCGCGCGATCGTCTTCGGCACGCCGTGCGACGACCGGTGGGCGTGGCGGTTCGAGGGACACCACCTGTCGGCGACGGTCACCGTGGTGGACGGCGTGATCTCACCGGCGCCGATCTTCCTGGGCGCCAACCCGGCCCGGGTCGACCTGGCCGGCCGCCCGGTGCTGCGGCCGCTGGGCATCGAGGAGGATCTGGGCCGCGCCGTCCTCGAGGCCCTGCCGAAGGATCTGCGGGACCGGGCGATCGTCGACGACCGGTCGCCGTTCGACATCCACTCCGGCCCGCGGCCGTCCTCGTCCCGCCTCGAGCCGGCCGGCCTGCCCCGCGGCGACATGCCCGGGAACGCCGGGAACCTGCTGGACGAGCTCGTCGAGATCTATCTCGGCCGGTCGGCGCATCCGTTGAAGACCGGCAACCTTCACTTCGCGTGGGAGGGGCCGCCCGGACCCGGCGTCGGGCACTACTACCGGATCCAGGGCGACGACCTGCTCATCGAGTTCGACAACACCACCGCCGACGGCAACCACGCGCACACGGTGCTGCGGCGGCCGCACGGCGAGTTCGGCGGCGATCTCCTGGCTGCCCACCACGGCAGCCAGGAGCACTAGTCAGCTGCCGCCCGCGGTCAGGCGACGGCCGACCGCCGCGATCAGGCGGTCCAGCTCGGAGCCGAACGGGTTGTCGTGCACCAGGTAGGTCCAGGTGGCGCTGGGCCGCACGATCTCCGCGCGGTCCGGCTCCCAGCCGTCCGTCAGGTCGACGTCCTCGAAGGTCTGCAGGGTGCGCGCCTCGATCTCGGTGAACACCTTCTGGAAGGCGGGCACCGCGGCCCGGTGGAACTCGTCCAGCGGGTCCAGCTTGCCCAGCGCGCGCAGGTGCACGCCCTCGCGGACCTCGGACAGCTCGGCCAGGTGCTCGGCCCACAGCCGGTCCAGGTGGAACAGCGCGATCGACCGGGCGGCGTCGGAGAGCACGTCCTCGTCGATCTCCTTGGCCTTCTCCGGCGCCCGCTCCAGCAGCATGATCGTCGCCACCTCGGAGGTGAGCAGCCGCTCCCGGCGCTCGGCCAGCGCCACCCGCTGCTGCTCGATCACCACGCTGTACCGCCAGGTGTTGCGGTGGATCTCGTGGTTGACGCCCTCGGCGACGCGCTGGGCGTGCTCCACGGCGTACTCCACCGTGTCGTCGTGCACCACGCCGTCCATGTCCATCCGCGGCGAAGCCGGCAGGATGTCGCCGGCGTGCCGGGTGACCAGGTTGTCCTCCAGGCTGACGAAGAACACCGAACCGCCCGGGTCGCCCTGGCGGCCGGCCCGGCCACGGAGCTGGTCGTCGACGCGGCGGCTGTCGTGCCGGCCGGAGCCGATCACCAGGAGGCCGCCGAGCTCCACGACCTTCTCGCGGTCCTTCTCGTCCGAGCCACCCAGCCGGATGTCGACACCACGGCCGGCCATCTGCGTGGAGACGGTGACCGCGCCGAGCGCGCCCGCCTCGGCGATGATGGCCGCCTCCTCGGCGTCGTTCTTCGCGTTCAGCACGTTGCTCGGCACGCCGGCCGCGGCCAGCTGCTTGGCCAGCAGCTCGGACGCCTTCACGTCCAGGGTGCCGATCAGGACCGGACGACCCTTCTCGTGGGCGATCTTGATCTCCTCGACCAGCGCCCGGTCGCGGTCCTCGTGCACCGAGTAGATGCGGTCCGGCTCGTCCTCACGGATGTTCTCGGTGTTCGGCGGGATCACCGCCACCTCGAGCTTGAAGTACTCGCGGAGCTGCTCGCCGACGTGCACCGCCGTCGCGGTCATGCCGCACACCGTCTTGTACAGAGCGATGTACGCCTGCACGGTGATCGTGTCCAGCACCTCGCCCTCGGCGGTCGCGGTCAGGCCCTCCTTGGCCTCCACCGCCGCCTGCAGACCGTCCGGCCAGCGCCGCCGCTGAGCGACCCGGCCACGCATCTCGTCGATCAGCTCGACGGTGCCGCCGCCGGCGCCGTTGTCACGCACGATGTAGTCCACATCCCGGCGCAGCAGCGCGTGCGCGTGCAGGGCGACATTCACCGCCGACAGCTGGGTGACGTTCTCGTCGGCGTACAGATCGATCTCGAGCTTCTCCTCGAGCTTCTTCAGGCCGGCGTCGGTGAAGGCGACACTGCGCCCGTCCTCGGCGACCTCGTAATCCTTGCCGGCCTTCAGCACGCGGACCAGCGCGGCGGCGTCCAGCACCGGGTCGGCCTCGGCGGTGATGTTGCCCGCCAGCACCATCGGCACCCGGGCCTCGTCGATCAGGATCGAGTCGGCCTCGTCCACGATGCACGTCGCCAGCTCACGCTGCACCCGGTCGGCCACGTCGGTGACCAGCTGGTCGCGCAGGTAGTCGAAGCCGGCCTCGGACACCGACACGTAGGTGACGTCGGCCAGGTAGGCCTCGCGCCGCTCCTCGGGGGTGGACGCCTCGGTCACCCAGCCCACGGAGAGGCCGAGCAGGGTGTAGATCGGCTCCATCCAGGTCGCGTCGCGGCGGGCCAGGTAGTCGTTGACGGTCAGGATGTGCACCGGGCCGTGACCCGTGCGGACGTGGCCGTACGCGGCGATCGTCGCCGTCAGCGTCTTGCCCTCACCGGTGGCCATCTCGGCGACCTTGCCGGAGAGCAGAGCCATCGCGCCGAGCAGCTGCACGTCGAACGGGCGCTCGTCCAAGGCCCGCCGGGCCGCCTCACGCCCCACCGCGCAGATGTCGGTGTAGTCCTTGGCCTCGGCGGCCTTCGCGGTCAGCGCCTCGTCGTCCAGCTCCTTGAGGTCGTCCTCGAGCGCCTCGATCGCCGGCAGCCGCTTCTCGAACGGCGCAAGATCGACCGTCGTGCCCGGACGCTGCAAGAACTTACGAAAACGAGTCTTCAACCGCTGCGACACACCCATGGCCGACTACGGTACTTCACTTTCCTGGACGGATGGTGTCGACTCCCGGCACCAACAGCTGATGCGTCGCGAGCTCGTGATAGAGCGGGCTGGTGGCGAGCAGTTCCTCGTGCGTACCCGTGGCAACCACCCGCCCCGCCTCCAGCACCACGATGCTGTCCGAGTCGATCACCGTGCTCAGCCGGTGAGCCACCACGAGCAGGGTCCGGTCCCGGGCAGCCGCGCCGATCGCGCCCCGCAGCGCGGCCTCGTTGCGGGCGTCGAGATTGCTGGTCGGTTCGTCCAGCAACAGGATCGGGGCGCCGGACAGGAGCGTACGGGCGATCGCCAGGCGCTGCCGCTCACCGCCGGACAGCAGCACGCCGCCCTCGCCCACCTGCGCGTCCAGGCCCTCCGGCGTCCGGTCCACCAGGCCGGCCAGGTTGACCTCGGCCAGCACCGCGAGCAACCGGGCGTCGTCCGCGTCCGGCGCGGTCAGCAGCAGGTTGTCGCGCAGCGTCCCGGCCAGCACCGGCGCCTCCTGCTCGACATAACCCAGCCGCCGGCGCAACGCGTCGCGGGGCAGATCGCGGATGTCGGCGCCGCCCACCCGGATCGTGCCGCCCGTGACGTCGTAGAACCGCTCGATCAGCTGCAGCACGGTCGACTTGCCCGCGCCGGACGGGCCGACCAGAGCGACCCGCGTGTGTCGATCAACCGTGAACGCGACCTTGTCGAGCACCGGTGTCTCGTCGTACGCGAAGGTGACGTTGTCGAATTCAATCCCGTCCGCGGAGGGCATCTCATCTGACTTGTCGTCATCGGCCTCGGCCGGCAACTCCAAGATCTCCTCGATCCGGCGCAACGCCCCCAGCCCCGTCTGCACCTGCGTGTACGCGTTCAGCGCCTGCCCCAGCGGCTGCACCAGGAAGAACAGGAACAGGATGAACGCCACCAGATCACTCACCCCCATCGCGCCGGACGCCACCCGGGCGCCACCCGCACCCAGCACCAGCAGGAACGCGCCCTGAATGGCGGCATTCGCGGCCGGCAAGATCAAGGCGCGCAGCCGCGCGACGCGTACCCCCGCCTCGAAAGCCCGATCCGCGCCCAGCCCGACCGCCTCGGTCTCCCGCTCCTCCGCGCCCGACGCGCGGATCGTCCGCGCAGCGGAGATCGCCCGCTCCATCGACGAGGTCATCTCCCCCAGCCGCGCCTGCGCCTCCTCCGACAACGGCCGGATCCGCCGCGACACCACGATCGCGATCGACATGCCCGCACCCAGCGCCACCACCGCCACCCCGAACAGCACCGGATCCAGCACGATCATCGCGACCGTCGCCCCCGTCGCCAGCACCACGCCGGACACCAGCTCGAACAGCCCCGACGTCACCACCGCCCGGAACAAGGTGGTGTCGGCGCCCACCCGGGACAACAGGTCACCGGTGCGGCGCCGGTCGTACTCGACGATCGGCAGCCGGATCAGATGCGCGGCGAGCCGGCGGCGGGTACCCAGAACCAGCCCCTCGGCCGTCCGCTGGAGCAGATAGTCACGCAGCCCGCCGAGCACCGCCCCCACCAGCAGCAGGCCGGTCAGCAGCAGCACCACCCCGCCGATCGGCCGCCGCCCGGTCAGCCCGTCCAGAACCTCCCGGACCAGCACCGGCTGCGCCAGCATGGCCAGCGCGCCGACCAGCGACAACGCGGCCACGAGGGCGAGCGTCCCGCGGTGCCGGCGCAGATACGGCACCAGTGTTCTCATAGGCTGAAGATTAGGTGGTTTGCGCACCCGACCGTGCGGGCAAGAGGTCCCGGCACTGTGCAACGAAGGGGAGCGGATGTCGAGCCAGCTGGTCTGCCGGCCGGAACGGGACCTGCCGGTGGCGGTCCTCCGGGTCCGCGGGCGGCTCGACGGCCTGACGGCGAACGCCCTGCGCACCGCCGTACGCCGCTGCCTGGCCCCCCAGCCGGAAGCGCTGATCGTCGATCTGACCGGCACCGAGGTCGCGGACCCCCGAGCACTTGACGTCATCCCCGACCTGATGGGCGAGACCGCCGAATGGCCCAACGTCCCGGTCGTCCTCTGCGGCGCCGGCGGCCACGAGATCACCCACCCGCAGATCTCCTACGCCGCCGGCGCCGACAGCGCGATCAAGGACATCGCCGACGAGCCCGAACCCCGGCGGATCCGGGTACGCCTCCAGCCCGTACCCGACGCCTGCCGCCAGGTCCGGCAGCTCGTCATCCAGGCCTGCTCGTCCTGGCACGCCGGCGAGGCCGCGTCCACGGCGTCCCTGGTCGCCACGGAACTGGTCGCCAACGTGGTCCGGCACGCGCACACCACGATGGAGTTCACCCTCGGCCTGCGCGACAACCGCATCTGCCTGACCGTCCGCGACGGCAGCCGGCTGCTGCCCCGACCTTTGGACCCGGCCCTCACCGAGTCCGGAGGGCGAGGGTTGCGCCTGGTCCGGGCCCTCACCCAGTCCTGGGGCGTCCACCCCTACGCCGACGGCAAGGTCGTCTGGACCCACCTCGGCCTCGCCTGACTCCGCCTTCCCCGGCCGGCGGCGTTCCCCGGCCCGCGACTCTCCCCGGCCCGCGACTCTCCCCGGCCCGCGACTCTCCCCGGCCCGCGACTCTCCCCGGCCCGCGACTTTCCCCGGCCAGCCGCTCGACATGGCCCAACCCACGGCTCGGCCATCCCGGCTCGCGGCTCAACCTGCCCAGCCCGGCCGCGGCTCGGCCTCAGGCTCCAACCTCTCGTTTCGGCGGCCGACCTCGGCGGCCGACCTCGGTCATGACGAAGGCCGTGGCATTTCGCTGCCACGGCCTTCGTCATCGCTCGCTGATCAAATCGCTCCGGACCGGTCACTCAGGCGCGGGGCGGCGCGGGAGGCCGCTCGGCGCTTCTTCGTCGTCCGGCGCGCCCTCGCTGCGCGGGGCACTCTCGCTGCGCGGGGCACTCTCGCTGCGCGGGGCACTCTCGCTGCGCGGGGCACTCTCGCTGCGCGGGGCACTCTCGCTGCGCGGGGCAGCGGGAGCGGCAGGCGGGGTGGTGGCCCGAGGCAGTCCGCTGGGTGCGGCCTCCGGGTTGTCCGGCCCATTCTCCGGTACGGCCTGAGCACCCTCCTGTACGGCTTGGGCACCCACCTGTGCGGCTTGAGCACCTTCCGATGCGGCCTGAGCGCCTTGCGGGACGGCTTGAGCGCCTTGCGGGACGGACTGGGCGCCGCCGGGGGCCGAAAGCCCCGACGGGGCACCGACAGCCGGGACATGCTCGCCACCCGGGCGGGCGCCGACCAGCCCCGCGAGGCCCGAAGCCACATTGCCCAGCCCCGCCGAGGACTCGCCACCGAAGTCGCCGGACTGGTCGGCCGGCGCCGCGCTCGCGCCGGGGAAGCTCGGCCCGGCATTGCCAGGCTGAGCCGCACCCGGATAGCCCGGTCCAGCGTTGCCGGCCTGCTGCCCGCTCGGGGGCCGATTGAGCTGCCCCATCTGAGGAGGTTCGAGCGGCGGCCGATTCGGCCGTCCGAGCGGCGCGGTAGCGGCCTGCTGCCCGGAAGCCATCTCCCCCGCCCCCGGACCACCCGCCCCCGGACCACCCGGCCCCGGACCACCCGGCCCAGCCGGACCAGCCGCACCGCCCGGACCGGCCGAACCCGGACCAGCCGAACCTCGACCGGACACGACCGGCGGCCCTCCGAGACCCGGCCCGACCCGGCCACCCTGACTCGGTCCGCCGGCACTCTGACCAGGCCCGACAAGGCCACCTTGGCCTGGCCTGGCGGGCGCACCCTGGCCCGGCCCGGCGGGCGCACCCTGGCCCGGCCCGGCGGGCGCACCCTGGCCCGGCCCGGCGGGGGTGGCCGGACGGTTGAGCTGGCCCATCTGCGGAGGCTCCAACCGTGGGCGGTTGAGGTTGGCCGGTGGGGAAGCGGCGGGTCCAGCGCCCTGCCCCTGTTCCCCCGGTCGGGCTACGGCGGGCTCACCGGGCCGTCCGAGATTCGGTCCACTGTGTCCTGTGGTCGAACCTGCCTGACCGAGCCCCGTCCCGCCGGGATGTGCGTCTTCCCGGCCGGGACCACTGCCTGCTGGGCGGCCGAGGCCCGACGAACCTGGCGTCCCGGCCGCGCCGCTCAACCCGGAAGCAAGCCCTCCGGTCCGACCCGATCCGGGTGAGGCCGGCTGGCCCGGCGCGGTGGACTGACCTGGGCCGGCGGCACCACGCTCCGGGCTGTGGCCCACGCCGGGCTGCGCGGCCGGGCCGGTGCCGGGCTGACCGGATCCCGGAGCGCTCGGCTTGCCGAGACCGGAGGCGGCAGGCTGTCCGAGACCGGAGGCGGCAGGCTTGCCGAGGCCGGGACCGGGCGCGGCCGGCTGACCGAGGCCGGGCGCGGCCGGCTGACCTAGAACGGGACCGGGACCGGGAGCTGGGGCGGGCGGCGGGCCGAAGCCGCTGCGGGACTGGGCGAAAGGGCTCTGCGGCGCGGCGCCGGGCTGGCCGGGAGTGGGTGCGCCGCCGGGCGGTTGGGTGGGGGCGCTGTTGCCTGCTGGGCGGGGTGTTCGGGTGAAGTTCGGGGCGTCCAGTGGGCGGTTCTGGCGGTCGAAGATCGGCGGGCCCAGCAGGAGCGGGTCGATGTTCTGGGTCTCTCGTTCCGACAGGGCAAGGGGTTCGGGGATGGCCGGGGGCTCGGGAGTGGCCGCGGGCTCGGGAATGGCCGGGGGCTCGGGAATGGCCGCGGGCTCGGGAATGGCCGCGGGCTCGGGAATGGCCGCGGGCTCGGGAATGGCCGCGGGCTCGGGGATGCGGGTGTGTTCGAGGGCTTCGGCTCGGCTGGCGGATGGCGGCTCGGGGTGCGGGGACGAGAAGGACAGGCCGCTCGGCTCGTCCTCGGTGAACGGCCGGCCCGGCTCGTCGATGCCCCCGGTGGTGGTGTCACGGGAAGGTGGGCCGCCACTGACGCCGAGATCCGCGGCGGTGCCTGGGGCCGACTTCAATGCTGTGGATGGTGCGGTCGGGCCGGCGTCGGCGAGCTCGGTGCGGTCGGCTTCGGTTGCGGTGACTGTGCCGGGGGACGGAGTGCTGTCTTTGCGGAGGTCCGGGACGTCGGCTGCGGGCGGGATCGGGCCCTGGTTTCCTGGTGCCGGTGTACCGCTCGGACTGCTGACCGAGGGCGCCGAAGCGCCGCTCGGCACGCCTACACCAGGCGCCGAAGCGCCGCTCGGCACGCCTACACCAGGCGCCGAAGCGCCGCTCGGCACGCCTACACCAGGCGCCGAAGCGCCGCTCGGGGCGGTCATGGTGCCTGCGGCGGCGCCCGGCGCGGCGATGGGGCCGGCGGGCGGGGGCGCGGCGAGGATGCCGGGTGCGGTCGGACTGCCGGCTTCGGGAAGAGGACCGGCGCCGGGCTTCGTCAGGCCGCTCGGTGCGGCTGCCGGCTCAGGTTCGGCGCCGGAAGGGCCGGGGGAGTTCGCGGACGCCGCTGAGCCGGCGCCGGGGGCCGCGATCGGCCAGGAAGCAGGGCGCTGCCCCGGGTCGGGCCCAGGAGCGGGCTTGGTGGGCTCGTCGAGCAGGCTCGAGGCCGGAGCGCCCGGTGCGGAAGGCCGGCCCAGATCCGGCGGGGCGAGGGCGGCGCTGCTCGCGGCAGCAGCGGCCCCCTCGGGGGCGGTGAAGGAGACGCCGGTCGGATAGCCGGTGGGATGGGCGCTCCGAGGGCCGGCCGCAGGAAGGCCGGCGGACTGGGCGCCCAGGGGACCGGCGGCGGGATAGGTGCCCGGATCGCTGTCCGACACGGTGCCCGGAGCGGGCTGGCCGCTCGGGAAGCCGGCAGCGGGCTCGCCGCTCGGGAAGCCGGCAGCGGGCTCAGCGCTCGGGAAGCCGGCGGCGGGGAAGGCTTCGGCGGGCTGGCCCAAGGGGGTGCGGCCGCCCAGAGCCTGCTGGCGGGCGGCGTCGATGAGGCCGGAGGATTCGGCCAGGCCGGCGGCGAAGAGGACTTCGGCGGCGGCTCGGCCGGAGGGGCAGGGCAACGGCTCGCCGCAGACGGGGCAGTTGATCATACCCTCGCGGGGGCCTTCGCCTCGGGCGTGGGTCTCCAGCATTTCGCGGGCGGTCAACGCCAGGACGCTGTCCGGTTTGACGATCGTTGCCATGCCTTCAGTCCCCCGTAGTAGGCCGCGCGCAGGTCGAGGTCAAGTTCACCGCCTCGGGAGAGTGCGCGTGCCCGTTTCCGGCAATCCTCAGCCGCACGGCGGACACCACGGGCACCGGCAGGCGCAACCACGTGGGAACAACCCGGCGGAGGGCGCGCGGAGCGTGACCGGCGACGGCGGCGGGGCCCGGAGGGCGGGACTCCGCTGTGCGCGTACCCCATCAACGGTTTTCACGAAGTGAAGGGGTCATTCACTCACTGCGATTAAATCGTGACTCTCCGTACGATTGGGGAACACCCAGGAGGTGATCCCCATGGACGACACCGAGCTGTACCGCGAGCAGATCCTCCGGCACGCCGGTCCCGTCATCACCGGCCGCTTCGTCGGCTTCGGCGCCGCCTACACCCGCGAGATCAAGGTGGGACAGCCACTCGTGCTGGCGGTCTTCGTCGCCGCCACCGTCGCCCGGCTGATCGGCGCGCTGATCCGGCTCAAGGGCGTGCACCGGACGCTCAAGGACCTCAAGAAGGGTCCGGAGTTCCTGGTCACGCCGGTCATGCTGAAGGACGATCTGGGCCAGCGCTACGAGGTCGAGATGCACGGGCACCTGGCGATGTCGGCGCTGCACCGCGGTGATCTGGTCCAGCTGCGGACCCAGCCCCAGGACGACCCCACCCTTCCGGTACGCCTGACGAGCGTGCTCAATCTGACCACGATGCAGCCGCTGACGCCGCGGGTACCCACCATGTGGTCGCACATCGGTCCGGCGTTGCTGATCCAGGCCGCGCTCGGGCTGACGGTGGCGATCGTGGCGACCACGGCCTGGATCATCAGGTAGCTACAGCCTCCCGAGCGGGACGACGCGGGCCATCGCCAGGTCGCCCGCGTCGTTGGGGTGCAGGTGGTCGCCGCTGTCGAAGGCGGGCAGGATCCGCGCCGGGTCGGACGGGTCGCGGGTGGCCGCGTCGAAGTCGGCCAGGTTGGCGCCGAACTCGGTGCGGATCCACGTGTTGACCGCCACCCGGGTGGCCTCCAGTTCCGGCGACCACGTGTACCAGCCGCGGAACGGCATGATGGTCGCGCCGACCACCTTGAGGCCGCGCGCCCGCGCCTGCGCGGTGATCTGGGCCAGGCCGGCGATGATCTGCTCGGGGTCGGTCTGGTGCGGGTCCTGCTGGATGTCGTTGACCCCCTCGAAGAGGATCACGGTGCGCACGCCGGCGCGCTCCAGGACGTCCTGCGGCAGCCGGGTCTGCGCGCTCTCGCCGCACGACTGGTAGATCGTGTAGTTCGGGTAGCCGCAGTCGAGCAGCACGCGGTTGCCGCTGATGCCGGAGTTGGCGATGCCGTAGTCGGGCTGCGCCGAACTCGCCAGCCGCGCGGCCAGGTAGTCGGTCCAGCGCCGGTTGGCGTTGAAGGTGGAGGTGACGCCGTCGGTGATCGAGTCGCCGAGCGCGACCACGGTGCCGGGGCCGCCGACCACGTCGACGCCGCTGACGTAGTGCCAGACCTGGGTGCGTTCGCCGAACGCGGTGGCCGAGGTGTCGGCGGCGTGGTCGGCGGGGCCGCGGCTGAACACCGAGTCCTGCATCGCCGCCGGGTGGTAGGTGACCGTGCCGGAGGGCTCGGGCGTCCAGACGCTGACCAGCAGGTCGCGGTCGGCCGCCACGCGCAGGGTCACCGGGTCGCTGACGGCGTCGGCGCCGGCCGGGACGGTGAATTCCCGGCGGCCGCTGAACAGCACGTCGCGCAGGGTGCCGGCCACCGCCGAGCCGTCGCTCTGGTCGATGCTCCCGTCGCGCCGCCCGCCCGCGTGCGCGGAGACCGCGACGGTGACGTGGCCGAACAGCACCGGTCTGGTGCCGTAGCGGTTGGACAGGTGGATCCGGACCTTGTTGCCGCCCGCGGTGGTGTGGACGACGTTCCGGATGGTGAAGCCGACGTACCCCTGCTGGACGCCGCCGACCGCCGCGGCCGGAGCGGTGGCCCAGGCGGTGGTCCAGGTAGAAGCGGCCGATGCCGGGGTAGGTAGAGCGAGGACGGAGAGGGCCGCAGCCGCGGCTAGGAAGCGCATAGTGACGAGTTTCGATGCCTACCTTCGGGTTTGTAAAGGTGGCGCCCGCGGTACCGGCGTTGTTTGATGAGTGCGAGGCAGAGAGGTGGTCCCCCGTGGGCGAAGAGGTCGATCAGCGGGTCTTCACCCGGGAGGACCGGGCGCAGTACCGGCACAAGATCCGGCGCAGCCTGGACGTGTTCGCCTCGATGCTGCGGGAGTCGCGGTTCGAGTTCGAGCGCCCGCTGACCGGCATGGAGATCGAGCTCAACCTGATCGACGCGAAGGCCGACCCGGCGATGCGCAACGCCGAGGTGCTCGGGGCGATCGCCGACCCGGACTTCCAGACCGAGCTGGGCCAGTTCAACGTCGAGATCAACGTGCCGCCGCGCCGGCTCGCCGGTGCGGAGAACGCCGACCTGGAGCGAACGCTGCGGGCCAGCCTGAACAACGCCGAGGAGCACGCCCGCTCGGTCGGCGCGCACATGGTGATGATCGGGATCCTGCCGACCCTGCGCCGCGAGCACATGACCGCCGACGCGCTCTCCGCCAACCCCCGGTACAAGCTGCTGAACGAGCAGATCTTCGCGGCCCGCGGCGAGGACCTGGACATCCGGATCGACGGCGTGGACCGGCTGTCGGTCACCACGGACACCATCGCGCCCGAGTCGGCGTGCACCAGCACCCAGTTCCACCTGCAGGTCAGTCCCGAGCAGTTCGCCGCCTACTGGAACGCCGCCCAGGTCATCGCCGGCGTGCAGGTGGCTCTCGGGGCGAACTCGCCGCTGCTGTTCGGCCGCGAGCTGTGGCGCGAGACCCGGATCCCGCTGTTCGAGCAGGCGACCGACACCCGGCCGGAGGAGATCAGGGCCCAGGGGGTACGACCTCGCGTCTGGTTCGGCGAGCGCTGGATCACGTCGGTGTTCGATCTCTTCGAGGAGAATGTCCGCTACTTCCCCGCATTGCTGCCGATCTGCGACGACGAGGACCCGGCCGACACCCTGGAACGCGGCGACACCCCGGCGCTCAGTGAGCTGCGACTGCACAACGGCACCGTGTATCGCTGGAACAGGCCGATCTACGCCGTGGTCAAGGGGCGGCCACATCTGCGCGTGGAGAACAGGGTGCTGCCGGCCGGGCCGACGGTGGTCGACACGATCGCGAACGCGGCGTTCTACTACGGCCTGATCCGCACGCTCGCCGAGGCGGAACGCCCGGTGTGGACCCAGATGTCGTTCAGCGCCGCGGAGGAGAACTTCCACGCCGGCGCCCGGCACGGCATCGACGCCTCGGTGTTCTGGCCCGGCCTGGGCTACGTGCCGGTGACCGAGCTCGTGTTGCGCCGGCTGCTGCCGATGGCCCGCGAGGGCCTGGACCGCTGGGGCGTCTCGGCCGGGGAACGGGACAGGCTGCTCGGCATCATAGAGCAGCGCTGCCTGACCCACCGCAACGGCGCCACCTGGCAGGTCGGGACGCTGCACGCGCTGGAGTCCGACGGCCTGTCCCGGCAGGAGGCCCTGCACGAGATGCTGCACCGGTACCTACCGCTCATGCACCAGAACACTCCCGTGCACGAGTGGCCCGTCTGAAACTTCACAGGACCGGGACAACCCGGAACGTGGGCAGGGAGGGTGACCCACCGCCCGGCCCGCGTGTGCGCCACGCCGGCTCGGCGTCGCGCGTACCTCGAAACGGTTTTGATCTAGCCCTTGACGGCTCCGGCGGTGAGGCCGGCGACGATGTGACGCTGGACCAGCAGGAAGAAGACGACCGCGGGGACGGTGAAGAGCACGGCGGCGGACATGACCGTCGGCAGCGGAGTGACGAACTCGCCCACGAACGACGCCAGGCCCTTGGACGCCGGCCACTTCTCCTCGTCGACCATGAACGTGTTGGCCAGCAGGAACTCGTTCCAGCTGTCGAAGAACGCCAGGACGGCCGCGGCCGCCAGGGACGGCGCGGTCAGCGGGAGCACGATCCGGCGCAGCATCGCGTACCGGGAACAGCCGTCGAGCGCGGCGGCCTCCTCGATCTCGCGGGGCACGCCGTCCATCGCGGTCTTGATGATCCAGACCGCCACCGGCATGGCGAACGCCGTGTTGCCCAGCACCAGGCCCCACAGGTTGTTCAGCAGACCGAGGGTCAGGAAGATCGCGTAGAGCGGGACGACGACCAGCGCCTCCGGCAGCATCTGGGTGGCGAACAGCGCGAAGCCGAAGACGCCACGGCCGCGGAAGGAGAAGCGGGAGAGGGCGTACGCGGCCAGCACGGCGAGCGCGAGGCTGAGCACGGTCGTCCCGGCCGCGACGAAGGCGCTGTTGGTCAGCCAGCGCAGCATCGGGGCGCCGTCGACCGCCGCGGTGAACACCTGACCGAGCCTCGTGACGTCCGGCAGCCAGTGCACGTCGCCGCCGAACAGCTCGTCCTGGCCGCGCGTGGCGGTGACCAGCATCCAGTAGAGCGGGAAGCCCGCCACGGCCGCGAGAGCCGCGAGGGCGATGAAACGGAGCTTCACGCCAGGTCCTTTGCGGTCGAGTGCCGTTCGGTCAGCGCGTACGCGACGGTGGCGATCGCGGAGAGCACCAGCCCGACCGCGCCGGTGGCCGCCGAGCGCCCGAGGTCGGAGTCCAGGAACGCCTGCCGGTAGACGTCGATCACCAGCGTGGTCGTGCGGTCCACCGGGCCGCCCTGGGTGAGCAGCCAGATGATCTCGAAGCGCCGGAAGGACCAGATGGTCATCAGCAACGCGACCACCCGCAGCGTCGGCACCAGGAACGGCCACGTGACGCTCCGGAAGACCCGCGCCGGTCCGGCGCCGTCGATCCGCGCCGACTCCACCAGATCCTTGGGTACGGACTGGAGCGCGGCCAGCACGACCAGCAGCACGAACGGGAACACCTTCCACACCGAGACGGCCGTGACGGTGGCCAGCGCGTACGCGGTCAGCCAGCCGTGCCGTCCCAGCCCGGCGGCCTCGGACGCGTGGTTGAGCACGCCGTTGTCGTTGTTGAAGATCCACACGAAGATCAGCGTCACCGCGACGGTCGGCGCCGCCCACGGCAGGGTGAGCAGCGCCCGCAACGCCGTACGCCCGCGGAACGCCTTGTCCAGCAGGACCGCGCCGAACGTGCCGACCAGCAACGCCCCGACGACCGTGGAAAGGGCGTAGATCAGCGTGACGCCGAGCGTCCCGGCGAATCGTGAGTCGGCGAACAGGTCGGTGTAGTTGTCCGTGCCGATCCACTCGCCGCCGGTCGGGTCGAGCAGCTTGGTGTCGGTGAAGGACAGCCACACCCCGTCCAGCAGCGGCCCGGCCGCGAAGGCGAGCAGGTAGAGCGCGGCCGCGGAGGCGAAGACATAAGGCGCGAGACGTTCGGCCCTCACTTCAGCTTCTCCGCCTCCTGCTGGGCGCGGGCCAGGGCCGCGGCCGGGTCCTCGCCGTCGACCAGGACCTTCTCCACCTCGGCCAGCACCAGGTGGCGGATCTTCGGGGTGTCCGTCTCGAAGCCGTCGATCACCGCGTCGGCCGAGGTCGCGGCCTGGGCCTGGAAGGTCGGCACCCACGGGTTGGCGGTGATGAACTCGGCCGGCGGCTTGGCGTCGGTGCCGAGGACGCTGGCGCCCAGCGCCCCGGCGGCCTGCTTCTGCACGTCGGCGCCGTAGTACCAGCTCAGCCACTTCTTCGCGGCCGCCTTGTTCTTGCCGAACTTGTTGACGCCGATGAAGAAGCCCGCCTGGCTGCTCTTCGGCGCCGGGAACGGCAGCTTGCTCGCCCCGACACCGGTGCTCGGCACCACCTTGTTGCCGGCGACCATCGTGGACAGGGCGGAGCTGTTGTCGATCATCATGCCGACCTTGCCGGCCTTGAACTTCGACCGGAACGTGGACGCGTCGTCGCCGACCGCCATCGCGCCGCTGGAGTACATGTCACGGAAGGCGGTGACCGCGGCGACGTTCTCCGGGCTGTCGATGCTCAGCTTGCCGTCCTTGGACCAGGTGCCACCGAACCCGTAGGTCCAGTTGGAGAAGTCGATCCACCAGGGCGTCTCCTCGTTGATCTGGTGGCGTACGGCAAAACCGGGGTTGCCGGTCTTGGCCTTGATCTGCTTGGCGGCGGCGATCAGGCTCGGCACGTCGGTCGGCGGCTTCACCCCGGCCTGGCCGAGCAGCGCGGTGTTCCAGAAGAGCGCGTAGTTGACGATCTCCCAGGCGTAGCCGAGCTGCTTGCCGTCCACCTTGCCGGCCTCGTTGGTGGCGTTGAGGGACGCCTTGTCGACCACGCCGTCCAGGGGCTCCAGGGCGCCCGCGTCGGCGAGCTCGGGCAGGAACGTGTCCGGGATGATCAGCAGGTCCGGGCCGCCGCGGGCGCCGATCTGCGTCTTGAGCGTGCTCTCGTAGTCCTTGCGGGCCACGGCCTGCTGCTTCAGCGTCACCCCGGGATCGGTCGCGGTGTATCCACCGGCGACCTTCCAGAGCTGCTCGCCGCGGCCCGGCTCGAGCCACTGCCAGCTGGCGAAGACGAGCTCGCCTGTTGCTTTCTCGTCGCCACCGCTGTTCCCGCAGGCGGTCAGGGCGAGCGCCAACGCCAATCCGGCGGCGAGATATCTCCGGACCTTCACTACGACCACCCTGCCTACGAACCAGGTTCGTTAATAGTCCCTTTGTCGATCGAAGCGACAGCGTGCCAGGACTGGACAGGACGTCAAGATTCCGACTTGTTACACAAGGCGATTTACGAACCCCTCGCTTCGGGCAGGTTCGTCTCTTGCAGCACCGACATTTACGAACCTGGGGTGCGGCGTGATCATCAAATGCGAATTCGGGCGTACCTAGGGCAGGATCGCGTCCACGTAGCCGCCGTCGACCCGGACCGCCCCGCCGGTGGTCGCCGAGGCGAGCGGGGAAGCCAGGTAGACGACCATGTTGGCGATCTCCGCCGGCTCGATCAGGCGCTGGAGCAGCGACTGCGGCCGGTGCAGGCGCATGAACTCGCGCTGTGCCTCGTCCCACGGCAGATCCTTGTCGACCAGGGAGTAGACGAAGTCCTCCACGCCGCCGGTGTGCGTCGGCCCGGCGATCACGCTGTTGACCGTGACACCCGAGCCGGCGGCCTCCTTGGCGAAGCCCCGCGACACGGCCAGCAGGGCCGTCTTGGACATCCCGTAATGGATCATCTCGGCCGGGATGACGACGGCCGAGTCGCTGGCGATGTACTGCACCCGGCCCCAGCCCCGCTCCCGCATGCCCGGCAGATAGGCGCGGGTCAACCGGATCGCGGCCAGCACGTTCACCTCGAAGTAGCGCCGCCACTCGTCGTCGCTGATCTCCAGGGCAGGCCTCGTCTCGAAGATGCCCAGGTTGTTGACCAGCACATCCACGACGGGCAGCCTCTCCCGGACGGCGGCGGCGCCGGCCTCCGTGGCGACATCCGCGGGCACCCCGACGAAGTCGCCGTCGCCCAGCTCCGTCAGCGCGCGCTCCACCGACTCGGCCGACCGGCCGTTGATGCCGACCCGGGCGCCCGCGGCGGCCAGCCCGGCGGCGATCGCCCGGCCGATGCCCTGCGTCGAGCCGGTGACCAGAGCCGTCTTCCCACTGAGATCAAGTCGCATGCTGCCCAGCATTCCCCACCAGACGGGTGGCGAACTCCGGATGGCCCGCCCAGTGCAGGTGCAGATAGGAGGCGTGCAGGCTGGGCGTGGCGAAGCCCTCCGGGTCGGCGCCGCGCCAGGCCCAGGCCGCGCCGCCCGCCGGGGAGAGCAGCAGGCCCGACCGCGGGTGCACCGTCGTCCGGTGGAACTCGTGGCCGGTCACCCGGGTGCCGGCCGGGGCCAGCGGGCTGTCGGTCAGCGCCACCGCGTCCCGGTAGCCCAGGGTCAGGCTCGGGGTCATCGCCGCCTCGGCGTCCAGGACCCCGCACATCGGGGCGCCGTCGAGGCCGCGGGCCAGCCAGAGCAGACCGGCGCACTCGGCGACGATCGGGGCGCCGGACTCCGCCAGTTTCCGCACCGCGGCTCGCAGGGGCTCGTTGGCCGACAGCTCCGCCGCGTACACCTCGGGAAAGCCGCCGCCGACGACCAGCGCGGCCGTCCCCTCCGGGAGTGCCTCGTCCCGCAGCGGATCCACCGTGACCACCTCGGCGCCGGCGCCGGCCAGCAGCTCCGCGGTCTCGGCGTAGGCGAAGGTGAACGCCGGCCCACCGGCGATCGCCACCACCGTGCCCGTCTTCTCGGCAGCCCCCGCGCTCCACGGCGTCACCTGCAGCGATGCCGCCGAGCGAGCCACCGACATGACCGCGTCCAGATCCACCGACGCGGCGATCAGGTCCGCCAGGGCCGCGACCGACGAGAGGGCCTCGGCGCGTCGCTCGGCGGCCGGGACCAGGCCCAGGTGACGCGAGGGCGCGGCGACCGCGTCCGCGCGGCGCAACGCACCCAGGACCGGCGTGCCGACCTCCTCGCAGGCGTCGCGCAGGATGGTCTCGTGGCGGTCCGAGCCGACCCGGTTGAGGATCACCCCGGCGATGCGGGCGTTGCCGAAGCTGCGGAAGCCGTGCACCAGCGCCGCCACCGACCGCCCCTGCGCGGCCGCGTCCACGACCAGGATGACCGGCGCCTCCAGCAGCCCCGCCACCTGCGCGGTCGAGCCGGTCTCACCCGCACCGGTACGTCCGTCGTAGAGACCCATCACGCCCTCGACGACGGCGATGTCGGCGCCCGCGGCACCGTGGGCGAACAGCGGGCCGATCAGATGCTCGCCGGTCAGCACCGGGTCGAGGTTGCGGCCCGGGCGCCCGGCGGCGAGCGCGTGATAGCCGGGGTCGATGTAGTCGGGGCCCACCTTGAACGGCGCCACGGTCAGGCCACGCGCGGCGTAGGCGGCCAGCAGCCCGGTCGCCACGGTCGTCTTGCCGTGCCCCGACGCCGGCGCCGCGATGACGACCCGCGGGACGGTCACCACTCGATGCCCCGCTGACCCTTACGTCCGGCGTCCATCGGGTGCTTCACCTTGGTCATCTCGGTGACCAGGTCGGCCGCCGCGATCAGATCGGGGTGCGCGTCCCGCCCCGTGATCACCACATGCTGCGTGCCCGGCCGCGCGGCCAGCGTCGCCACCACGTCACCCACGTCCACCCAACCCCACTTCATCGGGTACGTGAACTCGTCCAGCACGTAGAACCCGTGTGTCTCGGCGGCCAGGTCGCGTTTGATCTGCGCCCAGCCCTCGGCCGCCTCAACGGCGTGGTCACGTTCGGTGCCCGGACGCTGGATCCACGACCAGCCCTCACCCATCTTGTGCCAGGTGATCCGCTCCCCCAGCGCCTTGAGCGCGGTCTCCTCGCCGACCCGCCACTTGGGACTCTTCACGAACTGGAACACGCCGATGTCCCAGCCCGCGCTCCACGCCCGCAACGCCATCCCGAACGCGGCCGTCGACTTCCCCTTGCCGTGGCCCGTGTGCACGGCGAGGACCGCCTGCCGCCGCCGCTGCCGCGTGGTCAGCCCGTCATCGGGAACGACCTCGACCTTCCCCTGCGGCATCAGGCCGCCTCCAGCGCTTCCAGGGGTACCAGGTCCGCGCCGAGCGCCGCGGCCAGGCGGCGGGCCAGGCCCAGGCGGACCGGGCCGGACTCGCAGTCGACCACGATCGTCGCCACGCCGGCGAGGGCCGGGGCGACGGTCGCCGGGTCCGGGCCCGAGGTGGCGCGGCCGTCGGTCACCACGATCAGGAGCGGGCGGCGGCGAGGGTCACGGCGGCGTTCGGTCGCGATGGTGGTCGCGGCGGTGCGCAGGCCCGCGGCCAAGGGGGTACGCCCACCGGTACGCAGAGCCGCCAGCCGCGAGACGCCGACCTCGTGGCTGGACGTCGGCGGCAGAACCTGCTCGGCGCTCCTGCCCCGGAAGGTGATCATGCCGACCCGGTCGCGGCGGTGATAGGCGTCCCGCAGCAGGGACAGCACCGCGGTCTTCACCACGGTCATCCGCTTGCGGGCGGCCATCGAGCCGGACGCGTCCACCACGAACAGCACCAGGTTGGCCTCGCGCCCCACGTGGACGGATTCGCGCAGGTCACCAGGCTCGACCGTGCGGGAGCCGCGGTGGATCGCGGCGCGCAGCGTGGCCGGGAGGTGCGGCGCCCCGGTCATCCGGCCGCGCGGCGTCCGAGACCCGGCGACCCGGCCCCGCCGGGTGAAGGCGGGTGACCGGCGGCCCGAATGCCCGCCGGAGCCCCGGTCGGCGATGCGCAACGTCTTCGGCCGGTAGGCGGGACCGGCCGTGGCGACTCCCCCGACCGGCGCCGGCTGCTCCTCTTTCGCCGGTGCGGGCTGTTCCTCTCTTGGCGGCGCGCCTTCTCCTGCCGGCGCGTCTTCTCCTGCCGGCGCGGGCTCCGGCTGGTGATTCGGGCCCGCAGGCTCGGGTGCGCCCTGGCCCTGCGGCGGCCCACCGGAGGGCGGCGGAGGCGGGCCACCACCGTCGGGCGGGCCGTTCCCCTCGGGCGGTCCGTCGTTGTCGGACGGCGGATCCGGGTCGTTGTCGTCCTCGGCGGCGGCGTTCAACGCGTCCTCGAGCCGCTCCTCGTCGGAGCCGGCCGGATCCAGCGGATCCTTGCGCCGCCGGTGCGGCAGGGCCAGCCTCGCGGCGTCACGCACGTCGTCGGCGGTCACCACGGACCGCCCGTGCCAGGCGGCCAGCGCCACCGCGCACCGGGCCACCACGATGTCGGCGCGCATGCCGTCCACGCCGTACGCCAGGCAGACCCGCGCGATCCGGTCCAGCTCACCGTCGGGCAGGACGACCGACGCCGACGCCGCCCGTGCCGCCGCGATCCGCGCCGCCAGTTCGGCATCCGAGCCGGCGAACCGGGCCGCGAACGCCACCGGATCCGCCTCGTACGCGAGCCGCCGCCGCACCACCTCGGCCCGCTGCCGGGCGTCCCGAGGCGCGGCGACCGTGACGACCAGGCCGAACCGGTCCACCAGCTGGGGCCGTGGCTCGCCCTCCTCCGGGTTCATCGTGCCGACGAGCAGGAACCGGGCGGCGTGCTTGACCGACACCCCGTCCCGCTCGACGTGCGCCCGGCCCATCGCCGCGGCGTCGAGCAGCAGGTCGACCAGGTGATCGGGCAGCAGGTTGACCTCGTCGACGTACAGCGCGCCACGGTGCGCGGCGGCCAGCAGCCCCGGCTCGTACGCCTTGGTGCCGTCGGCCAGCGCGCGTTGCAGGTCGAGGGTGCCGACGACGCGGTCCTCGGTGGCGCCGACCGGCAGCTCGACCAGGGTGGCGGGCCGTGGGCCGTGCGGGGCGTCGGCGTCGTGCGGGCCGTCCGGGCAGTCGGCGTCCGGCGTACCCGGGTCACACGCGAAGCGGCACCCACGCACCACCTCGACCTCGGGCAGCAGGCCGGCCAGCGCACGGACCACCGTGCTTTTCGCCGTGCCCTTCTCGCCGCGGACCAGGACCCCGCCGACGGCGGGAGAAACGGCCGTGAGCAGCAGCGCCAGGCGGAGATCGTCGAGGCCGACAACGGCCGAGAACGGGTACGGGGGCAGCACGCGCACCTTCCTTCTGTGCGGGTCCGCGCCCACACGTCGGTCATCCGAGCGGCCGGAGTCTCCTGACTCCCGGGGACGCCCGCGGCGACCCGGTCACAGTGGCGGGACCGCCCCGGATTCACACCGGGTTCCTCCGCTACCGCTCGCCCGCCACTCAACCGGACCGACGCCGACCCCGTCAATGTGACGCTGACGTCCCCACCCGCCGCGCCACCCCATCGCGCGCCACCTCAACCACGCGCCATCTCACCGCCCGCACCCCATCACGCGCCACCTCAACCACGCGCCATCTCACCGCCCGCACCCCATCACGCGCCACCTCACCCGCGCGCCGCCCACCGCGCACCACCTCACCGCCCGCACCCCATCACGCGCCACCCCACCCGCACGCCACCCCACCCGCGCGCCACCCCACCGCGCGCCGTCTCGATGCTGGCGTCGGTGGCGGCTCCGTGAGGGTCAGCCGTGGACCGCGCCGCTCTCGCGGTCGGCGGACGCGGCCACCGGGGTCGTCAGCGACTCGGACAGGTGCGCCACGAACAGCGCCGCCTCCTCGATCAGCGGGCGTTGCCGGCGGTAGAGGGCGGCATTGCCGGAGTCGGGCTCGGTGGGCGCGCCGATCGCCACGAGCTCGGCGGCGTGGTCCAGGTCGGGCAGGTCGCCGAGGGCGTGCCAGCCGAGCAGGCAGGCGCCCAGCCCGGTGCCCTCGGGCGTGTCGGCCACCGCCACCGGCAGGTCGAGCGCGGCGGCGAGCACACCGACCCACAGGTCGGAGGCGACCGCGCCGCCGGTGGCGCGCACCTCTCTGACCGGGTAACCGGCGGTGTCCAGCGAATCCCGCACCAGGGCGATCTGCTGGCACACGCCCTCGACCGCGGCACGGACCAGGTGCGGGCGGCCGTGCTCGCGGCCCAGCCCGAGATAGGCGCCGCGCATCCCGGACCGCCACCAGGGCGCCCTCTCCCCGAGCAGGTAGGGCAGGCAGAGCAGGCCGTCGCTGCCGGGCGGCGCGTTCTGCGCCTCGACCAGCATCGCGGCGTCGATCTCGTCGGCGTCCTCGCCCTCGGCGGCCGGCCGCGCGAACCCGGCCGCGAACGCCTGCCCGGCCCACCGGACCACGGAACCGGCGTTGTTGACGGCGCCGCCGACCACCCACCGATCCTCGGTGAGCGCGTAGCAGAACAGCCGCCCGCCCTCGTCGGCGCTGGGCCGGTCGACGACCGTACGCATCGCGCCGCTGGTGCCGAGCGAGACCGCCGCGACACCGGCCGGGGTGGCGCCGACGCCGAGGTTGGCGAGCGGCCCGTCGCCGGCGCCGATGATCAGCGGCGTGCCGGCCGGTAGTCCCGCCGCGGAAGCGACCTCGGGCTTGAGCCGCAGCCGGCGGGTGGTGGGCACGACCTCGGCGAGCTGCTCCTCGCGCACCCCGGCGATCTCCAGGGCCTCCGGATCCCACCGCCGCTCGTGGATGTCGTAGAGGCCGGTGGCCGAGGCGAGCGACAGGTCCAGCAAGTACGACTCGTCGGCCAGCCCGGACAGGATCAGTTCCTTGCCGCCACCCCACCGCGCCGTCCCGCGGAGCGTCTCCGGGTCGGTGGCGCCCCACCAGGCCAGCTTGGCCAGCGGCGCCATCGGGTGGACCGGGGTGCCGGTGCGGGCCAGCAGCTTGGCGGACAGGCCCTGGGCGGCGATCGCGTCGCTCTGCCCGCCGGCCCGCCCGTCGGCCCAGGTGACGAGCGGTCCGAGCGGTTTGCCGGTGGCGTCCATCGGGACCAGGGCGTGCAGGAAGGCGCTGAGGCTGACCGCCACGACGCGGTGGCCGTCCGCACGGCACTGCCGGGCGACGTCGACGAGCGCTTCGACGGCCGCGTC
This sequence comes from Actinoplanes sp. NBRC 103695, assembly GCF_030269485.1. Classification (GTDB taxonomy): domain Bacteria; phylum Actinomycetota; class Actinomycetes; order Mycobacteriales; family Micromonosporaceae; genus Actinoplanes. Next base: position 28,102 of record NZ_BSTL01000042.1, on the reverse strand, counting down.
CCGGACCCGATCGGGGTCCAGCTCGGCCCGGCCCGGCCCGGGCACCGACAGCGGGTAGTGCACGCTGGCGTGGGCGTGCAGCCGCCCGTCGAGCCCGGCGGCGACGCCCTTGGTGGCGGTGGTGCCGCTGTCGATCCCGATCACAACGTCCATGTGCCGACCCTAAGCCGGGATGGTCAGGACTGCTTCGTTCGTCCCGTCCGGATAGCGGATCTCGACCGTGCCGGGGGGCAGCAGTCCGGCGTTGTCCGGGTTGAGGACCCAGTCGCCGCGAGCCGACCGGTGGCGGAACCGCGACCGTTTCGAGGCGAACACGATGCCCTGCTCGTCGGGCAGGCGTGTGGCGAGCGCGGACTGCGACCGGCCCGGAACCACGCCGAGGTAGGTGGGCTCCGGTCCGTCGAGGAAGCGGAACAGCCGGATCGTCCCCGCCTCGACCAGCGTCTGCACCACGAACGAGCGACCGTCCGGCGTGACGCCACGGATCCGCCAGGGGCTGAACACGGACGCGTCGAAGTAGGCGGTCTCGTCGTCGTAACCACGCAGCCGCCGGTCGTCGGCGCCACCGAGATCGGCCTCGATCAGCGGTTTGGTGCGGCCACTCGCGTCGATGTCGTTGCCCAGCACGACCCCGCGTCCACCCGCCCGGACCGACAGGCCGGCCTGACCGCGCACAACCCGGGCGAAGCCGTCGGGCAGCGGCAGGTCCCGGTACTGCCAGACCAGCCGCCCCGACGCATCCACCGTGAACGACGTGGCGATCCGCACCGGCCGCCCGTCGTCGAGCACCACGAGCGTCCGCTCGGGCCGGGCATCCCGGAAGAAGTCCCGGAACCTGAGGAACGCGTCACCGGGCACGCCGCCGACCAGGTAGGCGTTCGACGGGTAGCGGCCGGTGATCATCGGCTCGAGGCGTCCGGCCGTCCAGATCCGGGTGCCGTTGGACCACATCTCGACGAAGCGGATCACACCGAACTCGACGCTCCCGTCCCCGAGATCCCTCGGTCGCAGCCGCTGGGCGACCAGCGCGAGGCCCCCGGCCGGCGCCGAGACCGCCCAGGCCACGCGCGGCGGCCCCATGGTGGCCAGGTCATCGGGGAGGCTCGATCGGAACGTCGCGACCGCGCCGGTCAGGAAGCCGCTGTCGCCGGCCAGGTCGCCGCGGGCCGGCCCGTCGAGCAGGTCGGAGGCGGGCGGCGCGAGCCCCTGCCCACCGCCCCCGCGCAGCACGGCGGCGGTCGCCCCGGCGCCGACGACGGCCAGCCCTGCGGTCAGCAGCGAGCGGCGCCGGACCACCCGGCGGCGGCCACCGGCGGTGACCCGGTCGAGCAGGTCGGCCGGGGCGGTGACCTCGGCGGTCGCCCGGTGCAGGGCGTCGCGGACCTCCAGATCTGTCATCGGTCTCCCCGATCTGTGCTGAACACGGCCGGCCCGAGCACGGCACGCAGCCGTTCCAGGCCCCGGGAGGTGTTGCTCTTGATCACGCCCTCGGAACAGTCCAGAGCGGCGGCGACCTCCGCGATCGGCAGGTCGTCGAGGTAGCGCAGCACCACCGCCGCCCGCTGCCTGGGCGGCAGCTCGCGCAGCGCCTCCAGCACGACGTCTCGCACGATCACGCCGTCGCTGTGGTCGGGCTGGGCCACGTCGTGGTGAGCCAGCGGCGTCTCGGGTCTGCGCCGCCGCCCGCGCCAGCGGTTGGTGGCACGGTTGACGAGGGCACGGCGGGCGTACGCCTCCGGGTTGCCCCGCACGCCGCGCCAGCGCACATACATCTGCTCCAGCACCTCCTGCAGCAGGTCCTCGGCGGTGTGCCGGTCGCCGGTCAGCAGGAAGGCCACGCGCAGCAACCCGGTGCTGCGTGTGCGGACGAACTCGTCGAACCCCGTGCGCATCCGTCGCCTCTCCCCCGCCCCTCACCCTCCTCTGACACCGGACGCCACCGCGGGGTTGCACCGGCGTCGCCGGATCGCACCCGCGCCGCGAGATTGCACCGGCGCCGCGGGGTCCCACCGGCGTCCGGGTTCGCACCGGCCTCCGGGTTCGCACCGGCTCAGCCGAACAGCTTGGCGTAGCCGTCGCGCAGGTCCGCCCAGCCGTGATCCATCGCGTCGGTGCCGCGGATGACGCCGACCGCGTGCCCGCCGACGAGCTGGTCGCAGACGATGAGGCAGAGGTGCCAGCCGGCGGCGACCATCGCCTCGATGCCGGCCTCGGGCGACTGGTGCCGCAGTGTCAGCCGGGTGCCGGCGACGGTCGGCTCGAGAACCCATCGCAGCAGGTCACGGCCCCACGAATACTCCAGGAGCCGCGGCTCGTCCGCCGCCCTGACGATCGCCGGCAGGTCGACCCGGGTGTCGCCGTCGACCATGGTCAGCGTGGTCTCGCCGGGCGCGTCGAGCGGCGCGGCGGCCGAGAACGGCGCCCACTGGTCCAGCTCGCCGGGGTCGACCAGCGCGGCCCACACCCGCTCGGGTGGATGCCGCAGCTCGCGGACCATGATCAGCGTCCAGCCGTCGTCGGTGGTGGTCGCCGTCGCGCCGTGAGGCACACCCGGGTCGATCGGGGACATGCGGACTCCTCAGGTCAGGGTCGGCTCTCGAGCCGGGCACAGCTCTCGAGCCGGGGATTGGTGTCGGGTCAGGGTTTGCTGTCGGGTCTGGTCTGCTGTCGGGTCAGGGATTGCTGTCGAGGTGGCGCTCGAGCTTGTCGAGGCTGTCGCTCCAGAGCTCGCGATAGGGCCGCAGCCACGCGTCGAGCTCCTGGAACGGCCCCGGCTCGAGCCGATAGATGCGCTGCTGCGCCACGGGGCGCGAGCTCACGACGCCCGCCTCACGCAGGACTCTCAGGTGCTTGGACACGGCCGGCTGGCTCATCCGCAGGGCGACCACGAGCTCGGCCACCCCGCACTCGCGAACCCGCAACGTGTCACAGATGCGTCTGCGTGTCGGCTCGGCCAGCGCGGTCAAGGTGTCGAGTGCCATGTGGACAACATGCCAGGTAGGTTATATAACTGTCAAGGCATGGAGGGAGTGCAATGATGGCGAGCGTGCGGGTGCTGATCGTGACCTCGGGTTCGGTGGGTGACGTCGCCCCTTACACGGGCCTGGGCGCCCGCATCCGCGACGCGGGCCACGACGTGACGGTGGCGTCGCACGCGCCGTTCGCGGCCGCTTTCGCGTCCGCCGGCCTGCCGTTCCGGCCGATCCCGGGAGACCTCCGCGAGATTCTCCCGCAGGCGCGCGGCCAGGACGGCAGATCTTCGGGTACGGGCCCGCGCGCTCTCGCCCGCCTGCTGCGGATCGCGCGTCCCCTGGTCGGCACCCTCGGCGACGGCATCGCGGCGGCGGCCGAGGAGACCAACCCCGACGTCATGCTGCTGTCGACCGTGGTGGCCCCGCTGGGCTACCAGGTCGCCGAGGCGCGGGGCATCCCGTGGGCCGGCGTCTTCCTCCAGCCCATCTCCCCCACCGGCGACTTCGGCTCGGTGCTGCTGGGCGGCCGCTCGATCGGCCGCCGCGGCAACCATGCCGTCACCTCGGTGGCCAACCTGGTGAGCCAGTCGCTGTATGCGCGGCCGGTCCGTGACCTGCGCCGCCGCCTGGGCCTGACGCACGCGTCCATCGGCGAGCTACGCACCTGGCAGGACGGCGGCCGCTACCCCACCTTCCACGGCTTCAGCACGGCGGTGGTCCCGCGCCCCAGCGACTGGCGCCCCCAGCTGGAGATCACCGGCTACTGGTGGCCGCATTCGCCGCCGGGGTGGACACCGCCTCCGGCACTGGCGGACTTCCTGGCCGCCGGCCCGCCGCCGGTCTTCGTCGGCTTCGGCAGCATGGCCCCGGCCCAGGGCGGCCGCCTGGCCCCGCTGATCCGGCGCGCGGTCCGGCGGGCCGGCGTGCGGGCGGTGGTTCAGGCCGGCTGGGCGGGCCTGGATGTCGCCGGCGACGACATCCTGACCATCGGCGAGGCGCCGCACGACTGGCTCTTCCCCCGGATGGCCGCGGTCGTGCATCACGCGGGCGCCGGCACGACCGCCGCGGCGCTCCGGGCCGGCGTCCCCGCGGTGCCCGTCCCGGTCCTGGCCGACCAGCCCTTCTGGGCGGCGCGCATCCACGCCCTGGGCGCCGGCACCCGGCCGATCCCGATGTCCCAGCTGACTCCGGGCCGGCTGTCCACGGACCGGCTCGGCACGGGCCGACTGAGCACGGACCGACTGGCCACGGACCAGCTGGGCATAGACCGACTGGCCACGGACCAGCTGGGCATAGACCGACTGGCACCGGATCGGCTGGCCGCCGCCCTCCACGAGGCGACCACCAACCCGCACCGCCGCGCCCGCGCCCAGGCGATAGCCGCCCGGCTGTCCACCGAGGACGGCCCGTCCCGCATCCTCACCTGGCTGGAGACCACCCACAGCAAGTCATCATCAGCCGAGCGCACGCCACCCTGACGTGGCACCGAAGACCGCCCGGACGAGGCTTGATACCGCAACGGCACCTGGCTCACCGGCTCGGTCGTGCAGCGGCCAGATTGCGACCACGGCGGCAAACATCCCGCTGCTCACGGGCGGGCACCGCAATGATCACCGGCAAGCAGCCTGGCGACCACGGGCGAGCGGCCCGCTGGCCACCGGCAAGCAGCCCGCCGGCCAGCAGCCCGCTGGCAAGCAGCCCGCTGGCAAGCAGCGCGCTGATCACGGCGCCCGCGACAGCTCCATGGCCGCGGTTTCAGGATCGGTGCGTACCCATCAGGGTCTGCGCTAGGGTGCCCCCTTGCCCGATCGCCGTCCACTGGGGAGGTTCCGCCGATGACCGACGCCTCGCAGGAACAGGGCAACCCCAAGCTCGACACCGGAGTGCCGCACAGCGCCCGTGTCTGGAACTACTGGCTGGGCGGCAAGGACAACTACGCCGCCGATCGTGAGGTCGGCGACCAGGTTCGCGAGATCTTCCCCGCCATCGTGGAAAATGCCCAGGCGTGCCGGGCCTTCCTGGTCCGGGTCGTCAGCCATCTGGCGGGCGAGGCAGGCATCCGCCAGTTCCTCGACATCGGCACCGGGCTGCCCACCGCCGACAACACCCACGAGGTCGCCCAGCGGGTGGCGCCGGCGTCGCGCATCGTCTACGCCGACAACGATCCGCTCGTCCTGGCGCATGCTCGTGCCCTGCTGAGCAGCGGGCCGGAGGGCGCCACCGACTACGTCGACGTCGACCTGCGCGACACCGCCACGATCCGCGCGGAAGCGGCCCGCACACTGGACTTCGGCGAACCGGTGGCGCTGATGCTGATGGGCATCCTGGGCCACGTCGAGTCCGACGAGGAGGCGCTGGCGATCGTGCGGCGGCTGGTGGACCTGCTGCCCTCGGGGAGCTACCTGGCCTTCTACGACGGCACCGACACCAGCGAGAAGATCGTCGAGGGCGCGAAGGTCTCCAGCGAGGGCGGGCACGACTACTACCTGCGCAGCCCGGAACGGATCGCCCGCTTCTTCGACGGCCTGGAGCTGGTGGAGCCGGGCGTGGTCACCGTCTCGCGGTGGCGGCCGGATCCCGCGGACGGCGTCCCCGCCCACCAGGATTCGTACGGCGGCGTGGGCCGCAAGCCGTAACCCCATCTGCCGTTCAGTGGCTCCGGGCAGCATCGGCACGCGGCGCGGCGGCGAGCAACTCGGGCACCGTGACCAGGCGGAAGCCGCGGCGGCGGAGGCCGTCGATCATCGCGGCCAGCCCCCGCACGGTGATCAGCCGGCGGGCGCCACCGGCGTCGTGGGCCAGCACGATCGACCCCGGCCGCACCGAATCCACGATGAACGCCGCCTGCGCCCGCGGGTCGCCGCCGAAGCTCCGCTCGTGCATCTCGTCGGACCACAGCACGACGTCGTAGCCCATCCGGTCGGCGGCGAGCACGGTGGAGCCGCCGAGGTGACCGAACGGCGGCCGGAACAGTTCCGGGGTGCGGCCGGTGTGCTCACGGATCGCGTCGTGGGCGCGCTGCAACTCGTCGGACACCTGACGCAGGTCGAGCGTGGCCAGGTCGGGGTGGGACCAGGTGTGGTTGCCGATCGCGTGCCGGTTCATCCGGCCGCGGATCAAACCATGATGGCGTACGAGATTGCGGCCGACCATGAAGAAGGTGGCCGGGGCGTCCGACTGGTCGAGCACGTCCAGGACGGCCGGCGTCCACTGCGGAGCCGGTCCGTCGTCGAAGGTGAAGGCGACCAGCCGCTCGGTGGTGTCTCCCCGGTAGCGGATCGTCACGTCCGGGTGGGCGACGGCGCCCAGGTTGTCGGCGGCGGCCGCGTATCCCCCGGTGACCGGCGGACGGTCCCAGCCGCAGGAGGCCCGTACCGCGGGCGCCACGGCCAGGCCCGCCGCGAGCCCGGCGCCTCCCAGCAGCGCGCCCCGTATGGCCGTGCGCCGGCTCATCCTTGAAGCCACGTCGATTCCCCCGTCTCGATCTCTCGCGACGGGCAGCTTCGCGGATCATGGGTCGCGGCCGCCTCCCCCGTGGGTCAGACCTCCGCGGGGCCTTCCTCCGCCGATCGGCCGAGCCCGGTCCTTCTGTGCTCCGACGCGGCGCCCATCGTCAGCGGCCGACGCGCGTGGAAGATCCCAGCCGCCGACGAAGGGGACGGGTGCGGAACACAGCGAACTCACAGCCCGGAAACGGAGCAACCCCCGGCCCTGGGGGCGCGGGGGTTGCTCGGAGCTGACGGATCAGCGGTCGGCGATGCCGACGAACTCGCGCTCGGCCTCGCCGGTGTACAGCTGGCGGGGCCGGCCGATCTTGGTGGCCGGGTCGAGCATCATCTCGCGCCACTGGGCGATCCAGCCGGGCAGGCGGCCCAGGGCGAAGAGGACGGTGAACATCTTCGTCGGGAAGCCCATCGCCTTGTAGATGAGGCCCGTGTAGAAGTCGACGTTCGGGTAGAGCTTGCGGGACACGAAGTAGTCGTCGCTGAGGGCGATCTCCTCCAGCTGGAACGCCAGCTCGAGCAGCGGGTCCGGCTTGTCCATCTTGGACAGCATGTCCTGGGCGGCCTTCTTGACGATGGCGGCGCGCGGGTCGTAGTTCTTGTAGACCCGGTGGCCGAAGCCCATCAGCTTGACGCCTTTTTCCTTGTTCTTCACGCGGTTCACGAAGGTGCTGACGTCGCCGCCGTCCTTCTTGATCTGCTCGAGCATCTCGAGCACCGCCGCGTTGGCGCCGCCGTGCAGCGGGCCGGAAAGGGCGTTGACCCCGGCGGACACCGAGGCGAAGAGGTTGGCCTGCGCCGAGCCGACCAGGCGGACCGTGGAGGTGGAGCAGTTCTGCTCGTGGTCGGCGTGCAGCACGAACAGCATGTCCAGGATCTTCGCGATCTCGGGGTCCACGTCGTACTGAACCGTCGGCAGGCCGAACGTCATGCGCAGGAAGTTCTGCACGTAGTCCAGCGAGTTGTCGGGGTACGGCAGAGGGTGGCCGATGCTCTTCTTGTAGGCGTACGCCGCGATGGTCGGAAGTTTCGCCATCAGGCGGATGCCGGAGATCTCGACCTGCTCCTGGTCGGTCGGGTCCAGCGCGTCCTGGTAGTACGTGGACAGCGCGGTGACCGCCGACGAGAGCACGGCCATCGGGTGCGCGTCGCGCGGGAAGCCGGAGAAGAAGTGGCGCATCTCCTCCTGCAGCAGCGTGTGCACCCGGATCTGGTCGCTGAACGCGGCGAGCTCGGCCGGCGTGGGCAGCTTGTCGTGGATCAGAAGGTACGACACCTCGAGGAAGGTCGCCTTCTCCGCCAGCTGCTCGATCGGGTAGCCGCGGTACCGCAGGATGCCCGCGTCACCATCGATGTACGTGATCGACGACGCGCACGAGGCCGTGTTGACGAAGCCGGTGTCCAGGGTGACGTAGCCGGTCTCTTTGAGCAGGGAGCTGATCTCGATGCCCCCCGGCCCCTCGACCGCCGACCGCACCGGCATCGACAGCTGGCCACCGGGGTGGTCGAGCTTGACATCCGTCATGTATTTCCCTCACTTCACCGGCAGATGTCCCCAAGAACGTGAAGTTCACCGTAAACCCTCAACCTGAATGGGTCATCAGCCGCCCAATGCTCTGAGGAATAGATCACCCAGCGCGAACTTTCCGGTACGCCATAGATAATGGTCCGTGGAGGTGGGAGTCGATGCGGACCCCGAAGCAATCCCCCGTGGTCGTGGGCGTGAACGGCACTGCGGCAAGTCTCACCGCCGTGCGCCTGGGCGCTCGTGAGGCGATCTCCCGAGGCCGGAAGTTGCGCGTGGTGCACGCTTTCACCTGGCCTGACCCTCGATTCGGCAAACCCTCCCAGGGGTACGCCCAGGCCCGGCGCGAAGCGAGCCGGCTCGTCGACCGGGCCGTCGCGGCGGCCCAGCGCTCCGCCCCCGGTGTGAAGGCGACCGGCCAGGTCACCGACGGCCTGCCGATCCGGGTCCTTCTTCAGCAGAGCCGCACCGCCGACCTGCTCGTGCTCGGCGACGAGGACCTGGCCGCCTCCTCGCCGACCGGGCTGCCGGTCGACTCGGTGCTCTTCCAGGCGGTGTCCCGGGCGTTCTGCCCGATCGTCGTGGCGCGTGGCCCGCGCCCGGCGTCCGGCCCGCTGCTGGCGGGCGTCGACGGCTCCCCGGAGTCGCTCCAGGCGCTCCAGCTGGCCGCCGAGGAGGCGTCCCGCCGCGCCGCGCCGATCGTGCTGGCCCACGTGATCAGCAAGCGGGGCGGCGAGAAGGCTGGCCGCCGGGTGCTCGACCGGGCCATGGCCGAGGTGCCCGGACTGCAGGACGCCACGACCCGGCTGATCGTCGGCGAGCCGGGCACCGCGCTGGTGCGGGCGTCCCGCAAGGCGCGGATGGTACTGGTCGGCCCGCGCGGAAAGGACGGAACGCAACTTTTGGGACCGGTGGCGCTGCAGTTGCTCCGGCGGGGCGCCTGTCCCACCTTGTTTGTCCACGGAACCACTGCCACGGGGCATTGGTCACCGGGTACGGTGCCTTCGGCGGGAACCCGGGCTTCTTGATCCTCGGCGACACACGGAGCCCGCCAGGGGGGCTCAGTGTCAGGATCCGCGGGCGCTTCGTCCGCCGGCCGGCGGCTGTGGCGCACGTTCGCCATGGCCGGCCTCGTCGCGACCGCGATCTACCTCGTCGCCAGCAGCCTGGGCCAGCTCGAGATCGCCATGCTCGCCTTCATGGTGGTCGGCGTCGGCGCCGTCTGGGCCTGTTTCGCCGGCCCGCGCCGCTACGGCGCCGAGCCCCGCTCCGCCTGGCTGCTGCTCGGCACGACCGCCCTGCTGTTCCTGCTCGGCGTGGTGGTCCGGCCGTTCACCAGCGCCGAGCCGATGCCGGTGCCGCTGATCGCCGACGCCCTCATCGTCCCCGGCTACATCGGGCTGGCGATGTGCTTCGTCATCCTGCTGCGCAGCCGGCGGAGCCTGGACTGGCTGGCCGTGCTGGACGGCACGATCGTCGTCCTGGCCGGCGCCCTGATCGGCGTGCTGGTGCTGGCGGCGCCGACCGCGGCGATCAACGACCGGCCGATGCTGCTGTCCGCGCTCGCCGCGGCGTACCCGATCTTCGACGTGGTTCTGCTGCTGCTCGTGGTGAACCTGACGTTCACCGCGACCACCTTCCCGGTCAGCCTGATCACGTTCATCGGCACGATGCTGCTGCTGTTCACCGGCGACACGGCGTACGCGATCATCGGGCTCTCCGGCAAGTTCTACGAGTCACCGCTGCTGGACCTGCCGTTCATCCTGGGCATGGCCGGGCTCGGGCTGACCGCGCTGCACCCGTCCTCGGTCCGGCTCAGCCGGGCCGCCCGGCGTCCGGTGCAGGCCTGGTCGTGGCGGCGGATGGCGATGCTGGGCCCGGCAGTGGTCGTGCCCTTCGTGCTGCTGGTGACCGTCGGCGGGCAGTCGGCGGCGTACCGGCTGACCATCGGCGTCGGCGGCGCCCTGATGATGCTGCTGCTCCTGGCCCGGGCGGCGACCGCGGTCCGGGCGCAGGCGGCGGCACAGCGGCACTCCGAGCACCAGGCCATGCACGACCCGCTCACCGGGCTGCCCAACCGGCGCTCAATGTCCGCGCACGTCGAGCGGCTGCTGGTCGAGACGCCGCCCTCGGACGAGCGGCGGGTCTGGGTCTACCTGCTCGACCTGGACGGCTTCAAGTGGGTGAACGACTCGTGGGGCCACGACACCGGTGACCAGCTGGTGATCGAGGTGGCGCGGCGGTTGCGCGCGGCGGTGCCGCACGGCCTGCGGGTGGCGCGCACCGGCGGGGACGAGTTCCTTCTGGCGTACGTGGGTGAGAAACCCGGCGCCCTCCGCGTGGTCGACGAGATCCGTGGCTGCTTCACCAGCCCGCTCGCGGTGGCGGACACCGACGTGGTGATCAGCGCGTCGATCGGCATCGCGCACGCGGCGGCGGACGGCGACCCGGCGGTCACCGCGGAGGCGCTGATGCGGGACGCGGACACCGCGATGTACCGGGCCAAGAGCGAGGGCCCGGGCCGGTCGACGATCTTCGACACCTCCATGCACGATCGGGTCCGTGAGCGGATCGAGCTCGAGGCGGACCTGCGCAAGGCACTGGCGGACGGGCAGTTGCACGTCGCGTACCAGCCGATCGTGCAGCTGGACACCGGCCGGCCGCTGGGCGCCGAGGCGTTGCTGCGCTGGAACCATCCGGTCCGCGGGCCGATCCCGCCGATGTCGTTCATCACGATCGCCGAGGAGTCCGGGATGATCGCGCAGATCGGCACCTGGGTGCGCGAGGAGTCGCTGCGCCAGCTGTCCGAGTGGCGCGCGGACGGCACCGTCGCCGACGACTTCTACCTCTCCATCAACGTCTCGCCGCGGCAGCTCAACGACGCCGAGCTGCCACTGATCGTCTCCTCCGAGCTGATCAAGTACGGCGTACCGGCCCGCGCGGTGGCCCTGGAGATGACCGAGTCGGTGATGGTGGACGGCTCCAGCGTCACGTCACGGGTCCTGTTCGAGCTGCGTGAGCTGGGCGTAAGCCTGCTGGTCGACGACTTCGGGACAGGCTTCTCGGCGCTCGGCTACCTCCGCAAGTTCCCGGTCACCGGGGTGAAGATCGACCGCTCGTTCGTCTCCGGCCTGGGCCAGAGCGTGGAGGACGAGGAGATCGTCCGTGCCGTGGTGGCGATGAGTTACGCGCTGGGCCTGAGCATCGTCGCCGAGGGCGTGGAGAACCGGAGCCAGCGGGACGCGCTCGCCGCGGTCGGCGTCACCCAGGCCCAGGGCTGGCTGTGGGGCCCGGCGGTGGCGCCCGGGGAGTTCGCCGCGCACTGGCACGCCGGCGGTCCGGCCGCGCGGGCGTCGGCAAGCCCGGCGGCCGGCAAGAACCAGCGGGCCACCGGGCCGGTCACCAAGGGCCGCAATCAGCTGGCGGCGGAGAACTCGTAGAGCCAGTACGACTGGCTGTCCACCCGGGTCGCCCGCGCCACGCCGCCGATCTGGGTGAGGATGCCCTCGACCGCCCAGGGCAGCTTGCGCTGGGTCTCGTTCCACATGCAGATGTCCAGCAGCACCGCCGCGGCGACCGGCGCCACCATCCGGTCGTAGATCTCCTGCTGCAGCGCGACGAAGACGCCCTCGCCGCGCGCGCCCGGGACGGCGCCGATGAACACGCAGTAGACGAGCCGGCGCTGCTCGTACAGCTCGGGCCAGTTGGCGGCGAAGAACGGCGGCGAGATCAACGGGACGGCGTCCAGATCGGCGCTCATCACGGCGAGCCCGGTCAGGCCCTCGTCGTCCCTGGTCAGATATTTGGGCGTCCGGCGGTCGGACATCACCGCCTCGAACTCCGGGCGGGTCATCAGGTGCCGGGTGGCGGCACGTGTGGTGAGCGGCGCGAACGTCGTGTTGTAGAACGCCCACGCCTGTTCTCTCAGGTCGTCCGGCAGTTCGTCGAAGACCACTACCCCGTTGTTGTTCGACACGTGAAGAAAGTTATCGGATCACGACCGGGCGACGAACCAGACAATCGGGTCTGGTGGGGACACCACACGGTCGGGCATGATTCGCGGCCACGGAATGCTTCCGTTCGCGCATGCCGCGCCGATGAGCTAGACAATGACGTAGGACACACCACGGGACGTAGGACACACCGCCGGCGCCGAGGAGGCTTCATGACAGGACTGATCGGCGCCGAGTGCAACGTGTGGCTCGTCGTGGCACTGCTCATCCTCGTGCTGGGACTGGGCGGTGCCCTGATGGCAGCGGTCCGCAGCGGCATCTTGCAGGCACGCCGCACGCGCTGAGTCCGGCGGTTGTCATACCCCGCCTTTAGGGTGGGCCCATGCGCTTCGCGACCTGGAACGTCAACTCGGTGAAGGCCCGGTTACCGCGCCTGCTGGAGTGGCTGGACGCCACGAAACCGGACGTTCTGCTGCTGCAGGAGACCAAGGTCGCGCAAGGTGGATTCCCGTCGGCCGAGGTCGGCGAGCTCGGGTACGAGACCGCGGAGTACGGGCAGGGCCGGTGGAACGGGGTCGCCGTGTTGTCCCGGCTCGGCCTCGAGGATGTCCGCAACGGCTTTCCCGGCGAGCCCGGCTATCCGGACGCCGAGGCGAGGGCCATCGGCGCCACTTGTGGCGGCGTCCGTTTCCTGTCGGTCTACGTCCCGAACGGCCGGACCCCGGACGACCCGCACTACACGTACAAATTGTCCTGGTTGTCGGCCTTGCGCGTCGCTCTCGCGGACGAGGTCGCGGCGGGACCGGTCGTGGTCGCCGGCGACTTCAACGTGGCGCCGACCGATGCCGACGTCTGGGATCCGGCCGCCTTCGCCGGGGCCACCCATGTGACTGTGCCCGAGCGTGAGGCCCTGTCGGCCATCCGCGGCGTCGGGTTCACCGACGTCCCGGCCCGTCCTCTGAAGGGTGACCGGCCGTTCACCTATTGGGACTACCGCGCCGGGGCGTTCCACCAGAACCTCGGCATGCGCATCGACCTGGTCTATGCCACCCCCGACATCGCCGGAGCGGTCAAGGACGCGGTGGTCGACCGCGAGGCTCGCAAGGGCAAGGGTCCGTCCGACCACGCCCCGATCGTGGTGGACCTCGACAGATGACTCCTGCCGAGCACATAGGCTGTGGTCTGACGAAAGGAGGATCGAGATGACGGAACGGCTCACACTGGCGACAGCGCTGCTGCGTGCCGCTCTCGACGCGACCTCCGAGGCTGTCGTGCTGTGCGCGGTCGACCACGAGATCCTGATGGTGAACAACGCCGCGCAGGCGCTCGCGCCCGACCTGACACCGGGCACCTCCGCAGCCGCGTCGCCGATCGCCGCGCTCGCCCGCGCGGTGTCCGAGGGCGACCAGACCTTCGCCGCCGAGCACGACGGTCGCCAGATCCGTGGCGACCGCCGCGACCTCGGCGACGAGCACTATGGGTGGTACTTGCAGGACGTCACGCCCCTCGAGCAGGAACGGGCCCGCACCGCCTTCCTGGCCGAGGCGGGCCGTCGTCTGGCCTCCTCGCTGAACCATCGCCGCGCCCTGCGCACCACCGCCGAGCTGGCCGTCTCCCATCTGGCCGACGCCGCGGTCGTGGTGCTGCCCGCGGTGCGCCGGCGGAGCGCGTGGGTCCGCCTGGTCGCCGGGGCCACGATCGACGAGGGCTCGCTGCGTGACCGGGCGCTGGGCGAGGTGCCCGGGCTGATCGAGGCGCTCGGCGGTTTCCCGCCCATCCCGAGCCGCTGGCTGGACGCGGGGCAGGCGCCCGAGTGGCTGCTCCCGGCGGGCTTCGGGCCGATCGGCGCGCTGCTGGTCACCCCGCTGCCGGGTAACGCCGAGCCGGCCGGTGCGCTGATCCTGGCCCGGCGCGGCGATCGCGCCTCGTTCACCGACGAGGACGAGATGCTCGCCCGGATCTTCGCGGCCCGGGCCGGGGCGGCCGTCGCCGCCGCCCTGCTCTACCGCGACCAGGTGGACACCGCCGCGGTGCTCCAGGCCGACCTGCTGCCGCCGGAGCTGTACCAGCCGGACGGCGTCGAGCTGATCGGCTCCTACCAGGCGGCCCGCGACGCGATGCGGATCGGCGGCGACTTCTACGACGTGTTCAAGCCGACCCCGCGCAGCGCCGACACGGTCATCGCCCTCGGCGACGTGTGCGGCAAGGGCCCGGAGGCGGCCGTGCTGACCGGCAAGGTCCGCCAGACGCTCCGCGCGCTGCGGCTGGTCGAGGTGCCGCCGCCGGACATGCTCGGCGTGCTCAACCAGGCGCTGCTCGAGTCCGGCCGCCAGCACCGCTTCGTCACGCTGGTGGTGGGCTCGGTGATCCGCGCCGATCACGGCCGGGTCCTGCTCACGCTGGCCTCCGGCGGCCACCCGCCGCCGCTGGTGCTGCGCAACGACGGCACCGTCGAGGAGGTGCCGACGTCGGGCACGCTGATCGGCGTCGTCCCGCAGACCGTGGTGCACCCGGCCACCGTCGAGCTGGAGCCCGGCGAGCTGTGCCTGCTCTACAGCGACGGCCTGACCGAGGCGCGCGGCGGCCCGTCCGGCAACGAGCAGTACGGCGAGCAGCGGCTCCGCGAAGCGTTGTCGTCCTGCCGCGACATGCCCGGCGACGCGACCGTCGAACGGGTCCGGCAGCTGGTCTCCGACTGGGTGCGCGGCGGGATGCGCGACGACATCGCCATGCTGGCGGTGCGGGCGCCCACCCGCACCAGGCTCAGCCTGCGCGGCGGCGGCGCCCCGAACGCCTCGCCGTTCGCGATCGACGCCCGCCGCAACGACAAGCGCTCGAGGCAACGCGCATGACCGTCTTCACCAGTGCCACGCCCCGGTCGCTGGACGACCCCGGCTTCCGCGAGCACTACCTGCGGCTGGTCGGCGACGGCGACGAGTACGGCGCGATCGAGGCCGTCAACGCGCTGCTCGACGAGGGTGTGCCCGCCCAGCGGATCATGACGGACCTGATCGCCGGCACCCAGCAGCGGGTCGGCGAGCTGTGGGCGGCCAACGAGTGGTCGATCGCCCGCGAGCACGCCGCCACGGCCATCAGCGAGCGGGCGCTGGCCTCGGTCGCCGCACGCACCCACGTGCGGCCGCGGCGGGGGCGGATCACCATCGCCTGCGTCGACGGCGAGTGGCACGCGCTGCCCGTACGCATCCTGGCCGAGATGTTGCGCCTGGACGGCTGGCGGGTCGATTTCCTGGGCGCCAGCGTGCCCGGCCCGCACCTGGTCACCCACCTGCACCAGACCGGCCCCGACGCGGTCGCGCTCAGCTGCATGATCTCCACCCGCCTGCCCCGCGCGCACGCCGCGATCACCGCCTGCCGCGCGGCCGGGGTGCCGGTCATCGCCGGCGGCCGCGGTTTCGGCCCCGGCGGCCGGTACGCCGAGAAGCTGACCGCGGACGCCTGGGCCGACGGCGCCGAGGCCGCCGTGGCCCGCCTGGCGACGGACTGGCCCCCGCCGATCGACGACCCGTCCACGGCGGCCTTCCTGGGCGACGACGAGTACACCTGGGTGGTCCGCGGCCGCGGCGAGCTCATCGCGGCCACGCTGGAACACCTGGCCGCCACCTACCCCCACGTCCGCGACTACGACCAGCGCCAGACCGACGCGACCGCCGAGGACACCGGCCACATCATCGACTTCCTGGCCGCCGCCCTCTACGTCGGCGACGACCGCCTCTTCACCGATTTCATCGACTGGACGAACGCCGTGCTCACGGCCCGCGACGTCCCCACCCAGGCGCTGGCGGCCGGGTTGCGCGCCATCCGCGACCAGCTGCACGACTGGCCGTCCTCACTCCGCATGCTCGACGCGGGCCTGGCCCGCCTGGACCCCAAATGACGCGGGCCTGGCCCGCCTGGACCCCAAATGACGCGGGCCTGGCCCCGCCTGGACCACAAATAAGGTTGCGACGGCCGCCGGCCCGAATTACCGTGGCGTCATGATCTCCTGACGAAGAGCTTCTGCATCGCACTCACCCGGCAAGCCCGGGTTCACAGTCGGTGGCCTTCGTCAGCCGTGGGGACAAGCCATTCCACGCCGACACCCTGCCCGTCTTTCCCCGGCGCCCGCCTCGCATCACCACCGAGGAGGCACCTGTATGCCAGCCCAGCCTTTCACCACGCCGGCCCAGCCTTCCGCCACGCCGGCCCAGCCTTCCGCCACGCCGGCCCAGCCTTCCGCCACGGCGGCCCAGCCTTTCACCGTCCACGTCGACCTCGACGACCTGGCCCGCCAGGACCTGGCCGACGCGGTATCCGTGCCGTCCACCCTGGACGACACCCGCGCCACCGGTTCCGCCAAACGCCACCACGGCAACGGCGACGACCGCATGGAGGCCCGCCGCCGCTCCGAACGCGAGCATTCGAGCCGCGCCTCCAGCGCCGGCAGGGGCCGTTCTTACGCCTTCCGCCGCAGCTAGGCCGATCCGGTCCGGGATTCGCTCACCGCGAGTCCCGGGCCGTTTCTTTAGGGTCACGCGTATGTGGGCGGCCGTAGTGGCAGATCCGCGCCGTAGTGGCAGATCCGCGCCGTAGTGGCAGATCCGCGCCGTAGTGGCAGATCCGCGCGGCATTCGCGGTCCAGATCCCGCGCTGCCCCACCACTGTCGTGCGGATCCACCACCATGGCGTCGGTTCGCGGGTCGGCCGGCCGCCGCTTTGCTCTGCTTACCCATAGCGCTTTGCTCTGCTTACCCATAGCGCTTTGCTCTGCTTACCCATAGGAAGCACGATGGCCCCGCACGGGCGGGGCCATCGTGAGTGACGGGCGTCAGCCGAGCGTGGCGTACACCTCGTCCAGGTAGCCGTGGTACATGTCGCTGCCGGCGTTGAAGTTGGGTCCGCCGATGCGGAGCGGCTTGGCGTTGATCAGGGACAACGCCGCCGGGATGGCGCGCGAACCGCGGGCCACTCCGTCGACGTAGACGGAGAGCGTGGCGCCCGCCCGGACGCACTGCACCTTGTGCCACGTGCCGTCGGCGACCGCCACCGAGGAGCGGACCAGGTAGGGCGTCTTCGTGGTGGCGCGGCCGACCACGACGCACTGGGCGCGCCCGTGAGTCGCGCCGATCTGCATCTTCCACTGGCTCTCGGTGTTGGAAACACCCTTCTGCATGATGTTGGGCGAGCCGTCGAGCTGCGCCTTGGTGATGTTGATGCTCGCGCCCCACCGGAAGGTCTGGGTGCCGGGGTCGAGGTCGGGGTCGTCGGTGCCTTCCAGCAGCGCCCGCGGGCAGGCGGCCGTCCCGGTGCACCGGACCGGCAGGCCGATGTAGCGGTTGGTGCCGGCGGTCACGTAGCGGACGGCGCCACCGGCGGCCGTGCGGATGGTGAGCGGCGTTCCACGTCCGGACAGATCCGGGAGGCGCCCGGCAACCGTGGTGTCGAACGAGTAGCGCGCCACCACGACCGGTGCGGCGGCTGCCGGTGCGGCGGCTGCCGGTGCGGCTGCGGCCGCCGGGACCGCGAGGACGGGCACGGCCGGAACCACGATGAGCGCGAGAGACAGAATCCTGGTGGAGAACTTCATGCCGTAAACGTACGTTTTGAGAGGTTAGATCTGCAAAACGGGTTTGTCAGCGTTTCGGCTCTTCTTCAGAGCAGACCGGACGATTCCGCGATCGCACATACGGCTACCAGGCGCAATACGTGCCAGTCGGGCAGCTGCCAGCCGGCCGTGGCCAGATCGGCGTCACCCTCAGCGGGGACGGCACGGCCCATCCGGTCGGCGGCGGCGGAGATCGAACGGGAGTACGAGGCGAGGCCGGCGGCGTCGGCGGGGCGGCCGGCGGCGACGAGCGACTCGCGTACGGCGGCGGTGTGCTGGTCGATCTGAGCGAGCAGATTGGGGTCGGAGTAGGCGGCGGTCAGCCCGTCCACACCCACCCGCGCCATCAGCTCGTCGAGCATCGCCAGCGCGTCGAGTTGCGCGGGCGTCTCGGGCGTGACGACCGCCTCGAGCATCGCCGGCGAGTCGGGGACGGTGATCGCCTCGAGCGCGGCGGGCGAGTCCGGCACGACGATCGTCTCGACGACGCTGACCGGGTCGACCGTCTCCTCGGCCGCCAGCAGGTCCAGGTCGAGTTCGATCAGGTCGAACTCCAGGTCCAGGTCCAGCTCGATCTCCT
Source organism: Actinoplanes sp. NBRC 103695 (assembly GCF_030269485.1). Taxonomy (GTDB): domain Bacteria; phylum Actinomycetota; class Actinomycetes; order Mycobacteriales; family Micromonosporaceae; genus Actinoplanes. The sequence goes on along the minus strand of NZ_BSTL01000042.1, from coordinate 9,967 downwards.
GGTCGAGCTCGGCGTCGAGCGCGGCCTCGACGGCGGGCTGCACCGTGGTGGCGTCGTCGTCGGAGATCGGGGCGAAGGCGAGGAAGTCGTTCGTCATGCGGAGAACGCTAGGACCTGGTCCGGGCCATAAACAGCGCGGTAACCGAACGGCACCCGAGCGCTAGCCGCCCTACACCCGACCAGCGCCCAGTGTCCGAAATGTCGGGCTCCGCGACCCCCGCCGCCACCCCCGCCCCGTACACTGGGTGGGTCGGAATGTAGCGGGTGGGAACGACGATTCCGGTGGGTTGTCCACAGGGGCTACACGCTCGGGTGGGCGGCTCGGATCGCTACGAAGCCGGCCGCCTCCGCCTCCAGCCGCAGGCCGCAGGCCGTGCTATCCGGGCAGGTTGTCCATGGCCTTGTAGATCCGCTTGTCCGAAACCGGGTACGCGGTGCCGAGCGACTGGGCGAACAGCCCCACCCGGAGCTCCTCGATCATCCAGCGGATCTCGGTCAGGCCGTCGCCGGCGGGCAGGTCGGCCTTGAGCTCGCGATACTCCCGTTCGATCTCCTGCACCTGGGACATCAGCTGCCGGTCGCGGGCCAGGTTCCCGCCGAGCCGGTCGAGCCGGTGCGTGATCGCCTTGAGGTAGCGGGGCAGGTGGTGCAGCTGACGCCAGCCGGTCTCGGTGACGAAACCGGGATGGACGAGGCCGGTGAGCTGCTGCCGGATGTCGGCGAGCGCGGCGACCAGCACCGGGTTCTTGGTGCCGGACAGCCGCTGGCTCACCTCGTACGAAGTGGCCAGCACCGCCTGCACCTGCTTGACCACCGCCGCCGTCGCGTCGACCAGGTCGGCCCGCACCTGCTCGCGCAGCGCCATGAACCCGGCCTTGTCCCAGGCCGGTCCGCCGGCGTCCTGCACCATCCGGTCCACTGCGGCGCCCGCGCAGTCGTCGAGGAGATCCGCGATCGACCGGTACGGGTTCCCGCGCGACAACTCGAGCTTGGCCCGGTTGTCCAGCCGCCCCTGCAGGTACCGGGCGGCGGGCGGCAACGTGAGCAGGAGCAGCCGCCGCGTGCCGGCGCGCATCGCCTGCCGCTGTTCGGCCTCGGTCTCGAAGACCCGGATCGCCACGCTGTCGCCCTCGTCCACCAGCGCCGGGAAGACCGCGACCTCGAGACCGCCGCGGACCTGCGCGACCTTGCGCGGGATGGTGCCGAAGTCGCCGGTGGTGATCCCGGAACGCTCCACTCCCCCGGCCGCGGCGGCGATCGTCGCGCGTACCGAAGGAGCCAGCTCGCGCCGCAGCACCTCGAGGTCGCGGCCCTCGCGCAACGTCGCACCGCGCTCGTCGACCACCCGGAAGTTCATCCGCAGGTGCTCGGGCACGGCGTCCGGCCGCCAGGCGTCGCGCGGCACGATCGTCCCGGTGAGCCGGCGCAGTTCGTCGCCGACCGCGTCGGGCAGCGGGCCACGGCGGGCCGGGATCCGGTCGAGCACCGCGGCGGCCCAGTCCGGCACCGGCACGAAGCTGGTGCGCAGGTGCTTGGGCAGGGCGCGGATCAGCTGGACCACGACCTCCTGCCGCATGCCGGGCACCGACCAGCCGAAGTCGTCCGCGTCCAGCTTGTTGAGCAGCGGCAGCGGCACCTCGACCGTGACGCCGTCGCCGGGTTTGCCGGGCTCGAACCGGTAGGACAGCTTGAGCCGCACGCCGCCGGCCAGCCACGCGTCCGGGTACGCCCCGGGCTGCACGCCGTCGCGACCGGCGTTGACCAGCTCGTCGCGGGTGAACGTGAGCAGGTCGGGTGTGTCGTGGCGAGCCTTCTTCCACCAGGAGTCGAAGTGCCGGGAGGAGACCACGTCGGCCGGGATCCGGGCGTCGTACAGGGCGAAGACCGTCTCGTCGTCGACCGCGATGTCCCGCCGCCGGGAACGGTGCTCGATCTCCTCGATCTGGGCGATGAGCTTGGCGTTCTCGGTGAAGAACTTGTGGTGTGTCTCCCAGTCGCCCTCGACCAGGGCGTGCCGGATGAAGAGCTCGCGGCAGAGCGCCGGGTCGACCTTGGCGTACCCGACCTTGCGCCGCGGGACGATCGGCAGCCCGTACAGCGTGACCTTCTCGAAGGCCATCACCGAGCCCAGCTTCTTCTCCCAGTGCGGCTCGCTGTAGCTGCGTTTGACCAGGTGCGGGGCGAGCGCCTCGGCCCATTCCGGCTCGATCCGAGCGTTCACCCGGCCCCACAGCCGGGACGTCTCGACCAGCTCGGCCGACATCACCCAGCGCGGTTGCTTCTTGAACAGCGCCGAGCCGGGGAAGATCGCGAACTTCGCGCCACGGGCGCCCAGGTATTCGCGCTTGTCCGTGTCCTTCAGGCCGAGGTGGCTGAGCAGGCCTGCGAGCAGGGCGGTGTGCACGTTCTGTCCCGGCGCGACCTCCTCGCGGTCCTCCACAAGACCGAGGCCGAGGGTACGGGCGACCTGCCGCAACTGCGCGTAGATGTCCTGCCACTCGCGGACCCGCAGGTAGTTGAGGAACTCGGCGCGGCACAACCGGCGGAACTGGTTGCCGGACAGTTCCCGCTGCTGCTCCCGGATGTACTTCCACAGATTCAGGTACGTGAAGAAGTCCGATTCCTTGTCGGTGAACCGGCCGTGCTTCTCGTCGGCCTGCTGCTGCTTCTCGGCCGGGCGCTCGCGCGGGTCCTGGATGGACAGTGCCGCGGTGATCACCATGACCTCGGCGACGCAGTCGTGCTTGTCCGCCTCGATCACCATGCGCGCGAGCCGCGGGTCGACGGGGAGCTGGGCGAGCTTGCGGCCGAGCGGGGTCAGCGCCCGGCCGTCGAGGGCGCCCAGCTCCTCCAGCAGTTTCACGCCGTCGTTGACGTTGCGCCGGTCCGGCGGGTCGATGAACGGGAACTTCGCCAGGTCGCCCAGGTCCAGGCTGGTCATCTGCAGGATGACGCTGGCCAGGTTGGTGCGCAGGATCTCCGGCTCGGTGAACTCCGGCCGCTGCTCGAAGTCCTCCTCCGAGTAGAGCCGGATGCAGATGCCGTCCGACGTACGCCCGCACCGGCCCTTGCGCTGGTTGGCGCTGGCCTGCGAGATGTCCTCGATGGGCAGCCGCTGCACCTTGAGCCGGCTGCTGTAACGGGACATGCGCGCGGTGCCGGGGTCGATCACGTACTTGATGCCGGGGACGGTCAGCGAGGTCTCGGCGACGTTGGTGGCGAGCACGATCCGCCGGGCGTTGTGCTGCTGGAAGACACGGTGCTGCTCGGCCGCGCTCAGCCGTCCGTACAGCGGAAGCACCTCGGTGTTGCGCAGTTTGCGTTTCTCCAGCGCGTCGGCGGTGTCACGGATCTCCCGCTCGCCGCTGAGGAACACCAGGATGTCGCCGGAGCTCTCGCCGGCCAGCTCGTCCACCGCGGCGGAGATGCCGTCGATCTGGTCCTGCTCCGCGTCGATGTCGAGCGGGCGGTAACGGACCTCCACCGGGTACGTCCGCCCGGTCACCTCGATCACGGGGCAAGCTACCGGCACCTGGTCCTCCGGACGGCGCGGGGAACCCGACGCTGGAAGCGTGCTGAAGTGGTCGGCGAAGCGCTGCGTCTCGATCGTCGCCGAGGTGATGATCACCTTCAGGTCGGGCCGGCGCGGCAGCAGTTCTCGCAGGTAGCCGAGCAGGAAGTCGATGTTCAGGCTGCGCTCGTGCGCCTCGTCGATGATCAGCGTGTCGTAGCGGCGCAGCAACCGGTCGTTCTGGATCTCCGCCAGCAGGATGCCGTCGGTCATCACCTTGATCAGCGTGTCCTCGCCCGACTGATCGGTGAACCGCACCTTGTAGCCCACCGTGGATCCGAGCGGCGTGCCCAGTTCCTCGGCGATGCGCTCGGCCACCGTCCGCGCGGCGATCCGGCGGGGCTGGGTGTGACCGATCTGCCCGCGCACGCCGCGGCCCAGCTCCAGGCAGATCTTCGGCAACTGGGTGGTCTTGCCGGAGCCGGTCTCGCCGGCCAGGATCACGACCTGGTTGTCCCGGATGGCGGCGGCGATGTCGTCCCGCCGCGCCGAGACCGGTAACTCGTCGGGATATTTGATCTCGGGTACGGACGCCAGCCGCGCGTTTCGCCTGGCCATCGCCGCGTCCACCTCGGCGGCGATCTCGGCGAGCGCGGCCGCTTTGCGCTCGTCGTCCTGGATCTTGCGGGTGCCCTCGAGCCGCCGCTGGAGCCGGCGCTCGTCGCGGGGGAGCAGATCGGACATGCGGCGGCGCAGTTCAGGCACGGTTACAGACATGGCGCGACAAGCTTAGGCGGAGCTCGCCCGAATCGCCGCGTGATTATCGCCGCCCTGGCCGCTTTGCTCCGAGCACGTCGAGGCATCACCGGCCGAACCGCCGCGCGACGACCGCCGACCCCACCGCAAAGCGTCACGAGACGGAGTCGAGGGTGGGCTGCGGCAGGGGCGTGATCTCGAGGACGCCCGCCGCCAGGGGCATCGTGAAGTGGAAACGGGTGCCACCGCCCGGGTTGTCGCCGACGCCGATCTGGCCGCCGTGCCGTTCCACGATCCGGCGGCAGATGGCCAGGCCGAGGCCCGTGCCGGCGTAACCGGCGGCGGTCCGCGCCCGGTGGAACGACTCGAAGATGTCCGGCTTGTCCTCGTCGGGGATGCCGATGCCGCGGTCCGCGATCTCGATCCGGCACCAGCCGGGGCCGGCCTGCCCGGCGGTCACGTCGACCCGCGCGGACCGGCCCTTCGGCACGTACTTGAGGGCGTTGCCGATCAGGTTGTCCAGCACGTGGCGGAGCATCCCGGGGTCGGCGTAGATGTCCGGCAGCGGGCCGACGTAGAAGTCCGGCGGCGGCGCGTCGCCCGGGCGACGCGGGCCGGAGCGCCCCAGGATCACGTCGTCCACCAGCGAGCCGAGCGCGACCGTCTCGCGGCGCAGCGGCGCGTCCTTCGACGTGGTGTACGCCAGCAGCGTGTCGATCTGCGCCGCCATCCGGTCGGCCGCCAGGGTGATCCGCTCCAGCGCCCGGATCGCGCCCGCCACCTCGGCGGAGTCGTCCGCCTCGGCCAGTTCGTCGGCGGCCGTCTCGCAGTGCCCGCGGACCACCGCCAGCGGCGCCTTCAGGTCGTGCGCGACCACACCGGCGAACACCGAGAGGTCCGTCTCGTACCGCCGCAGCTCGGTGATGTCGTGGAAGACGGCGACCGCCCCGGGCTGGCCCGCGCTCTCGTCCAGCGGGCGCCCGTCGACGCTGATCAGGATGCCGTCCGGCCGCTCGGCGTTGCGGACCATCATCTCCACGCCGTCCGAGGACTCGCCCTGCAGGGCCCGGACCAGGGGCATCTCTTCCAGCGGGAAGGGGGTACGCCCGTCCGGCAGGAACAGCCCGTAGTGCGACTGCCACTCTCCCGGCCCGCGGACCTTGTCGTCGACCCCGAGCAGGGCCTTGGCGGCTGGGTTGTGCAGCAGGAACTCGCCGTTGCCGTCGACCACGCCGACGCCGTCGCCGAGGCTGTTCATGATCGCGCCGAGCAGGCCGGCCTGGCGACGGCTCTCCGCCTCGGCGGTGCGTAGCTCGGCGGTGGCCACCTGCACCTGCCAGCGGGCCTTCGACCGGCCGTTGGCCAGGACGTGCACCAGCACGGCCAGCATCAGGGTGAGCGCGAGGCCGCCGAGCAGGACGGTGGTCGGCAGGCTGCTGCGCGCGCCGGGCAGGAAGGCCGAGTCGGCGGAGGTGACCAGCGTCCACTGCCGGTTGGCGACCGGGAAGGTGGCCTGCCGGATGAGGTCGCGGCTGCCGCGCACGGAGTAGGCGGCCACCCGTACCCGCCGCCCGTCGCCGTTGGTCGCGAGCAGTTCGCCGTCCAGCTGGTTCTGGCTGGCGGTGCTCAGCACGCCGCCGAGGAAGTCCTGGCCACGCAGGCCCAGCACCATCCAGCCCTGGAACACCGGCTGGGCGCCGGGCGTGTAGACCGGCGCGACGAAGGCGAAGGAGAGCTGTTGCTGCCGCGGCGGCAGGCCTCGGTCGCGGAGCAGGATGTACGTGTCGGAGACGGTCGGCTGCCCGGTCCGCCGTGCCTCCACCAGCGCCGCCGTGGCCTCGCTGGACGCGGCGACGTCGATGCCGGACGAGCTGGGTGTGCCGCCGTGCAGCGCCCGGCCGAAGATCGAGAAGTAGTGCTCCGGCGCCCCGGCGTGCGCGCGCAGGGAGAGGCCTTCCGCCCCGCGCGCCCGCCAGGTGGCCTGGGCCCGGCCGATGTCGTCCGGCCCGGTGGCCACGACGAACGCGACGGAGATGGCGCCGAGCAGGTCGGCGGTGTCCAGCGGCGCGGTGATCGCGGCGAAGTCCGTACGGTCGAACCGGGCGTTGGTGCCCGCACCGGCCGCCACCGCCTGCAGCAGCGTGCGGTAGCGCCCGGTCTCGGTGCTGACCGCGGCCCGGGCCACCGCGGTGCGCTGGTCCATCACCCGGTCGGCGTTGGCCCGCTGCACCGAGCGGAGGCTGGCGACGGTGAGCAGCGTGACCGTGATGCCCAGGACCGCCACGTTGGCCGCGAGCAGGGGACCGACGAAGCGACCCCGGCGACTGCCCGCCGCGGCGGCGGAATCGTCACGTCGCTTCACTCAAGCGAGCATAAGACGCAAATCACCCCCGTCGGCGCGGTTCCGCCGACGGGGGTGAAGTGGGTTCACTTCCAGGTGTCGTACTGGTAGAGCTTGTTCTTCGCCATGATTCCGGTGATCTTGCCGTAGTAGTTGGGGTCGGTGGCGTACCCGGCCTTCCAGACGTTCCAGATGAACAGGTTGGCCTGCTTCGTGTACTTGAAGGCCGGCTGGTAGCGGTTGTTGACCTTCAGGAAGTTGCCGTGGTCCCGGAACGAGTTGGCCATCGAGGAGTAGGTGCGGAACGCCCCCGTGGTGCTGAAGCAGTTGCCGGCCTTCGTGCACTCCTGGGTGTTGTACACCGCGCAGCCGTTGGCCAGCTTGCCCCACTTGCCGTTCTGGCACTTGATGCCGAAGTAGTTGCGGTGCGTACCGGACAGCGTGCTGCGGCCCCAGCCGGACTCCAGGATGGCCTGGGCGATGGTCACCGACGGCGGCACGCCGTACTCCCGCCAGCCCTGCTGGGCGCCGGGCACCGCGGCCTTGATGAACTGCTCCGGGGTCTGCGTCACCGGCGTGCTGCTCGGCGGCGTCGCGCCCTTGCACACCGGCAGCGCCGGGGTGACCATGAACGCGTGCGACAGGTAGTTACCGGTGCTCGTCCGGTTCCACTGCGTGGTGGTGCGGACCGTGCCGGCGACCTTCTGGCCGGTGACCGCGCAGACCAGCAACGCCCGCTGGCCGTTCTTCAGCCGCAGCACCACGGCGCCCGCAGTGCCCGGCGCGGTGCGCATGTTCACCGGGCCGTCGGTGCTCCGGATCGTGCCGATGATGTACTTCTTCGCGCCCGCGGTGTTCGGCTTGCTCTTCACCGGCACGGCCTGCGGGCTGGTGGTCGCGCACCGGGTGACGGCGCGCGAGGCGGCCACGTACGCGAACGAGATGAACTTGCCGGCGCCGATCCGGGCCCACAGGTTCGTGGTGCGGATCGAGCCGCGCACCGAGGTGCCGGCGGTGACGCACTGGACGCCGATCGACTGGTTGTTACGGACGGAACCGACGATGTGCCCGCTGAGCGAGGGCGTCGCACGGACCTTCAGGGTGCTCGTCACCCGCACGGTGGCGGGAACGGTCGCGGCGTTCGCGGCGGCCGGGGCGAGAGCGAACCCGGTCCCGATGGCGGCCACCAGCAGGGCACTGGTGAGCAGTCGACGGGCGGTGTGCAGCATTGGCGGTCCCTTTCCGTGGACGTTGTCCTCAGAAAGGTCGCCAGCAGCCGTTGCCGGGGCGGGAGGCGAACGGGTGCGCCTCGGTTGCCGCCACTAACGTGGTGAAGTCGCTGTGACACGCGAGAAAGCCGTTTCGAATGGGGTGATCGCGGGGCAATAGCGGACCGCGTTTCCAGCTCCCCAGGAGGAACTCCCCCGATGACGGCACTGGCCCCCCGCCGTACCAAGACCACGAAGCCCAAGACCGCGAAGTCCAAGCCCGTGAAGCCCAAGACCGCGAAGCCCGCCAAGCGCCCCCGGCCTCCGAAGCCGGTGAGCCGCAGCGGCGTGCACATGTTCACGCCCCTGCTCACGGCGATCCTGGCCGCGGCCGGCGTCGCCGTGATCTATCGCGTGTTCGTGCTCTCCGCCCTCGGGCAGGACATCGACACCCAGGCGCTGCGCAACGCCGACGTCGGGCACGAACGAGCCGTCCAGATCATGGACCGGGCGCTGAACGGCACCTCGCTGGTCAGCCTGGTGCTGGTCTGCGTCGCGATCGCGCTGATCGGCATCGTCCGCCGCCGCGCCGACCTGGCCGTGGCCGCCTCGATCATGGTGATCGGCGCCAACGCGACCAGCCAGCTGCTCAAGATGCGGCTGGAGCGGCCCGATCTGGACGGCTCCGCGATGTCCAACTCGTTCCCCAGCGGTCACGCCACGGCCGCCGCGTCGGTGGCGTTCGCGCTGGTCCTGGTGCTTCCCCTCGCCGTACGCGGCATGGTCTCGCTGATCGGCGCCGGCTATGTCGCGGTGATCGCCGTGGCCACCGTCTGGGCCGAGTGGCACCGCCCGAGCGACACCATCGCCGCGCTGCTCGTGGTGCTGGCCTGGGGTGGCCTGGTGACCTTCTGGCTACGGGTCCGGAACCGCCGCCGCCCCGGCACGATCGAGCGCGCGAACCGCCTGCCCACCGTGCTGTTCGTGGTCGGCGGGGGCCTCTCCGCGCTGATCACCGCCGTCGGCCTGGGCGCCGTGGTGCTGTCCGAGCGGGTGACGCCCGACCTGGTCTCCGGGCGGTTCGCGTTCCTGACCGGCGCCACCGCCATCACCGCGGCCGTGGCCGCGGTCTTTCTGCTCTGGGTGCGCCTGGCCGCCGGCGACCAGCCGGCGACGGACGCCCCGGTCTCGAAGGCCCGCTCTTCAGACGACTTCGAAGGAGGCAACCGATGACAACGCCTGACGGCACCATCCCACCGGGCCCCGCCGGCACTCCGGTCACGCCGGCCCCGGAGACCGGGGTTCCCGGCCCGACCGTGTCCGTGGCCACCTACCCCGACTACGCGTCCGCCCAGCGCGCGGTCGACTACCTCTCGGACAACAAGTTCCCGGTCGAGCGGGTCGCCATCGTCGGCACCGACCTGCGCATCGTGGAGAACGTCCTGGGCCGGCTGACGATCGCCCGGGCAGCGCTGGCCGGCGCCGCGAGCGGCGCGTGGTTCGGCCTGTTCATCGGGCTGCTCTTCGGCATCTTCAGCGACTCGAACTGGCTCGCCGTGCTGCTGGTGGGCCTGCTGATCGGCGCGTTGTGGGGCGCTGTCTTCGGCGCGCTCGCCCACGCGATGACCGGCGGACGGCGGGACTTCTCGTCGCGCAGCTCGCTGACCGCCTCGCAGTACGCGGTGGCGGTCGAGGCCGAGGTGGCGGATGAGGCCCGAGCCCAGCTCACCCGGATGAACTGGGTCTCGTAGCCCCGTCGACGTCCGGCCTAAAACCCGGCTGCGAGCTCGGCGCGAAGCTTCGCGAGCGCCTTGGTGAGCAGCCGGGAGACGTGCATCTGGGAGATGCCGACCTGGTCGGCGATCTGCGACTGGGTCAGGTTGCCGTAGAAGCGCAGGGTGAGGATCTTCTGCTCGCGCTCGTCGAGAGTGGCCAGCGCGGGGCCGAGGGCGACGCGGGTCTCGGCGAGTTCGAACTCGCTGTCCTCGCCGCCGAGGGTGTCGCCGAGTTCGGTGGTGCCGTCCGCGCTGATCGGGGTGGACAGGCTGGTGGCGTTGTAGGCGCGGGCGCCTTCCAGGCCTTCCAGCACGTCTTCCTCGGTGACGCCGAGGTGTACGGCGATGTCGGCCACTGTCGGGGAGCGGCCGAGGC
>NZ_BSTL01000041.1 GCF_030269485.1 Actinoplanes sp. NBRC 103695 | reverse complement strand
CGCCTCACACCCATCACCACCAGCCAAGACACCCAACCCGACCTCGAACCCGCCGAGATAGCCGCCTAACATCAACCCACACGGATCAGCGCTGGCCGCCTCTTACACCACGCCAGCGGACGCGACCGCCGTGGCCGGGCGCGGTCCGGTGGTAGGTGCAGGCGCGAGCGGTAGGCCAGGCACGCAGTGGTGGTTCCGAGCGGCATCCGGGCCGAAATACCGCCCTCAACCACCACGATCCGCGCGCGTGGTAGTCCAGAGCGGGGGAGGCTCGGTGGATAGCGCCCGGTCCTACCACCGGCTGGCCGGTGTCGGCGGCGCGAAAGGCCGAGCCAGCCGGCAACACCGCAGACGCCGCCTTCAGCTACCACTCTCGTGCCCGGCTACCACTGCCGTGCCCGGCTACCACTGCCGTGCCCGGCTACCACTGCCGTGCCCGGCTACCACTGCCGTGCCCGGCTACCACTCTCGTGCCCGGCCACCACTGCCGTGCCCGGCCACCACTGCCGTGCCCGGCCACCACTGCCGTGCCCGGCTACCACTCTCGTGCCCGGCTACCACTCTCGTGCCCGGCTACCACTGCCGTGCCCAGCTACCACCGTGAGCGGCTACGCGGTCGTCGGGCTCGTCGTCCCACGCCCGGCCGACGGCCACGCGATACGGCCGCCGGGCTCGTCGTCCCACGCTCGGCCGACGGCCGCGTGATGCGGTCGTCGGGCTCGTCGTCCTACGCTCGGCTGGCGGCTGCGCGGTGCGGTCGTCGGGCTCGTCGTCCCACGCTCGGCCGGCGGCTACGCGGTGCGGTCGTCGAGTTCGTCGTCCCAGGCTCGGCGGAGGACGGCCGGGACGTCGGGGGTCAGGGACTCGCGGGTCTGCTTCAGCTCCTGTGCCGTGAGCGGGAACGCCGGGAAGGCGGCGCCGACCGCCGCCGCGAAGGCCGAACCGCGGCGGGCCAGGTCGGGCGCCAGCCGGAAGTAGGCGGTGACATACGGCGTGACCAGGTCGCGCTGGGACGCGGACCAGAGGCCGGCGGCCAGTGCTCGGAAGCGGCGTACCGACACGTCGGGGTCTTCGGTCATCGCGGCCCAGGCGGCCGACTTCGCCTCCGGCGTGGGGCGGGCGGCCAGGGCCGTGGCCGCGCCCAGGTTCCCGGTGTCGGTGCCGTCGCGCCGGCGTTCGGCCTCGATCTGCTGCTCGTCCAGGCCGCCCAGCTCGGCCAGCCGGTGGACGGCGGACCAGCGGAGCTTGGGGTCGAGGGCGAGGCCGTGGTCGGTCGCGTCGGCGTCGAGCCAGCGGCGCAGGAGCGCGGTGTCGGTGGTGGCGCGGGACAGGCCTCGGGCCAGGGCGATGGCGCGCTGCTCGTCGTGCACGGCCGCGGGGGCGCACGCCGCCGCGATGACGGACAGCGCGGCCTCGACCTCGGTGCCGGGCAGGCGGCGGCGGACCAGATCCGCGAGGGTGCGGTCGACGGCGGCGGTGATCAGGGTGGGCGACGTCTCCTGCGGCAGCTGGCGGGCGATCAGGTCAAGGTGCGCCTCGGCCGGCGCGCGGTCGAGCACCGTCGCCCAGAGCACCGCGCGTACCAGCGGTTCGGTGAGCGTGGAGAGGCCGCGCGCGACCGCGTCGTACGAAAGCGGGTCCAGCTCGATGCGGGCGAAGGTCTCGCCGTAGGAGTTGGGGACGATGACGAGCCCGGACCACTCCGGCAGTTCCAGCGGCTCGTCGGCCAGGTCGACCAGCCGCGAGCCGACCGGCTCCAGGCCGGGCGTGGACGCCGAGGCGGTCGGCGAATAGGCCGTGACGGTGAATCGGTGCGGCCGGACACCCTCGCGGGTCAGCACCGGCACGTCGCCGGAGCGGGTGACCCGGATCGTGTCGTGCCCGGACCGGCGCAGCCACAGGGCCGCCCAGGCACGCACGTCGCGGGGCGAGGCCGCGTCGAGGGCGGTGAGCAGGTCCTCGAGGGTGGCGTTCGCGAAGCGGTGCCGGGTCAGGTGGGCGTTCACGCCGGTCAGGAAGTCTTCCCGGCCCAGCCAGGTGACCAGCTGGCGCAGGACGGCGTTGCCCTTGGCGTAGGAGATCTCGTCGAAGATGGTCGTGCCGGTGTCCACGTCGGGCACCTCGTCGGCGGTCGGCGCGACCGCATGGGTGGAGCGGCGCCGGTCGGCGAGGTACGCGCCCGGTTTGAACATCGCCTCGAACGACACCCGGCTGCCGGCGTATCCGGCCACCGTCGCGGCCACCTCGAATCCCATGTAGTCGGCGAACGACTCGTTCAGCCACGCGTCCTCCCACCACACGGGAGAGACCAGGTCGGCGAACCACATGTGTGACATCTCGTGCGCGATGACCATGGCCACGCGCCGGCGGTCGTCGTCGGTGACCCGGCCGCGCGGCAGCATGGTCTCGTTGAACGTGACGCAGCCGGGGCACTCCATCGCGCCCCAGTTGATCTCGGGCACGAAGACCTGGTCGTACGAGTCGAAGGCGAACGGCTCGTCGAAGATTTCGGCGTAGTGGTCGAAGCAGACCTCGGTGACCCGGCGCAGTTCGGCGGCGTCCCGGTCGAGTTCGGCGGCGAGCGACCGCCGGGCGTGCCAGCCCATGGGCAGGCCGCGGTGCTCCCAGGTGACCGAGTGGTACGGCCCGGCCGCCACGGCGAACAGGTCGCACGGGATCGGCTGGGTGGCGGCGAACGTGAACCGGCCGTCCTCGGCGAGCGTGGGCCGGCCGTTCGACAGGACCGTCCACGCCGGATCCGCGGTCACGCTCAGCGTGATCGGCGCCTTGAGGTCGAGCTGGTCGAAGCAGGCGAACAGGCGCTGCGTGATGTCCAGGCCGAGGTATCCGCCGACGTACCGCTCGCCGTCCACCGGGTCGGTGAAGGTGTGCATCCCCTCGCCGTCGGTCACGTAGCGCAGGCGAGCGTCCACGACCACCTCGTGCGCGCCGGCGGTCAGGCCGGTGAGCGGGATGCGCCGCCCGTCATAGCCGGACTCCGTCTCGACGCCGTCGAGCGTGACCGTGACGGGCGAGGCTCTGTGCAGCTCCAGGAACGTATCGCCGCCCGTGGTGCGGAATCGCACGGTCACCCGGCTGCGGAACGACTCGATCGACGTGACGTCGAGCTCGAGGTCGTAGGAGACGTCGGAGATCATGGCGGCCCGGGCCCGGGCCTCGGCGAGAGTCAGCGACACCGGTCCAGGCTACGGGCACATGCCGCAAAGAGGGTGACCACTCACGCACGTGGAGCGAAGCGACCCTCGGCGTGAGCGACGGTCTGTACCCACCACCCACCTACGACCCCAAGATCTTGAACTTGATCTTGGGGTCGTAGAAGTGAGAGCTGGGTCAGCTGAAGAGGTTGCCGAGCACGCCGCCCTGCTGCTGCTGGCCCTGCGCGGCGCCGGCCAGACCGCCCGGGGGCTCCTCGGAGGGCTGGACCACGACGAAGCCCTGGCCCGCGAAGCTCATCGTGAAGCGCTCGCCGGTGGTGCGGCCGAGAAGCGTGCCCATGCCGAGCTGCTCGGCGCGGTGGTAGCCGGTCTGCAGGTTGGCCGACCAGCAGATCGCGGCCTGCGGGTCCACATAGGTCGGCTGGTCGACGCTGAGCACGACCGGCGTGCCCTTGGTCGTCACCGCGATCCGGCCGTAGCCGGAGAACACGCAGTTGAACAGGCCGGCGTTGGACAACATGCCGGCGCCCTGGACCATCTTGATGTCGTACTGCAGGGTCGAGTCGAAGGCCAGGACGTTGGCGCCGTTGATGCTCAGCGCGTCGCCGGGCTCGAGGTCGATGATGTGGATGTCCGCCGCGTTCTCGGCGATGAAGACGTCACCACGGCCGCTGACCTTCATCAGCGGGACGCCCTCGCCGGTGAGCTTCTGCTTGAGGAATTTGCCGATGCCGCCGGAGCCGAGCGCTTCGAACTGGACCTGACCCTGGTACGCGACCATCGAGCCGACGCGGGCCATGAACTCGCCGTTGAGCTCAGCCTTCAGCAGCTTGGAATTCTGCAGGCGGAGCCCCGGCTGGGACGCCTCCTTCTCGAGGTTTTCCGCCGAGAAAAGTTCGCTGCGCATGCCTGCCTCTTTCGAAAGATGTGGAAGCTCAGCGTAATGGCCTCTGACAAGGGCAGACACCACCAGTCAGCCCCAGCCGAGCTCATGCAAACGGTGATCGTCGATCCCGAAATGGTGGGCGATCTCGTGCACCACGGTGATGGCCACCTCGTCGATCACATCCGTCTCGGTGTCACACACCTTCAGCGTGGGCATGCGATAGATGGTGATGCGATCGGGCAGGACGCCGGCGTAGTCCCAGCCGCGCTCGGTGAGCGCATATCCCTCGTACAGTCCGAGCAGCTCCTCGGTGCCGTCGGGTGGGGCGTCCTCGACCAGGACCACCACGTTGCTCATCAGGTTGAGCAGCTCGACAGGCACCTCGTCGAGGGCCTCACCGACCAGTTCCTCGAAACGTTCCCTGCTCATATCCACCGGCACGGGACCATTGTGCTCCGCCGGGCCCCTACACAGGGAACCGGCGGAGTGACGGATGGTCGTCAGGCCAGCGTGGCGGAGAGGCTGATCGCCGCGCCGGGCGAGAGCAGCCGCGAGATCGGGCAGTTCTCCTTGGCGCCCTCGGCGATCTTCTGGAACGTGTCCCCGTCGATGCCGGGCACGTCACCGACGGTCTCCAGCTCGATGCGGGTCACGCCGAAACCGCCGTCGGTCTTGTCCAGGTGCACCTTCGCGGTCGTCTCCACCGAGGTCGGGGTGAAGCCGGCGTCGGCCAGGCCCTTGGAGAACGCCATCGAGAAGCAGCCGGAGTGTGCGGCGGCGATGAGTTCCTCGGGGTTCGTCCCCTCGCCCTCCTCGAAGCGCGACTTGAACGAGTAGTTCGCCTCGAAACCGCCCTTACCGGTCTTGATCGTGCCGGAACCCTCGGGGAGGTTCCCTTCCCAGCGTGCTGATGCAGAACGAATAGGCATGTGCTCGACGCTAGTCCATCCCGTCAGCGGTGGTCGCCGGACCGTTTCCCCGGCAACAATGAGTGCCATGCCTGCCGAGCAGCACCCTCCGACCGAGGCGATCGTGGAGTTCGGCGCGCCCGAGCCGGCGTCCGGCGCCCGCCGCCGGTGGAGCGTGTCGGAGTTCCTGGCCGGGATCGGCGCCGACCGGCGGACGGTGCCGCTGGCCGCCACCGTGGGCGCGGTCGCCCTGTTCGCCTCTCTGATCTCCGAGTGGCAGGTCACCGAGCTGGACAACTCCGAGCTGGAGCAGGGCGGGATCGGCAGCGACCGCCCGGTCCCGTCCGGCATCGCCGATCTGGGCGCGCTCGGTTCGGGCTATCTGGTGGGGTTGTTCGTGCTCGCGGTCGCCGTGGTGCTGATGTTGTTCGGGCCGCCGGCGGGTCGCCGCTACGCCCGGCTGACCGGCCTCACCGTCGCCGGCGTGCAGGCCGCCCTGCTGGCCGGCGCGGCGCATGCGATCGGCGAGGACACCCGGTCGCCGCTCGGGCTCTTCGCCGCCGGCATGCCCGAGGAGCAGGTTCATCTGACGTACGGGCGCGGCATCTGGTGCGGGCTGGTCGGCGTGGCGGCGGTGACGCTGGCGCTGTGGCTGGCCGGACGGCATCTCGACCACAAGGTTGAGGAGGCCTCGGAGCCGCCGGAGGTGTGGTCGTGGCGACGGCCACGGACGACGCCGGACGACGCGGCGCCGGATGCGCCCATCGATCTGACGGTCACCTCGTCGACCCCGTTCACCTCCCGCAGCGAGGACCGGGACGGACCCGGGATATCCAGATGATGGTCCACGCCGGTCGCCGGTAGGCTCGGCAATCGTGATTGACCTGCGTCTGCTTCGCGAAGATCCCGAACTGTTCCGTGCCGGCCAGCGGCTGCGCGGCGAGTCCACCGAGGTCGTGGACGATCTGCTGCGCGCCGACGAGGAGCGGCGGTCCGTGACCCAGCGGTTCGAGGCCGTCCGGGCCGAGCAGAAATCGTTGGGCAAGCAGGTCGCGAAGTCGTCCGGGGACGAGCGGGCGGCGCTGCTGGCGCGTACCAAAGAGCTCGCGGCCGAGGTGAAGACGGCCGAGACCGCCGCGACCGAGGCCGACCAGGCACTGCGCCGGGCGCATCTGGCCGTGCCCAACCTGGTGCAGGACGGCGTCCCGGCGGGCGGCGAGGACGACTTCGTGGTGCTGCGCGAGGTCGGCGACATCCCGTCGATCGAGAACCCGAAGGACCACCTGGAACTGGGCGAGGGCCTGCGGGCGATCGACACCGAGCGCGGGGCCAAGGTGTCGGGGTCGCGGTTCTACTTCCTCACCGGGGTGGGTGCGCTGCTTCAGCTGGGGCTGCTGCAGATGGCCGTCCAGCAGGCGGTGGAGCACGGGTTCACGCCGTCGATCACGCCGTCGCTGGTGCGTCCCGAGGCGATGGAGGGCACCGGGTTCCTCGGCTCGCACGCCAGTGAGGTGTACCGGCTCGAGGCGGACGACCTGTTCCTGGTCGGCACCTCGGAGGTGGCGCTGGCGGCGTATCACTCGAACGAGATCCTGGATCTGACGACGCCGGAGCGGTTCGCCGGCTGGTCGACGTGCTACCGCCGGGAGGCCGGCTCGCACGGCAAGGACGTGCGCGGCATCCTGCGGGTGCACCAGTTCGACAAGGTGGAGATGTTCTCGTTCTGCCGTCCGGAGGAGGCCACCGACGAGCATCTGCGGCTGCTCGCGATGGAGGAGGAGATGCTGGCGAAGGTCGAGGTGCCGTACCGCGTGATCGACGTGGCGGCCGGTGACCTGGGCTCGAGCGCCTCGCGCAAGCTGGACTGCGAGGCGTGGGTGCCGTCGCAGCAGCGCTACCGCGAGGTCACCTCGACGTCGAACTGCACGACGTTCCAGGCGCGGCGGCTGAACGTCCGCTACCGCGACGAGGACGGCCGTCCGCAGACCGCGGCGACGCTCAACGGCACGCTGGCGACCACCCGGTGGCTCATCCCGATCCTGGAGAACCACCAGCAGCCGGACGGTTCGGTCCGCGTGCCGAAGGCGCTGCAGCCGTTCCTCGGCGGGCGCGACGTCCTCGAACCCACTCGGTAACTTGATCGCCACCGGCCCGCTACCAGAAGTCATAGCCGCTGGTAGTCGGGCCGGTGTAACGTTTTCCTTCCGCCCTCCGCGGGGGTTCACCGACCCACGGAGGTTCAGATGCCTCGCCCCGGGCTTCCCAAGCTGATCGCGACCGATCTCGACGGCACCCTCGTCCGCAGCGACGACACGGTGTCCGCCTACACCCATGAGGTTCTTGATCGGGTACGCGCGGCAGGCATCCGCATCGTGGGCGCCACGGGTCGCGGGCCGCGGCTCTCCGAGCTCACGCGATCCGACATCAGGGCCGCCGACTTCCTCGTGCTCGCCCACGGCGGCTGGGTCTACGACGTGACGGATCCGCAGCCGCTGCGGTCCTCACGCCTCGCCGGTGGGGCGTTGTCGACCCTGCTGGATGATCTTGAAGACGCCGTGGGCCCGTTGACCGTCATGGTGGAGGCGCTGGAGCACCCGGGCGCGCCGCTGTGGGGCACACGGACACCGGACTGGCGCTACGAGGTCGTCGTCGAGGAACGGACCCGGTCCTCCTGCCTGGAAGGCGACGTCATCAAGGCCTACGCGTGCTCGTCCTCGCACGACGTCGATGATCTTCTGGCAGCGGCCCGGCTGGTGATCCCGTCGCACGTGGCATCGGTCACCCAGGCCGGGCTCAACGTGATCGAGATCTGCCCGCCGGACGTCGACAAGGGCACCGGCCTGGCGGTCGTCGCGGAGGCCGTCGGCGTCGACCCGGCGGACGTCCTGGTCTTCGGTGACATGCCCAATGACCTGCCGATGTTCGCCTGGGCTGGCTGGCACCGGGTGGCCGTGGCCAACGCGCACCCGACCGTGCTGGCGGCCGCCGACGAAGTGACGCACGCCAATGACGACGACGGGGTGGCCGTCTACCTGGACCGGCTACTGTCGAGGTGATGCCCGCACCCTTCCGCCTCGTCGCCTCCGACATCGACGGCACCCTGATCCGCGGCGACGGCACGCTCAGCCCCCGCACCATCGACGTCCTCGACCGGCTCCCGGTCCCGTTCGTGCTGGTCACCGGCCGCCCGGTCCGCTGGCTGCGGCAGCTCTACGACCAGATGGCCGACCCGCCGCCCGCGGTGTGCGCGAACGGCGCCGTGGTCTACGACCCGGACACCGACGAGGTGCTCCTGGCCAACCCGATGGCGACCGACCTGCTGCTCGACGTGACCAAGAAACTGCGCGACGCGGTGCCGGACATCTCGCTGGCCGTCGAGGTCGAGGACGGGCGGGCGTTCTGGTACGACGAGAACTGGCCGATGCGGTGGCCGGACGAGCACCGGCAGGTCCGCGTACTCGCGTCACCCGAGGAACTGACCTCGGCGCCGGCGGTGAAACTCCTGGCCCGCTCCGCGTCGTCCGCACCGGACGACTTCTACGCGCTGGTGTCGCGGACGCTGGGCGGGCTGGCCGAGGCCACCCACTCGTCGTCGTCCGCGCTGGTGGAGATCTCCGCGGCGGGCATCACCAAGGCGGCCGGCCTGGCCTGGGTGTGCGAGCGTGAGGGCCTCACCGCCGAGGACGTGGTGGCCTTCGGCGACATGCCCAACGACGTGCCGATGCTGACCTGGGCCGGGCACAGCGTGGCGATGGGCAACGCGCACCCGGCCGTCGTCGAGGTCGCCGACGAGCTGACGGCGACCAACGACGAGGACGGCGTGGCGGTCTATCTCTCGTCCGCGTTCGGCCTCTAGAGGTACTGGCCGGCGCTGCCGTTCTCCGGAACGCCACCGGGCATCGGACCCATCGGCAGGGCCGGGCGGCCGGCGTTTCCGCCGCGCATCTGCTCCAGCTGCAGCCGGGCCGCCATCTGCTGGGCGACCAGAGCCGCCTGGATGCCGTGGAACAGGCCCTCCAGCCAGCCGACCAGCTGGGCCTGGGCGATCCGAAGCTCACTCTCGCTCGGTGGGGTCTCCCCCTCGAACGGCAGCGACAGCCTCTCCAGCTCCTCGCGCAGTTCGGGGGCCAGGCCGTCCTCCAGCTCGGTGATCGAGCGCTGGTGGATCTCGCGCAGGCGGCCGCGGCTCGCCTCGTCCAGCGGCGCCGCCCGGACCTCCTCGAGCAGCTGCTTGATCATGCTGCCGATCCGCATCACCTTGGCCGGCTGCTCGATCAGGTTGCCGGGCTCCTCCGGCTTCATGCTGCCGTCCGACTCCACCGTGCCCATGGGGCGGCCGTCCGGGCCCACCACGATGACGGACCCGTCGTCCTGCTTGGCTGTGGTCTGGTTGTCGTCGGTCATCGGACCATCATGGCGCAAGCTTTCTAGAGCCGAAGTTCGGCCACCGCGCACTTCACACTGCCGCCGCCGAGCTTGAGCTCGCTCAACTCCACCGGAACCGGTACGTACCCGGCGGCTTGCACCTTGGCGGCCATGCCGGTGGCTTCAGCGTTGAGCACAACGTGGCGACCGTCACTGACCAGGTTGAGACCGAAGGCCTCGGCATCCGATCGGTCGGCCAGCACCGCGTCCGGGAAGAGCTGGGCGAGGATGCGCTGCGAGGCCGGGGAGAACGCCTCCGGGTAGTAGGTGATGTGCCGGTCGTCCAGCACGGCCAGGGCGGTGTCCAGGTGGTAGAAGGCGGGATCGACCAGGCGCAGGGAGATCACCGGCCGGCCGAGGGCCTCCTGGGCCTCGGCGTGCGCGGAGGACTCGGTGCGGAAGCCGTGCCCGGCGAGGATCAGCCCGCCGTACGCGCCGGGCAGGTAGGCGAAGTCGCCCTCACCCTCGTTGACCTGCGCCGGGTCGACGAAGGTCCACGGCCCGTTGCGGTAGAACAGCGCGTGATGGGTGGCCTCCGCGGCCCGCTGCGGGTGGCGGAAGAGGGCGCCGTAGACCATGCCGTCCACCGAGAACGCGCCGTTGGCGGCGTAGACCATGTCCGGCAGGCCCGGCTGCGGCTCCAGCACGTGCACCTGGTGCCCCAGGCCGGCGAGCGTCTCGCGGAGAATCTGCCACTGCTTGAGCGCCACGCCGGCGTCGACCGCGACCGTAATGTCCATCCACGGATTGATGGCGTACTCGACCGTGAAGTGGCGCGGCGGACACATGAGATATGTCCGGTTTCGCGGTAAGCGCTCGGTGTGGCTCATGATCTAAAGGGTAGGTACGCTCAGGCGAGCGAAACAGCTCATAATCTTGCTCGTTGGAGGCGAATCGTTGCAGATGGACGCCGTTGATCAGCGAATCATTGCGCATCTGGTCTCCGACGCGCGCGCATCGTTCGCGGAGATCGGCGGCCGGGTCTCGCTCTCCGCCCCGGCCGTCAAACGCCGGGTCGACCGACTTCGGGCGAGCGGGGTGATCAAGGGATTCACCACGATCATCGACCCGGCCGCGGTGGGCTGGACGACCGAGGCGTTCGTCGAGCTCTTCTGCACCGGGCGCACCACTCCGGCCCAGCTCACGGTGGCCACCCGGCGCCATCCCGAGGTGGTCGGGGCGTACACCGTTTCGGGTGAGGCGGACGCCCTGGTCCACCTGCGCGCCGCCGACATCGGGCATCTCGAGCAGGCACTGGAGCGGCTGCGCGCGGAGCCCTTCGTGACCTCGACGCGCAGCATGGTCGTGCTGTCCCGGCTGGTCGAGTCGCCGACCGCGATACCCGCACCCGACTGAATCGACGGGAACCATCTCCCGGGCGGCGCCGTCCCACCCGCATGTCGCGCCGCATTGTTCCCGGCCTCGCTCTGGCCGCCTTGCTTCCGATCACGGGGTGCACCTCCGCACCGCCGCCGCCGTCGCCGCCTCCGGTGCGGCCCGCTCTTCAGCTGGTCGCCTTCGACACCTGCGACCAGCTCAGCACCGACCTACGGAAGGCCGCCAAGGACTCGGTCGGTCCCTACGGCTTCGACTCATTCTCGTACGAATTCAGCCGGGCCGCGCCGCAGGGCGCCCGGTCGATGGCCGACTCGGCGTCGGCGTCGAAGGCCACCCCCGAGTTCTCCGGAACCAACGTGCACGAGGCCGGCGTCGACGAACCGGACATCGTGAAGACCGACGGACGCCGGATCGTCACCATCACCGACGGAACCCTGCGGGTGATCGACGCCGCCTCCAAGAAGGTCACCGGCAAACTCGCGATCGACAACGGGTACGACGCCGACCTGCTGCTGGCCGGCGACCGGGCACTGGTACTGAGCCGCGGGGGCGGCACCGAGGTCGTCTACGACTCCAAGATGCCGATGCCGTCCGACCCGGAGCTCATCCTGGTCGACCTGACCGGCACGCCCCGCGTGATCAGCCGCTACCAGGGCGAGGGCACCCTGGTCGACGCCCGGCAGACCGGCGACACCGCCCGGATCGTGCTCAAGCGCACGCCGCGCATCACCTTCCCGCAGCGCCCGTCGGCCCGCACCGCCGAGGACCGGACCGAGGCCAACCAGCGCGTGATCGACCGCGCCGGCGTGGACGCCTGGCTGCCCGGCTGGAAGGTGACCACCGGCGACACCGTCGAGACCGGCAAGGTGGCCTGCAACGACGTCCGCCGCCCGGCGACCTTCTCGGGCCGCTCGATGCTCACCGTGCTCACCTTCGCGATGTCCGCGCCGAAGCTGGACGGCGGCCGGCCGGTGTCGATCGTGGCCGACGGCGACACCGTCTACGGCACGCCGGGCAGCCTCTACGTGGCCTCCGACCAGCGGTGGCGACTGGACAGGTTCCCGGGGCGGGACAACCGGACCGTGCCGCAGCAGACCGACATCTACCGCTTCGAGGTGGCCGGCGCCGAGCCGCCCGTCTACCGCGCCGCCGGCAAGGTGCCCGGCTTCCTGATCAACCAGTACGCGATGTCCGAATGGGACGGTCACCTGCGCGTCGCCACCACCGACCGGTCGGCGTCGAGTTCCGCGGTCCGGGTGCTCAAGACCGACGACCTCACGCAGGTCGGCGAGGTGACCGGGCTCGGCAAGAACGAGCGGATCTACTCGGTGCGGTTCATCGGGCCCCGCGGGTACGTGGTCACCTTCAAGCAGACCGACCCGCTCTACAGCGTCGACCTCAGCAAACCCTCGGCGCCCGAGGTCACCGGCGAGCTGAAGATCACCGGGTACTCGGCGCATCTCCAGCCGGTCGGCCCGGACCGCCTGATCGGCATCGGGCAGGAGGCGTCCACCGAGGGCAGGCGTCTGGGCACGCAGGTGTCGCTCTTCGACGTGTCCGACCCGGCCGCGCCCCGCCGGTTGGCCCAGCACCACCTCGCGAACGCGTACTCCGAGGCCGAGTTCGACCCGCACGCGATCCTGTGGTGGCCGGCGACCGAGCTGCTCGTCGTGCCGATCTCCGGCGCCGGAGCGCTCGCACTCAAAGTGAGCGGCAGCGGTCTCGCGTCGGCGGGCGAGATCGCCAAGGGCGGGCAGCCGGACGCGATCCGGCGGTCGCTGGTCATCGGCGACGAGCTCTGGACCCTTTCGCACGGCGGACTTCAGGCCTCC
The DNA here is from genome assembly GCF_030269485.1 of Actinoplanes sp. NBRC 103695. GTDB lineage: Bacteria > Actinomycetota > Actinomycetes > Mycobacteriales > Micromonosporaceae > Actinoplanes. The sequence goes on along the minus strand of NZ_BSTL01000041.1, from coordinate 49,395 downwards.
CGTCTGTCCACGCTGGCGCCGATCGCCTTCGTCGCGAACTGAGGAGCATCATGTCGGCCCGCACGTTGCTCGTTCTCGCCCTCGTGCTTCCGCTGGCCGGTTGCACCCCATCTCACAGCGAGGCCGCCGCCCCGCCGCCGACGCCCGGCCTCATACCGTTCGCCTCCTGCGCCGAGCTGACCACGGAGCTGCGGGCCGCGGCCAAGGCGTCGGTCGACGCACAGGGCCTGCATCGTGCACACCCCATGATCGGAGTGCCGCCGCTCTTCACCTCGGCCAGTCCCGACGGGCCCGACATCGTCAAGTCCGACGGGCGCCGCATCGTCACGCTCTTCGGGGGAGACCTGCGGGTGGTCGACGCGTCCACCAAGCGGGTCACCGGCACGATGGGCCTCGGGCCGGGCGGGGAGTCCGACCTGCTGATCGCCGGCGACCGAGCTCTCGTGCTGCGCCAAGGACCCTTCCCGTCCGCCGGGAACGGCTCCTCGTACACCGCCACCGAGCTCGTCCTGGTCGACATCTCCGGCGCACCGCGGATCCTGAGCAGATACCGGACCTCCGCGACGCTGCTCGACGCGCGACAGGTCGGCGACACCACGCGGATCGCGCTGAACAGCCTGGCCCGCATCAAACTCCCGATGCTGATCGGCGAGCGGGACGACACCGTGATGCTGGCCGAGAACCGCAAGGCGATCGATGCCGTGGGGGCGGACGCGTGGCTGCCGGAATGGACGACGATCACCAGTGAGCCCGGCCGCGAGGTGATCGAGAAGGGCAAGGTGCCGTGCGAGGCGGTCAGCCGGCCGTCGTCGTACTCGGGACGCTCGGTCCTCTCCACGCTGACCATCCCGCTGGCGTCGGCGTCGCGCCTGGACGGCGGCTCACCGGTCGCCGTCGTGGCCGAGGGCGGATCGACCATCACACCGACCGGTCTGTACCTGACGAACGGGTCGGACTCCGAAACCCAGATCTTCCGGTTAGACGGGCCGGACGGGAAGCCGCCGGTCGCTCGCGCCAGCGCCACGGTGCCCGGCCCCGTGGTCGACCTCGACGCGTTGTCCGAGTGGCAGGGGCACGTGCGGTTCGCCACCGCCGATCAGACGACGCGCCGGCTGGTGGTGCGGGTGCTCCGCGCCGACAACCTGCGGCGGGCCGGGCAGGTCGACGAGATCGGGGTGGTCCGGGACGGCGTCCAGATGCGGTTCATCGGTCAGCGCGGGTATGTGCGAGCCGCCCGGGAGAGCGAGGCGGTCCACATCCTCGACCTGGCCGACCCGTCGAAGCCTCGCCTCGCGGGCACTCTGCCGATGCCCGGCTCGGGGATCACCGTTCAGGAGGTCGGGCCGGGCAGGCTGGCCGGTGTCGGCCACCGGGTCCTCCCCGGAGGCGGCATGTCCGACGCGCTGGTGTCGCTCTTCGACCCGGCTGCGCCGCGACAGGTGGCCCGCCACGAGGTGCCCGGCGGCACGTCCAAGGCTGTCGGGGACTCGCGCGCGATGCTGTGGTGGCCGTCGTCGCAGCTGCTCGCGGTGCCGATCGATCGGCAGTCCGAGTCGACGCTCGTGCTCCGGGTCACCGGCGACACGCTGACCGTGGTCCGCGAACTCGACACGCCGCGCGTCGTGCGAACCCTGGTCGTCGGCGACGAGCTGTGGACCGTCTCCGACCGTGACGTGCGGGCCTTCCGGCTGTCCACCTTGGACCCGGTGGCCACGGTGACGTACCAGGCCTAGATGTACATGCCCGGGCGGTGGTCGGAGTCGCCGCGGCCGCTGCCCGCCGGCTTGTCGCCCTCGCCGAAGAAGCGCTTGCCACCGAACTCGCCGTGCAGCCGGTCGTCGAGCTCGTCGGCGAGGCCGGTCATCACCTGTACCGCCAGCATCAGGTGGGAGGCCTGGAAGTTGCGGCCGAACACCGGGATGGACGCCCACACCGTGTCCTGCGCGACGTAGAGCCGCCCGATCGGCATGCGGTTGGTCAGCTCGGACAGCTTCATGTAGAGCTGCTCGGTGGGCTCGACCTCGGTGAGGATCGGCGAGAAGACGTCGACCAGCGGCGGGTTGTCGCGGACCCGGACGAACACCATCGCCGAGCCGGCCCGGATGCCGATGTCCCCGTCGGCGTCTTCCTGGAGCTGGTCGACGGTCGTCTTGGACATGGTGGCGACCACGGTGCGGACCCGCTCCTCCAGCGGGATGCCCTCCTCGGCGGCGTGCGCGAGGGCGACGGCGCCCTGCAGGTCGTCGAGGTTGAGGCCCTCCTCCAGCGTCGGCTCGTGCCGGGCGGTGCCCAGCGGCGCGGTGTCGACCGGCTCGTCGTCGATGTCGTGCACCAGGTACATCAGGAAGGCCGGGTGCGGCGCACCGTACACGTCGCGGAGGGTGCGGGTGACGATGGTGGCGATCCGCACGGCCTGGTCGGCGGTGGAGCGCAGCCCGAACGAGTCGCCCGAGTCGGCCTGCACGCCGGGCGGCGACCAGCCGAGCGCGATCAGGTCGGCGACCGCGGCCCGGTCCATCCGGAAGCCCTCGGGCAGCTCGGCGTTGCCCACGGCGAGCGCCTCGACCACGCCGTCGTCGAGCACCCGCATGCTGACCGAGTAGATCGCGGTGCCGGTGCCGGACGCGGTCGGGTCGAGCGTGACGTCGACGTGCCCGCCGGCGGTCAGCTCGGGGATCAGCTTGGCGAGCGCGCCCGCGAACTCCTGCCACGCCTCGGTCACCTTCGCGCGCAGGTCGGAGGTGGTGGGCTCGTCGAGCAGGATGCCCTCGGGCTGTGCGCCCGTCGTGTCCGCGGTCATACCGCCACCCTATCGAGTGGTTGTTTCGCCCCGCTCGGTGCTTGGGCCCCAAGATCCCGCCAGCTCAGCGACCCGTCGCGCGACGTCCGCGGGATCCGCTCCGCGTCCCACGGCAACCCCCATGAGGTACGCCGTGACGGGTGCCCCCGGCCGCAACACCTGGTGCGCGACGTCCCGCGCGACGTCGAGGACACGCGTCGTCTGGTTGTCCTCGGGCACCAGTCCCAGCTCGCCGACCACTGCCGCCACCCACGAGTCCAGCTCGTTCATCTCAGCTCCGGTTCGCTCGGCGGGCGGGACAGGGCGTCAGCTCGTCATTCCACGGCGGGCTCGACAGGGCATCAGCTCGCCCATTCCTCGGCGGTGCGCAGGTCGTCGTCGGTGTCGCAGTCGAACCACGGCGGCGGTCCCGGGCGGCGCCAGGACACCTCGGCCACCCGCAGGTACTCCATCAGCTCCCGCACCGAAGCCCCGTGCAGCCCGCCACGCTCGTCGGCCAGCCGGTCGACGGCATCACGCAGCGCCTGGGTGCGCCAGACCCCGCAGAGCATCTGCCGGCGTCCCTCGGAATCCCGGTAGACCGCGCCCTGCATCGGCGCCGACTCCATGGTCAGCCGCAGCACGTCGATCGCCTCGCCGGTCAGGAACGGCAGGTCCGCGGCGAGCAGCGCGGTGAGCGCCACACCCTCGGGCACCAGCTTGAGCCCCGCCGAGGTGGCCGCGACCGGCCCGCCGCCGGGCGGCTGCTCGCTCGTCCCGTGCACCTCGACCGGCAGGTCGGGAGGCACCCGGCCGACCACCACGCGGGGCTCGGCGTCGTGCACCGCGGCCAGCACGCGGGTCAGCATCGACTGGCCCGCGACGGGCAGAGTCGGCTTGTCCGCCCCGCCCATCCGACGCGCCGCACCGCCGGCCAGCACCACCGCCGCAAATCCCCCCACGTACGTACCGTATCCCGGCGACGACTCCCCCGTGACCGCGAGACTGCGCTCCCGACCGCTGTGCGGACGCTCAACACCGGCCTACGCTCGACAGATGGCCCGGACGATGAACCGCCGCCCCGTGACGAAGATCAATCTCGACGGATCCGCGGAGCCTCGCCGCCGCCCCGACGACCTGGCCGCCGAGGAGCCGCTGGAGATCCGCATCCGGAAGGCGCCACTCGCGGTCACCATGCGTACCCCTGGTCAGGACATTGATCTGGCCGTTGGTTTCCTGCTCACCGAGGGCGTGATCAGCCACGCCGACGACGTGCTGACCGCCCAGCTGTGCGCCGGCACGGACACCCCGAACACCTACAACGTCGTCGACGTCGTGCTCGGTCCGGACGTCCCGCCGCCGGTCACCGACCCGACCCGGAACTTCTACACCACCTCCTCCTGCGGGGTCTGCGGAAAGGCGAGCATCGATGCCGTCCGCACCCGGTCACAGTTCGACATCACCACCGACGGCGTTTCCGTGACAGCTCAGACACTTGCCTCCCTTCCGGACAAATTGCGCGCCGCTCAGCGGACCTTCGACCGCACCGGCGGACTGCACGCCGCCGGCTTGTTCACCGCCGACGGTGAGCTGCTCGTGCTCCGCGAGGACGTCGGCCGGCACAACGCCGTGGACAAGGTGATCGGCTGGGCCGTCCGCGAGGGCCGGCTGCCGCTGACCGGCCACGTGCTGCTGGTCTCCGGCCGGGCCAGCTTCGAGCTCACCCAGAAGGCGTGGATGGCCGGGATCCCGCTGCTCGCGGCCGTCTCCGCGCCCAGCACCCTGGCCGCGGAACTCGCCGACGAGGCGGGCATGACCCTGGTCGGCTTCCTCCGCGGCCCGTCCATGAACGTGTACGCCGGAGCACACCGGGTCACCGTCTGACCTTCCATCGGCGTTCATCCATGCTCGCGACGCTGCGGGTATGCCTCTCTCGCGACGAACCCTTCTGGTCAGCGCCGCCGCCGCGACCATTCCGCTGTCCGTATCCGCCGCGCCATTGAGCGGGCCGCTGCGCTCGGATCCGTTCACGCTCGGCGTGGCCTCGGGCGACCCGGAGCCGGACGGCGTCGTGCTGTGGACCCGCCTCGCCGTCGCCCCGCTCGCCGAGGACGGTCTCGGCGGCATGCCCGCCCGCCCGATCAAGGTCGAATGGGAACTCGCCGCCGACGAACGGTTCCGCCGGATCGTGCAGCGCGGCGAGGCGACCGCCACCCCGGCCAAGGCGCACAGCGTGCACGTGGTGCTCAACGGCCTGGCGCCCGGACGCGAGTTCTTCTACCGCTTCAAGGCCGACGGCTACGTCTCGCCGGTCGGGCGTACCCGCACCGCCCCGCCGCTCTACGCCCTGCCCGCCGCGCTGCGCATGTCGTTCGCCTCCTGCTCGCAGTACGAGCACGGCTACTTCACCGCGTACCGCCACCTGGCCGCCGACGAGCCCCAGCTGATCCTGCACCTGGGCGACTACCAGTACGAGTACGAGGCCGGCGTCTACACGATCCCGGGCGGCAACCCCCGCGACCACCAGGGCCCGGAGACCGTGACGCTGGCCAACTACCGCCAGCGTCACGCGCAGTACAAGACCGATCCCGACCTGCAGGCGGCGCACGCGGTCGCGCCCTGGGCAGTGGTCTTCGACGACCACGAGATCGAGAACAACTGGGCCGACGAGGTGCCCGAGCAGCCGGACCCGAACTTCCCGGCCCGCCGCGCCGCCGCGTTCCAGGCCTACTACGAGAACATGCCGCTGCGCCGCCGTTCCCTGCCGCAGGGCATCGACATGCAGCTCTACCGCCGGATCAGGTGGGGCCGGCTGGCGACGTTCCACATGCTCGACACCCGGCAGTACCGCGACGACCAGGGCTGCGGGGACGGATACAAGGACTGCCCCGCCGCGATCGACCCGGCCCGCACGATCACCGGCGCCGAACAGGAGCAGTGGCTGGTCGACGGGTTCCGCCGCTCGGACGCCCGCTGGGACGTGCTCGGCCAGCAGGTGTTCTTCGGTCAGCGGGACAACAACTCCGGCCCCGCCGAGGTGGTCAGCATGGACTCCTGGGACGGGTACGCGGCGTCCCGCGACCGGATCACCCGCGGCTGGGTGGACGGCGGGGTACGCAACCCGGTCGTGCTCACCGGCGACGTGCACGCGCACTGGGCCGACGAGCTCAAGCTGGACTGGAACGACCCGACGTCGCGCACGGTCGGCACCGAACTGGTCTGTTCCTCGATCACGTCCACCGGCGACGGCGCGGACGTGGTCAGCGGCCGGCACCCGTGGACGCCCTGGAACCCGCACCTGCGCTTCTACAACAACCAGCGCGGGTACGTCCGCACCACGATCACCCGGGAGTCGATGACCGCCGACTTCCAGGTCGTGCCGTACGTGACCCGGCCGGGCGCCCCGGTGCACACCCGGGCCACCTTCGTGATCGAGGACCGGGTGGCCGGCCTGCACCAGACGGCCGACGACCCGACCCCGCCGGTGACGACGACCGCTTTCCTGGTCGAGGACACCGTGCGTCAGGAGACCGTCCGTCCCTGAGCCGCTCATGCCGCCCGCTGCTTGTCCGTGGCGGGCGGCTCGGCCCGATACATCACCTCGCTGAGCAGCCTTGCCATCTCGTGGTCCGGGTCGGCGGCCAAGGCCCGGTCCAGCGCCATCCGGGCGAGCGCACCCTGGCCACCGCGCCACGTCAGGAAGCCGAGCAGACAGGCCGGTGCGCAGACGTACGCCTGGTCGGCGCGGCGGACCAGGTCGGTCCAGAGGCTCTGCTGGTCGTCGGTGAGGCGTGTCCAGGCGTACGCGAAAACCGCCGGACTGACCAGCAGAACCGTGAGCCACGCCGCGGTGTCGTCGGGCATGCGGCCGCCGGCGCGATGGCGGCGCTCCGCCTCGCGTACCGCAGCCGCCCCTGCCCTGCGCACCAACCGGGCGAACCTGTCCTCACCTGGCTCGCGCTCGCCCAGCTCCGCCATCCTCGCCTCGGCCCGTCGCGTCGCGTCGGTCATCGCCGCCCGCTCCGCACCGGTCACCGCGGCCAGCTCAGCGACCATCGCCGCGCGTGACGGCAGCGCACGCAGGCCGTGGAAGGTGGCGGTCGCGGCCGCCACCGAGGAGGCCGGCAGGGCGTAGCGGCGCAGCGGCTCACTCACCCGCCAGTAGTGGCCCTCGTGCACCCGGATCTCGGCGAGGACCCGCACTCCGGCCAGGCGCAACTCGTCGGCGACGGTGGCCGCGTTGGCGGCCGCGTCTGGGACGTCGGCGCCGTACCCGATCACGAACGCCGCATTCGCACCGTGCCCGCGGCAGAGCGTCGCGGTGACGGCCGGGTCGCCGGCGCAGAGCGCCAGATGGACGAGGCCGTCACGCATGCCGATCAGGACGACGCCGTCGTCCGGGTGGTAGCCGATCAGGTACGGGACGGCGGTGAGGAGGTCGGCGGCGTGGCGGATCTGGAGGGTGGCGGGCATGCCGGCAACCTTGACGCGCTCCGGCGCCGGTTGCTCAGGCCCTGTGGATAACCCGGTTGTCCACAGGCTTCAGGAACGGAATTGCAGCTCGTGAAGTTCGAGACCATCCTGCTGCCAGGCGTGCTTCTGCCGGTCCAGATCCATCGTCAGCTCGATCGACGACACGACGTCGTAACCTGCGGCGTGCAGGCTCCGGATGGCGTCCACGTTCCGCGACGACGGCGAGATCGTCAGCGAGATCATGGTGCGTTTCTTGGCCTCGCCGGCGACATGCCGCAGCAGGAGCCGGCCCACGCCCTTGTGCCGGTGCGAGGCGGTCACCACCACCGGCTCCACCTCGCCGCCACGGCCTCGCATGACCAGACCGACCATCCCGATCACACCGTCGTCCGCGTGGTCTGCCACCCACAGGCCGCCCAGGTCCAGACGGGTCAGGTACTCCTCGAACCCGGCGCCGGCGTCGTTCGTCGCCTCGCCGTACATCTCGTGGTGCTCGTTGGTCAGCTCCGACCAGAGACGGCGACCAGCGCTGTGGTCGCTCGGCCGGTATGAACGCACCGTGACAGGGCTCATGCGGACAGTTTGACTCCGATTCGGGACGACCGTAACCCGAAGTGGAAGATAGGGAGGTGGATCTGGCGTACCTCCGCGCGCACCCCCAGCACCTCCCGACATTTCTGGAGCACCAGCGCATCCGCGAGACTCCGGTGGCGGGCGGCGATGTCGCCCGCGCGTCCCGCCTCACCCTGGATGACGGCACGTCGCTCTTCACCAAGACCTGGCCCGGGGGTACGCCGCCGGCCGGCTTCTTCGAGGCCGAGGCGGCCGGTCTGTCCTGGCTGGCGGCGCCCGGCGTGATTCCGGTGCCGGAGGTGCTGACCGCGCTGCCGACGATGATCGCGCTGGAGTGGATCGAGCCCGGCGCGGCGACCCGGCCGGCCGCCGTCTCCTTCGGGCGGTCACTGGCCCGGCTGCACCGCACCGGAGCGCCCGGCTTCGGGGCGTCGTGCAGCGGGTTCATCGGGCCGTTGCCGCTGGACAACACCGTGTCGGCCGGGCCCTGGGGTGTCTGGTTCGGCGAGCGGCGGCTGCGGCCGTACCTCCGGCTCTCGGCCGATCGGGGGGCACTGTCGCCGGCGGACGTCCAGGCCGTCGAGCAGACGATCAAGACCCTCGAGGGGTACGAGGACAGCGAGCCCGCCGCGCGTATCCACGGCGACCTGTGGCCCGGAAACATCCTGTGGTCGGCCGAAGGGCCCGGCTGGCTCATTGATCCGGCGGCCCATGGTGGCCACCGCGAGACCGATCTGGCGTCGCTGGCGCTCTTCGGTGGCGCACCTCACCTGGACGCGATCCTCGGCGCCTACCAGGACGAGCATCCACTCGCCGACGGATGGCAGGCCCGGGTGCCTCTGCACCAGCTCCACCTGCTGCTGGTTCACACGGCCGCCTTCGGCCCGTCCTACGCTCCGGCCGTCCGATCCGCCGCGGCCTCCGCCCGACGTCTCTGACCTTTCTTCACCGCGACCTCACTCGCCACGCTTCGTGCGTTTGCCAGCCTTCAGATCGCCAGGCACGGGCAAGTGCAAGGTGTATTACCGGCGAGCGGCATCAGATGCGGCCCCGTGCTGGTCGATAGGCGCGCACTATCCGCACGGCAGAGTTATCCACAGGATGGATCGGGCTTCGCGCCGATCGTCGAGCGCGGGCTAGCTTTGATCCCGTGAGCGAGCTTCGCGAACGTCTGGACGGGCCCGAGGTCATCGTGCGCGGTGGCGGCCGGGGCGTCGGTGTGCGCGACGGCGGCATTCAGCCCGGGAAACTCGCCGACCGCTTCGGGCGGGTGGCCACCGATCTGCGGGTGTCGCTCACCGACCGGTGCAACCTGCGCTGCACCTACTGCATGCCCGAGGAGGGGCTGGCCTGGCTGCCGAAAGAGCAGCAGCTCAGCGACGACGAGGTCAGCCGCCTGGTCCGGATCGCGGTGGAGCGGCTCGGGGTGACCGAGGTGCGCTTCACCGGTGGGGAGCCGCTGATCCGCCGCGGCCTGGTCGAGATCGTGCGTGCGGCGGCGGCGCTCGAGCCGCGCCCGCGGCTGTCGGTCACCACGAACGGGATCGGCCTCGAGCGCACGGCCGAGGCCCTGCGCGACGCCGGCCTCGACCGGGTCAACGTCTCGCTCGACACCCTGGACCCGGTCCGCTTCGAGGCCCTGACCAGGCGCAATCGGCACGCGGACGTGCTCGCCGGGTTGTCCGCGGCGGCGCGCGCGGGGCTCACTCCCGTGAAGATCAATACGGTGCTGATGCAGGACGTGAACGATGACGAGGCGCCCGCACTCCTGCGCTTCGCGCTTGATCACGGGTACGAACTCCGCTTCATCGAGCAGATGCCGCTGGACGCCCAGCACCAGTGGGACCGGCACACCATGGTCACCGCCGAGCACATCCTGGCGGCGCTGGCCGAGTTCGATCTGAGGCCCGACGAGGTTTCACGTGGAACGGCGCCGGCCGAGACCTGGATCGTCCCTGGATACAAGGCCCTCGATGGCGGACCCGCTCGCGTCGGCGTCATCGCCAGCGTGACCAGGCCCTTCTGTGGCGACTGCGACCGCACCCGCCTGACCGCCGACGGCCAGATCCGCAACTGCCTCTTCGCCACCGACGAGTCCGACCTGCGCGCCCTGCTCCGCTCCGGTGCCCCGGACGAGGCCATCGCCACCTCCTGGCAGAACGCCATGCTCCCCAAACGTCCCGGCCATGGCATCGACAACCCGGCCTTCCTTCAGCCGTCGCGGCCGATGTCCGCCATCGGCGGCTGACCCGGTGCGGGCAGCCGGCGCAGGGCGCGGACGGCGTGGCGCAGCCGGCGCAGGGCGGGAACGGCGTGGCGCAGCCGGCGCAGAGCGGGGACAGCGTGGCGCGGCCGGCGCACGGCCGGGACGGCGTGGCGCAGCCGGCGCACGTTCCAACCTGGGCACGCGCTCTATGAGGTCCCGCGCCGGCGCTCACCGGGGTTGCACGGCGGTGTGATGAGGTTGGTGCGATGGTGACGGGACACGATCTTCCTGGGAGGGCGCGACGATGCTGACGGTCCGCTACTTCGCCGGCGCCCGCGCGGCCGCGGGCGGCCTGTCCGCCGAAGAGGCGCCCGCCACGACCCTCAACGACCTGATCAGCGTCCTGACCGCCCGCCACGGCGAACGCCTGGCGCTGGTCCTGAAGGCCGCAAGCTTCCTGGTCGACGGCCTGACCTGCCACAACCCGGAAGCCGCCCTCCCCGACCGGGCCACGGTCGACGTCCTCCCGCCGTTCGCCGGCGGCTGACCCGGACGCCCACGCTCCGGCCCCGGGCACACGCAGATCACCGGCACGCCGCACGCTCGGACCCGAGCACCGCGCACTTGGCGGCGTCCTTGGCCGCGGCGGCGTCGATGTCCGGGTTCCGCTCGCGCTATTACGTGACGGGCCCGGCTCGAAAGGCTGTGAAGATCCTGAGGTCCGGGATCGATTTCGCCGGTCCTGCTGGAAGATGGACAGACTGCCGCCTCGGGTGCGGCTTGGCTGGGAGTTGACGGGTGATCGGGTTCGTCGGGGTTGTCCTGCTCGTGGTGGTGGGGATCCACCTCTACCTGTGGAAGCGCCTCGTCCGCGATCCGCTGCGGCCGGGCGCCGGGCGGAAGGCCGCCGGCTTCGTCATGCTCGCGCTGGGCCTCCTGGTCCCGGCGACGCTGATCCTGGTGCGGGCCGGATACGTCAAGTGGCTCGCCTGGCCGGGGTATCTGTGGCTGGCGCTGATGTTCTACCTGCTGGTCACCCTGGTCGTGCTGGAGATTCCGCGGCTCGTCATCAACGTGGTCTGGCGGGTGCTCGGGCGCCGCGATCGTGAGCCCGCGACAGTGCACGCCGCGCACTCCACCGGCCTGGGCTCAGGCCCCGCCCCTTCCGAGCGGACACAGACCGACCAGACAAAGGCCGAGCCAGCGCAGACCGACCAGACAAAGGCCGAGCCGGCACAGACCGACCAGGCAAAGGCCGAGCCGGCACGCACCGACCAGGACAGCACGGCAGCCTCGGAAGCGACCGACGAGGAAACGCCGACCGAGCAGCCGAACGACATGAAGGAACGGCCGGGAATCGAGCGGCGGCTGCTGCTGGCTCGCGGCGCCGCGATCTTCGCCGGTCTCACCGCCGCGTCCGTGACCGGCTACGGGGTCCGGACCGCTCTGGGCGGCCCGCAGCTCGACCGGGTCCAGATTCCGCTCGCCCGCCTCCCCCGAACCATGGACGGCACCCGGCTGGCCGTGGTCTCCGACATCCACCTCGGCCCGCTGACCGGCGCCCGGCACATGGGTCGCATCGTCGAGATGATCAACTCGGTGGACGCCGACGTGGTGTGCATCGTCGGCGACATGGTGGACGGGACGGTGGCCGAGCTCGGCCGCTACGCCGCGCCTTTGGCGGACATCCGGTCGCGGCAGGGCGCCTACTTCGTCACCGGCAATCACGAGTACTACTCGGGCTTCCAGCAGTGGGTCGACGAGGTCGACCGGCTGGGGGTGCGGCCGCTGCGCAACGAGCGGCTGGAGATCGTCACCCGTGGGGGTGCCTTCGACCTGGCTGGTGTGAACGATCTCGGCGGGACCGCGTTCGGGGACGGGCCGAACTTCGAGACGGCACTGGGCGACCGCGACCCGGCGAAGCCGGTCGTGCTGATGGCCCACCAGCCCGTCGTCGCGAGGGACGCGGCGCCGTACGGCGTCGACCTTCAGGTGTCCGGCCATACTCACGGCGGTCAGATGGTTCCGTTCAACTACCTGGTCAAACTCCAGCAGCCGGTGGTTTCGGGCTACGGCGAGGTGGACGGCGTCCCGGTCTATGTGACCAACGGCGCAGGGTTCTGGGGGCCGCCGGTCCGGGTCGGCGCGCCGCCGCAGGTCACCCTGGTCGAGCTCAAAGCGGTCTGACGCGGCACATCAAGATCCGTAATTGGCTTTGAGCGTGGCGGCGCGCCGGGCCGAAAGCCGACGTGACAGGATGCAGCGCGTGCCCTCGGACAGCGAAGGGTCCTCGCCCGCCGAGGTGGCCCACGCATATGTCGCGGACCTGCACATTCATTCGCGGTTCTCACGCGCGTGCAGCCGCGACCTGACGCTGCCCAACCTTGCCTTCTGGGCTCGCCGCAAGGGCATCGCGCTGCTGGGCACCGGCGATTTCACGCACCCGGCCTGGTTCGACCATCTCAAGGAGAGCCTTGAGCCGGCCGAGTACGGGCTTTACCGGCTGGGTGACGAGTCCGAGGTCGTCAAGAGGCTGCCGGGCGCCCTGCAAGGCTCGGCCCAGGCCCGCTTCATGCTCAGCGTCGAGATCTCCACGATCTACAAGCGCGACGACCGTACGCGCAAGGTCCACCACCTGGTCTACCTGCCCGACTTCGAGGCCGCCGCCCGCTTCAACGCCGCGCTCGGCCGGATCGGCAACCTGACCGCGGACGGCCGCCCGATCCTCGGCCTCGACTCCCGCAACCTGCTGGAGATCGTGCTGGAGTCCAGCCCGGACGGCTATCTGGTCCCCGCGCACATCTGGACGCCGTGGTTCTCCGCCCTCGGCTCCAAGTCGGGCTTCGACGCGATCGCCGACTGCTACGCCGACCTGGCCGATCACATCACCGCGGTGGAGACGGGCCTCTCCTCGGACCCGGAGATGAACTGGCGGGTCTCCAGCCTGGACCGCTACCGGCTGGTGTCCAACTCGGACGCCCACTCGCCGGCCGCGCTGGCGCGCGAGGCAACCCTTTTCACGGGTACGCCCGACTACCTCGCCGTCAAGAACGGCCACGGCCTCGCCGGCACGATCGAGTTCTTCCCCGAGGAGGGCAAGTACCACGCCGACGGCCACCGGGCCTGCGGCGTGACCTGGGAGCCTGCTCGCACCAGGGCGAACGCCGGCCGCTGCCCCGAGTGCGGCAAGCCGCTGACCGTCGGGGTGCTCAGCCGGGTCGAGGATCTCGCCGACCGGCCCGAGCCCCAGGCGCGCCCGTACCGAACCGAGCATCTGATCCAGCTGCACGAGATCCTCGGCGAGATCAACGGCGTCGGCCCCAAGTCGAAGACGGTGGAGTCCCAGCTCAACCATCTGGTCGCCACGCTCGGCTCGGAGCTGGACATCCTGCGCAGGGTCCCGGTGGACGCGATCGGCCAGGCCGGCGGCGAGAACCTGCGCGAGGCGATCACCCGGTTGCGCGCCGGGCAGGTCCGCCGGGTCGCCGGGTACGACGGCGAGTACGGCGTGATCACCCTGTTCGAGCCGGGCGAGTTGCGTGGCAGCGCGCCGCAGGTGGAGACGCTGTTCGACATGCCGGCGGTGCCGCAGCAGCGGAAGGCCGAGCCGCCGAAGGTGAAGGCGACCGCCCCCAAGGTCAAGGAGCCGAAGAAGAAGGCACCACCGATCGCGCCGCCGCCGTCACCGCACGAGCCGTTCGAGCCGATGCTCGCCGGCATGGAGGAGGTCGGCACCGGCCTGCTGGATCGACTGGACGCGATGCAGCGGGTGGCGGCCTCCGCGCCGGGCGGCCCGCTGCTGATCGTGGCCGGCCCGGGCACCGGCAAGACCCGTACGCTCACGCACCGGATCGCCTATCTCTGCGCCGAGCTGGGCGTCTTCCCGGAGCGCTGCCTGGCGATCACGTTCACCCGGCGGGCCGCCGAGGAGCTGCGCGAACGCCTGGACGCCCTGCTCGGTGACGCCGGCGAGGACATCACTGTGGGCACGTTCCACTCGCTGGGCCTGACCATTCTGAAGGAGAACGCGAAGCTCGCCGGCCTGCCCACGAAGTGGCGGATCGCCGACGACGCCGAGCGCACCGAGGCCCGTGAGCAGGCCGGCGACGACGACATGGCGTACCGGAAACTGCTCCGCCAGCAGGACCTGGTCGACCTGGACGACCTGATCACGCTGCCGGTGAAGCTGCTCGGCGACGAGCCGGCGCTGGTCGAGAAGTACCGCCGGCGCTGGCAGTGGATCTTCGTGGACGAGTACCAGGACGTCGACGAGCACCAGTACGAGCTGCTCCGGCTGCTCAGCCCGGCGGACGGCAACCTGTGCGCGATCGGCGACCCGGACCAGGCGATCTACAGCTTCCGTGGCGCCGACGTGAAGTACTTCCTGCGCTTCAACGAGGACTTCACCGACGCGCGGCTGGTCCGGCTGACCCGCAACTACCGGTCGGCGGCGCCGATCCTGGCCGCGGCGGTGCAGGCGATCGCCCCGTCGACGCTGGTCAGCGGCCGGCGGCTGGACCCGGCCCGGCTGGACCCTGAGTCCCCGCTGGTTGGGCGATACTTCGCGGGCAGCGTCGCGGACGAGGCGGATTTCGTCGTGCGTACCGTCGATGAACTGGTCGGGGGGTTGTCGCACCGATCGCTGGACAGTGGGCGGGTGGATTCCCGGGCGATCGCCCCGGGCACGCTGTCCTTTTCGGACATCGCGGTGCTGTACCGGGCCGATTCCCAGTCGTCGCCGATCGTCGAGGCGTTGTCACGCGCGGGCGTCCCGGTGCAGAAACGGTCACACAACCGTCTGCGGGACCGGCCGGGCGTGCAGGTGATCGCCCGGGAGCTGCGACACGCGGACGCGCCGGCCGGGTCGCTGCCGACGCGGGTGAAGCTGTCCGCCCAGGTGCTGGCCCAGCGGTACGCGGCGCCGACGCTGGACGCCGAGCAGCTGGCGCCGGACGACATCTGGGCGGCCGCCGAGCTGCTCATGCCGCTGGCCCACCGGATCGGCGACGACCTGTCCCGGTTCCTGCAGGAGATCGCGACCGGCGCCGAGGTGGACGCGCTGGACCCGCGGGCCGAGGCGGTGAACCTGCTGACCCTGCACGCGGCGAAGGGCCTGGAGTTCCCGGTGGTCTTCCTGGTCGGCTGCGAGGACGGGCTGCTGCCGATGCGCTGGCCGGGCTCGACGCCGGACGACGAGGAGGTGGCCGAGGAGCGGCGGCTGTTCTTCGTCGGGCTGACCCGTGCGCAGGACAGGCTCTACCTCAGTCACGCCGCCCGCCGGTTCCGTCACGGCAGCGAGCGCGATCAGTCGCCGACGCCGTTCCTGGACGCGATCGACACCGGCCTCTTCGAGCGTTTGGGTGACGCGGTCCCCGCCCGGCCGAAGGACCGCCAGCTGAGGCTCATATAAGGGCGGCGATCGCACCTCCGACCAGCGCCGGACCGAACGGCAGCGGGTCGCGACGTCCGAGTCGCCGCGTGGCCACCAGCGCCACTGCCGTCGGCCCGATGATCAACGGCGGCAGAGCGAGGCCCAGGAGTACGGTGTCCCAGCCCTGGACACCGAGCCCGAAGGCAAGCACCGCCGCCAGCTTCACATCCCCGAACCCGAGCCCGTCGCCGGGCAGCAGGGCCAGCACGAAGTACAGGGAAAACACCAGAATGGAAGCCGCGAGACCGCGCCGAAGCTCCGCCGCCGGCCGTCCGAGAGCAGGCACGACCAGCGTCACGGCCAGCAGGGACACCAGCCGGTCGGGCAGCCGGCCGGTTCGCAGGTCGGCGCGGGCCAGCAGCAGGCCGACCACCAGGGCGGGGAGAAGGGGCACGGCCGAGACCGTAGCGAGCCGCGGCGGTACTCCGGTGGGCCCTGTGGACAACGACGGTCAATTAGCCGACAGACGAGGCGATTTGGGGCGCTTGTCGCTCAAGTGTTGCCTGGTCGGCGCGATTCCGGGATCTGCCGAGCGGTATGCCCACGCTACGGTGGCGTACAGCGAAAACGCGCCCTGGAGGAAACGCTGATGACGCAGAACGGTCCGTTCCCCGGCCCGCCGTCGCAGCCGTGGTCCAACCGGGGCTCGTCCGACGAGCCGTACACCGAACCGGCCGACCCGTGGGGTGACCACCCGACGGCGAACGCGCCCAACGGCGGCTGGGGTCACCACCCGACGTCGGTTCCTCCGGCGGCCGATACCGGCTTCTCGACCGTGGGCCCGCAGCCCAACTTCGCCGCGCCGCCTCCTCAGCCGGCGTGGGGCCACCAGCCGACCCAGCAGCCGCGCAAGCGGAACACCCCGATCGTGGCGCTGGTCATCGTGCTCGGCCTGCTGATCTGCGGCGGCCTGGGCACGACGGCGTGGCTGCTCTCCGGCCGCGGTGATGACGACGCGCGCGGCGTGACTCCGGCGCCGAGCGCGACCTCCACGGCCGACGAGATCACCGACCCGCAGCCGCGCAGCAGCGAGGACGCCCGGTTCGTGAGCAAGGGGCAGTGCGTCCGCAACGAGGGGACAGCGGCCAAGCCGGAGATGAAGATCGTCGCCTGCGCTAGCGGCACGTTCGAGGTGCTCAAACGGGTGGACGGCCGCACGTCGGGCGAGTCCGACGCGGAGTCCAAGTGCAATCGCGTTCCGGAGTACACGAAGTGGTACTTCTACGACAGCGAGCTGGACAGCCTTGACTTCGTGCTGTGTCTCAAGGAGCGCTAGGCCTCAGGAGCGCTAGGCCGTTCTAGCCTTGTCTAGGGAAAAGGCTAGAGAGAGCAATACGGCTGCATAAGCCGCTCTACCTACATCTAGCGTTGAAGCTAGACGGCCCGATACTGTGCTACGCGTGGATCCCGTCCGGAACCCGTACGCTCCCGGCGCAGGTCAGCGGCCTCCCGAGCTGGCGGGCCGCGACCGCGAGTTGGACGCCTTCGACGTGGTGCTCGAGCGAGTGGCCCGCGGTCGCCCCGAGCGCAGCCTCGTCCTGACCGGCCTCCGCGGCGTCGGAAAGACCGTTCTGCTCAACACCCTGCGCTCGTCGGCGATCGGCCGGCTCTGGGGCACCGGCAAGATCGAGGCCCGGCCGGACCAGTCACTGCGCCGCCCGGTCTCCGCCGCCCTGCACATGGCGATCCGCGAACTCGCCCCGCACCACCGCAACCCGGACCGGGTGGACGAGGTGCTGGGCGTGCTCAAGGCATTCGCGCTGCGGGCCAATCAGGCCGACGCCAAGCTGCGGGACCGCTGGTCACCGGGCATCGACGTGCCGCCGGCGCGGGGGCGGGCCGACTCCGGCGACATCGAGATCGACCTGGTCGAGCTGTTCACCGACGCCGCCTCGCTGGCCACCGACGTCGGTACCGGCATCGGCCTGTTCATCGACGAGATGCAGGACCTCGGCCCGGCCGACGTCTCCGCGCTCTGCGCCGCCTGCCACGAGCTGTCCCAGCTGGGCGCGCCGCTGATCGTGGTCGGTGCCGGGCTGCCTCATCTGCCCGCCGTGCTCTCCGCCGCCAAGTCGTACTCCGAGCGGCTCTTCCGCTACCAGCGCATCGACCGGCTCGACCGGATCGCCGCCGACCTGGCCCTGTGCGCGCCCGCCGCCCGCGAGGACGTCGACTACGAGGCCAAGGCCCTCGACCTGCTGTACGAGAAGTCCGGCGGCTACCCGTACTTCGTGCAGGCGTACGGGAAGGCGACCTGGGATCACGCCCCGCAGTCGCCGGTGACCGACGCCGACGTCCGGGTGGCCGCGCCGGAGGCGGAGGCCGAGCTGGCGGTGGGCTTCTTCGGCTCCCGGTTCGAGCGGGCCACCCCCGCGGAACGGGAGTACATGCGGGCGATGGCCCAGCTCGGCGGCGAGAAGGCCGACGACATGGACCACGCGGTCCCGACCTCGGACATCGCGGCCCAGCTCGGCCGCAAACCGGCCAGTCTGTCTCCCGCCCGGGACGCCCTGATCAAGAAGGGGCTGATCTACTCGGGCGAGCGCGGGACGGTCGCCTTCACCGTTCCACATTTCGGTCGCTACCTGCGCACGCAACCGTGATACGCGGGTATACAGAGGTATATGAAGCCCGTACGCACCGCAGCTCGCGTCATGCTCTCGGCGATCTTCGTGTCCAGCGGCATCCGGTTGCTGCTCGATCCGGACAGCCGCGCGGAGGCAGCCGGCCCGGTGACCAACCGGGTCGGGCCCTGGATCGAGAAGGTCGACCCGCGACTGCCCAGTGACACCCGCACCCTGCTCCGGATCAAGGCGGGCGCGGACGTGGTCGCCGGGGTCCTGCTCGCCACCGGCAACCTGACCCGCCCGGCCGCCGGGGTGCTCGCCGCCGGCCTGGTGCCGACCACGCTCACCGGCCACCAGTTCTGGGCCGTGCCCAAGGAGGAGCGGGCGGGCCAGCGCGCCCAGTTCCTGAAAAACCTCGGCCTGCTCGGCGGTCTGCTGCTGGCCGCGGCGGACACCGAGGGGCGCCCCGGCCTGAAATATCGCACCACCCACGCGGTCGACCGCTCGCAGCGCAGCATGAAGCGCGCCGTGCGCACCGCGCGTCGTGAGGCGAAGATCGCCGCCATGTCCGCAGGTGTCGGCCGCAAGCTGGGGTGACCTTCCCGCACCCCCGGCGTTGAATCCTTCGGGGCCGTGAAACCGGTCGAAGCGTTCTAAGGTGGGCCCCGGCGGAAACCGGGGGTGCCATGCGGGCGGTGGCGGGGCGAGCGCGCGGGTTGCGGCCCACGCGACGATCCATCGTGGTCGGTCTGGGCGCGGCGGTTGCGCTCGTCGCGGTCACGATCCTGATGCAGCGGTACGCCCTGAGCGGGCTGACCGTGGATCGAGCGGCGATCCGGGGCTGGCTGATCGGCGACGGGCTGTACTCCTACCGCGATCCGGTCAGCCTGCTCGGCACCGCGATCTCCCCGGCGGGCGCCGTGGCGATGATCCCGCTCGCCCTGCTGCCGGTCGGCCTGGGTGGCTGGGTGCTCGCCCTCGCCGGGCTGGCGGCGCTCACCCTCGCCCTGCTCGCGATCACGGGCCCGCTGGCGCGACGGTACGCGCGCCCCGCGTACCCGATCGTGCTTGTCGCTCTGCTGCTCGCGCTCGCCGCCGAACCGGTCCGGGCCGCCCTCGGCCGCGGCACCTGGGACCTGGTGATCTTCGGCCTGATCGTGGCCGACCTGGTCGCGCTGCGGCGCAGCGCCTGGGCACGCAGCCGGCGGATCTGGTGGCCCGGCCGCGCCTCGGGGACACCGCGCGGGCCGCTGGGCACCTTCTGGGCGAGCGGCGGCTGGGCGGGCGTCGGCATCGGGCTGGCGACCGCGCTGACCGTCGGACCGGCCCTGTTCATCCTCTACCTGGCCGTCACCCGGCAGTGGCGGGCCGCCGTGACCGCGCTGGTCACGGCCGCGACCGTGGCGGCCGGCACTCTCCTGGCCGCACCCCGCGAGACGGCGGCGTGGTTCGGCGAGGTCCTGTGGCGCCTCGACCGCACCGGCGGCGTCGGCCAGACCGGCAACCAGTCGCTGGCCGGCGTGCTGGCCCGCCTGTACGACTCGGCCACCACGCCGATCCTGCTGTGGCTGTCGTTCGCTCTGCTGCTGGTGGCGGTGGGCTTCATCCGGGCCCGGTCGGCACACCTGGACGGCGACGAGATCACCGCGTTCACGCTGATCGGCCTGACCGGGGCGATCGTCGGGCCGGTGACCCTCACGCACGAGCTGATCTGGGTGCTGCCGGCGGTGCTGCTGCTCGCGGCCGCGGGTGCCGGCTGCCGCTGGGAGTCGGTGCGGCCGCGGCCCGGGCTGGGCGGCCGGTTCCCCGGGCTGGGCTGGTTCACCGCCGCCACGTGCGCCTACCTGCTGTTCCTGGCAGCTCCGATCTGGACGGTGGACGACGCGTTCGTGCGCAACGCGTACGCCATCGCCCTGATCCTGATCTTGAATGTCCTGCCCTGGAGCCCGGGCGTGGCGCCGGCCTTCCCGATCGACCGCTGGCTGGAGAAACGCCGCCGGACGATCCAGACCTGAACCCCGGCCGGCCGGGGTGACCGCTCACCGTGGTTGCCGCTACTCACGACTCTGGCCGGACGCACAGTGGTAGAACCCGTCGCGAGTGGTAGGACCGGGACGTCAGTGGTAGGTCCGGGACGTCAGTGGTAGGTCCGGGACGTCAGTGGTAGGTCCGGGACGTCAGTGGTAGGTCCGGGACGTCAGTGGTAGGTCCGGGCGGCATACAAGGCCGATATGCCGCCCTGGGCTACCACTCGCCTGTCCAGCTACCACCGTGAGCGGCGGTTGGCCTCGACTCGGCTACGGGCAGTTGACCCACTCGTCGGAGCCGTCGGTGAAGACCTGGCGTTTCCAGATCGGCAGGCGGGCCTTGGCCTCGTCGACCAGGCGGGCGCAAGCGGCGAACGCGGCCGCGCGGTGGGCCGTGCTGACCGCCGCGACCAGGGCCACGTCGCCGATCTTGAGGGTGCCGACGCGGTGCGAGACGGCCACCGCGAAGACGTCCGGGTCGGCGGCGATCTCGGTGGCGACCTCGCGCAGGATGGCCTCGGCGGTGGGGTGACCCTCGTACTCCAGAAGGGTGACACCGCGGCCGTGATCGTGGTCGCGCACGACACCCTGGAACGAGACGACCGCCCCGGCCCGCACGTCGGCCACCGCGGCCTCGTGCTCGGCGAGATCAAGCGGCACATCAACGACCCGCACAATCGTGACGACTGCCGGCGCGGTCATCGGCGTTCTCCGGCCAGCAGGGGCAACGGCAGGAAGGGGAGCAGGTCGCCGGCCGCGGCCTCGGTGCCGGGGCGGACCACCAGGAAGCCGTGCGCGTTGGCCAGCCCGCGCAGCATCGCCGAGCCGACGTGGCCGACCGGGGTCGCCGACCGACCGGTCCGGTCCAGCCGGGCCAGCGCGAGGTGGGTGTCCGTGCCGCGGCCCTTCACCGGGCCGGTGGTGATCACCGACGGCAGCTCGGCCGGCGGGCGACCGGCCAGCCCGGCGAGCAGCGGCTGCACCAGTGAGACCAGGGCGATCACCGCGGACTGCGGGTTGCCGGGCAGGCCGGCCAGGAAGCGGTGCCGGCCGTCGGGGCCGGGCACCCGGGCCAGCAGCATCGGGAAGCCGGGGCGGACGGCCACGGTGTTCACCACGTAGTCGGCGCCGAGCTCGGCCAGCGCGGGATGCAGGTGGTCGACCGGACCGTGCATGGTGCCGCCGGTGGTGCAGACCAGCTCGGCGGTCTCGAACGCGGCGCGGATCGCGGCGACGTGCGCCTCCAGCGTGTCCTCGACCGGGCCGGCCACCTCGGCCGTGGTGATCGCCGCGCCACAGCGGCGCAGCCAGCCGGGCATCTGCGGGCCGAGCGAGTCGCGGACCCGGCCATCGCCGGGCGGGCCGTTGACCAGCAGCTCGTCGCCGAAGACCCGGAGGGCCGCGCGCGGCAGCGGGCTGACCGTGAGCGACTCGTACCCGCAGGTGGCCGCGACGCCGATCACGGCCGGGTCGATCGAGGTGCCGACCGGCAGCAACTCCTCGCCCTTGGTCGCCTCCTCGCCGGGCAGCCGCCACTCGGGCGCCGGCCGCGGTGTCCCACCGACTAGTCCGTCCGGGTCGCGGGTGGACTCCTCGATGCGGATCAGCGCGTCCGCGCCGCCGGGGACCATGGCGCCGGTGGCGATCTCGACGCACGTGCCGGACTCGGACAGTGGCTCGGGGGTGCTCCCGGCCAGCACGCGGCCGATCGGCCGCCACGGCGCCGGGCCGCGCACGGCCCAGCCGTCGATGCTGGAGGTGGGGAAGGCCGGGAGGTCGGTGAGGGCGAGCAGGGGCTCCGCGAGGGTACGCCCGTCCGCCGCGTCCAGCGGGACGACCTCGGCCGGTCCTGCCGCCGCGCGACCCGCCTCGTAGGCCAGCCGCCGAGCGGTCTCCCAATCCACAGCGCTCACATTCCCGACCTTACTGCTTCGGCGCTTCGACACTGCCGCGACTGCTTCGGCGCTTCGACACCGTCGCGTCAGTGGTCGCCGCCGCGGATCTGGTCGACTGTATGCCGAAGGATCGGCCCCAGCACCGCGAGCCCGTCCTTGGCTCCGCCGGTCGAGCCGGGCAGGTTGACGATCAGCGTGCGGCCGGCCACCCCGGCGAGCCCCCGGGAGAGCGCTGCCGTGGGCACCTTGTCGCGGCTGTGCGCACGGATCGCCTCGGCGATGCCCGGGATCTCGAAGTCCAGCAGGCCGCGGGTCGCCTCGGGGGTGCGGTCGGTCGGCGTGACGCCGGTGCCGCCGCTGGTCAGCACCACGTCGACGCCGTCCGCGACGGCCGCTCGCAGGGCCTCGGCGACCGGGTCGCCGTCGGGCACCACGACCGGCTCGTCCGGCACCTCGCAGCCCAGGTCGCGCAGGCCGGCCACGAGCCGCGGGCCGCTGGTGTCGGCGTAGACGCCCGCCGCGGCACGGTTGGAGGCGACGATCACCCGGGCCCTCACGCGCGGTCCTCCGGGCGTACCCAATGTCCGGTCTTGCCGCCCTCCTTGCGCACCACCCGCACCGCCTCGATGCTGGCCGCGGGGTCGACGGCCTTGACCATGTCGATCAGGGTGAGGCCGGCGACGGCGACCGCGGTCAGCGCCTCCATCTCGACGCCGGTGCGGTCGGCCGTCTTCGCCGCCGCGGTGATCTCCACGCCGCTGTCGGTGAGTTCGAGGTCGACGGTCACGCCGGTGAGGGCGATCGGGTGGCAGAGCGGGACGAGGTCGGGGGTCCGCTTCGCGCCCATGATCCCGGCGATCCGGGCCACGGCCAGCGCGTCTCCCTTCGGCAATCCGTCACCGCGCAGCAGCGAGACGACTTCGGGAGTGGTGACGAGGCGGCCGGCGGCGACCGCGCGGCGGCTGCTCACGGACTTGGCCGACACGTCAACCATGCGGGCAGCGCCCGTCTCGTCGACGTGAGTCAGCAGGGATTCGTCGGGCATAACGGGAGTTTATCGCCCATCGGGCAGTATCCGGTTAGCAAATCCCGCGCGGAGGACGCACAATTCCTCTACGGCGAATTTCGACGCCTCTCCGCTGGTCAGCGGCGTGCCGCTCCGCTGATAACTACACATCAGTCGATATTGATTGTCAATCCTTTGGGTTATCAGAAAAATACTGTCCGCTATTCGGGTACTACGGCCAAAACGACCCTCTACATTGCCGTGGGTTCTTGATTCAAAACATTCTGTGACGCTCAAGCGAAGGATTCTCGCATTCTGCGCATAGCGACATGAATGCCTACCAAAGCCTCAGCTATTCCCATAACGTTCGGTGTGTCGCGACACGGTCACATACAAAGCGTTCCGGCAGAGCTCGCGAAGGCTCGCCGGGACCGCCAGGGGGTTAGGAGAAGCGCCATGCGCGGTTCTGAGTGGGGCTGAAGGTAGATGCGCAGAGGCCACCTACCGCAATACGCTGTTGACGGATCGGGTTCTCTCTTCCGATCCACAGCGCGGAGGGGGCCCGTGACCCGCGAAACAAGCTTCAACGACGACGTAGCTGACAAGCGGCTTTCGCTGCTGGTCAGCTTCGTCGTCGTTGCGGGCGGGGTCGCGTTACTGACGGCGCTCATCGCGGCCTGGGCCGCACCCGCCGGGCGACCTTCCGCACTCGTCTCCGCCGGGATCATCGGCGCGATCGCGGTCGGCAGCCGCACCCAGTGGCGGGCACGCATTCGATCGCACACCCGCGGCATCTCCTGGCCCGAGGTGGGCGTGCTGGTCGGGCTGGCCGTGCTGTCACCGGCCTGGGTCGTCTTGTGCACCTGCGCGGCGGTGTCGATCGCCAAGTTCACCACCCGGCTCGCGCCGCAGAAAGCGGCGTACGGCGTCGCCAAGGACGTGCTGGCGGCGACCGCGGCCGGCCTGGTCTACTCGCTCTTTCCCACGACGCCCGACACCGACCATCCGGCTCTCCAGTTCAGCGCGCTCGCGGCGGCCGCCCTCGCCATGTGGCTGGTGGACGAGTCGCTGATCGTCCCGGTGATCGCGCTGGCCACCCGGATCAGCCTGTGGGACTCGCTGCGCGCCGAGTGGGACATGCGCGTCCTCGGCACGGTCGCCCGCTACGTCGTGGCCACCCTGGTGGTCGGCATCCTCTCGCTGGGCGGCGACGCCCGCCTCCTGCTGCTGGTCCTTCCGATCGTGGTGTGCGTGCACCTGTGGCAGACCGCGCAGATCCGCAACCGCGAGGAACGGCAGTCCTGGCAGCGTCTCGCCGAGACCACCGACGAGCTCAACGTGGTCGAGCTCACCGCGGTGCTCGAGGCGGCGGTGACCCGGTCCGCCCAGCTGTTCTCGGTCGACGAGGTGGACATCGAGGTACTCGTCGACGAGTCCCGGCGGCTGGTCCGCGGCACCACGGCGGGCGTGGTCTACGACGGGCCGCCCGCCGAGGCAACACCCCGCGGTGGCTCCGAGATCGTCCGGCAACTGGCCGGCCACGACGAGAGCAACCCGGTCGGCGAGCTGCGGCTGCGGCTCAACCGCTCGGTCGACCTCACCGCCTCGGAGACGTACAAGCTGAAGACCTTCGCCTCGGCGCTCTACACGGCGATCCGCAACGCCACCGCGTACGCCGAGCTGGAGCGGATCTCGCGCGAGCACGCGTACGACGCGGCGCACGATCCGCTGACCGGCCTGGCCAATCGCCGCGAGCTGCTCGACCAGGCCGACCGGATGTTCCGGGACCGCCCCGAGGAGGGCATGCTCGCGCTGCTGCTGATCGACCTCAACCACTTCAAGGAGGTCAACGACACGCTCGGGCACTCGGCCGGTGACCAGGTGCTGCGCGAGGTGGCGATCCGGCTGGAGAGCGCGGCCCGGCCGGACGACCTGGTGGCCCGGCTCGGCGGTGACGAGTTCGCGGTGCTGCTCACCGGCCTGCCCTCGCCCGCGATCGCCAAGCACCGGGCCGAGACGCTGCTCGCCGCGCTGGAGCAGACCATCGAGGTGGACGGCATGCGGCTGACCGTCGAGGCGTGCGGCGGCATCGCGCTGGCACCCGGCTCGGGCGGCGTCACCGAGCTGCTCCGCCGCGCCGACGTGGCCATGTACCAGGCGAAACGCTCCGGCCGGCGCACGGTCGACTACGCGCACTCTCGCGACACCGCGGACGTCGGCCGGCTCATGCTCGGCGGCGAGGTCCGCCGGGCGCTGGAGTCACTGGAGTTCTTCGTCGACTTCCAGCCCATCGTCGACCTGGGCAGCGGCGAGGTGGTGGCAGCCGAGGCGCTCGCCCGCTGGCACCACCCCGAGCACGGCGACCTCACCCCGATGCAGTTCCTGGAGACCATCGAGCGTTCCGGCAAGCTGCCCGCCTTCGCCGACGCGGTCCTCAACCAGTCGCTGGCCGCGGCCGGGACGTGGCGGGAGGCCGGCTTCGACCTGCCGGTCGCGGTCAACGTCTCGCCGCGCAGCCTGCTCGACCCGGACTTCCCCGAGGCGGTGCGCGCCCAGCTCCGCGCCAACGGGGTGCCGTCCGACCGGCTGGTGCTCGAACTCGCCGAGACGCTGACCATCAGTCAGCTCGAGGTGGTCGCGCGGGCGCTCGCCGAGTTGCGCGATGCGGGCGTACGCCTGGTGCTGGACGACTTCGGCGCGGGCGTGTCACCGCTGTCCGTGCTGTCCCGGATTCCCGTGCACCAGTTGAAGATCGGGCGCGAGTTCGTCAGCGCGGTGGAGACCTCCGACGAGGCGGCGGCGGTGATCCGGTCCACCGTGGACCTGGCTCGTAGCCTGCACCTGACGGTGATCGCCGACGGCGTGGAGAGCGAACCGCAACGGGCCGCGCTCTGGGAGCTCGGCTGCATCGCCGGCCAGGGACACCTCTTCGCCCGCCCGATGCGGGCCGGCCGGATGCTCGCCGCGCTCCAGCGTGGCACCGGCGGCCGGCCGGGCGTGCTGGCCGGCGCCCTGCACGACGCCGGGTCGGTGATCCGGTTGCCGCGCCGCAGGCCTCCGGGCCCGCACCGGTCGTCTCTGCCACACTTGCCCGCGTGATCGCCCGACTGCGCCCGCCTTCGCTCATCAGCGCCGGCGAGGCGGCGGCGTGATCGCCCGACTGCTCACCCGTGCCGACGAGGCCGCGGGCGGGCGGGCCCTGGACGCGGCCCTCTACGGCCTGGCCGGGCTGTTCGCCCTGATCACGGCGTTGAGTTCGACCCTGTTGCCGCATCGGGCCTGGGGATCGGTGGCGGCCTGGGGTTACCTGGCCGCGCTGCTCGTCACGCCGTTCGTCAACCGCCTGCTGCTCACCTGGGCGACCTTCGCGGCGGTCTCCTTGCTGCCGTTGATCATCCAGGCGGTGCAGCGCGCGGGCGGGCGCCTCGACCGCGCGCAGGAAGAAGTCTCCGTCGTCGAGGAGATGGGCCGTGGCCTGGCGTCGACCGGCTCGCCGTACCTCGGCCGGGCCGGCATCGCGGCGCTCCCCGCTCAAGATCAGCTGGATGCCTATCACCCCTACCAGCCGGGGATGGCCGTCTTCGGGCTGCCCCGCGCCTGGCTCGGCGAGCACTGGTACACGGACTCCCGCGTGTGGTTCGCCGTGGTCACGGTCGCCGCCGTGGCGTGGGCCGCGTCGCTGGCCGCGCCCTCGGACCGCGTTGTGCGCGCCGTCCAGGCGGCGACGATCTTCCCGGTGTGCGCGCTGACGCTCGCCACCGGCGGCGACGACCTGCCGGTACTCGCCCTCTGCCTGCTCGCGATCGCCTTCTGCGCACGGGACCGGCCGGGCGCGGCGGGCCTCGCCGTCGGTGCGGCGGCGGCGCTCAAGCTGTTCGCGTTCCCGGTCGTGATCGTGCTGGCGGTACTGGCCGTCGTGACCGGACGGTGGCGTCGCTTCCTGCCCGGCGCGATCGGTCTGCCGGTGCTGGTCCTGATCCCGCCGCTGCTCACCGACGCGGACGCCTTCGTGGAGAACGTGATCCGCTTCCCGCTCGGCCACGGCCTGGTGGCCAGCCCCGCGCAGTCGCCGTTCCCCGGCTACCTGATCGCGTCCTCGGTTCCCGGCGGCCGATACGTCGCGTCGGCCCTGCTGGTTCTCGCCGGACTCGCGATCGCCGCGCTGCTCCTGCGGCGTCCGCCACGCACGGCCGCGTCGGCGGCGCTCTTCTGCGGGTACGGCCTGCTGGTCGCGATCCTCCTCATGCCCACCACGCGTTTCGGCTATCTGCTCTACCCGATCGCGTTCCTCGTCTGGGCGGCGGCACTCAGCAGACCCACAGGTGCAACCGCCCCGCGAGGTGACGCGGCCTTGTACCGTCAGTGAATGCAGATGACCTGCCCCAAGTGTCACGGTGATATGCGCAACTACGAGCGCAGCGGCGTCACCATCGACCAGTGCACGGAGTGCCGCGGCATCTTCCTGGACCGCGGCGAGCTGGAGAAACTCTTCGAGGCCGAGGCGAACTGGCAGCAGAAGAACGCCGGCCCGGCCGCCCCGCCCCGCCCGCAGCAGCCGGCCCCGGGCGGTGCGTACAGCCCGCCGCCCCCGCCGCCCGGTGGTGGATACGCGGCCCCGCCGCCCCCGCCGCCGCACGGCCAGCCCGCCTACGGTCAGCCCGGTTACGGCCAGCCCGGTTACGGTCAGCCGGCCTACGGCCAGCCCGCCTACGGCCACGCGGCACACGGCGGTCACCACGGGCACTACCGCCAGCGCGGTCACCACGGCCACTACAAGCGTCGCAAGGGTTTCCTCGGCGAGCTCTTCGACTGACCTTTCTGTTCACCACGTGCCGTCGTCCTGGACCCGGGCCGCGGGGCCGTCGCCCATCACGAGATCCGTCATCGCCTCGTCGATGGTTTCCCCGATCAGCCACTCGCCGCCCTGGTCCAGGGCGAAGACCCGGCCGCGCTCGTCCACGGCCACGATCGAGTCGCCGTCCTCCTCGGTCGCGAACGGGAACAGCGCCGCCCCGATCACCTCGGCGAAATCGGCCAGCACGGTCGCGGTGTGCACCGCGATCCGCATGTCGAACTGGAACAGCCGCACCCGATGCCGTACGCCGGGCATCCGCCGCTTGGCCACCATCACCGGGAAGTCCACGAGCAGCCGCCGCGCCTCCGGGAAGCCGCGATGCCCGTGCTGCTCGGCCAACGCGATCTTCTGATCGGCCAGCGCCTCCCGGCCGACCTGCCCGATCAGCGGCTTCCACCCGCATCCGGCCAGCCGGCGTGCCACCTCGTCCGGGAAGCGGTCCGGCTCGGCGGGTTCCGCGTCGTACCAGGGCGGGCCCCACACCGGCACGTCCTCCCACGAGGTGACGCCGAACCCGGCCAGCCCGGTCGCGCAGGTGTCACAGGGCACCGCCCGGGCGCCGGCCGACGGATCGCCCTGCTCGCGTACCCGGAACGCCTCGAAGAGCGACCCCCGCAGAACCTCGCGCGCGGTCTCCAGGGTGAGCTGCTCGTCGCTCGCGTCCTCCGCCGCGTGCAGCGCGTCGGACAGCACGATCAGCTCGGCGTGCCGCTCACAGCCGCGCACCAGCTCGCCGTGCGGCGCCGCGGCCCGGAACATGCCCTCGATCAGCGGATGGTGGCGGATCTCCTGGTCGCCCTTGGCGCCGCGGGCCCGGAACACGCGGCCGTCCACGGTCAGGTGCGCGGCCGTGGTCGGGCTGTGCAGGCGACGCACCCCGCGCAGCAGTTCCACCGACGGGTCGACCGTGCGGCGCCGGGCGGACAGCGCCGGATGCTGCTCGCGGTACAGCTCGGCCAGCGTCTCCACGGGCACCGCCGGCCAGGTCGTGACCAGCCCCGAGTCGCGGTCGATCACGGTACGTCCGCCGTCACCCGGCTCCGGCGTCACCGCGTCCGGGTGACGGGTCCACACCACGTACCCGAGATCGAATTCGGACACGACCGGCGCGCACTCGTACCCCCGCCTCTCGGTCTCGAGCCGCGCCCAGCCGGCGGCGATCTCCTCGGCCTCAGCCAACGTGATCATGGAGCTCCTCCCGGCGACGTTCGCGCAGTGAAATTACCGGACCACGCAAGGTTGCGCTGGGCGGTACTGTGCGAACCCTGACTTCGCAAGCGGCAGGGGAGGGCCGGGGTGGCGGACACCGCTGACCGCGACGTCAATCAAGCGTTGCGGGCGCGCTTCGACGAGGTCGCCGGGCAGGTGCAGCGACTGCGCTCCGGCCTCGGTGACCTGCAGAAACAGATGGCGGCGCTGCGCGTGACCGCCACCTCGCGGGACGGCACCGTGACGGCGACCGTCGATGCGCGCGGCCACCTCGTCGACCTGGCTCTGCGCAAGTCGCCATCGGCGTCGATCATTGTCTCGACCGTGCAGGCGGCGACGACGCGGGCGCAGGAACAGGTGCGCGACCTGATGGCCGGCTACCTGCCGTCCTCCTCCCGGGCGATGCGGTACATGAAGGACGGCGACCTCGAAACGCTGCTGCGGGACCCCGATGTCTGATCATGTTTCGCTCGACGGGCCGGCGGTCGCCGCGGGCGGGCAGGCACTGTTCGCCGCCGGTCAGGCCCTCGGCGACCTCCTCGCCGACACTCGGACGACGCTGGTGCCGGCCACGGCCGCGCGGCCCTGGGGCGGCGACGAGATCGGTCGCGCCTTCGACAACGGCTACCGCCCCGCCGAACAGCAGGTCCTGGCGGCCTTCGAGGCCATGGCCAGGCAGGTGCGAGCGCTGGGCGAGCAGGTCCAGGCCGTCGTCGCCGAGGCACAGACCACAGATCTCCAGGCTTCGGTACGGGTGACCCGGGCGTACGAGGACCCTGCGTGAGCGTGCTGCCGAGCCCGATCCCGCATCCGCTCGAGTTCAGCCCGTGGGACCTGCCCGGCTGGGCGTACGAGGCGCTCGAATGGGTGGTCGGCTTCGACTGGCCCGACGGCAACGAGGCCACCACCTGGGACGTCGCCGACCGCTGGTTCTTGTTGGCGGAATCGCTCGCCGCCCCCTCCGCGGACGCGGACGCCGCGGCCGGTCGGATCCTGGGCGGCTACTCCGGGGCGGGCGCCGACGCCTTCGAGGGGGCCTGGCAGGGCGTACCCCTGGAATCTCTGATCGAGGTGGCGGAAGAACTCGGCAAAATGGTCGAGGAGTGCGGCTGCGACATCGAGGGCGCCAAGATCGAGGCGTGGATCGAGCTCGGCCTCTTCGTCATCGAGCTGATCGGCATGGCGGTAGCGGTCGCCGCGACCCTCGGCGCGGCATCGCCGGCGGCGGGCGGCCTGATCGCGGCCACCCGGCTGATCATCCAGCAGATCTTCCGCCGCCTGGTCGAACAGCTCAGCCGGAAGGCGTTGCGCCAGGCCGGTTCCCGGGCCGTCAAGCAACTGTCGACCCGGGCCGGGCGGATGGCGCTGGCCCGCGGGGCGCTGCACGAAGGCTTGGACGAGGCTCGCGAGGAGTTCGCGACCAACGCGCTGATCCAGGGGTATCAGAACACCACCGGGCGCCGTGCCGGGGTTGACGTTGCTGACCTGGGGCTTTCGACCGCGGCCGGGTTCGGTGGCGGGTTCGCTTCCGGCGGCGCGCATGTCGGCGCCGGGCACGGCCGGCACGGCATCCTGCGGGGCGCGGCCGGTGAGGTTCTGGGCGAGTTCGGCGGTGCTGCCGTCACCGGTGACCTGCCTGATCTTGAGAGCGTGGCCAAGTCGGCGTCGTCGGGTGGGGTCGGGTCGGCCTTGTCGGGTGAGGTCGGGTCGGCCTTGTCGGGGCCGTCCACACCGGACATCTCGGGCCTGAAGATCCCGTCAGCGGGCGTGGACCCGTCGCCTCTCAGCGTGGCCGGTCTGAGCTCCCCGGTCTCCGCTGACTTCCCGGCCGCGCCAGACTCCTCAGGTTCATCGAGTCCCGGCCATACCGGACCGACTCCGCATTCCACTGGTTCGGATCCCGGAGGCTTGGGCGCTCTGGACCCCGACCCCTCCTCCGCGGCCTCTAAACCGACGTCCGATCTTGCAGCCAGTGGTCGCTCCGACATTCCGACTATTTCCGGTGCCGCTGAAGATCACGGTGCGGGGTCCTCTTTGGCCAGCAGCTCACCGGCAGGCAACCCCTCGGCGGACCCGGCCTCGAGGCCAGCTATTTCCGGCATACAGCCTTCGCCCTCACCGTCGGCGACGGCGCCGTCTGCTGCGATTCCATCGGCTCAGTCCCCGATCGCCCCTGCGGGCCTTCCCACCCCGGGACCGTCCACCGCCGAGCCGTCCGGCAGCCGACCCGGCCCGCACCCGATCCCCGATCCCGGCCAGGCGCCCCGCAACGACCAGCCGCAGCCTGGTGCCGCGCCCCCTCCTTCGCGCCCCGCCCCGCCGCCGTCAGCCTCTCTCGACGCGCCACCTGCGGATACGGCACCCCCGCGCGCCCGCCCGCACCCCGATACGACGCCTGCCGTCCGCCCCTCTCCGCCCTTTGACGCCACCTCGACTGTCCGGCCGCCACCGCCGTCGCCGCCGTCACCGCCGTCGCCGCCGTCACCTCCGCCGCCACCGCCGTCGCCCGACGCGCCGCCACGAAGCCGGACCTCGCCGCCTGTCAGTCCCCCGTCCCACGAGGGATCGTCGGATCTGGACCTGATCGCGGCAGCCTTGGGTCCGGGTGCGCCGGCCGCGCCGCCACGAGAGCGCACGTCCACGCGCCCACCCCAAGATCAACAGCAGATCGATGCGTACGTCGGATATCTGCGCGATTCCCGCAGGTCTTTCGAGGCCGACCGCCGCGAGCGTGACGCCCGCGCCCTCCACGACGAGTCGGAAGGCTGGGCCACGTCGGCGGGCCGGCTGACACGGGAGGCAGCCGACGCCCGGGTGCAGGGCTTCACCATGCGCGCCGACCAGCTCAGAGCTTCGGCGCGCACGGCGACTTCCCGCTCGGAGACCCTGTCGGCCCAGGCCACCTTGGTCGCATCGGGTGACGCCCGCCCGCCGAGGACCCGGGTGGAGTTCGAAGCCTGGACCCGCCTGAACGACGACGTCGGCGCTTTGACAACGGGTGGCGTGGACACCGACAGCAGGTCCCGGGTCACCGACGACGACATCCCGGCCCCGGTGGAGCGAAGCCGCCGCTACGACATGCCGGGCGGTTTGCGGCGCCCTCTGGCCGTACACCAGAAAGAGCTGGAACGAGCCGTCCCGAAGGACCACAACAATCGCCCGCTCCGCCGCCCCGACCCGCGCGAGGGCCGGTGGTTCGGCTTGGCCAACGACGGCGGCCCCGAGGCCGACGCGACCCGCGGCATCAACTGCGTGGACGGCGTCCTGTCCTTGTTCGACACTTACGTCCACGGCCGCCCCCGGGTGTCAGCCCCCAGAACCTTCGACTCTTACGCGGTGGGCGACCCCATGCGCCCGCTGGGCCCCGAAACGGCCGGCAGATCCCGCATAGAGGACACCATCCAGGGCGGTTTCGTCGACCTGACTCCGCCAGGCCCACCCACCGGGCAAACGGTCGACAGGGCTTTGAAAAACCTGTCCCACCAGCTCTTGTCCTTGGAACATGGCGCGTTCGCGTTCATCATCACCCAGTCCTCCGGAGGCGACGCCCACGCCTGGGCAGCCGTCAACCACGGCGGCACGGTCCTCTTCCTGGACCCCCAAACCAGAAGAATCTCAGAGGACATCCCCCTCTACACCCACACAGGTTTCCCGGGTCCATCCAATGTGGTGTCGGTGAGCGCCCTGCTGACCAACCCCGAGGGCGAGTACTCAACAATCCCGTCCCACCTCTCACCCCGCACTTCCAACGCCCCCGACCCCGAGGGTTGGCCCTTCTTCGACCGGGCACGTGCTGCCGAGCGTCGAGCCCTTCAATCCTTGCCCGAGACCGTTCGCGCAACGCTGCAGTCAGACAACGTGACTTGCCAGGGCGTCGCCGACCGGACCTTGTCGGAATTGCGAACGATCGTGAGCGATCTGAATCCGGATGGCAACTCAGAGGGACCTCGATTGTTCGGCACCGAACACCGCGTAAAGACTCCGGAGTCGATCGCTCGTACGATCGCACCCGATGTCAGAGCTGGATCGATAGACATTCCCCAAACGCTCGGAGGAATGAAGGATCGCGTGCGGTTCACTGTTCAGTTGAGCGAAGCAAACTATGTCGAGTCCTTGACGGATGTTCTCGATCTGCTCCACGAGCGAGGATACGAGGTCACCCGGAAAGTGAGCTTCTGGGGACCGGGAGGTCGCCATAACGGGCTCAATGTCTCTGTGACCGACCGGACCGGAATGAAGATCGAGATTCAGTTCCCGACGGAGTCGTCCAGGAAGATCAATGGCCGGACTCACAAGTATTACGAGACTATCCGTCAGAAGGACTTCGACATCGCCAAGAAGGTCCGTGCATTCCTGAAGATGGTGGCAATCAACAAGCGAGCCGGCATGAATGATCGCCAGCCGCCGGGAGTCGAGTCGATCCAGGTCGACAAGACCGTCGACAGCTCGTTTGCCGAGTGGCTGAAGGATATTCCCGACCAGTGGGAGTTGTATAACGCGAAGCTCGCGTCCAAGGGTAAGACCTTCGACTCCGTTCTTTCTCGATACGGTCTAGACTGGTCCGATCTTTCAGCGCAAGGTGGGCGAATTGATTGACCTGGGTTTCAGATATCTCGCACTTCGGGCAAACGGAGCGTCGTCCCCGCCGTCGAGCGTGATCGCCTATCTCAATGCCGAGGGACCGATGCAGGCAGTCATGTGGAACGCCCTTGATAAGGCATGGAGATTCGACCCGGACGCTGCTACGGCGTTCCTCTTCGACGAAAACCTCCTGGACCAGCGGGAAAGAATCGACCGCGCGCGCGCCGAGCAGGTCGCACGGGACGATCTGCATAACCAGCTGCCGACCGAAGAAGAGCTACGACGGATCTGTGCCGCGGGGCTGGGCGCCTGGATGGAAGAGGAAGACCTCAGCGCGGAGTTCGAAGACGACGACGAGGACTTCGCGGACGGGGTTTGGCAGCCCGAGGACGACGAACCGTCCTCGTAGGACGCGTCAGACGACGGCCATGTCGACGAAGCGGGAAAGGTGTAGCTGAGCGGCGACCGTCACCGTGTCGGTGGGGCCGTTTCGGTGCTTGGCGACGATGAAGTCGGCCTCGCCCGCTCGCGGGGACTCCTTGTCGTAGTAGTCGTCCCTGTGAAGGAGGATGACGACGTCGGCGTCCTGCTCGATGGAGCCTGACTCTCGGAGGTCGGAGAGCTGGGGGCGCTTGTCGGTGCGCTGCTCGGGGCCTCGGTTCAGCTGGCTCACCGCGATCACCGGGCACTCGACCTCTTTGGCCAGGAGTTTCAGGCCTCGGGACAGGTCGGCGACCTCCTGCTGGCGGCTCTCGGTGCGTTTCGGGCTGGTCATCAGCTGGAGGTAGTCGACGACGATCAGCTTGAGGTCGTGGCGCTGCTTGAGGCGTCTCGCCTTGGCCCGGATCTCCATCAGGTTCATGCTCGGGGTGTCGTCGACGAAGATCGGGGCCTCGCTGATCTCGCCCATGCGGCGGGCCAGTTTGGTCCAGTCGTCGTCGGAGAGCTGGCCGGAGCGGAGCACGTGCAAGGGCACGCGGGCCTCGGCGGACAGCAGACGCATGACGATCTCGATCTTGCTCATTTCCAGGCTGAAGATGGCGCTGGCGCAGTTGGCGCGGATCGCCGCGTTGCGGGCGAAGTCCATGCTCGCCGTCGACTTACCGAGACCGGGGCGGCCGGCCACGATGATCAGCTGGCCGGGGTGCAGGCCGCTGAGCAGGCGGTCGAGGTCGGAGAAGCCGGTCGGTACGCCGGTCATCATGCCGCCGGCGGCGCCGACCGCCTCGATCTCGTCGAGGGTGGGCTGCAACATGTCGGCGAGCACCACGAAGTCCTCGCTGACGCGTTTCTCCGTCACGTCGTAGACCGCCTGCTGGGCCAGATCGACGACGTCGTCCACGTCGCGCCCGCCCATGCCGCCGGTGCCGTAGCCCAGCTGCACGATCTTCGTGCCCGCCTCGACCAGCCGGCGCAGCACGGCGCGCTCGCTGACGAT
Source organism: Actinoplanes sp. NBRC 103695 (assembly GCF_030269485.1). GTDB lineage: Bacteria > Actinomycetota > Actinomycetes > Mycobacteriales > Micromonosporaceae > Actinoplanes. The sequence goes on along the minus strand of NZ_BSTL01000041.1, from coordinate 14,355 downwards.
CCGCGCGTAGTAGGACGCGTTGGCCGCGGTCGGCACGCTCTCGATCAGCGTGTGCAGGTAGGGCACGCCACCGATGCGCTGCAGGTCGCCCGCGTCGGACAGGGCGGCGGCCACCGTCACGCCGTCGGCCGGCTCGCCCCGCCCGTACAGGTCGAGAATGATGTCGAAGACCGTGGCGTGCACAGGTCGGTAGAAGTCGTGGGTCTTGAGGATCTCGACGACGTCGGCGATGGCGTCCTTGGAGAGCAGCATGCCCCCCAGCACGCTCTGCTCGGCCGCGATGTCCTGTGGTGGCGACTTGTCGAAGCCGCCGCCACTCCCGCCGCCGTCAGACGGCCGAGGCGGGGACTGTGGTCGGGTGTCATCGGTGATCGACACGCGGTGTTCCCCCTCCGTCACGACCGCTGATGCGAGGTCGATCCGCATTCGGCCACCCTGATCAAACAACCCGGGTACGACACTTTCGGCTGATCCTGTGGCCAGAACCACCCGCCACGCCGGTGTGGTGCGTGCGACGGGGCCGGGGAAGCATACGAAGCGGCCGGTGACCTGCCCAACCTGGCCGGTGGACGAGCCTTGGGACAACCTGTGGACATCCCGCACAGACCTGTGCGCAGCCCTGTGCACAGCCTGGGGATAACTGCTGGGGATGAACTTTGATGTGCCTTCTTTAGCTGGCATTTCGCTGTCCTCACGGTGTGGACGAGCAAAAACTGCCCGGCGTGACGAAGCCGTCGCTTCTGGGCGTTGCGGTTCGCGTTTTCAGCGGTCACAGTTTTCAGGTGGACCAACGGGATTGGGACTACGGCGCCCGCCTGCCGCGTGAAGGCCGCGCGCCGGAGTCCCGCTCATCCAAAATCGGTCCGGAATCTACCGAAAATTCGAACACGTACAGCTCCGTGACGGACACGGGGAGCATGCAGCCCATTCCCGAGGCGGTCGCGTGGGCCGAACGGGCCGATGCGTGGGCCTCCCGCCCGGAGGAGAACGGCAGCTCCGGCGCGGAGCTGAGCCGCTGGTCAGACTCCGCATCGGCCGGTCGCCCGGCATTCCCGGCCGACGGTGTCGGGTGGCGCACCGAGACCGCGGAGTGGCGCGCGACCGAGCAGACGGCGCGCTGGCGGCAGACCACCGAGTGGCGTTCCACCTCGGGTACGCACGGCTACCGCACCACCACCGAGGCCTGGCAGACCGGCGCCGGGGCGGAGGGCTTCACGCCGCCGGTCGAGTCGGCCGCCCGGCAACCGCTCGCGATCACCGGCAGCGCGTACACCGCTCCACAGGGTGACGACGCGGGTGTGAACGGCACCGAGGCGACGCGTACGTGGCAGACCGACGACGGCGCCGGCAACACCTCGTGGCACCGGGTCGCGGGCGGCCCGCCGCCCCCCGCCGAGGAGCCGCGCCCGGCCTGGCAGCAGTTCACCGAGCCGCCGTCGTCGTCATCCTCGGCCGCGCCGTGGCAGCCCAGCGCACCAGCGGCGCCGTGGCAGCCCAGCGCACCCGCCGCACCGTGGCAGCAGAGCGCGCCGTCCTGGCAGTCCACCGACCGTCCCAGCGCGACCCCGTCGCCGTCCTGGCAGAGCCTGGTCGACCAGCCTGACCCGGCCCGCCCGACCTGGAACACCACCGGTCCCGTGCCGACCATCAACGGCACGACGGTTCCGTCCGATCAGGGCGCGCGCTCGGCTCCGTTCGACGAGGCCCGCCACCTGGTCCGGGAGGACGACCGCGATCGCTGGCGGCGGGAGTACGGCGCCGACGAGTCCCGCCCCGGCGGCCGCCGACGTGCCGCGGATCCAGGATCAAGGACCGGCTCCGGTACGGGGTGGAGCACCCGTTCCGACGCCGACAACTGGGCCGGCCACGCCGATACCGGCAGCATGCAGATGTTCGACGCGGCGGCTCTGGCCGCCCCCGGCGACGCACCCACCTGGCGGGGTTCCGACGAGCCCGCCACCGGCTGGCGCGACGACCCGGCCCGCCCGTCGTGGCGTGACGACCCGGACGCGGCCCGCAACTCGACGGCGACGCCGTCTTGGCGCACCGACCCGGGCGCGCCCCGGCATGTCTCGGCCGCCCCCGCCTGGAACACCGAACCCGACCCGCGCGCTCCCGGCCAGGACACGCGCAACCTCGGCCAGGACCCCCGCGGCCTGGGCCAGGACCCTCGCGGTCTCGCCCAAGACCCACGTGACCCCGGCCTGGACCCTCGCGGCCCGGGTCGAGACCCACGCGGCCTGAGTCAGGGTGGCCCGGCGCCTTGGAGCGCCGCACCCACGAGCCCGGACACCCGAGGTCCCGGGCCCCGAAGCCCTGAGCCTCCCGGCGGCCCGACCTCCTACGCCGCCGATCCGCGGACCGGAGCGCCGTCGTGGGGTACCGAACCGACCGGCCGCCGCCGTGCCTCCGAGGACGAGGGCCCGAGCTGGCGCCGCGACCCGGCCGATTCGCCTCGCGTCAACGGCGCGGCCGCCGGCGGCTGGCAACGCGACGACGATCGGCGCGGCACCCAGCCTCCGCCCGCCGGCGGTCCGGCCGGCGGCGGCCCGGCGGCCATCGGCTGGCGCCCCGAGGAACCGCCCACCGAAACGTGGCGCGACCCGCAACGCGCCAACCCCGCCGACACCGGCAGCTGGCGCGACCCCCAGCGAGCAAACCCGGCCGACACGGGCAGCTGGCGCGACCCGCAACAGGCCGGCCCCTCCGACACGGGCAGCTGGCGCGACCCGCAACGAGCCGATCCGGCCGACACGGGCAGTTGGCGTGATCCCCAGCGCGGCAATCCCGCGGACACGGGCAGCTGGCGCGAGAACGGTCAGCGGACCGGTCCCAGCGACTCGGGAAGCTGGCGCCGCGAGCAGCCGCCACCCGCCACCGGGCCTGCCGCCGTCGGCTGGCGTTCCGAAGAGCCGCCTACGGAGACGTGGCGCGACCCGCAACGCGCCAACCCGTCCGATACGGGCAGCTGGCGCACCAACGGCCAGCAGGCCGGCCCTGGCATTCCCGGTGGGCTGAGCGGTCCCGGTGTGCCCGGGGGTCCCGGCGGGCTTGGCAGTCCCGGCAACTACGTCGGTCCCGACGGGCCCGGTGGCTACGGCGGCCCCGGTGGCTACGGCGGCTCCGACGGGCCTGGTGGCTACGGCGGCCCTGGTGGGCCTGGCGGCGTCAACGGATCCCGCGGCCCAAACGACACAGGCAGCCGGCGACGTGCCGACGGCCCCCGACGTGGCGACGACAGCTGGCGCCAGGACCTGACGCCCAACGACCCGACCGCCGACGGCGCGGACGGCGGCGACCCCGTCACGGGTGGCTGGCGGCGCGACGCCGACACCGGGCAGTGGTACCGCAACGAAGGCGCAGCCGAGAGCATGCGCCGCACACCCCCCGGTGACACGGGCAGCTGGCGCGACGCCCAACGCGCCGGCCCAGGGGATACCGGCAGCTGGCGGGATGATGGACGGCGCCCCCGCCCCGGCGATACGGGGAGTTGGCGCGACGGCCCCCCTTCCGAGGGCGGCCGCCGCAGGGTCGAGCCGGAGGCCCGGCGTAGCGGCGAGCCGCCCCGCGCGATAGAGACCCGCGCCATCGAGAGCCGCCCTGCCATCGAGAGCCGCGCGGCGATCGAGAGCGGCCGCCCTGCCGAGGAGACCGGTCCGTCGTGGCCGGGCGCGCGGGATCCGAACGGACTCCAGCGCCCAGGCCCGCCAGGACAACCGGTCGGCCCGGCAGGCATGGGCGGCCCGGGGTGGCGCGAGGGCGAGGAGCGGCCCGACTGGCGTTCCGAACCGCGCCGCGGCTCCTGGGAGGACGACCAGCGCGACGGCCCGCAGGACTGGCGCGGAAACGGCCGCCCCCCGGACGGCACCGCCCGAACGGGCTGGAGCGAGAACGACAGCGCCCGCCAGACCCGACCGCCGATCGATGACGACCGCCCGGGCCGGCGTGGGAACGGCGACGGCCGGCGCCTGGACGGTGACGGCCCAGCAGGCTGGCGTCCGGACGACGATGTCACCCAGACGTGGCGCCGGGACGACAGCGACGCCCCGCGCCGCCGTGGCCGGGACGACGACGAGCCGCCCCGCCCGACCGGCGGCGCTCGGGCGATCGGCTGGCGCGGCGAGGAGCGGCCGGCGGTCGATCCGTGGTCACCGGCGCCCGGCGACACGTCGACGCGCGGTGGTCAGGGCGGCTCCCGTACCCCTGACGCTGTCGGCCGTGCCCGCCCGATGAACCCGAACCGTCGCCGCATGGACGACGACGGCCCGGACGCCACCGGCACCCGCATGAGCCTGGACGACGACGGCCCCGGCGGCACCAGCACCCGCATGACACGCGGCGACGGCCCAGGCACCACCGGCACCCGCATGACACGCGGCGACGGCCCAGGCACCACCGGCACCCGCATGACACGCGGCGACGGCCCAGGCGCAACGGGCACCCGCATGACACGCGGCGACGGCCCGGGCACCACTGGCACGCGGATGAGCCGCGGCGACCGGCCAGACAGCACCGGTACCCGGATGAGCCGGGGCGACGCGACGGTCGGCCCGGACCTGTGGAGCCGGGAGCAGGCTTCGCGGACGAACGGCAACTGGCCGGCCGACCCCCGCGACGCGGACTGGCGCGATGAGCTGCGCGGCGAGCTTCGTGCCGAGGCGGAGACGTCGGTCGGCGACGCGGTCACCGAGATCCGCCGGGTGGAACCGGACTGGCTGCAGGCCGAGCGGGAATCCACGACGCGCACGACGGCCATCTACCGGGAGAGCGCGACCAGCACGGACTGGCGCAAGGACCTGGCCGCGGAGAACGACCTCGCGGACGGCGAGTCGCGGCGCTTCAACACGCAGGACTTCGTGCCGTTCAAGGGCGGCGGCGACGCGTCGGTATCGGCCGCTCCGGTGTCGCCGAACGTCGAGGCGATGCCCCCTCCGGCGCTGCGGGGCGGTGGCGCCGGTGAGGACACCCAGTGGCCGCCGCGGCGGTCGGCGAGTTCGGCGAGCCCGTCCAGCACCGGCTCGTACGAGCGGCGGCCGGTCGGCGGCGGCCTGGCCACCGCGATGCGCCCGACCAGCCTGCTGGAGCCGGACGAGGACGAGATCGAGGAGGACACGGGTGGCCCGCTCGCCGCGGTCGGCTACACGGCCGTCTGGTACGGCGTACCCGTGGTCCTGTTCCTGCTCTACTACCTCGTCGTGCTGAACGGCGACGAGAAGGCGACCGCCCTGGACACCCTGGCCGGGGCGGCACCGCAGTTCGGCCTGTCGCTGGTGCTCAGCATGGGTATGGCGGTCGGCCTGCGTTGGGCGAGCGGCTCCTGGAAGGCGGTCAGTGTCGGCCTGGCGGCGGCCGTGATGGGCGGCGGCCTGGCCACCGTCCTGACCTCGGCCATCACGGGCAACAGCCTCAGCTAGCCGGCAAGCAGGACCTCGAGGCTCGGCCCGGAACACAGACACAGAGAAGAGCCCCTGTGTCCGCGCTTTCCGCAGACCCAGGGGCTCCTCGAACTCTCCGAACTACTTGGCTCCGAGAACCGTCACGGGGAACGTGGCGGTCACCTCGGGGTGCAGCCGGATCTTGACGTTGTGCTGGCCGGTCGTCTTGATCTGACCGGGCAGCTCGAGACGACGACGGTCCAGCGCCGGACCACCGGCGGCCTTGACCGCGTCCACGATCTCGGCCGGGGTGATCGAGCCGAACAGCCGGCCGCCGTTGCCGGACCGCGCCGACAGCGACACCTTGAGGCCGGCCAGCTGGTCCTTGACCTCGGTGGCGTGGCCCAGGTCCCGGATCTCGCGCGCCTCGCGGGCCCGCTTGATGACCGTGACCTGCTTCTCCGCACCCTTGGTCCAGCGCATCGCGAAGCTCTGCGGGAGCAGGTAGTTGCGGCCGTAACCGTCCTTGACCTCGACGATGTCGCCGGGGGATCCGAGGCCGGTGACCTCCTGCGTGAGGATGATCTTCATCTCCGGTCCTCCCCTCAGCGTGCCGTGGCCGTGTACGGCAGGAGCGCCATCTCGCGGGCGTTCTTGACCGCACGGGCGATCTGCCGCTGCTGCTGCGAGGTCACGCCGGTGACCCGCCGAGCGCGGATCTTGCCGCGGTCGGAGATGAACTTGCGCAGCAGCGCGGTGTCTTTGTAGTCGATGTAGGTGATCCCGTCCTTGTCGAGCGGGTTCACCTTCTTCTTCGGCTTGCGAAGTGCGGCAGCCTTAGGCATTGCTCTTACTCCTGAACGTTTCAGATCTAGAAAGGTGGCTCGTCATCGAAGGACGAGGAGCTGCGGCTCGCGCCGGCCGCCCCTCCACTCGTGGAGGCCGGTGCCGCCGTGGCCCACGGGTCGTCGAAGTTGTTGCCTCCGCCGCCACCGCCGTTGCCACTGCCGCCACCGGCTGGCCGGGCTCCACCACCGCCACCGAAGCCTCCGCCGCTCCCTCCGGAGCGACTCATCTTCTGCACCTTCGCCGTGGCGTAGCGGAGCGACGGGCCGATCTCGTCGACCTCGAGCTCGTAGACGGTGCGCTTCTCGCCCTCGCGGGTCTCGTAGGACCGCTGGCGCAGCCGACCTTGCACGATCACCCGTGAGCCGCGGGTCAGCGACTCGGCGACGTGCTCGGCGGCGTCACGCCAGATGTTGCACGCGAGGAAGAGTGGCTCGCCGTCCTTCCACTCCCCGGACTGCCTGTCCAAGGTCCGCGGCGTCGAAGCGATGCGGAACTTGGCGACCGCCGCACCCGAGGGGGTGAAGCGGAGCTCGGGATCGTCGGTCAAGTTCCCGACGACCGTGATGGTGGTTTCTCCTGCCATGATCTTCTCCTCGCCGCTTTCCGTCGTTCTCGCAGAAGGCTCTCAGAGCCCCCCGACAAAAACGAGCGTCAGCGGGTCTCGGGCCGGATGACCTTGGTACGCAGGATGGACTCGTTCAGCCGCAGCTGACGGTCCAGCTCGGCGACGGCCTCAGGCGTCGCCTGCAGGTCGACCACGGCATAAATGCCTTCGGCCTTCTTGTTGATCTCGTACGAGAGCCGGCGACGGCCCCAGACGTCGAGCTTCTCCACCGAGCCACCCGAGCTCCGAATCACGTTGTTCAGGTACGTGTCGAGAGACGGGGCGACGGTGCGCTCCTCGAGACTGGCATCGAGGATCACCATCAGTTCGTAATGACGCAAGACAATCTCACCTCCTGTGGGCTGAGCGGCCACGGTATTTCCGTGGCAGGAGGTCTTGTGTCGTCCACGCAGGCCTGATGCGGCCCAGGCGGACGGTCAAGTGTAGCCAGGTCGGCGCCCGGAAATGGAATCGGGCCCCGCCGCAGGTGCGACGAGGCCCGTCCGAGGAGCCGCGGGGCGTCCGGTCCGCATTCGTTGGGTGGGACCTGGGGAGGAACGACCACACCGATGAGGTTGGACACAGCCGCCCCGCGGAGCTTGCTGCGGGTAGCTTACGCGATGTTTGCCCGGGATGCACGTTGCGACACAAATGCCCGAATGGCGGCTACTGCCACGCCCAGCACGCACACCCCCGCCACCACCGCGAGCAGACCGACGGGTCGGTTCTCCGGCATCGGCCTCATCTCCGCGACCGGCTCCGCCGCCGCGACGTCGGTGGGTGGCACGCCGGGCGTCAGGGCTGCGGCTTCCGACATGGTCGGCAGACCGATCGTGGGTACGCCGGGCACAATCGCCCGCTGCTCGCCCGGTGGCATGCCGGCGAACGTCGGCGTGGTCACGTCCGTACCCCTCAGAGCCTTGGCCCTGACCTTGGTCGTCGCCGCTCCACCCTGAGGCATCGTCTGCACCGCCACCACCGTGGCCGGCGTCAGCGTGCGCTCGTCGGTCGGCCGCGGCGAGCCCGGACGCGTCGTCGTGGTCGCGGTGGAGGTGGCGGTCCGGGTCGGGCGGCCGGTCGGCGCGGAGGTGTCCGGCAGCGTGGAACCCGTGCTAGTCGGCGCGCCACCCGTGGTCGACGGCGTGGTCGGAGGCGTGTTGACGGCACCACCGGTCGGCTGCTCCGACGTCGGCTCCGGTTCATCCTCCGGCGGCGGACCCGTGGGCTCCGGCGTCGCGGTGACCAGCAGCGGCGTCGACTCGGTGCGGAACGGGCAGGACGGCGTCAGCTGCACGGCCGTCGTGCCGTGCCGGAAGACCAGCTCGGCCGAGCCGTCGTCGGGCAGCGTGCCCTTGAGCGAGTTGCCCAGCTTGAGCCGCGCGGGGTAACCGGTCCGGTTCACCACGCGCACCTTGGACTCGGCCGGAACCGTCATCGAGCTCACGTCCGGCGCCGAGCGACAGGAGAGCCCCAGCATCCCGTTGCCGTCGAAGACGACCTGCCGGTCCCCGGCCTCGATCTGCTCCGCGCTCGCCGTCCCGCTGGTCAACAGCGGCAAGCCGAGGAGAAGTCCCCCCAGCGTCAGCGCGGCCACCCGATATCGGACCTGCGACATGCGTATCTCCCAGCTACGGCCGACTCCGGCCCCGGTAGGCAAACGTGATCAATCCGTTAACGAGAGGTCACAAGCGGCGGTGACGCGGGCGCGTTCGGTCGTACCCGCGTCGTAGGCTCGACCCATGCGCATCGGAGCTCACGTCGACCCGGCCGATCCCCTCACCGGGGCCGCCGACCGCAAGGCGGACGCGGTCCAGTTCTTCCTGACCGATCCCCAGGGGTACAAGTCACCCCAGCCGCGGGCCGACGCCGAGGCGCTACGAGCGTCCGACGTGGACGTTTACATCCACGCGCCGTACATCGTGAACGTCGCGACGCAGAACAACCGGATCCGCATCCCGAGCCGCAAGCTGCTGATGTCGCACGCCAGGGCGGCCGCCGATCTCGGCGCGAAAGGCCTGATCGTGCACGGCGGGCATGTCAGCTCCGAGAGCGACCTGGCCGCCGGTTTCGACAATTGGCGCAAGGCTTTCGAGTACGCGGAGAAGGACGGTGGCCTGCCGCTGCCGGTGCTCATCGAGAACACCGCGGGCGGCGACAACGCGATCGCCCGCACCTTCGACAACCTGGCGCGACTGTGGGACGTGGTGGGTGGCTTCGGCGCCGGGTTCTGCCTCGACACCTGTCATGCGCACGCGGGCGGCGAGGATCTGCTCGGCATCGTCGACCGGGTCAAGGCGATCACCGGGCGGATCGACCTGATCCACGCCAACGACTCCAAGGACGCCTTCGACAGCGGGCGGGACCGCCACGACAACCTCGGCAGTGGCAAGATCGACCCGGAACTGGTGGTGGCCGTGGTTCGTGCCGCCGGCGCACCGGTCATCGTGGAGACTCCGGGCGGCGTCGAGGGGCAGTCGGCCGACATCGCACTCCTGCGCGAGCGCGCAGGCAGCTGAGCAGGCGGGCGTTCCGGGGGAGACGGATGACGACGGACCAGCCGGCAGCAGCGACCCCGAGCCCGCCGCCGCCGCGGGACGGGCGTGCCAAGGAGCCGGACCAGACAAAGGCCGCGCCGCCGCAGCAGGCAGAGACGGCACCGCCGCAGCAGGCAGAGGCCGCGCCGCCGTCGCCGGACCAGGAGGCGTCCGCAGAGGCCGCCCCCGCGCCTGCGCGCGATGAAGCCGATGATGTCGCGGCGGGCGCTCCGAAACCTTCACCGGCGGGCGATTCCTCCGGCAAGCCGGCCGCGCCGGACTCTGCCGGGAGCGAGGCGCCGGCTGGGCGCCGGGGTGGTCTCGGTGGCTTTGCGCGGCGGCTCATCCGTGGCGCCGGGCGTGCTCCTGTCGGGCCACAAGGGAGTAAAGGCCCGGACGCCTTCGCCGGCGAGATCAAGGGCGCGGGAGTCACACCGGCCGGTCCGGAGGGCTCTTCGCGCGTCGGCGCGCCCCCGGTCACCCGCGTGCTGAGCGAGGTCGAACGCGCCAAGGCGGGCCTCGACGACGAGGCCGGCCTCGACGACAAACCTGACGCGCCGGCCGGGGCCGGACAGACCGGTGCGGCCACGGCCACCGCCGTCGAGGAGAAGACGGACGAGGAGAAGACAGAGAAGACGGACGGGAGCGACCCGGAAAAACTCGGGGAGAAAGCCGGGGAGAAGACCGAGGAGAAGCCGGAGAAGGGCCGCAGGAAGCGCAAGAAGGCCCTGCGCGACGAACGCCCTCCCGGCGCGCCGCCCGACCCGTGGTCCGCGTTCGCCTCGACCACCGAGCGAGCCCCCGGACGCATCCGGCGCGGCCTCCGCCGGGTCGGCCGCGCGTTCCGCCACGAGTACGCGCTGGTCGTCTACGGCGGCCTGCTCCTGGCCGTGGTCCTGACCTGGCCCGCTCTGCAGTACCCGCTGCACACCGTCCCGCAGGAGCTCTACGACCCGGCCCGCCAGGCCTGGCAGGTCGCCTGGGCCGGGCACGTGCTGATCACCGACCCCGCGCAGCTCTGGCAGTCCAACGCCTTCTACCCCGAGCACAACAGCTTCGCGTACGGCGACAGCCTGCTCGGCTACGCGCCCGCCGGGATGCTCGGTGACGGCCCGGGCGCGGCGCTGCTGCGGTACAACATCCTCTTCGTCCTCGCCCACGCGCTGCTGTTCATCGGCGGTTACGCGCTGGTCCGGCAGCTCGGCGCCGGGCGCACGGGGGCGGTCGTCGCGGCGGTCGCGTTCGCGTACGCGCCGTGGCGGATGGCCCAGGAGGGACATCTGGACGTGGTTTCGGCCGGCGGGATCCCGCTGGCGCTGGCGATGCTGGCGCGAGGCCACGGGTGGTCGATCCGGTGGGGCTTCCGGCCGGCGCGACGCCGTTCCGGCTGGGTGGCGGCCGGCTGGCTGGTGGCGGCCTGGCAGGTCAGCCTCGGGTTCTCGCTGGGCGTGCCGTTCGCGTACGTCCTCGTCGGGGTTGTGCTCTTGATCCTGCTCGGCGTGCCGCTGCGATGGTGGCGCCGCCACCGCAAGCGGAAGCGGCCGGTGCTCGGCTGGCGGGTGTGGGTCGCCGACCTGCTCGGCGTGACGGTCGTGGCGTGCATCGGCGCGCTGGTCGCCATTCCTTATCTGCGCGTGCCGGGTGGTGGTCCGAGCGGCGCCGAGATCGACTTCTTCTCACCGACCTGGCGCAGCCTGCTGATCGCACCGGCCGAGTCGCGGGTCTGGGGCGGCTCGCACGAGGTGCCGCGGGCGTCGCTGAGCTGGCCGGCCGAGATGACGCTGCTGCCCGGCTTCGCCCTGTACGCGCTGGCGCTGGCCGGCCTGGTCTTCTCGGTGTGGCGCTGGTGGCAGCGGCTGCTGCTGGTCGCCGGGCTGGCGGTCGGGGTGATCCTCACGATGGGCACCGCGTTCTTCGACGGCAGGTGGACCTATCTGCCGTTGTTCGGGCACTTCCCGGCGTCGTTCGGGCTGCGGATCCCCGGGCGCCTCATGCTCTGGGTGACGCTGGTGCTGGCGATTCTCGCCGCGGGCGCGGTGGCGGAGTTCGTCCGGCGGGCGGAGCAGTGGGCGGAACAGCGGATCCCGCCGTTCCCCGGGCCGTGGCTGCGGCTGGCGACGTTCGTGCCGTTGCTTCTCGTCCTGGCGGAGACGGTCAACGCGACACCGCATCCGGTGCAGCCCGACCAGCCGTCCGCGATGCGCACCGAGGCCGGGCCGGTGCTGGTTCTGCCGGCGGCGGCGCTGGGCGACCAGATCGCGATGCTGTGGTCGACGTCCCGCTTCCAGCCGATCGCGAACGGGTCGGGTGGTTTCGCCGCGGCCGGGCAGACCGAGCTGCGGCAGTCGGTGGCCTCGTTCCCGGACGCGGCGAGCATCGACTATCTGCGCGCGGCCGGCATCCAGACGGTGATCCTGGTCCGCTCGCGGGTGGGCGGCACGGTCTGGGAGCAGGCCGGCGACGTCCCGGTCGACGCCCTCGGCATCCGGCGCGAGGACGTCGACGAGGACACGGTGGTGTTCAGGCTGAGCTAGTTCTTCTCAGTACCGTTCCGCGGAATCGGGACACCCACGGGGCGTCGGGGGCGGCGTCCAGGATGCCGCCGTCCGGGTCGTCGGCGTACGACTGCCGGACCACGTCCAGCTCCGGCCGCCAGATCTCCCGGATCACCAGCGCGCACAGGATCACGACGGTGGCCAGGCGCAGGCCCGACGCGAGCACGAACGTCCCCTCGGGGATCACCGGTTTACCGCCGGCGCCGAGCAGTTCCGCGTAGAACGCCGCGTAGTAGCCGATCTCCGCGACCGTCCAGGCCAGGATCGCGCCCCACCTCGGGCGGGCGAGGACGATCAGCGGCAGCAGCCAGAGCACGTACTGCTGGGACCAGACCTTGCTGAAGATCAGGAAGGCGGCGACCACCAGGAACGCGACCTGTGCCAGGCGGGGCCGGCGCGGGGCGAGCAGGATGAGCAGCGCGATCCCCCCGCAGGCGACGACGAGGAACAGGCCGTAGCTGATCCAGTTCAGCACCCCGATGTGGTCGCTCAGCCACTGGAACGGGCCCTGGTCGCCGGGCACGCCGGTGTTCCACTTGGTGTCCAGGAACCGGCCGATATACCAGAGGGTGCCCCAGTCGATCGGCCGGCTGGTGTTCAGGTTGAAGAACCGCGCCCAGCTGTCCGGCCACAACAGCAGCACGGGCAGATTCACCGCCACCCAGACGGCCAGGGCGGCGCCGAACGCGTACCCCCACTCGAGGACCCGCCGGGATCGCAGGCCCAGGAAGAGCAGCGGGCCGAGGATGAAGATCGGCCAGAGTTTGGCCGCGCCGCCCAGCCCGATCAGGACGCCGGCCAGCACCGGATGTCGCTTCGTCCAGGCGTAGAGGCCGAACGCGGCGAACCCGATGGCGAGGAAGTCCCAGTTGATCGTGGCGGTGAACAGCAGGATCGGGGAGAGCGCGAAGAGGGCGATGTCCCAGGGTCGTCGCCGGCGCAGGGCGAGCATCACCGCGGCGGTGGCCACGGCGAGGATGCTGAGCAGCAGGGCGTTGCCGTCGTAGAACCAGGTGCCCTGGTTGATGGACGGGTTGTTCTTGCCGATCTCGTGCACCGGCAAGCCGATCGCGCCCATGAAGTAGCCGGTGACCACCGGGTACTCGACGGCGTGGTCGCGGTAGGGCACCTTGCCCTCGTTGAGGCCCTCGGCGTAGTAGAGCGCCAGCACATCGGTGTAGCAGAAGTGCGTGTACTGGGTGTTGTCCTGCCAGTCGCCGTCCCGGCAGGGCGATTTCTGCACCCAGTGCAGCGCCAGCGTCAGGCAGCAGAGCGCGAGCACGATCCGCGCGGCGGTCCAGAACCTGCCGGGCCGGCCGTCGGGGTTGGCGGCGTGTTCGCCGAGCGGGCCACCGATCGCCTCGGACAGTCCGCGGACGAACGAGTCCGGCGCTGCTGACCTCACGGGATGATCACGCTCGAGGTGATCAGGCTCGGTGCTCATGACTTGGCATCATGCCTCATGAACCAGACGAAAACGGCGCTCGCCCCCGGTGTCCCGGGGGCGAGCGCCGTGAGCTAATCGTCCTCGTTGTTCTGGCCGCCGCCCTGATCGTTGGTATCACCTGGCTGTTGCTGGCCGCCGTCGCCATTGCCGTTGCCGTTTCCGCCGTTGCCGTTGCCGTTGTCCGGGTTCGGCGGCGGGAACGTGATGCCGCCCGGGTTCTGACCGCCCGGGTTCTGGCCACCGGGGTTCTGGCCACCGGGGTTCTGACCGCCGGGGTTGCCACCCTCACAGAACTGGCCGCCCAGGAGGTCACACGCCGGGTTTTCGGTCTTGGGCTTCTCGAGGCCGTTGCCCTTCTTGCTCGGGTCACCGACCTTGACGTCCGGCGGGAAGTCGTCCTTCTTCGCGTCGAGTGCCTTGTTGGCGAGGTCCATGAAGACCTTCCAGGTGTCACCCGGAACCGAGCCGCCGGTCATGCCCTTCTTGCCCTTCGGCGTCGAGTAGATCGGCAGAAGCTCCATCTTCTTCTTCTTGACCTGCTCCCGGCCGATCCAGACGGAGGCGGCGAGGTGCTTGGTCCCGCCGACCCACCAGGCGTCGCCGTTCTCGCTGGTGCTGCCGTCCTTGAACTCCCAGGTGCCGGACTTGCCGATCGCCTCGTAGCCGTTCTTGAGCGACTTGCCGTTCTTGCTGACGATCTGCTGCAGCACGTGGTCGATGGCCGCCACGACGTCCTCCGAGAACGCGGCCTTCGGCGCGAGCTTCTCGTTGTGGTACGCCTTGAACTTGCCGGTCGCGTTGTCGCGCTTCTGCACCGACTTGACGAAGTGCGCCTTGTTGTACTTGCCGTTGTTGGCCAGCGTGGCCACGCCGTTCGCGTGGTCGAGCGGTGTGATCGCGTACTGGCCGTACCCGATCTCGTTGCCGAGCTGCGCCTTCAGCTTCTCCTTGTCGGTGACCTTGTTCAGGTCGATGCGGCCTTCCTGGCCGG